>CAWAZU010000010.1:0-24452 GCA_963786445.1 uncultured Pseudomonadota bacterium
GTCCGCCTGCCATCAAGGAATCATACGGCTTTCCGAGTCATCGTCGCGCGCGTCCCCTAATACGTCCCCTGTTTAAAGGGGCGCATGTAGGCGAACGTAGGCGGTCGGATGCCGTTCTACCCTTTCCCAGCCTCATCCCCAGGGCGTGGCGGGCGTGCCCTGGCTTGAGGTGAGCGTCACCAGCTATGGCGAGGCACCGGCAGCCATCCCAATCACGGAGTGACGGCGAACGTTCAACCCGCCCCGCGTGTAGCTCGCTCCCGGACGCAGATGTCCGCGCTATCGCTTGGCAGTTCGTGCGTTCTCGGTAACATGGCCGAATGTTGGTATTCATCGACGAGTCCGGTGATGTCAACGCCGGAGGAAGAATGTATCGGCGGGCCGGAGCAAAACTACATCACGGACGATGGCAGCCAGGCGCCCCGCGGGGCGCCTTGCTGCCTCTCGGTCATTCGTCGGGAGGGTTTTCCGGTGATTTGGCGCCCCGGTCGGCGCGTTGACGCCGCTTGCTCTGTTTGAGCCTGTAGCTTTCGCCGTTCATTTCCAGGATGTGGACGTGGTGGGTGAGCCGGTCGAGCAGCGCGCCGGTGAGACGCTCGGAGGCGAACACGCCGGTCCATTCGTCGAACGGCAGGTTGCTGGTGACGATGGTCGAGCCGCGCTCGTAGCGTTGGCTGAACACCTCGAACAGCAATTCGGCGCCGGTCTGCGACAGCGGCACGTAGCCCAGTTCGTCGATCACCAGCAGTTTGCACGCGGCCAGCTGGCGTTGCAGCCGCAGCAGCCGCTTCTCGTCGCGCGCCTCGATCAGTTCGTGCACCAGAGCCGCCGCCGTGGTGAAGCCCACCGACAGGCCCTTCTGGCAGGCGGCCAGCCCCAGGCCGAGCGCGATGTGCGTCTTGCCCGTACCGCTGTTGCCGACCGCGATCACGTTCTCCCGGCGCAGCACATACTCCGACCGCGCGAGTTCCAGCACCAACGCCTTGTTCAGCGACGCCAGCGCCAGGAAGTCGAAGCTGTCGAGGCTCTTCACCGCCGGGAACCTGGCCTCCTTGATACGACGCTCGATTGTCCGGCGTTCCCGCTCGATCAGTTCCAGTTCCGCCAGCCGCAGCAGGTAGCGGACATGATCGACCCCGTCGCTGGCGCACTGCCGCGCCAGCTTTTCATGCTCGCGCAGGAAGGTCGGCAGCTTCAGCGCCTTCAGGTGATGCGCCAGAAGGATTTGCGGCGTGGCCGGCGATGCGTCGGTCATGACGCCGTCCCGGCCAGCAGGTCCAGGTAGGTCCGGGCCGAGGTGGCCGCCACGTGGGCGCGCGGCAGATACGGATACACCGTCATGTCGAGCCGCGGCGGACGGCGCTCGATCCGGCACAGCACGAGGGGCTTCACCGCCTCGAAGCCGACCGCGCCGCGCGCGATGGCGGCACGCACCCCGGCCGCGACATCCTCGGCGGTGAACACCTCCATCAGCCGCAGCACCTGCACGAACTCGCGCTTGCCCTGCTTGCCCATGCGCGCCTCCAGCAGGCGGCGCAGCGTCGCGAATTCCTCCGGCAACGCCCACCCGGCCAGCGGCGCCGCCTGGTCGAGCGCGCCGATCTTGCGCTCCAGCAGCGCCAGGTAATGCAGCGGGTCGAACACGAAGCCCTCCCGCTCGTAGGACCGCACATGCCGGGCGATGACCTCCGCGCCGCAGGAGATCACCACGCTGTCGACATGGCCGCGGATCAGCACCTCGTGGTGGCCGTAGGTCGTCGGCACCGAGTAATCCGTGCCGCGATAGCGCACCAGCGACAGCGAACTCACCCGCCCCGGCTGCTTGTCGCATGCCTCGTAAGGCGCCGGCGGCAGGTCGTGAAAGCACGCCTGGTCCCGCGCCAGCCGCGCGCCGATCGTCGCGTCGTGGCCGCGCAGCCGATCGCCGAGCCGACGGCGGCAGTCCGCCAGCAATTGCTCGTTCAACGCCGCGAAGCTGGCGGCGTGCGGCACCGGCACCAAGTGGTTCCGCCGAGCGAACCCGACCAGCCCCTCCACCTTGCCCTTGTCGTTGCCCTTGCCGGGACGCCCAAAGCGGTCGGCGAACAGGGAGTGCGATTGCAACTCGCCGAACACGCGCGTGCGCTGCCGCCTCCCGTCGCCCAGGATCCGCGCCACCGCCAACTTGGTGTTGTCGTACAGGATCGACAGCGGCACGCCGCCGAACAACGCGAACGCCGCGACATGTGCGGCGCAAAACGCCTCCGTCGTCTCCGCGGGATACGCCTGCACGAACCCGGCGTCGCTGTGCGGCAGGTCCATCGCGAAGAAATGGATCTTCCGCTCCACCCCGCCGATCACCGCCAGCGCCTCGCCGAAATCCGCCTGCGCGTGCCCAGGGTCGTGCCGCAGCGGCACGAATACCTCGCGTTGCCGCTGGCGCTGACCCAGCACGGAGTCCTTCACGATCGTCACGCCGCCGCCGAAGCCGTGCTCGTCGCGCAAACGCTCGAAAATCCGCTTGGACGTATGCCGCTGCTTCGCCAGCCGCCCCTTATCATCCTTCAGGATCCGGTCGATGATCCCGACGAACGCATCCAGCTTCGGGCGCGTCGGCGGACGGCTGCGCCGGTAACCAGGCGGCACCGAGAAGGCCAGCATCTTCGCCACCGTCCGAGGGTCAATCCCAAAACGCCGCGCCGCCTCACGACGGCTGATCCCCTCGATCCGCACCGCGTAGCGGACCCGACCATACAGTTCCACGAGCTTCATCCCCCAGCCCTCTGCGCTCAACGCAAAGAGCTTCACACCGATGGACTTTTACACCGGCGCAGCCGGACCACCCGGCCGCTTCCGTGAGGGATTTTGTCTCCGGCGCGTACAAATCCTTGAATCACACACAGATTCGAGCCGTCAACAGCAAACGCCAGGGAACTGATGGATGGTCAGGTCGCTCACCCCTCAGCAGCAGGCGGAGGCCCGGAGCCGCCGGGAGCGAGGCGCAACCCTCAAGGAGCTTTCCAAGAGCTACAATGTCAGCGAATCCACGATTTCGAGGCTGCGCGCATGAGCGCCGTCACCCAGCATCGCACCGACCCTCACGGATGATAACGCCCGATATCTCGCTCAATGGCAAGCAGAGGTTCGGGTTGTCACGGAGAAGAACGCTCATCGACATACTTGGATCGAGAGCATCACCCGGATCCTGCACTATTGCGAGTCCGCCGGCCTGTTCGACAGCAATAAGTCCTTTTGTCCCATCGCTACCGCCCCCCGTCAGTATGATTCCGATTACGCGCGAGCCATATATGCTCGCCGCCGACCGGAAAAGTGGATCGACGGCTGGCCTCGTGTGATGTTCCTTAGGGCCTTGGTCGAGTTGAATGAAACCGATCGGGCCGACTGTCATGTGATGGTCGGGGGGCGCCACGTAAATGCGGCCGCGCTCAATGCGCATGGCAGTTCTTCCGTGCTCAGCCGGAAGTGGGCCGGCTTTGGAAAGGACGGCAGGAAATCGGCTCGCATGCGTAGGGCTGGTGTGAAGCACGATGAGGAGCGTGGACTGCAGATTGGGCGGCAAGGCCGCGACAATCCCTATTATGGCCTCGACGCCTCCCCGCGAAGCTCCAATGACCACAATGTCTCGCGGAGGTCCTGTCAGGCTTCTTGGAGGGCCTTCTCGATTGCCAGGCTCGATGCTGACCATTCGGTCCCTCTTCTTCTAGCCGGGATTCCCCCGATGAGCGGCGAATTCGCCGTCGCGAACGTAGCCTAACCGCAGATTCCTGCGTCCTACAACGAAAGATCGCCTTGGAGCCCGGCACAGGGCGTCGGCCGGCGCCATCATGCGCGCGCTGCACGTGAAGGACCGCCCGACGGCCATTGCCCGCACGCTCGCCGAACTCGGCCGCATTATCAAGACGCTGCACATGCTAGGCTACATCGACAGCGAAGAGAGGCGTCGGCGCATCCTCACCCAGCTCAACCGGCAGAAGTTCAGGCACCGTCTCGCCCGCCGCGTCTGCGATGGGGACCGCGGTGAAATCAGGAAAGTCTATCGCCAGGAACAGGAAGAGCAGCTCGGCGCCCTCGGCCTGACGCTGAACGCCATCGCGCTCTGGAATACCACCTACACCGAGGCCGCGATGATCAGGTTCTTCTCAAAGTCGGTTCAAAGTCGATAGGTTCTTTCAGCGTTGTCATGAAACATCGCCAAGCGCTCATCATGCGAGAAACCGTCGGTGATGGACTTGAAGGCATTAAATACGTCGTCATATGTACTAAAAAGTTTGTCAACAGGGAAATTGCTTGCGAACAT
Source organism: uncultured Pseudomonadota bacterium (assembly GCA_963786445.1). Lineage (GTDB taxonomy): Bacteria > Pseudomonadota > Alphaproteobacteria > Acetobacterales > Acetobacteraceae > JAFKFJ01. The sequence goes on from CAWAZU010000010.1 coordinate 4,298, forward strand.
GCATCTCTGAACACCAAATACCTCAATCGCGTAAAGGACGAACGGCCTGATGCTCTCGACTGTCCAGTTCCAGTCACCAAGCCCGAGGCCCGAAATCTTGCAGGCGACGTTCGCTGCCTGCGCAAGCTGCGCCATGCCCGCCTTCCATCCAGCGATGTCGGCGGGTGAGCGGTCAACCGGCATGCCCGTGTGATTGAGGATGATCTGCGTGTCGGGGAATTTGACTGCGATCCGGTATGCGTCCGGCATCTGCGGATAATAGAGCTGCAGATCGAAGGACAGGTCGTATTTGCGCAGAAGCATGTAGCCGGCCTGCCATTCGCTTGTCGTCATCAGGTCCGGACGATCGAGGAATGTTTTTGCCGGATCGGGGTGATAGTTGAGGATCTGGCGAATTCCGCGGAGATTGCGGAACTGCCGGTGTGCGGCCAGAACGGCCTCGGCGTCCGGGGCTGCCAGGTTGGCATAGGCCACGATGCCATGGGGAAAGCCGTGCGCGTCGGCCACGTCCTGGACCCATCGCGTTTCGGCAACCGGGTCGTCGTGGGCGTGTTCCGCCTGCAGATGCACCGACTTGACGAGGTTCTGGTTCCTTGCGTCTGCCCAGAGGTCCTCGAACAGATAGTTCCGCCTGATCTTCTCGTACTCGCCGAACAGCTTGGGTTCGAAATCATACTGAAGCCACGGATAACGACCCACGGACAGGTCCCAAAGGTGGTGGTGCGGATCGATGAGCGGCAGTTGTTCCATATGCTGGCCCTCGCTTCCTGGTTCACCCGCCGGCGCGCTGCTGGCGCCCGTAGATCACGACGACCGTGAGAATGATCAGCCCGAAGATCACATCGCGGCCGGCCTGGGATATCTGCGCCACCGAGAGAATCGCTTCCAGAACGAGGAGCACGAGGACGCCGGCGATCGTGCCGGTGTAGCCCCCCGACCCTCCAAGGATATTCGTCCCGCCGATCACCACGGCCGCTATGGGAAGCAGCAGGTACGGCTCGCCCATGCCGAGATAGCTTTCGGAGGTGTAGCCGACCAGCAGGATGCCGGCGACGGCGGAGCACAGGCCGGCGACCACGAAAGCCGGCACATAGACCCGCCGGACGTCGATTCCGGAGAAAAACGTGGCGATCGGGTTGGTCCCGGTGGCATACAGCGCCCGCCCCCAGGCCATCCGGTGCATGACCACAATCGCGATGACGGAGACGGCGAACCACAGCAGAAATGCCAGCGGCACACCGGCGACGGCGCCGATCGCCATCTCGCGCGCAACCTGGGGAACGCCGGATTTCGGCGGCTGGGCGTTGGTGTAGACCAGCGTGATCCCCTGCAGCAGCGTGTTCATCGCCAGCGTCCACACCAGCGACTGAATGCGGAATATGGCGACCCCGACCGCATTGAGCAGGCCCACGGCCCCGCCGACCGCAAGACCCGCCGCAAAGGCTTCGATCCCGCCGTAACCCTGACCATAGAGCGAGGCCATCACGACGGCCGAAAACGTCATCGTCCATGGCACGGACAGATCGATCTGCCCCGTCAGGATGAGAATCGTCTGCCCGAGCGCCACGATCCCGACCGGCGCCCCCACCATCAGTTGGGCCCGCAGATTGGCGAGGGAGGCGAAAGCCGGATTGAGGATGGTGCCCACCGTCACCAGCCCGAGCAGGACGACATAGATGGCGGCGCCGCTGAACGCCGGAACAGCCGGCCAGCCGAGGCGACGGAGGGCCGGAGGCATCATCTACACCGTGCGCAGGATGGCGAGCCAGTTGTGTTCGCCCAGGAGATGCACCCGGCCCACGAGGAGCACGACCATCAGAATGCCTCCTTCGAAGACCTTCTGATAGAAGGTGGATATGCCCGCGGCGAAAAGCACGCCGATCAGGATGGAAATGAGGAGCGCGGCGGCGGTGGGTCCCAGCACGCCGCCGCGTCCCCCAGCAAGAGAGGCGCCCCCGAGCACGGCAGCGGTCACCGATCCCAGCGTATAGGTCGCGCCGATGCTGGCGTCGCCGGAGGTGGTCTCGGCGGTCAGGAAAAGTCCCGCTACCGCCGCCACGAACCCGGCTATGGCATAGGCCGACACCTTGGCACGGGTCGAAGGAAGCCCGGAGAGAAATGCCGCCCCCTCGTTGTCGCCCACGGCGTAAATCGCCTTGCCAAGCCGCGTTTGGAGCAGTGGGCGCCAGAACACGTACATCGTGACCAGCAGCAGCACCAGCGAGCGGGGCAGGTATCCGCTCGAACCGGCAAGCAGTTGGTGCAGGAAGCCAGGTACGCTGCCGCCAGGCGAGGGACGCACGTACAGACTGATCCCGGTGAAGATATACGAGGTCGCCAGAGTCACGATGATCGGCTGAATCCGCGAGAAAACGACCAGGATGCCGTTGACGGTGCCGCAAATGATCCCGGCGGCAAGGACACCCAGACAGATCAGCCCAGCATGTACAGGAGCGTCGACGAGGTAGGTCGCAGCCACGCAGTTGGTCAGGGCAATGACGGCGCCCACCGAAAGGTCAATTCCCCCGACGAGCAGCACCGTGAGCTGCGCGATCGCGGCTAGCCCAAGCCCGACCCCGTGATTGGCGACCGACCGCAGTCCGAACGGCGTCAGTACCATCGGCTGCAGAAATGCGTAAAACGCCAGGACGAGCACGAAACCGATGCAGACGATCGCGGTGCTCGTATTGCGCGCCATCCATTTCATGCCGCCCCTCCAACGGGTTCGGCCGCCGCTGCCTGCCTTACGATGCCGAGCGTGGCACGCAAGATGGTCGCCTCGCTGATTTCGTCAGCGTTCAGCGTGCCAACCAGGCGTCCGCGATCCATCACCAGAACCCGGTCGCAGAGTGCGACGAGTTCCTCGATCTCGGTGGAGTAGAGCAGAATGCCCTTGCCGCTGGCGGCGAGTCTGCGAATCAGCCGATAGACCGCTTCCTTCGCGCCGATGTCTATGCCGCGCGTGGGATCATAGAACAGGAATACGCTTGCCGAGGTACCGAACCACTTGGCGAGCACGACCTTCTGCTGGTTGCCGCCGCTGAGCGACGCAACGGGCGCGTCGATCGAACTCGCGACGATCTCCAGCTCGGCCGACAGGGAGCGCGCGCGCTGCCGCTCCATGTGGTTTCGCATGAAGCCGAACCGGCTGAGCGCCGTCAGCACGGGAAGAGCAATATTCTCGCGGATCGACAGGGGTAGCAATGCACCGACGGTCTTGCGCTCGGCGGGGACCATCGCGATCCCGGCGCGCACCGCGCACCAGGGCGCGCCGAGCCTTGCAGGACGGCCTGCAACCTCAACGCGGCCGGACATGTGCCGGTAGACGCCGAAAAGCGCGAGCAGGAGGTCGGTCTGCCCCTGCAACTCGAGGCCGGTGAGCCCAAGAACCTCACCTTGACCGATCGCGAACGACACGCGGTCGATCCTGCCCGGCACGCGCAGATCCGCAACGGTCAGCGCGGGGGGAGTCGCCGGGCGATGCCGAGCGCTCCGAGACAGGGAGCGGCTGAGCCGGCGCCCCAGCATTTCCTGAATCACCGTAGCGTCGTCGATGTCGCCGCTTGCGAAGCTTGCGACGCTGCGGCCGTCGCGCAGCACCGTCATCCTGTCCGCGATCCGGCGGATCTCGGCCATGCGATGGGAAATAAAGATGATTCCCAGACCTTGACTCTTCAGCAGGAGCAGCAGACTGCACAGCTTGTCCACATCCCGCTGCGGCAGCGCCGAGGTCGCTTCATCAAGGATCAGCACGCGCGGATCGTGCGACAGCGCCTTGCTGATCTCGATGAGCTGACGGTCGGACAGCGACAGGTCCGATATGCGGTCATCGGGCTGGAGATGCTCGATCGACAGGCGCTGCAGGATTGCTCGCGCCCGGGCGCGGACGGCGCGCGCGTCAACCAGGCCCCATCTGTGCCTCGGTTCCCGGCCGACGACGATGTTCTCGGCCACGCTTTGCTGGGCAAAGAGCGACAGTTCCTGAAACACCGTGGCAACGCCGACCTGCGCCGCCTGCGCCGGATTGACGAGATGCACCGGGACGCCGTCGAGCAGCAGCTCGCCGGAATCCGGCACGACCACGCCGCTAAGGATCTTCACCAACGTACTCTTGCCGGCCCCGTTCGCCCCAAGCAGCGCGTGAATTTCTCCAGCACGGCACCCGAAGCTGGCATCGGACAGCGCCACCACCGGACCGAAGCGCTTGGCAATTCGTCGTGCCTCGATCAGGAATCCCGGAGGGCTTCGCTGCTCCTGCATTCTGTACCGGCCAGGTCGTGTGATGGTGCGCGCCGACGGCATCGCCAGGCGTTCAGCCCTTTGGTCCGCTCATATCTCAGCTCGTCTGGGCCAGAATCTCCTTCGTCGTGAAGTGCAGGCCGCATGCGGGGATATCGAAGCTGTCCACGAAGGAATCCGGCAGGTCCGGATAGTAGTTCACGCCGGGCTTCAGGTCCGCGGTTGTGATCTGCTCCAGGCCGACCTTGATCTGTTGCGGGAGCTCATGTCCTTGCAGCAGATGGATCGCCGTCAGCATGGACTGGGCCACCAAGCCGAGCGCGACGCCGGCGGACATCATCGGAAATTTGTGTTGCGCCGCCAGCTTGCGAAACCCATTCTCGGCCTGGCCGGCGATTGGCGGCACCTTGCCACGTGCCTGCAGGAAGGCACGCACGACGCCGGTGTCGCCATATTCGGACCACACGCCGTCAAAATTCGCGCCGGTGGCCAGAACATCAGCGACCACTTTCTGCGCCGTTCCCTGATCCCAGTTGCCGTTGACCTGTACAAGTTCCAGATCCGGATATCGCGAAAAGATATCCTTGCCGCCGTTGTAGAAATCCTGGTCCCCGGAGGTTCCGGCGACGCCCCGGACCATGAGGATCTTGCCCTTGCCTCCGGTTTCCTTCGCGATAAAGCGGGCCCAGATGCGTCCCATCTCGACCTGGTCGTGATTGACGAGCACGGCCCTTTCGGACGTCACGACGTTGTCGAAGGATATCACCAGGACGCCGGCGTCCGCTGCGTCGCCGATAACCGAATTGATGCCGGTCGGGGACGCCGCGTCGGTCACGATCGCATCAACCCCGCTGAGGATAAGCTGGTTGAACTGCGCGATCTGCGCCGAAACGTCGTTGCCCGAGCTCGAGGCCGAGAACTTCTTGAAGTACTGCTTCATGTCCGGCCGGGCGGCGTACGCCTTGGAGATCTTGATCATCTCGGTACGGGCATCGTTGCCGACGAAAGAATTGGCGAACGCAATGTTGTAGGGCGGCGCTTTCTTTTTCCATTTGAATGTCTTGGTATTGGCGTCCCAGGGCTGGTAACACGCGCGGGGGTCGAAATCGGCCGCAAATGCCTGCGTCCCGAACCCGATCGACAGACATGCCGCGCCAGCACTGACGCCTGCTGCGGCAAGGAATTCGCGTCGCTTCATGTGTTGTCCTCCACTGACGGTTTCTGGTTATGTCCTGCTCGTCACGACTCTTCGACGGGCGGTGATTGCTTCCTAGGCGGAAGATTGATCCCCGCTAGCGCCTCCCAGACACGGATGACAAATGTGTCCCCTTTCTCCGCCTGACCGGCCGCGGCGGCGGCCAGGAAGAGCTGGTAGGCGGTTCCTGCGAGCGGCATCGGAAATTCGAGGGCGCGCCCCTCGTTCAGCACGATGCCGAGGTCCTTGATGAAGATGTTCACGGTCGAGTACGGCGCGTCATCGCCAGAAAGAATCTGGGGAATGCGGTCCTGCCAGATCCAGGAATTGCCCGCCGACGCCGAGATCACCTCGAAAACCGTGGCAGGATCGAGGCCCGCCCGGATGCCAAGCGCCATGGCTTCGGCCGCCGTAGCGATATGCACACCGACCAGGAGCTGATTGACCATCTTCATGGTATTGCCGGCGCCGTAGGCAACCCCAAGCCTGAAGACATGCGCCGCCGTCGCGGCAAATATCGGGGCAGCGCGATCAAAGGCCGCGGCCGGACCGGCGCCCATGTAGATCAGCTTGCCCGTGCGCGCCCCGGCCGCTCCACCGGAGACCGGAGATTCCAGAAAAAGCAGACCCGCCTGCGTGGCACGCTCAGCAATTTTGCGGGCGTCCGCCGGCTGCAGCGTGCTGCAGCAGATCACCAGCGTGCCGCGTCGAAGCACCGCCGCGCAGCCGCCTGTCCCGAACAGCACCGTCTCGACCTGCGCGGCGTTGACGACCAGGATCACCACGGCCTCAACGTCCGGCGGCAACTGGCTCACGTGCGCCACGGCGGCACCACCGCTACGGACCAGCTTGTCGCGTTGCTCTTCGCGGAGGTCGCAGCCGATCACCTCGTGACCGGCGGACAGCAGGTTGCCGGCAACACCCGCGCCCATCGTGCCGAGGCCCACGACCGCGATCTTCATGGTGCATTCCCCCCCATGGAGGCATTCCGAAGAGCGTTGCGTACGGAGTCTGCGACGCCCTCGCCGTCGAGCCGGTAGTGGCGGTAAAGATGCGTCGGCGGCCCGAGAAGCGAGTACTCGTCCGGCACGCCGATGCGCACCAGCCGGGCCGGCAGGCCGTGCCGGGACAGAATCTCGGCAACCGCTGATCCGAAGCCGGAGGTTACGTTGTGCTCCTCCGCGGAGAAAATGACGCCGTGCGCCTTCGCGGCGGCGAGGATGGCATCCTCATCGATCGGCCGGATCGAATACATGTCGACGACCTCGGCCTTGATCCCGTCCTTCGCGAGGATGTCGTGCGCGTCGAGAGCCGCCTTGACAAGGTTTCCGATGGCGAAAATCGTCGTATGGCTTCCCTCGCGCAGGACGTTGCTGCCGCCGATCTTCCAGACCGGCGGCTTGTCATAGACCGGCGCTTCGCGGCCGCGCCCAACACGGAAATAGACGGGTCCATCGTGGGACAGCGTGGTCGAAAGGGCGGCGCGGATGGCGTTTGCGTCGCACGGCGCCATCACCGTCAGGCCGGCAATGGCGCGCAGCAGCCCGATGTCCTCGTTGCAGTGGTGACTGGTGCCGTAGAACCCCATCGCCAATCCCGAATGCGTCCCGACCAGCCGCACCTTGAGGTTGGGATAAGCAATGTCGTTGCGTATGTTTTCCGCCCCCATGAGCGCCAGGAAGAAGCTGTAGTTGCTGACGAAGGGCGTGAAGCCGACTGTTGCTAGGCCTGCCGCAGCGCCGATCATGTTCCGCTCGGCGATACCGAAGTTGAAATAGCGCCTCGGGAATCGCTTGCCAAAATTGATGACCTGCGTCGGGCGTCCCAGATCCGCTGTGCATACGACGATCTCGTCGTGCCCGGCCTCGGCAAGTTCGATCAGGACAGAGCCGGTGGGAAGCTGCTGCGACAAGTTGAGGCTGCCGACCATGTCCCAGGTGCGCGCGTCAAATCCCGCGCCGACTGTCGACTCCGACATGTCAGCAGCGGGGTTGTGGATGCTGGCATACGCGTCGGTCATGCGCGCGCCCCCTCCTCAATCTCCGCCAGCGCCCGGTCCCGGTCACCCGGCCCGAGATAACCGAGATGCCACTGCCACGTCCCTTCCATGAAGCTCACGCCTTTGCCGGCGATAGTGTCGGCGAGGAGTGCCACCGGCTGCGTTCGTTCGATGTTCAGTCCCCAGTCGAGCGCTTCGGCCACCGCGGCAAGATCGTGACCATCGAAGCGGCGGACCTGCCAGCCGAACGCCTGCCATTTATCGCCGAGCGGCTCGTTGTTCATCGATTCGGACACTTGCCCGTCGGAACCGACCTTGTTGATATCGACGATCCCGACCAGGTTGCCGAGCCGGAAATGCGCAGCACTCATGGCCGCCTCCCAGATCTGGCCTTCCGCCTGCTCGCCATCGCCCATCATGCAGACGACGCGCGCCGGAGATCCCTGGGCGCGCAGGCCGAGCGCCATGCCCACGGAGACCGAAAGATTGTGGCCGATCGAGCCCGACGAGAAATCGGCGCCCTTAACCTTGCGCATGTCCGGATGGTCGCCGAACGGCGAACCCAGCCGGGTGTAGGTGTAAAGGCTCTCCCACGAGAAGAAGCCGAGGTCCGCAAGCACGGGATACAGGCCGATGGCGGCGTGGCCTTTGCCCATCGTGAAGCGATCCCGGTCCGGCCAGCGCGGTTGCGCGGGATCGACATGCAGGAATTCGTAATAGAGGCTCGCGACGAGCTCGGCCATCGAAAACGCCGATCCGTAGTGGCCCGAGCCGCAGATATCAGTGAGCTTGATGGTTTCCCGCCGGATCATGGTGGCTTTGGCAGCGAGAATCTCTGGCGACACGTTCTTTCGGCTTCGTTGCATGTTCATCCCGTCGTAACTGAATCTTGCGATATGCCTCGCCGCCGAACGGTGCGTTTGACGGCAGCGGGTGCGGTGTCGACACCGCGCTTCATTGCATCGGCCTTGGCCGGCGGCTTCCTCGGGCGCCGCGTCACCGGACCGTCCGAGGACTCTCGCTTGGAAACGACGCCTGACGCCGGGGCCACAAGATAGCGCGCCGATTCTTTCGTCCAGAGTTCGTCCGTGACGCGGAAGTGCTCATCCATTGCCGTCATGGCACCGTCGGGATCCCGCGCCCTGATTGCATCCACGATCGGCATGTGCGCCGCATCGGCGCGCCGCCCCGCATCGGGGATTGCCCGCACGAGGTGCCGGCGGCGCGCCAGGACACGGCGAAGAACACTGGAAAGGCCTTCGACGATCAGCGTGATGACCGGGTTCCTGGCGGCAAACGCCAGATTCATATGGAATGCGTATTCAGCCTTGAGGCGTTCCTCTTCGCTGTCGGCATTCTCCATCTGCCGGCAGATCGTGGCGAGTTCTTCGATCTCCTCGATGGACGCCACTTCGGCGGCCCTACGGGCGATCTCGCGCTCCAGCAATCGCCGGGCAACACCCATGTCCTCAATCCCGATGAAGCCCAGCGCCAATGCAAGGTCGAAGTATAGGCGGATCACATCAGAGCTCAGCGGTTCCACATAGGTTCCGCTGCCTTGGACGCGCCTCAGAATACCGAGGTGCTCAAACGTCGCGAGCGTCTCGCGTAGCGTCGAGCGTTGCACGTTCAACGATTTTGCCAACAGCCGTTCGGTCGGGAGTTTGAAGCTCCCGGCGTGGGGATTTTCCTTGCCGATCTCGGCAATCAAGGAGGTCAATTTGGCAAGAAGGATGTCCATGGGACGAATGGCCCAACCAATTGATGCGATCCTAGGCGGAGAACCCTTAGGCAGTCAACCGGCGTACCTCGGCCGGCTGCCGGACTGGTTGACCATTGGAGGAAGATGCGGAGTCGCGACGTATTGCGGAGCCATGAACCTGCGAGTGGTGACTTTCGCCGTCGCCACGTCCAGCGGGACCATCAAAGTGCGAATGGTGACACTGGCCTTCGATATGGCCGGCATGGTCCCGAGACGTCGATTGGGCACTTTGACCTCCACGACATCTCGCGGGGCCGCGAAAGGGCGGCTGGCGACTCTGACCTTTGACATGTGCGGTAGGGTCGCAAAGGGACGGGCGCCAAACGTCGGCTTCTGCGCCCCGGACAGCGGCCTGGAGAATGGTACGGGGAATGACGATCGGGGCGGGCGAAGGGATTCGAACCCTCGACCCCAACCTTGGCGGGTTGCGGCGCGAAGGACCACCATTCCGTATCATTAACAGTCGGCAGCGGGAAGAGTCAACTGTCGGTGGTTTCCTGCCCCCGCAACCAACGATCCCACCACTTCCCCAGAACGCCCGTTCGCGGGCCGCACCACGCCGCCTTCCGCCAGATGCAGGAAGGCGGCAAGGTCGCCGCGCAACTCCAGCCGTATCTCGCCGCGGCGCTCGCCCGGGTGGACCACTACGGCGTCGACCAGCGACCGCAGCGCCTCCACCGCCGCCGCGGACACCGAGGGGTCCTGGAGCGCCACTTCCAGGCGTTCGACCTTCTCGCGGTAGACCTGCGCGAGATTGGGATGCAGCGCCGGTAACAGCTCGGGCTTGCCCGCGGCCTCGATCTCGCCTTTCAACTCGTCCTGGCGCTGCTCGAGGCTGCGCAGTTCCTCGACGAGCGTGCGCGTCCCGCCGGTGTCGGCGATCGTCTGCACCATCGTCCGGATCTGGCGCTCGGTCCGGGCGAGGTCGCTCTGGAGTTGCGACTTCCGGGCGTTGGCGGCGCGGTTGGCGAGGTTCACCTCGGCGATGTATTCGGCGACGAAGGTCTCCACCAGTTCGGGCGCGAGCAGCCGGTGCTTCAGGCCGTCGAGCACCCGCACCAGGATGGTGTCGCGCAGCACGGTGCGCCGATTGCCACAGGTGTCGCGCTCGCGGTGATTGGCACAGCCGAGGCGGCCGCCTTCGCCGACCACGGTCATGGTGCCGCCGCACGCGCCGCAACGGATCAGGCCGGAGAGCAACCACCGTGACCGTCGTGCGGCCACGAGCCGGCCGCCGTGGGTCGAGCTGCCGGGCGATTCGCCGTCGGCGCTTGTGTCCTGCGCCTCGCCCATCACGACCTGGCGGGATGCTGCCAAGCGTTCCTGGACCGCCTCCCACAGGGCAGCGTCGATGATCCGCAGGGCAGGGACGGGTTCGACGACCCAGACGCTGCGTGGATTGGGCCGCGCGACACGCTTGGCGGTGGTCGGGTCCTTGACGAAGCGCTGGCGGTTCCAGACCAGTTCGCCGGCGTAGAGCCGGTTGCGCAGGATGCCGGTCTCGCGCTGCGCGTTGCCCAGGATGAGCGACGCCGTCCATCGGCCGCCGCGGGGGCCGCGAACACCGGCGCCGTTGAGGGCGCGGGCGATGCTGCGCGGCGAGAGACCGCCCGCGTAGTCGGCGAAGATCTGCCGGACCACGGTCGCCTCGCTCTCCTCGATCACCCGCGCCCCGGTCGCCTCGCCGCCATCCGACCCGGCGTCGCGGGACACGCGGTAGCCGTAGCTGAGCGCCGCCGGCACTCCGGCCGGCACGGACCCGGCCCTCCAGGCCGCGGTGGGTCTTCCTGGCCAGGTCCTTGAGGAAGAGGGCACTCATCGTACCCTTCAGACCGACATGCAGCTCGCCGATCGCCCCTTCGGCGAGGTCAGCATCGCGATGCCGGCGAACGCATCTGCTTGTAGAGGCCGGCGACGTGCTCCTGGTCGCGGCGAAGCGGTCGAGCGACTTCGGCGATCACGTGTCGAATCACCGGCTCGCGCGTCCTGACCAGCGCCTGGAAGCCGGGGCGCAGCGCGTCGCGCCGCTGATGCATGGAGTCCGGTAGACTCCCGCGACGACCCGCCCTCGCGCTGAACAGGCCGGCACAGCCGGATCTGGTCGTCGATCGAGGCTTCCGACTGGTTCTCCGACGAAAAGCGGGCGTAGATGGCGGCGCGCAGCGTCATCGTGCTGACCTCGGGAATACGCGATGCCGAACGCTATGCGTCGCCTGGGTCCGCGGCAAGAGGCTTTGTGCCGTGATGCAACGCGAACGCTTCTCGGGCCGCCTGCCGTGCGAGACATCGCAGCACGCAGGCGAGTGCACCATGCCGCGAAGCTGAACGCACCTCAGCCGACGACTTCGTCGCTGTGGGCGGCGGGTCGGACGCGGCAGTGTTCGGAGGCGGGACCTTGGCGTGCATGGCCCGGGATAACTACGCCGATCGCGGCGGCTGTCAGCAACAGAATGGCGATGCGGTCCAGCGTTTGCGCCACCTCCACCTTGCGCGATCCTCGGCGGAGATGCGGGTGCCGCCTGCTGTGACCCCGAATGACGCAGTCAGGACCTCGCGGCGATGCCCCAACCGCTCAGCCGCTGTAGTGCGCTCCGCCCGCAGTGGAGGGCGCAAACGCGCTAGGACTGGGCACAACACGACGGCGGCGACGGCCTCAGACGGGCCGCCGCCAGATACTCTTCGCAGCGCTCCTTGAGGCTTTCGACATCGAGCGCCGGCGGGTTGGTGCCCGGTGCCACGTTTTTGCTGCCGGCGCAGATGCGCTCGACGATATGGGCGCCGAGCGCGCGGTAGGCCTCGAACTGCAACTCGTTGAACCACTGGTCCGCGGTCGACTGGAGCGGGAACGCGGGCTTGTCCGGCTCGCCGACACGTTGTGGCGGTAAATCGGACACAGAAGTCTGCGCTGAACCCCGCATACCTGCCGATATTGCGCCCGACCGCTGTGGTCTGCCGCTTGCAGTCTTGCATCTCGCCAAAGGTCGCCGACGCGCCGCGTTGGCCACGGCGGAGGGTGGAAGCACATGACGAAGACGATGATTCTGTGCGCCGCGACAGCATTCGCGCTCGGCGGGGCGGGCACGTATGCGATGACGCGCCCGGCCGACGCGCAGAACCCGCCAGCAGCGGCGGCGGACGACCCGGACGGGATGCGGATGGGCGGCCACATGGACTGGGAGGGGCACGGCGGTCCCGGCTGGGGCACGCACCACCACCACATGCACCATCTCTGGATGATGGCGAAGGAATGGGGCCTGTTTCCGTGGACGCCTGACAAGCATTTGACAGCGGCGGACGTGCAGACGATCGCGCAGGCGATCCTGCTCCGTCACGGCAACCACACCTGGAAGGTCGCCGATGTGGCGCAGAACCAGGACAACACGATCAGCTTCGCCTTCGCCACCGGCGACGGCAGTGTGATCGCCCACTTCGCCATCGACACGCGTACCGGCCGCATCCGTCGCACCGGGTAGCGGTCGGGGATGACTGCGATACGCCGGCGCGGCCCGGCACTGCGCCCCTGGCTCGGGTACGCGGGATGGGTGGCGGCGATGCTGGTCGCGGCCGCAGCCCTGGCACAAGCGCCCGCTCCTGTGCCGGACGACACCACCGGCACGACCACGCCGCGGCAGCATCGGCATCGGCATGCCGACAGCGGCGCGTCGCCCGCCCCACTGCCGCCGCTACCAGCGCCGGCGCGGGCGGGACCGCATCTCGATCCGGGCACTATGCTGTGCCGCACGCGCAAGGCGCTGGAGCAGCATCTTGCCGCGGTCGCCGCGCGGCTCGACGGCCGTCCCGGTCAGGCGACGGATGCCGCTGACTGCCAGGTGGTCCAGGTGCCGACGTCGATCACGGTCATCGCACAGGACGGTCCCGGCCGCACCGAGATCAGGCTGGCCGGCGCGCCAAGGGGGACAGGATGGACGGATACGTATCTGCCGACGACGGACGCGGCCCGGTAGGCGAGGCGAATGGGCTGCCCTGCAGCAGCAGTTGGCTCGGCGTGCGCGTGCCAGCGCGGCACGGCAGCCGCATCGCCATCGTGGTCGCCGGCATGCATCGCAGCGGCACCTCGCTGGTCGCGCATCTGCTGACGCAGCTCGGTGCGTGGATGCCGCCGGATCAGGTCGTCCCCAGCCCCGGCAACCCGCTTGGCCATTGGGAGCCGCGCCAACTGGTGGCGCTGAACGACCGGATTCTCGGTGCCTTCGGCCGGGGCGCGGACGACCCGCGTCCGCTGCCGCCAGGATGCGGCGAACTCGCGCCCCGCCGGCCGCTTCGTGGCGCGGATCGCGCAGCAGATCGACCGCGACTACGAGGGCGCGGCGCTGCTGCTGATAAAAGACCCGCGCATCTGCCGCCTGCTGCCGCTCTATGCGATGGCGCTCGACAAGCTGGCGATCGAGCTGCGCGTCGTCCATTGCGTCCGCCATCCGGCCGAAGTGGTGGGCTCGCTCGGGGCGCGCGACGGCCTGCAAGCCGACACCGCTTCGCTGCTCTGGGCCCGCCACATGCTGGAAGCCGAATTCCACAGCCGTCCCTATTGCCGCGGCTGGACCAGTTTCGCGGCGACCCTGGACGACTGCGAGCGCATGATCGGCGCGCTCGGGCGCAGCCTCGGGTTTCCCTGGCTCTGTGAAATGGAGCGGATCGGCGTCGATCTGCGGGCGAGCGTCCGTCCGGAGGCGCGGCATTGGGTGGAAGCGCGGCAGGAGCGGACGCGCCGGGACTTGCCGTTCCTGCAAAGCGTGTGGGATGCGACGCGGCGCGCCGCTTCCGGCGACGAGGCGACCTCCCGCGCGCTGTTCGACGAATCCCGCGCGCTGCTTGCCGAGTTCGATCGCTACCACGAGCATTACGAGCGCCGGCTCGACGCGATCCACGCCTCGACCTGCTGGCGGCTAACGGCGCCGCTGCGCTTCGTCAAGCGCGCCATGCGCGAAGCGATGCCGGGCGCGTCGCGCTCCGCTTGATCGCGCCGGCGGGCATGCGCCGCTTCACGCCCCGCCCGCGGCACCGGCACCTTCAACTGCCGATGTATTCGGTGGCGGCGGACAGCGTATATCAGTCACCATGTCCGCAACCACCGCCGCGCTGACCACCGCCCTCTCCGGCATCGACCTCGGCGACAATGCGCTCGCCGGGCCGGCGGCGCGCAGCACGTATGACGTGACCGGCGCCGGCGTAAAAATCGGCATCCTCTCCGACAGCTACGACGTGAACGGCGGCGCCGCCGGCGCGACCGCGGAGGGCCTGCTGCCCGCCGGCGGCGTCACCGTGCTCCAGGAAGGGCCGGCCGGCAGTACCACGAAGGCCAGGCGATGGCCGAGCTGATCCACCAGACCGCGCCCGGCGCGCAGCTTTATTTCTACTCGGCGGAGAATTCCGAACAGGATTTCGCCGCCGGCATCCAGGCGCTGGCAAATGCCGGCTGCCAAGTGATCGTGGACGACATCACCTACGAGGACGAGCCGTTCTTCCAGCTCGCCGGGCCGATCGACACCGCCGCCGAGCAGGTGGTGGCCGACGGCGTCAACTACTTTTCCGCCACCGGCAACCAGAGCAGCAATTTCTTCCAGGGCGAATTCACGCCGGCGAGCACGATGATCCCCGGCGTCGGGGCAGTCACCGCCGAGCAGTTCCCGGGCGGCGCCGCCTACCAGACCGCGATCGTTCCGGCCGACGAGCAGGACACGCTCAGCCTGCAATGGGCCGCACCGTACGCGGCGGACAATCCCGACACGCTCACGGTCTATGCGGTGACGGCGAGCGGGCAGGTGATCAACTCCTTCCAGTCCGGCGCGGAACCCGCGGTGCTGCTCAACCTGCCGGTCAGTGCCAGCACTCAGACCTATCGCATCTACGTCGCGCAGACGCCCGGCACGGCGATGCCGGGCACGTTCAAATACCTGCTGGAGGGCGACGGCACGCTGTCGGGCGTGGGCGTGGGCGTGGGCAGCGGCTCGATCTTCGGGCACGATCTGGTGCCGGGCGTGAACGCCGTCGGCGCGGTCAACGTCGCCAACACGCCGTCGGAGGGCGGCACACCGATCCCGGAATCCTACACCGGCACCGGGCCGGGCGAACTGCTGCTGGCCCCGGACGGCGCGCCGCTCGCCCAGCCCGAGACACTCGACACGCCGGCCTTCCTGGCGCCTGACGGCGCCTCGACCAGCATCTACACACCGTTCCTCGGCACTTCGGCGGCGGCGGCCGAGGCGGCGGCGGTGGCGGCGCTGATGCTGCAGGCCGACCCGTCGCTGGGCAACGCGGATGTCTCGACGCTGCTGGCGGACAGCGCCATCCCGGCCGGCGCCGCAAGCAAGGCCGGGGCGGGGCTGATCCAGGCCAATCTGGCGGTGGGTTTCGCGGCGACGCGCGACATCGCCGGCAGCCAGCAGGCGACCGTCAGCGGCATCGCTGAGGCCTGCACGGTAACGGGCGGGCCCAGCACGCAGGAGATCGTCGCCGGCAGCGCGCCCGCCCTGCTGCAATCCGAGGGCAGCGACACGGTGCTGGCGGGCGCCGGCGCCGACACGGTCGATCTGCTGGGCGCCTCGGCGCTGCTGTTCGGCGGCACCGGGTCGCTGCTGGTGCGCACGATGGCCGGCAACGACACGGTGGTGGGCGGGCCTAGCGGCATGACGGTGGCGGGCGGCGGCGGCGGTGGCTTTGAATACGGCAGTGCCGCCGGCGACAACGCGCTCACCGCCGGCGACGCGCCGACCTGGGTGGTGCAGGGCGGCGCGGCCGACACGCTGGCGGCGGCGGGCGGCGGCAACGACACGCTGTTCGCCTACGGCAGCGGTGCGGCGACGCTGCTCGGCGGCGGCGCGTCCGGCAACGTGTTCGTCGCCCTCGGCAGCGCTGCCGACCTGATCCTGGCGGGCGGCGGCACCAACGTCGTCTATCTCGACGCCGGCAACGACACCGTGGCGGGCGGCAGCGGCGCGCTGGTGCTGCAAGCGGGATCAGGCGCGCAGCTTGTGTTCGGCGGCAGCGCCGGGGGGAATTATCTCGCGGCGGGCAGCGGCGCCGCCACACTGGCGGGCGGCGGCGGCGGCGACACGCTCGCCGGGGCCGGCGCGGGCGACGTGCTGGTGGCGGCCTCCGCCGGCAACGACACGCTGATCGCCGGCCGCGGCGCGGAAATCCTGGTCGGCGGCGGCGCCGGCACCAACCTGTTCGTGGCCGGCGCCGCCGACGCGCTGATCGCACCGGAGGCGGCGGCCGCGGTGGTGGAATTCGGCAGCGGGCAATCGACGGTGCTGGGTGGCGGCGGCAGCGAGTTGCTGGACCTGGTGGACGGATCGGGCGGCGGGCTGGACTTCGTCACCGGCTTCAACCCGGCCGAGGACATGGTGCAGTTCGCCGGCTACGGCGCCGGTGCGGCAGCGGCGGTGGCGGCGCAGAACGATTCCGGGGGCGCGAGCTGGATCAGCCTGCCCGACGGCACGGTGATCGCGTTCGTGGGGCTGGCGCATCTGAGCGCGGCGAACGTGGTGACGGTGTAGGCGCTCCAGCGCCGCCCGATTGCGCCGCCCGCGCGGACTCAGAGCAGGCCGCGCGCGGCGAACGTCGCCGAAGTCGTGACCCCAGCCGAGCACTACATGCTCCTCGCGCACCACCAGGTCATTGGTGGGATCGAGACCGACCCAACCGTGCCCCGGCCCGAGCCACGTGCCGACCCAGGCATGCGACTGGTCCGCCCCGCAACGCGCGGTCCGCCGCCTGAGCGTGGCCTGGGCGGGGGGGTGTTGGATCGGATAAGCCCGTGCGCGCGGCCTTTGACAAGCACACTGCCTTGGGGCAGCCAAGAGTTCCGCCATCGGCGGGGTCGGGCACCTCTGCTTGAGGGGGTGATCGGACCCAGGGTGACATCCCGCGATGAAGCTGTCTGCAAAAAGGCGGTACTCGGTTACCGCTTAAGCAGGGCGCCGGCGGGTCTGCGGGGTGTCGAGAAACCCCTCCCGCATCTCGGAGACCGTGGCCGCGTACCGCCGGCCGGCGTCGATCATGCGGGACTGGTTGTAGTGCTTCTCGCCGGTGGCGGGGCTGGAATGGCCGAGCAGCGTGGCGCTGACCGTCATCAGGTCGGGCTGGTCGATGGCCACCGAGGTGAGCAGGCAGTCACGGAACAGATGCGGCCACAGCGCCGTGCCGAATTCTTTCTCGGTGTAGCGCTCGATCAAATCGCGCAGCGTGCCCTCCCGCATCGCCTTGCCCTCGCGGCTGAGCCAGAGCCGGCGGTGCGTGGGGTCGTTGCCGAACTTGCTGGCCTGCTGCAGCAGCACCGGGCGGCGGACCTTGAGGAAGGCCTCCAGATAGGGGACCAGGTCGTCGGGCAAGGGCTCGTCGATCGGCCCGCCGGTCTTGGTCTCTTCGCCACTGAACGTCAGCCAGTAGCGCCGGCCGTCCCAGCGCAGCGACTTGCCCACCGTGAGCGCCTGGAAATTCCTGATCCGCAGCGGGCGCGCCGCCAGCAGGGCGATGATCAGCCCGGCCTGGTAGCGCAGCGCCGGCATGATCCTCTCGCCCGGCGCCGCGTCGGCGGTGTCCATCAGCTGCTTGCCGAAGCGGTAGAGATCAAAGCTGTGCTGCACGACGTGGCGCTTCTCGCGCGACGGCTTGGCCTTCATCTTCAGACGGCTGTAGCGCAGGCTCAGCCACGACCAGTCACGGGTCGGCGCGAGCGCCTTCGCCGACGACGACAGCGCGCCGATTGTCATGGCGACGCTCACCGGCGCCAGCGTGGCCTTCAGCGCGGCGACGTAGTCGGCGACCCGCTGCGGCGTGATCCGGGCGGCGAGCGGCTCGGCGTCGCTCAGAACGCCGTTGCGCGCCAGCCAGGACACATACCGGCCGTAGCCATCGGTGTTCTTCTTCAGCGTCCGCTCGCCCCAGTACACCGCCGGGTTGTCCAGGCCTTCGGGTCCCTTGCCCTGGCGGGCCGCCAGCCAGGTTTCGCGGTCCGGCGCCGGCCACCAGGCCACCGGCCAGAGCAGCCGGGGGGCTTCACCGGCCGAGGGATGGTCGGACCCGGTGCCCGCCGCGCTCATCGCCGGCCTCCACGGCGCGATACGCCGCCTCGCCGTGACGGGTGGAGGAACTCGTCGCGGATCTGCAGCACGTGGCTGTCGAACAGCCGGAACGCCTCGGACTGCTCGACGAAGGCGTAGAAGCGCATCGTGGTGGCGGCGTCCTTGTGGCCGAGCACGCGGCGCATGACGTCGATCTGGCCGGGATGGCTGCGCAGATAGAGGTAGCAGCCGAGATGGCGGAACAGGTGGATGTTGAAGTCGATGCCGAGTTCGCGGCGCAGCACCCGGCAGATGCCGTCGGCCAGCACGCGCCCCATCTTCGCGGTGCCGTCGGGCCGCGGGAACAGCAGGCGGGGACCCGCCCCGCGACACTCCGGCCGGACCAGGTGATGGCGATACCTGGTCAAGTAGAGGTCGATCAGGGCCACCGTGTCGCGCGGCAGCTCCAGCTCGATGTCCTCGCCGTTCTTGGTATGGCTGCCGGGGATGAACAGATGCATGGCGGCGCGCCGGCCGGCCCGGCTGCGCACGAAGTGCGCGTCGGCGTCGAGTTCGGCGAGGTTCTGCAGCCGGACCGGACACATGATCTCCAGCTCGATCGCCACCGCGGTGCGCACCAGCATCGCCGCCTGCTGCGGGGGCAGGGTGCCGGACTCCGCCCGCTTGACCAGCCGGTACGGCAGGAAGAGCAGGTCTTTTACCTGTTCGCGGTCACGAAACACCGCCAGCCGCCGCCGGTTCTTCTCGGTCATGCCGAAGCGGCGCGGGCGTCCTCCTGACAGGCGGCGGATGCGACGGCCGATCCAGTCGGCCAGCTCCCGGTCCTTGAGGTGACGCAGCGCGATCGGCTTCAGCACCTGCAGCAGTCCTTGCAGCTGCAGGCAGTCGCGGGTCCGGGTGCGTTCGGTGAAGAATTCGCAGATCCGGTCCACGTGCTCACGGCGGGTCAAATCGCGGAGGTCGGTGATCGCCTCGATCGGCACGCCGCGGTGCACGAGTGCGGAGGCCATCTGGCGGAACTGGAACGCGCGGAACGCGAGGGTGACCGGCCGCAGCGGCTTGAACGGCGCGTCGTCCAGCTCCGGGGGATCTGCCAGATACGCCAGGTAGCCGGTCAGCGACGCCTGGAAGCTCGGCGTAAAATTCTGGGCGGGCAGCACGTAGCCCTGCTGCTCGGCCTCGCGAAGGGTGAGGCGCTGCGGGGGCCAGCCCGGCACGGCGTCAGCGGCTGCGTTCCAGCCACGGATCGCGCCACGGACGATGGCGACCGGCCGGCCGCGCAGGCTGGTGGTCTCGAGCTCCAAGGCGAAGCGGTCGACCACCGGATCGCACACCTTGGCGGGCGCGACGCCGCGATCCGACAGGAAGCCGATGAACCGCCCGAGGCCGGCCCGCCAGCCGTTGCGCGGCAGCGCCCGATACAGCGCCTCCCACTCCGGGGCGAGAGCTTTGACCCGCCGGGCCGCCATGACGGTGACGTCAGCGCGCCGCAGTGCGTGCAGCACCCGGCTGCGGACCGAGGACCAGCTGCTCCTGGTCAAGCCCGCCATGGCGGGCGAGATGGTCGCCAGGTGCCGGCGCAGCAGCGCGGGGTCAGCGGGGAGATCATGGGGCGCGCAGCCCGAGGCCTTCGCGACGGTGTTGATGGCGCTGAGCTGCAGCCTGGTCTCCTGCATGCCGCCGCTGGTCAAGGCCGCCAGCCGGTCCCGCACATCGGCCAGTGTCTTCGGTGGAGGTGGCAGAGGGGGCGGGGCAGGGGCAGGGGCATAGTAAACGGCAGTCGAAGCCGCCTTTTTCAGGATGATCGTCACGCGGTTTTCCTTTCAAGGATAGAGTGGTCCAGACGTCAGATTTGCAAGAACACTTGCTGTCTTTTCCCTGACAATTATCGCTGAAAGGACTGGATAGGCCCGCGC
>CAWAZU010000011.1:0-25062 GCA_963786445.1 uncultured Pseudomonadota bacterium
CCGGCCCGCATCCGGAGCTCAACCTGTTCTTCAATATCAGCGAGCCGCCGGATGCGATCGGGCCGCTGGAAGCCGACGTCGCCATCGCCGACTCCAACGGCCATGCGCATGTCGTGGTGGTGACGCACAACGAATACGCGATCGCCAAGAGCAAGTCCGACGCCACCATCGCGGAACTGCAGAAATGCGGCGGCTGCAAGGTAACGGAAGTCGCCAACTTCCCGGCCTCCGCCGCCTCCGATCGGATGCCGGCGCTGATGACCGGATGGGTCCAACGCTACGGCCTGCCGCTCTATGTCACCTCGGTCGGCGACAACGACTTCGATTTTGCCGTGCCGTCGCTTCGCGCCGGCGGGGTTTCGACCGACCAGGTGAAGCTGATCGGCTCCGACGGCAATCGCTCCGCCTATGCGCGCGTCCGCGCCGGCGATCAATACCAGATCGTGACCGTCCCCGAGCCGTTCGAGCTGCAGGCCTATGAGGCGATCGACCAGTTCAACCGTGCCTTCAACAAGCAGCCGCCGAGTGACTTCATCCAGCCGCCGTTCCTCGTCACGCATGCCGACGTCGATACGCAAGGCGGCGACAAGGACATGTTTTTCCCAGGGAACGGCTACAAGGCCCATTACCTGCAGATCTGGGGCTCAACGAAATAGGCAGGTAGTCGCCCGTGGAGGACGCGGCTTTCAGCGGCCCGGCGACGGCCGCGGCGGTATTGCCCGTAATCTTGCACGTGATGTCGCGAGCGAGCCGCCCCAGCCAGGTACGCAGGCGCCGGACCTGCCGCTCGACGTGACGCAGACGGCCGGAATGCATCAACTTGGCGGCTTCCCGCTTTGCCGCCCTGACCGCGCGCACGTAGGACTGGCGCAGCGCCACCCCTTGCCGCGGCGCCAGTCGATCAGCATGGCGAGCCGGACCAGCGGATGCCGCAGGCCCACCAAGTTGTCCAGGCGGGCACGGAACAGTTCGGGCTGATCGACCGGATCGGGCGGCTTCGGACGCATCGGCACCCTGCCGGCAGTGGCAGCGCCGAGCGAATCACGGCTGGGCTGGCGCCGCGATCGCCGCGGTGATTTGCAAGCTTTCCGCCGCCGCGCCGCGGCCATCTGGCAAATCCGAATACTTCGAGACGCGAAAACCTCAACCCACACACTGAATCCTTCCGTTCTTCACGGCTGACTAACTGCACAGTATCCGAATATTCTCATTGCCTATTCACCGCCCTCTGCGACGATCCCTTACGGAAAACTACATCATAAGGAGATCCGCAAATGGCGATCACGCTGACAGGAACGACGCTGCTTGATCGGGCGCGAGTTCGGGGCGACGGAGGCGGCATGCCGCGGGACATCGTCGCCCTCATCGATGAGATCGGCGCGCTGCTGCCCGCGGCCGAGAAGGCGCAGAAGCAGATCAGGATGCTGCAGGCCAGCCTGAAGCCGGTGCAGGAAAGGTTCAAGGAACTGACCCGTCTGGTGACAGCCGATCAGCACCACGCTCCCGATCAGACCTTCACGGTGGTGGGCCTCGAGTTTCAGGCGGTCGTGGGAAAGCGCGCCAGGGTGCGCGCCGTCACGGATGTCAAGCGGGCGATCGAACTGCTGAACGCCGCGAAGATGGACCTCGCCTACGAAGTGGTGACGGTGCCGCTGGGCAAACTGGACAGCTACCTCACACCCGAGCAGGCGGCCGAGGTGCTGGAGGTGTGCTGGGGCGATCGCTCCGTCACCGTCATGAAGAAGGTGCCCTTGAAGCTGGCGCCGAAGAAGGCCGCTTGACGGTTGGTGATCGGAAGCCGCGGTCGCGGGTCCGACACGCCGATCATCGTCTATGCACCCCGTGCACCGATGCAGGCGTCGCCGCGGCGGCGACCTTCCGCAACTGACCCCGCTCTCCTGGGCGACCGACAACGCGCGCGGCCGCCCACGGCGCGGTTCAACCGGCAAAGGGGGGTTGACACGCACACAGGACAGCCTAGTTTTGGACCCGCCGGCGCGCGGCAACTTAGGTGCATATGTGTTGCACAATGGAATCAGCATGGAGTGACGAAGTCACAATGGAGAGAAAAAGGCCCGGGCTTCTCAACGGATCTTGGATGATGGCTTCTGCTGGAATTGGTTTGCCTGGCTGAGCGAGGTTTATTTTCCGGCTTATCCGACGGCCTCCGAACAGCTTCTGCGACTGCGCGACGTCTGCGGGTCTCTCCGCATGCGCTCGCATTGGCGTGCGCTCGGTCACGGTCACGACGAAAGTGCCCGTGAAGCTGGCGCCAAAGAACACCGCGTGATGGTTGGAATTCGGCAGTCGCGAGATCCGCGGCACGATGATCTCGCGGATATGCGCCGTGTCTCCAACACTCGGCCCCGTGCCGCCGGTCGCGGCAAGGTTGATCGTCGCTCACGACGGTGTCCCGCCGGACGCCTCACCGGCATCTCCGCGGCCGGCTGTGCGGCGGCAAATTTGCAGCTAATAGCAACGGTGACGGCTCGCTCGTCACGGGGGTCGCGACCTGATCGTCGCGATCGGTCGAACCCGCCACGCGCACGCCGCGCGCTGGCGTGCATGCGAACATTGGTCAATCTCCGAAAGCCGCGCCACTGCGGGAATCCCGTGTTCTCCGCCAGTGGGCCGCCGCCGACTGGAGCGCGATCAGCGCGATCGATTGCAGCACGTCGAACGGCGGCACGGTCGCAAACTCGGTCCAAATCGAATCAGACCTGGCCAACACGACTGCCAATCCTCGCGAACATGTGCCATCGCTGGACGCAGACATCACTCGATGTCCGGCGATCGTTCGTTTCCGCGGTCGCTGTCACGACGGGCCGGCCCACGCGGCGCCCGAACGATAGGACGCGTACTCATGAAACCCGCTTCGCTCGCAGCTTCCTCTGATAGCCACCACGCCAATTGGAAACTGAAAATCGATAAGCTGACATTGCTCCTTGAACTGCCTCATCAATGGAAAGACGGCCAGTTCAACTCCTGCCTCGCCATGGTGAAGGACCCCACCTGCCAATCGCAATTCGGCATCGGCCAGAGC
This sequence comes from uncultured Pseudomonadota bacterium, assembly GCA_963786445.1. Taxonomy (GTDB): domain Bacteria; phylum Pseudomonadota; class Alphaproteobacteria; order Acetobacterales; family Acetobacteraceae; genus JAFKFJ01. The sequence continues at coordinate 3,044 of CAWAZU010000011.1, forward strand.
TACACCTCGGCTGGTGGCTACAAGCTCTCCATCGCGGGCAAGGTGCCGCTCAGCCTGTCGCCGCTGATCTGGTCGAGCAAGACCGCCTACATCCTCCAGGTCGAGCCGAAGAAGGGCAAGCAGCACCACGACCTGCGCCTCGACATCAACCCCGATGCGCTGACGCCGGGCGGCCTGCAGCATCTGCGCGAGGTGCTGGACGCCGTATTCGGTGCGCCCTGGGCGTGCTGGGCATTCGCGCGCGTCTCGCGCATCGACGTCGCCGTCGACCTGCCCGGCGTCGCGCTGACCGACTGGGTCTGGGACCTGCCACGGCGCAGGGCGCGCGAGATCTTCTGCAGGGGCGGCAAACTCCGCACACTCTATCTCGGCGCCAAGAAGGCCATTCCGCTGGTCGTCTACGACAAGGCGAAGCAGGACCCCGCGGCGGCCAACGGCAATGCCCTGACCCGGGTCGAATTCCGCTTGAGGAACCTGGGGCCGGTCGGCTCACTCGCCGCCTTGCCCAATCCGCTGGCCGACGTCGAAGTGTTCGACCCGCGCAAGCTGCCGGTCCCGCAGTCCCATCGGACCGCGCTCATGGCGCTCGGCCATCTCGGCGGCTGGCAGGCGATCCTCAAGTCGTTCCCCGCCAAGACCCGTCTCCAGTTCGACAAGACCTACGCCTCGCTCTGTGCCGCCTGGTGGGATCCGGAGGCGATCTGGCAGGGCTGGCTGCAAACCCTCCAGCAGGTGGCGCCGTCGCCGTATACGTCATCCGGCGCGCCCGATGGCCAGGCCCTGGCCTACGCCCAGGCGATGCAGGCGCAGGCGCTGGCCATCGCTCAGGGCAGCGGCATCGCCGGTCATGGCGACCTCGCCCAGACGTCAGCCGAGGCGGCATGAAACCGGCTACCCCGAGCACGGGCATGGGTGCCCAGCCAGCGTTCGCCGCCACCGGCGACGACATGGTGCCCGCGAATGCCGGCGGACCCCGGCATCCCCGCGCTTGCAGTTGTCTGCAACGAACAATAGGAGAACGAGCAGGGACCCGCAGAGAGCACGCGGCGACGTTGGGGCGGTCGGTCGCTCTTCGTCGCCGCGACGGCTGTATCGCGCCAGCGAGGGAAGGGTCAGCACGCCGCGCAGCAGCACAACGTCGTCGCAAGGCGAACGCCGAGCCGCCCGGCGGATTGGCGCTTCCAGGATTGGCGAGCGGGGCGGAGGCGAGTGCCGTTTGGCAGTAGCAACCTCGGCGCGGTTGCGATCACCACGCGTCGACTCGGCTGTCAGCGCGCCGGCGCCTGTGCGGCCGAGACCGCCCGCACATGGGCGGGCCTGCCGCCCGGCTGGGTCAGTTCAGTTGGTCCGCGCCATGAACTCGGCAATGACCCAGTGTGCCGCAACCAGATGCGCCCATGGCGTCGGCCGATGCCTGCAGGAATTTGCAGTATTGAACAGGCGCGTCGGATGAATGACATACATCCCTCCAGATCCCGACGCGAGACTATTTTATTTGATCGCAAAATACATTCGCCTTTCTTTGGCCTATTGCCGAGGATCCACTTACCACCATTCCTTCACGAGGGATCCATGGCTCATTCCGATCACCCCCCCGCTGCTGCGGCGAGCAAGAGCGGCCTCCACCTCATCCCCGGCACCAACCCGTCCAACGCCTACGCCGTGGTCGCGCGCCGCGGGACGATCTTCCTGGGCATCCGGTTCTCCGGCCTGACCGACGGCGCCGAGCTGGGGGTGACCGGCACCACCTACGTCCATGCCCGAATACGCAGCGCCCGCTGCGAGATCCTGGCAGGCCAGCTCGACGCCGCCGACGGCGCGGTCAACATCGTCAGCCTCGCCGACCAGCAGCTGGCCCTCGACGCGGCCTGGCCCGGCTTCACCTTCGAGAACGTCAATGGCCAACGCGCCAGTCTCGCCGTCGGCATGTTCGTGTCGGAGTCGCTCAAGGACAACCCGACCGCGGTCGTGGCGCGGCTGGCCAAGGGCGACCTGTTCGTCAAGGTGGTCGACTATGCGATCGAGCGCGTCCCCGAGCAGGCTCGGATCGGCGGCGCGAAGGTGGTGGCAAGCTGGCTGGCCGAGCAGGCAGCGCCGGTGCTGCGTCACCTCAAGAAGGCGATCGCGCACCAGGCCGTCGCCGAGCAGGCGCAGCAGGAGTTCACGACCGTCGTCATGAACTCGCTGGAGGCCGTCGCACCGCACCCGCAGCTGCTCGCCGCGATCTACCAAAACCACCAGCTCGCCAGCTCCAAGGCGGCGATGGCGCACTTCCTGGCAAAGACGAAGCCGACCGATTGAGGCCAGCTTGCAATCCACTGCAATGCGCCGACGCGGTGCTGCGTCATCGATCACTGGCCTCCAGGTCGGCCGTCGATTGGCCCCAGAGTGCCGTCTCGGCGCGACTTGATGCAGTTGCACAGCACGACGGCGGCGCCACCTGCACATGTCGTGATGCAGCACGCCCGCCATGTTCTCCCGTACGGTCTAGGCTGGCACCTTGTCGTCCATCCGGCGGCCGATCTCCAGAAGCCGTTTGAACTCATCGCGCTCCCCCCTTCGTCCACACAAGGACTGGCATTCAGTGTGGCGCGCGAAGCGGATCCCGACAAAAGGATATTCGCCGGCGCGGCGGCACGGGTGGATAGGCAATTGCGGCGCCAACGCCGGACTGATGCCGGCTACTATCCCCCGGTCTGGCGCTAGTGGACAGCCGGTCAAACCAGACCAATCCATCGCTTGAGTCAGCAATGTACCACCCCCGACGAATACCGGCACAATTGCGGTCGAAAGCAGCATAATGGGCTCGTATTGCAGGGAGCCCGACGATGCCGATCCGACTGCGCCGCCCGTCACTGCCGCCGACGCTTGCCGATGCGTTGCTGCGCACGCCTGACCCGAAGGCCGACCCGCCCGAGGCGGGATCCCCGGCGATGCCGGCCGTCGCCACAGCCGACAGCGTCGCGCCGGCACCCGCGATTGCCATAACGCCGGACACGCCGCAGCCGCCGTTCCTGTCGCTGCCCGAAGCGGCCGAGTGGCTGTGCGTCTCCCGCTCGACGATCAAGCGGCTGATCGCCCAGGGCGATCTCGCGGCGGTGCGGGTCGGTGCCCGCCGCAAGATCCCGGCAAGCAGCCTCTCCGCCTACGTCAAGAAGGACATCCTGATCCCCAGCGAAGTCATGGAAACCATCAGTCCAGATCAGCAGTAGCGCGGGCCTATCCAGTCCTTTCAGCGATAATTGTCAGGGAAAAGACAGCAAGTGTTCTTGCAAATCTGGCGTCTGGACCACTCTATCCTTGAAAGGAAAACCGCGTGGCGATCATCCTGAAAAAGGCGGCTTCGACTGCCGTTTACTATGCCCCTGCCCCTGCCCCGCCCCCTCTGCCACCGCCACCGAAGACACTGGCCGATGTGCGGGACCGGCTGGCGGCCTTGACCACCGGCGGCATGCAGGAGACCAGGCTGCAGCTCAGCGCCATCAACACCGTCGCGAAGGCCTCGGGCTGCGCGCCCCATGATCTCCCCGCTGACCCCGCGCTGCTGCGCCGGCACCTGGCGACCATCTCGCCCGCCATGGCGGGCTTGACCAAGAGCAGCTGGTCCTCGGTCCGCAGCCGGGTGCTGCACGCCCTGCGGCGCGCTGACGTCACCGTCATGGCGGCCCGGCGGGTCAAAGCTCTCGCCCCGGAGTGGGAGGCGCTGTATCGGGCGCTGCCGCGCAACGGCTGGCGGGCCGGCCTCGGGCGGTTCATCGGCTTCCTGTCGGATCGCGGCGTCGCGCCCGCCAAGGTGTGCGATCCGGTGGTCGACCGCTTCGCCTTGGAGCTCGAGACCACCAGCCTGCGCGGCCGGCCGGTCGCCATCGTCCGTGGCGCGATCCGTGGCTGGAACGCAGCCGCTGACGCCGTGCCGGGCTGGCCCCCGCAGCGCCTGACCCTGCGCGAGGCCGAGCAGCAGGGCTACGTGCTGCCCGCCCAGAATTTTACGCCGAGCTTCCAGGCGTCGCTGACCGGCTACCTGGCGTATCTGGCAGATCCCCCGGAGCTGGACGACGCGCCGTTCAAGCCGCTGCGGCCGGTCACCCTCGCGTTCCGCGCGTTCCAGTTCCGCCAGATGGCCTCGGCACTCGTGCACCGCGGCGTGCCGATCGGCGAGATCACCGACCTCCGCGATTTGACCCGCCGTGAGCACGTGGACCGGATCTGCGAATTCTTCACCGAACGCACCCGGACCCGCGAATGCCTGCAGCTGCAAGGACTGCTGCAGGTGCTGAAGCCGATCGCGCTGCGTCACCTCAAGGACCGGGAGCTGGCCGACTGGATCGGCCGTCGCATCCGCCGCCTGTCAGGAGGACGCCCGCGCCGCTTCGGCATGACCGAGAAGAACCGGCGGCGGCTGGCGGTGTTCCGTGACCGCGAACAGGTAAAAGACCTGCTCTTCCTGCCGTACCGGCTGGTCAAGCGGGCGGAGTCCGGCACCCTGCCCCCGCAGCAGGCGGCGATGCTGGTGCGCACCGCGGTGGCGATCGAGCTGGAGATCATGTGTCCGGTCCGGCTGCAGAACCTCGCCGAACTCGACGCCGACGCGCACTTCGTGCGCAGCCGGGCCGGCCGGCGCGCCGCCATGCATCTGTTCATCCCCGGCAGCCATACCAAGAACGGCGAGGACATCGAGCTGGAGCTGCCGCGCGACACGGTGGCCCTGATCGACCTCTACTTGACCAGGTATCGCCATCACCTGGTCCGGCCGGAGTGTCGCGGGGCGGGTCCCCGCCTGCTGTTCCCGCGGCCCGACGGCACCGCGAAGATGGGGCGCGTGCTGGCCGACGGCATCTGCCGGGTGCTGCGCCGCGAACTCGGCATCGACTTCAACATCCACCTGTTCCGCCATCTCGGCTGCTACCTCTATCTGCGCAGCCATCCCGGCCAGATCGACGTCATGCGCCGCGTGCTCGGCCACAAGGACGCCGCCACCACGATGCGCTTCTACGCCTTCGTCGAGCAGTCCGAGGCGTTCCGGCTGTTCGACAGCCACGTGCTGCAGATCCGCGACGAGTTCCTCCACCCGTCACGGCGAGGCGGCGCCTCCCGCCGTGGAGGCCGGCGATGAGCGCGGCGGGCACCGGGTCCGACCATCCCTCGGCCGGTGAAGCCCCCCGGCTGCTCTGGCCGGTGGCCTGGTGGCCGGCGCCGGACCGCGAAACCTGGCTGGCGGCCCGCCAGGGCAAGGGACCCGAGGGCCTGGACAACCCGGCGGTGTACTGGGGCGAGCGGACGCTGAAGAAGAACACCGATGGCTACGGCCGGTATGTGTCCTGGCTGGCGCGCAACGGCGTTCTGAGCGACGCCGAGCCGCTCGCCGCCCGGATCACGCCGCAGCGGGTCGCCGACTACGTCGCCGCGCTGAAGGCCACGCTGGCGCCGGTGAGCGTCGCCATGACAATCGGCGCGCTGTCGTCGTCGGCGAAGGCGCTCGCGCCGACCCGTGACTGGTCGTGGCTGAGCCTGCGCTACAGCCGTCTGAAGATGAAGGCCAAGCCGTCGCGCGAGAAGCGCCACGTCGTGCAGCACAGCTTTGATCTCTACCGCTTCGGCAAGCAGCTGATGGACACCGCCGACGCGGCGCCGGGCGAGAGGATCATGCCGGCGCTGCGCTACCAGGCCGGGCTGATCATCGCCCTGCTGGCGGCGCGCCCGCTGCGGATCAGGAATTTCCAGGCGCTGACCGTCGGCAAGTCGCTGCGCTGGGACGGCCGGCGCTACTGGCTGACGTTCTAGGGCGAGGAGACCAAGACCGGCGGGCCGATCGACGAGCCCTTGCCCGACGACCTGGTCCCCTATCTGGAGGCCTTCCTCAAGGTCCGCCGCCCGGTGCTGCTGCGGCAGGCCAGCAAGTTCGGCAACGACCCGACCCACTGCCGGCTGTGGGTCGATCGGGCGGGCAAGGCGATGCGGGAGGGCGGGCTGCGGGATTTCATCGAGCGCTACACCGAGAAAGAATTCGGCACGGCGCTGTGGCCGCACCTCTTCCGTGACTGCCTGCTCACCTCGGTGGCGATCGACCAGCCCGACCTGATGACGGTCAGCGCCACGCTGCTCGGCCATTCCAGCCCCGCCACCGGCGAGAAGCACTACAACCAGTCCCGCATGATCGACGCCGGCCGGCGGTACGCGGCCACGGTCTCCGAGCTGCGGGAGGGATTTCTCGACACCCCGCAGACCCGCCGGCGCCCTGCTTAAGCGGTAACCGAGTACCGCCTTTTTGCAGACAGCTTCATCGCGGGATGTCGCCCAGTGAAGTGCCGTGCATGTTCGGCCTTGCCGCCGAGGACGAGCACACCGTCGGCCTCGCCATCGACCGTGATCGTCGGCATCGTGATCGCCGGCTGTACAGCCAGACGCCGCTCAAACTCCGCCAGTGCCGGATCGCCGGGCACCAACCCAAATCGATGGCGGTAGGAATGGATGACGACATCGACGAAATCCGCGTTGTCGAAGCTGGCCGCCGTCCGGTCGAAGCTCGCCTCGTCGAACCGCCATTCCGGCGACCACAGGCGCCACAGGAGACGGCAAAGCTCCCGGCGGTTCCGTGGCACGAGTTGCGCCGCTACTACGCCAGCTTCAGCTACCAGGCGGGATCATGGAACAAGGCCCCCCGGGTGATGGCGAAGGTGGAATGGCATCCCGGCGAATTGTATCCCCGCGTCGGGTTCATCGCGACCAACGTGACCCTGCCGGCCGAGCGGGTGCTGGTGTTCTACAATCATCGCGGCACGGCGGAGCAGCGGATCAAGGAGGGCAAAAACGCCGTGACCTGGACCTCGCTGTCCTGTCATCGCTTCGCCGCCAATGCCCGTTCGGCTGCAGCTGCACGCGTTGGCCCACAGCCTCACCAACTTCCTGCGCACCCTGGCGCTGCCCGAGGAGGTCAAGCAGTGGTCGATGACGGCGTTGCGCAACAGGCTTGCCAAGATCGGCGCCAAGGTCGTCCGCCATGGCCGTTGGATTACGTTCCAAACGGCCGAGGTCGTGGTCCCGCGAGCGTTGTTCCAGCAAGTCGTCGCGGCCATCGCGGCGCTCCGTCCGTTGCCGCCGGCTCCATGCTGAGGGCCCTCGCCGTGCTGGGTTAACCTGGATGTCGGCGGGAGACACGCGTCCCGATGCAGACTTGCGGGCCCAGATTTCCGGGCACGCGGCCTTCATCGGCCGGCCGGCAGCGCTCTGGTGGGCGCCTGCGCGATCCGGCCGTTGCGGGACGCAGGAATCTGCGTCTAAGCTACCCTTGCGGCGGGCAAATAAGCCGCTCATCGGGGGAATTCCGGTTCATCGTCCATCCGTCCGCGGGAGGAGTTGGTTTGACAGCGAAGGACGGCCCATTACACTGCCATTTCAAGGTATAGCAGGATGCGCTGGCATCTCCCGGTAACCCATCGAACGGGGCGAAGCCTGCGTCTCGGCGGTGGAAGAACAATATCCTGTCAGTAGGAGGAAACCTAATGCACCGACCGTCAAATCCGCGGCCACAGGCCGCGACGTGGTTTATTCCGGCATTGGCCCTAGCAACTGGACTGCTGCTTGCGGGACGGACCGCGCAGGCCGCGGACGCAAAGACGATCGCCATCATCGTGCCCACCCTGAAGATCACCGTGTTGCAGGTCGAATCCCAGGCCGCGGTGAAGCTCGCGGAGGAGCTGGGCTACAAGGCGACGGTGCTGACTCACGACTTCAATACTGCGCGCGAACTGCAAGACGCAGACCAGCTCATCACCGAGAAGGTCGCGGGCGTGGCTTGGAACGTCGCCGACCCCGCAGCCTCCGAGGTCGCGGTCAAAAAGGTGCGCGACGCCGGTATCCCGGTGGTCAACATGGACCGGGTGCTCACCAAGCATCAGATCGCCAACGCCTCGTTCGAGTCCGATAACTTCCAGTGCGGCGCGCTGGCCGCCCAGGCTTTCGTCAATATGGTCGGCACCAAGGGCAACTACGCCGAGTTGCCCGGGCCGAGTTCGGACCAGATGGGCCGGACGCGCTCGGCCGGCTACCATAGTGTGCTCGACAAGACCGCGCTCAAGATGGTCGCGCAGCAGCCGGCCGCATACGACGAAACCAAGGGCTTCCAGCTCGCCGGCAGCATCCTGCAGGCTCACCCTGACATCCTCGGCTTCGTCACCGGCAACGACTGGCTCGGTCTCGGCGCCGCCGCAGCGATCAAGACGCAGGGCAAGACGGGCATGGTCGTGGTCGGCATCGACGGCGGCAGCGATGCGGTCGCCGCAATCAACTCGGGAACGAGCGCCTTCCGGGCCTCCGCCGCCCAGCCGGTGGCCGCCCAGGGCCAGAAGGCGGTCGAACAGCTCGACAGGATCATCAAGGGCGACAGCAGCGCCACGACCGGAGGAAAGGTCGGGCTGCCCTGCACGCTCATCACTAAGAGCAAGTAATCGCACGCCGTCCATGCCCGCGACCGCCGGGCAAGGCTTCGGCAACGGGGCGGTGCCGCAGGTGCCGCCCCGGCATCCAGCGCGCTGGCATGTTGACGCCGGCACCGTCGCACTGGAAGCGGTCCAGGTCACGAAAACCTACGGCGCGACGCTCGCCCTGGACGGCGTCAGCTTTCAGGCGTTGGCCGGCCGGGTCAACGTCGTCCTCGGCGAGAACGGTGCCGGCAAGTCCACGCTGATGAAGGTCCTGGCCGGCGAGGAAATCCCCGACACGGGCCGCATCCTGTGCGGTGGTGACGAGGTGGAGTTCCGTTCTCCGCGGGATGCGCGCCGGCATGGCATTGCGATCATCCACCAGGAACTCAGCCTCTTTCCAGCCTTGTCCGTGGCTGACAACATCTTCGCCGGCCGCGAGCGCCACCGCGCCGGCGTCATCGACGAGCGCATCCAAGTACGCGAAGCCGCCACCCTGCTCGCCCGGCTCGACGAACGCATCGACCCGCGGGCGAGCGTCGGGTCGCTCGCCGTGGGACAGCGGCAGGTGGTGGAAATCGCGAAGGCGTTGGCAGAAGATGCGCACGTCCTGATCATGGACGAACCGACCTCGGCACTGAGCGATGCCGAAGTCGAGGCGCTGTTCGGCGTGATCGACGAGCTGGTCGCTCAAGGTGTCGCAGTTATCTATATTTCGCATCGCATGGATGAGATTTTTCGCCTCGGTGATGTGCTCACCGTGTTCCGCGACGGCAGGTGCGTGGCCTCGGCGGCGGCGGCAGACGTGGACATGGAATGGGTATTCAACAACATGCTCGGCTCGAAATCAGCGTAGCGCGCTGCGCGATGTACGGGCAGCACTGAGTCGTCGGACGCCAAAGCAGACCGATGGCATGCCGGCATTACAGGTGGAGCACCTGATGCTGGCCGATCCGAACGCCGATCGGCTGTTCCTGGACGACGTCACCTTCGACTTGTGGCCGGGTGAAGTGCTCGGCGTTTATGGTCTTCTCGGCGCCGGCAAGACGGAACTGGTGGAAACGATCGCCGGCCATCGCCCCGAGGCGGCCGGAACCGTCCGCGTCGGTGGCCGCGCAGCCGGCAGCGGCATCCCGGCGCGCATGCGTGCCGGCATTGCCATGGTGCCGGAGGACCGGCAACGTGACGCGCTGGTGCGCACCACGTCGGTCGCCGACAACATCCTTCTCGGCAGCTTCCTCCGCGTCGCCCGTTTCGGCCTCGTCGCACCGCAGCGAGCCGGACGGGCCGTACGGGAGATGATCAGTGCCCTGTCGATCCGCGTCGCCAGCAGCCTCCAGCCGGTCATGTCGCTCAGCGGCGGCAACCAGCAGAAAACGATCATCGCCCGGGCGCTGCTCACGGACCCCAAGGTCCTGATCCTGGATGAGCCGACGCGCGGCATCGACGTGGGCGCAAAGGCCGAGGTGTTTCAAATCATCCGACGGTTCGCCGACGACGGATTGGCGGTGCTGCTTTCCTCCTCGGAACTGTCGGAGGTGATGGCGGTAACAGATCGCATCCTGGTGCTGGCGCGCGGCCGTGTCCGCGGGATCTTCGACACGAGCCACGCTGTCGAGGCCGAAATTTCCCGCGCGAGCACCCATGACGAGTGAAGCCGGCAATGCCCGGGCGCCACAAACGGCTCCGACAATGCTGGGGGCGACAGCGCGCGGTGCCTTGCAGGTCGGCGCCGCTCTCGGCACACGGCTGCGCTCGCTGCTGGCGCTGCCGATCCTGCTGCTGATCTTCTCGCAGTTCAGTCCGGTCTATCTCACCTGGACCAACTTGGTGACAATGACACAGCACGTCTCGGTCACGGCGGTCCTGGCAACAGGGATGACATTCGTTATCCTGACCGCCGGCATCGATCTTTCGGTCGGTTCCATCGCCGCGCTCAGCGGGATCGTGGCGGGCTACCTGCTCGACAAAGGGGTACCGATCGGCGGCACGATCGTATTCCTTCCTGCACCCGTCGTCATCGCGCTTGCCGTCCTGGCTGGAGCGCTGGTCGGCTCCGTGAACGGACTTGTCATCACCTGCCTGCGCATTCCCGCATTCATCGCGACCCTCGGCATGCTGTACGTGGCGCGCGGTGCGGCCCTGCTGATCTCGGGCGGCGCGTCGTTCATCGGCCTGGGTGGGCAGCCGGCGCATCACAATCTGGGCTTTGATTACGTCGGAACGGTGCGCTGGCTGCACCTGCCGGTGCAAATATACGTGATGGCGGCAATCGGGATCCTCGGGGCGCTGGCAGGTGGCCGCACCATTTTCGGCCGGCACGTCTATGCGGTAGGCGGAAACGAGCGTGCGGCGAACAGTGCCGGCATCCGCGTGACTCGGATCAAGATCGCGGTCTATGCCATCTCCGGCGCCTGCGCAGGTGTTGCCGGCGTGCTCTTGGCGTCGCAACTCTCCGCTGCCGATCCCACGGCGGCCACCAACTACGAACTAGGCGCCATCGCTGCCGTCGTGCTCGGTGGCACCTCTCTGTTCGGCGGGCAGGGGACGGTGGGCGGCTCGATCGTCGGTGCCTTCGTCATCGGCTTCCTCAACGACGGGCTTGTGCTCGCCAATGTGTCGGAATTCTGGCAGATGGTGGCAATCGGGCTGGTGATCGTCGCAGCCGTCGGCATCGACGAGTTTCAGCGGGCTGGTAGCAACCGGCTGCGAGCGCTGCGCCGCCTGAAGGCGGCGCAGCAGGCGCGTCAGCCCTGATGGGAATTACGTCTCTTTTGGCGGGACCATCCCTTGACTAGCCGCCCGCCTGCCGGCAGCGCCGGACGCAGGATCGGTGTGGCTGCAGTGGCTGCCCTTGAACAGCAACGGTTGGTCGGTCGTCGCCGCCAGCGCGTACGCGAAGCGGTCGCCGATGCTCAGCCCGGCACGATGCCGGCCCTTCGCCAGCAGCGTCTCCGAGCTGCGGGAGGAGTTTCTTGGGACCCGGCAGACCCGCCGGCGCTTTGCTAAGCGGTAGCCATGACCGGCGGGCCTTTGCACTTAGCTGCAAACCCGACGCCGCCTGCCACTCTGCTGCATGTAATCATGTGCGCAGGAACACATGACCACATGACTTCGGGGCATTGATCACCGCGACCGGGCAGGCCGCCGCTTGCCGCGATCCGCGAGCAGCAAGCCAATCGCCTCGGCGAGCAGATCCTGCACCGTGGTGTCCTCTTGGATGGCAAGGATGCCGAGCTGCTTCACGACCTCCGGTTCCACCCACGCGACCGCCGCCCGCTTGCCAACGCGCGAGGGCGAGCGTGGCGTCTTGGCCGCGGTGCGCCGGCGTGACCGGCCCTTCGGCGCCGCCGGGGGATCTGCGGCCGGCGCGGCGGCCTGGGGCTTCTTCGCCACCCCCGATCGTTTCAGAGTAAAGGCCATATCAGGCGCCTCCGTGTTAGCTTGTAGCCGTGCTTACACGTCTCCCGGCAGACTTGCAACCCGGCAGGCGGCTGCGCAGCCCGGCTCTTATGCGGCGACGCGAACCCACCAGGACGGCGTGCTGGCGGCCGGTGGGGCAAAGTCCGTACCGGCGCGCAAGATGCTTGCTGACAGGAGCGGCATTTGGCGTAGTTATCCCGGGCCATGCCCGCCAAGGTCCCGCCTCCGAACAGCGCTGCGTCAGACCCGTCGCTCACAGCGACGGAGTCGTCGGGGGAGGTGCGTTCAGCTTCGAGGCATGGTGCACTCAACCGCGTGGTGCGGTGTCTCGCACGGCAGGCGGCCCGAGAAGCGTTCGCGTTGCATCACGGCACAAAGCCTCTTGCCGCCGACCCAGGCGACGCATAGCGTTCGCATCGCGTTTCCAAGGTCAGCACGATGACGCTGCGCGCCGCCATCTACGCCCGCTATTCGTCGGAGAACCAGTCGGAAGCCTCGATCGATGACCAGATCCGGTTGTGCCGGGAGCTGATCGCGCGCGAGGGCTGGGTCGTCGCGGGGGTCTATCGCGACGCCAGCATCAGCGGCGCGACGCTGCTGCGCCCCGGCTTCCAGGCGCTGGTCAAGGACGCGCAGAGCGGTGCATTCGACATCGTCGTCGCCGAAGCGCTCGACCGTCTGTCGCGCGACCAGGAGCACGTGGCGGCGCTGCTCAAGCAGATGCGCTTCGCCGGCATCGCCATCCGCACGCTGGCCGAAGGCGAGATCGGTGAGCTGCATGTCGGCCTGAAGGGCACGATGAACGCGCTCTTCCTGAAGGACCTCGCGCAGAAGACGCACCGTGGTCTCAGCGGGCGCATCGCGGCCGGCAAGTCCGCGGGCGGGCGCTGCTACGGCTACGACGTCGTGCGCCGGCGCGACGAGCAGGGCGAGCCGATCCGTGGCGAGCGTGCGATCAACCCTGCCGAAGCGCCGATCGTGCGGCGCATCTTCGCGATGTTCGCCGCCGGCGCGAGCCCGATCGCGATCGCCAAGCAGCTGAACGCCGAGGGCATCCCGGGCCCGTCAGGCCATGCCTGGCGCGACACCACGATCCGCGGCCACGCGCAGCGCGGCACCGGCGTCCTGCGCAACGAGATCTACGTCGGGCGGCTGGTGTGGAACCGGCTGACCTATGTCCGGGACCCGGCGACAGCCCGGCGCGTCTCGCGCCCGAACGCCCAAATGAAGCTGGTTGCAATCGAGGTGCCCGACCTGCGCATCGTCGACCAGGACGTTTGGGAGCAGGTGCAGGCCCAACTCGCCGGCATCCGCGCGGCATCTGGGGCGGACAGCGCGGATCGTCGGCGGTTCTGCGAACTCGCGCCGCGCGCAGCACGTGCTGACCGGAAAAGTGTTCTGCGGACGCTGCGGCGGCCTGATGACCAATATCGGGCGGGACTATCTGGCGTGTGCCGCCGCCCGCCGGCAGGGTACGTGCGACAACAAGCGCGGCATGCGGCGCGAGGTCCTGGACAAGCTGGTGCTCGACGCGCTTGGGCGCGAGCTGATGCAGCCCGGGCATGTCGCCGAGTTCGTCACCGCGTTCACCGAGGAATGGAACCGGCTGCAGGCGGAGGTCGCCGCCACCGGCGCGGGCCGCCGCCGAGAGCTGGAGGCGGTCAAGCGCAAGCTGGACGGGCTGTTCGACGCGATCGCCGACGGGCTGCGCACGCCGGGGCTGAAGCAGAAGCTGGAGGAGCTGGAGGCGCGCAAGGCGGAACTCGAACGCGTCGTGCAGGCCGGCCCGACGCCCGCACCCCGCCTCCACCCCGGTCTGGCTGAGGTCTATCGCGACAAGGTCGCGCGCCTGCAGGCCGCGCTGGCAGGACCGGACGCCGCCGAGGCGCTGGACGCGATCCGCTCGCTGATCGAGCGGGTGGTGCTGCACCCCGTATCGCAGGACGGTCACGCCGGCTTCGAGGTCGAGCTGGTGGGCGAGATCGCGGCGATGGTGCGGCTGGGCCTGGACGGGCCGGCAGCGCGCGGCACGGCGGCTGCCGGGGCCGGTCCTGATTTGTTCGGTCGTTCGATAAAAGTGGTTGCGGGGGCAGGATTTGAACCTGCGGCCTTCAGGTTATGAGGCAGATCGGCTATCTTTCAATCTATTGTAATCACACATTAAAACATGCTTTTCTAAAATACAGCCCTAAATAGTGCCCTAGGTTTTTGCCCTTTTTGCCGAGAAACGCGCAAAAGTGCCCTAACGGGGCTTCGCAGCCGATTTTGTGGCATTTGGCGGCAAAACTCACGTCTTTGCCGCAGTGCTAGCCACACCCGCTTGACCGGCTTGCCGCTGCCTTTAGGCGGGCCGCACAACCCACGGAAATCGTTAGATAATTGATAATACGATGTTTTTGTTGACTTTGTCATGTTTTTGCATATCATGAGAGTCAGGTTTCTGCAGGGAAGGGCATCATGCGCCGGCGCGGGACATTGCGGGAGAGAGTGAAGGCACGGATCGCGGAACGCCGCGACAATGCCTTCCTGACGCGCGAGTTCCTCGACCTCGGCGGCGAACGGCAGGTGCTGCGCGCGCTGCGTGAACTGACCGAAGTGGGCGATCTGATCCGTCTGGGTTATGGCGTCTACGCCCGTGCCGAACTTTCTTCGCTGACGAAGCGGCCCATGCTGGCCGGCGACGGCTTCGGACAGATTTCGCGTCAGGCGCTCGATAAGCTGCATGTTCCGTGGGAACCTACCACGGCCGAACGCGCCTATAATGAGGGCCGCAGCACCCAGGTGCCGATGACACCGCGCGTGCGCCTGCCGCGGCGAAGCCGGTTCAGCCGCAAGCTCCGCTATAATACCATGGAGTTGACGGTTGAGCGATGAAGCGCCGATCAATCTCCGCACAGTCGCGGATTATTTCGGCTTGGTCGGAACGGCGCCGGTCGAAAAGGACCTGCATGTCGTCCGCGCCATCCGCGCCGTGACCTCCATCGATGCCACGCCCTTCACGCTGGTCTTCGGCGGCGGCACGGCACTCGCTCGGGCGCACAAGATCGTCCGCCGTATGTCCGAGGATGTCGATTTCAAGATCGTGCCGCGGCCGGCAACACCCGTTAGCCGCAACGGTCTCCGGCGTGCGCTCGGCAAGCTTGGTGATCAGGTCACGCAATCACTGCTCGACGCCGGCTTCATGTTCGATCCGAACGACAACGCCTGCAAGCGCTCTCGAAACGAGAGCCGTTACACGGTCTGGCAAATCCCGTATGGCAGCGCAGGACAGGGCCTGCGGCCGACCATCCAGATCGAATTGACCTACGCGTCACTCCGCCTGCCGGCGGTTACGCTCCCCGTCAGCTCCTTCGTGACCGAAGCCCATCAGCATCCGCCGGAGATACCGGCCTTAACCTGCGTCAGCGTGACACAGACGGCGGCGGAAAAGCTGGTCGCCCTCACGCGCCGCACCGCTATGGATCTAGCCGGCCTGAGCCGCGACGCCGATCCCGCGCTTGTGCGGCACATCTACGATCTGCACCTTATGCGAGATCTCGTCGACCACGACGCGGTCGCCGGAATGGCTAAGGAGATCGCCGTCGCCGACGCGGTCGAATTCCGCAACCAATATCCGACCTATCACGCCGACATCGCAGGGGAGACCCGCAAGGCCCTTGATGCGCTCCAGACCGATCCCGTCCACCGGGCGCGTTACACGGAATTCGTCGCGGTGATGGTCTATGGGGAGAAGGCAGAATTCGACTACGCCCTGGCAACCGTCTCGACGATGACGCGGCGATGGATCGGCTTGTGAGCCGACACCTTGGCGTTTGCCGAGGGCCACGGCAGCCGCAGGGGGGCGCTCGCCGAGCGGCGCGACGCAGGTCGCGGCGACGATGCAGCGTGACGACGCGAGGGCGTCGTCACGTTCTCTGTGGGGCAGGAGGTTATGGCACGCCCTTCCCCCCCTCGCCTTCTCGGCGCGCCGTCCTGGACTCGCTGGCCGGCCCGACTGGTATCCTTCCGCTGCTGAACACCGGAGAGGCGCTCCTCCTCGGTGGTGCGGTGCTTCTGCCGACTCGTATCAAGCTGGATGCCCCGAGGATCAAGCCCGGCAGCGCCACGCGGGATTTCTGGAGAGAGTGGGGATCGGCCAAACCTGATGCCAACGCGATAACCGCCGCTGTCGACTGCCTGCGGAGCCAATCCCGAGGGGGGCCAAGCGATTTATCTCGCTTCAGGGCAAGCCGGAACCAAGGGAGCTGGGGGCGTGATCAGACGCCCCTGGCCGTCGGCATCCTTGAACGCCCGCTAGGCCAGTCACAACGATCTCTAACAGCAGCAAGAGATTCCTCCGTACGAATTCGGTGTCAACGCGGGGTTACGTTCTCCGGGGTTGGCCATGATCCAAGTCCAGGGACGACTGTTTCCAGTTGTTTTCCATTATTTTGTGCTGCACAATACGATCCGAAAAGTTGGACGGCATGCCGCGCCAAAAAGGTCGCCACCTCCCGTACCGGGTTTCTGTCGCCCCGACGGAAGAACAGCACGCCGCTATCGACGAAGTGGCGCGCAGCAACGGGGCTGCGGTGTCGCGGATGGTGCGGCGCGGGCCGTGATCGAATTCCTGGCGCGACGCGCCGGACAATGAAGGGTAACGGCTGCCGGTTGGCCGGCGGACGGAAAAGGCGGGAAACGGATGAGTCTGACAGATCGAGAGAAGGAACAGCTCAAGGCGATGATTGATGCCGGACTGCCGTTGCCGCCACGCTTCAAGGCGGTGCTATTCGAACAGCCACATGAAGCGGAGCTGATCTGGCCGGGCAAGACGCACGAAGTCACGAACGTCGTCCTTCCCTTCCAGTCGATCGAGCAAATCGACGAACCGCGCGCCGGCACGCAAGCCGGGACCACGGACCTGTTCGCCTTCGACCAAGGCACGGGCCGCCAGACATCCGGCTGGACCAACAAGCTGATCTGGGGCGACAACAAGCTCGTGCTCGCCTCACTCAAGAACGGTCCACTCCGCCGCGAGATCGAAGCCGCCGGCGGACTCAAGCTCGTCTACATCGATCCGCCGTTCGATGTGGGGGCTGACTTCTCATTCGATATAGAAATCGGAGAAGAGCGCATTACGAAAGAACCTAGTCTTATTGAGGAATTGGCCTATCGTGATACGTGGGGGTCTGGGCAAAATTCTTATGCCGCGATGATATACGAACGCCTCATATTGATCCGCGATCTCATGCGACATGACGCAACCATCTTTGTCCACGTTGGGTGGCAAGTATCTGGCCTCGTTCGGATCATTCTTGATGAGGTCTTCGGACGAGATCGGCATCTCAATGGTAATTGCTCACCTGGGTGGCGCCTGACGGACTGTGACGGCGGCGGCGCGTGGGCGAGAAGATGGTTGACGTGATCACGGGCGATTTGATTAAG
This sequence comes from uncultured Pseudomonadota bacterium, assembly GCA_963786445.1. Classification (GTDB taxonomy): domain Bacteria; phylum Pseudomonadota; class Alphaproteobacteria; order Acetobacterales; family Acetobacteraceae; genus JAFKFJ01. The sequence continues at coordinate 20,308 of CAWAZU010000011.1, forward strand.
CTGTGTGTGGCACCCGAGATCGACCTCAGCAAGCTGACCGTCGCGGAGAAGGATACTCTCATCCTGTCGCTGTTGCCGCTGGTCGGGCAGTTGCAAGCGGCGCTGGTGCGGATCGCCGAACTGGAGGCGCGGCTGGCCAAGTTCGAGCGGCCGGGCAAGACGCCGAACAATTCCTCGCTGCCGCCGTCGAAGGGGCAAAAGCCCGACCGGCCCGCCGGCGCCAAGCCGCCGCGGCCGAGCCGCCCCGGCGTCGGGCGGACGCTGCACCCGGACCCGGACCGCGTCGTCGATGCCGCGCTGGACGCCTGCCCGCATTGCGCCGCCGCCTTCCCTGTGGAGCACCAATCGCCGCAGCAAGTGTATGACCGCGTCGAGTTGCCGCCGATCAAGCCGGACGTGACGCGGGTGCGGCTGTTCGGCGGGCGTTGCGCCTGCTGCGGCGAGCGGGCGAGCGCGACCGCGCCGGCCGGCCTGGAACCGGGATCGCCCTTCGGTCAGTCGATCGCGGCCCTGGTGGTGTATCTGCACTATGCCCATGCCATCGGCCTGGAACGGTTGGCCGCCCTGATGGGCGACATTTTTGGCCTCGCGATCAGTGAGGGCGCGATCAGCAACATGCTGGCGCGCGCCCAGTCGCCGCTGGTGGCCGCGGCGGCGGCGATCCAGGCCGCTGTGATCGCAAGCCCGGTGGTGTGCTCGGACGAAACCTCGGCGCGGGTGAGCGGCAAGACCTGGTGGGAATGGGTTTTTGTCGGCACGCTTGCGGCGCTGCACGTGATCCGCCCCAGCCGAGGCAAGGCCGTCGTGCAGGGCCTGTTCGGCGTCATCCAGCCGCTGGTCTGGGTGTCCGACATGCTGGGCAGCCAGCGTGGCCACGCGGTGCAATGGCAGGTGTGTCTGGCGCATCTGCTGCGCGATGCGCGCTACGCCATGGAATGCGGCGATACCGCCTTCAGCGCCCCGTTCAAGCGGTTGCTGCTGCGTGCCATTGCCATCGGACGACGACGAGAGCAGCTGCAAGACACCACGCTCAAGCAGTATCATGCCGATCTGCATCGCCGGCTCGATCGCATCATGGCGGCCGTCCCGCTGGGCGAGCCGGGCCGAAAGCTGCGCAACCGCATCGCCGCCAACCGGGCGCACCTGTTCGTGTTCGTCACCAACCGGGATGTCCCATACACCAACAACATCTCCGAGCGGCATCTCCGCCCCAGCGTGATCTTCCGCAAGGTGACCAACGGCTTCCGTTGCGAGTGGGGCGCCGAGACCTATGCCGCCTTCCGCTCCGTCGTCAGCACCGCCAAGGCAAACCGCGCCGCGGTGATTGACGTGCTCCGCTTCGTGCTCGCCGCCAAATCACACACGGAGCCACTCACCGAGCCGGGGTGAGCAATTACGTCTCAATGAGATCGTGTGGAAACGGACCCCTCATGCAGGAAGCAGCAAGTCCCGTTCGTCCAAGTTTCCCGTGAACCACGAGAGCATTTTTTGGTATTCGAAAGGCGATAATTATTTCTACAACGCACAATATGAGCCTTATACCGAGGAATACATTAAGCGCTTCTCGAACCCCGACAACGACTTGCGGGGAGCTTGGCAAAGTGTCTCGCTCAAGACGTTTTCAGACGAAACCTTTCAGAGGCTGAAACAGGAAGACAAACTCATAGCACCGCAAAAGGCTGGTGCGGGTTGGCGATATAAGTGGTTCTTAAACGAGACCAAGGGAAAGCAAATTGAAGATCTTAGAGGTGGTCCAGTTCCCTGGGACACGGTTTCGGTTTCTATAAGTGGATCGCCCCGCTGTTTCCGTTTTCCGATTGATGCGCCCTGGCGGGGTGAACGCAGGCCGAGCCGGAGGCCGGCCGGCGTGAGCCCTGCCGGGGCGCGTCGCGATCATGCCGCCACCGCCAGCGGCGGCAAGTTGGCGAACCAGACCTGATCCGGTGTCTGCCCTCCATGCTGCGAATGCGGCCGCCCGGCGTTGTAGAAGTCCAGATACCGGCCGATCGACACTCGTGCCTCAGCAACCCTGTCGTAAGCCCGGATATAGACCTCCTCGTATTTCACCGTCCGCCACAGTCGCTCGACGAACACGTTGTCCCGCCAAGCGCCCTTGCCGTCCATGCTGATCGCGATCTCGTTCTTCAGCAGCAGGCCGGTGAATGCCTCGCTGGTGAACTGACTGCCCTGGTCCGTGTTGAAGATGTCCGGTTTGCCGTGCCGTGACAGCGCCTCTTCGAGGGCCTCGACACAGAAATCCGCCTCCACGGTGATCGAAACACGCCAAGCCAGGACGCGACGGCTGAACCAGTCCAGCACCACCACGAGATAAATGAAGCCCCTGACCATCGGAATATAGGTGATGTCCGCCGCCCAGACCTGATTGGGCCGGCTCACCGCCAAACCGCGCAGCAGATACGGGTAGATCCTGTGCCCGGGCGCCGGCTTGCTCGTCCGTGGGCGCCGATACAGTGCCTCAATGCCCATGCGACGCATCAGCCTCCGTACATGCGTCCGGCCGACCGTGACCCCTTCGTTCACCAGCATCGAGCGCAGCATCCGACTGCCGGCGAATGGGTAGTTCAGGTGCAGTTCGTCGATCCGGCGCATCACCGCCAGGTCGGACGCCGGCACCGGCGGGGGCTCGCGGTAGACAGTCGAACGTGCGATCCCCAGCAACCGCGCCTGGGTGGCGAGCGCCAGGTCATGGCCCCGGTCGATCATCGCTTTGCGCTCGGCAATCCGGCTTTGCCGAGCGCACCGGACAAAAAATCGTTCTGCAGCGTCAGCTCGCCGATCTTCGCGTGCAGGTCCTTGAGGTCGACCGCCGGGTCGGCAACCCCGCGCTCGCCGCCGAACACCGAAGCAGCACCCTCCAGCAGCTGCGTCTTCCAGGCCGTGATCTGGTTCGGGTGAACGTCGAACTGCTTCGCCAACTCGGCCAGCGTCTTGTCACCCCTGATCGCCGCAATCGCCACCTTGACCTTGAAGGCCGGTGAGTGCGTCCGCCGCGCCCGTCTTGTCATCAGTCCCGCTCCTCTCAGCGGCCATCAGGCCGCAATGGCACGGGGAAATCCACCTATCCAAATGTCCGAATTTTCCAGACCACCTCTCTTTGGCTCGACGTTGGCGCTGAGAATTCGATGTCTCAGGAAAGAACCGACTATCCAACCCAAAAGCCGATCAGTCTAATTGAAAGAATTATTAGCTCCTCATCTAATACGGGCGATCTCGTCGCCGATTTTTTCTGCGGCTCCGGCACCACGCTTGCGGTCGCCGAGAAGCTCGGCCGCAAATGGATCGGCTGTGATCTCGGCCGCTTCGCGATCCACACGGCGCGCAAGCGCCTGATCGGTGTGCAGCGCGAACTGAAGGCGGACGGCAAGCCTTACCGCAGCTTCGAGATTCTGAACCTCGGCAAGTACGAACGCCAGTTCTTCGCCGGGATCGATCCGACCCTGCCGGAAGAACAGCGGCGCGCCATCTCCCTCCAGAAGGAAGAGCACTACCTCACGCTGATCCTCTCTGCCTACAAGGCGGAGCGCGTGTTCCAGTTGCCGCCTTTCCACGGCCGCAAAGCCGGCGCGCTCGTGCTGGTGGGGCCGATCGATGCGCCGGTGACGCAAGCGCAGGTGCATGAGGCAGTCGAGGCCGCGCGCAAGCTGCGGGTTTCCAAGCTCGATATCATCGGCTTCGAATTCGAGATGGGCCTCGTGCCGCACGCGCAGGATGAAGCGCGCGCCAAGGGCGTTGCCCTTGCGCTCCGCTATATCCCGAAGGACGTGTTCGATCGCCGCGCCGTCGAGAAAGGCCAAGTGGTCTTCTACGACGTTGCCTTCGTCGAGGTGCAGCCGACTGTCAAAGGGCGGACCGTCACCGTGAAGCTGAAGGATTTCGGCGTCTACTACCGGCAGGAAGATATCGACGGCCTCCTGTCGTCGATGAAGAACGGGGCCTCGAAGGTCACGATCGACGCCGGCCAGGTGGTGAAGGTGTCGAAGGACAAGAGCGGCATTATCAAGCGCGAGGTGCTCACGAAAGCGTGGTCGGACTGGATCGACTATTGGGCGGTCGATTTCGACTTCGAGAACCGCAAGGAAATTATCCGCATCACCGAAGCCGACGGCAAGGAGCGCGAGGTCTGGACCGGCGGCTACATCTTCGAAAACGAATGGCAGTCCTACAGGACCCGCAAGGATCGCGCGCTCGAACTGGTCAGCGCACAGCACGAAGAGTGCGAGCAAGGCCGCTTGCAAGATCGGGAGTCAAGGTCATCGACATCTTCGGCAATGACACGACGAAGGTGGTGGATAGGGTCGTATGAAGGCCGGGCCAATCGAGATCGGCCGCCTCCTGCAAAACCGTCAGCGCTTCTGCTGATTCATCTACCAGCGGCACTATGTCTGGACCCGCGACAAACAGTGGGAGCCGTTCTGGAGCGACATTCGGACGAAGGCGATCGAATGTCTGGCCGGGCGTCAACGCCGCTTTTCGCATTTCATGCTCGAAGCGAGAGGCGGGTTCTCCGCAGGAAAAGGTGCCATCCTTTCAGGTGGTCGATGGGCAGCAACGTCTGACGACGTTCCAGTTATTCCTTGCTGCGGCGAGGGACTATGCCCTGATATCGGGATTTGCGCGGACGGCAAAGAAAATCAAGGACTATCTCCTGAACGACAAGCCGCATCTCATGGTCGATGCGGATATCGAAATCTACAAGGTCTGGCCGACGCAGTATGATCGCCCTCTCTTCATCGA
>CAWAZU010000012.1:0-53700 GCA_963786445.1 uncultured Pseudomonadota bacterium
GCTTGCCGATGCGTTGCTGCGCACGCCTGACCCGAAGGCCGACCCGCCCGAGGCGGGACCCCCGGCGATGCCGGCCGTCGCCCCAGCCGACAGCGTCGCGCCGGCACCCGCGATTGCGATGACGCCGGACACGCCGCAGCCGCCGTTCCTGTCGCTGCCCGAAGCGGCCGAGTGGCTGTGCGTCTCCAGCTCGACGATCAAGCGGCTGATCGCCCAGGGCGATCTCGCGGCGGTGCGGGTCGGTGCCCGCCGCAAGATCCCGGCAAGCAGCCTCTCCGCCTACGTCAAGAAGGACCTCCTGATCCCCAGCGAAGTCATGGAAACCATCAGTCCAGATCAGCAGTAGCGCGGGCCTATCCAGTCCTTTCAGCGATAATTGTCAGGGAAAAGACAGCAAGTGTTCTTGCAAATCTGGCGTCTGGACCACTCTATCCTTGAAAGGAAAACCGCGTGGCCATCATCCTGAAAAAGGCGGCTTCGACTGCCGTTTACTATGCCCCTCCCCCGCCCCCTCTGCCACCTCCACCGAAGACACTGGCCGATGTGCGGGACCGGCTGGCGGCCTTGACCAGCGGCGGCATGCAGGAGACCAGGCTGCAACTCAGCGCCATCAACACCGTCGCGAAGGCCTCGGGCTGCGCGCCCCATGATCTCCCCGCTGACCCCGCGCTGCTGCGCCGGCACCTGGCGACCATCTCGCCCGCCATGGCGGGCTTGACCAAGAGCAGCTGGTCCTCGGTCCGCAGCCGGGTGCTGCACGCCCTGCGGCGCGCTGACGTCACCGTCATGGCGGCCCGGCGGGTCAAAGCTCTCACCCCGGAGTGGGAGGCGCTGTATCGGGCGCTGCCGCGCAACGGCTGGCGGGCCGGCCTCGGGCGGTTCATCGGCTTCCTGTCGGATCGCGGCGTCGCGCCCGCCAAGGTGTGCGATCCGGTGGTCGACCGCTTCGCCTTGGAGTTCGAGACCACCAGCCTGCGCGGCCGGCCGGTCGCCATCGTCCGTGGCGCGATCCGTGGCTGGAACGCAGCCGCTGACGCCGTGCCGGGCTGGCCCCCGCAGCGCCTGACCCTGCGCGAGGCCGAGCAGCAGGGCTACGTGCTGCCCGCCCAGAATTTTACGCCGAGCTTCCAGGCGTCGCTGACCGGCTACCTGGCGTATCTGGCAGATCCCCCGGAGCTGGACGACGCGCCGTTCAAGCCGCTGCGGCCGGTCACCCTCGCGTTCCGCGCGTTCCAGTTCCGCCAGATGGCCTCCGCACTCGTGCACCGCGGCGTGCCGATCGAGGAGATCACCGACCTCCGCGCTGACCCGCCGTGAGCACGTGGACCGGATCTGCGAATTCTTCACCGAACGCACCCGGACCCGCGAATGCCTGCAGCTGCAAGGACTGCTGCAGGTGCTGAAGCCGATCGCGCTGCGTCACCTCAAGGACCGGGAGCTGGCCGACTGGATCGGCCGTCGCATCCGCCGCCTGTCAGGAGGACGCCCGCGCCGCTTCGGCATGACCGAGAAGAACCGGCGGCGGCTGGCGGTGTTCCGTGACCGCGAACAGGTAAAGGACCTGCTCTTCCTGCCGTACCGGCTGGTCAAGCGGGCGGAGTCCGGCACCCTGCCCCCGCAGCAGGCGGCGATGCTGGTGCGCACCGCGGTGGCGATCGAGCTGGAGATCATGTGTCCGGTCCGGCTGCAGAACCTCGCCGAACTCGACGCCGACGCGCACTTCGTGCGCAGCCGGGCCGGCCGGCGCGCCGCCATGCATCTGTTCATCCCCGGCAGCCGTACCAAGAACGGCGAGGACATCGAGCTGGAGCTGCCGCGCGACACGGTGGCCCTGATCGACCTCTACTTGACCAGGTATCGCCATCACCTGGTCCGGCCGGAGTGTCGCGGGGCGGGTCCCCGCCTGCTGTTCCCGCGGCCCGACGGCACCGCGAAGATGGGGCGCGTGCTGGCCGACGGCATCTGCCGGGTGCTGCGCCGCGAACTCGGCATCGACTTCAACATCCACCTGTTCCGCCACCTCGGCTGCTACCTCTATCTGCGCAGCCATCCCGGCCAGATCGACGTCATGCGCCGCGTGCTGGGCCACAAGGACGCCGCCACCACGATGCGCTTCTACGCCTTCGTCGAGCAGTCCGAGGCGTTCCGGCTGTTCGACAGCCACGTGCTGCAGATCCGCGACGAGTTCCTCCACCCGTCACGGCGAGGCGGCGCCTCCCGCCGTGGAGGCCGGCGATGAGCGCGGCGGGCACCGGGTCCGACCATCCCTCGGCCGGTGAAGCCCCCCGGCTGCTCTGGCCGGTGGCCTGGTGGCCGGCGCCGGACCGCGAAACCTGGCTGGCGGCCCGCCAGGGCAAGGGACCCGACGGCCTGGACAACCCGGCGGTGTACTGGGGCGAGCGGACGCTGAAGAAGAACACAGGACGGCTACGGCCGCTATGTGTCCTGGCTGGCGCGCAACGGCGTTCTGAGCGGCGCCGAGCCGCTCGCCGCCCGGATCACGCCGCAGCGGGTCGCCGACTACGTCGCCGCGCTGAAAGCCACGCTGGCGCCGGTGAGCGTCGCCATGACAATCGGCGCGCTGTCGTCGTCGGCGAAGGCGCTCGCGCCGACCCGTGACTGGTCATGGCTGAGCCTGCGCTACAGCCGTCTGAAGATGAAGGCCAAGCCGTCGCGCGAGAAGCGCCACGTCGTGCAGCACAGCTTTGATCTCTACCGCTTCGGCAAGCAGCTGATGGACACCGCCGACGCGGCGCCGGGCGAGAGGATCATGCCGGCGCTGCGCTACCAGGCCGGGCTGATCATCGCCCTGCTGGCGGCGCGCCCGCTGCGGATCAGGAATTTCCAGGCGCTGACCGTCGGCAAGTCGCTGCGCTGGGACGGCCGGCGCTACTGGCTGACGTTCTCGGGCGGGGAGACCAAGACCGGCGGGCCGATCGACGAACCCCTGCCCGACGACCTGGTCCCCTATCTGGAGGCCTTCCTCAAGGTCCGCCGCCCGGTGCTGCTGCGGCAGGCCAGCAAGTTCGGCAACGACCCGACCCACTGCCGGCTGTGGGTCGATCGGGCGGGCAAGGCGATGCGGGAGGGCGGACTGCGGGATTTCATCGAGCGCTACACCGGGAAAGAATTCGGCACGGCGCTGTGGCCGCACCTCTTCCGTGACTGCCTGCTCACCTCGGTGGCGATCGACCAGCCCGACCTGATGACGGTCAGCGCCACGCTGCTCGGCCATTCCAGCCCCGCCACCGGCGAGAAGCACTACAACCAGTCCCGCATGATCGACGCCGGCCGGCGGTACGCGGCCACGGTCTCCGAGCTGCGGGAGGGGTTTCTCGGGACGCGGCGGGCACAGCGACGCGATGCAAAGCGGTAGCCATGACCGGCGGGGCTTTGCACTTAGCTGCAAACCCGACGCCGCCGGCCGCTCTGCTGCATGTAATCATGTGCGCAGGAACCCATGACCACATGACTTCCGGGCATTGGTCACCGCGACCGGGCAGGCCGCTGCTTGCCGCGATCCGCGAGCAGCAAGCCAATCGCCTCGGCGAGCAGATCCTGCACCGTGGTGTCCTCGTGGATGGCAAGGATGCCAAGCTGCTTCACCACCTCCGGCTCTACCCACGCGACCGCCGCCCGCTTGCCAACGCGCGAGGGCGAGCGTGGCGTCTTGGCCGCGGCGCGCCGGCGTGACCGGCCCTTCGGCGCCGCCGGGGGATCTGCGGCCGGCGCGGCGGCCTGGGGCTTCTTCACCACCGCCGGTCGTTTCAGAGTAAAGGCCATATCAGGCGCCTCCTGGTTAGCTTGTAGCCGTGCTTACACGTCTCCAGGCAGACTTGCAACCCGGCGGGCCGCTGCGCAGCCCGGCTCTTATGCGGCGACGCGAACCCACCAGGACGGCGTGGTGGCGGCCGGTGGGGCAAAGTCCGTACCGGCGCGCAAGATGCTTGCTGACAGCCGCCGCGATCGGCGTAGTTATCCCGGGCCATGCACGCCAAGGTCCCGCCTCCGAACACCGCCGCGTCAGACCCGCCGCCCACAGCGACGGAGTCGTCGGCGGAGGTGCGTTCAGCTTCGCGGCATGGTGCACTCGCCCGCGTGGTGCGGTGTCTCGCACGGCAGGCGGCCCGAGAAGCGTTCGCGTTGCATCACGGCACAAAGCCTCTTGCCGCCGACGACAGGTGACGCATAGCGTTCGGCATCGCGTATTCCCAAGGTCAGCACGATGACGCTGCGCGCCGCCATCTACGCCCGCTATTCGTCGGAGAACCAGTCGCGAGGCCTCGATCGATGACCAGATCCGGCTGTGCCGGGAGCTGATCGCGCGCGAGGGCTGGGTCGTCGCGGGGGTCTACCACGACGCCAGCATCAGCGGCGCGACGCTGCTGCGCCCCGGCTTCCAGGCGCTGGTCAAGGACGCGCAGAGCGGTGCATTCGACATCGTCGTCGCCGAAGCGCTGGACCGTCTGTCGCGCGACCAGGAGCATGTGGCGGCGCTGCTCAAGCAGATGCGCTTCGCCGGCATCGTGATCCGCACGCTCGCCGAGGGCGAGATCGGCGAGCTGCATGTCGGCCTGAAGGGCACGATGAACGCGCTCTTCCTGAAGGACCTCGCGCAGAAGACGCACCGTGGTCTCAGCGGGCGCATCGCGGCCGGCAAGTCCGCGGGCGGGCGCTGCTACGGCTACGACGTCGTGCGCCGGCGCGACGAGCAGGGCGAGCCGATCCGTGGCGAGCGTGCGATCAACCCTGCCGAAGCGCCGATCGTGCGGCGCATCTTCGCGATGTTCGCCGCCGGCGCGAGCCCGATCGCGATCGCCAAGCAGCTCAATGCCGAGGGCATCCCGGGCCCGTCAGGCCATGCCTGGCGCGACACCACGATCCGCGGCCACGCGCAGCGCGGCACCGGCGTCCTGCGCAACGAGATCTACGTCGGCCGGCTGGTCTGGAACCGGCTGACCTATGTCCGGGACCCGGCGACAGCCCGGCGCGTCTCGCGCCCGAACGCCCAAATGAAGCTGATTGCAATCGAGGTGCCCGACCTGCGCATCGTCGACCAGGACGTTTGGGAGCAGGTGCAGGCCCAACTCGCCGGCATCCGCGCCGACATCGGGGGCGGACAGCGCGGATCGTCGGCGGTTCTGCGAACTCGCGCCGCGCGCAGCACGTGCTGACCGGAAAGGTGTTCTGCGGACGCTGCGGCGGCCTGATGACCAATATCGGGCGGGACTACCTGGCGTGTGCCGCCGCCCGCCGGCAGGGTACGTGCGACAACAAGCGCGGCATGCGGCGCGAGGTCCTGGACAAGCTGGTGCTCGACGCGCTTGGGCGCGAGCTGATGCAGCCCGGGCACGTCGCCGAGTTCGTCACCGCGTTCACCGAGGAATGGAACCGGCTGCAGGCGGAGGTCGCCGCCACCGGCGCGGGCCGCCGCCGCGAGCTGGAGGCGGTCAAGCGCAAGCTGGACGGGCTGTTCGACGCGATCGCCGACGGGCTGCGCACGCCGGGGCTGAAGCAGAAGCTAGAGGAGCTGGAGGCGCGCAAGGCCGAACTCGAACGCGTCGTGCAGGCCGGCCCGACGCCCGCACCCCGCCTCCACCCCGGTCTGGCTGAGGTGTATCGCGACAAGGTCGCGCGCCTGCAGGCCGCGCTGGCGGGACCGGACGCCGCCGAGGCGCTGGACGCGATCCGCTCGCTGATCGAGCGGGTGGTGCTGCACCCCGTATCGCAGGACGGTCACGCCGGCTTCGAGATCGAGCTGGTGGGCGAGATCGCGGCGATGGTGCGGCTGGGCCTGGACGGGCCGGCAGCGCGCGGAACGGCGGCTGCCGGGGCTGGTCCTGATTTGTTCGGTCGTTCGATAAAAGTGGTTGCGGGGGCAGGAAACCACCGACAGTTGACCCCGCTTCGGACCCATTGCTGATGCGGTGGTCGCGGCGCAGCTTGACGTGGGTGGCGTCCAGCCTGAGGTAGGAGCAGTCGCCTTCGAGCGGACGGTCGAAGAAGGCCTTCAACCGTTTGTCCAGTTCGGCGCTACCTTCCTGGCGGCCACTGTGGATACGTCGCCCAGACTTTCGCGTGCCGCTCCGGTCGACTGCTTATTTACAACTCCTCACCACTCGTCCGCATCCTCGAGCGGGTCTGCGCTGATGCCCGGATCGAGGACATCACCCCGCACAGGCTGCGCCATACCTTCGCCAGCGTGGCCGCGGACCTCGGCTACTGGGAACTGACGATCGCCGCCCTCCTGGGTCATGCCGCTCGGGGCGTGACGCAGCGCTACGTCCACATCGACCAGGCCTTGCGCCTGGCTGCCGACCGGGTGTCGGCCGAGATCGAGGCCCTGCTCGCCGGATATGCGGCCGTCGATCGCAAGCGCTCGGCAGCCAAGCCCGTGACATCGCCCCGCACCTGGAACCGGTGACGGACACCTCCCGCCCGCCGGCCGCCCCTGGCAGCGCCCGTATTGCGCCGCCAGATTGACAAACTCGATTTTGGAGCCGATTTGGAACCATGCCCGTGAACCTCTCCATCAAGAACGCGCCTGACGAGGTCGTCCACCGGCTGCGGCAGCGGGCCGAGCGGCATCATCGCTCCCTACAGGGCGAACTGCTGGCCATCATCGAGGCGGCCGCGCGGGAGGATCGCCCTGCCACGCCCGCCGATATCCTGGCCGAGGTGCGCCGCCTTGGCGTGCATACCCCCAGCGAAGCCGCTGCCCTGGTCCGCGCCGATCGCGATGCCCGTCAAGGTGGTTGACGCCTCAGCCATCGCCGCCCTGCTGTTCGGCGAGCCGGAGGCCGATGCCGTAGCCGCGCAGCTCGCCGACTCTCGCCTCGTGGCGCCTCGGCTGCTGCCCTTCGAGCTGGCCAACGTCTGCCTCATTAAGTGCCGCCGCCATCCGGAGCAGCGCGCCGCCCTGACGGCAGCGTTCCACCTCTACGACCGGCTCAACGTCGAGGAAGTCGCCGTGGATCACTACGCTAGCTTGGAACTCGCCGAGACCACCGGTCTCACTGCCTACGATGCAAGCTATCTGTGGCTGGCCCAGCAGCTGGGCGCCGGGCTTGTCACACTCGACAGACAACTCGCCAGAGCCGGTGCGGCTTCTTCGGGATAACCGCAGCGTACCCAGGTCACCGTTGCTGCGCGACTGCACGGCCGCCAGTCCAAACCTTGCCGATCCGGCTTGCCCGTGGCTTGCTGACGGCCCGCCATCCAACTCGTCATCCCTCTCGTTTCGGAGCCGCAGACCAGACCGTGTCCTCCGCTCTCCCCGCCCCGGGTGTATTCGTCCGCGTTCGGCATCGTCATTGGCTGGTCGAGGAAACGGTCGCCCCGCCCGACCCGAACGAATCTCCGCTGGTCAGTCTGTCCTGCGTTGAGGATGACGCCCAGGGAGAGCGCCTGGAGATACTGTGGAAGGCCGAACTCGACGCCGCGGTGGTCGGGGATGATCTTTGGGAGCGCATCGGCGGGAATTCATTCGACAACCCCCACAGCTTCGCCGCCTATTTGCATACCTTGCGGTGGTCCGCTGTCACGGCCACTGATCCCGCACTGCTGCAGGCCCCGTTCCGTGCCGGCATCAAGCTCGATGCGTATCAGCTTGAGCCGCTGCGCAAGGCTTTGCAGCTTCCTCGCGTCAACCTGTTCATCGCCGACGACGTTGGGCTGGGGAAGACGATCGAGGCCGGGCTGATAGCTCGGGAGCTGCTGCTGCGCCGGCGGATCGACACGATCGTGGTGGCCGCGCCCCCAGGCATGCTGCCGCAGTGGCGAGACGAAATGGAGACTCGCTTCGGTCTCTCATTCGTCATTCTCGATCGGGACTATCTGGCGCGGGTCCGACGGGAACGCGGTTACGGGGTCAATGCGTGGCGCACGCACAATCGGTTCCTGGTCTCCCATCGGCTCCTGATCGATGAAGCCTACACGGCCGACATGCGCGCCTGGCTCTCGGAGAGTGGCTACGTCCGACCCAAGACGCTGCTGATCTTCGACGAGGCACACCACGCCGCACCCGCCAGCGGCGCCAAATACGCCATCGACAGCGACTTTACCAAGGCAATGCGGGACCTCGCGGGGCACTTCGAGCACCGCCTGTTCCTCTCGGCCACCCCGCATAATGGCCATTCCAACAGCTTCTCCGCCTTGTTGGAGCTGCTTGATCCGCAGCGATTCCTTCGCGGCCAGAAGGTTCTCAAGAGCAACCTCGACGCCGTGATGGTCCGGCGCCTGAAGGAAGACATCCGCGTCATCCAGGGCGGCTTCCCGCAGCGCGACGTCAAGGAAATCTCAATCGACGGACTGCCGTCCGACGCGCCCGAGCTGGTCCTCGCCACCAAGCTCTCCGAGTTGCGAGACCTCCGCGAAGCTCGCCTATCCGCCGCCGCCCGCTCAGCTCAGACGACGGCCACCATCGTCCTGTCGCATTTACAGCAGCGCCTGCTGTCCTCGATCGAGGCGTTCGCCCACACGATCCGGGTACATTGCCAAGCGCTGGAACGAGCGGAAACCAAAGAACTCCCGCCGCGCCAGGCACCACCTGCCGAACTGTTTGCTCCGCCGTCTACCGACGATGAGCGTGCCATCGAGGATCGCGAGAATGAGGACACGGCGCGGGACGCCGCCGTGACCGACGCGACCCTGATCGCTGCCGCCGCCTCGCGCACCACCGGTCTGGAAGCCGAACTCGCGCTGGTCCGCGAGATGGAGCAGATCGCCGAAACCCATCGCGATCGGCCCGACCGCCGTATCGCGTGGCTGATCGACTGGATCGAGCAGGAAATGTGTCCCGGCCTGCGCGCCGGCCGCGGTACCTGGAACACAACCCGTCTGCTGATCTTCACGGAATGGGAAGATACCCGCCGCTATATCGAACGCAAGTTGCGCGCCGCGATCGCCCACACGGCCGAAGCCGACACAAGGATCGCGATCTATACTGGCGAGATCCAATCCCCGGCGCGAAGGGAGGAGTTGAAGCGGGCCTTCAACGCCCCGCCCGACAAGCACCCGCTGCGCATCCTGATCGCGACCGATGCAGCGCGGGAAGGCATCAACCTCCAGCGCCACTGCCACGATCTGGTGCATTTCGATCTGCCTTGGAATCCCAGCCGGCTGGAGCAACGCAACGGCCGCATCGACCGCAAGCTCCAGCCTGCACCCGTGGTCACCTGCCGCTACTTCGTGTTCCCGCAGCGGCCCGAGGATCGCGTGCTCGACGCGCTGGTGCGGAAATCCGACAGGATCCACAGGGAACTCGGCAGCATGGCACAGGTGCTGGAAGCCAGGTCCGCGACCATGCTGGCCCGCGGCATTCGCCAGCGTGACGCCGATGCGCTCGCGACCGCGATCACCGACCTGAACGACGGTGACCGCGAAGCGACTATCCGGGAGGAACTCGAAGCCGCCCGTGATCGCCAGCAGGATCTGCAGGAGCAGATCGACCGGCTGCGGCGGCAGATCAGGCGATCGGAGCAGGCCGTCGGGATCGACGCGGAGAAGCTCCGTCAGGCGCTCTCGACCAGTCTCGGCCTCGCCGGTGCGCCACCGATCCGGGAGGAAGCGCCGGCGGCGAAGGATCGTCCCGCGACCTTCCGCCTGCCGGCGGATGCGCCCGTTCTCGCCGGCGACCTGTCCTGGGCTCCCGCGCTCGATCTGCTACGGGAACCGCGTCAGCGCGGCGAGACCGTCTCGGAATGGCGGCCCATGCGGCGATCCGCCCAGTGACCTTCGACGACACCAACACGCTCGGCGAAGAGGCCGTGCAGCTTCATCTGGAACATCGCGTGGTGCAGCGCCTGCTCGCCCGCTTCGCCAGCCAGGGGTTGCTGCATCTCGACCTGACCCGCTGCTGCCTGGCCAGCGCGCGCGGCGGGGAGGCACGCGCGATCCTGCTCGCTCGGCTCTCTCTCTTCGGCCCCGGCGCCGCGCGCCTGCATGAGGAGATCGTCACCGTCACCGCCCGTTGGTCAGACCCCTCGCTTCGCCACGACCCGCTCCGCCCCTACGGGGCCGCCGGCGAAGAACGCACTCTCGAACTGTTGGAAGAGGCGCTCGGCGCCCCTGACCGCACAATCGCGCCGGAGATCCGGGCGCGGCTTCTCGGCAGCCTTCGGCAGGACGTGGCTGACCTGCGGCCGCATATCGAGCAGCGTGCCGCCGAGGCGCGGACCCGGGCGGAGGCGCTGCTCGTCCAGCGTGCCAGCCGCGAATCCGCCGAGATGAGGCGGCTGCTGCAAGCGCAGTTGGCTCGGATCGAAAAGTCGCTGCACCGCGGTCCCGATCTCCGCCAGCGCGTGCTCGACTTCAGCGACGACGAGCGCCGGCAGCAGCAGGACGACCGCCGCGCCTGGCGGCGCCGTCTCGATCGCCTTCCCGACGAACTCGACGCCGAGCCGCAACGCATCGAGGCCGGCTACCAGGTCCGCGCCGCTCGGCTCGATCCGGTCGGCATCGTCTATCTCTGGCCGGTGACCGGCTGATGGCGGACGAGCAATACCGCGCCCTGCTGGAAATTCACCGGCGCTGGATCGGCTACGTCCAGCCGGTCGGCCTGGTGGTCGCGCCCGTCGCACTGGTCCGCCACGGGATCGGCGCCGACCGCAACGTTGCTGCGACGCAGGTGCGGCTGGCCGAACACATCGTCACGGCCAGGGACCAGCCGCCGCGCATCGCCGATCTGCAAGCCTTCCTGCAAGACCTTCTCGGCTGGCAGGCGGACGACATCGTGCCGGCGCCGGACGGATCTCGCGGTGCCGCTTCCGGAGTTGGGCACCACCCTCCGCCCGACTTTCGCCGTCCGTGATCCCGCGCCGGCGGCGGACGCATCGCCCTGGCAGATGCTGATCGGGGTGGAGCCGGATTTCACCGATCTCGACGTCAAGGGCGCCACCGGTCAGGGCAATGACGCGCGCGCCTGGGCCGCCGCACCGCAGGCGCGGTTCGAACGGCTGCTGCGCGCCACGGAAATCCCTGTCGGGCTGCTGACCAACGGTGCCGAAATCCGACTGGTCTATGCCCCGCGCGGCGAAGCCTCCGGCCATGCCACCTTCCGCCTGGCCCAGATGCAGGAGGTCGGCGGCCGGCCGATCCTCTCGGCCTTCCTCATGCTGCTGGAATCCGAGCGGCTGTTCGGGCATCCGGCCGACCGACTGCCGCGCCTGCTGGAAGAAAGCCGCCGCTACCAGAACGAGGTTTCGGCCAAGCTCTCCACCCAGGTGCTGAACGGCCTCTACGAGCTGCTGCGCGGCTTGCACGCAGCCGATCTGCGCACCGGCACGACGCGCCTCGCCGATCTCGCCCAGCGCGACCCGGACCATATCTACGCCGGCCTGCTCGCGGTGATGATGCGCCTCGTGTTCGTGCTCTACGCCGAGGAGCGCGGGCTGTTCCCCGACGACTCGATCTGGGCGCAGAACTACGCGCTCGGCGGCCTGTTCGTGCGGCTGCGCGACGACGCGGCCTTGCATCCGGACACGATGGACGACCGCTACGGCGCCTGGGCGCAGCTTCTGGCGGTGTTCCGCATCGTCCATGCCGGCGTCGCGCACGGCCAGCGCCTGCGCCTGGTCGCCCGGCGCGGCGCGTTGTTCGACCCCGACCGGTTTCCGTTCCTGGAAGGCCGCGCCGACCGCCGTCCGATCGCGCCCGATCCGCCGCGCGTCTCGGACGGCACGCGTCTGGCGCATCCTGCAAGGGCTGATGCTGCTGGACGGCGAGCGGCTGTCGTACCGAACGCTCGACGTCGAGCAGATCGGCGCGGTCTACGAGACCATGATGGGCTTCACCGTGCAGCTCACGCCCGGCCGGGCGCTCGCGGTCGCGCTCGGCCAAGCGCGGCGGCGCCGCCGCGGTGGTCGATCTCGACGCGCTGCTCGCGACCAGCCGCCGGCAAGCGCGCCGAGGCGCTGGCCGCGCAGGCGGAGCGCAAGCCTGCCCCGCGCCTCGCCGCCGCGCTGAAGGCGGCCGACAGCGTGGAGGCGCTGGCCGCCGCGCTCGCCTCGGTGCAGGACAGCGACGCGACGCCCCGCCTGGTGCCGAAGGGCACGCCGGTGTTGCAGCCGACCGCGGCGCGCCGCCGCTCCGGCTCCCACTACACGCCGCGCAGCCTGACCGAGCCGATCGTGCGCACCGCCCTGCGCCCGGTGCTGGCCCGTCTCGGCGAGGACCCGGCGCCGGAGGCGATCCTGGAACTGAAGGTGCTGCGACCCCGCCGTGGGGTCGGCGGCGTTCCTGGTGGAAACCTGCCGGCAGTTGGCGGAGGTGCTGGTCTCCGCCTGGTCCCGCCGTCGACGCCACGCCGGAGATTCCGCCCGACGAGGACCCGGTGATCCATGCCCGCCGGCTGGTGGCCCAGCGCTGCCTCTATGGCGTCGATCCGAACCCGATGGCGCTCGACATCGCGCATCTGTCGCTGTGGCTCGCCACGCTGGCGAAGGAGCACGAATTCACCTTCCTCTCCCACGCGCTGCGCCGGGGCGATTCCCTGCTCGGGCTGGATGTGGACGGCATCGCGGCGCTGAGCTGGGCGCCGGAGGACGAAGCCCCGCTCGCCACCGCGCTGGTGCTCCCGAAGATCGCGCGGGCGGAGCAGGAGCGCGTGCGCATCCGCGCGGCGCTGGACTGGATGGGAGAGGCGGAGCTGCGCCCGCTGCTCGACCGCGCCGATGCCGAACTGCGCGAGGTGCGGGCGATCGGCGATGCCGTGATCGGCGCCTTCTTCAGCGGCACCAATGCCCGCGCGCGGGCGCAAGCGCGGGAGGCGCTGGCCGATGCCTATGGCGCGGCCGGCGAGGTGTGGCGGGCGAAGCTGGCGGAGTTCGTCGCCGTGCCGCGCCGGCTCACCCGCCGCTGACGCCGTTCCACTGGCCGGTGGAGTTCCCGGAGGTGTTCGACCGCGCCAATCCGGGCTTCGACGTGATGGTCGGCAACCCGCCCTATGCCGGGAAGAACACGATCGCCGAGGGCCATCCTGCCGGCTATGTCGAGTGGCTGCAGGCGCTGCATCCGGGCGCGCATGGCAATGCCGATCTGGTGGCGCATTTCTTCCGCCGCGCCTTCACCCTGCTGCGCCGCGGACGGCTGCTTCGGGCTGATCGCCACCAACACGATCCGCCAGGGCGACACGCGAGAGACGGGGCTGCGGCCGATCCTGAGCGCCGGCGGCACCATCATCGCGGCGCGGCGCCGGCTGGTCTGGCCGGGGGCGGCAGCGGTGGTGGTGAGCGTGGTGCATGTGCTGAAAGGCTCCGGCCGGAACCGCCGGTGCTGGACGGCAAGAAGGTGCCGCGGATCAGCGCCTTCATGGTGGAGGGCGAGCAGGACGCGACGCCGGCGGCGCTGCGCGCGAACGCGGGCATCGCGTTCCAGGGCAGCATTCTGCTGGGGATGGGGTTCACCTTCGACGACCGGACCAAGGAGCCGGCGGCAAACCGGCTGGCGGAGCGGGAACGGCTGATCGCGAAGAACCCCAGGAACGCCGAGCGGATCCGTCCCTATATCGGCGGCGAGGAAGTCAACGACAGCCCGACACATGCATACCACCGCTACGCCATCGACTTTTTTGACTTTCCGCTGCGGCGCGAAGCGATGGAAGAGACGTGGCAGGAGGCCGACGAGCGGCAGCGTCAGAAATGGCTGACGCCCGGCATCGTACCGCTGGATTATCCGGACCCTGTTGCCGCCGATTGGCCCGATCTGCTCGCGATCGTCGTGGAGCGGGTGAAGCCGGAGCGCGATGGGCAAAAACGAAATGCATTGCGTGAACGGTGGTGGCAATACGCAGAAAAGCGGCCAGGGCTCTACAATGCAATTCGGGGTTTGGTCCAAGTTATGGTCGTCGTGCAGACGAGTAAGAATCTTTGCGTAGTGATTTTGCCTGGTTCGATGATCTACGATCAAAAGCTCGTCGTGTTCGCATTGGGGGGATATGGAGCATTTGCTGTGATCCAAAGCCGGCTTCACGAGGTCTGGGCACGGTTTTTTGGCTCAACGATGAAGGATGACCCAGTTTATACTCCTGATGACTGCCTCGCGAATTTCCCGTTCCCGGAAAACTATATAAGACCGCAGATAGCGGCAGCCGGGCAGGCCTATTACGAAGCCCGCGCCGCCCTGATGCAATCCACCAACCGGGGCCTGACCGCCACCTACAACCGCTTCAACGACCCCGAAGACCAGGACCCCGCCATCATCCGCCTGCGCGAGCTACACGCCGCCATGGATCGCGCCGTGCTGGATGCCTATGGCTGGACCGACTTGCGCCCCGTCGCCATCCACGAGCGCGAATGGGAAGCCCAGGACGAAGACGAAAAACCCGCCCCCTGGCGCCTGCGCTGGCCGGAAGCCGACCGCGACACGGTGCTCGCCCGCCTGCTCGACCTCAACCGAAGCCGCCACGAAGCCGAAGCCCAGGCCGAGGCCGCCGCCACCCCCGCCCGCAAGCGGCCACGCCGTGCGTCCCCCGCTTCCGCCGTGCCGTTGTTCGAGTGAGCACGCCCCATGCAGCCCAACTATCTTCCCCTGGTCCAACTTTTCGGTGCCCCCGCCCGCTACACGGTGCCGCTGTTCCAGCGCCCCTACGTCTGGGAAAAGGATGAGCAGTGGGAGCCGCTGTGGAGCGACATCGCCGAACTGGCCGATCGGGTTCTGACCGCGCCGAATGACGAGAAGGTGGCGGGGCATTTCCTCGGCACCGTCGTGCTGGAACAGGCGATGAGCCGCACCGGCAGCATCGCAAGGCGTGAGATCATCGATGGCCAGCAGCGCCTGACCACCTTGCAGATCCTGCTGAAGGCCGCCGAACACGCGCTGGCCGAGGTCGGCCCGAAGGCCTCCGCTAGCGGAAACGAGGAAGCCCGCAAGGCGGCGGGCGTGGCGGCACGGCAATTGGCGATCCTCACCGTCAACGCCGCCTATGCGGAGGAGGAAGAGAAGTTCAAAGTCTGGCCGACCAACGATGACCGTGCGGCGTTCGTCGAGGTGATGAACGCGGCCTCGCCCGAGGCGCTCGCCGCCATCACCACGCGGCTTGCCGACGCCTATCGGTTCTTCCTCGATGCGATCCGGACATGGCTGGGCCTGGGTCAGAACGGAGCGGGCCGCCCCGCTGCGCTGGCGGGGGCCTTGCAGAAGCATCTGCGCCTAATCGTGCTCGATCTGGACGACACCGATGAGCCGCAGGCGATCTTCGAGACGCTGAACGCCCACGGCACGCCGCTGCTGCCCGCCGACCTCATCAAGAACTGGCTGCTCTGGGAAGCCTCCCGCCAGAACATCGCCGACATGCAGGCGCTCTATCAGAGCTACTGGCGCGCGTTCGATGCCGACCCGGACTATTGGCGGACCAAGGTCGGCACCGGCCACGCCGCCCGCGCGCGCGTGGACACGTTCCTGCAGAACTGGCTGACGCGCCGCGTGTGCGATGTGATTTCGGCGAAGCATCTCTACGATCGCTTCCGGCACTTCGCCGCCCCGCGCCAGGCCGACGGCAAGCCACCCGTACCCTGCGATCTGCCGGCGCTGATGGCGGACATGCACGCCGATGGAAAGCGCTACCGGGAGATCGAGCAGCCGAGCGGCAAGACCCCCTTCGACACCTTCCTCCGCCGATTGGCGATGATGGACATTGTGGTGTTCCATCCCGTGCTGCTGGCGCTGATGGCGCGGCCTGGATCGAACCAGGCCGATCGCGATGCCGCCGCGGTGGCGCTGGAAAGCTACCTCGTCCGCCGGATCATCTGCTGGGAACAGACCCGCGGCTATGCCACCGTGATGCTGGATCTGCTGAAGGCGATCTCCGCGCTTGACCCTGACGTCCCCGCCGCTCCGACCCTGATCCACCGGTCTGGCCACCCAGTCCGCCGAGGCGTATCGATGGCCCGACGATGAGAAATTCAAGGATTCCTGGATCAAGAACCGCTTCTATGGCGGCTATCGCAGAAGTCGTGTGCTGATGATTCTGCAAGCTATGGAGGAGCATTATCAACGCGAAGGAGTCAAGGGCGAACCCATTGTTGCCTTCGACTTCTCGGGTCTGGAGATCGAGCACATCATGCCGCAGGAATGGAAACGGCATTGGCCGCTGCCGGAGGGCGAGAAGGCCCGCCAGGATCGCGAGGATCGGCTGCACAAGATCGGCAATCTGACCCTGGTCAGCGGCAAACTGAACCCGACCTTGTCCAATGCCGCCTGGCGGTATATGGAGGAAGGGAAGAAAGGCAAGCGCGAGGCAGTCGATGACCACAGCAAGCTGCAACTCAATGCGCGGCTGGTGAAAAAATATCGGACAGCCTGGACCGAGGCGAGCATCGACACGCGCGGTGAGGACTTGTTCGAAGCGGCACGGGCGATCTGGCCCGCACCGCCAGCGTCGGCGCCATCCGCATGACGACCTCCGCGGATGTCCGCGCCGCCATCACGCGCACGCTGCGCCGCGACCTGATCGGCCCTGGCCTCGATGACGAGGACATCGCGCACGAGATCCTGCCCACGCGCCCGTCCCGCTGGTACCTCACCGGCTATCTGGTGCCCGCGCAGGCGCCGCCAGAACAACGCACCGCCACCGGCGCGGCGGAAGGCGAGCTGGACGGCGGCAACGGCGAAGGCTCGGACGGGCTCGACGATGCCGACGAACCCGATACCCCGACCGCCCGACCGAGCTTTCTGCCCTCCTCCATCGGCCTGTCGTTCCTGCTGCCCGAGGCTGTTGACCGCGTGGAGGTAACGGCGTGCTGGGGCGATTATCGCGCGGCCCCGGCGGAGACTGCGGACACCACGCCGCTGCTCGCCGACCCGGCGAACGAGACGGAGGACGCAGCCGAAGACCCGCCGCAAGCCGCGCCGGCCGCGAAGCCGCGCCGCGCTGTGGTGTGGCGGCGCACGCCGAAGTCCGCGGCGATCACCCTGGCCCTGCCCGACGCCGGACGGGAGGAACAGCCCATCCCCGATAGTGCCGGCCTCGTGCTCTCGGTGGTCTCGCGCAAGGTCACGCTGAACCTGCCGGAGGGACCGACACCAGCGCGCAGCGTGGCGCTGTTCCTGGTCAACCGCCGTCCGCCGCGCCGTGGCCGGTACGCCGATCAGGAGGTGGCGTTCCAGGCCGCCGTGCACGTGCACGGGGAAACGCCGTTCATCGCCCGCCCCGACCCGCGCGGCTACGGGTCCGCCGATGCCGACGAGGCGCTGGCGGATCTGCACTACCGCGACGCGGTGGAACTCGCCGTCGGCCACAATGTCTCGGCCGATTGGACGATGGAGGACGGCCAGTGCCGCGACGTCTGCACCAGCTGGGTGCCGACGGCGATCGTGCCTCGGGTCGTTTCCGCCAAGCGTGGCGATGTCGGCTGCAAGTTGGAGATGCAGGTGCTCGGCGCGCTGAGCGACGCGGCTGCCGCGCGGGAGGCGCTTGCGGGACTGACGCGGACCTATCGGGACTGGATCGCGGCGCAACGCCGCGCGCTCGGCGGGTTGGCGCCCAAACGCCATGCGGTCGCGGAACAACTCCTCGCCAACGCCGAGATGGCGGCGGACCGGATCGAGGACGGCGTGGCCTGTCTCGCGGACCCCGTTGCACTGGAGGCGTTCTGCATCGCCAACCGCACTGTGGCCGAGGCCGGGCGCCGGCGCATGGCGCTGGAGCGTGGCGTTGCCCCAACGTCCATCACGCCGTCCTGGCGTCCGTTTCAGCTCGCCTTCCTGCTGCTGAACATCAAAGGGCTGGTGGAACCCGGCCACACCGACCGGCAGGTGGTGGACCTGCTGTTCTTCCCCACCGGCGGCGGCAAGACCGAGGCGTATCTGGGTCTCGCCGCGTTCACCATCGCGCTGCGCCGCTTGCGCAACCCAGGGCAGGGCGGTGCCGGGCCTGACGGTGTTGATGCGCTACACGCTTCGGCTGCTGACGCTCGACCAGCTCGGGCGCGCGGCGGGCGTGGTGTGTGCCCTGGAACTGGAACGCCTGGCGGCCCCGGCGCGGCTTGGGTCATGGCCGATCGAAATCGGCTTGTGGGTCGGGTCCGGCGCCACGCCCAATCGCATGGGCCGCAAGGGCGAGCCGGACCCACGCCGGCGCAGTATCCGCATGAAGGTGCTGGATTTCGTCAACAACACCAAGAAGCCGCAGCCATTGCCGATCGAGCGTTGCCCGTGGTGCGGCACGCTGTTCGGCCGCGACAGCTTCAAGCTGGCGCCGAACAGCGATGCGCCAACGCGGCTCGATCTTTTCTGCGTCAATCGAAGTTGCGACTTCCACGCGAGCCATAGTCGGCCGATACCGCTGCACGCGGTTGACGAACCGATCTATCGCAGGCTCCCCGCGTTCATGATTGCCACCGTCGATAAGTTCGCCGCGATGCCCTGGACCGGCGAGATCGCGGGGTTCTTCGGCCTCGCGGAGCGGTTCGACGCTGATGGGTTCTACAGTGCCGCGGAGCCTGGACGGGGCCAGCCGTTGCCGCGCCCGTTGCTGCCGCCTGATCTGGTGATCCAGGACGAGCTGCATCTGATCAGCGGGCCGCTCGGCAGCATGACCGGGCTGTATGAAACCGCCCTCGATGCGCTGTGCACGCGCAGGCTGGAGGATGGTCGCGAGATCCGCCCGAAGATCGTGGCTTCGACGGCCACCGTTCGGAGTGCGAAGAAGCAGATCGGCGCGCTGTTCGACCGCCCGGCGGTGCAGGTGTTCCCGCCTCCCGGGCCGGATCGCCGTGACAGCTTCTTCGCCAAGGGAATGCCGGAGGACGATCCCGGTGGCCGCCTGTATCTGGGCTTGGCGGCGCCCGGCGTCAGCCCGCGGGTCGTGTTCCTGCGCGCGCTGGTCACGCTGATGTCCTCGGCGCAATACGGCTGGAACGTCTGGGCCGGTCCGCCCCACCAGAATCCGGCTGATCCGTACATGACCTTGATCGCGTATTTCAATGCGCTGCGCGAACTCGCGGCGTCACGGCGGCTGGTTGAAGAGCAGGTTCGGCCGCGTCTGGAAGGCTATGGTGCCCGAAAGCGGATCGGAGAGGCGGACGCCGGCCTCGCCAGCCGGACGATCGCCTATGAGCCCGAGGAGCTTACGTCCCGCATCGCCACCAACGAGGTGTCGGTGACGAAGGACAAGCTGTCGGCCGGGTTCGCGGATCCGAAGCGGCGTGTCGATGTGGCGCTGGCCACCAACATGATCTCGGTCGGCCTCGACATCCTGCGGCTTGGCTTGATGGTGGTGACGGGTCAACCGAAGACAACGGCGGAATACATCCAGGCAACCAGCCGCGTCGGCCGCGACGAGCACCGGCCCGGTGTGGTCGTGGCGACCCTGAATGTGAACAAACCCCGCGACCGCTCGCACTACGAGCGATTTCGCGCCTTCCACGGCAGTTTCTACCGCAGCGTGGAGCCGACCAGCGTGACGCCGTTCTCGCCACGGGCGCTGGATCGCGGCCTGGCCGCGATCACCGTCGCACTGGCGCGGCTCGGGACGCGCGACCTCACGCCGCAGAGTGCGGCTGGGAGGATTGCCGCTCATGCAGCCGCTCTGCCGGTCGTCAAGGCGGCGGTGAGTGCGCGCGCCGGCCGGCTGGACCCGGCTCAGGGCGTGCAGGCTGGGCGCAGAGTGCAAGAGCTTCTGGACATTTGGACGACTCTCGCTGACGAGATCGCGCAGGCCGGGGGCACGCTGGGTTATGGGCGTAAAGACGTTGCCCGATCCCTGCTGCATGAGGTTCTCGAACCCAAACTCACCGCACGGGAACGAAAATTCCGTGCCGGTCGGTCACTTCGAGATGTCGAGCCTGGCGTGCTGATCGAGATCATCTGAGAAAGGGAGAATCACGATGGCGCTCGACGGCCAGTTTCTGCGACAGAGCCAGGTCGTCACCACCTTCGGCCCTGGCTCCCTGGTCGATCTGCCACGGCAATCGGTCATCATTGGTGGGCTGGACGATTGGAAGCTCGGCACCCGCGTTCGTATCGAGGAACCGCGCCTCCAGGCGAAGCTACGCACGCTGCTGAACGTACCCACGCTCGAACTCTATGCCCCGCCACCTTACGAGGAGGAAGCTGCCACACAGCATAACCCACCGCCGCGCTTTGTAGCCGCGCGGGTCTTCCCAGGCTGGTACATGACCCAGGAGCCGGCGGCCGGCGGTGGCGGGCGCTTCCGTCGGCGGAGGCTGATCGGTGAGGCGGCGCTGACGAGTGGTGTGTATCGGGATCCGGAAGATGGTCGGAAGAAGCCGGTTGTGCCGGTGCGCTTCGTCGCGGCCTGCACGCGCGGCCATGTCGAGGACATCGATTGGCGGGTCTATATCCACCACGGCCTGACCGAATGTACCCGGACACTATGGACCGAGGAACGCGGCACATCCGGAGACGTCGCGGATGTGGTCGTTGGATGCGATTGTGGCGCCGAGCGCCGGCTTCTCGACGCGGTATCGCCGAGAACGACGGCGTTGGGCACGTGCCGTGGGAACCGGCCCTGGCTCGGTCCGTACGCGCACGAGGCGTGCAGCGAACATCGGCGCCTTCTGATTCGAACCGCAAGCAACGCTTATTTTCCTGAGCTGATGAGCGCCATCTCGCTGCCGGACGAAGACGAAGAACTCAAGACTGCCGTGGAACGTTGGTGGACCGATCTCGAGAAAGTCACCGACCAAGCTATGCTGGGGATGGCTCGCAGATTCAACAGCGGTCTAGCGGTTGATCTTGACGGCTTCAGCGATGACGAAGTGATGGCGGCCATCGAACGCAGGACAGCAGGTGCTGCATCGATGGCAGAGATGGGCTGAAGCCCGCGGAGTTCGATGTTATGGCCTCGGGCAGGCCATCGATGGGTCGCGATACGCCTGATAGCCCCTTCTTCGCGGAAACTCTCGACCCATCCTTCTGGCATCTTGCGGGAGGGCCGTTGCTCGGCGTTGTTGAGCGAGTTGTCGTGATCCGGCGCCTCCGAGAGGTAATCGCGCAGGCTGGCTTCACGCGCTTCGATGCTCTTGCGCCAGACGAGGATGGTGAGCTCGATATCGGCGTTGAGCGCGCGGCATTAGCTCGCGCTGTAACGTGGCTGCCGGCGGTCGAGCATCGGGGCGAGGGAATCTTCATCCAGCTAAAGCGGCAGGACGTCGAAGCATGGCTCTCCCGCCCGGGAGGTACTAACGCGGCAGGAGGCGCTACGGGCCGGCTTTCTTTCATGGAAGGCAGACCGCCCGAACAGTCGCCGTGAATTTCCGGGTGTCGCCTACATGATGCTGCACTCTCTGGCGCACATGCTGTTGACTGCTATCGCCCTGGAGGCAGGGTATGCCGCTAATTCCCTACGAGAGCGAATTTATGCAAATGACGGCCGCTACGGGATTTTGATTTATACGGCATCCTCTGGGTCCGAGGGAACGCTGGGTGGACTGGTGGAGAGCGCGAGAAGCATAGGGCGTCATCTCCGCCACGCGCTCGAACTGGCCGTGTTGTGTTCGAACGATCCAATTTGCGCTGAACATCGTCCCGACGACCAACTCTCAGCTAGACCGCTGCACGGCGCTGCTTGCCATGGCTGCCTCTTGATCGCCGAAACAAGCTGTGAGCAGAGGAATGATTTTCTCGACAGGGCGCTTGTTGTGGAGACCGTCCTCTCTGAGGGGGCAGCATTCCTGGAAGCCTTTACACGCAATGGCGTGGCCCGATGAGATCATCCGAACTCGCCTTCCTGGCCGATGCGATCGAGGCCGGCAGGGTTCGTTGGCCGACGCAGGATGTAAATCTGCGGGCCTTGGGAATCGCGCTAGATGATTTGGAAGATCACCAAGTTCTGGCGAGTTTTGCCGACCTCAATGCATCGCTCCCGCTTGTGGTCTCGATGTTGCGAGCGATCGCACGCGAGCGACAGATGGCAGAGAAGATAATAGCCGCAGTGGAACCAGTTGCAAGCGGTCCGCGGGTTGTCTCCGGGCTGCGCGAGACGGCGGAAGCATTCCGGGAAGTCATAGATCGCGCGCAACGCAGAATTGTCATTACCGGATTTGCGCTCCACAATGGCCGGTCCGTCCTTCGTAGACTTTCCGAGCGTATGCAGGAGTCACCTGAACTGGAAGTGCTGCTGTGCTTGGACATATCCCGTCAGCCGGGCGACACGAGCGATGAGCAGTCCCTTATCGGACGATTCTCTGAGAAATTCCGTATGAGTGAGTGGCCGGGCGGTCGTTTTCCTCGGCTGTTTTACGACCCGCGATCTCTTTCTTCTGACTCCACGGCACGGTCTGTGCTCCACGCGAAAGTGGCAGCGGCTGATCATTCATGCGTTCTCGTCAGTTCGGCTAACCTCACAGAATCAGCGTTCGATCGTAACATCGAGATCGGAATATTATGTTCTCTCCGCAATGTGGCGGCCTCAGTCGTTGAGCACATTGACTCGCTGATTTGCGTGGGGATGCTTCTTCCCGTTCCGCTGTAGCCCAAAGGGTTCGCGCTCAATGGCGGCGCACGCTGGTGATCGACCTGGTGGTACAACCATGGCGGGCTGGGCATGGGTAAGCGAACCGGCACTGGACGCGGCCGTCGCACCGGGCGATCGCGTAGGGCTGCTTGGAGCCGTTCTCGAGGTACTGCGCAGCTTCGCGGTCGTGGCACCATCTCATGATCGCATGCCAGTGATCGTCGCGCCCGCGACTGGCCGGTCTGGTTGGGCGAGACGGAGGGTGATGCCGCCTCGCTGCTGCGCCCGGCATCCGGGGATACGCTCCGCGTCTGGCAGGCGAGCACAAAGGTGAACAAGCCGGCAAACAACGATGCCGACCTGCTCGCTCCGCTCGCTCCCGGCTGAGGCACCAGGCGGTGACCGAGCCTCAAGCGCCCTGGCCCAGCGGTGAAGTGCTCGCCGGCATCGTCGAGCGGGTGACGTTCCACAATGCCGAGAGCGGCTTCGCCGTACTGCGGGTGAAGGCGCGCGGGCACCGCGACCTCGTCACCATCGTTGGCCACGCCGCCGCCATTAGGCCGCGTGGACAAACCTGAACCAGAGCCGGATGGCGGCGAGCAGGACGAAGCCGAGGAAGCTGGTGTCGTCCTGATCGTAGCGGGTGGCGACGCGGCGGCTGTTCTTGAGGCGATTGAAGCACCGCTCGATGCGATTGCGCAGCGCATAGACGCGGCGGTTGACTGAGTACTGGACGATGCGGTTGCGCTTGGTGGGGATTTCCGGTGCGGCGCCGCGATCGCGCGCATCCTGGCGGATGGCGTCGCTGTCATAGCCGCGATCGGCCAGCAGCATGCCGGGATCGCTGTCGCGTTCTGCCATGAGGTCTGGATAGGCCGTGCTGTCGTGGCACTCGCCGGGCGTCAGCACGATGCCGATGGGCAGACCCTCGGCGTTGGTGCGCAGGTGGATTTTGGTCGAGAAGCCGCCGCGCGAGCGCCCGAGCGACTGGCCGCGAATCCCCTTTTTATGCCGGCGGCACAGTGGTGTGCCCGGATCACGGTACTGTCGATCATCTGCAACGCATCGGCGTCGCCGCCGCTGTCGGCCAGGGCTTGCAGCAGCACGTCCCACAGTCCGCTCGTGGTCCAGCGGCGGAATTGCCGCCACACTGAGTTCCAGTGGCCCAGTTCGCTCGGCAGGTCGCGCCACGGCGCGCCGGTGCGCGCGATCCAGAAGATCGCATCCAGCACCCGCCGGTGGTCAGCCGGCGGCCGGCCGCCCTGCCGCGAGCGTGTCACAACGAACGGCGCGAACAGCGCCCATTCTTCGTCCGTCATCAATCCGCGAACCACAGCCGACCTCCATGACAGAGGTCAGCCACGA
Organism: uncultured Pseudomonadota bacterium; assembly: GCA_963786445.1. Taxonomy (GTDB): domain Bacteria; phylum Pseudomonadota; class Alphaproteobacteria; order Acetobacterales; family Acetobacteraceae; genus JAFKFJ01. The sequence goes on from CAWAZU010000012.1 coordinate 23,780, forward strand.
ATTCACGCCCGCCCGCGTCGGGGGAACCCCCTTCCTGGCGCGGTTTGTCCACGCGGCCTAATGCCCTAAGTTTTTTCATCATTTGCGAGAAAACCGCTAAAAGTGCCCTAACGGCCTTCTGGAGTGCGTTGACATTCGGGATTGAACCGAACGCCTTCGCAGGGCGCCTCGAGGCCCTGCGCGGCATCGACTGGGTGGTCTATGCCAAGGCCCCGTTCGCTGGGCCTGCGCCGGTGCTGGCCTATCTCGGCCGCTACACCCACCGCGTTGCTATCGCCAACAGCCGGCTCAGCCGGTGTACGCGCCGGAGACAAAATCCCTCACGGAAGCGGCCGGGTGGTCCGGCTGCGCCGGTGTAAAAGTCCATCGGTGTGAAGCTCTTTGCGTTGAGCGCAGAGGGCTGGGGGATGACGCTCGTGGAACTGTATGGTCGGGTCCGCAACGCGGTGCGGATCGAGGGGATCAGCCGTCGTGAGGCGGCGCGGCGTTTTGGGATTGACCCTCGGACGGTGGCGAAGATGCTGGCCTTCTCGGTGCCGCCTGGTTACCGGCGCAGCCGTCCGCCGACGCGCCCGAAGCTGGATGCGTTCGTCGGGATCATCGACCGGATCCTGGAGGATGATAAGGGGCGGCCGGCGAAGCAGCGGCAAACGTCCACGCGGATTTTCGCGCGTTTGCGCGACGAGCACGGCTTCGGCGGCGGCGTGACGATCGTGAAGGACTCCGTGCTGGGTCAGCGCCAGCGGCAACGCAAGGTATTCGTGCCGCTGCGGCACGACCCTGGGCACGCGCAGACGGATTTCGGCGAGGCGCTGGCGGTGATCGGCGGGGTGGAGCGGAAGATCCATTTCTTCGCGATGGACCTGCCACACAGCGACGCCGGGTTCGTGCAGGCGTATCCCGCGGAGACGACGGAGGCGTTTTGCGCCGCACATGTCGCGGCGTTCGCGTTCTTCGGCGGCGTGCCGCTGTCGATCCTGTACGACAACACCAAGTTGGCGGTGGCGCGGATCCTGGGCGACGGGAGGCGGCAGCGTACGCGCGTGTTCGGCGAGTTGCAATCGCACTACCTGTTCGCCGACCGCTTTGGGCGTCCCGGCAAGGGCAACGACAAGGGCAAGGTGGAGGGGCTGGTCGGGTTCGCTCGGCGGAACCACTTGGTGCCGGTGCCGCACGCCGCCAGCTTCGCGGCGTTGAACGAGCAATTGCTGGCGGACTGCCGCCGTCGGCTCGGCGATCGGCTGCGCGGCCACGACGCGACGATCGGCGCGCGGCTGGCGCGGGAGCAGGCGTGCTTTCACGACCTGCCGCCGGCGCCTTACGAGGCATGCGACAAGCAGCCGGGGCGGGTGAGTTCGCTGTCGCTGGTGCGCTATCGCGGCACGGATTACTCGGTGCCGACGACCTACGGCCACCACGAGGTGCTGATCCGCGGCCATGTCGACAGCGTGGTGATCTCCTGCGGCGCGGAGGTCATCGCCCGGCATGTGCGGTCCTACGAGCGGGAGGACTTCGTGTTCGACCCGCTGCATTACCTGGCGCTGCTGGAGCGCAAGATCGGCGCGCTCGACCAGGCGGCGCCGCTGGCCGGGTGGGCGTTGCCGGAGGAATTCGCGACGCTGCGCCGCCTGCTGGAGGCGCGCATGGGCAAGCAGGGCAAGCGCGAGTTCGTGCAGGTGCTGCGGCTGATGGAGGGGTTCACCGCCGAGGATGTCGCGGCCGGGGTGCGTGCCGCCATCGCGCGCGGCGCGGTCGGCTTCGAGGCGGTGAAGCACCTCGTGCTGTGCCGGATCGAGCGCCGTCCGCCGCGGCTCGACATGACGGTGTATCCGTATCTGCCGCGCGCCCACGTGGCGGCCACCTCGGCCCGGACCTACCTGGACCTGCTGGCCGGGACGGCGTCATGACCGACGCATCGCCGGCCACGCCGCAAATCCTTCTGGCGCATCACCTGAAGGCGCTGAAGCTGCCGACCTTCCTGCGCGAGCATGAAAAGCTGGCGCGGCAGTGCGCCAGCGACGGGGTCGATCATGTCCGCTACCTGCTGCGGCTGGCGGAACTGGAACTGATCGAGCGGGAACGCCGGACAATCGAGCGTCGTATCAAGGAGGCCAGGTTCCCGGCGGTGAAGAGCCTCGACAGCTTCGACTTCCTGGCGCTGGCGTCGCTGAACAAGGCGTTGGTGCTGGAACTCGCGCGGTCGGAGTATGTGCTGCGCCGGGAGAACGTGATCGCGGTCGGCAACAGCGGTACGGGCAAGACGCACATCGCGCTCGGCCTGGGGCTGGCCGCCTGCCAGAAGGGCCTGTCGGTGGGCTTCACCACGGCGGCGGCTCTGGTGCACGAACTGATCGAGGCGCGCGACGAGAAGCGGCTGCTGCGGCTGCAACGCCAGCTGGCCGCGTGCAAACTGCTGGTGATCGACGAACTGGGCTACGTGCCGCTGTCGCAGACCGGCGCCGAATTGCTGTTCGAGGTGTTCAGCCAACGCTACGAGCGCGGCTCGACCATCGTCACCAGCAACCTGCCGTTCGACGAATGGACCGGCGTGTTCGCCTCCGAGCGTCTCACCGGCGCGCTGCTCGACCGGCTCACCCACCACGTCCACATCCTGGAAATGAACGGCGAAAGCTACAGGCTCAAACAGAGCAAGCGGCGTCAACGCGCCGACCGGGGCGCCAAATCACCGGAAAACCCTCCCGACGAATGACCGACCCGCAGCCAGGCGCCCCGTACGGGGCGCCTGGCTGCCATCGTCCGTGATGTAGTTTTGCTCCGGCCCGCCGATACATTTTTCCTCCGGCGTTGACATCCTCGCCGAGGGTCTGCCCTGCGAGAGCTTCCTCGACACCGGCAACGCGAGCCCGGCCGTGCACGTGCACCCGGACTTCGCCCTGCGCCGGTCGGACGGAGAAGCTTGCGCGCCTTTGGTCGTCGCCGGCCCCCGGCTCGAAAGGGTCCGGGATACGCTGCGTGCGCGGTCGCAGGCGAGGCCCACTGAGGTGGTGGCGTTTGGTTGAGGCGGTGGACTTTCGGTTTGTCTTGGCGCTGCCGGTCGAGGGCGGACGCAGCGCCGCAGGTCGCGGCGCTTTCGCTCAGCCCTTCAGGCCGCCCTCCAGCAGGCCCTTGACGAAATAGCGTTGCAGCAGGAGGAAAATCACCAGCGCCGGCATGAGCCCGATCACGATGGTCGCGCTGAGCTGGCCGAACGCGTAGGACTGGCCCTCCGATTGCAGGAACGTGATGCCGACCGGAAACGTCGTGTTATCGCCGGCGCCGAACAGCGTGACCGCGAACATGAACTCCTCCCACACCGCGACGAACGTGAAGATCACCGAGGCGGCGACACCGGGGCCGGCGAGCGGCAGCGCCACGCTCCACCAGACTCGGAACGGCGAGCAGCCATCGACGCGCGCGGCATCCTCGAAGTCGCGCGGGACGGTGCGGTACGATCCCTCCATCAGAATGATCGCGAGCGGCAGGTTCAGCGCGATATACGGCAGGATCAGCCCGGGCAGGCTGTTGAGCAGGCCGATATCCGATTCCATGACATAGATTGGGACCAGATACAGCACGTACGGCACCGCGACCGCGAGCAGCACGAAGGAGAACACCAATCGCCGCCCGCCGAAGCGCAGCCGCGCCAGCGGGTAGCCGGCGAGGGCTGCGATGAACACGACGGCGGCGACCGAGATGACGGTCACGATCACCGAGTTCAGCATGTAGCCTGGAAACTGCGGCAGCGCCGCGACGAGATCGAGGTAATGCGCAAGCGTCGGCCGCTGCGGCAGAAAGTGCCCGTGCATGCTGTATATCTCGTCGTCCGACTTGAACGAGGAACTCACCACCCACAGCAGCGGAATGGCGAACAGCAGCGACAGCAGCGTGGCGACCGCATAGGCCGGCAGCGCGCGCAGATGTTTGCGGGCGCGGCCCACGCTACGCCTGCTGGTCCTGGCGGCCGAACGCATAGGCCACCGCCGAGAACAGCAGGATCAGCAGCGCCACGATGTAGCCGACCGCCGAGGCGCGGCCGATCTCGAAGAATTTGAAGGCGGCGTTCCAGACATGCAGGTACAAGGTTTCCGTGGCACCGGCCGGCCCGCCATGCGTCATCACATACGGCACGCCGAAAATCTTCACCGCCTGCACCACACCCCACACCGTCGCGATCACGGCATGCGCGCGCAGGTGCGGCAGCGTGACACTGATAAAACTCTGCACCGGCCCGGCACCGTCGACCGCCGCCGCGTCGTAGAGTTCGCCGGGGATCGAACGCAGCCCGGCCAGGAAGATCAGCATGCCGACGCCGAGCAGCAGCCACAGTTCCACCACCACAATGGCGATCAGCGCATAGCGCGGGTCGGCAACCCAGCCATGCACCCAGTGTCCCAGGCCGACCGCCGTCAGCGCCGCGTTGAACAAGCCAAAATCGCGGCTGAAGATCCAGGTGAAGATGACGCCGGCCACGCTTTCGCCAACGATGATCGGCAGGAAGATCGCGGTGCGGAAGGCCTGACTGAAGCGCGGCACCGCGTTCACGGAGAGCGCGGCGAGCAGGCTGCCGCCGAGGAACAGCGGCAGGAACATCGCGGTGAACAGCAGCGTGTGGGCGAACGCGGCGCGAAACCCGTCATCGCCGAGCAGCGCGCGGTAATTGCCGAGGCCGATGAAGCGCGGCGCCGCATCGTAGACAAAGTTGAACTTGGTCAGCGACAGATAGAACGTGTCGATGATCGGGTAGCCGAGCAGGCCGGCCAGGAACAGCAGGGCCGGGGCGAGGAACGCATAGGCAATCAGGCTGTCGCGCCGCCGCCGCCCCGGCATGTCCCGTCAGTGCCCGGTCGACAGATCGGTCAGGTTCACCGTGCGGATCTGCTCGTGCATCGTCTGCAACGCCGCGTCCACGCTCTCGGTGCCGAGCACCGCCTTGCCGATCTGCTGCTGCATGTCGGTGTCCAACTGGTCGTAGCCGGCATATTCCGGCGCGTTCACGCCGTGCGCCAGCACCGACAGTTCCAGCTTGTAGGTCGGGTCGTCCTCCAGGCCTTTCCAGGCCGGCAGATAGGTCGGCAGCTTACCGAATTTGGTCAGGCCGGCCTGCCCGAAGGTCGTTGTCAGCATCTCTTCCCGCACGAACGCCTCCGCCAGTTTCCTGGCGTTGTCGCTGTCGGATTTCGGCATATAGACTGCGTGCGAGAACACGATGGTGCCGTTCTTCTCGGTGCCCGGCACCGCCATCAGCGTGACCTTGTCGGCGCCGAGCTTGGCCGCCGCCTCCGCCTCGCGCGAGGCGGCTTCCAGGATGGCGCCAACGCCGCCGGCAATGAAGGTGCGCCGCCCGCCGTTGTCGTCCGACAGCGTCTCCGGCATCGACCAGCCCTTGGCGATCAGTTCGCGCCCGACATTCAGGCAATCATGCGCGGCGGGGCTGGAGAAATCGATGATCTTCGTCCCCTGCTCGTAGAACGTGCCCTGCTCGCCGAGCAGGCAGCTCAGGTAGTTGTAGGTGGCGAAGCTGAAACCCCAATGGATCGAGCAGCCGGGCTTGCCGCCGTTCGCCGCCGTCAGTTTCTGGCAGAACTCGGGCAGTCCGTCCCAGGTTTTCGGCGCAATCGCCAGACCGTCGGCGCCGAGCAGGCCGGCCTTCGCCAGCATCGGCTTGTTGACCGAGAACATGATCACCTCGCCCATGAACGGCAGGGTGTACTGCTCGCCCTGGAACACGCCGGACTCGAGGTACGGGGTGATGAACTTGTCCTTGGTGAAGTCGCCGGTGAAGAAATCGGTCCACGGCGCGAGGTAGCCCTTGGCGACGAAGGCCGCGAGTTGCCCCGGCGTGCCGCCGATGCCGAGATCGGCCGGGCTGTGGCCGTGCGCGAAATCGAGCAGATACTGGTTGACGAAGGTGTCGTCGTCGTTCGGGATCACTTGCACCTTCACGCCCGGATGCTTGGCCATGAAGTCCTGCGCGGCCGCCTGCACCGGGAATTTCTGGATGATCCAGCCATTGGCCGCCACCCGCAACGTGCCTTGCAGCTCCGGCTCCGCCGCGCGCGCCGCGCCCGCCACTCCCAAGGCCAGCAGACCGCATGCCGCCAGCCGCACCACGCCCAAGGTCGCACTCTGCACGCCCGACATCCCCGCCTCCGTTGTGTTGTTGCGTTGTCCGCCTACCTCAGAAATCCGGTCCGCTGCGCTCCGTCCGTTCAGACAACCGTGAACCGCCGCGCCACCGCCTCGTCCAGCGCGATGCCCAGGCCCGGCGCCGTGCCCACTTCCACCCAGCCATCGACCAGCTGCGGCAGGCCGATCACCAGATCGTTGCGCAGTGGACTGGCGGTGAGCGGGTATTCGTTGAATGGCGCCTCCTCGGCCGCCGCCATCCATTGCAGCGAGGCCGCGAGGTTGACGCCGGTGCCGAAGCAGTGCGGCACGCACCACGCCCCCGCCTGCCGCGCTTGCGCCGACAGCCGCAGTGCCACCGTCAGGCCGCCGCAGCGGCCGACATCGGGCTGGATCACGCGCACGCCGGCCGCCAGCATCGCGCCGAAGAACGCCTGCGTCTCCTCGGTCTCGCCGGCGGCGATGCGCCCGTCCATGGCGGCGGCAAGGCGGCGGTAGCCTTCGATGTCGTCCTCGTGCAGCGGCTCCTCCAGCCACAGCAGAGCAAAATCGCCGAACAGCCGGGGCGCCCGCCGCAATGCCTGCTCCGCCGTCCAGACACGGCCGACATCCACCATCAGCGCCACCTCCGGGCCGAGCACGCGGCGGATCTCGCGCAGCATCGCGAGGTCCCACGCCTCGTCGTGGCCGAACGCGCCCCAGCCGAATTTCACCGCGCTGAAGCCGGCGGCGAGGCAGCGTTCCGCGAGGTCCGCGCCCTCGCGCGCGGTCTGCGGGAACAGCACGCTGGCATAGGCGCGCACGCGCGTCCGCCGCGTGCCCCACAGCGCGTGGCAGGGCTGCCCGGCAGCCTGCCCGGCAATGTCCCACAGCGCGGTATCGACCGCCGCCATCGCGTGCATGGCCGCGCCGCGACGGCCATACCAGCGCGTCGCCTCGTACATGTCCTGCCAGCGCGCCTGCGGGTCGCACGGGTCGGTGCCGACCAGCACGACGCCGAGCCCGTGGCGGAACGGCGCCGACATCGGCGCTTCCACGATCGCCTTGGCAACCGTCGCGTTGGACACCGCCTCGCCGTGGCCGACCAGCCCGGTGTCGGTGGTCACGCGCACCACCAGCACTTCCTGCGTGCCGTCCGCCTTCAGTTCCACCTTCGGCGCCCGCATGCGCAGCGCCTCGACCGAGGCAATCTTCATGGTCACGTGCACAGGCCCATCTTGACGCCGCTCCCCGCTTCCCGCAGGCATCCGCCAATCGGGGGTATGATGACGAGCGTGATACCGGGTGTGATCACGAGTTAAGGGTGGATGTGACGGTGCCTCAGGACGCGGCCGAGCCGGAATCGTTACTGCTGGAGGAACGGGTCTACCGGACCCTGCGCGAGGCGCTGATCCGCGGCGATTTCGTGCCGGGCGAAGCACTGTCGATCCGCCGCATCGCCAAGGCGCTGGGGACCAGCATGACGCCGGTGCGCACCGGCCTGCGCCGCCTCGCCGCCGAGCAGTGCCTGGATATCGGGCCCGGCGGCACCGCCTTCGTGCCGGAACTGCGGCGCGCCGAGTTCGCCGAGATCACTGCGTTGCGCGCCGTGCTGGAGCCGATGGCGGCCGGCCTCGCGGCGCGGGCGATCACCGCCGGCGAACTCGCCGCCATCTCCGCCATTGCCCGTCGCGGCGGCGAGCGGCGGCGCGAGGGCGACGAGGGCGGCTACCAACTCGCCAACTACGAACTGCATTTCGGCATCTACCGAGCCGCCCGCGCGCCGCTGCTGCTGTCTATGATCGAGACGCTGTGGGTGCGCCGCAGCCCGATCATGCGCACCGCGCAGACGCATTTGCACGCGCGCGCGATCGATCTGCACGACGACCTGATGGCGGCGCTGCAGGCGCACGACGCCGAATGCGCGGCGGCGGTGCTGCGCGAGGACATCGAGCGCGCCGGCCGCTATCTGATCGACCGGCTGCGCTTCGCCGACGACGCCGAGCGCGGCCCCGGCCTCGCCGGCCTGCAACCGCTGCCGCGCCGCGCCCGCGCCGAACCAGGAGGCTGAGCGCGGCGCTCGCGTCAGGCGGCATTGACGCCGATCGAAGTTCGCGCGGCAAACGTCGAGGACCACACTCTGGCGGCGCAGGTGGTGGATCGTTGCGACACTCTCGCGGGACGACATGCGCGGGATGTCGCAATCCGTGGTACCCGCCCCGCCAGTGCGCTCGCTGAAATGTTGACCTGCGCGCCGATCATGCATCGAGTGCAGGATACACCGTGGCGAGCGGGCAAGGCCGGCGAGATCATCCCGCTTGGGCGGCTGAGCGACGCTCTGTGGGGTCGCAACGATTAGGCCGCCCGGACAGCGACAGAGCGTGGAACGGCATGCTCGACCGAAAGGCAGCCTTGAGGGTGCTGCATACGACCGGTGGACGCCGTTCCACTTCAATCCGGGCCGAGGCCGTGCCGACCCCGAGCGACGCCGGGCAGCAGAACATGCTGACTGATCTCCGTCGGCGGCGGGAAGCATCGGCGACGCGGACATAGCCGTAGATCATGCGTGGCGGCTCCCTCCGGCGCACGCTTCGCAGCGCTCCCGGCCGTCAATGGGGCTGATGTGCGGCTGATAGGTCTTTCGGCACTGTGGGCATGTCCACGGCTTCAAGGCGTCGTCCAGTTCGTCGGTGAGATCGAGCAAGGTCTTTCGATGGCGAGGCATGGCATGATCTCCAGGGCTAAAATGCTCCTATATTCTGCATCAGAACTTTGCATCAGAAAAGCCCAAACAGATCATTGAACTAAGTTTGATACAAATATCTCATGGTTATGTTCTGGCTATTGCTGCCGTATTTATAGCCACGCAGCGGCGCCGAATCCTGGGTGTCAGCGAAGCAGCCCTCGCGTGGCGCTCCGGGCGGAAGCGCCATTCAGGCGGCCAGCCTTCGCCGCCGCGGCCTCCTACCCGCGCATTGACACCGCGCCGTCGCCGGCGGTTGATCCTGGCGACCGTCCGCGCATATGGCGTGGCGGCGGGGAGACGGCGACAGTGGCGACAGCCGGGACACCGAGGCAAGAGCTTCGGACGGCGCCGGGCCCATCCCCCCGGAGAGACGAGCGGCGGCCTGCCGGTTCTGTCCCGCCGCCGTGGGGGTCCGCTGCTTCGGCACCTCCGCGCCTGGTGGACGGCGTTCACCGTCGGCCTGGGCTGACTATTCCCGTCACTGAGAGGGTGAGAGAGTACGGGAAATGTCGACGTACGATGTGGTGACCGCCGTTCTGGCTTTCGTGCGCGTGAATGGGCCGATCGGCGGTGTCGCGTACGTGATGGGGGCACTGGCCGCCACGCTGATCGCGTTTTTCCTCTCGGCAAAAGCCGGCGCGCGGCTCTCCGTCCGCAAGACTTTCGACATCGGGGGCACCTTCGATCATTTTTATAGCCGCGCCCTGTCCGCGGCCCGCTCCAGTGCGGTTTATTTGATCTACGCCGGTTATGTCGCGCGGTGGCTCTCGCGGTGGCCGGCCGCCTCTCCCCAATTCCGCTTGCTGCATGAGCCCTCCAACAGCGTCTTTTACGGGGTACTGGCGACCCTCATCGTCGTCGGGTTGATCGCGAAGGGCTCTTGGGGGTTAGCAAAGGCCGAGTGGTTTGGCTTGCGCTGGCTGCGGCTGGAAGCGCGCGGCGTCCTCTGGCATGTCAGCGACAGCGGCGAGCCGTATCGCACTATGTGGCTACGCCGGAACGGAGAATATCTCTATGATCCCAGGGCGACCCGCGATAAGCGGGCCGGTGAGGAACTGACCACCCTTCGGGAGCGCCGGGTCCGGTTGGGAAAGGTGGCGGCCGTTGCTGTGGTCGCCATCGTTGTGTGGCGGGAAGGACAGACGTTCATTGAGGGCTTCTATCCCGCATTCTCGGCTGGATTCGTCGGCTTCCTCCAGTGGGCGCTGCCGCTTTGCGTCCTGCTCGTCTTTTTCTTTGTCGCGATCCCCAAGTCAGTCGCGGCCATCGCGGCGCTGCTGGATGAACTGATCTACCTGTCGGGCGCGCAATTCGTCGCCGGGGCCAAAGTGCTCGAACCGGGTGCCTGGCGCCTGAGCCGACAGAACGTCGAACAGCAGAAGGCCCACGGCGACGCCGATTTTGTGACGGCGGAGGAAGCCGTGCGGCGCATGTTCCCGGCCGGGAAGCAGTAAAGCGATATGGCCGCGAATCTCTGGGCCACGGATGACGGGGTCTATTTCGGCTATGCCTGCGATCGTACGGACGGCGATCCGCCGGTGCTCGATCCGATCTTTCCGGGTTGCTAACCCGTCTTGTGCGCGGCGTAATACCTTCAGCTGCAAGTACCCTGAAACGGCGGGGTGTCTGACGATAGAGCTGTGGCAAAATTTGCCGCAGCCGGATCGGCCGTAAGAATTTGAAATTCCGCCATAAAATGCTGTTTTTGGGCGGGGCGCTGAATAAGACGGGCTAGCGCGTGGTATGAGACCAGCAACGGCACGACCGCTTGCACTTGGTGAGTCCCGAAAGGGAAGGATTCTGCGACCGGAATCCGACACGCGGATGTACTATGGCCGAGTGTGATTTGGGTGTAGAGCAACTCATTCAACGGAGGTGGCTAACCCACCTTATTCGCCGGCATGGCAGCGATTCGCTGGCGGGCGTCGCATAAGTTGCTGATGCAGTTTACGAATTGGGTGTCGAAGCCATCCGTTCCCACGATCACGCCGAGCCACACCCGCGATGCCCGACGATACGATTGAGCCGTTCGGCTTTCCAGCCGTCGGACGCAAGAAAGTCACAGCTGCCTTTGACGGCGGACAGCTCACCTCCGATGGCGGCGTCATGCTGCTGGCGGCCGCCGAGCGCCGCCTGGGTATCGTCCAGCGGTTGGCGGCGTTGATCAGCGACCCGCGCAAGCCGCAGTGTGTCACGCACAGCCTCGCCGACATCTTGCGCGCCCGCATCCTCGCCATCGCCTGCGGCTACGAGGACGCCGACGACCTCGATCATCTGCGCAGCGACCCCGGGTTCAAGCTGGCCTGCGGACGCTTGCCCGATACCGGTCGCGACCTGTGCTCGCAGCCGACCATGTCACGCTGGGAGAATGCGCCGACGCTACGCGAGGTGATGCGCATGAGCTACGCCATGGTCGACCTCTACTGCGCCAGCTACGCCCATCCGCCTGCCGCCGTCACCCTGGACATCGACGACACCGTCGATGTTGTGCATGGCCATCAGCAGATGTCGTTGTTCAATGCGCACTATGACGAACGCTGCTTCCTGCCCATCCATGTCTACGACACCGCTACCTCTCGTCCGGTGACGATGCTGCTGCGGCCGGGCAAGACGCCGTCCGGGGAGGAGGTGCGCGGCCATCTCCGTCGCCTGGTGCGCCGCATTCGGGCACATTGGCCGAAGACCCGGCTGACCATCCGCGGCGATGGTCACTATGCCCGCCCCGAGGTGATGACGTGGTGCGAGGCAAACGCCGTGGCTTACATCTTCGGCCTGCCCGGCAACGCCGTGCTGAGCCGCTTGGTCGAGGCCACCGCGGACGATATCAGGGTCCGTCGCGCCGAAGCGCCGGCCACCGTGATGCGCGGCTACGCCGAGGCCAGCTACGGCGCCAAATCCTGGAAGTGCCGGCGGCGGGTGGCGGCAAGGATCGAGGCCAGCAGGCAAGGCCTGGATATCCGCTTCGTGGTGACCAACCTGGCCAACGGCAGCGCCGAATGGCTCTACGACACGCTGTATTGCGCACGCGGCCAGGCCGAGAACCTCATCAAGCTGCACAAGAGTCAGCTCGCTTCCGACCGCACGTCCTGCCGCTCGGCACTCGCCAATCAGGTGCGCCTGGTGCTGCACACCGCCGCCTACTGGCTCATGCTGACGCTGCGCGCCGCGATCCCCAAGCAGCAAACGCTGGCGACCGCGGAGTTCGCCACGCTGCGGATGCGCCTGCTCAAGATCGCAGCGCGCGTCACCGTGACCGCGACGCGGATCCGCATCGCCTTCGCCGCCGCCTGCCCCGAAGCCATGCTCTTCCGCGGCATCGCGCTCAGCCTCCAGCCCGCCGGTCCGTGACACACGGGGCCATCGCCCCGAACTCACCCGGTCCCGAAACTCCAACGCCGATCACGTCCAAGCCAAAACAGCGATGAAAAAGGCGCCAAAACCAACTGCGTCCTCGGCTCAGACAGCCTCGACACCAGCAACACGCTGAATAGGACAGACTAGGCCGCGTGGACAAATCTGAACCAGAGCCGGATGGCGGCGAGCAGGACGAAGCCGAGGAAGCTGGTGTCGTCCTGATCGTAGCGGGTGGCGACGCGGCGGCTGTTCTTGAGGCGATTGAAGCACCGCTCGATGCGATTGCGCAGCGCATAGACGCGGCGGTTGACTGAGTACTGGACGATGCGGTTGCGCTTGGTGGGGATTTCCGGTGCGGCGCCGCGATCGCGCGCATCCTGGCGGATGGCGTCGCTGTCATAGCCGCGATCGGCCAGCAGCATGCCGGGATCGCTGTCGCGTTCTGCCATGAGGTCTGGATAGGCCGTGCTGTCGTGGCACTCGCCGGGCGTCAGCACGATGCCGATGGGCAGACCCTCGGCGTTGGTGCGCAGGTGGATTTTGGTCGAGAAGCCGCCGCGCGAGCGCCCGAGCGACTGGCCGCGAATCCCCTTTTTATGCCGGCGGCACAGTGGTGTGCCCGGATCACGGTACTGTCGATCATCTGCAACGCATCGGCGTCGCCGCCGCTGTCGGCCAGGGCTTGCAGCAGCACGTCCCACAGTCCGCTCGTGGTCCAGCGGCGGAATTGCCGCCACACTGAGTTCCAGTGGCCCAGTTCGCTCGGCAGGTCGCGCCACGGCGCGCCGGTGCGCGCGATCCAGAAGATCGCATCCAGCACCCGCCGGTGGTCAGCCGGCGGCCGGCCGCCCTGCCGCGAGCGTGTCACAACGAACGGCGCGAACAGCGCCCATTCTTCGTCCGTCATCAATCCGCGAACCACAGCCGACCTCCATGACAGAGGTCAGCCACGAATCACGCCCGCCCGCGTCGGGGGAACCCCCTTCCTGGCGCGGTTTGTCCACGCGGCCTAGTCACGATAGCCCATCTTCTCAGGGCTGTTTTCCGTCTGTCATCCATCGCTGAAATTTGTCGACGTCCGCCTGTGGCCAGGCACCGTCACAAGGCATGGAACCAAGCTGAAGTTGTTGCAGAATATCATCCGCATGAACAACAACATCAGCATATGATGACAGATCAAAGGGTCCATGAGCTTTCATCGAAGCGATGTCTTTTTGTCTGAAAAGCGGGAGTATATCGGTTTTGAAGGAGACGGACATTGACTTCCCTTCAACTTACTGAGTCGCCCGGCACGGGTCTTTAGCTGTATGCCCGGGAACGGTTGGCCGCGCTCTGATGACGGACCATACAAAATCTGTCTGGGTAAAAGCAAGTTTGTTACTTGCATCCACAAACTGCTTGTGGATCGGGATCCCTGTGGTGCTGGAGTCGGGTGGCAAGGGATTGCCATCAGCGTCTTTGCTTGGTTGAGGAGAAAGACGCGCACCCGAAGGCGAAATACTGGCATTGGCATGACAGGTAATGCACGAAGAGTGCTTGAAATCCTGCTCGATGTAGCTGTCAGATAGAAGGGAGTCGCCGCCCGTCGTGTCGACAAAATTGGTCTGCGTACCGCCAAGGACGTAGTTTTCCCATATCGTGCCCTTCACCAGTGACGGCTGCCCGTAGGTATCGGGGTTTGATGGAGGGTCATCGGGGGGGCCGTCTTTCTGATGGAAAGTGGCCCAAAACCAATTGGGCAGATCTTTCGAAATAATGTGCAAGGTTTCGAGTCCGAAGGTTTTTCCATTCCATTGGACAGAATAGTACTTGTCCTTGTTTGGGGCGTTCGTTATATCGATCCATCCTGCTTTCACTTCGACAGAGTCGATTTGAAAGCTTATTGGAGTTCTCCCATTTAGAACATCAGATGCGTATTTTTTCTGACCCTCGAGATTATATAGAGACCGTTCTCCAAAATTGTCTGATAGGTGAGGGGCTGACCATCCATCAGTTCCCTGGCGTTTGCTGTTGACGGCTCGAATCTGTGTGTGATTTAAGGATTCCGCCTCTTTTCTGAAGCGGGATCGGCAGGTGGTGGGGACAAGCGGGATCGCCGTTTGGGCGCAAGGGATCAACGCCGAACTGAAGCAGCGGCTGCCGGGGCAGCGCAAGACGCAGCGTGACAAGCTGTCGCTTCTGGTCGCCACCATGCTGCATGTTCGCAGCGCCAATCTGGTGGAACTCGCATCGGGGCTGCCACGCCGGTCGGATCGCTGGGATATGGGCTACCAATGGATCGCGCGCTTCCTGGCCAACGATCTGGTGTCCTGCGACGCGGTCATGCAGCCGTTCGCCAGCGAGATCCTGGCGCGTCTTGCCCAAGCCGATGCGCCCGTGCCGCTGATCCTCGACCAGAGCAAGATTTCCGACCGCCATCAGGTGCTGATGCTGAGCGTGCGCTGGGGCGAGCGCGCCCTGCCGGTCGCCTGGCGCGTCGAGGAGACCGACGGAGCCATCGGATTTGCCACACAGAAGCATCTGCTCGACGCGGTATGCGGTTGGCTGCCCGCCGCCGCCGGCGTGGTCTTGCTCGCCGATCGCTTCTACGGCACGCCCGAGTTGATCCGGTGGTGTCGGGATCGCGGCTGGGACTACCGGCTCCGGCTCAAAGGCAACCTCACCACGCGGATCGGCGCACGCAAGGCGACGACCGGCGAACTGGCAGCCTCCCAGGGGCATTATTTCCAGGATGTCGCGCTCACCGGCAAGCGCGTGGCGACCAATATCGGCATCCTCCGCGACCCAGGCCACGCCGAGCCGTGGATCATCGCCATGTCCGCCAGGCCGGGCTATCTCACCACCCTCGACTATGCCAGCCGCTGGGGCATCGAGCCGATGTTCTCCGACTTCAAGTCGCGCGGTTTCGGCATCGAAGACACGCACATCCAGTATCCCGATCGGCTCGGCCGCCTCATTCTGGTCATGTCGCTCGCGCTCTACTGGGCCGTCTCCACCGGCATGTGGGACGCCGTCCAGAACCCGACACCGGCCGAAAAAAAACTCCCGACCGCCAGCCAAAAAAACTCGCCAGAGGCAAACTCTCCTGGTTCACCCGAGGACTCCGCAAAGCCATCCGCCTCATGCTCCACGCCTTGCCGCTCCCCAAACTCTGGGAATGCCTGCTAAACTGATGGATGGTAAGGGTGGAGGGGTTTATTCTCGTCTCGCCAAACCCACCGGTTCCCGGTAATCCAATCCCTTCTTCCGGGTTGAACAACACACGGACCCCCTGATGCAGGTTTCCGGTCAACGCCGCTATAAATTGACCTTTCTGCGGAGGCTCGGGCACTTTCCCAGAAGGGCACGAGTTCACGAGGCTCATATCATTGAAATCGGCAGGAGGTTTTGCGCCATCGACCGTAAACACCTCGGGCGTTGCGGCGCGCCATGTTTCCCAGACCGTCGTAGTACCTGCGGCGCCGAAGGGTTTACTTGGATCCGGCACGCCACGTTGCCCAAGCTTTGGGTTCAAAGCCGGTTTGCTGACGCTGATGAAAAGGTCCCATGCATGTTTGCTCGGGTTGTCTAGGGCGTGTCGTCAATTGAGCCAAATGGCTGGGGGGAGGTGAACGGCGGCGAGGAAGTTCGGGGCGGTCTTGTCGTAGCGAGTGGCGATGGCACGAAACTGCTTCAGCTTGGCGAAGAAGTTCTCGATCAGATGGCGTGCTTTGTAGAGGTCTCGGTCGTAGTCGCGCAGCAGGCGGCGGTTTGCCTTGGGCGGGATCACGGCAGCCTTGCCGGCAGCGGCCAGCGGGGTGAGGACCCTTTCATCGGCGTCGAACGCCTTGTCGGCGATCAGCGTGTCGGCCTGCATCGAGGGCAGCAGGTGATCGGCACCGACCAGGTCGTGCGCCTGTCCGCCGGTCAGGAAGAAGCCGACCGGATTGCCGAGCGCATCGGTCAGCGCATGGATCTTGGTGCTCAATCCGCCGCGAGACCGCCCGATCGCCTGGTCGTCGCCGGCTTTTTTTGGGCGCCCGCACTGTGCTGATGGGCACGCACGATGGTGCTGTCGATCATCGCATACTCGTTGTCGGCATCGACCGCGAGATGCTGGAACACCTTCTCCCAGACACCGGACTTGGCCCAGCGGCTGAACCGCCGGTGCACGTTCTTCCAGTCACCGAAGCGCTCCGGCAAGTCGCGCCACGGAATGCCCGCGCGATAGCGGTAGAGCACCGCCTCGACGAACAGCCGGTTATCCTGCGCGGTTACTCCCACGTCACCTTCACGCCCAGGAAGCAGGTCCCGGATTCGCTCCCATTGATCGTCACGAAGGGCGTAGCGTCGCATCGGTCAGCTCCAAATCGGCTGATCCCCTATAAATCGAGCTTTCCGCCGTGCCGGAAGCCCCTAAATGACGACACGCCCTAATGCGTCGTCCCGCAGAGGTGTCTGAGCGAGGGTTCTTGTCGGCTGGGCCAGAAGCAGTGCGAGGAGGCAGACCGGAACCCAAAACTTAATCTTAGCCTGCCACATGGTGTTTCTCCCCGGGATGGATCGAAGTCACATTCGACGAGCGTCATTCTTGATTTGCAATAACAGCCGATACCTTTACCCTTCAGATTACCGGAATGCAAGGTTGCAGTCAGGCCGACAACGCAGCGGGTCGCCCCCCATCCGGATGCTTTGGCCCATAGACCGGATTTTCACTTGATGATCTCGGCTGCCTTCACCGGTCACTTTGATGTCCGCTTTCAGGGGCCCCTCGATGACCGGTGAACGGCGTTGGGGGGTCGCGAGGAGAAATTCAAAGTAGCCACTACCGGGGCTCTCCATCGTTTTCCGGCGCGACCGCGTCAACGTCGCGGCTCACCTCGTCGGCGAGCTTGCGGCCGCGCGCGAGCCGCCGGCCGAGGGCCTCCACGAAACCGTCATAGCGCTCCCGGCCCTTCAACTGGGCGGCCGCGAGCGCATTGTCGGGCAGCGGTGGGGTGCTGGTCAGCCAAAAGGGCCCACAAGCAACTGCCGGTGCTGCGTGCCGCACTTGCCGCCCTGCAAGCCCGGCACGGGAGCAGTCCCGCTGTTGAACCAAACTCAATCGCCGCGTAGGTTGGAATCGGACATTGGCCGTCAGGCGAGTTTCAACATGCGCCGGGACATCCCCCTGTCGGGCTGTTGGCGCCGCATAAGCGCCAGTATGGAAACTTCACGGGCGCGACAGAGCCTGCCGTGCCCTCGGCACTCTCCATAGCGGATATTGTTCAATCGGTCGATATGTATAGGTGCATCTGGACGGGCGGCAGGCGGTGTACAGTGGCCGGTACGGCGACTGCTACGTGGAGAGGTTTCCGCCGGGGCTGTGAGGCGGGAGGATCGGCTTGCCGGCGGCGCAGGCCCCCTTGTAACTTGGATACGTCGTCATCGTGTAAGCTCGACGGTGCGGTGGCGGGCGGGAGACCGATACCCCTGAGGGACGCCAAGCCCGTGGGGGAGCCTGGTTCCCCGTTCGTCGTTCCATCGAACCCGAACAGTCGCTTGGGCCGCCAGCGAAGCCCGATTGCGCAAGGACGGGATAGGATGGACGCCATCGTTGTTGGTATCGACGTCTCGAAGGACCGGCTGGACGTAGCGGTGCGTCCTTCGGGAGATAGCTTTGCGGTCACGCGCGATGCATCCGGGCTGCGTGAGCTGCTCGGTCATCTCGAACCGCTGGCGGCGAGCGTGATCGCGCTCGAAGCGACCGGCGGCTACGAAACCGTCGTTGCCGCGACCCTCGCCGGCGCCGGCCTGCCGGTGGTGGTGGTCAATCCCGCCCAGGTGCGGGCCTTCGCCCGGGCTTTGGGCAAGCGCGCCAAGACCGACCCGCTGGATGCCAGCGTGATTGCCCACTTCGTCGAGGCGACCAAGCCGGCGGTGCGGCCTTTGCCTGACGCCGACACCAGGCATCTGGCCGATCTGGTCGCGCGGCGTGGTCAGATCATCGACATGATGGTCGCCGAACGTCAGCGCCAGAAGCGTCTGACCGCCAAGCGTCTGCAAAAGAGCATCGCGCGTCTGCTCGCAGCCTTGCAGAAGGAACTCTCGGCTCTGGAAACCGACATCGACGACGCCGTGCGCGGCTCGCCGGCCTGGCGTGCGAAAGCGGACCTGCTGGCCTCCGTCCCAGGCGTCGGCAAGATTGTCGCGCGCACGCTGATCGCCGAGTTGCCGGAGCTCGGCACGCTGGATCGGCGCCGGATCGCGGCGCTCGCCGGTCTGGCGCCGTGGACCCGCCAATCCGGCCAGTGGAAGGGCAAAAGCTTCATCGGCGGCGGTCGGGCAAGGGTGCGCTCGGCCCTGTTCATGGCGGCCATGGTCGGCGCCCGCTACAACCCGGTGCTCAAGGCGTTCCGCGACAGGCTGCTCGCCGCCGGAAAGCCCAAGATCGTCGCCCTCATCGCCATCGCCCGCAAGTTGCTGACCATCCTCAACGCGATCGTGCGGGACGGACAGACATGGAAGCAGGCTGAGCATGGCGCAGCGTCGAACTGATCCCAAGCCAACTTCGCGGCGCGGCGGGCGGGTCAAGGCCGAAGCCGCCAACGGCGGTGGCGCAATAGCGCCAGCCTTGACCCGCCCGCCGCGCCGCCGAGATAATCCAGCGATCAGATCACGCTTGACGACCAAGACAGTCGCTCCCCCCGACCCCCTCCCGCAGGGGAGGGGGAGACGGGCTGCTCAGGCGGTGGCGACTGCGGAGAGGTCGGGGACGGCGGCGAGCAGGGCGCTGGTGTAGGGGTGTTGCGGGGCGGTGAAGACCGTCTCGGCGGCGCCGCTCTCCACCACCTCGCCCTGGCGCATCACCGCCACATGGTCGCTGACATAGCGGATCACGCCGAGATTGTGGCTGACGAAGATGCAGGTCAGGCCAAGCTCCGCCCGCGTCGCCTTGAACAGGTTCAGCACCTGCGCCTGCACCGAGACATCGAGGGCCGAGGTCGGCTCGTCGGCCAGCAGCACCGTCGGGCGCAGGATGATCGCACGCGCGATCGCCACCCGCTGCCGCTGGCCGCCGCTCAACTGGTGCGGGTGGCGGGCGGCAAGTTCCAGGCCGAGGCCGACCCGGGCCAGCGCCTCGGCGATCATGTCGCGCCGCGCCGCGCGGGTGCCGATGCCGTGCACTTCCAGCGGTGCCGATAGGATCGTGCCGATGCTCTGCCGCGGGTTGAAGGAGGACATCGGGTCCTGGAAGACCGCCTGCACGCGCCGGCGGAACGCCAGCAGGTCGCGGCCGCCGAGCGCCCACACATCCGCCCCGTCGAACAGCGCGCGGCCTTCGGTCGGGCGGGTCAGGCGCAGCAGGATGCGCAACAGCGTGGACTTGCCCGAGCCGAACTCGCCGACGATGCCGAGGGTCTGGCCGGGCTGGACGCTCAGGCTCACGCCGTTGACGGCCAGCGCGCGCGGCCGCGCGCGGCGGAACAGGCGCGGGCCCCCCTGGAACGCCTTGCTGACGGACGCGAACTCGATCAGCGGGCGGCTCATGCCTCCGACCGCCAGCAGCGCGAGCGGTGCGCCGGCCCGACGGGGAACAGCGGCGGCGCGCTCGCGCATTTCGCGAACGCGACCGGGCAGCGGTCGGCGAAGCGGCAGCCGGCGGGCCAGTCGGCGGGCAGCGGGATCTGCCCGGGGATCGCCGCCAGCTCGCCGGTGACGGAATGCACGGTGGGCGTCGCGCGCAGCAGCGCCTGCGTATAGGGATGCGCCGGGTGGGCGAACAGGGCGCGCACCGGCCCCTGCTCGACGATGGTGCCGGCATACATCACGTACACCCGGTCGCAGAGCTCGGCGATGACGCCGAGGTCGTGGGTGATGAACAGCACCGACGTGCCGTGGGTATCGCGGATCTCGCGCAGCAGCCGCAGCACCTGGCCCTGGACGGTGACATCGAGCGCGGTGGTCGGCTCGTCGGCGATCAGCAGGCGCGGGTCGAGCGCCAGCCCCATCGCGATCATCGCCCGCTGCTGCATGCCGCCGGAGAACTGGTGCGGATACTCGCCCGCCCGCCGCGCCGGCTCGCGCAGATGCACCGCGGCGAGCAGGTCCACCGCCTTCGCCCGCGCGGCGCGCCAGGGGCTGGCGCGATGGATGACGAACGGCTCGCCGACCTGGGTGCCGGCCAGCAGCGCCGGGTTGAGGGCGCGCAGCGCGTCCTGCGGGATGAAGGCGACCTGACTGCCGCGGCTGGCGCGGCGCTGACGCTCCGGCAGGTCGAGCAGCGCGGCGCCGTCCAGCCGGATCGCGCCGCCGGTGACGCTGGCGCCGCGCGGCAGCAGGCCCAGCACCGCGAGCGCGGCCAGCGTCTTGCCGCTGCCGGACTCGCCGATCAGGCCGACGATCTCGCCGCGCCCGACGGTGAGGCTGATGCGGTCCACCACCGTCGTGGCGCCACGGCGGGAGATGAAGCCGATGGACAGGTCGGAGATCGCCAGCGCCTCGGCGGCCTGCGCGGTGTCCGGCATGGCTACTCGCGCAACTGCGGGTCGAGCGCGTCGCGCAGCCCGTCGCCGAGAAGGTTGAAGCCGAGCACGCAGAAGAACAGCGCCGCCCCGGGCACGATGCCGAGCCACGGCGCGCGGCCCATGAAGCCGCGGCCGATGTTGATCATGTTGCCCCAGGACGGCTCCGGCGGCTGCGCGCCGAGGCCGAGGAAGCTCAGCGCCAATTCCAGGATCACCGCGTAGGAGAAGGCCACCGCCGCCTCCACCAGCACCGGGGTCAGGACGTTGGGCAGGATCTCGCGCAGCAGGATGCGCGCGTCGGACATGCCGACGGTGCGCGCGGCATCGACGTATTGCTGGCGCAGCACCTGCATCGTGGCGACGCGGGCGAGGCGGGCGAAGCCGGGGATGAAGACGATGCCGATGGCGATCATGGCGTTCAGCACGCTGGTCCCGAGGCTCGCCATCAGCACCACCGCGAGCAGGATGGCGGGGAAGGAGAACAGCAGGTCCATGAAGCGCATCAGCCCGAGATCGACGATGCCGCCCAGATAGGCCGAGACGATGCCGACCACCATGCCGCCGGTGACGCCGACCGCCACGGCCACCAGCGCCACCTCCACCGAGACGCGGGCGGCGTAGATGGTGCGCGAGAGCTCGTCGCGGCCAAGCTCGTCGGTGCCCAGCGGATGGGCGAGGCTCGGCGGATGGAGCATGGTGGCGACGTCGAGGCTATACGGCGAATAGGGCGCCACCAGCGGCGCGAACAGCGCCGCCAGCACGACGATCGCCACCAGCACGCCGCCGATGACCAGCAGCCGGTGCTGCGCGCCGCTCATCCGCCGCTGCCCCGCGAGCGCACCTGCCGCGGATCGAGCAGGCCGGCGGCGATGTCCACCACCATGTTGGCGGCGAGCACCACCAGCGTCACCACCAGCGCGGAGGCGAGCAGCACCGGATAGTCGCGGTTGATGATGCCGACCAGCACCAATGAGCCGATGCCCGGCAGGCGGAAGATGTCCTCGATGATGACCACGCCGCCGAACAGGAAGCCGAACTCCACAGCGCCGACGGTCAGAAACGGGATCAGCGCGTTGCGCAGGGCGTGGCGGATCAGCACCACCCAGCGCGAGGCGCCCTTGGCATAGGCGGTGCGGATGTAGTCGGAGGCCAGCGCCTCCAGCATCACCGTGCGCATGATGCGCGTCAGCAGCGCCGAGGAGGCGATGCCGAGCGAGAGGGCCGGCAGGATCATGCGCGTCAGGTTGCGCTCCGGGTCACGTAGCAGCGGCACGTAGCCGCCGGAGGGCAGCACGCGCCAGGTCAGCGCGAACAGCAGCACCAGCAGCGTCGCCAGCCAGAAATTGGGGATTGCGCCGAAGACGGTGGCGATGCCGCTGATGATGGTGTCGGCGCGGCGCTGGTGGAAAAGTGCCGCGAGCGCGCCGAACGGCACCGCGATCAGGTTGGCGATGAGGAAGGCGAGCAGCGCCAGTTCCATCGTCACCGGCAGCCGCCGCGTGATCTCCGGGCCGACGGCGACGCGGTTCTGAAACGACACCCCGAAATCGCCGCGCAACGCCCGGCCCAGCCAGTCGCCGTATTGCAGGTAGAGCGGCCGGTCGAGGCCGTTCAGCGCCTCGAAGCGCATGATCGCCTGCGGTGTCGCATCGACCCCGAGCGCCGAGCGCGCGGCGGAGCCGGGGACGACGTTGATGGCGACGAACAGCACCAGCGACGCCGCCAGCAGGGTCAGCGGGAACAGGGCAAGCCGGGTGAGGACGAGACGCAGCATGGCGGACCGCGCCGGCCGCCTCCAGGCTCAGGCGTACCAGGACTCCTTCAGGGTCTTCAGGAAGCCGGTGCGGAGCGGCGTGAAGCCTTGCAGCCTGGTCGTGTACCCCATCAGCAGCCAGGCGTTGACCAGCGGCACGATGTCCATCTCCTGCAGCGACAGCTCCTGCTGCTGGCGATAGGCCGCCTTGCGCGCCGCCTCGTCGGGCGCGCTCTTTGCCGCCTCCAGCAACGCGTCCATCGGCTTGCTGCAGCTCTTCTGGACGTTGATGGCCATGCCGCATTTGTAGTTGTTGGTCACGAAGTCGTCCGGGTCGGCCAGCGGGCTGACCCAGTACATGGTGGTGATGTCGAACTTGCTCGGCCCCCATACCTCGTCCCAGAAGCGGGGGATCTCCATCGTGCCGATCTTCGCCTTGATGCCGACGGCCGCGAGGTTCGCCTGGATGATCGGCGCCATCGCCACCATCGCCGGGAACGAGGAGGCGATGGTCAGCGAGGTCTCGAACCCGTCCGGATGGCCCGCCTCGGCGAGCAACTGCTTGGCGCGGGCGATATCCGCCCCTTCCTTGAAGAAGTGGAGGTTGGCATAGCCCCAGTTCCATTTCGGGATGACGCCGCCGACGATCGGGGTCGCCTCACCGAAGAACGCGCCGGCGACGATCGCCTTGCGGTCGAGCGCCAAGCCGATCGCCTGGCGCACCCGCGGGTCGTCCATCGGCTTGTGCGTGTTGTTCGGCAGCAGCCAGTAGAAGCGCGAGCCCTCCAGCGCCTGGGTCTTGAGGTCGGAGTTGCCCTGCACCGCCGACCAGTCCTTGGGCGGCACCTCGTTGGTGAAGTCCACCTCGCCGGACATCAGCGCATCGGTCAGCGCCGTGGTGTCGGAGATGATGCGGTATTCCAGCGCGTCGAAATACGGCTTGCCGGCCTGGAAGTAGTGATCGTTGCGGACGAACCGGATGGCCGAGCGCGGCTCGTAGCTGACGAACTTGAACGGCCCGGAGCCGACCGGCTTGGCGTTCAGGTCGTGGCCGGACTCGACCAGCTTCTTCGGCACGATCGAGCTGCCGGGGAAGGCCATGTACACTAGGAACGGCCCGGTGCGCTTGGTCAGGTGGAACCGCACCGTCAGCGGGTCCACCACCTCCACGATCTCGATCGTCTCCACCTGCGAGCCGTAGGAATAGCCGGAGTTCTTGGCGCGCAGCCGGTCGAAAGAGAACTTCACGTCCTCGGCGGTCAGCTTGTCGCCGTTGTGGAACTCCACCCCGTCATGCAGGTTGAAGGTGTATTGCAGCCCGTCGGGCGAGGCCTCGTAGCTCTCGGCCAGTTCCGGATAGGGCTTGGCGTCGGGGTCGAGCGCCATCAGCGTCGAATAGACCTGCTCGATCACGACATGGGACATGCCGCTCGGTCCGCGCACCGGGTCGAAGCCGGCGGGGTCGGCGGAAAACGCCGCGCGCAGGGTGCCGCCGCGCTTCGGCGCCCCCTGCGCGCGGACCGGACGCGCCAACGGTCCCGCCAGTCCGAGCCCCGCCAGCCCCGCGGCGCCAGCCAGCAAGGTGCGGCGGCGGAAACCGGCGGCAAGCAGGCGCTCGTTCATCCGGTCCATGACAACCTCTTCGTCCCGAGGACAGCGCAACGCGTCGGCACGGGCCGACCCGTGCGGACTTTCAATTATCAGACATCGACGGGATTGTGCAATCCCGGATTCCCCGGATGAAGGGCTTCTTCGCCGGCCACGAGGGCAGCATATGCCCCGATCCCTCCGTCCCGCAACGGCCGGATCCCGCCATCGTCTGATGGATGCCGTGCTTCGCCGCCAGCTGCGCCGTCGTCAGCTCGCCGCGCAGCGCCTCCAGCGCCACACGCGCCTTGAACTCCGCCGAATACCGCGTCCGCTTGCCCGTCATCGGGTCCGTCCTCTTCTCAGGGCGAACCGAGCTTATCCTCCTATCCGAAATTCCGGGACCACCTCAGATCAACACCCTGCAGCGTAGCGAAGGGGCTTGGGGATCTTGCCTCGCGAGGAATGGCCCGCAGGGCCAGCGGAAGATTCCTGTTGAACGGCGTCGCGGAGCAACGCGACAAGGGCCAAGGTGTCAGGTTGCGCTGGGGAGAGGCTGCAATCGATGGTGCGGGCTTCTGCCAAGGAGACCCTGGCGTCTGTCCATCGCCATCACGACAGGGGACACGCAAGACCGGAATATCACCACCTTGTCCAAGGAGGCTGAACACCCTCGGTGCGAATCTGCGGACGCAAGGATCTGGATGGTTTCGCGCAGGACGGTCGGCCTCGGAGGCCGTCACGCACCGTACCGCAACGCTGGCCACTCGGGCATCGACAGAGAAACACGCCAGCGCCCGACCGCTCAAAAGCTGCGTCGAAGCGACCGAAAGCAGCACCGCCCTCTCTGCAACCGGCGGCCACGGGGCAAGAGCCCAGGCCGCTGTCATACTCGACGGTGCCAGAAAGCATGACACGCGACATCGCGCATCACCGGGTGCAAGTTTGGCTCCGAAGACGTGCAGGCGAGTCTCTGTCCATGCCGCCGCAATCGCAGTCCCCGAGTGATCGTGACCGGATGGCCGAGACGCGCCCCTTCACGTCAGGTGCGGCTCGGGAAGCCTGACGCGGCAGCGGCAGGCGCGTAGAGCGCGTTCGCGCGCAGCGCGACGGGGCCGGACTTCTGCCGCCCCCTGCTGCCACGCTGTCTCTTGAGCGCAGTGACCACCGGACCTTGTGAAGCACCGGCCGGTCACAGGACCGATGTGCCGGAGCGGCTGCGGACCCGGCGAGCCCTGAAATGCCGTTCCTCCTGAATGCCCTGCCGAGGTGATCGCGCCTCCGTGGCGCGAAGCCGCAGGGTGAGGATGCAAGCCTCGTTCGAGCGCAGGCTGACGGCTTGGCTGCTGGTCCTTCGGACCTCCGCGGTTCAACAGGAATTTTCCCCTGCCGCGCAGCGGCATTCCTCGCGACCGCTGCGCTGCAAAATTCCCGAGCGCCCGGGAAACCCGGACGTGTTGAGCCCCGGCGGGGGCCGGCGCAATCGTGATCCGCGCTACCGAGGCCGCATGCCGAATCCCCAGGCCGCATATATCGCTGGATTGACGAACCGCTTGATGATGCCGCGTTCGAGTTCAACGAATCCAGCGTCACGCGCCACTTCCGGAGTTGTCGTCACGTGTCTGGCATAGATTGCTGGCAGCATGATCATGCCCGCCATCGAGACGATCACCGAGATCACATGCAGCGCCAGCAGTTCGCGGTACGCGGGCAGCAAGGCACCAATCGTCACGGCGTTCCGGGCTCCGGCGCGAGCAAGCCGGCCTTGCCCGGCTTGTCCTTCCAGTCATCCGCATCGTTAGGTGGCGTGCCCTTGCGGGTGATGTTGGGCCAGACGGTGGCGAACGCGCGGTTTCTTTCAAGCCAGTCCTCTGCTCGGACGTCCGAATCCGGCATGATCGCCTGGGCGGGACATTCCGGTTCGCACACGCCGCAATCTATGCATTCATCCGGATGGATCACCAGCATGTTCTCGCCCACATAGAAGCAGTCCACCGGACATACCTCCACGCAGTCCATATATTTGCACTTGATGCAGTTTTCGGTGACCACGTAGGTCATCGGCGATCTCCGTCCCGGCGCGCGCAGTGACAGTCGGCGGGCAGTGCGCCGCCGCTCTGCCACCCGCCGGACACTTTTCTCGAGCACATCGCGGGATGTATGGACGGTGCTCGCATGGCTTTGCCTTGCCATCCCGGCGGGATACCTGACGTCAGGCTCTCGCGTCGGCCGCACTTGTATTGGCAAATCGCGGAAACAGGACGTTGTTCTCCAGATGCACATGCATCACGAGATCGTTGTGAAACTTGGTCAGCCCGGTGCAGAGCGCGCGCCAGGTGGCACAAGCATCATTGGGTGCCGTGCGACCATGGGTAAGGCGGTCGATCGCCGAGAGGGACGCTCCGTGATCATCGTGCTCGGCGCGCATCGTGGCGATCGCGGCCGCGATCATCGGCCCACCGCCCGCCAGCATCATCGGGAACAGCACAACCTCCTCGCGCTTCTGATGGAGGGTCATGTCCGCGCGCAAGCGCGCGAGCAGATCGCCAAGCCCCGCCGGCACGACGGCATTGTGCCGGTGCGCGGCTTCGACCTTGCCCGCAAGGCGGATCAGCCACGGCAGCTCCCGCAGATGGATGGCATGGTAGCGCGTCTTGATATGCTCGATCAGTTGTGCCGATGGCACATCATCAGCGAACTCCATCGCATCTCCGGCCGGGCCGGCCGCTGCGAGTTCGCTGATGATCGCGTCGACATCGAGCGCCCGCTTGGCTGCGACATCGGCGAGGGTCTGATCGCCGCCGCAGCAGAAATCGACCCCGTGATCCTGGAAGACGCCCGCGGCCCCGGGCAAGGTTGCGGCAATTCGTCCGACCGTCTGACCGGCGAGTCCGGAAACATCGGCAAACTGACTCATGGATCCCTCCGTCGGGCGTCACACGCCATCTCAGCGATCATATTGCTCGTATATCGGCATTGTCAATACCTATATTAAACTGGCTAGGGCCGGGCAGTCGACCCTACGCCGCACGGCCGGGAACGAGCAGTCTGGCAAGACCTGGGATGCGGCAGTCGGCGAGGCTGAACCTGTCCAGTTCCGCAAGGAAGGCCTGCTCCGCACCTAGCAGCATCGCGCGAAGCCGACAGGCTGGGGTCAGCACGCAGGCGCCGCCATCGGCGCGGCAGCATTCGACCAGCGGCTGATTTTCCTCTAACGCGCGCACCACGGTGCCAATGCGAATTGCTGCGGGCGACAGGGCGAGCGTAACCCCGCCCTGTTTGCCTCGATGGCTGCGGACCAACCCGGCGGCGCCCAGAGCTTGGAGCACTTTCGCCATGTGATGAACCGACACGCCGAGCGACTCTGCTATAGAGGCGGCGCTTAATACGTCGCCGTCGCGGTCAGCCAAAAGGATCAAGGCACGGATCCCGAAATCGGTGAACTGGGTCAGCCGCATGGTAAATCCTCATTCGGTGTTGCAATTGCCGATCAGCGGCGGCAGACTGTATCTGGAGTACCGAATTAAAAGAAGCCTGATGCGTGTGGGCGGCTGGTCGCCATACCCATCGATCGATAGCCGTGTCGAAAGGCCCGGGAGCGGTGGTTTCCCACGAGGTGACATGTCAGCTCTGACCCCGATTCCATGTTGTGACAGGTGAAATCGAGAACTGAAATGAGCGAAAAAATGTATCCTCCCGCTACCAGACAATTGGCTGATCGCCGGCGGGCACTGGCACCGGCGCAGCATGCGGCGTTTGATGCGTTCGGCAAGGCGGTGTTTGCTGATGGCGCGCTGCCGGCGAAGTTCAAGCAAATTATCGCCGTGGCCGTGGCGCATGTGACACAGTGCCCATATTGCATCAAGGGTCACACCAAGGCGGCGTTGCGCGCCGGCGCGACTGAGCAAGAATTGATGGAGGCGATCTGGGTCGCCGCCGAGATGCGCGCCGGCGGCGCCTATGCGCACGCGGCGTTGATGCTCGATGCGGCCGAGTCGCAGCAGCCGACCGGTGGATCGTAAGCGCGGCGGCCGCGCGCGCGGGTCACGCCCGCCAGATCCAGGCCGGCGGGTCGCTCGCGGGAAATGACTGCTCGGAGGCGGTATCGACGGAATCGTCCGCCGCCGCGCGCACCAGCCTTGCAACCTCTGCAATCAGGCCCTCATGCACCGGGGAGGTACGGCCGCTACTGGCATCCCCCGGTAGCGTCACGCAGGAGCAGAAGGCCGCGTCCACGGCCTCTCTTGCAATTTCGTCGAGCGGAACGTCGCGCCTTTGCGCAAGCAGCCGAAGCACCGTGCTTACTGCCGTGCCAATTGCCAATGCGGTGATCGGATCATCGTATTCGTGCGACATGGGTATGGCGCTCCTATGACTTGACCGGGACGACGACTTCCTGAACAGCCTTCCTTCTTATAGGTAGTGATAATACATATATCAAGGCGGAGATGACCCGCCCGGAGGACCAGGGGTGTACGCCAGCGGGCAGCATTGACCGAACGGGGAACAGAGACGACATTGATGAAAAGATCGTGGCATCGGCAACAGAGCGCGGTGCCTGATCCGACTCGCGAATGGAGTGGCGATGATGGTCGCGTTCAAACTCCCGGCCAATTCGAGGGTGCATCGTGGTAAAACCTGGCCGGCGCCGGCCGCCTGCTCGCATCTCAAGCAGTTCCGCGTCTATCGCTGGAACCCGGACGCGGACGACAACCCGGTGCAGGACGTGTTTTCGGTCGACCTCGATCAGTGCGGACCAATGGTGCTTGACGCCCTCATCAAGATCAAAAACGAGATCGACTCGACGCTGACTTTCCGCCGCTCTTGCCGGGAGGGTGTCTGCGGCTCCTGTGCCATGAACATCGACGGCGCCAATCATTTGGCCTGCACAACGCCGATTGCAGCCATCAAGGGCGACGTCCGCATCTATCCGCTGAATTACGTGCCGGTGATCAAGGATCTGGTCGTCGATCTGAGCCATCTCTATGCCCAGTACCGGCTGATCAAACCGTGGTTGCAGACGGACACGCCTCCACCGCCGGACGGAGAACGACTGCAGTCGATCGCGGAGCGGGCACAGATCGACGGCTACTGGGAATGCATCCTGTGCTTCTGCTGCACCACGGCATGCCCGAGTTGGTGGTGGACCGGTGACCGCTATCTCGGCCCGGCAGTGCTGCTGCAGGCCTATCGCTGGATCGTGGACAGTCGCGATGAAGCCACCGAGCAGAGGCTCGACGATTTGCACGACCCGTTCCGTCTGTATCGCTGCCACACGATCATGAATTGCACCGCGACCTGCCCCAAAGGCCTCAATCCAGGCAAGGCGATCGGTCTCATCAAACAGGCGATCGCCCGGCGCGCCGGTCTCGATCGCGGCCGCCTCGCGCCACAGCCGGTGGAGACGTCGTCCCTTCGGTGCTCTGCGAGATCGTCCGGGCTGCTCGGCGCCGTCTCGCCGCTTCAGTCTGCGGTGGTGACAAAATCGTAGCGGCCGATCCCTTGCACCAGCAGATAGCGGCTGACGCCATCGGCCGCGTTGCTGGAGCGATGCACGACCCCCGGCGACACAACGCAGGTCTTGCCGGGGTGCAGAAGCATTTCTGCGCCGGCGCGCGAAGTTCAACGTCAAGCAGCCCTTCGAGGCAGTAGAATCGGTCAGAGACCTCGGAATGATGGTGCCACGGCAGCGTATCGCCGGATTGCAGCACGTACTTCACCACGCGCAGACCCGGCGTCTGCGCGACGATCCGCGTCTTCCCGTCTGCCGCCGGAGCTTCTGCCGGTTCGGGTTGTTGCTGGTCCATATCTCCGTCCTCTCACGGTTGCGTTGGCGGTATCGGGCCGCTGTTGCGGTTCTTTTTGGCGCGGCTTGCGACGGCGCGGCCTG
>CAWAZU010000013.1:0-23054 GCA_963786445.1 uncultured Pseudomonadota bacterium
CTGACCCGATTGACCGCGGATGCAGTCACCGATGGCGACATCCGCACCGCCTGTCTTGACGTCGTCGAGAGCATCGATTTGTCGGAGGAGCGAGGTGCCGCCGAGTTCCGCGCAGCACTCGCCGCTATTCGCCACGCCGAGCGACGGCTCGCGCCGGCCGACTGATCACCGACATTTTCCGTCCATCACGGCGGCACGCCCGACAGCGGGTCGCGCCGCCTTGTTCTCGAAAGGAGGGAGCCATAGGCTGGCTCTACATGAAATGCCTCAAGGGTCATTCTGGCCCGCGCCAATACCTCGACGCCCAGTTCACCTGGGAGCGTTCCGACACGATCTCGGAGGTGCTGCGCTCGGCGCTCGTCGGCATGCGCGTCTACTATGCCGCCGTTGAGCACATTCTCCCCGCGACCGGCGCGCGGGAGGTCTGGGCCGCCGTTTGCCTGGTCCAATACAATCCGCGCGATCGGGACGGCTACATCTTCGGCTACAAGGACATGTCGGAGTCGATGGGGCCGTACGAGCGCGATTGCCCCGAGCCGATCCTCGATCTGATGACCCCGACCGACCACGAACACGCGCAGCGATGGCGGGCCGACGGCCGCGCCAACGCCGCCGCCCGTCGCGCGAGGCGGGCCAAGCCAAGCCCGCACGCCGGGCAGACGATCATCTTCGACGAACCGCTCACCTTCGCCGATGGCAGGAGCTTCGATCGGCTGGAGGTCATCGCCAACCCGCGCAGCCACCGCACGGTGCTCTTCCGCGCGCCCGGCTCAGGCAATCTCTATCGCATTCCCAACATCAAGAGCCGGGCCTACCGGCTTATCGATCGTTCGCCGGGATGAGCGAGCAGTTTCTCGCAGCGGGATCAAAGGGTCCGGTGCGCCGCGCCGGGCCCTTTTTCTCTGGGAAATCATCGAGAGGCAGAGGACGGCCGGGAGGGGTTTGAGCCGGTCGGGTCGAGAGAGAGCGCCCAGCCGGGTCGGCCCGTTCCCGCTCTCCCGAGGTTTCCTCCATGGACATGTTCGTTTGTTCAACCGCATTGGCGGCCGCGCCTCCCGCCATGCTCGATTCGCCCGACGCGCCGGCGGCCATCATCGCCGCGGCCGCGTCTATCCTCGATCACCTCGCCCTCGGCCGGGCCGTCGGCACGCAAGCGCTGCGCGCCGCCATGAGCAACGCCTTCGGCGGCTCCGACGCCGAGGGCGCATGGGACTGGAAGACGGGTTACGACGCTTGCGAGGCGGCGACGGTCCTGTTCCTGCGCCGGTTCGGACCCGGCATGCGCGGTCGCGCGGGTTCGGCCGCGGCACTGCTCGCCATGCTGGCCAAGGTCGCAGCCCTGCAGCCCTCGCACACGCGCCGTTCCGAAGAGAGCCAGGCGCTTCAGCAGTTTTCGACGCCGATCGCGCTCGGCTTCGCCGCCGCCACCGCGGCCGCGATCACCCCCACCGATCTCGTGCTGGAGCCTTCGGCCGGCACCGGCCTCCTCGCCATCTTCGCCGAGATCGGTGGGGGCCGTCTCGTCTTGAACGAGCTGGCCGAGACCCGCGCCGCCTTGCTCGGCCGGCTCTTTCCGGGCGTTCCGGTCACGCGGCATGACGCGGCCCAGATCGACGACCATCTCGACTCCGCCGTGCGGCCCGCCGTCGTGCTGATGAACCCGCCGTTCTCGGTCGCGGCGCATGTCGATGGACGTGTTGCCGACGCAGCACTCCGCCACATTACCTCGGCGCAGCTCGACGGCTCGTTCGGCCGCTTTCCGAACTCGCGGTGGCGGTGGAGCAACTCGGAGGCAGCGGCGACTCCCCGGCTATTCCCCCGCATGGGCCGCAAGAAGTGCGACGAACCATCCAAGCATTTAACCGCATGCAGGAGCGATTACGCCGCTTTAATGATGATCGTACGCGCATGATCGCAGCGATGTCGCACGATCTCCGGACGCCGCTGACGCGGCTGCGCATACGCGTCGAAATGCAGGACGGGCTCGAGGATCAGCAGAAAATGCTCGCCGAACTCGACATGATGAGCGAGATGATCGAGTCAGTTCTGACATTTGCACGGGATGATACCAAGCACGAGCCTCGCTCCCTAGTCGACCTCAGCGCACTCGTTGAGGGTATCTGCCAGGATGCCTCCGACGCCGGCGAACCGGTGACATTCAGAGGACCTAGTCTGTAAGCGTCGTGGTGGCGGCACATGGCGGCGCGATGCGTTGCTGTGATGCAAGGCGTTGATGGACGAAGTTGTGCAGACGCGCGGGCTGGACGAGAGCGCTCATACGACTGGTCGTAAGAGTGCACGCAATCGTCCGATGGAGATCATCACGCGGGGCGAGCGCCGGCGCTCGTGGGCACTGGAGCAGAAGCGTGAGATTGTCGCGGAGAGCCTGGGCTCTGAGCTGACGCCGACGGAGGTCGCGCGCAAGTACGCGATCAGCTCCGGGCAGCTCTACACGTGGCGTCGTCAATTGCTGGGCATGCCGGGGACGATGATCGAACGCGCCGTGCCGCGGTTTGCCGAGGTGGAGACAGCGCTGGCCTTGCCAGGCGCATCGGAACCGGCGCTGATCAGCGAGACCGCGCCGCCTCGACCGCCCGCACCGGCGCACGCCATCGGAATGATCGAGATCATGCTGCCGAGCGGTGTGTCGCTGCGCGTGGACGCCGAGGTCGATGGCCGTGCGCTCCGTCGGGTGCTGGAGGCGCTGGGCCGTCGATGATCACGCTCGCGCCGGGGCTGCGCGTGTATCTGGCCTGCGGCGTCACCGACATGCGCAAGGGCATGGTGGGTCTGGCAATGCTGGTGCAGCAGAGCCTGAGCGATGATCCGTTCGGCGGCGCCGTGTTTGCCTTCCGTGGGCGTCGCGCCGGGCTGATCAAGCTGATCTGGCACGACGGCATCGGCCTGTGCCTGCTGACCAAGCGGCTGGAGCGCGGCCAGTTCGCGTGGCCGTCGGCGAGCACGACGGGACGGATTATGCTGTCCTCGGCGCAACTGGCGGCGCTGCTCGACGGCTGCGAGTGGCGGGCGCCGGCCGCACGCCGCAGACCCGAACTCGCCGGCTGAAACTTTGCCGAACCTTCGCACAAACTCTGGCCCCGACGCGGCGGCGTCGTTCACCATGGCACCGTGCCGATCGACCCTGCCCCCCTGCCGAACGATCCCGCCTTGCTGCAGCAGATGCTGCGTGAGCTGTACGCGGAGAATGACAGGCTGCGACTGCTGCTGCAGCGTCTGGCGCGCCACCAGTTTGGCCGCCGCTCCGAGCAGCTGACCGACGAGCAGTTGCAGCTCGGCCTTGAGGATCTCGAGCAGACGGTTGCCGAGAACCAGGCCAGTCAGGATGCGGCCGAACCAACCGGAGATCGGCCGGCAAACCCCCGCACCGATCGCCCCGCCCGCAACCGCGGCGCGTTGCCGCCACATCTGCCCCGCTACGAAGTGGTGATCGATGCCGAGCCCATGGCCTGTCCTTGCTGCGGCGGCGCCATGCACTGCATTGGCGAGGCGCGCACCGAGCAACTCGACATCGTGCCGGCGCAACTGCGCGTGCGGGTCACGCGGCGCCCGCGCTACGCCTGCCGCGCCTGTGAATGCGCCGTGGTGGTGGCGCCGGCGCCGGAGCGGCCAATCGACAGGGGCATGCCGACCGAAGCACTGATCGCGCATGTCGTGGTCAGCAAGTTCTGCGATTCCCTGCCGCTGTACCGGCAGACGCAGATGCTGGCACGGCAAGGCGTGTCGCTTGACCGCGCGACGCTGAGCAACTGGGTGGGGAGTGCCTGCTGGTGGCTGACGCCGCTCTATGAATTAGTGCTCGGCACGGTGCTGTCGTCGACAAAAGTGTTTGCCGACGACACGACACTACCGGTGCTCGATCCCGGCCGCGGGCGGACCAAGACTGGCCGGCTCTGGTGCTACGCTGTCGATGACCGGCCGTGGCGCGGTCCGTCACATCCCTGCGTTGCCTATGTCTATTCGCAGGACCGCAAGGACGCGCGGCCCGCCGAACATCTGGCCGGCTTCGGCGGCGTGCTACAGGTCGACGGGTATGCGGGGTTCAAGCGCCTGGCCGGCGATCGCGCCGACGGATCGGTGCGGCTGGCCTTCTGCTGGGCGCACATGCGGCGCGACTTCTTCCAGTTCCACGCTTCGACGAAGTCGCCGCTGGCCGCCGAACTGCTGGCCCGCGTCGCCGCTCTCTACGCGATCGAGGCCGGGATCCGTGGTCAGTCCGCCGAACACCGACGGCAGGTGCGCCAGGAGCGAAGTCGACCGATCGTCGAAGGCCTGCATGAATGGCTGCTCGAGCATGTCGAACGCGTCTCCGGCACGTCCGATCTGGCGAAGGCGATGCGCTACGCGATCCGACACTGGCCCGGCCTGGTCGCGTTCCTCGACGACGGCCGCATCGAGATGGACACCAATGTCGTGGAGCGCGCCATCCGCCCGCATACCTTGACGCGCAAGAATGCGCTGTTCGCCGGTTCCGACGGCGGAGCACGTCATTGGGCGATCGCCATGACGCTGATCCAGACCGCCAAACTGAATGGCATCGAGCCGATGGCCTGGCTCACCGACGTGCTCAAACGCGTTGTCTCCGGCCGCACCAAGATTTGCGACCTGCACACGCTGCTGCCATGGAACTGGCAAGGGCAGACAGCAACCGCGGAAATCGCGATGCAGCAGGCCAGGGCTGCATGATCGGCCATCCGGAGATCACCGAACGTCTGATCGCGAAGCTGAATGACGCTCTGCCGGTCCCGGCACGCCTGACGCCGGAATTGCAAGGACGTGCTGCGACGCCAGAACTCTGGGCCGGCGGTCCCGGCTCAGGCCACAATCACATGGATCAGCTACGCGGGCGATGAAGGCGGGATCGTCTGCAAACTCGACCTTGGGCCGGACGTTGAGAATGCGGCCTTCACGTCCATCACCCATCTGCGCTTCGACGCCCGTCTGCCACTGGCCCGCGAAATCGCCGCCTATCAAAAACACCGCGTCAAAAGCCTCCAGCGCCACCCACGATAGCCACGCCACGCTCACCGCCCTCCAGCAAAACCCGACGTGCTGTCGCCACGACGCTTACCCTAGTCTGTCCTATTCAGCGTGTTGCTGGTGTCGAGGCTGTCTGAGCCGAGGACGCAGTTGGTTTTGGCGCCTTTTTCATCGCTGTTTTGGCTTGGACGTGATCGGCGTTGGAGTTTCGGGACCGGGTGAGTTCGGGGCGATGGCCCCGTGTGTCACGGACCGGCGGGCTGGAGGCTGAGCGCGATGCCGCGGAAGAGCATGGCTTCGGGGCAGGCGGCGGCGAAGGCGATGCGGATCCGCGTCGCGGTCACGGTGACGCGCGCTGCGATCTTGAGCAGGCGCATCCGCAGCGTGGCGAACTCCGCGGTCGCCAGCGTTTGCTGCTTGGGGATCGCGGCGCGCAGCGTCAGCATGAGCCAGTAGGCGGCGGTGTGCAGCACTAGGCGCACCTGATTGGCGAGTGCCGAGCGGCAGGACGTGCGGTCGGAAGCGAGCTGACTCTTGTGCAGCTTGATGAGGTTCTCGGCCTGGCCGCGTGCGCAATACAGCGTGTCGTAGAGCCATTCGGCGCTGCCGTCGGCCAGGTTGGTCACCACGAAGCGGATGTCCAGGCCTTGCCTGCTGGCCTCGATCCTTGCCGCCACCCGCCGCCGGCACTTCCAGGATTTGGCGCCGTAGCTGGCCTCGGCGTAGCCGCGCATCACGGTGGCCGGCGCTTCGGCGCGACGGACCCTGATATCGTCCGCGGTGGCCTCGACCAAGCGGCTCAGCACGGCGTTGCCGGGCAGGCCGAAGATGTAAGCCACGGCGTTTGCCTCGCACCACGTCATCACCTCGGGGCGAGCATAGTGACCATCGCCGCGGATGGTCAGCCGGGTCTTCGGCCAATGTGCCCGAATGCGGCGCACCAGGCGACGGAGATGGCCGCGCACCTCCTCCCCGGACGGCGTCTTGCCCGGCCGCAGCAGCATCGTCACCGGACGAGAGGTAGCGGTGTCGTAGACATGGATGGGCAGGAAGCAGCGTTCGTCATAGTGCGCATTGAACAACGACATCTGCTGATGGCCATGCACAACATCGACGGTGTCGTCGATGTCCAGGGTGACGGCGGCAGGCGGATGGGCGTAGCTGGCGCAGTAGAGGTCGACCATGGCGTAGCTCATGCGCATCACCTCGCGTAGCGTCGGCGCATTCTCCCAGCGTGACATGGTCGGCTGCGAGCACAGGTCGCGACCGGTATCGGGCAAGCGTCCGCAGGCCAGCTTGAACCCGGGGTCGCTGCGCAGATGATCGAGGTCGTCGGCGTCCTCGTAGCCGCAGGCGATGGCGAGGATGCGGGCGCGCAAGATGTCGGCGACGCTGTGCGTGACACACTGCGGCTTGCGCGGGTCGCTGATCAACGCCGCCAGTCGCTGGACGATACCCAGGCGGCGCTCGGCGGCCGCCAGCAGCATGACGCCGCCATCGGAGGTGAGCCGTCCGCCGTCAAAGGCAGCTGTGACTTTCTTGCGTCCGACGGCTGGAAAGCCGAACGGCTCAATCGTATCGTCGGGCATCGCGGGTGTGGCTCGGCGTGATCGTGGGAACGGATGGCTTCGACACCCAATTCGTAAACTGCATCAGCAACTTATGCGACGCCCGCCAGCGAATCGCTGCCATGCCGGCGAATAAGGTGGGCTAGGGGTGTCACGATTTCATGCCGTCCGGCGGCCATTCGACGTGCCATCTCCAATCTCATCGACAACGCAGTCAAGTACGGCGGAAGCGCAATTGTGAGCCTTCTTCCCGAGGGTGAGCGCCTCGCAATCACTGTGGATGATGAAGGGCCTGGGATTCCGCGAGGCGAGCGCGAGAAGGTGTTTGAACCTTTCTACAGAATCGGTGGCGCCCGTAATCCTGATACGGGAGGCGTGGGGCTTGGCCTTTCTGTAACGCGTTCGACTATCTGGGAACACGGCGGAGACATCACACTTGCTAATCGAAAGGACGGGGCCTGAGCGTGCGGATCGACTTACCCGCGGGGCACCCGTCCCGACATGAGGAACTTGAACCTGGAGAGCCTCCGCTCCCTACTGAGGGCGGTCTCGCCGCATAGGCGCGAAGTGCCGCCCACGAGCCGCGGCAGTGCCTTGTGCTCAGCATCCCGTGTTGACCAGGTGTTGACCACGCTAAAAATGACAATGGCCGCTTGCGCGGCCCTCGTCACAATCATCTGAAGTTGCTTGAAAATCTGGAGCGGGCGAAGGGATTCGAACCCTCGACCCCAACCTTGGCAAGGTTGTGCTCTACCCCTGAGCTACGCCCGCGCCCCTCCCCGCATTCCCGGCGGAGGTCGGCCTCTTAATCGGCTTGACCCGCGAATGCAAGGGCTTGTCCGACCGCCCCGTAACCGGGATCTGAACCGCGCCGGGTTTGTCGGAGGCTCCAATGTACGCGCCGGAGACAAAATCCCTCACGGAAGCGGCCGGGTGGTCCGGCTGCGCCGGTGTAAAAGTCCATCGGTGTGGAGCTCTTTGCGTTGAGCGCCGAGGGCTGGGGGATGAAGCTCGTGGAACTGCATGGTCGGGTCCGCTACGCGGTGCGGATCGAGCCTTCCGCACTCAGCCCCGGCCACCGGCAGGTGTTTGACGACGGGCTGGTGCTGGTCCTGCGCGAGCTGCACGACCGCCTCGACGCCGCAGTGGCGGATGCCTATGGCTGGCCTGCCGCCCTCACCGATGCCGAAATCGTCGTGCGCCTGGTGGCGCTCAACCACCAGCGGGCGGCCGAGGAGGCCAGGGGCGTCGTGCACTGGCTGCGCCCGCAGTACCAGATTCCGCGGTTTGGCAGCGCCGCCGACCGGCCGAAGCTCGACCTGGTCGGCGGTGGTGCCGCCCAAGAGAAGGCGGCAGCCGCCAAGCCCCTCTTCCCGGCGGACGACCTCGCGCAGACCGCCGCCGTCATCGCCACGCTCGCCGCAAGCCCGGCGGCGGTCGACCTGACGGCGCTCGCGCGCACGTTCAAGCAGGGCCGCAGGTCCGAAGCCAAGGTCCGCGCCGTCCTGTCGGCGCTGGTCCGCATGGGGTACGTCGTGACCACGGACGCCGGCCATCCCTACCTGCTCCGGCGCGCCGCGTAGGGCTGCGGCGCCGATACGGGAGGGGTTCGCTACCTGCCCGAGCATGGTCTCGTAGAACTCCGTCCCGCGTCGCAGCGGCACCACTGCGTCGAAGGGCAGGAAATCGGCCACGTAGGCGTATGAGAATCCCGCCCGCGCCGGGTCCGGCTCGATCCTCACGACACGTGCAACCGCGACATAGCGCTCGCGGCCCCGACCACGGCGTGGCTCCTGATAGATGATCCAGTCACCCACAGCCCGCTGCGCCTCGGCAAGGAGCGGTTGGGGAAGTGGTAGCGGCGGACGATGTCGTCGTCGTAGCCGGAGCCGGCGCGCGTGTCGAAGATCGCCTTCATCGGGTCGGAGGGGCAGCCAGGGCACGATGCACGGCATCCCGCACCCTGGCGGCCAGCGCATCCCACGCGTCCCCCGTTCGCTCGCCGCCGTCTCCCGGTCGATACAGACGCAGCCAGGGCAAATTCGGCGGCGCATCGCCGCACCACGCGACGCTGACCCAGTTGGCATCGGGCAGGCGCTCGATCGCCGCGCGCACGCGATCAACCAGAATGAGCCGAAACTGAGGACAGCATGCCGAAACTGACCAAAACGGATCTGGCGCGTCATCGCGCCTGGTTATCCGAGTGGCGCACGCCGGGCGACATGGCTGCCTACGTGACCGACGTGAACGATGCGATGGGTTCGCCTGACTTCTTCCGTCAGGGTGGTGTCGAGTTCCTCCGCGACGCTTGGCTCGCCGCGGAATTCGGTCGGTATCGCGACAGCTCACCCGTCCGGCTTGTTCCCGAGCGCGAGCGATGGCCGGACTCCGGCACCAGCGAGTACGTCAGCGCCGATCCGCTGCGGCGCGGAGGCCGGGCGTGACCGCCGCCGCCAACGACAACGGCACGCCGTTTCGGCTCGGCGAACACGCGCTGGCCAAGACGGACCAGGGCGGCACGGCAAGGATGCTTGTTGCCGCTGTCACGCAATGGCTGAACGGGTTCCAACCCCCCGTCGAATACGCGCTCTATGACGGCAACGGAACGCTCTATCCGCGGCCACATCCTCCGCTTCGGCCAATACGCTCGGGACATGAGCGCCCTGCCGCCACCGCTCGATCCGCAACCGCTCCCGTTCGAAACAGCCTGAACGGGATCACCGCCCTTCG
The DNA here is from genome assembly GCA_963786445.1 of uncultured Pseudomonadota bacterium. GTDB lineage: Bacteria > Pseudomonadota > Alphaproteobacteria > Acetobacterales > Acetobacteraceae > JAFKFJ01. The sequence goes on from CAWAZU010000013.1 coordinate 9,297, forward strand.
CACACCCTGCAAAGCCTCCGACCCCAGTCATCCACCTTGTGGGTGATTTTCGCGCGTATCCTCAACCAACCTCGGATGGCACGGATAAGAATGGACAGGTTTTTCCTGTAAAAGGCCACCTTGCTGGTGGATCGCCACCCTTTTCGCCGACCCGATCCCCAGCACCACCGTCGCCACCACGCCGCGCAGCGGGTCCGGTAGGCCGGCGATCAGCCGTTTGATCCGCGCCCGCCCCGGCAACGTCCCCAGCTTGGCCGCGATCTGCCGCACACCATCGAAATCACGCCGGGCAAAAGCGGTGTCCAGCGCCTCCGCCCGCCGCTGTCCGATGCTAGTGCGGATCGCGGGCGCGAGCGGCGCCAGACTCGGCCGGGTCGCCAGCACGTGTTCGAGCACAAAGGCGTCGCCCAGGTTCATCGCCTGCACGTCGCGCGAAAAATTGCCTGCGTGCTTGCGGATGCCCACCAAGGGTTGGCGCACGATGCCGAGCGGCGGATGGTCGGCGACCAGCAACGCGGTCGCGAAATCCGAGCCGAGCGTGCGCCCGACCCCCTCGTCCCAGCCGCCGAGCGACAGCAGGAACGCGCGGTCGGCGGCCATGCAGGACGGAAACAGCGGCTGAAAGCCGAGCAGCCGCTCGACCACGGGCGCGTCGAACACGCCGGCCTCCGGGCCCACCGGCCGCAGCCCGTTCCAGAAACCCGCCGGTGCGTCGGCAAATTTGCTCTCCGTTCCCCACACATCGTCGCGCACGGTGACGAAATCGCAATAGGCGGCGCGTACCCCGGGCGCGGCCTGCCACAGCGCCGCCATCGCCGCGAGGAAGCCGGGGCGCCACAGGTCGTCGCTGTCGCAGAACGCGACGCGATCGGCGCGTGCCGCCCGCAACCCGACATTGCGCGCGGCCATGTCGCCGGAATTCTTGATGCCGATGCAGCGCACGGGACTTGCATACGCGGCGGCCACCGCGGCGGTGCCGTCGGTCGAGCCGTCGTCCACGACGATCACCTCGTCGGGCGGCAGCGCCTGCGCCAGCACGGCATCGAGCGTGCAGGGCAGCAACGTTGCGCGGTTATAGGCCGGGATGATAACGCTGAATGACATGAGAGTGCTCCGATGGCCCCGTCTGGATATGGCCCTGACCACGGCCTTGGTAGTTTGAACGAAATGCCGGGCCCAGCATTGCCGGCGCAGCAGCAGGCGTCCGCACGGCGGCTGCTGGTCGTCGTGCTGAACTACAACGGCCTCGCCGACACGCTCGACTGCCTGGAAAGCCTTCGCGCGCAGACCTGTCCCGGGCTCGCCGTGCTGGTGATCGACAACGGCTCGCGCGCCGACGACCTCGGCCGCATCGCCGCCCGGTTCCCGGAGGTGGAAGTCGTCGCGCTCGGCGAGAACCGCGGCTGGGCCGGCGGCAACAATGTCGGGCTGCGGCTTGGGCTGGAGCGCGGCTTCGAGCAGATGTGCCTGCTGAACAACGACACCGTGCTGCGGCCGGACGCGCTGGCCGAGCTGCTGGCGGCGGCGGCGGCGGTGCACGATCCCTGCCTGCTGCAGCCGGTGATCCACGATTTCGACGATGCCCGGCAGCCGCAGCTGCTGCCGGGGCCGGCGCCGGCGACGCCGGACGCCGCGGCCCGCCGGCTGGCGGACCACGACGAGGTGGTCGAGATCACCTGGGCCTACGGCGCCTGCCTGCTGGTCCCGGCGGCGCTCGTCCGCCGCGTCGGCCTGCTCGACGAGCGGTTTTTCCTCCAGCTGGAGGAGCAGGACTATTTTTGTCGTGCGGTCGCCCAGGGGATGCGCAGCTACTGCGCGCTCAGGGCGCGCATCCGGCACAAGGAGTCCGCCAGCTTCGGCGGCCGCGTCACCCCCGACAAAACCTACTACCAGGTGCGCAACGCCCTGCTGCTGGCCGAGAAGCACGAGGCGAGCGTCGGCGGCGTGCTGCGGGCGCTGCGCCGGCTGCTGTGGGCGCTGCGCCACCAGGCGCGGGCGGTGCGGCCGCGGGCCGCCTCGCACGCCGGCTTCGTGCGCTGGCTGTGCTCCGGCGACGCGGTCGCCCGCGCGGCCCGGCAGGGGTTTCGCGACTACGTGGTCCGGCGCTTCGGGCCGCGGCCGGTTGCACCTGCGGCGGCCCGCCGGGTTGCACCTTTGCCGCCCCCGCCGGTTGCACCCGGATCGGCGCCATGACGGACCCGGCGTCGGGGTCGCTGCTCGCCAAGACGGCGGGCGGCGCGGGCTGGGTGATCGGCTTCCGGATGGTCACGCGGCTGCTCGGCATCGCCAGCACGCTGACGCTGGTGCGCCTGCTCGGCCCCGGCGATTTCGGCCTCGTGGCGCTGGCCTCCAGCTTCGCCCAGACCGTCGATGCGGTCGCCAACCTGAGCCCGCACGAGGCGGTGATCCGCGAGCGCGCGCCGGACCGGGCGATGTACGACACCGCCTTCACGATGAGCCTGCTGCGCGGTCTGCTCACCACCTGCGTCGTGGCTGCCGGCGCGGTGCCGGCGGCCGGGTTCTTCCGCGAGCCGCGGATGGTGCCGGTGCTGCTGGCGCTGGCGCTGGCCACGCTGATCGGCTCGGTCGAGAACATCGCCTGCGTCGACTTCATGCGCAGCTTCGCCTTTAAGAAGGAGTTCCAGCTCTGGACCATCCCGCGGGTGCTGCAGGTGGTCGCGACCATTGGCTTCGCGCTGATCTGGCCGAGCTACTGGGCGCTGGTGTTCGGCATCCTGACCGGCCGCACCGGCCGCACCGTGCTGAGCTACCTGATGCGCCCGTACCGGCCGCGGCTGACGCTGGCGGCGTGGCGGCGGATCACCGGGTTCACCATCTGGTCCTGGGCGATCACCATGGTCGGCATGCTGCGCGACCGCTGCGACACGGTGCTGGTCGGGCGCTTCTTCTCGTCGGCGCAGGTCGGCATCTATGCGCTCGGCGGCGAGATCGCCAGCCTGCCGACCAGCGAGCTGGCCGAGCCGCTGTGCCGCGCCTGCTTCCCGGGGTTCTCCCAGCTGCGCAACGCCGGCATGGGGGTGGCGCAGACCTATCTGCGGCTGCTCGGCGCGACCGCGCTGCTGGTGCTGCCGGCCGGCGTCGGGATCGCCATGGTCGCCGACCCGCTGGTGCGGGTCGCGTTCGGCGCGAAATGGCTGGCGGCGATCCCGATCATCCAGATCCTTGGCATCAGCGCCACCATCGGGGCGCTTGGCAGCATCAGCGTGACGCTGCTCAGCGCGTTTGCGATGCTGCGCACGACGTTCATGGTCATGCTGGCCGGCGGCCTCGTGCGGGTGGCGCTGCTGGTGGCGCTGCTGCCGGGCGGCACGCTGGTGACGGCGGCCCTGATCGGCACGGCGGTCGGGATCTGCGAGCAGGCCGCGCTGATCGGCATCACGATGTACCGCTTTCACGTGCGGCCGGCCGGGCTCGCTGCGCGCGCTCTGGCGCAGCGTGCTGGGCGCGGCCGTGATGGGCGGGGCGCTGGTCTGGCTCGGCCTCGGCCTCGTGCCGGTGACCGAGGCGCCGTGGCGGCAGATGCTGGGCACCGCCGCCGCGGGGGCGGCGATCTATGTCGCGGCGATCGGGCTCGCCTGGGCCGCCGCCGGCCGCCCGGACGGGCCGGAGCGCGACCTGCTGGCGGTGGTGGGCGGGGTGTTCCGGCGGCTGCGCGAACTGCTGCGGCGGCGGCCCCTCGGCTGGATCGGCCCTCCCGGATGAGCCTGCCCGGATGACACACGCCAGATGACACGAGCCCGGGCCATCGCCCTCTATCTGCCGCAGTTCCACCCGATCCCGGAAAACGACGCCTGGTGGGGCCGCGGCTTCACCGAATGGACCAACACGGCCAAGGCCCGCCCGCTGTTCCGCGGCCACGTGCAGCCGCACGTCCCGGCCGATCTCGGTTTTTACGATCTGCGCGTGCCGGAGACGCGGGAGGCGCAGGCGGCGCTCGCCCGCCGCCACGGCATCGAGGCGTTCTGCTACTACCACTACTGGTTCGCCGGCCGGCGCATCCTGGAGCGCCCGTTCGCCGAGGTGCTGGCCTCCGGCCGGCCGGATTTCCCATTCTGCCTGGCCTGGGCCAACGAGAGCTGGACCGGCGTCTGGCACGGCGCGCCGGGGCGCATCCTGATCGAGCAGAGCTATCCCGGCCGAGCCGACCACGAAGCGCATTTTGCCGCGCTGCGCCCTGCCTTCGCCGACCCGCGCTACCTGCGCGTTGAAGGCAAACCTTTGTTCCTGCTCTACAAGCCGGAAAAACTGCCGGACCCGGCGGCGACGCTCGCGCTGTGGCGCGCGCTGGCCGAGGCGGCCGGCCTGGCCGGCCTTTACTTCCTGGGGATGTCGGCTCGGCCGGAGTGGGACCCAAGCGCGCACGGGTTCGACGCGAAAATCGTGCTGCCGCTGATCATGACCCGCGGCTGGGTCTCCCGCCGCCGGCCGCTCGCCTGGGCGCGCGCGCGGTATGAAACCTGGCGCCGGCTGCCGACCATCCTGCCGTATGCCAGATCTCGTCGAGCGGGAGATGCCGCGGCCGGGTGCCGGCTACGAGGCCTATCCGTGCCTTGTGCATGCCTGGGACAACACGCCGCGCGCCGGGGCGAACGGCGTGGTCCTGCAGGGCAGCACGCCCAAACTGTTCCGCCGGCTGCTGGACGGGGCGGTGCAGGTGCTGCAGGACAAGCCGCCGCAGCGGCGGCTGCTGTTCCTGAAATCCTGGAACGAGTGGGCCGAGGGCAACCACCTGGAGCCAGACCTGGTGCATGGCGATGCCTGGCTGCGCGAGGTCGCGGCGGCACTCGGGCTGGCGCAAGCGAGCGGGGACTGAGATCGGGCATGGCGCACGGCGCAAGCAGGATTGGGGCGCCGCCCCAACCCCCGCTGGGGCCGGGAGGCCCCAGACCCCGCGACTTGCGTCAAGGCTTCCAAAGGCCGCCCGCCTTTGGCGGATCGAGGGCGCAGCCCTTACCTTGCGTCGGGCGCTGAACGCATGTGGCGCGACGCGGCAGTGCAGGCGCGCCAGCTGCTGCGCGATTGCGGGTCGGCCCCGGCAGCCGTGCGGCAGCTCGCGAAAATGCTGCTGCGCGCTGTCGCGGGTGCGCAGCCGGGCAGCCGGATCGAAGGCATCCGCCGCCGCGCGGCGCTGGATTTCAGCATGGCGGTGCCGTTCGGCTTCGCCGGCGCCGAGCCGCCGCTGCTGCGCGTCGCCGCCGCCTGCCACATCTTCCACCCGGAATTCGCCGCCGAGTTCTGCGACGTGCTCGCCCGCATCCCCGGCCGCCTGGACGTGCTCGTCTCGACCGACACCGAGGCCAAGCGTGCGCTGGTCGCCGAGGCGTTCCGGGGCTGGGACAAGGGCCGGGCGGACGTGCGGATCGTGCCCAACCGCGGCCGCGACATCGGCCCGAAACTGACCGCCTATGGCGACCTGCACGGCCGGCACGACCTGGTGCTGTACCTGCATTCCAAGCGCAACAGCCACTTGGTCGACGGGCCGGGTTGGCGGCGCTACCTGCTGCACACGCTGGCCGGCTCGCCGGCGATCGCCGGCAGCATCCTGCAAGCCTTCCGTCACGACCCGCGCCTCGGCCTCGTCATGGCCAGCACTGGGAACCGCTGCGCGGCCGGCTCGACTGGGGCGACGATTTCTTCCTTGCCCGCGGCCTGGCGCGCCGCATGGGCATCCGGCTGAGCCCGGCGCATGTGCTCGATTTCCCGTCCGGCTCGATGTTCTGGGCCCGGCCGGCGGCGCTGCGGCCGCTGCTTGACCTCGGCTGGCGGGCCGAGGATTTTCCCGAGGAGGCAGGCCAGTTGGACGGCACGCCGGCGCATGCCGTGGAGCGGCTGTTCCTGTTCGCCTGCGAGGCTGCCGGCTACCGCTGGGCCAAGGTCTGCGACCCGGCCGAGGCGGCTCATCCTGAAACGGTGATCCCGATCGACAGTTCTGCGGCCCTCGACGCCTACCGCAGGCGCCACGGGTTCCGGCTGACCGCGCTGGGGCCGCCGTGAAGCTCGGCGCGCTCAGCGGGGGGCGCGGGCGCGGATCAGGAAGCGATAGTCCAGCACATGCCCGGGCAGCACGAACCGCAGCAGGCACGTGGTGTACCAGCGCAGCCGCCGGCCGGAGAGTTTCGAAGCGCACGGATTCACCGCGCCGGACTGCGAATTTCTGTTCATCGACAACAGCGCCGGCAACCGTCTGGACATCTATGCCGGCAGTAACCTGTTCCTGCGCACCGCGCGCGGCCGCTACGTCGTGCTCTGCCACCAGGATATGGAACTGCTGGCCGACGGGCGCGCGCGGCTGGAGGCGGTGATCGCCGAACTCGGCCGGCTCGACCCGGGCTGGGGGCTGTTCGGCAATGCCGGCGGCGTCCGCGCCGGCAAGCTGGCCGTCCGCATCACCGACCGCAACTTCGGCGCCTGTCCGGCTGATACCTGGCGAGGGCGTTGCCCCAAACCCCATCAAACGCGAAGACATTGAAATCCATTAGTTTTTCCGGTGGATTGGCAGCCTTTCGGACGATATCGGATGGCGGCTGCCGCCGCGACGAAAATGCATTGGTTTCCAGAGGCCGCCGGCCATTGGCGGCTCGAGGGCAGAGCCCTCGCCTTGCCTTTGATTGCCCCCCCGCCTGTGCTGCCACGCCGGGCATGCCGCCGCCGATGTCGCTGGCGGATGCTACGCGGCCGTTCTAAAGACGGGCGAACACGGCAACAAAGCCCATGCCCGGCCCGCATTCCCCGACCGCCAGCAGCGACGGTGCCGCCGCCTTTCCGTCCGCCCGCCCCGCCATGCTGCCGGCCGCCGCCGCCCGGCCGCTCTGCACGGTGTTGATCGACGCCGAGGAGGATTTCGACTGGCAGCGCCCGGTGCATGGCGTCGCCTACGACGTCAGCTGCATGCGGCATCTGTCCGACCTGCAGTCGATCCTTGGCGCCTACCGGGCGGTGCCGACCTACCTGCTGACCTACCCGGTGCTGCAGGATGCGGCGATCGTCGCGGCGCTGCGCGGGCGCATCGCACGCGGGCAATGTCTCGTGGGGATCCAGCTGCATACCTGGGTCACGCCGCCGTTCGGCGAAGCGCCGGAAGTGCGCAACTCGTTCGGCACCAACCTGCCCGCCGAGCACGAGGAGCGGAAGCTGCTGGCGCTGATGCGGCTGTTTTCCGACGCGTTCGGCGAGATGCCGAAAGTGTTCCGGGCCGGCCGCTACGGCCTGGGGCGGAACACGCCGAGGCTGCTGGAAAAGCACGGTTTTCTAATCGACACCAGCCTTGCGCCCTGCACCTCGTTCGGCGACGAGGACGGGCCGGACTTCTCCACCGATGATTTTCGCGCCTTCTGGTTCGGCCGGTCGCGCAACCTGCTGGAGCTGCCGCTGTGCCGCTCGATCGTCGGCTGGGGCGGCCAGGCCGCGGCGCGCGCCTATCGCTGGCTTACCTTCAGCCAGCCGTCGCGCCACATCCTGCTGGGCCCGCTGGCCTGGAGCCGCTGCGCCGAGCGCATCACGCTCTCGCCCGAGGGCAACGACGCGGTCGCGGCCGGGCGGCTGGTGGCCTCGCTGCTCGGGCGCGGCCAGAACGTGCTGGCGCTCAGCCTGCACTCCTCCTCGCTCAGCGTCGGGCGCAACCCGTATGTGCGGAGCCGCGCCGAGCTGCACGGGTTCTACGACCGGCTCTCCGCCATCCTCGACATGCTGGCCGGGCGTTATGCGGTGCAGTTCATCGGCTCGCTCGACCTGCCGGGGCGGCTGGCGGATGTCTGATACTTTGGCGTCGATGCCGGCGGGGGACGTTGTCATGCTAAGACCGCGCAAACGCATCCTGCTGGTGACCAACAACCTGCCGCCGGTGCGCGGCGGCTCCGGCATCGTCTACGACAACCTCGCCCGCCACGCCGGCGGGCGGATCGCCGTGCTGGCGCCGCGCGTCAGCTACCAGGACGGGCTGAAGCTGATCGGCTGGCGCGAGCACGACCGGCTGGCGCCGTACCGGGTGATCCGGCTCGACCTGCTGCGCACCCTGCTGCGGGAGGACGCGCCGAGCCGGGGGCAGCGGCTGCGGCTGTGGCTGCACGACGCGGCGATCCGGGTGCGGCTGCTTGCCGCCCTGCTGCGCTGTCTGCTCGGCGAGCGGATCGGCGCGGTGTGCGTGGGCGAGCTGGTGGCCAGCGCCTGGGTGCTCGGCGTGCTGCGGCTGCTGCCCTGGGTGACGCGCGCGGTCTATGTGCACGGCGAGGAGATCACCACCCGGGACAACTACGACACGCGGCTGGAGCGGCGGCGCCGCGCGCTGCTGGCGGCGCACCACATCGTCGTGGTCAGCCGCTTCACCGCCGCCGTGGTCGGCGACCTGCTCGGCGCAGCCGGGCGCGGCCGCATCCGGCTGATCGAGAACGGCGTCGATATTTCCCGCTTTTGCCCGCTCCCACGATCGCCGGACCTGGTCTCGCTGTACGGCTTCGGCGGCTGCTTCGCGTTCGTCTCGGTCTGCCGGCTGCTGGAAAAGAAGGGCATCGACCAGGCGATCCGCGCTTTTGTTCGTGTGGCGGCGGAGTTTCCGGACAGCCGGTATCTGGTGGTCGGCGACGGGCCGTACCGCGCGGCGCTGGAGGTGATCGCGGCGGAGTGCGGGGTGGCGGACAAGGTGGCCTTCGCCGGGGCGGTGGCGGAGGACGAACTGGTCGACCACTATGTTCTCGGCGACGTGTTCGTCATGCCCAACCGGCGGCTGGCGAACGGCGACACCGAAGGGTTTGGCCTGGTGTTCCTGGAAGCCAACGCCTGCGGCCTGCCGGTGATCGCGGGTTCCGACGGCGGCTCGATCGACGCGGTGCGGCACGGCGCCAACGGCCTCTTAGTGGACGGCCACTCGGTCGATGCGATCGCGGCGGCGATGCTGGAGCTGCGCCGCGACCCGGGCTTGCGCGCTCGGCTGCGCGCCGGCGGCCTGGCAACGGCGGCGGCGGCGGACTGGCAGCACAAGGCGCAGGCTTTTTTGGGGTTGTTCGACTTGGCGGGGTGAGGCTGGAAGAACTCACAGGCCGGACTCGGGACGAGCGTTGCGGGTCGCCGGCCCGGCGGCTACCAGAGTACGGCGCAAGCAGCTTTGTGCCTGGAGAGCGCCGTGCCCGATGCCGGCCCCCCAACTCCGCGGCGCCGGCCGGGCCGGATGCCGAGTCGGCGGCGTTCGGGCGCGGGCTTGCGGCACGGCGCGCCGGCAACCGGGGCGAGGCCGTCGCCTGGTTCCGCCGCGCGCTGGCGGTCGAGCCGGCGTCGTGGCCGGCGCTGGTGGGCCTGGGCCTGTGCGCGCGGATCCGCCGCGACCTGCCGGGCTCGGCTGAGCATCTGGCGCCGGCGCCGCGCGATCCTGGTCGCCACCGTCCTCGACCTGGAGGCGCGGCTGACGGATGCGGTGCTCGACATGGCCGATAAGCTCATCGGCGGCCTGTTCGCCAAGGCACGCAACGCCACGCGCCGCCGCTACGCGGCCAGCGCGGGCGACGTGGCCAGGCTGATGCGCCTGTTCCACGGCACGATCGACGCGCTCGCCGCGGCACAGGCCGATGAGCGCGACGCCTTCGAGGCTCTGGACGAGATGGTCGGCTGGGCGAAGCTGCTGGCGTGCGCGGCGCGGTCGCGGACCTGGCCAACCTGGCCGAGGAGGATCCGCTGCTGCGCGCTGCCGATCGCTGGAAGACCCTGCGCAAGTTCGCGCCCGATCTGATCGAGGCGCTGGAGTTCCGCGCCGCCCCACGCCCCAAGAAACCCGCGCGCGGGGTCTAAAACCCGAAAACGGGGATGGTCTATGCCGCGCATCAGGACGCCAGGGCGGCTTTGGGGGCGCCAGGTGCCGATGGCCCTGCCGACGCCGCCGGGCGGCTGGTGACGCGCTGTGCCGGGCCGGTGGGCACAGTTTCGCGGGGTGTCCACCGGCGCCACCGCAGTCCAAATTCCGCATCCTAGCCCACCTTATTCGCCGGCATGGCAGCGATTCGCTGGCGGGCGTCGCATAAGTTGCTGATGCAGTTTACGAATTGGGTGTCGAAGCCATCCGTTCCCACGATCACGCCGAGCCACACCCGCGATGCCCGACGATACGATTGAGCCGTTCGGCTTTCCAGCCGTCGGACGCAAGAAAGTCACAGCTGCCTTTGACGGCGGACGGCTCACCTCCGATGGCGGCGTCATGCTGCTGGCGGCCGCCGAGCGCCGCCTGGGTATCGTCCAGCGACTGGCGGCGTTGATCAGCGACCCGCGCAAGCCGCAGTGTGTCACGCACAGCGTCGCCGACATCTTGCGCGCCCGCATCCTCGCCATCGCCTGCGGCTACGAGGACGCCGACGACCTCGATCATCTGCGCAGCGACCCCGGGTTCAAGCTGGCCTGCGGACGCTTGCCCGATACCGGTCGCGACCTGTGCTCGCAGCCGACCATGTCACGCTGGGAGAATGCGCCGACGCTACGCGAGGTGATGCGCATGAGCTACGCCATGGTCGACCTCTACTGCGCCAGCTACGCCCATCCGCCTGCCGCCGTCACCCTGGACATCGACGACACCGTCGATGTTGTGCATGGCCATCAGCAGATGTCGTTGTTCAATGCGCACTATGACGAACGCTGCTTCCTGCCCATCCATGTCTACGACACCGCTCCCTCTCGTCCGGTGACGATGCTGCTGCGGCCGGGCAAGACGCCGTCCGGGGAGGAGGTGCGCGGCCATCTCCGTCGCCTGGTGCGCCGCATTCGGGCACATTGGCCGAAGACCCGGCTGACCATCCGCGGCGATGGTCACTATGCCCGCCCCGAGGTGATGACGTGGTGCGAGGCAAACGCCGTGGCTTACATCTTCGGCCTGCCCGGCAACGCCGTGCTGAGCCGCTTGGTCGAGGCCACCGCGGACGATATCAGGGTCCGTCGCGCCGAAGCGCCGGCCACCGTGATGCGCGGCTACGCCGAGGCCAGCTACGGCGCCAAATCCTGGAAGTGCCGGCGGCGGGTGGCGGCAAGGATCGAGGCCAGCAGGCAAGGCCTGGATATCCGCTTCGTGGTGACCAACCTGGCCGACGGCAGCGCCGAATGGCTCTACGACACGCTGTATTGCGCACGCGGCCAGGCCGAGAACCTCATCAAGCTGCACAAGAGTCAGCTCGCTTCCGACCGCACGTCCTGCCGCTCGGCACTCGCCAATCAGGTGCGCCTGGTGCTGCACACCGCCGCCTACTGGCTCATGCTGACGCTGCGCGCCGCGATCCCCAAGCAGCAAACGCTGGCGACCGCGGAGTTCGCCACGCTGCGGATGCGCCTGCTCAAGATCGCAGCGCGCGTCACCGAGACCGCGACGCGGATCCGCATCGCCTTCGCCGCCGCCTGCCCCGAAGCCATGCTCTTCCGCGGCATCGCGCTCAGCCTCCAGCCCGCCGGTCCGTGACACACGGGGCCATCGCCCCGAACTCACCCGGTCCCGAAACTCCAACGCCGATCACGTCCAAGCCAAAACAGCGATGAAAAAGGCGCCAAAACCAACCGCGTCCTCGGCTCAGACAGCCTCGACGCCAGCAACACGCTGAATAGGACAGACTAGGTCCTCTGAATGTCACCGGTTCGCCGGCGTCGGAGGCATCCTGGCAGATACCCTCAACGAGTGCGCTGAGGTCGACTAGGGAGCGAGGCTCGTGCTTGGTATCATCCCGTGCAAATGTCAGAACTGACTCGATCATCTCGCTCATCATGTCGAGTTCGGCGAGCATTTTCTGCTGATCCTCGAGCCCGTCCTGCATTTCGACGCGTATGCGCAGCCGCGTCAGCGGCGTCCGGAGATCGTGCGACATCGCTGCGATCATGCGCGTACGATCATCATTAAAGCGGCGTAATCGCTCCTGCATGCGGTTAAATGCTTGGATGGTTCGTCGCACTTCTTGCGGCCCATGCGGGGGAATAGCCGGGGAGTCGCCGCTGCCTCCGAGTTGCTCCACCGCCACCGCGAGTTCGGAAAGCGGCCGAACGAGCCGTCGAGCTGCGCCGAGGTAATGTGGCGGAGTGCTGCGTCGGCAACACGTCCATCGACATGCGCCGCGACCGAGAACGGCGGGTTCATCAGCACGACGCTGGGCCGCACGGCGGAGTCGAGATGGTCGTCGATCTGGGCCGCGTCATGCCGCGTGACCGGAACGCCCGGAAAGAGCCGGCCGAGCAAGGCGGCGCGGGTCTCGGCCAGCTCGTTCAAGACGAGACGGCCCCCACCGATCTCGGCGAAGATGGCGAGGAGGCCGGTGCCGGCCGAAGGCTCCAGCACGAGATCGGTGGGGGTGATCGCGGCCGCGGTGGCGGCGGCGAAGCCGAGCGCGATCGGCGTCGAAAACTGCTGAAGCGCCTGGCTCTCTTCGGAACGGCGCGTGTGCGAGGGCAGCAGGGCTGCGACCTTGGCCGGCATGGCGAGCAGTGCCGCGGCCGAACCCGCGCGACCGCGCATGCCGGGTCCGAACCGGCGCAGGAACAGGACCGTCGCCGCCTCGCAAGCGTCGTAACCCGTCTTCCAGTCCCATGCGCCCTCGGCGTCGGAGCCGCCGAAGGCGTTGCTCATGGCGGCGCGCAGCGCTTGCGTGCCGACGGCCCGGCCGAGGGCGAGGTGATCGAGGATAGACGCGGCCGCGGCGATGATGGCCGCCGGCGCGTCGGGCAAATCGAGCATGGCGGGAGGCGCGGCCGCCAATGCGGTTGAACAAACGAACATGTCCATGGAGGAAACCTCGGGAGAGCGGGAACGGGCCGACCCGGCTGGGCGCTCTCTCTGACCCGACCGGCTCAAACCCTTCCCGGCCGTCCTCTGCCTCTCAATGAGCTTCCAGAGAAAAAGGGCCCGGCGCCGCGCGCCGGACCCTTTGATCCCGCCGGGAGAAACCGCTCGCTCATCCCGGCGAACGATCAACAAGCCGGTACGCCCGACTCTTGATGTTGGGAATGCGATAGAGATTGCCTGGGCCGGGCGCGCGGAAGAGCACCGTGCGGTGGCTGCGCGGGTTGGCGATGACCTCCAGCCGATCGAAGCTCCTGCCATCGGCGAAGGTGAGCGGTTCGTCGAAGATGATCGTCTGCCCGGCGTGCGGGCTTGGCTTGGCCCGCCTCGCGCGACGGGCGGCGGCGTTGGCGCGGCCGTCGCGCGCCATCGCTGCGCGTGTTCGTGGTCGGTCGGGGTCATCAGATCGAGGATCGGCTCGGGGCAATCGCGCTGGTACGGCCCCATCAACTCCGACATGTCCTTGTAGCCGAAGATGTAGCCGTCCCGATCGCGCGGATTGTATTGGACCAGGCAAACGGCGGCCCAGACCTCCCGCGCGCCGGTCGCGGGGAGAATGTGCTCAACGGCGGCATAGTAGACGCGCATGCCGACGAGCGCCGAGCGCAGCACCTCCGAGATCGTGTCGGAACGCTCCCAGGCGAACTGGGCGTCGAGGTATTGGCGCGGGCCAGAATGACCCTTGAGGCATTTCATGTAGAGCCAGCCTATGGCTCCCTCCTTTCGAGAACAAGGCGGCGCGACCCGCTGTCGGGCGTGCCGCCGTGATGGACGGAAAATGTCGGTGATCAGTCGGCCGGCGCGAGCCGTCGCTCGGCGTGGCGAATAGCGGCGAGTGCTACGCGGAACTCGGCGGCACCTCGCTCCTCCGACAAATCGATGCTCTCGACGACGTCACGACAGGCGGTGCGGATGTCGCCATCGGTGACTGCATCCGCGGTCAATCGGGTCAG
>CAWAZU010000014.1:0-29831 GCA_963786445.1 uncultured Pseudomonadota bacterium
GGCAATTTGTCGTGACCGTCGCTATCCCGCGTCCGCCAGCACCATCCGCCGCCGCGGCACTGCCTGCACCGGCACTGCCGCATACACGTCCTTCACCGCCTCGGTGATGGTCACGCCGGCGAACCGCGGCACCATCCGCCGCCCGGCGCGTTCCCACAAAGGCGCGCTGCGCAGCACCAGCCGCAGGCGGGTCGGCGGCAGATAGAGCGCGGTGTCGCGCCGCTCCACCCGGAACAGCGAGGCCGCCAGCAGCCGGCCGAGCTGGCCCGGCGAGTAGGGCTGGCCGTGGCCGAACGGCGTGCTCTCGACATGCGCCCACAGCCCGCGCCGGTTGGGGGCGACCACCAGCAGCCGCCCGTCGTCCTTCAGCACCCGCCACACCTCGCGCAGCAGCCGCCGCGCGTTGTCCGCCGCCTCCAGCCCATGCACCAGCAGGATGCGGTCGAACAGCAGGTCGGGGAACGGCAGCGCGTCCTCCTCCGCCGTGCAGGACAGGTTGGCGGCGCCCACCGGCCAGCGCGCGGCACCGATCTGCGCCGGGGTCAGCGCAATCGCGCGCGCCGCCTCCTCCCGCCACAGCCGCAGATAGGGCGCGGCATAGCCCAGCCCGAGCAGGTTTTCCCCACGCAGGTGCGGCCACAGGGCGGTCAGCCGCGCGCGCAGCAGCCGCGCCGCCACGGCCCCGCGCCTGGTCGCGTAAAAATCCGCCGCCGCGTGCGCATCGGTCGCCATGGGCTGCGTATAGCACGATGCGAACCCCGCTGCCTCCGGGGCGTTTGCGGTCGTGCGGGCGGGTGCTACACGAAATCCATGCTCTCCGTGCAGGCGGTCCCGATTCTGTCCGACAATTACGCCTGGCTGCTGCGCGACGCGGCCTCCGGCGCCACCGCCATCGTCGATCCGGCCGAGCCGGCACCCGTCGCCGCCGCGATCGACGCCGCCGGCGGGCGGCTCGATCTGATTCTCCTCACCCACCACCACGCCGATCACGTCGCCGGCACCGACGCGATCCGCGAGCGTTTTGGCGCGCGCGTCGTCGGTGCCGCCGCCGACGCGCAGCGGCTGCCGCGACTCGACACCGCGGTGGCCGAGGGCGACCGCGTGGCGCTGGGCGAGTGCGACGGCGCGCGTGCTGGCGACACCCGGCCATACGCGCTTCCACATCGCCTATGTGTTCGACGCGCCGTCGGTGCTGGTCTGCGGCGACACGCTGTTCAGCCTCGGCTGCGGGCGGCTGCTGGAGGGCACCGCGGCGGACATGTTCGCCTCGCTGCGCAAGTTCGACGCGCTGCCCGACGACACGCTGGTCTGCTGCGGGCACGAATACACCGAGAGCAACGCCCGCTTCGCGCTCCACGCCGACCCGGGCAACGCGGCGCTGGCGGCCTACGCCGCCGGCGTGCGTGCCCGCCGCGCCGCCGGGCAGGCGACGGTGCCGAGCCGGCTCGGCGACGAGCGCGCCTGCAACCCGTTCCTGCGCGCGCCCGATGTCGCGACGCTGGCCGATCTGCGCGCGCGCAAGGACAGGTTCTGACAGAGGGAGCGTGACGGTGAAGCTGTTCTACTCCGCGGCCAGCCCGTTCGTGCGCAAAGTGATGGCCTGCGCCATCGCCCGCGACCTGCACGAGCGCATCACCCTGGTCCCGACCAACCCGCATCAGTCGCCGCCCGAATTGCTGGCCGCCAACCCGCTGTCGCTGGTGCCCTGCCTGGTGACCGAGGACGGGCTGGCGCTGTTCGACAGCCCGGTGATCTGCGAATACCTCGACAGCCGCGAGGACGGCAGCGCGCTGTTCCCGCGCTCCGCCGCGGCGCGCTGGATCGCGCTGAAACACCAGGCGATGGGCGACGGCATGATGGACGCGGCGGTGCTGCGGCGCGGCGAGGGCCAGCGCCCGGCCGAGGCGGCGCGCGCGGCGGTGCTGGCGCGGCGCAAGGCGGCGATCGACCGCACGCTCGCCGCCCTGGAAGCCGATTTGCCGCACCAGACGCCCGACATCGGCACCATCGCCATCGGCTGCGCGCTCGGCTACCTGGATTTCCGCTTCGCGCACGAACCGTGGCGGCCGGCGGCGCCGAAGCTGGCCGCGTGGTTCGCGGCGTTTTCCGCGCATCCCTGCATGGCGCGGACGGTGCCGCACGATTAGGCGCGCGCCGCAATCAGCCCGCCGGCCGCGACCAGCACGGCGCTGGCGAGCAGCGTGGCGCTGAAGGCCGCGAACCCGCCGGCGCACAGCAGCAGCGTCGAGGCGACCGGGGTGGCGTAGGCGAGGGTGCCGAGCAGGCGCGGGTCGCCGCGCTTCATGCCGATGTCCCACAGGAAGAACGCGCCCCCCACCGGCCCCAGCCCCATCGCCAGCACCGCCGCCGTTGCACCCGCATCCGGCCGCGCGGTGGGCTCGAAGGCGAGGTGCGCGAGCGCGGCCAGTGCCGCGGTGGCGGCGCAGAAGCCGGCGACTGCCCCGGTCGGCACGTGCGCGAACCGGCGGGCCAGCACCGAATACAGCGCCCATATCAGCGCGCTCGCCGCCGCCGCCAGATAGCCGGGCAGCGCCGCCGCACTCGGCCGCGTCCCGCTGCCGAGCAGCAGCACGCATCCCGCCGCGCCCAGCGCCACGCCGGCCAGGTGCTTGCGCGACAGCGGCATGTGGAGCAGCCACGCCGCCAGCAGCACGATCAGCAGCGGCCAAGTATAGTTGATGAGGTTCGCCTGCGCCGCCGGCGCCAGTGCCAGCGCGGTGAAATACAGCGCATGGAACCCGAACAGCCCGCCCACGCCGTGCGCCCAGGCCAGCGGCGCCTGCCGCAACTCGCCGAGCCGCCCGCGCAGCGCCAGCACCAGAGTGCCGAGGATCGCCGCGACGGCGAAACTCATCGCGGTCAGTTGCAGCGGCGGCAGCGTCCCGGCGGCCCGCGCCAGCAGGCCCAGAAACGCCCAGAGCGCAATCGCGCCGGCCCCGGCGAGCGTGGCGGCGTTCAAGGAATAAAGAAACTTGCTTTGATAAACGCCGCGCGCCGCCTTCTCAGTACATGTGCTGCCCGCCGTTGATCGACAGCGTCGAGCCGGTGATGAAGTCGGCCTCGTCGGCGGTCAAAAAGACCACGCCGCGGGCGATGTCCTCGGCGTGGCCGAGGCGGCCGACCGGGATGCGGGCGATGATCTTCTGCAGCACGTCCGGCGGCACCGCGCGCACCATGTCGGTATCGACATAGCCTGGCGCGATGGCGTTGACCGTGATGCCGACCCGCGCGCCCTCCTGCGCCAGCGCCTTGGTAAAACCGTGGATGCCGGACTTGGCGGCGGCGTAGTTCACCTGGCCGTACTGCCCGGCCTGGCCGTTGATGCTGCCGATGTTGACGATGCGGCCGAATTTCTCCGCGCGCATCCCGTCGAAGGTCAGCTTGCAGAGGTTGAAGCAACTGCCGAGATTGGTGTCGATCACGGCATCCCACATGTCGCGCGTCATCTTCGCCAGCGTCCCGTCGCGGGTGATGCCGGCGTTGTTGACCAGGATCGCGATCGGGCCGAATTCGGCGACGATCTGCTGCACCGCCGTCTCGCACTGCCTGAAGTCGCCGGCGTCGAACTTCATCGCGCGGATGCCGGTCTCCGCGGTAAAATCCCGCGCCGCGGCGTCGTTGCCGGCATAGCTTGCCACCACGGTGCGCCCCGCCGCCTTCAGCGCGCGGCTGATCTGCGCGCCGATGCCGCGCGACCCGCCCGTGACCAGTGCCACCCTGCTCATGCGCTTCCTCCTCCGGCCTTTCGCACAAGTCTAGCATCGGCCGTGCCGGCGGCGCGAGCGTTGATCCGGATCAACCGGCCGCCAGCTTGGCCTCGCGCCTTCGCGCGTGCAGGATGAACTCGGTATAGCCGTTCGGCTGCGCGCGGCCCTTGAACACGAGGTCGCAGGCGGCCCGGAACGCCGGCCCGTCATAGCGGGGCGCCATCGGCCGATAGCGCGGGTCGGCGGCGTTCTGCCGGTCCACCACCGTCGCCATGCGACGCAGCGTCGCCATCACCTGCGGCTCGGTGGCAACGCCCTGCAACAGCCAGTTGGCGATGTGCTGGGAGGAGATGCGCAAGGTCGCGCGATCCTCCATCAGCGCGACGTCGTGGATGTCGGGCACTTTCGAGCAGCCGATGCCCTGATCGATCCAGCGCACCACGTAGCCGAGAATGCCCTGCGCGTTGTTGTCGAGTTCCTGCTGCACATCCTCGGCCGACCAGTTGACGCCGGCGGCGAGCGGCAATGCCAGCATGTCGTCGCGCTTGGCCGGCGCCCGCTGCGCCAGCTCCGCCTGGCGGGCGGCGACGTCGATCTCGTGATAGTGCAGCGCGTGCAGCGTCGCGGCGGTGGGCGAGGGGACCCAGGCGGTGTTGGCGCCGGCGCGCGGATGGCCGATCTTCTGCGCCAGCATCTCCGCCATCGCGTCCGGCGCCGCCCACATGCCCTTGCCGATCTGCGCGCGCCCGCGCAGCCCGCAGGCCAAGCCGACATCGACGTTGCTGTCCTCGTAGGCGGCGATCCAGCGCGTGTGCTTCATGTCGTTCTTGCGCACCATCGGCCCGGCCTCGATCGAGGTGTGGATCTCGTCGCCGGTGCGGTCGAGGAAGCCGGTGTTGATGAACACCACGCGCTCGCGCGCCGCATGGATGCAGGCGGCGAGGTTGAGGCTGGTGCGCCGCTCCTCGTCCATGATGCCCATCTTCAGCGTGTTGCGCGGCAGGTGCAGCATGTCCTCGACGGCGGCGAACAGGTCGGATGCGAACGCGACCTCCTCGGGTCCGTGCATCTTCGGCTTGACGAGATAGACCGAGCCGGTGCGGCTGTTGCGCTTCGCCGCGAGGTCGTGCAGCGCGATCAGCGAAGTGACCGCGGCATCCAGGATGGTTTCCGGCGTCTCGTTGCCGTCGCCGTCGCGCACCGCGTCGGTGAACATGTGATGGCCGACGGTGCGCACCAGCATCAGGCTGCGGCCGGGCAGCGTCAGCGTGCCGCCATCGGGCCTCGTGTAGCTGCGGTCGGGATTGAGGCGGCGCTCGACCGTGCGGCCGTCCTTGACGAAAGTGGCGCCGAGCGTGTTGCGCATCAGGCCGAGCCAGTTGCGGTACACTTCGACTTTATCCAGTGCATCGACGGCGGCGACGCTGTCTTCGCAATCCATGATGGTGGTGATGGCCGACTCGATCACCACGTCGGCCAGCCCGGCAGGATCGTCGCGGCCGACGCGGTGCGCGCGGTCGATGTGCAGTTCGACATGCAGCCCGTGATGGCGCAGCAGCACCAGCGACGGCGACGCCGCCTCGCCCTGATACCCGGCGAATTGCTCCGGCTGCACGAGTCCGACCGTGTCGCCGGTGCTGCGCGCGGCGACCAGACGGCCGCCGACCACGGCGTATCCGGTGACCTCGGCGTGGCTGGCGCCGGCGAGCGGGGCGATGCGGTCGAGGAGCCGTCGCGCCTCCGCCACCACGCGCGCGCCGCGCACCTTGTTGTAGTCACGGCCGCGCGCGGCCCCGTCATCCTCGGGGATGGCGTTGGTGCCGTAGAGCGCGTCGTACAGGCTGCCCCAGCGCGCATTGCCGGCGTTCAGCGCGTAGCGCGCATTGTTCACCGGCACGACGAGCTGCGGCCCGGCGATCGTGGCGATCTCGGCATCGACGTTTGCCGTCGTCACCTGGAACGGCGGCGGCAGCGGCAGCAGGTAGCCGATCCCGGTCAGGAACGCGCGGTAGTCCGCATCGTCGAACGCCTTGCCGCGGTTGGCGACGTGCCAGGCGTCGATCCGTTGCTGCAGCTCGTCGCGGCGGGCGAGCAGTTTGCGGTTGCGCGGCGCGAATTCGGCCAGCAGCCGTGCGTAACCCTGCCAGAACTGCGCGGCGGAGATGCCGGTGCCGGGCAGGGCTTCCTCCGCCAGGAAGGCGGCGAGCGGGGGCGCGACCTGCAACCCCGCGGACGAAGCGTCATTCATGCGGCCTCCTCGCGTCACCGGCGTTTCTTGGTCAGCGACTGGAGCATTGTCGAGTCCCGCCGCGGTCACGTCAGCCCTGTTGCGCGCGCCAAGCCGCATAGGCGGCGCGGGTGGCTTCGTCCGGCGGGTAGGTGCCGGGCAGGCGCGCGCCGTCCTGCACGCGGCGGAGGATCCACGCCTCCATCTGCTCCTGCGCGTCGGCCTCGGCGGCGATGTCTTCGGCGAGGTGCGCCGGCAGCACGACCACGCCGTCGGCGTCGCCGACGATCAGGTCGCCGGGATAGACCGCGACGCCGCCGCAGCCGATCGGCACCTGCGGTTCGATCGCGTGATGCGCGACGATGCTGAGCGGCGCCGCGGGTCCGGCGCAGAACACCGGTATGGCGAGGGCGGCGATGGGTCCGGCATCACGGATGCCGCCGTCGCTGACCATGCCGGCGACGCCGCGCACGGCCAGCCGCGTCGTCAGGATTTCGCCGAGCGAGGCAGCGTGCGCCTCGCCGCGGCAATCGACCACCAGGACATGGCCCGGCGGCACGGTTTCGACGGCCTTGCGCTGCGGATGCTCGGGGTTGGCGTAGCCCTCGACGCGGTCGATGTCCTCGCGCGCCGGGATGTTGCGCAGCGTGAAGGCGGGGCCGACCAGGTTGTGCGGATAGCGCGCCAGCGGGCGCACGCCGCGCATGAAGGTGTTGCGCAGGCCCCGCTTGAACAGCGCCGTGGTCAGCGTGGCCGTGCTGACGCGCTGCAGCGCGGCGAGGCAGGCATCGGTGACGTGTTGCATGACGAACCCTCCTGTGTCTCACGCCGAGCGCGTGCGCCGCACCGCATCGCGCCAGCCGCGGTAGCGCCGCTCCCGCTCCGCCTCCGCCATGGCGGGCAGGAAACGGCGCTCCAGCGCCCAGGTTTGCGCGAATTCCGCCGGGCCGGGACACACCCCGGCGGCGAAGCCGGCGAGCCAGGCGGCGCCGAGCGCGGTGGTTTCGGTCACCGCCGGCCGATCGACCGGGGCGGCGAGCTGGTCGGCGAGGCACTGCATCGCCCAGTCGCTCGCCGCCAGCCCGCCATCGACGCGCAGCACCGTCGCCGCGCCGTCCGGGGCGTCGGCGCGAACAGCGTCGATCAGGTCGCGGGTCTGAAACGCGATGCTTTCGAGCGCGGCGCGGGCCAGTTCCGCCGGGCCGGTGGCGCGGGTGAGGCCGAACATCGCGCCGCGCGCCGCCGCGTCCCAGTGCGGCGCGCCGAGGCCGGTGAAGGCGGGGACGAGATAAACCGATTGCGCCGGATCGGCGCGGGCGGCGAGGGGACCGCTCTCGGCGGCGTCGGCGATCAGGTGCAGCCCGTCGCGCAGCCACTGCACCGCCGCGCCGGCCACGAAGATCGCGCCCTCCAGCGCGTAGGTCCGCTCGCCCGCGAGCTGCAAGGCGACGGTCGCCAGCAGCCGGTGCCGCGACGCGACCGGCGCCGCGCCGGTGTGGCGGAGCAGGAACGCGCCGGTGCCGTAGGTCGATTTCACCATGCCGGGGGAAAAACACGCCTGCCCCGCCATCGCCGCCTGCTGGTCGCCGGCAACGCCGAGGATGGGCAGCGCGCCCCCGAGCGCCGCCGTGGTGCCGAACCGTCCGGCGCTGTCGCGCACCTCCGGCAGCACCGCGCGCGGGATGCGGAACAGGGCGAGCAGATCGTCGTCCCAGGCGCCGCGGCGGAGGTCGTAGAGCAGGGTGCGGCTGGCGTTGGTGGCGTCGGTGGCGTGAATGCGGCCGTCGGTGAGATGCCACAGCAGCCAGGTATCGACGGTGCCGAAGGCGAGCGCGCCGCGCGCGGCGGCCTCGCGCGCGCCGTCGATCGTGTCGAGCAGCCAGGCGAGCTTGGTCGCGCAGAAATACGGGTCGATGACGAGGCCGGTGCGGGCGGCGACCAGGGCCGCGTGCGGTTGCAGCGCCTCGCAGGCGGCGGCGGTGCGGCGGTCCTGCCAGACGATCGCGCGGCCGAGCGGGCGGCCGGTGGCGCGCTCCCACAGCAGCGTCGTTTCGCGCTGGTTGGCGATGCCGATGCCGGCGACGTCGCGCGGCGCGGCCCCCGCCGCGTCCAGCGCCGCGCGGAGGACGAAAAGACTGTCGGCGGCGAGGTCGGCCGGATCGTGCTCCACCCAGCCGTCGGCCGGATAGTGCTGCGCGAGCGGCCGGCGCGCCTCGGCGACGCGCGCGAGCGTGGGGGCGCGGAAGGCGATGGCGCGGGTCGAGGTGGTGCCCTGGTCGAGCGCGAGGACGAGGTCGCGGCCCATCCGCTACCCCGAGGCGCGGAGGCCGCGCGCCGCGCGCCCGATGCGGCTGAGATGCGTGACGCCGAAGCCCGTCCGGTCTTTCAGCCCGTAGCCGAGCGCGCGGTCGAAGCCGATATGCGCGGCCCAGATCAGCGCCACCGGCACCGCCCAGGCCAGTCCCGCCAGTGCCAGCGCCGACAGCGCCGCCGGCAGCGCGTAGGTGTGCGCCAGGTTGTAGCCCGCCGCACCGACCGCCGGGCCGCGCAGATAGGCCAGCATGCTCAGGTCCGGCGCCAGGAACAGCACCGCGAACAGCCGCCAGTCGCCGCCGTCCCGCACGAACAGCACGACGGCGGCGGCGAACACGACAAAATCCCTCGACGCGCAGCCATGTCCGCAGCGCGCCGGGCAGCATGGGCGCGGGCGCCTCGCTCACGGTGTGCCTCGTCACACCCCGCCGAGATGGCCGAGCAGCCGCGCGTGCGTGCGCAGCCCGTGATGGAAGTTGCGCACCTCGAATTTCTCGTTCGGGCTGTGCGTCTGATCGTCGTCGAGGCCGAAGCCAAGCAGCAGACTGTCCAGCCCGAGCAGGCGCTTCAGGCTCTCCACCACCGGGATCGAGCCGCCGGAGCCGATCAGCACCGCCGGGCGGCCGTATTCCTCGCCCAGCACCGTCCGCGCCGCCTGCACGAAGCGGCTGTTGCGCGGTACCTCGATGGCACGGCCGGAACTGAACACGTCGAAGGCGAGCTTCACGTCGTCGGGCACGTGGTCGGCCATGAACCGCTTGAACGCGGCGATCACCTTGTCCGGCTCCTGGCCGGGGACGAGGCGGAAGCTGACTTTGGCGCCGGCCTCGGCGGCGATCACGGTTTTCGCGCCCGGCCCGGCATAGCCGCCCCAGATGCCGTTCACGTCACAGGTCGGCCGCGCCCAGCGCCGCTCCAGCCCGCCGCGCCCGGCCTCGCCGGCGGGATGTTTCAGGCCGATGCGGGCGAGGAACGCCGCCTCGTCGTAGTGCAGCGCCGCCCATTCCGCCTGCTGCTCGGCCGAGGGCTCGGCGATGCCGTCATAGAAGCCGGGCAGCATGACGCGGCCGTTGTCGTCGTGCAGGGCGGCGAGCGCGCGCGCCAGCGCGTTGACCGCGTTGCGCGCGGCGCCGCCGAACAGGCCGGAATGCAGGTCGCGCTCGGCCGCGCGCAGCCGCACCTCCATGTACACGAGGCCGCGCAGCCGCGTGGTCACGGCCGGCGTGTCGATGTCCCAGGTGGCGGTGTCGCTGACCACCGCGACATCGGCGTGCAGTTCGTCACGGTTGGCGGCGAGGAACGGGTCGAGGCTGGGGCTGCCGATCTCCTCCTCGCCCTCGATCAGCACCGTGACCGGCACCGGCAGGCCGCCGGTCTCCTCCACCCAGGCGCGCAGCGCGCCGAGCCACATCGACGCCTGCCCCTTGTCATCGACGGCGCCGCGGGCCACCACGCGCTTGCCGTGCGGGCCATCGACCACCGCCGGCTCGAACGGCGGGTTGGTCCACAGCTCCAGCGGCTCCGGCGGCTGCACGTCGTAATGGCCGTAGAACAGCAGATGCGGCACGGCGGTGGCGGCGCCGGGCCCGGGATGGTGCGCGAGCACCAGCGGCTGCCCCGCGGTCTCGCGGATCGCGGCGGAAAAACCGCACTCGGCGAGGTCGCGGCGGCAGAACTCGGCGGCGGCGCGGCAGTCGGCGGCGTGGGCGGGCTGCGCGCTCACGCTCGGGATGCGCAGCCAGTCGAGCCAGCGTGCCTGATGGACTGCGAAATCCGTCTCGATGCGTGCCAGCACCCGCTCCGTCGCCGTCATGTCCGCCTCCGCCGATGATGCCCGGCGGTTATGCGCCCGGCGCCGTGCGGCGTGAAGCTGGGCGGTTGTGCGCCGCGGCGGGCAGGGGCTACCGTCCGCCCCGTTCACGCTGGAGGTTGCCGGTGTCTCGCCGCTCGTTGCTTGGCTGCGCCGCCCCGCTGACGCTGCTCGCCGGGCTGGCGGGCTGCGCCGCCCTCGGGCCGAATTTCGCGGCGCCGACGCCGAACTGGAACCCGGCCACCTGGTTCGGCGGCCACGCGCCGCCGCCGCCCAAGGAAACGATCAGCGAGCCGATCGAGAAGCCGATCGACGTGCAATGGTGGACGGTGTTCCACGACCCCGAGCTGACCTCGCTGGAGCGGCGCGTCGCCCAGGCCAATCTTGACGTGCGCACGGCCAGCATCCGGCTGGCGGAGAGCCGCGCCTCGTTCGGCGTCGCACGCGCCGATTTGTTCCCCAACGTGGACGCCAACACCAACTACACGCGCCAGAGGCTGGCGCGGGAGGGCGCGCTGGCACTGTTGCCGAGCGGTGGGCCGACCACGGCCTCGTCGCAGACCAGCGGCGCCGGCGCCGGCGGGCTGCCGAACACGCCGATGTCGGGCACGGCGGGCACGGCGGCGAACGGGCTGGGCGCGACCAACGGCGCCTCGCCCAACGACGCCGCCCTGTTCCGGCCTTTCGACCTCTACCAGTACGGGTTCGATTCCTCGTGGGAACTCGACCTCTGGGGCCGGGTGCGCCGCAACATCGAGGGCGCGAAAGCGTCCTTGCAGGCGGCGGCGGAGGCAGAGCGCGACACGCTGCTGACCTCGCTCGCCGAGATGGCGCGCGATTACGTGCAGCTGCGCGGCGTGCAGCGCACCGTCGAGATCACGCAAAGCAACCTGCGCACCGCCCAACAGAGCCTGGAGCTGACGCGCCAGCGCGCGGCGGGCGGCGTCACCACCGACCTCGACGTGGCCAATGCGGCGGCGCAGGTCGATTCCGTGGCGAGCCAGCTGCCGACGCTGCGCGCGCAGGAGGTGCAGATCATCAATGCGATCGCCTTCCTGCTCGGCGCGCCGCCGCGCTCGATGCAGGCGGAGCTGTCGGTGCCGCATCCGATCCCGCCGGTGCCGCCGACGGTGCCGGTCGGGCTGCCGTCGGAACTGGCGCGGCGGCGGCCGGACATAAGGCAGGCGGAGGCGCAGCTGCACACGGCGACCGCCGATATCGGCGTGGCGGTGGCGGATTTCTATCCGCGCGTCACGCTGTCGGGCAGTGTCGCGATGCAGGCGATCGACCTGCGCTATCTCGGCTCGTGGTACAACGCCAGCACGTATGCGTTCGGCCCGTCGGTCAGCCTGCCGATCTTCGAGGGCGGGCGGCTGCAGCGCACGCTGGAGCTGCGCAAGGCGCAGCAGAAGGAAGCCGCGATCGCCTACCAGCGCACGGTGCTGAACGCGCTGCACGAGGTGGACAATGCGCTGACCGCCTACGCCGCCGAGCAGCAGCGCCGCAACCGGCTGCAGCGCGCGGTCATGGAGAACCGGCGCGCGGTGAGCCTGGCGCAGGACCGCTACGCGCAGGGGGTCGCCGACTTTCTCTCCGTGCTGACCGCCGAGCAGAACCTGCTCGCCGCCGAGCAGCAGTTCACCGACAGCACCACGAACGTCTCGACCGATCTGGTGCAGATCTACAAGGCGCTCGGCGGCGGGTGGGAGACCGACCTGCCGGACAAGCCGGTGGTGCCGGAGGATGGCGGGTCGCTGCTTGACAATCTGTTGTGACATAAGCGCGCCGGGCGGCTGAAATCCGCCGCTTGCACGGCCGGCGAGCGGCCGATGTTCATCCGCCCGGCGCGCTGTGATACGGTCACGACACAGGATGGAAAGGTTTGTCCATGCCGGAGGTTCGGAAATCCAACGTTGAACTTGGCGCGGCCGAGATCGCCTATGTCGAGCAGCAGCTCGCGCGCGGCCGCTATCGCTCCGCCAGCGAGGTCGTGAGCGCCGGGCTTGCCGCGCTGCGCGCACAGGACGCCGAGGTCGAGCGGCTTCGCAAGGCCGTCGGGCCGGCGTATGACGCCATGGTCGCCGACCCTTCGCGGGGCATCCCGGCGGACGTCGTTTTTGCCGAGCTGGAAGAATTGCTGCGCGATCCCGAGGTCGATGCGGCGCGGTGAGCCGGCGCGTCGTTTTCAGCCCGGAGGCGCGGGAAGACCTGCGCGAGTTGGCGGGTTACATCGCCGCCAATGCCAATCGTGCCCGCGCGCGCGCCTATGTAGCGCGTATCCGGGCCACCTGCCGCTCGCTGAGTGAATTCCCGGAGCGCGGCGCGCCGCGCGACGAACTCCGCGCCGGGCTGCGCCTGATCGGGTTTGAACGGCGCGCGACAATCCTGTTTCACTTTGGCGAGGACACCGTCACCATAGACCGCGTGCTCTACGGCGGGCGAAGCCTGAGCATATCCGACAACGGATGATTGCGAGGACGCTTGCCGCGGCGGGAACCGTTCGCCCGCCGCGCGTTGTCCTCCCATCGGCCTGAACCCGAAGGGCAGCAATGAACGACGAAACCGCCGCCGCCGGCGTGGACGCCTTCTTCGTCGCCGCCACCGCCAGCCTGCAGGTGCAGCGCCCGCGCATCCTGAAACACGGCGACACCTTCGGCGTGTTCGACCACACCGGCGACGTGCTGGCCGGCGAAGGCAACCCCGGCGGCCTCTACTATCGCGACACGCGGCACCTCTCGCGGCTCGATCTGTTCCTCAACGGCCAGCGCCCGCTGTTGCTCTCCTCCGACGTGCGCGAGGACAATGCGACCCTCACCTGCGACCTCACCAATCCCGATTTGCATGCCGGCGATACGCTGCTGCTGGAACACGACCTCGTGCATATCCGCCGCTCCTGCTTCGTGTTCGAGGGCGTGTGCCATCAGCGGCTGGCGGTGCGCAGCTACGCCGACACGGCGCAGACGCTGACGCTGGCGCTGCGCTTCTCCGCCGATTTCGCCGATCTGTTCGAGGTGCGCGGACAGCACCGGCCGCGCCGCGGCAGCATCCATCCGCCGCAATCCGACGGCGCCGGCGTCACGCTGGCCTACACCGGCCTGGACCGGGTGCGGCGGGAGACGCGGCTGCGCTTCGACCCTGCCCCGGATCGCATCGAGGCCGGATGCGCCACCTTCACGCTGCACCTCGAGCCGGGCGAGCGCATCCACCTCTACGCCGAGGTGCGCTGCACCGCGCCCGCGAAAACGCCGATGCCGGTGCCGGAGGCGTTCTTCATCGCCATGCGCGACGCCCGCCGCGCGCTGCGCCGCGCCGCCGCGCGCGCCACCGCCATCGAGACCGGCAACGAGATCTTCAACGAGGCCGTGCGGCGCTCGGTCTCCGACCTCTACATGCTGATGACCGACACCGATCTCGGCGCCTATCCGTATGCCGGCATCCCCTGGTACAGCACGGCGTTCGGGCGTGACGCGCTGATCACCGCGATGATGATGCTGTGGATGGACCCGACGGTGGCGCGCGGCGTGCTGCGCTACCTCGCCGCCAACCAGGCGACCGAATTCGATCCCGCGTCCGACGCTGAACCCGGCAAGATCCTGCACGAAGTCCGCCACGGCGAGATGGCGGAACTGAAGGAAGTGCCGTTCCGCCGCTACTACGGCAGCGTCGATGCCACGCCGCTGTTCGTCATGCTCGCCGGCGACTATCTGCAACGCACCGGCGACGAGCCGACGCTGCGCGCGCTGTGGCCGCATGTCGAGGCGGCGCTGCGCTGGATCGACGATTGCGGCGACCGCGACGGCGACGGCTTCGTCGAATACCACCGCATGACGCAGACCGGGCTGGCCAACCAGGGCTGGAAGGACAGCCACGATTCGATCTTCCACGCCGACGGCACCATGGCCGACGGACCGATCGCGCTCGTCGAAGTGCAGGGCTACGTCTATCGCGCGCGCCGCGCCGCCGCGCGGATCGCGGCGAGGCTCGGCGATCATGCGCGGGCCAATTCGCTGCGCGCGCAGGCAGAAACACTGCGGTGCCGCATCGAGCAGGCGTTCTGGTGCGAGGAGATCGGCACGTACGCGCTGGCGCTCGACGGCGCGAAACGGCCATGCCGCGTGCGCAGCTCCAACGCCGGCCATCTGCTCCTCGCCGGCGTCGCGTCGGAACAGCGCGCAGCGCTGGTCGCCGGGCAATTGCTGGGCAGCCAGTTCTTCTCCGGCTGGGGCGTGCGCACCATCGCCACCGGCGAGGCGCGCTACAACCCGATGTCGTACCACAACGGCTCGGTCTGGCCGCACGACAACGCGCTGATCGGCCTGGGCCTCGGCCGCTACCGGCTGCGCCACCAGGCCGCGCATATCCTCGACGGGTTGTTCGAGGCCGCGACCTATATCGACCTGCGGCGGCTGCCCGAACTGTTCTGCGGCTTCCCGCGCAGGCGCGGGCAGGGGCCGACCTTCTACCCGGTCGCCTGCGTGCCGCAGGCCTGGTCGGCGGCGGCGCTGCTGGCGCTGCTGCAGGCCTGCCTCGGCATCGGCTTCGACCCGGAGAGCCGCACCGTCAGCTTCGACCGGCCGGTCATGCCGAGCTTCACCGACCGCATCCGGCTGACCGGGCTTGCGGTCGGCGGGGCGCGCATCGACGTGCTGGTGCAGGGCCACGGGGCGGCGGTGTCGGCCACGGTGCTGTCACGCAGCGGCGACATCAGGACGACCATCACCAGCTGAATTAACATCCAATCGACGTGAAATCCGTCCCGCGGCGCCGCAAAATATCCGCCCGTCGGGTGCTTTGCGGCGCGGCCGGAGCTGCTATGTTCGGTCCGGGACAATCCGGGGCCGCGCCATGAGCATACCGACCGATCCGCACCGATCCGCGCTCGCCACCGTGCGCGCCGCGCAGGCGTTCACCCGCCGCACGCTGCTGGCGCGTTCCGCGGCACTCGGCGCCGCCGCGGCGCTCGGCCCGTTCGTGGTGCGCGACGCGCGCTCGTCGTCGGGCGAGCTGAACATCCTGAACTGGTCCGACGAGCTGCCCGACCCGGTGATCCCGGACTTCACGAAGCAGACCGGCATCAAGGTGAACTCCACGCCGTTCTCGCAGAACGAGGAGCAGATCAACAAGCTGCAGGCCACCGCGGGCGAGGGTTTCGACCTTTGCCAGCCGACGCACGACCGCGCGCCGCAGTTCAAGGACCTCGGCGTGCTGCAGCCGCTGGACCCCAACAAGCTGGCGCTCGACAATTTGTTCCCGGCGATGGTGGCGCCGTCGGAGAAATACTG
Organism: uncultured Pseudomonadota bacterium; assembly: GCA_963786445.1. Lineage (GTDB taxonomy): Bacteria > Pseudomonadota > Alphaproteobacteria > Acetobacterales > Acetobacteraceae > JAFKFJ01. The sequence continues at coordinate 15,361 of CAWAZU010000014.1, forward strand.
GACCTGGAACGGCAAGCTCTATCAGACGCCGCACATCTGGGGCAGCGAGGCGATCTCCTGGCGCAGCGACCAGACCACGCTGGACTACAAGACGCTGAGCTACGGCACGCTCTGGCAGGACGAATACAAGGGCAAGGTGCAGGGGCGGCCGCACTCGATGCTGGCCGGCATCGGCCTGTGGCTGGACGCGACCGGGCAGGTGCCGTCCAACCGCATGCTCGACACCTACGAGAGCGAGGAAAAATTCCACAAGGTGTGGGACAGGATCCTCGTCTTTGCCGTCGCACATAAGCCGTGGATCAAGCAGTTCTGGGATTCGGCCGACAACACCAAGTCCGGCCTGATGGAGAACGGGGTGGTGATCGGCCAGACCTGGGACGGGCCGGCGATCAGCCTGTGGAAGCAGGGCAAGCCGGTCCGCTACATGGCGCCGCAGGAGGGCGCGATCTCCTGGATCGACGGCTGGGCGATGCCGAGCGCCGCGAAGAACGTGCCGCAAGCCTATGAATGGCTGCAATACGTCCACTCGGCCGCGGCGTCGGCGAAGGCCGCCGAGGGGTCGGGCTACAACCCGATCGTGAAAGGCGCGGACGCGCTGCTGTCGGCGCAGGCCAAGGCGATCTTCCACGCGGTCTATCCCGGCGATGCGCTGCAAAGGCTGTGGCCGCGCCCGGTCGAGTTCGAGCTGGTATGCCGATCTGCGCAACACCTATGCGGAAAAATTCCAGGCGGCATGACGGAGGCCGTCGAACTCGACGGCGTGAGCGTGCGATTCGGCGACTTCACCGCCGTCGCCGATGTCAGCATCGCGATCACGCCGGGCGAGTTCTTTTCGTTTCTCGGCCCGTCGGGCTGCGGCAAGACCACGATCCTGCGCACGATCTCGGGCTTCGTGGCACCGAGCGCGGGCAGCGTGCGCATCTTCGGGCGCGACATGGCGGGGATCGGGCCGAACAAGCGGCCGACCGCGCTGATCTTCCAGTCGCTCGCGCTGTTTCCGATGATGACGGTGGCGGAGAACATCGGCTACGGGCTGCGGGTGCGCGGCGTCGCGCGGCGGGCGCGGGCGGAGCGCGTGGCGCGCCTGCTGGCACTGGTGGCGCTGGACGGCGAGGGGGAGAAGCGTGTCGAGGAACTGTCCGGCGGGCAGCGGCAGCGCGTGGCGATCGCGCGCGCGCTCGCGGTCGAGCCGCAAGTGCTGCTGCTGGACGAGCCGCTGTCGGCGCTGGACCTGAAACTGCGCCAGCACATGCGCAACGAGCTGCGCGCGATCCAGCGTCGCGTCGGGCTGACCTTCGTGTATATCACGCACGACCAGGGCGAGGCGCTGACCATGTCGGACCGCATCGCGGTGATGCGGCACGGCCGCATCGAACAGGTCGGCGATGCGCGCAGCATCTACGAGGCGCCCCAGACCGCGTTCGTCGCCGGCTTCGTCGGCGAGAGCAACGCGCTGCGCGGGCGCGTCGTGCAGGCGATGGACGGCGAGGCGACGGTGGAGACGCCGCTCGGCTGCCTGCGCGGGCGCAACCCGCGGCAGCTGCGGGCGGGCGATGCGGCGCTGCTGTTCGTGCGGCCGGAGTTCGTGCAGCCGGGGCTGGCGGCGGAGAACCAGTGCGAGGCGGAGGCGGCCGATTTCATTTTTGAAGGCAGCATCACGCACGTTGCGTTCCGCGCCGCCGGCGGCACCAAGCTGGTGGCCGTGCTGGGTGCGGCGGCGCGGCAGTCGGCGCCGGCGCCGGGGGCGCGCGTGCGGCTGGGCTTTGCCGCGCGCGACGCGGTCGCGCTGCCGCCGTAGCTGGTGCGCCGACCCGCGAGGTGCAATTGCATAGCGCGCCCCTGCATCCTTTCGTCCTGTTCCTGCCGCTCGCGGTGATCGCCGGGTTCTGGTTGATGGCCGCCGCGGAGCGGCGCCTGCGCGGGGCGCAGGGACCGGGCTTCGTGCAGCGCAACGGCGCCGCGGTCGCCAGCTATCTCGTGCTCGCGGTCGGCATCTGGATGCTGCTGCTGATCCTGCTGCCGCAGCTCAGCATGCTGGAACTGTCGTTTCGCCCGAACCTGCCGCCGGTGCGGATGGGCGGGCCGAAGGACGTCTATACGCTGCAGAACTACCGCTACTTCCTGTTCGGCAGCCTTGAGGACACCAGCCACTGGAACACGACGCATCTGCATGCGTTCGCGCTGACCATCGCGGTCAGCATCCTGGTCACCGCGTTCGATTTCCTGCTGTGCTATCCTTTGGCCTTCCACATGGCGCAGGCGGCGCGGCCGGGGCGCCTGCGGCTGCTGCTGTTGCTGCTGATCGCGCCCTACTGGGTCAACGAGGTGCTCCGCGCCTTCGCGCTGCGCATCATCTTCGCCAGTTCCGGCCTGCTGAACACGACCCTGCTCGGCCTCGGCGCGATCGCGCAGCCGGTCGATTTCCTCGGCCTGAACATCGGCCTCTACGCCGGCCTGAGCTACGCCTATCTGCTGCTGATGGTGTTCCCGCTCTACAATGCCATCGAAAGCCTGCCGCGCGAGCAGATCGAGGCGGCGCGCGACCTCGGCGCGCCGTGGTGGCGCATCCATCGCGATGTCGTGGTGCCGTTCGCCAAGCCCGGCATCGCCGCCGGCTGCACGCTCGTGTTCATGCTGAACGCCGGGGCGCTGGCGACGCCGCTGATCCTGAGCGGGCCGCGCAGCCTGTGGTTCACGCCGATCGTCTATGACCGCTTCTACCAGGCGTTCAACTGGCCGCAGGGTGCGGCCTATGCGTTCATCCTGCTGCTCGCCTGCGTCGCCTTCGTGCTGGCGGTGCTGCGCCTGTCGCGCCTGTCGCTCGGCGAGATCACGCGATGAGCGCCGGGCCAGGGCGGCGCGTCGTGCTGGCGATCTACCTGCTGGTGTTCTTCGCCTATCTGTTCGGCCCGCTGGCGGTGATGGGCATCACCGCGTTCAACATTTCGGCCTATCCGCAGGTCGCGCCGTTCGAGGGCTTTACCCTGCATTGGTTCGCCGAGCTCGCGCACGACGACGATCTCATGCAGGGCCTGGGGAATTCGCTGCGCATCGGCGCGCTGGTGGTGCTGCTCTCGGTGCCGCTCGGGCTGGCCGGCGCGCTGGTGATGCAGCAGGTGTATGCGCGGGCGCGGGCGCTGTATTACCTCGTGGTGGTCTCGCCGGTGCTGACGCCGGGCATCATCATCGGCATCTCCACGGTGATCTTCTGGCGCGACCTCACCGGCATGACGCACACGCGGTTCCTCTACGACGGCATCCTGCTCACCGTGCTCGGCCAGTCGAGCTTCATCGCCGCCTATTGCATGCTGATCTTCATGGCCCGCCTGCACCGCTTCGACCCCGCGCTGGCCGAAGCGGCGCTGGATCTCGGCGCGAATCGAACGAAAGTGTTCCTGCACATCCTGCTGCCGTTCCTGCGTCCGGCGATCCTGTCGGCCGCGGTGCTGGCGTTCCTGGCCAGCTTCGAGAACTACAACACCACGACGTTCTCGATCCTTGCCGACAAGACGCTGACGACGGTGCTGGCCGGGCGGGTGCGGCAGGGCACCTCGCCGGCACTGTCGGCGCTGGCGGTCGCGATCGTCGCCGCGACCGTGCTCGGCGCGATCGCCTATGAGGCGCTGCGTCGGCGCGAGGACCGGCGCAAAACGCGGCAACAGCGCGCCGCGCGCGAGGCCGAGCGGCAGGAACTGCAATCCGCGGCGCAGCCCGCTTAGGCTCAGGTCAGTGCGCAAACCTCCAGAGGTTTGCTTAGCGCGGCGCCAGCGCCAAGAGCGCAAGAATCTCGAACATCATCTGCGCGCCGATCTGCGCGGTGACGGTGGTGGCGTCGTATTGCGGCGCCACCTCCACCACGTCGCCGCCGACCACGTTCAGGCCGGCCAGCCCGCGCAGGATGCGCTGCGCCTCGCGCGGCGTCAGCCCGCCCACTTCCGGCGTGCCGGTGCCGGGCGTGAAGGCCGGGTCGAGGCCGTCGACGTCGAACGTGACGTAGAACGGTTCCTCGCCCACCACGTCGCGCGCCCGCGCGATGACGCGCTCGACGCCCAGCGTATCGACCTCCTCGGCGTGGATCACCGTCATGCCGGTTGCGTAGGAGAACTCCCACAGATACTCGCCGCCGCCGCGGATGCCGATCTGGATGGTGCGCGCCGGGTCGAGCACGCCGTCCAGTACCGCCTGGCGGAACGGGCCGCCGTGGTGGAAGCGGCTGCCGTCATAGACGCCGCTGGTGTCGCAATGCGCGTCGATATGCACCAGTCCCACCGGCCGCTCGCGCCCGACCGCGCGCAGGATCGGGTAGCTGATCGAATGGTCGCCCCCCGCCGACAACGGGCCGCACGCCGGCGGCGACCACGCGGGCTCAGGAACGCCTCGATGTCCTGCAGACTCTGCTCCAGGCTGAAGCGGCTCCGGAACGGCACGTCGCCCACGTCGGCGACCCGCCGCTCGGCCATCGGCGCGAGCTTGAGCGCGTGGTGGAACGGCCCGATGCGTTCGATGTTGCGGATCGCCCGCGGCCCGAGCCGCGCGCCGGCGCGGTTGGTCACCGCGAGGTCCATCGGCACGCCGATCAGCGCCACCTGCAAGCCGCCGAAATCCGCCAGGTCCGGCGCGTCGGGGCGATACGGCGCGGTCAGCAGCGTGGGAATGCCGGAATAGGGCAGGGCGCGCCGGTTGGCGTCCTTGAACCCCAGGGCCGCCGCCTTGCGGAAATTGGCGTCCTCGGTCTGGTGCGCCCGGTCGTTGGAAAAGCGTTCGCGCCATGCCGCCAATTTCGCAGGGTCGATCATCGCCGGCCTCTTTCCACGCCTGTCCCGCCCGCGTTATCCCGCCGCACAGGGCATGGGAGCAAGCGACGATGCGGTTTCAAGGCAAGACGGCGATCGTGACCGGCGGCGGCGACGGCATCGGCCGGGCGACGGCGCTGCGCCTCGCCGCCGAAGGCGCTGCCGTGCTGGTCACCGACATCGACGCGGCGGCGGCCGGGCGCAGCGTCGCCGCGATCGTGCAGGCGGGAGGACAGGCGGCGGCGAGCGCCGGCTCGGTGACCGACGAGGCGGCCGTCGCAGCTTCGGTGGCACTGGCAGTTGCGCGGTTCGGGGCCATCGACGTGCTGGTCAACAACGCCGCCTTCACGGCGAAGTCCACGCTGGACGACTGCGCGCCCGCCGACTGGGACCGCGAGTTCGCGGTGACGCTGCGCGGCGCCTTCCTGTTCGCCCGCGCGGTGCTGCCGGGCATGGTCGCGCAGGGGACGCGGCGCGATCGTCAATATCGGCTCGGTCAACGGGCTGATGTATTTCGGCAACCCCGCCTACAGCGCCGCCAAAGCCGGCCTGCGCAGCCTGACCCAGTCGCTGGCGGTCGAGGCGGGGCCGCGCGGCGTGCGCACCAACATGGTCAGCCCCGGCTCGGTGCGCACCGCCAGCCCGTCCTGGGCGGCGCGGCAGCAGCGCGACCCGGCGATTTTCGAGAAGCTGGCACGCTGGTATCCGGTGGGCCGCGTCGGCCGCCCGGAGGACATCGCCGCTGCCGTCTGTTTCCTCGCCGCCGACGAGGCAGCATTCGTCAACGGCGCCAATCTGGTGGTCGATGGCGGGCTGACGGCAGGGATGGGGGTGATGGCGCAGGAAATAAACGGGTAGGGCGATGACGATGCGCGCAATGGCGGCTTGCGTGTTCCTGTTCGCCCTGGCGCTGCCGGCGGGTGCCGCGGAGCCGGCGCCCGACCAGCCGGCGTACTGGGGGTCGCCCTCGGTCGATGGCGGCACGTGTTGCCGGACGCTCGGCGAGGTGCGGGCCAATATCGACCGCATCGACCGCGGGATCGTGCGGCTGCTGGCCGAGCGCGGGCAGTACGTGCATGAGGCGGCACGATTCAAGAAGGACAAGGCGAGCGTGGAGGCGCCGGCGCGCGCCGAGGCGGTGGTGCAGCGGGCGATGCGCCTGGCCGCGGCGGACGGCCTGCCGCCCGCGGTCGCCGAGGCGACCTACCGCGCCATGATGCGGGCTTTCCTGGATTACGAGCGCAGCGTTGCCGCCGGCGCGCCGCGATAGCAGAGCCGCCTCGGAGGAACTGATCCTGTAGCGTTCGCGGGCGGGTTGGCGTAACATTGCCGCCCGTTCGCGAGGCACACGCCGATGCACGTGTCACTGGCACCGGAGCTGGAACAGCAGATCGCCGAGAGCGTGGCGTCCGGCCGCTACGCGAACGATCGCGAGGTCGTCGAGGAGGCGCTGCGCCTGCTGTTCGAGACCGAGGCGGCGCGCGCTCGCCTGCGCGCGGAAATCCAGATCGGACTCGACCAACTCGACCGAGGTGAAAGCATCTCCGGGGAAGAGTTGTTCGCCGAACTTGACCAGATGCTGCAAAGCTATGGGCGTCCTCGTTGAGACGCTATGCCGTCGCGCTCAGGGCACGGCAGGACGTCCGCGAAATCCTCCGCCACATTGCTGCCCGGAACCCGCCAGCCGCGGCACGGTTGCGCGACAGGCTGCGCGTTGCGTTCCAGCGTCTTGCCGAACAACCCGGGCTCGGACACCAGCGAGCCGACCTTGCACGCGCGGCGCTGGACGTCCGGTTTTGGCCGGTCGGGGCCTATCTCGTGATCTACCGGCCGCGCCAGGCTTCGGTCGAAATTGTCCGAGTCCTGGACGGGCGACGCGACATCGGGGCGATCCTCGGGCGCGATCGTGAGGCGCCCGGCCCCCGGTAGTTGCGCCGGGACGACCGCGCTCAGGCCGCCGCCGCGAGGGTGGGGGCGGTGCGCTGGGCGAAGCGGCGCTGGCGGTGCTGCAGCCACTGCCACGCCAGCCGCGCCGCCACGTCCGACAGCCGGCCGCGCGGCGGCAGGCCGACGGTCTTGAAAATCATGCCCATGCCGCGCTCGACATGGCGGAACCGATAGACGGTGATCGCCTGCCCCATATAGGCGGCGAGGCAGCGCGCGTGGTCGTACTCCTGCCCCGGCACCTGCGTTGCCGCAATGGAAGGCGAAGGCCAGTTCGTCGTCCTCGCTCTCCGAGATGCGCCCCGCGGCAATGCGCAGCCGTTGCAAAAAAGACAGATTCTCGCGCGCCAGATAGCGCCGCATATGGTCGTAGAACAGCTTGAAATGGCGGAATTCATCGGCCGCGATCTGCTTGCAGACCGCCTTCAGCACCGGCTCCTCCGTCGCGTCCCCGAGCGCGGTGTAATAGCTCGACGTGCCGATCTCGACCATGCAACGGGCGATCAGCTCGCCGGTGCGCGAGCCGCGGATCGAGGCGTCCGCCGCCACGTCGATCTTGAACCCCTCGCGATAGCGGGCGAACGCCGCCGGATAGTCCCACGCCGGATCGGCCAGCATCGCCCAGCGGCCGAGCGCGTCGCCGTGCTGCACCTCCTCCACCGCCCAGTTGTCGGCGGCACGGCGGAAATCCGGGTCATCGGGGAACACGCCGTTGAGATAGGCCGCGTAATCGGTGCCGTTGCGCTCGACCATCGCAGCGGCCTTGACCAGGGGAATGATGTCCGCATCGACTCTTGCGCGGTCGAACCGCGCCCAGTCGATCTCCTCGATCCGCCAGTGCTTCATGCCGTCAGCCCGCGCCCTGTTCCACCTTGCGCCGTCCCGGCATCGGGAACGACTCGGAGTCTAGCGCACCGCAGCCAGACTGCGGTCACCTTGCCGCGAAATCAAGCCGCGGCCGGCGTCACCCGGCCTCGGCGACCTCGATCATCGCCCGCGCCGACTGCATGCGCGCCATCGCCAGGTCGAGCGCCGGCACGTCGGCCTTGTCGGTGCGGTCATACTCCTCCTGCGCTGCCTTCAGCCGCTGCTCGCCCTCGGCGCGCGAAACCGTGTTCGGCGCCATCGCTTCATCGGCCAGCACCGTCACCCGCGTCGGCGTGATCTCGGCGAAGCCGCCGGTGACGAACAGCCGGTCGATGACCTGCCCGCCCTCGAACAGCCGCACCAGCCCGCCGCGCAGCAGCACGATCATCGGCGCATGGTCGGGCAGCGCGCCGAGGTCGCCCTCGTCGGCCGGGATCACCACCATATCGACCGGCCGCGACAGCAGCAGCCGCTCCGGCGAGACGATCTCCAGGTCGAGCGGCATCAGGCGGTGGCCCGCATGCTCTCGGCCTTCTTCACCGCTTCCTCGATCGTGCCGACCATGTAGAACGCGGCTTCCGGCAGGTGGTCGTATTCGCCGGCGACGATCGCCTTGAAACTGCGGATCGTGTCGGCGACCGGGACGAACACGCCGGGGAAGCCGGTGAACACTTCGGCGACATGGAACGGCTGCGACAGGAAGCGCTGGATTTTTCGCGCCCGCGCGACGATCAGCTTGTCCTCCTCCGACAGCTCGTCCATGCCGAGGATCGCGATGATGTCCTGCAGCGACTTGTAGGTCTGCAGCACGCGCTGCACCTCGCGCGCCACGTTGTAGTGCTCGTCGCCGACGATGCGCGGGTCGAGCGAGCGCGAGGTGGAATCGAGCGGATCGACCGCCGGATAGATGCCGAGCTCGGCGATCTGCCGCGACAGCACCGTGGTCGCGTCCAGGTGCGCGAACGAGGTCGCCGGCGCCGGGTCGGTCAGGTCGTCGGCCGGCACGTAGATCGCCTGCACCGAGGTGATCGAGCCTTTCTTGGTGGACGTGATGCGTTCCTGCAGCGCGCCCATGTCGGTGGCCAGCGTCGGCTGATAGCCCACCGCCGAGGGAATGCGGCCGAGCAGCGCCGACACTTCCGCGCCCGCCTGGGTGAAGCGGAAGATGTTATCGATGAAGAACAGCACGTCCTGGCCTTCCTCGTCGCGGAAATACTCCGCCACCGTCAGGCCGGACAGCGCCACCCGCGCGCGCGCACCGGGCGGCTCGTTCATCTGGCCGTACACCAGCGCCACCTTCGAGCCTTCGGTGGTGTTCTCGCCGAGCTTGATGACGCCGGCGTCGATCATCTCGTGGTAGAGATCGTTGCCCTCGCGCGTGCGCTCGCCGACGCCGGCGAACACCGAGACGCCGCCATGCGCTTTTGCGATGTTGTTGATGAGCTCCTGGATCAGCACGGTTTTCCCGACGCCGGCGCCGCCGAACAGCCCGACCTTGCCGCCGCGCAAATAGGGCGCCAGCAGATCGACCACTTTTATGCCGGTGATGAGGATTTCCACCGCCGGCGCCTGGTCCTCGAACGAGGGCGCCTCGCGATGGATCGGGTAGCGTTTCTCGGTCTTGACCGGGCCGCGTTCGTCCACCGATTCGCCGATCACGTTCATGATGCGGCCCAGCGTCTCCGGCCCGACCGGCATGGTGATCGGCCCGCCGGTGTCGGTGACTTCCTGGCCGCGCACCAGGCCATCGGTGCTGTCCATGGCGATGCAGCGCACGGTACGCTCGCCGAGTTCCTGCGCCACTTCCAGCACCAGCAGCCGCTCGCCGATGCTGGTGTTCAACGCGCTCTGGATGAACGGCAGGTCGCCCTCGAACTGCACATCGACGACGGCGCCGAGCACCTGCGTCACCCGCCCGACATTGTTGCTCGCCATTGCAAAACCCCTGTGCTTGTCGTCGCGATCCCTCAGAGAGCCTCGGCGCCGGAGATGATCTCGATCAGTTCGCGCGTGATGTTGGCCTGCCGCGCGCGGTTGTAGTTCAGCGTCAGCCGCTTGATCATGTCGCCGGCGTTGCGCGTGGCGTTGTCCATCGCCGCCATCTGTGCGCCGTAGAACCCGGCGGCGTTCTCCAGCAGCGCGCGATAGATCTGCACCGCCAGGTTCTGCGGCAGCAGGCGCGCGAGGATCGTCTCCTCGTCCGGCTCGAACTCGTACATCGCCCGCTTTGCCGGATCGCTCTCCTGGTCCTGCGCGCGCTCGGGCACGGCGACCGGGATCAGCCGCATCTCGGTCGGCACCTGCGACATCACCGAGGCGAAGCGGTTGAACACCAGCGTGCAGACATCGAACTCCCCGGCGTCCAGCATCGACGTGATGCGCGTCGCGATGTCCTGGGCGTCGGCGAACGCGATGCTTTTCCGGCCGGCATAGCTGATGTCGCCGATCAGGCGGCTGGCGAGGTCGCGGCGCAGCATGTCGCGCCCCTTGCGGCCGACGGCAAGGATTTTCACCGTCTTGCCTTCGGATTCCAGCCGCCGCGCCAGCGTGCGCGTCAGCCGCCCGATGCTGGAGTTGAACGCGCCGGCCAGCCCGCGGTCGCCGGTGACCGGCACCAGCAGATGCACCTGGTCGCGTCCGGTGCCGGCCAGCAGTTTCGGCGCGTTGGGCTGGCCGCCGGCATTGGCGGCGAGCGAGGCCAGCATGCGCTCCATGCGCAGCGCATAGGGCCGCGCCGCCTCCACCTGCGTCTGCGACCGCCGCAGCTTCGAGGCGGCGACCATCTTCATGGCGCTGGTGATTTTCTGCGTCGATTTGACGCTGGCGATGCGCCCGCGCAGGGCTTTCAGGCTGGGCATGCCGAGACCTCGTCAGCGCCGCAGGGCGGAAAAACGCACGATCCCGTCATCGCCCGCGCGCTCACGCAAACGCCTTGGTGAACCCGTCAAGGAACGCGACCAGCTTCTTCTCCGTCTCCGGCTTCAGCTCGCGGTCGGTGCGGACCGCCTCCAGGATGCCCGGCTCGCGCGCGCGCATCTCGTTCAGCATCTGCCGCTCGTAGGCGCCGATCCTGCCGACCTCGATGCCGTCGAGATAGCCGCGCACGCCGGCGAACAGCCCCACCACCTGCTCCTCGACCGGCACCGGATGGAACTGCGGCTGCTTCAGGAGCTCGGTCAGCCGCGCGCCGCGCGCCAGCAGTTTTTGCGTGGACGCATCGAGGTCGGAGGCGAACTGCGAGAACGCCGCCATCTCGCGGTACTGCGCCAGTTCCAGCTTGATGCGGCCGGCGACCTGCTTCATCGCCTTGATCTGCGCCGCCGAGCCGACGCGCGACACCGACAGCCCGACATTCACCGCCGGGCGGATGCCCTTGAAGAACAGCTCGGTCTCCAGAAAAATCTGACCGTCGGTGATCGAGATCACGTTGGTCGGGATGTAGGCCGCCACGTCGCCCGCCTGTGTCTCGATCACCGGCAGCGCGGTCAGGCTGCCGCCGCCATGCGCGTCGTTCATCTTCGCCGCGCGTTCCAGCAGGCGCGAATGCAGGTAGAACACGTCGCCCGGATACGCCTCGCGTCCCGGCGGGCGGCGCAGCAGCAGCGACATCTGCCGGTACGACACCGCCTGCTTGGAAAGGTCGTCGTAGCAGATGACGGCGTGCATGGCGTTGTCGCGAAAGAACTCGCCCATGGTGCAGCCGGTGTAGGGGGCGAGGAACTGCATCGGCGCCGGGTCCGACGCGGTCGCGGCGACCACGATGGAGTATTCCATCGCGCCGTATTCCTCCAGCGTGCGCACGATCTGCGCCACCGTCGAGCGCTTCTGCCCGACCGCGACGTAGATGCAGTAGAGTTTTCGGGACTCATCGCCGCTGGCGTTGATCGCCTTCTGGTTCAAAATGGTGTCGATGATGACGGCGGTCTTGCCGGTCTGGCGGTCGCCGATGATGAGCTCGCGCTGGCCGCGGCCGATCGGGATCAGCGCGTCGATCGCCTTTATGCCGGTCTGCACCGGCTCATGCACCGACTTGCGCGGGATGATGCCGGGCGCCTTGACTTCGACCAGGCGGCGCTCGCCCTCGATCGGCCCCTTGCCGTCGATCGGCTGGCCGAGGCCATCGACGACGCGGCCGAGCAGGTTTTTTCCGACCGGCACATCGACGATGCGGCCGGTGCGGCTGACCGTGTCGCCCTCGCGGATGGCGCGGTCCTCGCCGAACACCACGATGCCGACATTGTCGGTCTCCAGGTTCAGCGCCATGCCTTTGAGGCCCGCGGCGGGGAATTCCACCAGCTCGCCGGCCATCACGTTCTGCAGGCCGAACACGCGCGCGATGCCGTCGCCGACCGAGAGCACCTGCCCGGTCTCCGCGACGTTCGCCTCGGTGTCGAAGGAAGCGATCTGCTTTTTCAGGATTTCCGAGATCTCGGCGGGACGGATATCCATCTCAGGCGGCTCCCTTCATGGCGTACTGCAGGCGCTGCAGCCGGGATTTCAGGCTCGAATCGTAGAGGCGCGCGCCGATCCGCACGACCAGGCCGCCGAGCAGGCTGGGGTCCACGTGGCGCTGGATGTTGACGCTGCCGTAGCCGGCCTCGATCAGGCGTGCGCGCAGCTGCTGTTCCTGCACGTCGGTAAGCGGGTGCGCGCTGACCACGTCGGCGACCTGGATGCCGCGCTTCGCGGCGACCAGGGCGGCGAAGGCGCGCACCATGGCGCGCAACTGGCGCTGGCGGCGGTTGGTGACGACGACGCCGGCGAAATCCTGCACCAGTTTGCCGAAGCCCTCGGAGGCCAGGACGGCGCGCACCGCGCGCTGGGCGGCGTGGACATCGACCAGCGGACTGTCGAGCAGCCGGCGCAGATCGGCGCTGGCGTCGATCATCCGGCCGAGCGTGTCCATCTGTTCGACGACGACGTCGAGCGCGTGCTGGTCTTCGGCGAGGGAATAGAGTGCGGCGGCGTAGCGTTCGGTCAGCCCGCCGCCGGATGTGACTGTCGTGCCGCCAGAGGCCACGGGCCGGTTCCATGCTGTTGGCGTCCGGTCCGCGGACACGGCCAGACGTTGCGCCGCGCGGGGTCTCGCCCGGCGGCGCGGCGTCTAGCATGGGCTTGATGGGGGCGCAACACGGCGCGGCGGGCGGCGTATGTTGCTGAAATCGGAACATTCAGGACGAGCGTGGGCGCCGCACGGTTACGCCCGAACGGGCGGGGGGCACGTTGCGGGCGGCTTGAGGCGGCGGGGCTGTGCGGCCGGCGGCGTCGGCCGGGGATGGACGGCGGGGCGGGACGGCGGCGCCGGCCGGAGCGGCGGCGGACGGTCGAGCGCGGGCGGTGGGCGCACTCCCAGCATTTGGCAGAGCGGGCGGAGCAGCCGCCCGGCCTGCGGCGCGGCAGTCAGCAGCTCGGCCATCGCCGGATCGGCGAGCAGGTGCTGCAACTGCGAGGCCGCGGAGGCGGCCTGCGGCACCCGGCGCACCAGCCAGGCGAAGCCGCGCGGCAGGCGGAGTGGTGGGGGCTGGACCGGGCGCGGGGATCGCGTGCGGCGCCGCGGCGGCGGCAGAGGGCCGGCGTGGACGTGGTCCGCGAGGCGGGCGAAGCGGAGCGCGGCGCGGTGCAGGCGCCCCCAGAGCAGGGCCAGCAGCGGCCAGGCGAGCCAGTTGCCGGCCCCGCGCGCGGCGATGGCGCGGCGCAGCCCCTCGATCACACCGGCGAAGCGGTCGGCCACGGGGCGGGGCTGGGTGGGGGTTTGCACGACAGCGATACTAACATGAGCCGGGTTGGGTTGGGCAAGGGGGCCGTTACGTGGGCGGTGGTTTTGTTTGAATTTCGGACCTGGCCTCTTATATGCGATGATGTCCTCCAACACATAGAGCGGGCGCCCTCTCGAAGCGTTCGTTTCGTGGCACGCAGTTGTTCATGGGCGGCTGATTTAGAGGAGAAGAGCCAGGTCGCTGCACTGAATTGCTGAAATCCCGAGGGGATTCCTCCCGGACTCTCTTCGATCACAGCGTGGTGCCAGCCGGGATATTTGGAGCCAGACCACAGGCGAAGAACGAGGGTCCCTCGCGGTCAGTGGTGTTCAGCGAAATCGAGTCAGTAGGTGGCGGCGGGGTCGCAAGATTGGTCTGCCACCCTGACCGATGGTGTTCCAGCCACTTTGTGACGACCTCGACAGCTCCGGGTGAGAGCGCTCTCGGCGCGCCGAGTGGATCGGAGGTAATGCTACCGCCGGTGGCCGGCGGGACGTCGATGGTCCTGCCAAGTGCCGGCAGCGGATACGCCATCGCTGTGGAGGCCAGCGCCAATCCCATACCGACCAGTTTCCTCGCCACTCCCGTCATGCGCCCAGCTCACCCTTCCGCGCCTGCCCGTTTACTCTTGATAACAGATTTTATCGAGATAGAGGCGTCGTCCATCGCCAGTGCAATCGTGGCCGGATGGGGACGCAACGCGGCGGCTCACACCAGCCGGACAGGGGCGGCATAGCGGGCGACGCGAGGGTCGGTGGCCAGCAAGGTGACCTCCTCGACGAGCGCCTGCACGACCAGGATGCGGTCGAACGGGTCCTTGTGCAGCCGCAGCAGCGTCGCGATCCCCACCGCATGGGCGCCGGTGACCGGCAACTCCTCATAGCCGGCGTCGAGCGGCCCATGCCGCAGGACATGCGCCTCCCAGCGGAAATCGTCACGGCCGAGCGCCATCGCTGGCTGCGCCAGAAAGCTCCTCGTCTTCGCCAACACCGTCGTCCAGCGCGGCTCACCCTGGATAACCAAGCCGGAACAAACTTAATGGTTGCTACGCTCGCTCAGACCAGCCGGACGGGGGCCGGATAGCGCGCGAGGAGGGGGTCGGCGGTCAGCA
>CAWAZU010000015.1:0-35362 GCA_963786445.1 uncultured Pseudomonadota bacterium
TGCCGGTCGGGCTGTCGAACCGATTGCGCGGCGGACGATCCGGACCTGGCGAAGAAATACACCGGGCCAAGACGGCCGGGGTGAACGCGGAACAGGGTCGTGCCGGCGGCCAGGATCGGGAGCGGCAGATAACCGGCAGCAAGCCAAGCCGGCGGCAAAGGCGCTATGCCTGCGGCTGCGCTCCGGCGCCGTTGGGATTTTACCCATCGCGTCACGAGAAGCCGTCGCCCATGCAGCGGGCGTCGGCGAGGCGACGCACGTAATCGGCCTGCACGCCGCCCTGGCGCAGTGCCGCCAGCGCCGTCGCGCCGCTCAGCACGTCGTCGGGCGCCAGCAGGAAGTCGAGCACGACCCAGGGCGCAAGGTCGCCAAGCGTCCGCAGGATGGCGGGAAGCCCGGGCACCACCCCACCGTCCGGCTCGAACTGCACCGCCGGATAGCGCCAGTCATTGCCGACGCGGACGCCGAGCACCTGATGGTTGCGCCGCCGCTTGTCCACCGCCTGGCGGGAAATGCCACCGAGCCTGCGGCTGACATCCTCCGCGGTCAGCAAACCGCCCGATTTCGCCGCGAGTTGCTCGCGCACCATCGCGCCCCGCGCAAATGCATCCGTAAGCGGATCAAGCGGCAGGACCGGCGCGACCGCTTCCGGGTCGCTCAGCGCACGCGCCACCGCGCCGAAATCGGTGGGCGCTGCGAGCGCCTCCGCCAGCGTTTCGAGCGAGGCGGACCGCGCGAGGTGTTCGAGCGCCTGCGCCGCACGGCGACGGAACGTGTCGCGGACGAGCGTAGCGGGATCGCGGGGTGTTCCGGTGCGGCGGCCACCCGACCGCAGGCGTCGCCCAGGCGTGCTCGGCATGGGTGCTGCCTTGGTTGCTCTCGTCTCTATATTGGCAGCCACGCTACTGCGTCAACCTAACGCGCTGCCCAGGCCCGCCGCAGCCCCGGCGCCGCGCCCATGATGGCGGCGGCGGCGAAACCGAGGAACACAAGGCCGGACGCGCGCACGATCCACAGCTCGTGGCGCCGGTACAGCCGCCGCACCCGCGCCGCGCCGGCGATCGCGATCAGCACGCAGTCGCCGGACAGAAAGCCCACGCAGGCGGCGGCCAGCAGCGGCGGCAGGGCGTGCCAGTCGAGTTCCGCGGCGTGGCTCGCCAGCAGCGCGGTAAAAGTGGCCACCGCGACCGGGTAGCCTTTCGGGTTGGTCAGGCCGAAGGCGAGGCCGCGCAGCAGCGGCCGGCGCACCAGCGCCACCGGCGCGTCCGGGTCGCGCCGCCGCGCGCCCACCGCCCGCGCGCCGAGCCAGGCGAGGTAGCCGCCGCAGCACAGGCCCAGCAGGTCGAACACCAGCGGCCCGGTCGCGCGCGCGCCGACGATGGCGAGCAGCGCCAGCGTTGACCACAGCACGTCGCCGGCGAAATGGCCGAGGATGAAACCCGCGCCGGCGCGCCGTCCCTGCGCCGCGCCGATGCCGAGCAGCGCCAAAAAGCCCGGCCCCGGCGTCAGCGTGTAAGCGGCACCGGCGGCGCAGGAGGCGATCAGCAGCGCGGGGGACATGATCGCGCATCGAACCGCAGAACCCCGCGCCGCCGCAAGGGGGTCAGCGCAGGATGATCTCGACGCGCCGGTTCTGCGGCTCGCGCACGCCGGCGGCCGTCGGCACCAGCGGATGCGTCTCGCCGAGCCCCTGCACGCTGATGGCGTTCTCCGCCACGCCGTCGCGCACCAACTCCGTCCGCACCGCCTGCGCGCGACGCAGCGACAGCGCATTGTTGTAGGCGGCGGTGCCGGCGGCGTCAGTGTAGCCCTTGACCTCGATGCGGGTGAGCTGGACGCGGGCGGAGGCGGCGGCGGCCTCGGCGATGATCTGGCGGGCGCGCTCGCTCAGGTCGGCACGGTCGAAATCGAAGAACACGAGATAGGTGCGTGTCGGTGCCGGGGCGGGCGCGGCGGCCGGCGCCGCGCCGGCGAGCGGTGCCGCCGGCGCCGGCGGGGGCGGCGGGAACAGCGCATAGCGCAGCCCGAGCAGGATCGAATGGTTGAAGTCGTTGATGAACTGGGTCCGGCCGATGCCGATGAGGGCCGGCCCCGCTGGCGTATCGGCGTAGGCGTGGCGCAGGAACCCGGCGTCGCCGTCGTCGATGCCGAGGAAACGGTACTCCGCGGTCAGCGACAGGCCCGGCACGGCGGCGACCGGCCAGGCGACGCCCGCGATCGCCTGGTAGGCGAACGCGCCCACGGACTGGGTGCCGCTGCGGACGGCGCCGGGCGGGAACACGAAGCCGGTCGGGGCCTGGGTAAAATTGCTTTGCGAGACGATCTGGCCGCCGACGCCGACGCCGAAATAGGGAAACACCGGCAGGCCGAGGTTCACGTCGTACAGGACGTTGACCATGCCGCCATATTTCTGCTCGGTGCCGCTGGCGTTCCGCGACGGGCTGACCGGGCCGTAACCGGTCACGCGGTTAGAGAGGAAATCGCCCTCGAGTTCGGCGCGCAGGCCGTTACCCAGCGCGTAGCCGATGCTCACCTGCCCGGAAAACCCCGGCCCGAACGACCAGAACTTGTTGGCGGTCTGCCCGATGGCAGGGTCGGCTAGCGCGATCTCATCCTGCTGCAAGCCCACGCCCGCACCGAGACTGATATAGGGGCCGCGATCCGACTGCGCGAAAGCCGGAAGCGGCGCGGCCAGCAGGGCCGCCATCAGGAAGCAACGCCGGACCATGACGCGACATCGTATCGTTTCTTTACCGTTCGGTTAATTTGCACCGATCGGCGGCCGGCGCAAGTGCGACATCTCAACAAAGAATCCTCTGTGGCCGCGGGACTACACCGCGTAGCCGGGCGAGCGCCGGTCGAGCAGGCGCAGCAGGCCCGGCCAAGCCAGCCGCGCCGCCATCGGGACGGCGCCGCGCAAGGTCTGCGCCCGTACTTCCGCCTGCGCCGCCTCCGGCGCGATCAGCACGCCATCGCGCCCGGCGGTCAGCGCCATGATCTGCTGGCGACAGGCGCGTTCGAGGAAGAACAGGCCGAGCCATGCCTCCGCCGCCGTGGCGCCGACCGCGAGCGTGCCGTGGTTGCGCAGCAGCATCAGGTTCTTCGATCCGAGATCGCGCGCCAGCCGCTCCCTCTCGTCCAGGTTGAGCGCGATGCCCTCGTAATCGTGATAGGCGAGAGCGGGCAGCACGGCGAGCGCGTGCTGGGTCAGCGGCAGCAGCCCCGCGGCCTGCGCCGCCACCGCGACACCCTGATCGGAGTGCAGATGCATGATGAAATGTGCGTCGGGCCGCGCAATGTGGATGGCGGAGTGGATAGTAAAGCCGGCCGGGTTGATGCCGTATTCCGTCTCCTCGACGACATTGCCGTCGCGGTCCACTTTGACCAGCGACGAGGCAGTGATCTCCTCGAAGAACATGCCGTACGGATTGATCAGGAAATGCTGTTCGGGGCCGGGAACGCGCGCCGACAGATGCGTGAAGATCATGTCGTCCCAGCCGTGCAGCGCGACCAGCCGATAGAGCGCGGCGAGATCGAGGCGCGCTTGCCATTCCTCGGCGGCGACGTGCTCGCGCCGGTGTGACGCGGCGCCGCCGGTTTCGCGCGCGAACGGCATGTCATGCTCCCCGGTGACGCGGTGCGCGATCATGTGCCGTGCCGGATCGCCCGTCAAACGCCGGCGATGCGGCGGGGGACCTGCGTTAACACGTGGGAAACGGCGCGGCCGCACCAATGGGCGGGTTTCGCGGGGCGGCGCCTCGCGGGAGGAGGGGATGCCGCAACTCGGTTGCGCTCTCGTTACGGATTACGAGATCACGGCACGCCGGCTCGACGCGCATGGCAGCGTGGCGGAGTGCAAGGCGGCACGGCTGCTGCTCGACACCGATGCGGACGGCTGCGCGGATGCGTTCGACCCGGTGGAACTGCTGCTGGCGTCGCTGGCGGGCTGCATGCTGAAAGGGATCGAGCGGATCGCGCCGGTGCTGCAATTCCGGTGGCGCGGCGCCAGCGTTCGGGTTCGCGCGGAACGCAGCATGCGCTCGCCGCGGCTGCTGGCGATCCACTACGAGCTGGTCGTGGACACCGACGAGACGGACCAGCGGCTGGAGCTGTTGCACCGGAACATCCACAAGTTCGGCACCGTGTCGAACACGCTGGCGGGGCTGACGCGATTGCAGGGGCGGGTCGTCCGAGACCGCTTCGCGGCGGCGCGGCTCGAGGGGGCGGCCCGAGGTCCCTGAGGGCCGCAGGTTGCGCGGCCCCGAATTGTCCGGCGGTTGGTCCCCCACTGCCTCCGGCAGACCCGGCGCGGTTCACCGGGCGGCGCTTCGCTTTCGTCCCAAAATCCGGCCGGAATCTCTTGATTTCCTTGGTGAGCCCGGTGGGACTCGAACCCACGACCCCAAGATTAAAAGTTTCCCCCGGACACGGACACAGTTCTGCGTGTCCGCGCTACCCCAAGCCACCACCCTAGGAAATCTGCCGCATAGCGGCGTGACCTCGTGAAAATGCTTGCACGATATGGAACGCGAGCGCATATTTCGCGCGGACACAGTGCGGACACGGGATACGGTGCGATGGCCGAACAACTCACGGACAAGCTGGTCAAGGAACTGGCCGCCCCTGTGACGGGAAACCGGATCGCTTACGATTCTGGAGATAAAGGGCTTCGGGGTGCGCATCACCGCGGCCGGCGCGCGGGCCTTCATCCTCAATTACCGGGCGGGCGGCTGCGAGCGGCGTATCACGATCGGCAGTTTCCCGGACTGGAATGTGAAGAAGGCGCGGGAGGAAGCCGCTGCCCTGAAGCGCCGCATCGACGGCGGCCAAGACCCGATGGCCGACCGGCACGCCCAGCGCGAGGCCCCGACCGTGAACGGCCTCGCCGACCAATTCGAGGCGGAATATCTGCCCAAGAAGCGGCCTAGCACGCAGGACGAGTACAAGCGGCTGCTGCGGGTCCACATCCGCCCTGCCATCGGCAGCAAGCGGGTGGCCGATCTGCGGCACCATGACATCGAGGCGATGCACAGCAAGATCGCGGGCAGTGCGCCCTACGCGGCGAACCGCGCGGTGGCTGTCCTGTCCAAAATGTTGTCCCTGGCGGTGAAATGGGAGCTGCGCGGCGACAACCCGGCCCGTGGCGTCGAGCGGGCGCCTGAGCAGAAGCGCGAACGCTACCTGACCGGGGCGGAGATCGCGCGGCTGTCCGAAGTGCTGGCGGTGCATCCCGAGCGCACCAGCGCGAACGTCGTCCGGCTGCTGTTGCTGACCGGCGCGCGGAAGGGCGAGACGCTGGCCGCCCGCTGGCCGGACTTCGATCTGCAAGCCGGCGCGTGGTCAAAGCCGGCCGCGACAACCAAGACGGCGAAGCTGCACCGCGTTCCGCTCTCCGCCCCCGCGCTGGCGCTGCTGGCCGGCATGAGGGCGGCGGCGGACATCGAGGATGCGCGCCGCGCCAAGCATGGGTTGGCGCCGATCCTCTATCTTTTCCCCGGCGTGGACGGGAAGCCGCTCGGCGACATTAAGCACTTTTGGGCTGCCGTCTGCGGCAACGCGAAGCTCTCCGGTGTCCGCATCCACGATCTGCGCCATACCTTCGCCAGCATCCTCGCCTCGTCCGGCCTGAGCCTGCCGATCATCGGCGGATTGTTGGGGCATACGCAGCCAGGCACCACGGCGCGATATGCACACCTGCTGGACGACCCGCTGCGCGCGGCCACCGAGCGGGCAGGGGCCGTCATTGCGGGGGCCGGCAAGCCCAGCGCCGAGGTGGTGACGATGCCGACCGGGAGGCGGGCGTGAGCGCCGGCGACAAGACGCCGGCCGATGATGACTGGTCGCTCGACCCGGACATCACCAACGAGAAATGGGCCGAACTCACAGCCAAGGCCGAGTCTGCGATCGCGCCATCTTCGGCCAGCGCGGCCCGTGACCATGCGCCGCCCGGCGAGCCGCAGGACGATGGGGACTTGCTCGACTGGCCAACCATACCTGAGGATTGGTCGTCGCCAGGAGGGGTACGACACGAGACGCCAGACCGCGTCAACGGCTGGCGCGCCATCAAGATGGCCCAGCGGAGTTGCGGGGGCACAGACTTGGACGGCGCGGTGTGGGTGCTGAAAGCAGCTTCCGACCCGGCGGCATCCATCAGGATCGAACTTCACGACGGGACGGCGCTGGACGCCGCGAAGCTGTCGCCGAATGTGGTCAAGCGAGCCTTCATCGGCACGGATGACCGTGAGCATCGATTCGAGGACGTGAGCCTGTCGGTACTGGGGGCTGTCGGCGTGGCTGGGTGAGCATGTCCTGAAAAGTGTCGAGTTCCCTTCCCGCGGCACCGGGCGGTGGCGGTGGGGAACGGCGGCGTGGCCCCAAGCCACTAGCCAAATGTCGCCGCAACGCGAGATCGATAACTGGATGCTCGAATATTATAAAAAGGCCCATGACGAAGGGCGCCCGGTGCCGAAGCGCGATCAGGAGGCATTTCCAGATTGTCGCGAAGCTTTTAGGGTAATGGGAAAGGGGCGCCCTCGGGAATTCCAGATGAAGGCCGCCATGCGGGCCATTCCGGAGGAATACAAGCGCAAGCGCGGCGAGAGAGACCGCTAACGGGCGAACGGTCAAACCGGGCGTCAAATCGGGCGTGGGTATTTCGCGCTGCCCGCTGCCCAATAAGGCGGCTCTCAAAAGGCGCTTCTATGTAGCCCTCGGCAACCGCAAAACCGCCGAGGCACAATGCAGCAAATCGAACAGATCCCGGGAGCCGCAGCGCAACCGCGCCGTTCCCGACTGGGCAGCCTTCTCGACAACCGCATCTGCATCGCAGAGATCGCCGAAGAGACGGCGACGTGCGAACGGACGGCCCGGAACGAGATGGATCGGCTGAAGGTCGCGTACGTCAAGTTCGGCAACGTCCGCTGGTACAACCGTGACGAGGTGCGGGCGGCGCTGGTTGCTAGTCTGTCCTATTCAGCGTGTTGCTGGCGTCGAGGCTGTCTGAGCCGAGGACGCAGTTGGTTTTGGCGCCTTTTTCATCGCTGTTTTGGCTTGGACGTGATCGGCGTTGGAGTTTCGGGACCGGGTGAGTTCGGGGCGATGGCCCCGTGTGTCACGGACCGGCGGGCTGGAGGCTGAGCGCGATGCCGCGGAAGAGGATGGCTTCGGGGCAGGCGGCGGCGAAGGCGATGCGGATCCGCGTCGCGGTCTCGGTGACGCGCGCTGCGATCTTGAGCAGGCGCATCCGCAGCGTGGCGAACTCCGCGGTCGCCAGCGTTTGCTGCTTGGGGATCGCGGCGCGCAGCGTCAGCATGAGCCAGTAGGCGGCGGTGTGCAGCACCAGGCGCACCTGATTGGCGAGTGCCGAGCGGCAGGACGTGCGGTCGGAAGCGAGCTGACTCTTGTGCAGCTTGATGAGGTTCTCGGCCTGGCCGCGTGCGCAATACAGCGTGTCGTAGAGCCATTCGGCGCTGCCGTCGGCCAGGTTGGTCACCACGAAGCGGATATCCAGGCCTTGCCTGCTGGCCTCGATCCTTGCCGCCACCCGCCGCCGGCACTTCCAGGATTTGGCGCCGTAGCTGGCCTCGGCGTAGCCGCGCATCACGGTGGCCGGCGCTTCGGCGCGACGGACCCTGATATCGTCCGCGGTGGCCTCGACCAAGCGGCTCAGCACGGCGTTGCCGGGCAGGCCGAAGATGTAAGCCACGGCGTTTGCCTCGCACCACGTCATCACCTCGGGGCGGGCATAGTGACCATCGCCGCGGATGGTCAGCCGGGTCTTCGGCCAATGTGCCCGAATGCGGCGCACCAGGCGACGGAGATGGCCGCGCACCTCCTCCCCGGACGGCGTCTTGCCCGGCCGCAGCAGCATCGTCACCGGACGAGAGGGAGCGGTGTCGTAGACATGGATGGGCAGGAAGCAGCGTTCGTCATAGTGCGCATTGAACAACGACATCTGCTGATGGCCATGCACAACATCGACGGTGTCGTCGATGTCCAGGGTGACGGCGGCAGGCGGATGGGCGTAGCTGGCGCAGTAGAGGTCGACCATGGCGTAGCTCATGCGCATCACCTCGCGTAGCGTCGGCGCATTCTCCCAGCGTGACATGGTCGGCTGCGAGCACAGGTCGCGACCGGTATCGGGCAAGCGTCCGCAGGCCAGCTTGAACCCGGGGTCGCTGCGCAGATGATCGAGGTCGTCGGCGTCCTCGTAGCCGCAGGCGATGGCGAGGATGCGGGCGCGCAAGATGTCGGCGACGCTGTGCGTGACACACTGCGGCTTGCGCGGGTCGCTGATCAACGCCGCCAGTCGCTGGACGATACCCAGGCGGCGCTCGGCGGCCGCCAGCAGCATGACGCCGCCATCGGAGGTGAGCCGTCCGCCGTCAAAGGCAGCTGTGACTTTCTTGCGTCCGACGGCTGGAAAGCCGAACGGCTCAATCGTATCGTCGGGCATCGCGGGTGTGGCTCGGCGTGATCGTGGGAACGGATGGCTTCGACACCCAATTCGTAAACTGCATCAGCAACTTATGCGACGCCCGCCAGCGAATCGCTGCCATGCCGGCGAATAAAATGGGCTAGCACCGTCAGCAGGACGCCTCGCGGCCCAGGCCGCCCGAGGAAAGCAGCCTAATCCCATCCCCCCGAGTGGCACGCATGAGGGATGAGGAGGCGAATTTTCGGAAAACGTTGCGCTCGGCAGCCCAACGCCGGATTTTTACTTCGACCCCGGACCACAATGCAAGCCGCGCCTCCGCGACGGAGGCCGAAATGCCCGAATTATTTTTGCGAGTTTTGGACGGGGCGCCAGTCAGCACGCCGCCCGAGCGCGGCGAGGTTTCCCGTGAGGCTGCTGGCCGGGCAATCGGCGTGTTGTCCCGCTTCATGTTTGAAAGCACGGCTGGCGATCAGGACGACTCCGACCGGACGTTGATTGCCGCGCTCCGGCGGCGGGTCGGCGCACCATGACCGCGCCGATCCTGCGGACCTACCAGTTAAACGGCGTGGCCGGCATCCGTGCCGCGTTCGCCCGCGTCAAGCGCGTCGTCTATGTGCTACCGACCGGCGGCGGCAAGACCGTTGTGTTCTGCTACATCGCTCTGCACGCCATAGGGAAAGGTAATTCGGTCCTGATCCTGACGCATCGCGCCGAGATCATTGACCAGATCAGCCGCGCCCTCGACAGCTTCGCAATACCACACG
This sequence comes from uncultured Pseudomonadota bacterium, assembly GCA_963786445.1. GTDB lineage: Bacteria > Pseudomonadota > Alphaproteobacteria > Acetobacterales > Acetobacteraceae > JAFKFJ01. The sequence goes on from CAWAZU010000015.1 coordinate 9,202, forward strand.
GACGAGTGCAGCCCGGCCATCCCGTGACTGATCTGCCCTGTCAGGTCGGCATGGTGCAGACCGTAGCGCGCCGCCTCCATCTTCTTGCGCCTCCCAATCTTATTGTCGCGGATGAGGCGCACCATGCAATCTCGGCTTCGTGGCAGGAAGCGCTTGCAGCGTTCCCCGACGCAAAGGTCCTCGGAGTGACGGCGACCCCTGAGCGCCTGGACGGCCGCGGCCTACGTGAGGTCTTCGACGAAATGGTGATCGGCCCCGACGTGCGCGCACTGATCACGGAAGGGCATCTCGCCGACTTTCGCTACCTGGCGCCGGAGACGGCAATCGACCTTTCCGGGCTGCATACCAACATGGGCGACTACCTGGCGTCGGAGGCTGCGGCGAGGGTGGATCGAAAGGCCATCACCGGCAGCGTCATCACGCATTACCGTTCCAATCTAGGTGCCCGATCCGCAATCGCATTTTGCTGCACGGTAGCACACGCGGAACACGTCGCCGAGCAGTTCCGCGCTGGCGGGATCATGGCAGCATCAATCGACGGCAGTATGACACCCGACCGGCGCCGCGACGTGGTGGAAGCGTTGCGCTCCGGCACAATCAAGATTCTGACATCATGCGAGGTAATTAGCGAAGGTTTCGACGCTCCGGCAGTTGGGGGCGCGATCCTTCTGCGGCCGACGGCATCTTTTGCGATGTATCGCCAACAGGTTGGCCGCTGCCTGCGTCCAAAAGGGGACGGATCGAAGGCTATCATCCTCGATCACGTCCGCAACGTTGACCGACACGGTTTGCCGGATGCCGCGCACAAATGGTCACTGGATGCCAAAAAACGCGTCATCGGGCGGCCACCTCCACCATATCGAAAGTGCCGAGCCTGCGACGAAGCATTCCCGTTCACCGCGACGCTGGCGGACTGTCCACACCCGGGCACGCCGGAATGCTTGTTCGCACGTGGCATCCCGACCGAGGTTGCAGGGTCACTGACCGAGATCGCCGAACGGCCGTCGTGGACGAAAGGTCTCAATATCCGCGAAGCCCGCGGGCCGGAATGGTTTGAACTACTCCGGCGGGCAGACGGCAGGGAGGATCGCCTGCGGACGATCCAACTCGTGCGCGGCTTTCGGCGCGGCTGGGTGATTCACTCAATCAGAGAGCATGCGCGGGCCGCAGGTGGTGGAGCATGATCACCCTCCGCGAACCCGACGCCGGCGCCATCGCGCAGTTCGTCGATGACTTGTTTCGCTATGCGGATAGCGACACCTTCGTCAGCCTGCGCGCCTTTGACCAGAACCGGCGTGACGTGCCGCCTGTGCTGATCCGCGCCATGCGACTGAACGGGGCTGGGCACGCGTCGCTTGTTGCAGCCGCAACCAAGGCTGCGGGCGACGCCGCCAACCGCGCCGCGCCCGCCGTCTTCGCGCCGCCCATCTGCACCTTCACGAACCCGGACCACGCACGAACCATCGACCTCGCCAACGGCCTGACGCTGTCAGTCGAGGTTGACGAAGGCAACACCGCCGCCGCGCGCGCCAAGCTGGAATCCCTGCTCGGTCCAGCTACCGTCATCGTCGCCAGCGGTGGCGAGTGGTCGGACCCGGAGACGGGCGAGGTATTCCCGAAGCTGCATCTGCACTGGCGCTTGTCGGAACCGACGCGGGAAGCCGAGGATCACGCCAAGCTGCGGCACGCGCGAGAACTTGCCGCCCGCCTGGTGGGCGCCGACCCGACCGGCAAGCCGGTGGTGCATCCGCTGCGCTGGCCGGGAAGCTGGAACTGCAAACGCACGCCGGTGCTGGCGCGCATCGTGGCGCACAACCCCGATGCCGAAGTTCACCTCGTCGAAGCCCTCGACACGCTCGCCGACGCCACCGAAGCCACTGGGCTGGCGCAGGCCGGCATCGGCCGCGACATGGGCGGCGGTAAGCGCAGCGATCCGCAAGCACCGTTCGCCCTGGTCGCGGATGCGCTGGCGCACGTGCCCAACGCGGACGTGCATTATGACGACTGGGTACGAATGGGTTACGCCGTTTATGCCGCAACCGGCGGCTCGGCTGAAGGCTTCGATCTGTTCTGCACATGGTCGGCCAAGTCCGCCAAGCATGACCCCGACGAAACCGCCGTGACGTGGCGCCGGGTCGGCGCATCGCCGCCGCAGAAGATCGGGGCAGGCACCATCTTTTTTCTCGCCGCTGCCGCCGGCTGGAAACGGCCGGAGCGGGAGGAGCCGCCGCCCTATGACGGCTGTTCGGACGCATCCGATCCGGGGGCGGATGACAGGGCGCCAGTTCGGCCGACAATCCAGGTGAAGCCGGGCCAGCTTGACGTGTTGGCCGATGCGGGCGAACTGGCGCTGCTGCGCGCCGGTGCCGAGGTATTCCAACGCGCCGACCATCTGGTCCGCCCTGGATTTTCCGAGGTTCCCGCTGCCGACGGCCGGACCACGATTGCCGCCGGGTTGCACGCACTCACAACGCCTGCGTTGCGGGAGGAACTGAGCCGCGTCGCAGACTGGCAGAAATTCGATGGCCGCTCGCGATCCTGGCAAACCATCGACCCGCCCGGACTCGTCGCATCCGTGCTTGATGCACGTAAGGGACGTTGGCGGCTGCGCGCTTGTACCGGCATCATCACGTGCCCGACGCTGCGGCCCGATTGCACGGTTCTGCGCGAACCGGGATACGACGCCCAGACCCGGCTGTTCCACATGCCCGAACCAAATCTAATAGTGCCGGCGATCCACGAAAGGCCGACCCGCGGTGACGCCGAGGCCGCGCTCGCGCTGCTGTGCGCCCTGCTTACCGAGTTCCCCTTCGTCACCGCCACAGATCGAGCCGTCGCGCTAAGCCTCATCGTCTCGACCGTCACTCGCGGTGCGGTCGGCATGGTGCCCGTTCATGCATTCACAGCGCCATCGCCCGGCAGCGGCAAATCCTTCCTGTCGGACGTGACGACGGCCATCGTGTCGGGGCGCCTTTGCCCCGTCATCACCGCCGGCAAAACAGAAGAGGAACTGGAAAAGCGTCTCGGCGCGATGCTGCTCGCCGGCTATCAGGTCATATCCATCGACAACATTTCCAATGGGCTGAGCGGCGACGCCTTGTGCCAGATCGCTGAACGCCCGACCGTCCGCATCCGCATTCTCGGCAAGAGCGAGACGCCTGAATGCGAGTTCCGAGGGATCATCATCGCCAACGGGAACAACCTCGTCATCGTCGGCGACATGACGCGGCGCGTGCTGCTCGGCAAACTCGATGCCGGAGTCGAGCGGCCCGAAGAACGCATCTTCACATTCGACCCCCTGCAACGTGTCCTGGCCGATCGCGGCAGATACGTCGCCGCCGCCATGACCATCGTGAAGTCCTACGTTGCTGCCGGGATGCCCGGAAAGCTCGCGCCCCTTGCTTCGTACAGCGCATGGTCGGACCGGGTGCGCAGCGCCCTCGTGTGGCTCGGCTGCGGCGATCCCGTCGCCACGATGGAGGAAACCCGCGACAGCGATCCAGTTCTGACCGCGTTGCGAACAACATTGCAGGCGTGGCGCGACGCTTTCGGCGACGAAGAGATTCACCAGTCAAGAGATCGCAGCGAAGTTCTCTGGCTTTGACCCCAACGGGCCATCCGGCGATGCCCTGACCACACTGCGCGCGGCACTCGCGCCGAACGCAGCGGTGCGAGGCGTGATCGACGCAACGCGGCTTGGATATTGGCTGCGCAAATCGAAGGGGCGCCCCGTCAATGGACTCAAGATCATCAGCGAAAGAGCACATGGCGGCGTGGCCGCCTGGAGCGTCGTACCCGCCAACGCATAGGAGCACTCCCATGGCGAAATGCCTCCCGCGAGACCGCAAGCGCATCGAGATCGCGTGCGGCGTCTTGAATGACGTGGCCTGGCTGCATCCGCTTATCAATCCAGTCCCGAACATCATCGGCCCCGCTTACGGCGCCGCGTGGTGCGATAGAGGGTTGAAAGTGATCCGCGCGGTGGAATACCTGCTGACCGGCCTCGAACTCGCACTCCCGATCGCCGATGCCGGCGCGACCGACGCTCCATGGAAAAATCAGCACATCCGTGCATTCAATGGCCGCGCCGCGCTGCGCCAGCGTGCCGGCGAGCCGCCTATACTCATAGACGATGTCCCGAACACGGCACGCGGATTCAAGTTCCCCAGGTTGACGCCGAACGAGCATATCTGCCTCGGCGCCGACCTCATCCGCCTTCACCGCGGCCTGCTCGCCGCGGAAGTGACGCTCGCCAACACCTTCGGAGCTACACACGACCTTCGGCGCCGGGCCGCAAAGGCGGTGCGCACCCTGTTGCATCTCCGCAATCACCTGGATTCCCTGGTGGCCCAGGAGTGCCCCGAACGGGTGCAAGAGCGCCCCACTGCGGCGATATACTTCGGCACCGAAACGGTATCATAACGGCCCTTTGGTTGTGATGGTGGGGATGGGGGGCATGTTTCATTAGGGCGTGTCGTCAATTGAGCCAAATGGCTGCGGCGGCGAGGTGAACGGCGGCGAGGAAGTTCGGGGCGGTCTTGTCGTAGCGAGTGGCGATGGCACGAAACTGCTTCAGCTTGGCGAAGAAGTTCTCGATCAGATGGCGTGCTTTGTAGAGGTCTCGGTCGTAGTCGCGCAGCAGGCGGCGGTTTGCCTTGGGCGGGATCACGGCAGCCTTGCCGGCAGCGGCCAGCGGGGTGAGGACCCTTTCATCGGCGTCGAACGCCTTGTCGGCGATCAGCGTGTCGGCCTGCATCGAGGGCAGCAGGTGATCGGCACCGACCAGGTCGTGCGCCTGTCCGCCGGTCAGGAAGAAGCCGACCGGATTGCCGAGCGCATCGGTCAGCGCATGGATCTTGGTGCTCAATCCGCCGCGAGACCGCCCGATCGCCTGGTCGTCGCCGGCTTTTTTTGGGCGCCCGCACTGTGCTGATGGGCACGCACGATGGTGCTGTCGATCATCGCATACTCGTTGTCGGCATCGACCGCGAGATGCTGGAACACCTTCTCCCAGACACCGGACTTGGCCCAGCGGCTGAACCGCCGGTGCACGTTCTTCCAGTCACCGAAGCGCTCCGGCAAGTCGCGCCACGGAATGCCCGCGCGATAGCGGTAGAGCACCGCCTCGACGAACAGCCGGTTATCCTGCGCGGTTACTCCCACGTCACCTTCACGCCCAGGAAGCAGGTCCCGGATTCGCTCCCATTGATCGTCACGGAGGGCGTAGCGTCGCATCGGTCAGTTCCAAATCGGCTGATCCCCTATAAATCGAGCTTTCCGCCGTGCCGGAAGCCCCTAAATGACGACACGCCCTAGTCGCGTGCAAACTGTCATTTTGAAGAGAGAATGACAGTTTATGCCCTACTGCTGAAACATGCCCCCCATGGCCTCCATCCCCACCACGGACCGCCAGCAAGTAAGAAGCGCGTCAGTGAATGAGCGTGACCTTAACCTACCGCCGCATCCGCGCCACCGCCTTCCGCGCTCCCACTCCGCGCGTGCGCGCGCGACGATCTGCCCACGCATCAGCACAGCGCATCACGGGTCACGAAGCTGCCATCACACGCGCCAGCGCCCGACGCACTGCTGTTGCAGTCCATGCGCCCCCTCGTGGTGTCTCGATGCCTCGCGCGGTCAGGAACCGGACGACAGCGTGCAAGCTGGCGTCCTCACCCAGCTCGGCCCGTGCCGCCTCGATCGCGGCGCTGACGCGATGCGCCGCATGATCGGCAGCCTGAGCGCGCGCCTCGGCCGCGGCCTTGGCGCCGGCTTTCCAATCGGGGGCGCGAGGGGCCGATAGCCGCGATCACCGCCAAGCTTCGCGCCGCGCGCCTTGGCAGCGGCTAGCGCAGCCTTCGTGCGCTCGGAAACCAAGCCGGCTTCCAGTTCGGCGACGGCCGCCATTTGCGTGAGCAGAAACCGGCCCATCGCGCCCGGCGGGATGTGCGGCAGATCGCAGAACGCCACGTCCACGCCGCTGTCAATCAGGGTGCGCAGGAACACCACGTTGCGCGAGAGCCGATCCAGCTTCGCGACCAGCAGGGTTGCCCCGGTTTTGCGGCACCGCGCCAACGCCTCGGCCAGCTTGGGCCGCGTTGCCAGGCGTCCGCTTTCAACCTCGACGTAGGGCGGCTGCAACAGCCGATCGGGCTGGCGCACAAAGCCATTGATGGCCGCAAGCTGTGCATCGAGGCCGAGGCCGCTGCGGCCCTGCTGCGCCGTACTCACACGGCAGTAGGCAATAAAGCTTCGAGGCTGGTCGGACATGGCGCGCCGCTCCGAAGGGGAACGGCTGCATCATCCTCCGCAGCCCGCAACGTGTTAACACCTAAGCAACGCTCGTTGGTGTGATGCGGACACGTAAAGAGGCTGGCGGGTCGGGGCTGCGCGTGCGCCGGTGGACCTCGCGCGCAAACGCCACCATCAGCCCGGCGCAGGCCGCCGTCAGGGGCTTCACGGTGGGGGCACCCCATCACCACAGCGCCGACGAGACCGGCGCCCTCACGGCGCTGCCACGGGCGCTGCACCCGGAGACGCGCAACGGCGCCACCGGCGGAGGCCATGACCAGCTTCGCCAAGTTGGCGAACCTGCCTCCCGCTTCACCGCTGACACGCACCCAGCACGGGCCAATCCAAACGGGCGGTGCGACAGCCAGGCGCAGACGCCAGCGCAAACTTTGCGCCCGCGTTCACGGCGGACACGCCCGCTCTCCCCTGCGATGGTGGCGGCGAAGCTGGTGAATCTGGACCACGGGCGCCCAAGCGAAAAGCGTGCAAATTTGCCCGGTATCCCGCCAGTAGCCGCGTCGCCCGTCGTCCTCAATTGAGGACGACGGGGCCGTTTCCTTACTTTCCAACGGGTTAATCGCCCCGATCTCGGCGTTCCGCCCCCTGTTCTGCGATCCTGGCGCGGCCGCCAAGTCTTCACTGCATCCGACCGGGGGCAGGAGACTTGCGTTACGTAACAGCGCGCCTATATCCCGTTACGTAACAGATGGAGGCCACGATGGGGCTGAGCAACGCAGAGCGGCAACGGCGCTACCGCGCACGGGCAGCGCAGGCGTTACGTAACGCGCAGTCGGGCGCGCCGGCTGGCATGCCGATGACAATCCCTGCTGCTCTAGCTGCCATCTACGCCGATCCCGATCCCGATCCCGATGCCATGGAGGGCGACGTTGTCGAAGAGGTCGCGCGCGCTGTCCACAACGCTTTCAAGGCGATGCAAATTCTCGACGCGGCGGTCGAGACGCCGGCGGAGGCCGCCATCGTCGCCTGTTTTGGGGGCGCTGCGTACGTCGAGGCGGTACTGGCCTGGGGACGGATCGCGAACAGTCGAGGATCGCGACGTTCCATGCTCAACCCCCGCAACCGACCATCCGCTCCCGCTGTGCCTGTTACGTAACGAAGGGCGGTTTTTCCTGTCTGGCCCGTCCAACGGCCCGCGGACGCCGAAAGGCTTTACCATGATCGCCGCCACGCCCTCGCTGATCTCCGCCATCCCCCACCCCGACCTGATCCACGCAGCGTTGCTCGATGCCGATCTCCTGCCGCTGATTGGTGTTCGGCCGCCGCAGCCGCCAGACTGGCACCTCTGGCGCGCGCGCGTTCTGTGTCTGACCGCGGGCGCGCAGGACGGGCCGATCGTGCTGCACGTCCTGATCGGCGACGTGGTGGCGCGACTGCCGTTTTCCTTCGCTGGGCCAATCATCGACGCACTACGCGATGGCGAGCGTGTTGTGCTCCATGGCCGCACCGATGCCGTGACATTGCGGGCGCAACGAGCGATCGAAGATTGGCTGCTCGGCCGCGTGCAGATGACGCACGGCCGGGCGTGACTCCGTAGGGCAGCGCACGAAATTTCCGCGAAAAGGATATAAGAAACGACTTGCGCCGAGGCGGCGTGTTTCCTACATTCAGTCCGCCAGCCCAACGTGGCGGCGTCCAGGCCCGGGTTCGACGATTTGTCGAGAGGGCGACGCATGTCTGCAACCACCGTTCCCGATTCCATCCCGCTGCCGCGCTTGCCGAGCATGCTCCGCGAGTTGATTGGCGGCGACGTGCCGACCTATCAGGTTTTTTGGCGCGGCATCGTTGACGGCCGCTTGCCGGCCCAGCAGCGCAACGGGCGCCATTTTGTGCACCGTGCGGATTTACCGGTGATCGCGGCGGCATTCGGGCTGCCGGTGCCCAGCGAGCCGCAAGGGGGGAACCGGCCATGAACGCGCCGCTGATGCCACACTGGAACGTCGGGAATTTCGAGGCCCACGCGCCAGCCCAGCCTGTGCCGCTGCCACCGCCTGACGCGCCGGCATTCGAACACCTCGCCGGGCCGGAGCGCGGCCCCGGCCGGGTGCGCGTGCTCGCGTCGCCGGAGCAGCAGCGGGCACACGCAGTTGCGGCACGCAAAACCGTCGCGCAGACGCCGATGGCGCCCCCCTTTCGGCCACATGGCACAGCACGCCCGTGCTCGCGTGGTGCTGTCGCCGGAACAGGCCGCTGCGGCCGATGCCGCCCGCGAGGCACAGGCGCGCAGGCTCGCGGCCGACGACATGCGCGCGGCCGGCCTGGTCGGTGCCGGCGCGTTGGCGGCGCGGGTGCGCGATGCAGATGTTTAGCCCGCGCGTCCTGCTCATTGCCGCGCTGCTGCTGCTGGGCGGCATCGCGCACGCGCAGTCCACGGCCCAGCAAGTGGTGCCTGGCTCCATAAGTCAGTCCGGCTGCGCGTCCGCGGCGCTGACGCCATGCTTCGTACCGCCGGTCGGCCCGGTGATACAGACCAACGTGATATGCACCGGCAGTTCGACGTTGCTGCTCGCGGCGAATGCGGCCCAGATGTTCGTTACCATTCGGGTGCCCGCCCCGGCGACGGCGACAATTTGGGTAAACTGGGCCGGCGCCGCGGCCGTTACTAATCCGCCCAGCGGAGATTTGCCTCCAGGCACGACGCGGACCTGGAGCGCGCTCGCGGGGTTTTTGCCGACCGCGGCCATCTACTACATCGCCTCGACGGGCACGCAGGCCGTGACGGTGGAGTATCGCTGACATGCCCAGCTTTTCCTTCCCCGCCGCAGCCGCCGCGGGTGCAGGCGCGGCGTCCACCGCTGCCGCGGCATCGAGCACCGCCGCCACATTCGCGACGATCGGCACGATCGGGTCGGCGCTAGGCGGCGTTGTCGGGGCGGCTGGGGCTGCTGAGGGTGCCATATCTTCGGCCAATACCGCCAAATACCAAGCCGAAGTCGCGGCCAACAACACCACCATCGCCAACCAGAACGCCACGAACGCGAGTGCCGCCGGGGCGCAGCAGGCGGCGGCGGCGGCGATGAAAACCCGCGGCCAGGTCGGCGCGATCGAGGCTTCCCAGGCCGCAAGCAACATCACGGTCGGCTCCGGCAGCGCGGTGGACGTGCGGTCGAGTGCGGCCGAGATGGGGGAGTTGGACGCGCTGACGATCCGCAGCAACGCCGAGAAGCAGGCGTACGGCTACCAGACCCAGGCTGCGGCCTTCACGGGAGAGCAGCAGCAGCAAAGGCCGCGGCGGCGAATGCGCCGGTTGCGGGCGCGATCAGCGTGACGGGGTCGCTGCTGAGTGGGGCGACGGGGACCGCGAAATTCTATCAGAATTGGCAGCAGGCATCTGGCGGGCCGCCAGTAACCGCGTTGTGGTAAACGAAGGAATACACAGATGACCGTCCCGACCGAAACCCTCGCAGCGAAGGCGCGGAAATTGTACAACCCTGCGCTCGCCGTTGCAGCGCAGAAGGGCATCCCCGCCAGCGTCGAGCACAAGGCTGTGCCGCAGACCGCGCACGAAACCATCAAGCTCGCAAACGGCATCGTCGTCTCGAAAATCAAATACGCAAAATTCGAACAGACGCTTGCAGACTTCGGCAAGCGCGTCGCCGATCACCCCCGCGATCTGCACAAGATTACGCAGGACCTCGGCGAATGGCTGCTTAAAATGCACCTCGATGACGTGCGTGAGGGTTGCGAGCAGCAGGCCGCAGAATGGTCGAAGACGCGCGCGGGCTGGCGCGATGAATTCGCCAAAGATAGCGAATTGGGCAAGAACCGGCGCGACACGACACTTAAGCGCGCGAAGGGGCTGCTGGCCCAGTACGGCAAGAGCGTCGGCGCCGATCGGCTTGAGAAGCTGCGCGACATCCTCGCACACACCGGCGCCGGCGATCACGTCGAGGTGCTGCGCTTCGTGAACTGGGGCGCATCCCACATGCCGGCGTCGGCCCGCAAATGAACAACGTGATCCCTTTTCCTCGCCACCGCGAACCGGTTCCGCTGCCGGCGGCCGTGGGCGCGATCATCGCCGCACCAGCTCGTGCCTACGACGGGCCGCCGCTGACGGTCGAGGCAATCGCCGCAGCGATCCTGGCCGGCATGGTGCGTACCGACGCCCCGCCGCCTGAGGCCGCCTGATGGCCCGCGTTCCATACGAACCGTTCTCGACTGCTGAACCGACGACGCAAGGCACGTCGTACGAGGCGATCCCGACGAATCCAGCAGCCTTCGGCGCCGGCGTCGCGGAGGCGACGGAGAGACTTGGCGCCGGGGTTGGGCAGGACGCGGACCAGTTGCAGCAGGCCGCGCTGCGGATGCAGGATTTAAACAACCAAGCGGATGCGCAGAACGCACTCGGGCACTATGTCCAGCAAGCCGGCGCGCTCGATGCGCAGTATCGCAGCTTGAGCGGCAAGTCGGCGGCCGACGCCTATCCCGCTTTCCTGAAATCCGTCGGCGATCTACGAGAGCAAGTCGCAGGCACGCTCAAAAGCCCCGCCGCCCAGGTGGCATTTTCACAGTCCGCGCGCTACCTCGAAACGCATCTGACACTCGGCGCCAGTCAATACGCGGCGGCGCAGCAGCAGCAGTGGTGGAAGCAGAGCAAAGTCGCGAATATCGACACGATGACGAATCTCGCCGTGCAGAACGCGGCGAATCCGGCACTCGTGACGACGGCGGAAAACAGCGTCTCGCACAGCATCTCGGCGCTTGGAACACTGAATAATTGGGACGACGCGACGACGACGGCGCAGACGACTGCGGCTGTCGGACGATTTTACCAGAGCGTCATCGCTGCCAAGATGGGAACACCCCCCGACCAGGGCGGCGGCCCGCAAGCAGCACTGGCGATGTTCAATGCGGTCCGCGGCAAGCTCGATGCGGAGTCCATCGTCAAAATCCAGGGGATGCTTCACCCCGTCCTGAAGGACCAGGAAGGCGACGCCATTGTCGGGCAGGCGCTGACCGGGACGGCGGGGACGACTGGGACGGCCGGGGGTGCGCCGAACACTGATATCCACCAGGCGATCGTCCAGAAGGCATCTGCGATCGGCATTCCGCCGGATGTTCCACTCACGATCGCCGCAGCGGAAAGCAGCCTCGGGACTGCGCCGGACAAGAAGGGCAATCCTCATACCGGCGTTTTCCAAATGGGGCCGGACGAGTGGCGCAGCGTCGGGGGTACCGATGCGGACCGCGGCAATCCTACCGCTCAGGCCGAGCGTGGCACCGCTTTCGTGGCACGCGACATTACGACCGCCAGCAATGCGCTCGGACGCCCCGCGCAGGGATGGGAAGCGTATGTCGTGCATGTCCAGGGAGCGACCGGCGGCGCCGATCTGCTGACCGCGCCGAAGGACCAGAACGTCATCGACGCCCTTTTGCCAGCGACCGGCAGTCGCGCGGCGGCCATCGCCCAGGTCACGGACAACGGCGGCACGCCGGACATGACGGTCGGGAAATTCCTCGGGAACGTACCAGGATCGCTACGCCAAAGCCGCCTCAACTGTAGGGAACGGCGGCACATCCACGGCGCCCGGCTGGCAGATGCCGGACTGGTCCAAGGCGGAGGAGCGCGTCCTGCAACTGACGCAGGGCGATGACGAGGCGCGCAGCATCGCGCTCTCGAAGCTGGGGCAGACCAAGAACCGCATCGAGATGGCGACCGCGACCGAGCGGGCAAACCTGGAGAAGACGCAGGGCGACCTGACCAACGCCGCACTCTCCGGACTGCCGATCGACGTTCCGACCGATCGCATCCGCGCCGTGTTCCCGCCGGACGAAGCGGATCGGCGCATCACCGACCTCGGGATCGCGCAGGGCGCCGGACAGGTTCTGGCCGGCATCAAGTGGGGCAGCCCCCAGGATGTGCAGCGCGTGCTGACCGACCTCACCACGGGCGTCGGCACCGTGTCGGACAAGCTGCGCGCCCAGCTCGCCGGCACGAAGGGGCTGGGGACCGTCACGACGCCGGCCGGTCCGGAACAGCCGGCGAGCGTGACCGAGACCCCTGAGGCGTTCGGGATGCGGACCCGCATCGCCGCCCTCGCGTTGCAGCAAATCCAGGCCCGCGCCAAGGCCCTCATGGCGGACGCCGGGGGCTATGTCGCGACGGAGCCTACGGTCGCGGCTGCGGCAAAGACGATGGACCCGCAGAAGCCCGACACCTTCGAGAACTTCGCCCGCACCAGCCTTGCGGTGCAGGATCACCTCGGGGTTCCGGCCGTCGCGCAGCACGTCCTGACGATGCCCCAGGCACAGGACGAGGCCGCAAAACTGACGGCGCCGGGCGTGGACATGAAGATGCAGATGGAGGGTCTGGCGAAGCAGTGGGGCGCGGCGTGGCCGCATGTGTTCGGCGATCTGGTGACGCTGGGCAAGCTGCCGGGCGCCTATCAGTCGGTTGCGGTGCTGGATGACCCGAAGGACGCGGCGCTGCTCGCCCGCGCGATCAACGAGACCTCGAAGGGTGGGCGGGACTGGACGGACATCCTCGGCAATGCGGGCGGCAAGCCGGTTGCGTCCGTGATCCGCAACTCGGTGCGCAACGACCCGACCATCATGCAGTTGGAACGCTCGCTCTCGAACAGCGGCGCGTCGGCCCAGCAGGTCGATGGCATCGTGAGTTCGGTCGAGACGCTGGCGTTCGCCAAGCGGTTCTACAATCAGGACCAGAACGCAGGACAGGATGCCGTCAAGGCGTTCACCGGCAAGTACGTGTTCCTGCCGAACGGGGACGCCCGCGTGCCGAGCGCCATCGCCGACACCGTGACGGCCAACGCTGCCGCGACGCTGCATGGCCTGACGCTGGACAAGATCGCGGTGCCGGGCGTGTTCCGGGCGCCGGGCGAGGACATCAAGGCGCGCCCGACCGCGCCGGCTGCGGCCGATTATCTGCTCTCGGTGCAGTCCAATCCGACCTGGATCACATCCCCCCGCGGCGACGCGCTGTGGCTCATGGACAATCAGGCCCGCATCGTGCGCGGGAAGGACGGCAAGCCGGTCGCGGTGCCGTTTGCCACGGCGCCCGTTGCGGCTGCGGCGGCGCTGGCGGCGCGGGTGCCGTATCAGCCGCCGCCTACATCATTGGGGTTTGTGCAATGAGAACAGTCTCCGCAGCGGCCGCCGCGCTCTACCGTCACCAGCCGACCGTCGCCGGCGTGCTCAAGGTGAAGCATCCGCCGCGCCCGATGCCAGCCGCAGCGGTGGCGACGCCGGGCGGTGTAGCCAAACCTCGCGTCGCGGCCGTCGTCATCGCCAAGCCGCCGGTGGCGCGTCGCATAGCGGCACCGCTGACGGTGCGCGACATGGCGGCCGTCCTGCTGGCGCAGGCGCGTTCGGCGCCGCCGGGCATCGCGCTTCCGCGGCAGCCGATCCCGGCACCGCGCGCTCGGCCGCTGGCGCTACCCAGCGCAGGCACGGACTGGGGCGCGCTGCTGCGAGGTGTGATGGCGCGGTCGGCGAGGTGATCATGTCCGATCCTAAAATGTCTCGCGCCCGACCGCCGCAGCCGCGCACCGAGGGCGGCAAGTTCGCCGTCGCCGTGCCGTTCACGCAGGCGATTGTCGATGAATTGTGCGAACGCCTTGAAGCCGGCGAAGCGATAAAGAAAATCTGCGCCGACGCGCACATGCCCGACTGGCGCACGCTGCGGCGCTGGAAACGAAAATACCCGGAGTTCGCGGCGCCAGTATGCTCTCGCGCGGGAGGCTTCCGCGGAAGCATTCGAGGAGGCGGTGCTGGAGGAAGCCGAAAAGGCTATTGATCGCGACACGTCGGCGGCAGCGACCGTGCGGATTCAGGCGCTAAAATGGGCCGCCGGCGTCCGTCATCCGCGAGTGTATGGCCCGCGGGTCAACACCGAACTGACCGGCACCGTCACGCTGTCAACGATGGTCGAACAGGCGCACCGGCTGGCCGCGCCCGCCGCGCCGACGATCGACGGCGACGCAGACCCGGAAACCGGAGAACAACCGTGAGCGTCGAAGCAATCCGCGCATGGCTGGATGATCCCTCGCTGTTCGTCCGCGAGGTGTTCGGGATCACGCCCGACCCCTGGCAAGACGACGTGCTGCGGGCCTTCCGGCACGAACGCCGCATCGCCATGCCCGCGAGCAAGGGGCCGGGCAAGACCGCTGTACTGGCGTGGCTCGGCTGGAACTTCCTGCTCACTCGCCCGCATCCGAAGATCGCCGCGACCTCGATCACCGGCGACAACCTCGCCGACAACTTGTGGGCCGAGATGGCGAAATGGCAGAAGCGCTCGCCGATCCTCAACGCCGCCTTCACCTGGACCAAGACGCGCATCTTCAGCCGCGAGCATCCCGAGACGTGGTGGATGAGCGCGCGGACATGGCCGAAAGGCGGCACGAGTGAGGACCAGGCCAACACGCTCGCCGGGCTGCACGCCGATCATATCCTGTTTCTGCTGGATGAGTCCGGCGGCATTCCCGATGCCGTGATGGCGGCGGCGGAAGCCGCGCTCGCTTCCTGCGTCGAGGGGCACATCGTCCAAGCCGGCAACCCCACGCACCGCAGCGGCCCGCTCTATCGCGCCTGCACCACCGAGCGGCGACTGTGGCATGTCGTGGAAGTCAACGGCGACCCCGACAACCCCAAGCGCAGCACCCGCGTGTCGCTGCAATGGGCGCGCGAGCAGATCGAGAAATATGGCCGCGACAATCCCTTCGTGCTGGTCAGTGTGTTCGGCCAGTTCCCGCCGGCGAGCTTCAACGCGCTGATCGGGCCGGACGAAGTCCACGAGGCCACGCTGCGCGAGTACCGCGACGAGGACATTGCCGCCGACGCCCGCGTGCTCGGCGTGGACGTGGCGCGGTTCGGCGACAATTCCAGCGTGATCTTCCCGCGCCAGGGGCTTGTCGCGTTCAAGCCGATCGTGGCGCGGAACCTCGACGGAACGCAGGGTGCCGAGCACGTCTCGCGAGTATGGCAGAACTGGAAAGCCGATGCGGCCTTCATCGACGACACCGGCGGCTTCGGTGCGTCGTGGATCGACAACCTGCGCCGGCTCGGTCATACCCCGATCGGGATTGCGTTCTCGGGCAAGCCGAACGATCCGCGCTTCGCGAACAAGAGAGCAGAAATGCTCTTCGAGACCGTGGAATGGATCAAGCGCGGCGGCCGTATCCCCGACATTCCCGAGCTGCGCAAGGCGCTGATCGAGACCAGTTACACCTTCGCGGGCAACCGGCTGCTGATCGAGCCGAAGGAACTGATCAAGCAGCGGCTCGGCTACTCGCCCGACCATTTCGACGCACTGGGGTTGACGTTCGCCGCACCGATCGCGGCTCGCGCCACGGGGCCGGGCGCATTCTGGCTTCAGTACAGGGCGCGGCCACGCCACGAAAGCGAATACGATCCGTTCGCGGAGGCGAGGAACATCGCGAAGGAGCCGGAGCGCGGCCCGTGGCGCGGCATGCCGGGCTCACCGAACTGGACGACGCCGCGATGAGCGATGGGTATTCCGCGGCAACAGGGCTTGGCCGGCATCTGCTGCGAGTCGAGGGCGGCGCGGCGATGCCGAGCCGTTTTGCGCAGCGCATCGACGCCATGCGGGCGCGGCGCTCCGACGATCCCGAAGCTGCCGCACTGGAACGGAGGCGTCGGGCAGTTGCGTTCGTCGCTGACTGCGAGGCGCGCCGCGCGGCAGGCGGGCAACTGTCGGATGCGGAGGCGGCAATGCTGAAATCCCACCAGCAGGAGGCGCAACCATGACCGCGGGCGACACCCTGACCACCGAGCAGCGCAGGGCGCGGCTTCGCGAATTGCTGCTGAAGGCGGGGACGGACCCAGCGGACATCGCGACGCCGAAGGGGTTCGAGGCCGCGTGCGCCGCGACGGCGACCTTGTTGCGGGCCACGTTCAAGGGGCAGGCGGTTCACTGACGATGAGCGATGCCGCGTTCGAGATCGGGCTGCTGGCGGATGAGGTGACCATTCTCGTACGCCATCATCGCCAGTTGGCGGTTGAGTTGGCTGCCGCTGGCAACGCTGCGGCTGCCGCGAAGCTGGAGGCCCGCGCCGGCGAACTGGAGTGGGAGGCCGGGTTGCAGGCGCGGCTTGGCGCGGCGGTGACGCGGTTGGTGAGGGGATAGGGCGCCAAGCGCAGGACACTTAACTCAAAGTCCAGGAACGCGGAAATGAATTTCCCAATGACCAGTTGTGCCGTCAACGATGAGACGTGCGTTCTGAAGGAGATCGCGACCGATCACTATCTCATGCGGGTCCGCCAAGTGGGATATGATTGCGAAATCAGCTTCCACTTCGACGATGCCTGGATAAAACAACTTGCAGTGAACGGTGGAATAGTCTCCGGACGGCATGCCCGCTGTCAGAAGGTGCTTTATTCCGTTCGGGGGGATGCCTAATCTCTCCGCCAATTTCGGACTGACGCATGACACGCTAGCGCCGGTATCCACGAGAGCCACAATGTCAGTCAGTCGTGCTCCTGGCGGCTCTCCAATGCCCTGAATGTCTACGCCGATCGAGGGGCCATGCAAAAGAAGCTGTTGGGTGTCTGTGTCGAGGGCCAACCGAGCCCAGCCATCCATCGCTAGAATAATGGGCTGCCGGAACGGCAGTATCGCCTCTTCGCTCAAGACTTTCGCTCCCTGGTAGGTATCACAAACTGACGGCTCGTATGTCGGGTACGGACAGCCCCTGCTTCGCGGCTATCCCGCCAGTTCGATCATCCATCGCAAAAAGGTCGCGCCCGCGCTCAGGTAGGAGACGACAAACTCCGTTGGCGGCTCGGCATGCTCTTGCACCTCCTGCCCGTGCCTGTATTGCTGGGAAGCGGTGATCCAGGACTTGAACGACTCAAGCAGGGAGTGCGCCGCGTTGATGGCCGGTTTGTTCCCGGCATATTTGGCTTCCATCCTGGGTCGGAGATACCTGTCGATTTCGTTGGGCATGAGACGGGTGAGGTTTCCGGGAAACAGCACCTTGGCCGCCGTCTCGACCGCGGGGAACATCATCCGGATCGCCTGCTTGCCCTCGCCATCCCGCAGATGACGAAAAGCATCCTCGAATTCTGCCCGCGCTGCCTGGAATTGGCTTTCAGCAAGCGATCCGATAGCGGCGGCGCGGTTGACTTCAAATTCCGAGTCCACGAAGGGGTGCACAATGCCATTCTCATCAACGCGATAGGGCAAATTCTCTTCTTGAAAGACTTCCGCCGTGTGCACTAACCACGGGCGAGCGGCGCTGATCCGCATAGAGGTGCAGTATGTATAGAATAAAGTAACAAAATCGAGGAGGTCCCTAAGCTGGCACTCACCAACGAATTTAATTAGACGATGCCACGGAGGCGCATTTCGGTTCCCCGTATCGGCGCCGGTCCTGATCTCGATGATCCGCAGTAGTTCGACTACGAGCGCGTTGGATTGCGATCTTTCCAATAAGGCGGTCTGCAGAAAGGCACAGAGCCGGTTGCGCGCGCGTTTCGAATCGACCGTCGGCTTCCCACTCTCGATATAGATCTGGCTATAGCGGGACATGGCTCATCCGCTCCTCGGCTGACACGCCAAGATACCCAGTTCAGCCCCGGCACGTTAGCCTCCGTGATGGGGCCTGTCGGGGCGAGCGGGCCGGTCAACATAGTTCCGACACATACCTTGCAACCCTCGCAACCGGCGCAACATATTTCCGACACTTAAGGAGTCGAGGCATGTCCGGTGGGCTGGGTCGGCAGCAACGGCTGTTCCTTCGGGCGCTGGCCGATCTGGAAAGCCAGGAAGGCCCCGGCTGGGACTACACCTGGGCGGTGCTCAACGAAGCCGGGCGGCTCGGCCTGGAAGAGCACGTCAACCAGCACCAGCAACGCCGGGACGCCGCCTATGCCGAATGGGACCGGCAGCGCGGAGCAGCGATTGCGCGCCACCGCGCCGACACCGCAGCCGCCGCAGCCGGCGGCAGTCCCGACGCCATGGCCGAACTCAAGCGGCTGGATGACCTCGACCGGCATCTTGCGGTGCTCGGCGCAGCGATCAGGATGTCCTCCAGGAGGCGGCGCCCGCAAGGCGCACCGAAGCTGCGCATGATCGCGGGCGCGGAGGCAGCCGTAAATCCGAGCCGCATCCTGTCGCTGTTGGAACGCCGCGGGCTGGTCGAACGGAACACCCGGCGGGGTCCGGGGGCTTCCGTGCGTCTGACGGATGCAGGGCGCCAGAGCGCGTCTCTCTGATCCAGCGCACTGGCGGGCTTCGAGCCGCATCGTCGCCGGCCGGGTCGCTGGCGCGGGTTCTGCTGGGCCGTGGCGAACCCGCGGGTGACGCGGCGGCGGCTCGGGCTGAAGGACGCCGCGCCGGCCTGCCGCTCGGCGCGCTCTATGACGGCTCGGGGGCGGAATGGGGCGGCCGGAGCGACACGCCGGTCGAGACCTGAGCGGCTCACAAGCTTGTGAATGTCTCGCGCCGCAAGCTCGGTCATTAGGGTTGGCCGATGGAGGAAAGCCATCCCGCAACGGCCGCAGACCGCGAGAATGCGGAGCGGGCCCGCGCCGACGAGCTGCTGGCGGTGCTCGATGCGCTGCCCGTCGCGATATGGTTCACCCGCGACCCGGATGCGGCGCGCGCCTGGGCGAACAAGGACGCGGCGGCCCTACTGCGCCTCCCCGCCGCCGGTTATCATTCGATGGCCGAAGCGGATCGCGCCCGCATCGGGTTCACCGTCTGGCGCGACGGCGTGCCGCAGCCGGCCAGCGCACTGCCGCTGCAACGCGCCGCGCGCGGCGAGGAAGTGGCGGGGGAAGAGCTGGAAGTGCATTTCCGCGACGGCACGGCGCGCCACGTCCTGAGCCGCGGCCGGCCGCTGCGCGATGCCGACGGCGCGGTGACCGGCGCGGTGCTGGCGGTCGTGGACATCACCGACCGCAAGCATGCCGAGGCGGCGCTGCAGGAAGTCAACGAGACGCTGGAGGCGCGCATTGCCGACCGCGCCGCCGAGCTGCAAATGACCATCGAGGAACTGCGCGCACAGATCGCGGAACGCGAGCGTGCCGAGGCGACGGTGCGCAGAATGCAGCGGCTGGAGGCGATCGGCCAGCTCACCGCCGGCGTGGCGCACGACTTCAACAACCTGCTGACGGTCATCCTGGGAAGTCTCGACTTCCTGGAACGCGACGCGACGGGTGCGGCGGTGCGGCGGCTGGCGGCGCTGCGCGCGGCAGCACAGCGCGGCGCCGGACTGACTGCGCAGTTGCTCGCCTTCGGCCGCCGCCAGCACCTGCAGCCGCGGCCCGTTGACCTGAACGGCGTGATCGCGGGCATGACCGACCTGCTGCGCACCACCGCCGGCGGAACCATCGCGGTGCGCACCGTTCTGGAGCCGGCGCTGTGGCAGGCGATGGTGGACCCGACGCAGATCGAACTGGTGATCCTGAATCTTGCGCTGAATGCGCGCGACGCCATGCCGGACGGCGGGACGCTGACGATCGCCAGCCGCAGCTGCCGGCTCGGCCACCCGCAGCGGCCCGAACAGCCGGAGGCGGGCGAATATGTGATGCTGCGCATCAGCGACACCGGCGTGGGTATGGACGCGGACGTGCTGGCCCGCGCCTTCGAACCGTTCTTCACCACCAAGCCGGCCGGCAGGGGGTCGGGCCTCGGCCTGGCGCAGGTGTACGGCTTCGCCCAGCAGTCCGGCGGCAGCGTTGAGATTGGCAGCCGCCCCGGCGAAGGTACGGCGGTGCACGTGTACCTACCGCGCGCCACCGCCGGCACGACCACCGGGGCCGCACCCGCCGCGGCAGAGGCGCCTCCGGCCGGCGTGCGCATCCTGCTGGTGGATGACGATGCGGCAGTGCGCGAGGTGACGGCGGCGATGCTCGCGGACGCGGGCCACACCGTCGCGCAATTCGGCGACGGCGATGCCCTCCTGGCAGCGCTGGCCGCAGGTCGCCAAGCCGACCTGCTGGTCGCCGACATGGCAATGCCCGGTATGAACGGCCTGCGCGTGGCCGAGGCTGCCCGCGAGCGCCAGCCAGATTTGCCGGTGCTGTTCATCACCGGCTACGTCCCAAGCAGCCTGCTCGAAGGCTTCCCGCACGCGGCGGTGCTACGAAAGCCGTTCGGCGGCAACGAGTTGCAACGCAGCCTCGCACGGCTGCTGGATGGGGCTGGAGAGAATTGAGGGGCGGCAGTCTCGCGGCTCCCGCCCTTGTACGATCGGCAGTTTCGGTCAGACCGCGCGGGTCAGCCGCGGGGGCACATAAACGAGGTTGCGAACGCCTCGGATGCCATCTTAGCTGCTGGCCCAGCTAGTTCGTCGGGATGCTGTGAGGCATAGAGCAGAAAGGCCAACCTCAACTGGTGTGCGTCTGCGTTCACGAAGCAGACTTTCCCATGGGCGGAAAATGCCAAACCTTCTTTGACGCCGAGCAGGTAATCCGAGCAGTCTGCATTCTCGGCCTTGCAAGCCTCATTGACATAGTTCGCAATGACTAGCGACGGGGCGCCCCCTTGGGCTTGTTGGGTGATTAACATAGATGCCGCTAGGCCTACCGCCAGAGCTTTCATTGCCGCCACCATGCGCGAGGCACTGCACCGCCACGGTCATAGTTCACGCTAACCCATGCACCGGACTTCCACTTGATTTGGCATTCATTGATCTTATGGTTCCATTTGACGGTAGCTATGTCGTGAGAAAACTGCGCTTGAAATGGTCTTCCGTCTTTAGGAGCGGTCGCCCATTCCTGAGTCTTGGCGGTTTCGGGCATATCAACTCCCCTTGCCTCAGCCGCACCCCTGCGCCGCCGCCGTTCTCGGCGATGAACTCGACGCCGGCCGCTTCCAGGGCGGCGCGTGCGGGTAGTCTGATTCCGCCCCCGCTACTGTAGCGGCTCCGCCGTCACAGGGACTGGGGGTTGCGGTGTCGCGACCGGCTCCGTCGGAGCCGGAGCGGTGATTGCGGGCGCGACGGAACTGGCGGCCACGGAGGCCTGTGCTGCTGCCGCGACCGGCGGCGACTCGTCCGGGCCTGCCGTGGCGACGCCACCGGCGGCGCCGAGCGCGCCCCCGACGATCGCGCATGGCAAAATCCCGATGATGGTCACGGCGCAGACGGCCGCACCGGCGCCGGCGCCGATCGCGGCACCACTGGTGCCGCGGCTCATCTCGCTGTCGCCGCAGCCGGCCAACGCCATGCAGGCAAAGGGCGTGAGCATCGCGGCAATGCGTCGTGACATGGGCATTCCTTGAGCCGTTCGGGGCAGTCCGCGGTCGAGCGGCGATCATCGTGCCGATCCCCGCCGTGACCTGTCTATGCCTTGCTTCCGCAGCCTCACCCCGGCCCCGCCGCGCCGATCTCTGCACTGAACTCGACGCCGGTTGATTCGAGGGCGGCGCGGTGCGGGCGGCCCATCAAGAGAGCTTGAGGCTAACGGAACAACGGAGCGCAGCCCCTATGCTGCTGGGGTTGTCCTGGAGCGTGAATAATGTACCTCCTTATCATCGTAATCTTGGTCATCCTGGCGTTGGGCGGCTTCGGCCACAGCGGTTATCGTCGGGGCTGGTATGGGGGCGGCGGCCCGTCCACCGGCGGCGGTGGTTGGGCCGGTGGCATCATCGGCATCGTGCTGGTGATCGTAGTGCTGTTCCTGCTGTTTGGCGGCGGCCATAGTTATTTCATGCACTCAACAGGCGTATCGCATTAGAGGGCACGAGGCGGAGAACGGTCGGCGCCGCGGTCGTATGCGGCGTGGTGGGTGGGGCTGGCGGCGGGCTGAGGCTTACCGCCGCGCCGGCTCGGCCGGCTTTGCCGCCGCAGCCCGCTCCCCTCCAGCCCACTTTGCCAAACGGCACAGCGGCATACATTCTCACTCGCGCGACACTCGCGCGGCA
This sequence comes from uncultured Pseudomonadota bacterium, assembly GCA_963786445.1. Taxonomy (GTDB): domain Bacteria; phylum Pseudomonadota; class Alphaproteobacteria; order Acetobacterales; family Acetobacteraceae; genus JAFKFJ01. The sequence goes on from CAWAZU010000015.1 coordinate 31,358, forward strand.
CTCGCGCGGCACTAAAAAGTGAGCGTCTGTGGAGCTAACATTTTGTTGGACAAACGGTCAGTGATGTGCAAATCTTTAACTGTGCTGAATACTTCGCAGCTAGTGCGTGGTGTTTTCGTGTTGGGTGCAGGGACATGATCGACTTTAGTGCCAACTGTTCCGATTATTTTCGATTGAAGGCGGAACAGTGCCGTCGCCTGGCTGCGGGAACAGTAGATGCGCCGACGTGGAGCATCCTTCAAGAGATGGCCGGAGAGTATGAAGCCCGAAGTCGCAGCCCTAGAGAATTCGCCATCCCTGAATTCTGTCCTTTCTGTAGCAACGCCTTAAGGATAAAGTCTCATCTTCCCTTGCCAAACTTCGATACGCTCGGGATGACTTTTCCTCAACTCCTCACATAGCTTTTGAGCAGCCTCGATCGCCGCAGACAAGTTCGCCGCGGTCACGTCCTTGGCGTGGATGATTTTATTCTCGCTGTCGAGCCAATAACATCGGAACTCGTCCATCGGGTGATTCCTCGGATGAAAATCTTCGCTGGCACGAACGTCGAGCGCCCTACCCCTTCCGCAGCCGCACCCCGCCCCCGCCGCCGTTCTCCCGTCCGGGTTGAACCGCTCACTTTTTCGTTGACGCCTCCGGTTCGGCCGGCGCAGGGTTCCGGGCGGAGCCTCAGAAACTCCGCGATTGCTAGAGGGGACCCGTCTCCGGCAACAGTGTCCTGCGTCCGGGGGCGCGGTGCGTATGTCCAAGGCTTCGGCCCAAAGGCATCGCGGCCCGTCTCTAGCCGGGTTTCTGACCCCCGGACTGTGCGGCCTCAGAATCCCGCAGCCCGGCCACCGCAAGCTAGAGGAACCCGCCATGCGACACGCTGGCGACAGGGAGACTGTGTGCATCGCCGCTGCGGTAAAAGTTGGAGGACGGCCCCCCCGCCTGCTCCGCCGCGCCGAACTTCTGCGCTTGATCCGCGACACCGAATTCCGGCTACGTTGCCTCGCGAACTGGCGGGACGCCGCGCTCCCCGGCACCGATCGCTACAAACTATTGCAAATCGCCGAACCGCTGCTCACGGCACTCTTGCGCGAAGGTGGCCCGGACGATTTTCTCAATAAGGCACAGAAGCGCCGGATGTTGCGGCGCCGCGAGGCGGAGCGGCGCGAGGCGGATCGGCGCGAGCGGCATTGCGAGCTTTGGGCACCGCGATTGGAGTGCGAAGAGGCCGAACCTGAGCCGCCGATCGAGCGGCCGTTCGTCCCGCTGCTGGACGAAATCTGCCTCACGGACATTGGGGCGGCGTGGTCGCCCGTCGCGGAGAAAATGCCGTCAGGCGAGTGGCGCTGGGCGCTGCCGCCCCTGCATCAGATGGGCTTCGAGCGCGAACGCGGCGCCCGCCGCATCCTGACGACGCAGCAAGAGCGCGGCGCCCGCACCATCTTGCTTGCCCGGCGCAGCGAAGCCGCGCTCACGCCAAGCGCCGTCTTTGGTCGGCCCGACGCCGAGTGGCCTGCCAGGGGGCCGCGCGCATGACCGGCCCGGCCAACAGCAACGGCGCCTGCGACCTCCGCGGCCTGTGTCCATGCCGGCGCACCGGCTGCCCCATCGACGCACCGGGCGGCGCAGGATGGCGGATGGTGGCGATGTCGGATGTCCCCCCGCGCCCGTTCCGCTGGGCATGCTACGGTAAGCCGTCAAGGATGAACAAAGCGCAACTACGCGCACAAGTCGCGCAACTGCAAGCGCACGTGAAGCAATTGTTCAAGGTCTTGGACACCAAACATCTACAGGTGCGCGAGGTGGCAAGCCGATGGTCTGACGGGCCGACCGGCGCGGTGCGCGCCGAACTGCATGTCATCGCCAACGAACTGCTGGCGCCGACGCTGGGCGATCTGACCTGACCCTGCCGCCACTGCGCCACCTGGGGCCGCTCCGCGAGGGGCGGCCCTTTTTTCTGCGTTGATTTTCCTCGGACCGTGTTGACTTCCGGCGCGATTGCTTATGTCTAATATATGCTTCAGGTTACTAAGATGTTTCGGACGCACATTGTTGGTCAGAGCTTGATTTATGTGCCCAATTTTTGTTAATGTGCCTTTCAAATCGAAAGCAGAGGTAGTCCCGTGATGCAGACATCAAGTCTCATCCAAGCGCCAGGACCGCAGCAGACCTCGGTGCCCAATGCAGACGATCTGCGACTGGAGGATGCGGCTGGAGAGCTGGCCGACAATCCGAAACTGATCCCCACACTCGCCTCCGACCCGCGCATGATTGCGCTGCGCGGCACGCTGCTTGATTTGGTCCGCCGGAACGGGCGGGACTTGACGGTGCGCCAATTCACCGCGTTCCTCTCCGTATACATGGACGAGACGACGTACACGGTCAGCAGCCTGGCCGAGCTGCTGCACATCGCGCGGCCCGCCGTGACGCGGATCATGGACCGGCTGATCGAGTTCGATCTGATGGCCCGCGAAGAGGACCGGGAGGATCGGCGGCGCGTGCTGGTCCGCCACACCCCGCGCGGAGCCGCCTTCTTCCGCGAACTGATCACCATCAACCGCACCGTCTCCACGGAGCATAAGGCCGCGGCAGCCTGATCTGCGAAGCGAGAGCATATGTGCCGCCGCGCAGGCGCTCGCCCGCCACCTTGAGCTGGCCGGGTTCGTGGTGACGAAGAAGCCGCTCGGTGCTGCGCCCGTGGTGGCTGGAGATGCGCTGCTACGGCTGCCGCTACGTCCCCTTCCGGCTACTCAGCGAGGAACTGGGACGCGACACGCCGCTTGTGCGGGTCCTGACGCGCCTGCGATGCCGGACTTGTGGGCGCCGGCCGCCTGTGATCGCGCTGGTCGAGCGCGCGGATGCCAGCGGTGAGTATCCCGGCGGTCCACCGCCGTGCTGGCGGATCGAGATCGAACCGCGACGGCCGACGCGATAGGGCGTTGCCGCAAGCGCGGTTCTTGACCAGCCGGGCGACCCGGCGGCACGCTCTGCTCGGCGACGGAACAGTGCCGCGTGATCGGAGGCCGCTTTGGATGAGATCGACATCTGGCGCGCCGCCGGGCTGCTGATTGAGCAACACGGCCCGCGTGCCGGATACGACGCATTGGCGCGGGCCGGCGACCTGAAGGCCGGAGGCGATGAGGCCGGTGCTGAGGCGTTGCTGCGCATTTTCGAAGCCGTCGAGGAGCTTCAGCGCACCGAAAGAGTGGCGGGCGAAGTAGGGGTTGGGCCGGTAGCGCTGGGGCGGCAGGTTCAACTCCGCCGCGGCGGCTCGGCCAACGCTTCCTCGATCTGCGCCCGCGGCACCGGGGAGCGATACCGCTGCGTCAGCGTCACCACGATGCAGGACTGGCCGGGCGCGAATTGGTTGGGCCATGATGCCAGACGCGAGTTGCGTAGCACCGCCGCTACGGCGACGGGACCGCCAGGGCGGCCAACTGCGCCCGCAGCGCGCCCACGTCGCGGCGCAGCGTCTCGATCTCCATGCGCTCGTACGCCCGTCGCGCGTACAGGGCGAGGTTGGTGCATTTTGCACTCGTCCGCCGTAATGTCGCTGCCGGTCTCATGCGCCCCAGCAGCATGATGGCGATGTCCTCCTGCCCTCCACCGCCGACCGGGAGCGCAAGGCACGGCGCCTGATCGTCGCAGGTCCGCACGGTCAATGGTGTCGGGCACCCAATCGGCGCAGAGGGGCACGACTTTTCTCCGGGGGGATTACAAGGGCGGCTGCCCCAGTTCTGGTCGGTTCGCGTCCCCGGCCCCTTGCGCGCGCGGAGGGTGCCGGCGCGAGCGCCCGCGTTGCCGATCCTCCCGCCAGACGCCTTCGCCACCCACAAGGAAGGGGCGGACCGTCCGCCGTGTCCGGTCAACGTCCTGTCAGGCTTGGGCCCACGCCCGCGCGCCTATCCCCTCGGCGTGCCGCGATGCCATATCTGTTCGTGCCCCCCGAATGCGGACAAAGCGCGGACATTTTCTCGGAAATATTTTTCGGACTCCTCGTAACCAATTGGAACCATG
>CAWAZU010000016.1:0-28093 GCA_963786445.1 uncultured Pseudomonadota bacterium
GCATCGGCCATTCGCACCTCCGCCGCCGCAGCGAGGTCTGGGAACGGGGCAATTTTCGTAATGCTGTCACCCGGATTTTTCAAGAGCGAACCTGAAAAGAGCCGCGCGATCGCAAGCGGTCCTACGATCAGAACAGAACTTGATGAACTCGTGATAGTCGATTTCAACTGGACTGAAGGGTTCCCCACGCTGGATTTTTTGGTTTCGCTCGTCATTAGCGAATTGGAGCCATTCATCATAGGTGCGGGGAAGGTCTGCGCCAGGCGCACTTCGGAAGGACTTGGTACCTGTTCCCGACGGATGATGGGCGTAGGATAGCCGGTCTGCACGATCTTCGCTCCCTGGCAGGTGTGGCAGCCCCAGGATAGCGGAATGGCGGGGCGGGAGTCTTTCCGCTCCACCACTGCCTTGGTGACAACGCACCTCCCGCGCCGTCAACGGCCGAGAAACCCGGACAACATAGTTCCGACACATACCTTGCAACCCTCGCAGGCTCCCCAACATAGTTCCGACATTTAAGGAGTTGAGGCATGTCCCGTGGGTTGGGGCGGCAGCAACGGTTGTTCCTGCTGGCGCTGGCCGAACTGGAAAGCCAGGAAGGCGCCGGCTGGTACTACACCTGGGCGGTGCTCAACGAAGCCGGGCGGCTTGGCCTCGAAGATCACGTCAACCAGTACCAGCAACGCCGGGACGCCGCCTATGCCGAATGGGACCGGCAGCGCGAAGCAGCGATTGCGCGCCACCGCGCCGACACCGCAGCCGCCGCAGCCGGCGGCAGTCCCGACGCCATCACCGAACTCAAGCGGCTGGATGACCTCGACCGGCATCTTGCGGTGCTCGGCGCAGCGATCAGGGCGTCCTCCAGGCGACGGCGCCCGCAAGGCGCACCGAAGCTGCGCACGACCGCGGGCGTGGAGGCGGCCGTAAATCCGAGTCGCATCCTATTGCTGCTGGAACGCCGCGGGCTGGTCGAACGGAACGCGGGCCGGGGGCCGGGGGCTTCCGTGCGTCTGACGGACGCAGGGCGGCGGGGTGCGTCTCTCTGATCCAGCGCCCTGACCAGTTCCGGCATCCAGGCGAGCATTGTTCCGGCCGCCTCGCGGGCGCGGGTCCTGCTGGACGGGAGGCTTCCCGCCCCGCACGATTTCGCTCGTGCCGCTCGTTGCGCTGTGACAAGCTGGATGCCTGCGTGCAGGGGGCGGGGCACGTTATGAAGGCGGTTGCTCGATATACCATTTGGGCGGGGTGTCTTGCGGCGGTCCTCGGTTGTACCGCGTGCTCGGTCACCGGCCCGATCTCGCTGATCGCCGATAATGGCCAGATTCTACGGGGTAGCTTTAGGGCAAGCCTTGCGACTGGCGGGTCGTTCTCCGTGACGGATGGCGTCCTGATCTGCTCTGGAATGTACGATCCTTCCGCGGCGGGGTCCAATTCGGCGGGGCACCCCACGATGACCATCCCCGTGAAGTGCTCAGACGGCCGGTTCGGGCTTGTAGAGGCGACGCGGAATCAGGGCCGTTCGGGGGGCGGGACCTTCAGGCTTAGCGAGGGCACCCATGGCGTATTCGTGTGGGGAAATGCTCGGATAGCTTGCTCATCCATCGGGGCGCAGCTTGGTGAGACGGCCCAATCGGCATGCTCTCAAGAGAGCGCCAAGCGTCAGGCCGAAGCGCAAGCTGCCGCTCAACGGGATGCCGCCATGGCGGAGGTTGTTGCGGCGGGTCTGTCAGCTTTGTCGAGTGCGGCGGCCGGGTTCACCGCAACGTACAGCCCCCCACCGCTCTATGCCGCGTCGCCGCCCTACGCGCCGCCCGCTGTGGTGCCGATGGCCGTTCCTGACCCATGCTCAATGATGTCGTGCCCGCGACCAGCGCCGCCGCCGGTTCGTTGGGTTCCCTACACGCCGGGAGGCGGCAATCCGAGCGGGTACGGATTGCTGGCGCCGTAGGGAAAGCGCAGCAGTGAACCGCGCGTCGTGGCGCCCTGATCGATGAGACGCGCGCGCAACACCAGCACCGGGCAGGGGCGGCCGAGATGGCGGCGCGTGCGCTGAAGATGGGGTGGGGCTGAAGGCGCGGGGGGGTCGCACTGCTACCGGCGCTTTTTGCGCGTCGCTAGATATTCGCGCGCGCGCCGCGCTTCGGATTCGCACCGGTCAGCATACGCCACGATCGTCTCCGGCGTGCATTTGCTGATCGGCCTCGGAACTCCGTTAACATTGATCGTGAATGTGTCAAGTTCATCCGATCGCCGCATGTCGGTGAGCGCGGTCAGCACCTTGACCTTGGCCTCCATCGTGGCGGCATGCTTCTCCGCGATGACGCGCCTGTCTGCGGCGTACTTGTCTGCGGCGGAGAGAGGGGCGGCAATCACCTTGGAATCAGTCTTCTGTTGAGCCATTTCGTTTTTTACCCTTGCACCTAGTTCATCTTGCGGGCTGCGTATCGCGTCAACCTGGGTCCGCTATTCCCTTCCTCAGCCTCACCCCAGCCCCGCCGCCGTTCTCGGCAATGAACTCGACGCCGGCTGATTCGAGGGCGGCGCGTGCGGGTAGTCTGATTCCGCCCCCACTACTGGAGCGGCTCCGCCGTCACAGGGACCGGGGGTTGCGGTGTCGCGACCGGCTCCGTCGGAGCCGGAGCGGTGATTGCGGGCGCGACGGAACTGGCGGCCACGGAGGCCGGTGCTGCTGCCGCGACCGGCGGCGACTCGTCCGGGCCTGCCGTGGCGACGCCACCGGCGGCGCCGAGCGCGCCCCCGACGATCGCGCATGGCAAAATCCCGATGATGGTCACGGCGCAGACGGCCGCACCGGCGCCGGCGCCGATCGCGGCACCACTGGTGCCGCGGCTCATCTCGCTGTCGCCGCAGCCGGCCAACGCCATGCAGGCAAAGGGCGTGAGCATCGCGGCAATGCGTCGTGACATGGGCATTCCTTGAGCCGTTCGGGGCAGTTCGCGGTCGAGCGACGATCATCGTGCCGATCCCCGCCGTGACCTGTCTATGCCTTGCTTCCGCAGCCTCACCCCGGCCCCGCCCCGCCGCTCTCGGCAATGAACTCGACGCCGGTTGATTCGAGGGCGGCGCGGTGCGGGCGGCCCATCAAGAGAGCTTGAGGCTAACGGAACAACGGAGCGCAGCCCCTATGCTGCTGGGGTTGTCCTGGAGCGTGAATAATGTACCTCCTTATCATCGTAATCTTGGTCATCCTGGCGTTGGGCGGTTTCGGCCACAGCGGTTATCGTCGGGGCTGGTATGGGGGCGGCGGCCCGTCCACCGGCGGCGGCGGTTGGGCCGGTGGCATCATCGGCATCGTGCTGGTGGTCGTAGTGCTGTTCCTGCTGTTTGGCGGCGGCCATAGTTATTTCATGCACTCAACAGGCGTATCGCATTAGAGGGCACGAGGCGGAGAACGGTCGGCGCCGCCGCAGCCGGTCCACGCGCTCGCCGATGTAGCCGGCCGCCTGCTCGGGCGAGAGCCAGCGGGGGACGATATCTGGCACACCGCTATATCCGCCGGTGACCGCCAACGCTCGGACTCGGCTCGGGCTTTGCCGCTGAAGCTTGTTCTGCCTCAAGCCCGCGCTCGATCAGACGCCGAGCCGCTTCGGCGCGCGGAGGGATGTCCGGCTGATGCCGCCGCCATTCATCGAGGCTGCGCAGCATGGACGGTGACACCGCGAGGTTCAGGCGTTCCGAGAGTGATTCCGGCACAGGCGGGACTGTAACACTCCGGCGGCTTTTCCGTCCACGCACAGAAGGGTCGTTGACACAATTCCGCGATTCCGCGCATCGTGTCAGTGCGTCGCTTGTGTGAGGCGCACAGCGCCACCAGCAGTCACGGGAGGAGCGCGCCACACCCGCTTGGGCCGGCACCCCAAAAAAACGCGAGGCAGCGCCAGAAACGCCGCCCCGCGCCCGATAGACCATTCACATGTGGAGTCAGCACATGCGCGATCCGAAGCCCGGACGTAGCACCGTCACCTGTGTGCCCGCAAGCAACGATCCTGTGTTGGTTGCTGCGGCACTTCCCCCCATCCCCGATCTCGCCGCCGCCATCGCCCGGCTGCGCCAGATCGCGGCCGAGGCCGGCGATCATCTACTGCTCGGCGACGGGCCGCCGCACCCGGACGCCAAGCTGCTCGATCTGTGCGCGGAAGCTGCGGCTGCGCACAAGGAACAACAGGCGGCGGGCAAGGCATGGGAAGGCAAGCCATTTTTTTGGCCGCACGACCCGGCGCGCGCCGAATACGATGCCAAGTGCGAGGCCGAAAAGCGCGCTGAGCGTAACTACGCGAGCCTGCTACGCGAGGCCGGCAAGCTACCCGCCGCAACTGCGCAGGGCATCTATGCCAAGGCGCTCGCCGTGCGGGCGTCCAAGACCGGCGCGGCGACGCTGGCGCACAGCCTGGCCGAAGACCTGATCGCCAACCCGGCGCTACGGATGGCCTTGTGGGCTGCCGACCCGGAGGCCGCCCCCGTGCCGGCCGGGAACGTGGTGCCGCTGGCGGTGCGCAGCCGGGGCGGGGAGGCGCGGCCATGACGATGCCGCAGGATACGGAGCTGCGGCTGCATGACCGCTGCCTTTGCGGCGCATTGCCCGAGCCGCTCGCCGGCGCCAGCTCCAGCAAGACGGGGCAGTTGGCCGCGCTGGGGTGGCGCATCATCCCGGTCCCGGAGTTCTGGCCGGCCGGCCGCATGTGGAACAATGGAAAAGGGAAGGGCAATCCGCCGACGATCGACTTTCGCCACCCGCGGGATTGGCTGGTGATCCCACCGGCTGCTTCTGCTGTCTGCGCGAAAAAGATCGAAGGACGCATCCGTGCGATCCGTTGGGCCTTCGAGCAGGCAACGGCGGGGGGTGCAGCATGAGCGCCCGCAAGCGGCCGGCGGCCCGCCGCACGCTGCCGTCGAATGTCATCCGGCTTGACGATGCGCGCCCCCGTGCAGCCGGCCCGACCCAACTGACGGTCGCGTCGCTCCGCGCGATGGCGCGCGCCGGCGTCCCGGTGACGCAGGAAGCCGAAGTGCTCGGTCTGATGCCGGACGGCCGGCTGGTGCTTTGGGCCGAGCGCGAGGTGCAGCCGATGACCACATTCCCGCGGGACGGCTTGTCGATCGAGGCCGACCGCTACGTGCTTGACTGGAAGGGGCACCCGGTCGCCGCGCACTGTAGCGGTCCTGCGGGCGGCATCATCAGCATCTGGTTTCTGTGCGGCAGGATGACGGAATACCTACCCCGGCAGGCCGCCGAAAAGCTTCTGCTGGCCCAGATTGGCACTCGCGAGCACAAGCTCGCCCTGCGCGCCCAGATGGAGGCGCTGCACCAGTTGCTCGTTGAGCGCAACAATGAGCGGTACAGGCAGCGGGGGCGCATCTGATGGGCACCACATCACGCCGGGACCTGCTCGGCGCCGCTGCTGCCCTACCGCTGGCCGCGGCGCCTGTGGTGGCACACACCGCGACGGCCGCCGCGGATGCCGGCTTGCAGACATTGGCGCACACGCTGATGCAGCAGACCATGACTGTGCTGGCAATCGAGGCTGAGGGCGAATTTCTCCCCGATGGCATTACCGACGCCAGCGACGATCAGGAACAAAGGCTGAGGGATGCAATGGATGTCTGGCAGGAGACAGCCAAGCGAATTGCCGACACCCCGGCACGCTCTACGGCCGATTTGCGCGCCAAGGTGGAGGCCGTAGGCCATGTGTTTCTGTGCCTCGGTTCCACCCCCGAGCCGCGGACGTGCTTCGGAATCAACTGCGACCCCATCGAAAACCGGATGGCGCGCGCCCTCAGGCACGAGGTGCTGGGGGTGCGAGCATGACCGGCCGCCGGTTCCGCGCCGCGGGCGAGCCGGCGCCGCCGAAGCCGCCCAAGATGCCCCCTCGGCCACCGATCGGCAGACCACCGAACCGGAAGCCGAACGGCGCGCCGCGCGGGATCGTGCCACCGGCGCTCGCCGCAGCAGACCCGAACCCGGACGCCGAGCTGATCCGGGTGTGCGCCGAACACCGCGCCGCCTTCCGTGCGGTCAACAATAGCCCGGTGGAGTGCGACGAAGACCCGATGTGGCCCACTTACGAGCGGGCCTACGATACCATCGGCCAGGTCGGGGCACGCACTCTTGACGGCCTGATCGCCAAGGCCCGGTCCGCCATGACGGAAGCCACTCAGCCGGATGGTGACGTGGATCGGGAAACGGGGGCCGTGCCCGAATGGGCGTGGAGCATCGTGAGCGATCTGCTGCGGCTGGCGGAGGCGCGCACATGACCGGCACCGTCGTCCCGTTCAAGGCGCCGCAGAAGGCCGCCGGCGTCCCCCTCGTTCTCGGCCGCGGGGGAGACCGGCTCAAGAAAGCTTGGCTCCTCCATGACCTCGCCGAAGCGTGGGGCATTGACCTGCGGCTGGCCGTCGAGATCACCAAGGGCAGCCGGCCGCCCGAGGTTGCCACCTACAAGTAGCCTGCCGCTCGCTCACCTGGGGCCGCTCCGCGAGGGGCGGCCTTTCTGTGTTCATGACGCCCCGGCGCTACAATGCCACCATGTGCAACCTCTACAGCATGACCACGAATCAGGAAGCGATCCGGCGGCTGTTCCGGGTCGATGTGGACCACACCGGCAACCTGCCTGCGGATTCCGATGATGCCGGACAGCGATTCCGATTGAAGCCGGACGCTGATTCCGATCCAAGGCGGACAGGGATTCCGATCGATCCCGTCCAGGGTCGTCGTCGACGTGGCTATGGGGTCAGGCAGCCGCCTCGGCGTCAAGCGTGAGCGCTTTGGCGGCCCGTTTTCGCAGGGATTCTCCCTTCAGCACCAGGCGATGGGCGTTGTGGACAAGCCGGTCCAGGACGGCGTCCGCGATGGTCGGATCGCCGATCACCTCGTGCCAATGATCGACAGGCAGTTGGCTGGTGACGATGGTCGAGCCACGGTCGTAGCGGTCGTCCATGATCTCCAGCAGATCGCGGCGTTGATCGCCGGTGAGGGGCGCCAGGCCCCAGTCGTCCAGGATCAGCAGTTGCACCCGACTGATCGTCTTCAACAGCCGACCGTGGCGCCCATCGCCGCGCGCCAGGGCCAGCGCCTCGAGCAGCCGCGGCACGCGGTGATAGACAACCGAGCGGTTGTCCCGGCAGGCCTTATGGCCGAGCGCGCAGGCAATCCAGGACTTGCCGACGCCGGTCGGACCGATGACGAGCAGGTTCTGTTTGCGGTCGATCCAGTCGCCGGCCGCCAGCTTCTGGAACAGAGCGCGGTCCAGACCGCGCGGCGCCCGCAGATCGATGTCCTCGACGACGGCCTCCTGGCGCAGGGCGGCGAACCGCAGGCGGGCGACCAGCCGCTTGTTCTCGCGCTCCATCGTCTCGCGATCGAGCAGCAGCGCCAGCCGTTCCTCGAAGTCCAGTGCCGCGATGTCCGGCTGTCGGCGCTGATCGTCGAGCGCGCGGGCCATGCCGGTCAGGCCAAGCGCGAGCAGGCGTTCCTGGGTGGGATGGGCGAGCATCGGATCTCCTTCTCAGTGGTAGTAGCCGCGGCCGCGGATGTTGGCGTGCAGCAGCGGGGCCGCGTCGGCTGCCGTCTCGTCGTGGAATGCGCGGTCGAGGCCGGTCTTCAGGATCGAGGCGATCGAGCCGTAGGTCCGCGCGCCGATGCTCAGCCCGCGCTGGCAGGCCGCTTCGAGCCGCACATCTCCGTAGGTCTTGGCCAGCTGCAGGATGCCGAGACAGGCCCGGAAGCCCTGCTCGGGGTGCGGCTTGGTGCGCATGATGGTCTCGACCAGGGCGGCCGTGCCCGGCCCCACCTGCGCCGCAAAGGACAGCATCCGTGCCGGCGTCCAACTGGCGTAGCGCCGATGCGCGCTCGGCATGTGCTCGGGCGTCGTCGTATGCCGCCGCTTCACCGCGGAGCGGGGATGGGCGGCAACACGCTGGCCGACGTGGAACACCTCGATCGTTGTGTCGGTGAGGCGCGCCTCGACCACCTCGCGGATCAGCCGCGACGGCACGGAATAGAAATGTCCATGAACTTCAACATGATAGTCGGGCGCCACCCGGCAGCGCCGCCACTCGGCGTAGGCGTAGGGCTCCGCCGGCAACGCCAGCAGCGCGGGGCGGTCGATCGTCTCGAAGAATTCGCGGCGGCTCGCGCCGAGCCTGCGCATCAGCCGGGCGTTTAGGTCGCCCTGGACGTCCCGGATCGCTTCGTTCAGCTCGCCCAGCGACAGGAACCGCCGGTTGCGCAACCGCGCCAGGATGAAGCGCTCGACGATCAGCACCGCGACCTCCACCTTGGCCTTGTCGCGCGGCCGGCGGACCCGCGTCGGCAGCACGGCGGTGCTGTAGTGGGCCGCCATCTCCTGGTAGGTGCGGTTGATGCCGGGTTCGTAGCGACAGGCTGCCGTCACCCCGGCGCGCAGATTGTCGCAGACCAGCAGCTTCGGCGCGCCGCCCAGGAACGCGAGCGCGTTGACGTGCGCGCCGATCCAATCCGCGAGCCCCTCGCTCCAGCGCGCCTCCGCATAGGTGTAGTTGGACGCGCCCAACACGGCGACGAAGATGTGAGCGCGCCGCTCCTCGCCGGTCGCCCCGTCGAACACCGGCACCGTGTCGCCGGCGTAGTCCACGAACAGCTTCTCGCCGGCGACGTGGGTCTGGCGCATCGTCGCGCTGACGCCGCGGCGCCAGGCGATATACAGATCGCAGAACCGGCTATAGCCGTAGCCGTCCGGTTGCTCGGCGCGGTATTCCTCCCAGAGCAGAAGCAGCGTCACCCCACGGCGGCGCAGTTCGGCGTGGACATGGTTCCAGTCCGGCATGACGCGCGTCGGCGCCTTGTAGAACCCGGCCGGCGTGAACAACCGCCGCTCCAGTTCGGCATCGTCAATCTCGGCTGGAACTGGCCAGGTGATCCCGATCACCGCCGTCCGCCGCAGATACTCCGCAACCGTCGTGTGGCCGACCCCGACCGAGCGCGCGATCGTCCGCACGCTCGCGCCACACGCATACTTCAGCCGCAAAACCTCTCGCACTTTCCGCATCGACAATCTCTCGGTTGGCATCGCGGTCCCCCTGCTTGGAAGACCACGCTACCGGTCATCGGATCGTCGACTTCGGCCCCACAGCCCCTCCTCAGCGCTGTCCGGCATCAATCGGAATCACTGTCCGGCTTCCGTCGGAATCAGTGTCCCCCTTGCGTCGGAATGACTGTCCGCCTTGGCTCGGAATACGCAACCTGCCTCCGTTGCCGGGAATCTATCCCGACTATGCAGCGCCGATCGTGCCCAACTCCGATGCGGTGCGTGAGTTGGCGATGGCACGCTGGGGCATGCCGACGCCGCCGAAATTCCTGGCAGGCAGGAAGTCCGATCCGGGCGTGACCAACATCCGCAATGTCGGCTCGCCACACTGGCGGCGCTGGCTCGGCTTGGACTGCCGGTGTTTGGTGCCATTCACCAGCTTCGCGGAGCCTGACAACGGGCCGCCCGGTTCGCGCGCACCGGTATGGTTCGCGCTCGATGACAGCCGGCCGCTCGCCTGCTTTGCGGGCGTCTGGACGCGCTGGACAGCCGTGCGCAGGGTCAAGGAGGGCGAGGTCACGGCCGACATCTCCGGCTTCCTGACGATCAACCCGAACGCCGAAGTGGGCGCGCTCCATCCCAAAGCCATGCCGGTGATCGTGCGCACGCCGGAGGAAGTGGACGCCTGGATGACGGCGCCGATCGCCGAAGCGTTGCGCCTGCAACGCCCGCTGCCCGACGGCGCGCTGCGCATCGTGGCCCGCGGCACGAAGACGGACGAGGGTGCAAGCGTGTGATGGCGGCCGAGAAAGGCGCCCCCGATTTCCGAGGCGATCGATCACGTTCCAGATGGCCGAAGTCATGGTGCCTCGGCAGCTGTTCGAGAAAATCCTGACCGCCATCGAGGCGCTTCGTCCGTTGCCGCCCGCCCGATCTTGAGGATCGGTGCCAGACTTCGCCTCTCTGACTTTCGGCAGGAGACGTGTGTCCCGATGCAGGTTTGTGGGCCCAGATTCTCGCTGGCACAGCGATCGTCGGCCAGTCGGCAAGGCTCCAGTCGTCTTCCCGGCCGTATCACCGTTACCGGACACCCGGCTCGGTGGCCAGACTGCCTTCGTAGCGGCCGAATTGGCCGTCCATCGGGGCAATCTCGGTTCAGGACGATCCTACCCTCATGCTCCCAAAAGTACAATGGGCGGGATGATTGGTTGATAAGCGGGCTTGCCATAGATGCCAAGGCCGGCAGGCTAGCGTAGGGTTGGCCTGATGCAACCGCTACTTCTGCCGGCCGATGGCCACCGCCAGGATGATGAGCACGCCGCGCGCGATGAGTTGCTCGCTGAAGTCTAGGCCGAGCAGGTCAGCGCGCTGGTGTTTCCGGCGGCAGCCGTGCCATGGTTCGTCATCGTCGCCGTGTTGTGGGCGCTGAGATTTGAGTCCAGACACGAAGGGGAACATCATGCGCGTCGTCCCGGCATCGCTGGCGGTCGCGGCTTCGCTCGGGCTCGCGGCCTGCGCGGTGCAGCCGCCGGAGGGGCCGAGGGTGGCGGCCATGCCTGGGCCGGGCAAGACCCTTGAGCAGTTCCAGGCCGACAATGGTCGCTGCCAGCAGGTCGCCGCCGGGGCCGCGGGGCCACTGACGCCGGGGCAGGCGGCGACCCAAAGCGGTGTCGCCAGTGCCGCGGCCGGCACGGCGCTCGGTGCCGGGGCGGGCGCGTTGGTCGGCTCGGCGGCTGGGGCGGCGGCCGGCGGGGCGGCGGTTGGCGCGGGCGTTGGCCTGCTCGCCGGCGCCGTCCTCGGCAGCGCCGCAGCGCAACAGTCGGCCGCCTCGCTGCAGCACGCCTACGACGTGGCCTACATGCAGTGCATGAGTGCCGCCGGCCATAAGGTGCCGGACCCGACGGCAATGCCCGCCGGCTATCCCGCCGACGACTACCCAGCATACAGCTATGCCCCGCCGATGGTCGGATATGTTTATCCGCCGCCGTACTACTACTATTACGGTCCGCCGGTGTACTTCGGCTCCCGCTTTGGCTGGGGGTGGCGTCGCTGGCGCTAGCGCGGCGCCATCGCTACGCCTGCGACGGATCGGCCCACTTCGTCTTGGGCAGCAGCGGGTACGCTGCTCGGCGCAGCGGGGGAGGCAATCGGTTATGACCGTCATCTCAAATCCAACACCGCAAAGCACAGAACTCATTCCCTGTTCCGGCAGGGCTGCATGCTTTACGAGCTGATACCGATGATGCCGGAAATCCGGCCACTAGGGGTCACGCCATAGAACGGGCCTGGATTCACGCTAAGCCGAAGTTAAGCAGCTCCGCCCACGCCGAGCCGATGCGACCGACGGCAGGAGACGTGCGGCCCGATGTGGACTTTCCGCTCAGATTCCCGCGCTCCTGGCGTTCATCGGCCGACCGGCAGCTCTCTGCTGGGTTCACCAGCGATCCGGCCGTTGCGGGACGGAGGGATCGGGGCATATGCTGCCCTCGTGGCCGGCGAAGAAGCCCTTCATCCGGGGAATCCGGGCTCATTCCTTGCGCGTGTCGTACGGCGATTGCTCCCGCGCATCGGTCGGAGCCGTCGCGGCGCGTACCGGTCGCGAACCTGCGCGGTGGCGACGGCGGACTTCCAATCTCCGGAGCAGAACCATGCGGGTCTCGACCAACCCCTCGCTCGTTACGCCATAGAAGATCGGCAGCGCCAGGAAGAACATCAGTGCCAGCGTCGGCGAAAGCGTCCAGCCGGCGACGCCGCCCAACGTGTACAGCGCCACGCCGAACAACGCACGATGCCTCTCGCGGGGGAAGAAAGTCGGCTCGACATGGGGCTCGAGCAGGTGTCGATTTACGCTGAGGACATGGAACACGGCCAGCCATGACAGGCACATCAGACCGCCGACCGCGGCATAAAGCAGAACCGCGACGATTGCGTCGGTCGCGCTTCCGTTTTGCAGGGCGGTGGATAGAACCGCCGTCGGAAACGGGATCAGCGCCGACGTCAGCAGCAGCAACAGATTCGCCATGTGCAGGCTGCGGCTGCAGTAGCGAACACGCGAGAACACCGCACGATGATTGAGCCAGATAATCCCGACGTAGGAGAAGGACGCCAGGAAGGCAACGTAGTTGGGCCACTGTGCTTCAAGTTTTGCCATCAGGTGGCCGGATTGGTACTCCGGGCGCACGATGTCGACAACCAGGAGCGTGATCGTTATCGACAGGACGCCGTCGCTGAATGCCTCGAGCCGATCGGTATCCGACAGCCGTATGTTGGGCAGGGAGAGACCCTGATCCGAATCCGATTCGCCGTCGCCGTGGCGCGTTGGCCTTCGCATGGTGCGCCGCTCCCGACCTGCTGAACGGCAGAATAGTGGCTATTCGGCGCGGCACCGGCAGTCATCAGGAAGAAGTGTGGGCAGTCAACTCGATGCCGGGCTCCGCACCGCACGGCCGGATCGGCTCGGCAACCGGCAGCCAAACCGGCACGCGACCGGATGGACCATTATAGCTCTGATATGGATCGCAACCACCCGCGCGCAGCATAGGCGCGACCGACTCCGCTTTTCACGCCCTCGCCGAAGCAAATCCGCGCTGCAGGCGGCGAAATTGACGCCGATCAAGGCGACGCGGCGGGTGGCGTGATAATCGGCGCTACCGCGCTCGCACTGCTGCCAGAGGGCCGCTGCGCTGCCGGCGGCTTCCCGATGACGAGATGGTGTCCGACACGCCCCGAGAGGAGACCCGGCATGATGCTCACGCCCTTGCCCTCAACCCGCTCCCGCGGCCTGTTTGCCCAAGGAGGCGGCATCGACCCGCTGATGGCGATGCACCGGGAAATGAACCGGCTGTTCGATGATGCGTTCCGCGGCTTTGGCATGCCGGCGGCCATGCCGAGGGGCGGCCAGGCGGCACCTATGCTGCTGGTGCCTCGCATGGACGCAACCGAGACCGACAACGAACTGCGTATCACGGTCGAAATGCCGGGTGTCTCCGCCCAGGACGTCGGGGTGGAGGTGAACGACGACGTGCTCACCATCCGCGGCGAGAAGCGCCTCGAAGAGAAGGAAGACCGCGAGAACACGCATCTCACCGAGCGCGCCTACGGCACGTTCCAGCGCAGCCTGCTGCTGCCATTCAGGGTTGATCCCGAACAGGTGCAGGCGCGGTTCGACAACGGCGTGCTCTCCGTCGTACTGCTCAAGCCGAAGGAACAGCAGACCACGCACCGGATCAATGTGCAGTCCGGCACGCCCGAAGCGCCGCGCGGCGTCGAGGCGGCAGCGAGTACTGCGGCGGCGTGACGCCACGACCGAGCCGACATCGTCGGCGGGCGAGGGAGACGGACGGCATTTCCCGAAAAGGGGCGTGGCATGACCACTCCATCGAGCAGAAGCGTGGATGCCGAGGGGTCGCCCCGCCCGAAACCCCTCGGCGGGTCCATCGCCGGCCAGGGTACTGCGCCGGATGGCACGACCCGCATGGATGCGATGAGCACCGTGCTGGCGGGGAACTGGTGGGCGATCGCATTGCGCGGGTTCGTGGCCATCGTGTTCGGCATCATCGCGCTCGCCGTCCCCGGCGCGGTGCTGTTATCGCTGGCTTTGCTGTTTGCCGCCTACCTGCTCGCCGACGGCGTGTTCGCCATCGTTGCCGCGGTGCGTGCGGCGCGCCAGCAGGCCCGCTGGGTGCTGCTGCTGATCGAGGGCATTCTCGACATCGTCGTGGGACTGATCGCAGCCGCGTTCCCCGTCGGGGCGGTGCTGGCGTTCGTGTTCATGACCGCGGCATGGGCGCTGCTGACCGGCGGACTGATGCTTGCCTCGGCGTTCCGGCTGCATCTGAGCCACGGCCGCTGGTGGCTTGCACTGGGTGGCCTGGTGTCGATCGTCTGGGGCATCCTGCTGGCGATCGCGCCGATCGTGGGCGCGGTCGTGCTGACTTGGTGGCTGGGCGGCTATGCCGTCGTCTTCGGCGCGGTGCTGCTGGTGCTGGCGTTCCGGCTTCGCCGCCAACGCGATGCGGGCATGGCGGCCGCACACGGCTGAGCGCGAGTTCCCGGCCGCGAGATTACTCTGGCTGGCGCCTCGCGCGCGAGCATCTCCGGCGGCTGCCGGAATTCAACTACCACGCTGGCTAAGTCTGCGCCGGCCGCGGCGGACGCGCACCGGCGCTCTCTGGCGCTTACGCGACACCGCTCGTCGGCGCGGCTCACCGTCCGCGTACTCGCGGGGCGAATCGCGTCCGGGCGTCTGGATTCCTGGGAAGGGGGTGACATCGCCGCAAGTTTAATGTGCCGCAGGCTGGTTCGACGGACCCCGTGAGCTTAGATGGCGCAGCGCTGAGTGCAGCTGTCCCGCACGGGTCCCTGCAACCGGGTGATCAGGCGCCGCAGATGCCGATCTAGTAGGAGGCGGAGGTGAACACCGCTCTGCGGCCATCGCAACCGGACGGGCAAGCTCGCATGCTGAGCGTTTGGGGGAGCAGGCGGCGAACGCCTGCGGCGATGTTCGACACTGTTGCCGCCTTCACCTCGTATCGTCGTGGCGAGGAGATTTACCGGCGCAGCGATCCAACCGACCACTGGTATCGCCTGGTTTCCGGCGTCGCGAAGAAGTACGCCGTGACCGCGGACGGCCGGCAACAGATCGTGGAGTTCCTGCTACCCGACGACTTCTTCGGCTTCGGCGCCGGCCGCGCGCATCAGTTCATCGTCGAGGCGGTCGCCGGGCGGACCGTGGTCGCATGCTATCCGCGCGACAAGATGGAGGCGCTGATTACCCGCGATCCCGGGGCCGCAAGGCTGCTGCGCGAGGTTGCATTCGAACAGATCGCACGCTCGCAATTGCGGCTGCTTGCACTCGTCAGGATGGGCGCGCAGCAGCGGGTCGGCGCCTTCCTGATCGAGATGAGCGAGCGGCTGTGCAAGGAACCGGCGGAGCCGTTGCTGCTGCCGATGTCGCGCTACGAAATCGCGGACTATGTCGGGCTGTCCGTTGAGGCCGTGAGCCGCGCGCTGACCAGCCTGAAATACGCCGGAATCATCCGCCTCTCCGGCACCCGCAGCATCAACATCGTCGATCGCGATACCCTGGAGGGCCTCGATCCCACCGCCGAGTGCATTTGCGATGGCCGCGCGGCGCCGCCGCTGCATCAGCAGTGGCAGCACGGCGAGGCAGTGTCGCGCCATCCGGACCGCTGCGCTGCACCCGCCGCGGTGCCGGGACGCCGCAATCCACGCCGGAATTGACGGCAGTCAAGGCGGTGGTGGGCCGCCGCGTGGTAGCCAGCAGACGCGGCCGCGGGCTTGGCGCGGCCCTGAACCGACAGTGCGGAGCAGTCACATGAAAACCGACAGCGATCTGAAGTTGGATGTCGAGGAGGAACTGCGGTTCGATCCCGACATCAACGCGACCGATATCGCGGTCGCAGTCAAGGGCGGCGCCGTGACACTCACCGGCTTTGTCCGCAGCTACGGCCAGAAATACGAAGCCGAGAAGGCCGCCCTGCGCGTGCAGGGCGTCGTCGCCGTGGCCAACGACATCGAGGTCCGCCTGCCCTCGGTGGACGAGCGGCCCGACCCGGATATAGCGCGCGAAGCGGTCACGATGATCAAACACGAGCTTCCGTATTCCGCCGAACAGGTGAAGGCCGTCGTGAAGAACGGCTGGGTCACGCTGGAGGGCGATGTGGAGTGGCACTATCAGCGCGAGCGGGCGGAAGCCGCAGTCCGCCGCATCAAAGGCGTCAAGCGCATCAGCAACATGCTCCAGCTGAAGCCGCGCGTCACGCCGGGCGACATCAAGCGCAAGATCGAGGAGGCGTTCCGCCGCGGCGCTGCGATCGACGCCAACCGGGTGACGGTGGCCGCCAACGGCGGCGAGGTCGTCCTGACCGGCAGCGTCCGATCATGGGTGGAACGCCAGGAGGCCGAGCGCGTGGCATGGGCGGCTCCTGGCGTCATCCGGGTGGAGAACCGCATCACCATTGCGCCGTGACCGTCCAGCGAGCGGAGGGCAGCGTGAGATCCGACACCGACATCAAGCGGGACGTGGAGAGCTGCGTTTCGACCCGGATATCGACGGGGTGTGGCTAACTCGATCCAGCTGCAGCCGCGCATCCCGCCCACCGAGGTTCGCCGCAAGATCGAGGAGGCATTCCGCCGCTGCTATTCCACGGTCGCCGCCGCTTTCTATGTCGGCGTCACGCCGCAACTGCTCGCGGCCTGGCGGAAGCGCGGCGTCGGACCGGGCTTTGCCCGGCTGCCATCGGGCTTCGGCCGCAACCGCGCTGAAAAGGCAGGTGGCGTGATCGTCTATCCGATCGAAGAGCTGGCCGACTTTGTGGACCGCACGACGGTGGCCGCGGGGCGGCTGCCGCGTCCGACGCCCGGCCGACTGCACCGTCCCGCGCTTGCGCAGGCTCAGCCAACAAGCACCTGCTTCCACGCCTTCCCGGTCCCCAAGCTCCGGACGATCCCGCGCTCGCGAAACCGGATCATCGCCTGATATAGCGCAGCCGGGTGAACTTCATGGCGCGCCGATCCTCGTAGCGAACGCCCTTGGTCGCCAGCGCCGCGGCGCGGTCTGCCGCACCCCGAGCGGCTTGCCGGCCACGCACGTGCGTGGCGGCAGTTTGGCGGCCGGGTCGGACGCTTAACCCTCCGCGTCAGGCAGGGCTACCGATTGCGGACACAGTGCGGACATTTTCCTGGAGATATTCGGCGGCGTGTCGGTGGTATGTCGTAATCCAATGTTGTTCTTTTCTTTTTTGGTGAGCCCGGTGGGAACTCGAACCCACGACCCCAAGATTAAAAGTCTCGTGCTCTACCACCTGAGCTACGGGCTCCCGTCGTGGCCTTGAATGACGTGCTGGGCGGCCGCGTCAAGGGTCCGCCGCCGCCGCGGCGAACCCCCGGCCCTTGATGCGGGATCGCATCGGGGTCGCCGCGGCCCGCCGGGCGGCTATTTCACGTCGGCGGCAACCCGCATGCGGATGATACGGTCGGGGTCCTGCACCGTGCCGTTCGCGCCGCCACCGCGCTTGATCTCGTCCACATACTGCATCCCCGACACCACCTGGCCGAAAATCGTGTACTGGCCGTCCAGGTTCGACGCCGGCGCGAACATGATGAAGAACTGGCTGTTGGCGCTGTTCGGGTCCGACGTGCGCGCCGCCCCCACCGTGCCGCGCAAAAACCGCCGCTCGTTGGTGAACTCCGCCGGCACCGGGCCGAGCTCGCTGCCGCCCGTTCCCGTCCCCGTCGGGTCGCCGCCCTGCGCCATGAAACCCTCGATCACACGATGGAACGGCGTGCCGTCATAAAACCCTTTGCGCGTCAGCTCCTTCACCCGCGCCACCATCTTCGGCGCGAGCTGCGGCAGCAACTGGATCACCACCCGCCCGCCCTTGAGGTCCATGTACAGCGTGTTCTCGGGGTCGAGACTGGCGGCATCGCTCATGGGAACTCCGATCATGACGGTGGCGGTGGCGGTGGTCAGACTGGCAAGCAACGCGCGACGGCGCATCTTTCTCTCCTTCCGGGACGGTCGCGGAAATTTCAGCCTTGCGCGGCGATCCGCGCCAGCGTGCGCCGCAGCGTCAAGGGCGGCACGAAGCTTGCGATGTCGCCGCCGAACCGTGCGATCTCCTTGACGAAGCGCGAGGAGATGAACTGGTGCCGCTCGCTCGCCATCAGGAACACCGTCTCGATGTTGGAATCGAGCCGGTAGTTCATCCCCGCCATCTGGAACTCGTAGTCGAAATCGGAGACCGCGCGCAATCCGCGCACGATCACGCTGGCGCCGACCTCGTGGGCGAACTGGATCAGCAGGCGGTCGAACGGGCGCACCTCCACTTCCGTGCCGGTGCGCGCCGCGATCGACTGCAGCTCGGCCTGCACCAGTTCCACGCGCTCGGCAATCGGGAACAGCGGACCCTTGTCGGCATTGGCCGCGACGCCGACCACGAGGCGGCTGAACATGCGCGCCGCCCGGCCGACGATATCGACATGGCCGTTGGTGATCGGGTCGAACGTGCCGGGATAGAGCCCGATGCGAAAAGTGCTGCGCGGCGTCGCGTCAGACATCCGGCGCGTCCTCCTCGCCGGCGTCCGCGTCCGCTTCGACGACCGGAAACACGCTGGTCACGCGCTCGCCGACATCGAGCCGGAACAGCGTCACCCCCATCGCCGTGCGCCCGGTCAGCCGCACCTGGTCGGCCGGCAGGCGGATCAGTTTTCCGGCATCGGTGACCAGCATCACGTCGTCGCCCGGCCGCACCGGAAACGTCGCGGCGACCGCGCGGCCGGTGCGCGGCGTCAGCGTGATGTTGGCGATCCCCTGGCCACCCCGGCCCATCACGCGATATTCGTAGGCCGAACACCGCTTGCCGAAGCCGGCGTCGGTGACGGTGAGCAGGAATTCCTCGGCCGCTTCCAGTTCGGCGAAGCGCTCCGGCGTCAGCGTCACTTCCGCCACCGGCTCCTCGCCCTCCGCCGCGGCATCGACCGCCTCCTCGTCGCCGTTGCGGCGGCGCGCGACGGCGGCGCGCAGATAGGCGATGCGATCCTCGGTGGTCACCGCGACATGGCGCAGGATCGACAGGCTGATGACCTCGTCGGGATGTTTGCCGTTGCCCAGCCGGATGCCGCGCACCCCGGTGCTGTCGCGGCCGGCGAACACGCGCAGATTGTCCTCGTTGGCCTGGAAGCGCAGGCCGCGGCCCTGCCGTGTCGCCAGCAGCACGTCGTCGCCCTCGCGGCAGGTGGCGACCCCGATCAGGTGGTCGCCCTCCTCCAGCTTCATCGCGATCAGGCCGGCGGCGCGCACGTTGCGGAAATCCGACAGCCGGTTGCGCCGCACATTGCCCTGCGCGGTCGCGAACACGAGATGCAGACTGTCCCACAATGCCTCGTCCTGCGGCAGCGGCAGCACCGTGGTGATCTGGTCGGAGCCAAGCTCCGGCAGCAGGTTCACCAGCGCGCGGCCCTTCGCCGTCGGCCCGGCCTCCGGCAGCCGCCAGACTTTTTCGCGGAAGGCGCGGCCGGCGGACGAGAAAAACAGCACCCATTGGTGCGTGTGCGCGTTGAAGCTGCGCGTCACCACGTCGTCGCCGCGCGTCGCTGCGGCGCTGCGGCCGCGTCCGCCGCGATTCTGCTGGCGAAAAGTTTCCAGCGGCGTGCGCTTGATGAAGCCGTCGCGGGTGAGGGTGACCACCATCTGCCCCGGCTCGATCAGGCTCTCGTCGTCCTGGTCGGCGACGGCATCGACGATCGAGGTGAGGCGAGGGGCCGCAATCTCGGCGCGCACTTTTTGCAATTCCTCGCGCATCACCTCCATGCGCCGCGGATGGCTGCCGATGATTTCCAGCAGTTCGGCGATGCGGCCGGCGACTTCCGCCATCTCGGCGGCGATCTTTTCGCGCTCCAGTCCGGTCAGGCGCTGCAGCGTCAGGTTGAGGATGCCGCGCGCCTGCTCATCGGTCAGCCGCACCGTGCCCTCGGTGCTGACGAGATTGCGCACATCCTCGATCAGGTCGAGCAGGCTGCGCACATCGCCCGCCGGCCAGTCGCGCGCCATCAGCGCGGCGCGCGCCTCGGCCGCGTCGGCGCAGGCGCGGATCAGCCGGATCACGTCGTCGATGTTGGCGACGGCGATGGCGAGGCCGACCAGGACGTGCGCGCGATCGCGCGCCTTGCCGAGTTCGTGCCGCGCGCGGCGAAGAATGACGTCCTCGCGGAACCGGATGAAGGTTTGCAGCGCGTCCTTGAGCCCGAACAGGCGCGGCTGCCCGGCGTCGAGCGCCAGCATGTTGACGCCGAAACTCGTCTGCAGCTGGGTGAAGCGGAACAGCTGGTTCAGCACCACTTCCGGCGTGGCGTCGCGCTTCAGCTCGATGACGATGCGCATGCCGGAGCGGTCGCTCTCGTCGCGCATCTCGGCCACGCCCTCGATCTGCTTGGCGCGCACCAGTTCGGCGGTGCGTTCCAGCAGTTGCTTCTTGTTGACCTGGAAAGGGATTTCCGACACCACGATGGCCTGGCGGCCGGCGCGGATTTCCTCGAACTCGGCGCGCGCGCGCAAGGTGATGCTGCCGCGCCCGGTCTCGAACGCCTGGCGGATGCCGGCGCGGCCGAGGATCAGGCCGCCGGTGGGAAAATCCGGGCCGGGCACGATGCGCATGAGATCGTCGAGCGTCAGCGCCGGCTCGGCCATCAGCGCCAGCGTGGCGTCGATGATCTCGCTCGGGTTGTGCGTCGGGATGTTGGTCGCCATGCCGACGGCGATGCCGCTGCCGCCGTTGATCAGCAGGTTCGGGAACGCCGCCGGCAGCACGCGCGGCTCCTGGTCGCTTTCGTCGTAGGTCGGCTGGAAATCGACGGTGTCGCGGTCGATGTCGGCGAGCAGGAAGCTCGCCGCGCGCGCCAGCCGCACCTCGGTGTAGCGCATCGCCGCCGGCGGGTCGCCATCGACCGAGCCGAAATTGCCTTGGCCATCGACCAGCCGCACGCGCATCGAAAATGTCTGCGCCATGCGCACCAGCGCGTCGTAGATCGCGGCGTCGCCGTGCGGGTGGTAGTTGCCCATCACCTCGCCGACGACTTTCGCCGATTTGCGATACGGCTTGTCCGGCGTGTTGCCGCTCTGCTGCATGCCGAACATGATGCGCCGATGCACCGGCTTCATGCCGTCGCGCGCGTCCGGCAGCGCGCGGCTGACGATGACCGACATCGCATAGTCGAGGTAGGAGCGGCGCATCTCCTCCTCAAGCATGACCGGCAGCATGTCCGACGGGCCGCCGGTCGGGGTCTCGGGGGAGTCGCTCAATGGGTTCTCGGGTCAGGTTCTCGCAGGTGCGAGATAGCACACCGGCGCCGCCGCGCCAAACCGGCGCCGTCAGGTGGCGCGCACGCGCATCCTGCCGTCCGCGCCCGGTTCGGCCTGCATCCGGCCGGTGCGCAGCAGGTAGTTCACGTGCGCCAGCGTCTCGCCGAATGCGAACGCGGTCTGGTGCGCGTCCAGCCGGCGCGGAAACAGTTTCGGCACGATCTCGGCCGGCAGCAGAGGCGTCGGGCAGGCCGCGGCGACGGCGCGGCAGCGCTCCGCGTGGTGGCGCACCAGTTCGTCGATCCGGGCATGCAGGTTGCGGAACGGCAGGTTGTGCGACGGCAGCGTCAGCACGTCCGCCGGCACGCGCGCGCGCAATTCCGCAAGCGTGTCCAGGAAATCGCCGAGCGGGTCGCTCGCCGGCTCCTGCGGCCAGACGCTGACGTTCGGAGAGATTTTCGCCAGCACCTGGTCGGCGGCGAGAAAAATGCCGTCCTCGCGACAGAGCAGCATGACCAGTTCCGGGGAATGTCCGCCGCCGGTCAGCACCTCGAACCGCCGCCCGCCGATGGTCAATACGTCACCGGATGCAATGCGGAGAAAAAAAGCTGGAAGATCAGAGGTCAGCCAGCGATAGCCGATGTCGCGCTCCAGGATCGAGCCGATCGCCGCCTCGTCGAGGCCGCTGGCGGTGTAGAAGGCGCGGTAGGCGTCGATCTCCTCGGTCTCGGCCCAGCGGCGATGCAGCTGGGTGGTGAGGTATTCGGTGCGGCTCATCGCCAGCCCGACCTGGCACCGCTCCGCCAGCCAGCCGGCGAGGCCGACATGGTCAGGGTGGAAATGGGTGGCGATCAGGCGGGTCGGGCGGCGGGCGGCGAGCGGGCCGGCCAGCAGCGCCTCCCACCAGGCGCGGGAGCGGGCGTCGTTGATGCCGGTGTCCAGCACCGCCCAGCCCGGCCCGTCCTCGATCAGGTAGATGTTGACGTGGTTGAGCGCGAACGGCAGCGCGAGGCGCAGCCAGAGGATGCCGGGCGCGACCTCGACCGGCGAGCCGTGGGCGGGCGCAACGGGGGCAGGGAATTCCAGCTCGGCGACGGACATGCGGCGGGTTTACGGGCCGGCCCCTTCGCCGGCAAGGTCAGCCACGGACCGGCAGAGACGCCGTTTCAACTCGAACGACCGCAAAACGCTTGCTTCCCCTTCGCAGGCTTGTATGTTTCTATGACGGAACATTGTGGGCGTGCAGGGGCGCCGCGCGGTCATGCGGGAACCGGCGGGATGGCGGGAAGCGGGCTGAGGATACGGGGCCGCGCGCATGACGGCGGTCGGGGACGGAAGGCGGGGCGGGACGGGGCCGCCGGACGGACCGGCGGCGGAGGGCCCACGGGACCGGCCGAGGACAGGCTCCGGGCCGGCGGCGGGCGGACGCCCAGCATTTGGCAGAGCGGGCGGAGCAGCCGCCCCGCCTGGGGTGCTGCGGCGAGCAGGTCGGCCATCGCCGGATCGGCCAGCAGGTGCTGCAACTGCGAGGCGGCGGAGGCGGCCTGCGGCAGCCGGCGCACGAGCCACGCGAAGCCGCGTGGCAGCCGGGGCGGCTGGGGCGGCTGGGGCTGGACCGGGCGGGGAGAGCGCAGGCGGCGGCGCGGCGGCGGCAGCGTGCCGGCGCGGACCTTTTGCGGCGAGGCGGGCGAACCGCTCCGCGGTGCGGCGCAGCCGCGACCAGAGCAGCAGCATCAGCGGCAAGGCGAGACCCAGGCCCACGCCGCGGGCGGCGATGGCGCGGCGCAGCCCCTCGACAAGACGGGCAAAACGGTCGGCCAGGGCGGGGGATGCGGCGGGCGGCATGGCAGCAATACTAACACGGCCCCCGGCGGGCTGGGCAAGCCTGCCGGGCCGGGTCGTTTTTCAGGCTGCCTCACGACCCACGGACCACCAGGGTGGCGATGTAGCTCAGCACCAGCGCGCCGTCCTGGTTGAACAGGCGGCAGGCGGCGCGGACGCGGCCGGTGCCGGGGCGGGAGGCGGACGGGATCACCTCCAGCACCTCGTTCTCGGCGGTCAGCGTGTCGCCGGGGCGGACCGGGCGCGGGCCAGCGCAGCTCGTCGATGGCGCCGCCGATGATGCCGCCGGCGATCGGCAGGGCGCCATCGACGTTCAGGCGCATCGCCAGCGCCGCCGTGTGCCAGCCGCTCGCGGCCAGGCCGCCGAACAAGGATTCTGCCGCCGCCGCCTCGTCCAGGTGGAACGGCTGCGGGTCGAACGCGCGCGCGAACGCTTTTATCTCCTCCGCCGTGATCGTGCGCGACGCCGAGCGGAACCGCTGGCCGGGGCGGAAGTCGGGGAAGCGCAAGGCACCAAGCATGGCAGTTCCTAGAAAATGTCCGGCTCCGGCATCTGCCCTGGCGTGCCGTTCAAAAAATCGAAATCGCAGCCCTGGTCGGCCTGCGTCACCGAGCGGCGGTACAGCGCCACATAGCCGCGGTCGCCGCCGGGCAGGGGCGGCTGCGTCCAGGCGGCGCGGCGGCGCGCCAGTTCGTCCTCCGCCACCAGCAGGTCGAGCTTCCGGTTCGGCACGTCGAGGCGGATGCGGTCGCCGTCGCGCACCAGGCCGAGCGGCCCGCCGACCGCCGCCTCCGGTGCCACGTGCAGCACGCAGGCGCCGTAGCTGGTGCCGCTCATGCGTGCGTCCGAAATCCGCACGATGTCGCGCACGCCCTGGCGCAGCAATTTCTTCGGCACCGGGAGCTGGCCCCACTCCGGCATGCCGGGCGCACCGACCGGGCCGGCATTCTGCAGCACGAGCACCGAATCCGCCGTCACGTCGAGGTCGTCGCGATCGACGCGCGCCTTGAGGTCGCGGATGTCGCGGAACACCACGGCCGGGCCTTCATGCACCAGCAGCCGCTCCTCGGCCGCGGTCGGCTTGATCACCGCGCCGTCGGGCGCGAGCGAGCCGCGCAGCACCGCCGTGCCGCCGGCCGGCTTGACCGGATTGTCGAGCGCGCGGATCACGTCGGGCGCATACACGCCGGCGCCCTCGATCGCCGCGCCGAGCGTGCCGCCCGTCACCGTCAGCGCATCGAGATGCAGCCGCGGCGCAAGCTGCACCATCAGCGCGCGCAGCCCGCCGGCGTAATAAAAATCCTCCATCAGGTATTTGCCCGACGGCCGGATGTTGGCGAGCAGCGGCACGCCCTGCGCCACGCGGTCGAAACTGTCCATCGTCAGCTTCACACCGGCGCGCCGCGCCATCGCCAGCAGATGGATGATGGCGTTGGTCGAGCCGCCGATCGCCATATCGACGACGATGGCGTTCTCGAACGCCGCTTCGGTCAGGATGTCGGTGGGGCGCAGATCCTCCCACACCATCGCCACGATGCGCCGCCCGCTCGCCGAGGCCATGCGCTTGTGGCTGGAATCGACGGCCGGGATGGCGGAGGCGCCGGGCAGGCTGATGCCCATCGCCTCGGCGAGCGACATCATGGTCGCCGCCGTGCCCATCGTCATGCAGGTGCCGGCAGAGCGGGCGATGCCGTCCTCGATCTCGCCCCATTCCCTGTCGCCGAGTTTGCCGGAACGCCGGTCGTCCCAGTATTTCCACACATCGGTGCCGGAGCCGAGCGTGACCTCGTGCCAATGGCCGCGCAGCATCGGGCCGGCGGGGACGTAGATGGCCGGGACGTTGGCCGACAGCGCGCCCATCAGCACCGCCGGCGTGGTCTTGTCGCAGCCGCCCATCAGCACCACGCCGTCGATCGGATGCGCGCGGATCAGTTCCTCGGTCTCCATCGCCAGGAAATTGCGATACAGCATGGTGGTCGGCTTCATCATCTGCTCGCCGAGCGAGAACGCCGGCAGCTCGACCGGAAAACCGCCCGCCTCCAGCACGCCGCGGCGGATGTCCTCGACGCGCTCGGGGAAGTGGGTGTGGCAGGTGTTCAGCTCGTTCCAGGTGTTGACGATGCCGATCACCGGGCGGCCGGTGAACTCCTCGCGCCAGAACCCCATCTGTTTCGCCCGCGAGCGGTGGCCGAAGCTGCGCAGGTCGTCGGGGCCGAACCAGCGCATGGAGCGGAGCTGGTCGGGCGTCTTGCGGGTGCGGGTGCGCATGGTCCTCCCCGGGCGTTTCCTTATGGCCTTGCCGGGCGGGCCGGCGCTTGACACGCCTCCCCGCCCGGTCCGACTGAAAGGCCGGGAAAGCAGGGAACCGGCATAGGCGCGCCGGCGGGAGGAAGCAATGCGGACGGTTCGGCTGACCATGGCCCAGGCGCTGGTGCGCTACCTCGCGGCCCAGTTCACCGAGATCGACGGGCGCGAGGTGCCGCTGTGCGGCGGCGGCTTCGCCATCTTCGGGCACGGCAACGTGACCTGCCTGAGCGAGCCGTTGCAGGCGGTGGCGGAATTGATGCCGACCTGGCGCGGCCAGAACGAGCAGAGCATGGCGCTGGCGGCGATCGGGTTCGCGAAAGCGATGCAGCGGCGGCGCTTCATGTTCGCCGCCTCCTCGATCGGGCCGGGGGCGACCAACATGGTGACGGCGGCGGCGGTGGCGCATTCCAACCGGCTGCCGCTGCTGCTGCTGTCGGGCGACGCCTTCACCCACCGCATGCCCGACCCGGTGCTGCAACAGATCGAAGTGTTCGGCAACCCCTCCGTCACCGTCAACGATGCGTTCAAGCCGGTGACGCGCTACTGGGACCGCATCGTGCGGCCGTCGCAGTTGCTCTCGTCGCTGCCGCAGGCCATCGCGGTCATGCTCGACCCGGCCGAGTGCGGCCCGGTGTTCCTGGCACTGCCGCAGGACGTGCAGGCCGAAGCGTACGACTACCCGGAAGAGTTCTTCGAGCGGCAAATGCGCGCGCCACGCCGCCCGCACCCGGACCCGGCGGACATCCGCGCCGCCGCGACGGCGATCCGTGCGGCGCAGCGGCCGGTGATCGTGGCCGGCGGCGGCGTGCATTACGCGCTGGCCGAGGCCACGCTCGCCGCCTTCGCCGAGCGGCACCACGTGCCGGTGGTGGAGACGGTGGCGGGGCGCTCGTGCCTCGCGCACGATCATCCGGCGCTGGTCGGGCCGCTGGGCGTGCTGGGGTCGGACGAGATCAACACGGTCGCGGCCGAGGCCGACCTGGTGATCGCGATCGGCACGCGGCTGCAGGATTTTTCCACCGCGTCGTGGTCGCTGTTCCAGGACGACGGGCTGAAAATCGTCGCCATCAACGCGGCGCGGTTCGACGCGCTGAAGCACGCCGCGATTCCGGTCGTCGCCGACGCGCGCGCGGCGCTCGACGTGCTGGACGAGGCGCTGGAGGGCTGGCGCGCGCCGGAGCCGTGGGCGAAGTCCGCGCAGGGCCGGCACGCCGACTGGAACGCCGCGATCGCGGCGCGCGTGCGCGCCGGCAACGCCCTCCCCGCGACCTATGCGCAGGCGGTCGGCGCGGTGAACCGCGCGGCGCGGCCGGGCGATCTGGTGGTGACCGCGGCGGGCGGGCTGCCGGGCGAGATCAACATGAACTGGCGCGCCACCGGCATCCACGACGTCGATGTCGAATACGGCTATTCCTGCATGGGCTACGAGATCGCCGGCGGCTGGGGCGCGAAAATCGCCAAGCCGGATCGCGAAGTGTTCGTGATGGTCGGCGACGGCAGCTACCTGATGATGAACTCCGACATCCTTTCGTCGGTGATGGCCGGGCACAAGCTGGTCGTCGTGGTCTGCGACAATGGCGGCTTCGCGGTGATCGACCGGCTGCAGCGCGCGACCGGCAACGACAGTTTCAACAACCTGCTGAGCGACTGCCGCCGCGTGCGCGAGGTGCAGGTGGATTTCGCCGCGCACGCGCGCGCGCTGGGCGCGATCGGCGAGCAGGTGCAGAGCATCGCCGAGCTGGAGGAGGCGTTGACCCGCGCGCGCGCCGCCGACCGCACCACGGTGATCAGCATCGCCGTGGACAAGTACGGCTGGTCGCCGAATGCGGCGTGGTGGGAGGTCGGCGTGCCGGAAGTCAGCGCGCGCGCAAAAGTGCTGGAGGCGGCGGCGCGCTGGCAGGACGGGCGGGCGAAGCAGCGCCGCGGCCTCTGACGGAATGACGGTGCCGTCCTTCGACGCGGCGTTCCAGGCGCAGTTGCTGGCGCTGTTCCGCTGGCGCCGCGACGTGCGGCGGTTCCGCCGCGACCCGGTGCCGCCGGCGCTGCTGGACCATCTGATCGAGGTCGCCTGCCTCGCGCCCTCGGTCGGTCTGAGCCAGCCCTGGCGGTTCGTGACGGTGGACGACACGGCGCGGCGCGCCCAGGTGCGGGCGAACTTTCTTGCCGAGAACGCACGCGCACTGGCGACGCAGCCGGCGGAGCGGGCGGCGTTGTATGCGCGACTCAAGCTCGCCGGGCTCGACGAAGCGCCCTGTCATCTGGCGGTGTTCGCCGAGCCGGCGCCGGTGCAGGGGCACGGCCTGGGGCGCGCCACCATGCCGGAGACGACGGCGTATTCGGCGGTGATGGCGGTGCATACGCTGTGGCTCGCCGCGCGTGCGGTGGGGCTGGGTCTCGGCTGGGTGTCGATCCTCGACCCGGCGGAGGTGGCGGCGGCGCTGGACGTGCCACCGTCCTGGACGTTCATCGGCTATTTCTGCCTCGGCACGCCGGAGACGGAGAACGACACGCCGGAACTGGAGCGCGCGGGCTGGGAACGGCGAAGCTGCGCCGAGAGCGCAAGGGTGCGGCGATGATGCGAAGGGAGAGAACCATGACCGACATGCCAGCCGGACGGCGCGACCTGATCCTTGCCTCCCTGCTCGGTGCCCTGCCGCTCGCGCTCGCCGCCGGATCGGCGGAGGCGAGCCGGATCGATCCGGCGGAGACGATCGTGCGGCTGCCGGACCAGATCGCCTGGAAGACGAATTCGGGGTTTCCCCGCTAACAGCGTGGAGATGGCGCCGCTGTTCGGCGCGACGACCGCGCGCGGCCTCTATTACGTGCTGATCAAATGGCATCCGGGCTACATGAGCGCGCCGCATACCTACGTCACGGATCGCCTCTGCGTCGTGGTGTCCGGGACGTGGTGGGTGAATAGCGGCGCGGATTTCGATCCCGCGCACACGGTGCCGGCGCCGGCGGGCACGTTCGTCCGCCGCGTCGCGCACACGCCGCACTATGACGGCGTGCGCCGCGACGGCACCGAGCCGGCGGTGATCGCGATCTGCGGCATCGGGCCGGTCGGCCAGAAATGGCTCGACCCGAGCAAGCCCGGAT
>CAWAZU010000017.1:0-112908 GCA_963786445.1 uncultured Pseudomonadota bacterium
CGGCCGCAGCCGCGCGCCGACCCGCGCGGCCAGCGTCGCTGCGAAGGAAGTCTTGCCGGTACCGGGCGAACCGTAGAGCAGGATGTTCACCCCGGCCAGCGCCGGGCGCAGCACGTCGGCCGCCACCTCCGCCTCGCCGCCGAGATGCCGAAGGCATCCCAGGTGCCGTTCGTGTAGGACCGATCGAACCGACATATTTCCGTCCGGTCTCGCAGTCTGATCCGGCTGCTTCGCGCCATATCCGGACCTGGGGTCCAGGTGGATCGAACGTCCGGTTTGCGCAGTTCGTGCCATCGCGCGCCTGCCGTGATCCGCATAATCAGTCCTTCGCCGTCGTCGAACGGGCAACATCGGCGGCGCTGATGCCCTCCAAGGCAAGCCCGTAGCCAGCACCTTCGTCAATGATGCGCCGAAGCTTTGAGTTCAGCGCAACGCGCGTGTAACTCGAAGTCAGCAGAGGGAGCTTGGCAGTCCTCCGCGATCTCGCGCGCGCGTGCGAGTAGCTTGTCGGTCGACACGATCTCGTTCACCGCGCCCCAACCCTTGGCGGTCTCCGCATCGAGCTCCTGGCGGGTGAGGATGAAGTAGCGGCCTCGTATGGTGCCGATCGCTTCCTGCCACAGCAGATTGACCCCGTCGCCGGGCACGATTCCGAATTCGAAATGGGGCTTGTCCTGGAAAACCGTCGATGGAGTGGCGAGGACGATGTCGCAGAGCAGGATGTACTCGGAGTGCAGCCGCACAGGCCCGTTCACCGCGGCGATCATCGGTGCCCCGATGTCGAGGATGTTCATGAGGACCTTTTTGCCCTCTCGATAGATTTTGTCATAACCTCGCGGGATGAAGAAGTCGAACCCGTCGGGGGTGATCAACTCCATGAACGCGTCGCCGCTGCCGGTCAGGATGACCACGCGGTTATCGGGATCCGAGCCGATCGCGTGAAACAGGTCGACGAACTGTTCATGGGTATGCCCGTTGAAGACCAGCGTGCCCCCATTGGTGTGAAGCGCCACTTCCAACACTCCGCTCTCGGAACGCGTAAGGCGGGCGTTGGGAAATCTGTCACGATAGGTGCCAAAGAGATTCATGGATTTCCTCCGATGAGACAACATCAGGGTCGCGCGAGATCGACGGTCATTGTGCATGCGGCCGGGGGACGTTCGCGAACAATGCTCCGAGGCCCTCCGCCATGGTCGGATGCGCTAGAACAGCGTCGCGGAGCCTCGGATAGGGAAGGTCCGCCAACATGGCCATCTGCACAACGGCCATGACTTCACCGGCCTCGGCGCCTACCATCGTGAACCCGACAACACGGTCGTCGCCTACACGGAGAGAGTCTTCATGAAGCCCTGTGTTTCGCCGGTTGTTTCCGTCCGCAGCACGGATCTCATCGGCAATCTTGCCACTCGAACGTCGATGCCTTGGCGCCGCGCTTCGGCTTCATTCAATCCCACCTGGGCAAGCGGAGTGTCCGTGAACATGCAGTATGGAACCAGCCGATCGCGCGTGCTGCGTTTTCCTCCGGCTAGGTTGTCCCTGATGATCCGGAAGTCGTCGTGAGAAACGTGCGTGAACTGTGGGCTGCCGGCACATTCACCCATGGCCCAGACATCGGGCGCAGTCGTCTCCAGACGTTCGTTCACGCGGATGAAGCCACGACAGTCGAGCTCAACGCCCGCCTGGTCAAGCCCAATTCCGCCGGTGTTCGGAGCGCGCCCCGCCGCGACCAGGATGTCACTACCCTCGATCTTCTGCTCACCGAAGACACTGCGCACGGTAATGCTGATTTCTTCCCCCGATCGGCCGCGCACATCGATGGTCTCGGCCTGCAGCATAAATTGAACTCCTTCGTCGCTCAGAATCCGTCGGATTTCATCCGCGACATCGGGATCCTCTCGGTTCATGGGCTGCGGCCCGGACTCGATCACTGTCACGCGGCTGCCAAACCGCCGGTAAGCCTGAGCCATTTCGAGACTGACATAGCCACCCCCGAGCACGATGAGATGCGACGGCACGTAGTCGAGTTCCAGGGTCTCGATATGCGTGAGTGGTCGGGCGTCCTTGAGGCCAGGAATGTTCGGAATTGCGGCGAGGGTTCCGACATTGAGAAAAACACGATCTCCCGTCAGCGCGCGTGTCCCTCCATCATTCAGGGCTACCTCCAGCGTTTTTGGGCGCCGTAAAACGCGCATTTCCCATGATCAATTCGGTGCCGCTCGTCTTGTAGGCCTGCAAGTGAAAGGCCGCCTCGCCGCTCACCATGTCGCGCTTGCGCTGACGGACCTTCGTCATATCGGTGGTAACGGTGCCGGTCGTCGTACCGAACAGCGCGGCATGGCGCGTCAGATGCGCGATTCTCGCGCTCCAGATCTCATTCTTACTGGGCAGGCAGGCGATGTTGGGACAGGCCCCCCCGACCCACCGGCGTTCCACGACAGCCGTCCGCCGCCCCGATCCCGCCATATGCCAAGCCAGTAACTTGCCCGCTTCTCCGCTGCCGAGGATCAGGAATTCGAAGCGTTCCGGTTCGGACATGGGCGTTCTCCTTTGGCTCGCGGGCGCGGCCCGCTTCACAACAGCTTTTCAACCGTGATCGGTAGATCGCGTATTCGCCTGCCGGTCGCGTGATAAACGGCATTCGCGATCGTCGGCGCCACGGATACGGCGGTCAGCTCGCCGAGACCTTTGGCGCCGAGGGGGCTCGCCTCTTCGTCGAACGCGCCGACGAACAAGACGTCCAGCTCGGGGATGTCGGCGTTGGTCGGCACGAGATAGCCGGAGTAATTGCGGTTGACGAAGCGGCCTGTCGTCGGATCGGTCTCCGACTGTTCGAGCAGCGCCTGGCCCACGCCCCAGGTCATGCCGCCGATCGCCTGGCTGCGGGCAGTCTTGGGATTGATGATCCGGCCTGCGTCGTAGGCGCCGACGACGCGGTTCACGCGCACCGTCCCGAAATCCGGATCGACCCGCACTTCCGCGAAAACCGCGCCGAAGCTGAAGATCGCCTTCGGTCCCGCCGCCTCCTCGACAGGATCGTAGTCTCCATCGCCCGCGAGGCTCGGAAGCTCGTTGCGCGCGAGCAATTCGGCATAGGTGATGTTCAGATTCTTCCCCGCCAGAGTCATCGTGCCGTCGGCGACGACCACATTTTCAGCTTCTGCTCCGAAGAAAGGCGCGTCCTTTCCCTCGAGGGCGAGCCCGACCGCTCGAT
Organism: uncultured Pseudomonadota bacterium; assembly: GCA_963786445.1. Lineage (GTDB taxonomy): Bacteria > Pseudomonadota > Alphaproteobacteria > Acetobacterales > Acetobacteraceae > JAFKFJ01. The sequence continues at coordinate 3,212 of CAWAZU010000017.1, forward strand.
CGCGGACGGCCTTGGCCGCCAACATCACCGAGGCGCCGGCATTGGCCATCGTGGCCGAGCCGATCGATGCGTGCGACGCGGGGAGTCTCGTATCTCCGAGCCGCACGGTCACCATTTCGGGCGACAGCCCCAGCGCATCGGCGGCGACCTGCTGCATGACGGTATAGGTGCCGGTGCCGAGGTCATGCGAGCCTGTCTCGACCAGCGCTGTCCCGTCGCGGTTCAGCGTGACGCGCGCCTTCGCCGGCCAGCGCCAGTGCGTGTAGATCGCCGCCGCCACGCCCTGGCCGATGAGGTAGCGCCCGTCGCGCATCGAGCGCGGCTCGGGCGTCCGCTTGTCCCAGCTGAACCGCGCGGCGCCTTCGGCCAGGCACTTGCCGAGGGCGCGCGTCGAGAAAGGGCGACCGCTATGCGGATCGATCTCGGTATCGTTGAGCAGTCGCAGAGCGACCGGGTCGACACCGTTCGCATAGGCGAGCTCGTCCATCGCGCTCTCGAGCGCGAAGTGACCGAGCGCCTCGTGGGGAGAGCGCATCGCCGTCGGCGTGTTGCGGTTGACGTGGACGATCTTGTGGGTCGTCAATATTCCGCCGCGCGCCGGCCACAGCGACCGCGACGAGAACGCGGCGTATTCGATATAGTTGTCGAAGACGGATGTCGGCGAAATGCTCTGATGCTCGACTCCGACGAGCTTGTTGTCGCGGTCCGCACCCAGCGAGATCGTCTGGATGGTCGCCGGCTGGTGTCCCGCCATCGAATACATTTGCGCGCGCGTCAGCTGAATGCGGACCGGCCGGTCGATCGCCTTTGCGGCAACCGCGGCCATCAACGTATGCGGCCACACATAGGCTTTCCCGCCGAACCCGCCGCCGACGAACTGCGACACGACGTTGATCTTTTCGGGCGGAATGCCGAGCACGATCGCAACCAGCTCCTTCGTGCCGAAGATGTGCTGGGTGGCGTCATAGAGCGTCAGCGTGCCGTCCGCCCCCCAAACCGCCGTCGTCGCATGAGGCTCCATTTGATTGTGATGACGATCGGACGTCGTGTAAATCTCCTCGATCTTCACGGCCGCGGCGGCGAGCGCCTTCCGAGCGTCGCCGACCGACGAATTTACCGGCCAGAGGAATTGTGGAGGATCGAACGCCACGTCCACGCTGCGCGGGCCGAATACCGTTGGCTTCCCCGCCTCGTACTGAACCTCGATCAAGGTCCCAGCCCGCGACGCTTGCGCGAGCGTATCCGCAACGACCAGGGCTATCGGCTGGCCAGCGTAATAAATCTTGTCGTCTTGGAGCGGCAAATAGCCCTGTCCATGCGGACGAAGGTGGCTCCAGGGCTTGGGCGTTGGATTCATGCGCGGCATGTTGCGACAGGTGAATATCGCAATGACACCCGGCTGCTTTTCGGCGGCAGAAGTATCGATCGACACGGTCCGGCCATTGGCAATGGTGCTGTGGACGATTGTCGCGTGTACGGCGCCCGCGACCGGAATATCCGCCGTGTACTGGGCGCCGCCGGTCACCTTCAGCCGACCGTCGACGCGCGAGATCGATTGTCCGATGGCGTTCATGCGCGTGCTCCGGCAATCTGCAATGCGCGCAAGGCGACGCGTTGCGCGAGCTCCGTCTTGAATGCGTTGTGGGTGAGCGGACGAGCATCGACGAATGACAGGGAGATCGCGGACTGGAGCGCGTCAACGTCGTCCAACGACGCTCCCCGTAGCGCCCCCTCGGCATCGGTGAGCCGCCAGGGCTTGTGCGCGACGCCGCCCAGAGCCAACCGGGCCGAACTTATGTGCTGCCCGTCCACCGCGACCGCAGCCTCTGCCGATACAAGCGCGAACTCGTGAGATTGGCGATCGCGGATCTTGAGGTAGTGAGAGGCGCGTCCCTCGGGGTTGGCCGGGACTTCGATCGTGATGATCAAATCGCCTCGACCGAGGACATTGTCACGCTCCGGCGCGTCCCCGGGCAGGCGTGGAACTCGGCGAATGGAATCGATCGCTCTCCGTTCGGGCTGCGCACGACGACCTTGGCATCGAGCGCGGCGAATGCCACAGCGACATCGGAAGCATTGGTGGCGACGCAGGCGTCCGACCACCCGAAGATGGCGTGATTGCGATTGATGCCGTTGAGAGCCGAGCAGCCCGAGCCAGGGCGTCGCTTGTTGCAAGGGAGCCCATCTTCGTCGCGGAAATAGGCGCAACGCGTGCGCTGCATGATGTTTCCACCGATCGACGCCATATTGCGCAGCTGTCCGGATGCGGCGAACAACAGCGCCTCCGCGACAACCGGAAAGCGTGCGCGAACTTCCGCATGCGCGGCGAGGTCGCTCACGCGGGCGAGCTCGCCGATCCGCAGATCGCCGTTTTGAAGTGCCTCTATCCGAGCCATGTCGGGAAGATGGTTGATGTCCAGCAGTCGCTCGGCAAGAGCCGCACGGTCCTTGATCAGCCCGAGAAGATCGGTGCCGCCGGCGATGAAGGCGAGTTGGGGATCCTGAGCATGGACGGCGATTGCCTTGGCGGGATCGTCGGTTCTGGCGAGAGCGGCTACATGCATGATTCAGCGCCTCCCGGCGGCGTCCGCCACGGCATCGACGATGTTGGGATAGCAAGCGCAGCGGCAGAGATTTCCGCTCATTCGCTCACGGATTTCCGCCTTCGACAGATCCGCAATCGTGAACGGCCGGGTAAGGTCCGTCGTGACGGCGCTCGGCCACCCCGCCTTCACCTCCTCGATCACGGCGACGCCCGACATGATCTGCCCGGACGTACAGAAGCCGCACTGCAAGCCGTCGCGCTCGATGAAGGCCGCCTGGAGCGGGTGGAGGTTTCCCTCTTGCTCCAGGCCCTCGATGGTCGTGATGCGCTTGCCTTCCTGCATCGCCGCCAAGGTCATGCAGGACAGCATTCGGCGGTCATCGACATGGACGGTACAGGCGCCGCACTCACCGCGGTCGCAACCCTTCTTCGTCCCGGTCAGGCCGAGCCCGTCACGAAGCGCTTCCAACAGAGTGGTTCCCGGCTCAACGGCGATCCCACGCGCCTGCCCGTTGACGGTGACGTTCACGTGGATCTTCCCCATTTTCCAGACCACCAAGGGCGCGGTCTCTCCGGGCGTGTCCGATGGGGCTGTTCTTGCGTTGACCATAATCCATGCCTTTCACGCAAGCGACGGCATTTTCGCACTAGCGATGCGATGATGGCTAGACTTCGCAGCCGGGAACGCCACACACGGTGAATTCATAAGTTCTATTCCTGGCTGGAATGGCGGGTCCTGGCTGCCGGTTCGGAAGGGATGGCTATTCCACTGGCGAAGTGGCAGTAAGGTCTGGGCGATAACATCCATTCCCTGGAGGCATAGGATGGATCGGCTGAAGGCTATGCAGTCTTTCGTGCAGGTGGTCGATTCCGGCTCGTTTTCCGCCGCCGCCCGTCGTCTCAACATCGGGCAGCCCGCACTCTCCAAGTCCATTGCGCAGCTCGAGGACCTGCTCGGGGTGAAACTACTCGTCCGCACGACGCGCGGGCTTGCGCCGACAGAGGCTGGCCTCAATTTCTATGAGCGGGCCCGACGGTCGATCGAGGAGGCCGACGAAGCGGAGCTGGCGGCGCGCGGCGCCGGCTCCGGCCTAGCTGGGAAGCTGTGCGTCGCCGCGGCCGTGACATTCGCGCGCATCCACTTGATGCCACGCCTCCCGGAATTCCTGGCGCAACACCCCAACCTGGAGATGGAGGTCGTGCTCGACGATCGGAATATTGACCTGGTTCGGGAAGGCATCGACGTCGCGCTGCGCATGGGCAAGCTCGCGGACTCGTCACTAACAGCGCGGCGGATCGCAAGTTGTCGGCACGTGGTCTTAGGCACCCCGGCGTATTTCGAGCGAGCCGGTCTGGCGGAGACTCCGGGCGACCTCGCCGCGCATCAAGCGGTGATCTATGGGCAGCACGGCGGCGGTGCGGTTTGGCCTTTCCGGCGGGAAGGCGTCGAACTGACGGTCACCCTGCACGGCCGGTTGCACGTCAGTGCGGCCGAGGGTGTGCGCGCGGCGGTGTTCGCGAATGCAGGGATCGCCATCACATCCGAGTGGATGTTCGCGCCTGAGATCGTCGACGGCACCGTCAAGGCGGTGCTCCAGGACTGGGAACTGCCCCCGATGGATTTATGGGCCGTTTTCCCGGCTGGTCGCACAACGACGACAAAAGCCCGAACGTTCGCGGATTTTGTCAAGGGGGTGATGCACGCGTCCGCCGGAGTCCAGAGGCGACCTGGACCGAATTCTCGGGAACAGACGTTCGGATGACCGCAATTGGTACTGCTACCGGTCATCCATTCTTCGGGCAACGAATTTCCACCTTGGGTCGACAGCTACTTGCCGTGTCTGGTCGAGAGATTCCGGACCGATCGGATCCGGCCGCAGTGGTACAAAGCGAATGAATGACTGCTTTCGGGCGCTGACCTCAAGCTCATGAGCGATGTGCCCGGGCACGAAGCAGCCAGTCCTGCCGACCGAGGAGCTATGGCAGCTTTCGTCTCCAAGACCGAACCTTGGTCGGCCGGCTCCGAATGTCGCAGTTGGGTCAATTGTGCTGAAAAGGCCCCTCGTCGACCCCCTCCGAGCCCTCCCGTGCGAATTCGGAACGGTTAAGCTATTGAAATTGCTCGATATGGTAGATGTGTCTTCGATACGAATTCAGCGACTGGACGCCGTCGGTCGCGCTCGGCGCGAACTCCGGCTCCATTCCTCGTCAACAAGCTGGCGTCGCGCACGTCGGCAGAACGCGCTGGCATCGTCGAGAAACTGCTGGGCCGGCCGGTCCGGCGCTCGATCCCAGCTCGGCGCTTTTGCAATGGCATAGCCGTCCAGCAGTGAAGTGAGCGCATCGAGCTGCGCGCCCCGCACAGCCAGGGCAACGTCGTAGTTGCCCTCGCGCTTCTGCGGATCTCGGATTTCGCGCACGGCTCCGCGAACAACCTCGCGGATGACCTCGTATCCTGTGGCGCCCACTGCGTGCTCGAGTACCGTGTCGAACACCCAGGATAGCCCGCCAACGATCAGAGCGGACTCGACGATCAGAGTCGTCGTCCCCGCACGCGTACCGGCCTACGTCCGCACATCTGATTTTTCGTGATCACGCTGGCGGCCATTCCCGTTCGACTGGCTCCTTGTTGGATTAGAGCGATGGAGCAGCGCAGTCGCCAACCATCGCGCGCCGAATCGGGTTGCGGTACGCTTCCGCAGCGCTTCCACGGCCGGGAAGCGACAGCAAAAAGCCCGCTGGTGAGGCGGGCCAGTGCATTGTGTTTGCTGGAGAATTCGTGGTTGCGGGGGCACGCCACCGACGATCCCATCACTCGACGGTGCCAATATGAAAGATCGAGCTGATTGCGGGGGAGCGTTCCGCGCTGCCGCCTGAGGTCCGGGACCGATTCAGCTCACCCTCTCGATCATGAACACTACCGACGGCATCGACCGTTCGTCCAGCTTGACCTCCGCCCGCGTGTAGTGGCCGGTGACATCGAAGTTGCATCGAAGCCGCGTTTCCCGCGCACGGTCTTCGCCGGGCCGAATGCCGCGGTCTGGGTTGCCTCGCACTCGCCGCCCGGTCTGGCGAGCATGATACCGAGCGGGCCTCCGAAGCCGCTGCACCTACCCATCAACAGCGTCCTGGGGTTCGCGGCGCGAGGTTTTCGGAAACAGCCCACGCGGTACCCCCGCACACACGGCGTCGGCAGCCTTCCCGATCGTGCGCTCCAGGTCGACCACAACCACCTCCGCGTCGATCACGGATAGGCTCGATCGCGCTGCCGCGGAAACCCACGGTACGCCCGCCGGCTCTGCGGTCCGCCTGGCAGGCTGCGCCCTTGATCTTGCGCGCCTGCGCGTTTTCGGGGAAGCCCATTGCCAGCCGACGCAGGCCGCCACCGATGAATGCCATCCCCCGCTATCGTCCGCACCAGGGTCCGGCCCTGCTTTCCGCCGGGTTCCGTCCGTTCTTCCTGCTCGCGGGGCTTGCCGCGGCGGCTGCGATCCCGCTCTGGCTGCTGACTTTCGCCGGGATCGACCGCCTGCCGAGCGCATTCCCGCCGCTCGTGTGGCACGTGCACGAAATGGTGTTCGGTTTCGGCCTCGCCACGGTCGCCGGCTTTCTGTTCACCGCCGTTCCCAATTGGAGCGGCCGGATGCCACTGCAGGGCCACGCCCTGGGGTGGCTCGTCGGCCTCTGGGCGCTCGGCCGCGCCGCGGTGTTCTGCTCGGCCTGGACCAGCGAGGCGGTTGCTGCGCCACTCGATCTTGCCTTCCCCCTCGCGCTCGTCGTGGTGATGGGGCGCGAGATCGTGGCCGGGCGCAACTGGCGGAACCTGCCGGTCCTTGGCGCCCTCGGCGTGCTGCTCGCCGCCGATGTGTGGACGCATCTGGGCGTGCTCGGTCTCGCGGCCGACGCGCAATCCGGCAACCGGCTGGGGGTCGCGGTGCTGCTGATGCTGATCAGCCTGATGGGTGGGCGGCTGATCCCGAGTTTCACCCGCAACTGGTTGGCGCGTACCAATCCGGCATCCCGGATGCCGGCGCCGTTCGGAGCGCTCGACCGCGCGGCTCTCGGCGTCGTGGCACTCGCCCTGCTGGCCTGGGTGGTGGCGCCGGAGGCGGCCTGGACAGCCTGCGCCGCGCTTGCCGCGGGCGCGCTGCTGCTTGTCCGTCTGTCGCGCTGGCAGGGCTGGCGCACATGGCGCGAAGGGCTGCTGCTCGTGTTGCACCTCGGCTACGTTTGGCTGGCAGGGGGGTTCCTGCTGCTCGGTGTCGCCGGATTGACCGGATGGTGGACGGCCGCCGACGCCGTGCACGGGCTGACAGTGGGCGCGATCGGCACCATGACCCTGGCGGTGATGACCCGCGCCACGCTGGGCCATACCGGACGGGCGTTGCATGCCGGACCCGGCACTGGCGCGGCCTATGCGCTGGTCAGCCTCGCCGCGCTGCTGCGGCTGGTAGCGCCGTTTGGCGGGGACGACGCCGCGCTGCCGCTGCTGGCGCTCGCGGCGGCGGCCTGGAGCGGTGCGTTCGGGCTGTTCGTCGCCCTCTATCTCGGGCCGCTCGCCCGGCCGCGGGTGCGCCCTCCGGATAGGACGTAGCACCGGACGCGGCCTGCCCCGGTGGAACGCGCTGATAGCCACTGGTCCGCCCCGGCGAGAACGCTGGGCGGGTGTTCGGGGGCGCCGATGTGATCGGCCCGAGGAGGTTCTGATGACGGTGCGGCTTGACGCGAACCGCGTGGCTTCCGAGGGCCGTCAGGCCATGGCAGGGCTGCAAGCCTACGTGAACCCGAGCGGGATCGAGGCATCCCTCCTGGAACTCGTGAAAATCCGCGCGTCACAGGTCAACGGCTGCGCCTTCTGCCTCGCCATGCAACTGCGCGACGCACACAGGCTGGGCGAGCGCGAGGAGCGCCTGGACCTGCTTCCCGCCTGGCGGGAAGCGCCGCTTTACACGCCTCGCGAGCGGGCTGCGCTGGCCTGGACCGAAGCTGTCGCGCTGGTCGCCGATGGGCATGTGCCGGATGCGGTGTATCAAGCGGCTCGACAGGAATTCGGTGAGAAGGAGTTGGTCGATCTCACCTATGCCGTGGTCGCGATCAATGGCTGGAACCGGCTTGCCGTCGCATTCCGCAGGCCCCCCGAGGTCGGGGGCGCCACGTCGTAACGAGGCGCGCGTGCCGGCTGCACCGCCGCGCATGTCCGTGTCATGCGCGCCGAGAGACGCAAACAACGAACCGCGAGGTGCCGTGAAACATCTCCCGCCCGCGTATTTTGCGCTGGTGATGGCGACCGGGATCGTCTCCATCGCGGCAGGAGATTTTCATCTCCCTGTCCTCGCCGCGGTACTGTTCGTGCTCAACCTGGTTGCCTACGCGGTGCTGTCGGGGCTGACCGTGGTGCGGGCGATCCACTACCCGCGCCTGTTCTTCGCCGACATGACTGACCACCGGCTGGGGACGGGTTTCTTCACCATGGTTGCGGGATCCTGCATCCTCGGCGTTCAGCTGCTACTGATCGCACACAGCCTGGCGGCGGCCACCGTGTTCCTGGTCCTGGGCATCCTACTGTGGATCGGCCTCACCTACACCATCTTCACGGCGTTCACGGTCAAGCGCGACAAACCAACGCTTGAGCACGGTATCACCGGCGCATGGCTGATCGCCGTTGTCGCCACCCAATCGGTTGCGGTACTGGCGGCGCTGATCGCCCGCGACTGGCCGCAGCCACAGCGGCTGGAGCTCAACTTCTTCGCGCTCTCGATGTGGTTGTGGGGCGGGATGTTCTATATCTGGATCATCTCGTTGATATTCTACCGCTACAGCTTCTTCGCCTTCTCGCCGAGCGATCTCACGCCGCCATACTGGATCAACATGGGGGCAATGGCGATCTCCACCCTGGCCGGCGCGCGGCTGGTGGAGAGCACGCCGGATGCGCCGTTCCTGGCGTCGCTGTTACCGTTTCTCAAGGGGTTCACGGTGTTTTACTGGGTGACCGGGACGTGGTGGATCCCCATGCTGCTCGTGCTCGGGGTGTGGCGGCACTTCATCCGGCGCTTCCCGCTGCGCTACGATCCGCTGTACTGGGGGGCGGTGTTTCCCTTGGGCATGTACAGCGTGGCCACGCGACAAATGGCGACGGCGCTGGATCTGCCGTTTCTGGAGCCGCTGCCGCGCGCGATGTTCGTGGCCGCGCTCGCCGCCTGGACCCTCGCCTTCCTGGGATTGCTTCGGCAACTGCGCAAGACCGTCGCGTCGGGCGGGCGCTGAACATTCGTTCAGCGCCGACCGAAACGCGCGCTGCTTCGCTACGGCCCCTCGCACCGCCAGCGTTGCGGCCAACGGCTCAAAAGCTCCTTGAACGGTATCGATGCCTCAGGGAAGTGGCGCAGCCCACCATCTTCCCTGCGGCTGCCTTCTGCAACCGGCGTGACGCCCTCGACTGTCGTCACCGACACCCGGGCGGCAAACGCCCGGGTGTGCCCCAAGCGCAGTCGGTTGGACGGTTTCACTGAGCGATGCGCTCAATCTTGCCGCACGCAATCGGCAACGTGACCTGCGCGGGAATTGTCCCGAGCGACGCCACGGACGCCGGCAACCTCGCAGTCGGCGGGACCCCGTGAATGTGTACGCGCCGGAGACACCCCCTCGCCCAGCCCGCCGCCTGGCCCCCGTCGCCTCCGCCCGTTTACGCTCGCTGCGCAGCCTCGATCAGCCGGTTGAGCTGCCCGATCAGCTCGACGCGGCTGAACGGCTTGTGCAGCACCACAATGCCCGCCACCCCGCGCAGCATCTCGGGGTCGGAAAAGCCGGTGATGATCAGGCCCGCCATCGCCGGGTCGATCTCGCGCGCCTGCACCAGCAGATCGAGCCCGTTCAGGCCGGGCATCGCCAGATCGGTGACCAAGGCGTCGAAACGCTCGCCCGCCAGCAGCTTCGCCAGCGCCAGGTCGCCGTTCTCCACCCGCGTCGGCTCCAGGCCCGCCTGCCGCAGGAACGCGCCCACCGTCAGCAGCACGTCGGGCGCGTCATCGACCAGCAGGACGCGCCCGCGCACCTGCCGCATCGCCGGTTCGGGCGGCGTCGGCGCGCCAGCCACACTGGCCGCGGGCAGCCAGATCTCGACCGTCGTGCCCTGGCCGACCGCGCTGACTATGCGCACGTCGCCGCCCGACTGCCGCGCGAACCCCTGAACCATCGACAGGCCGAGGCCCGACCCCTTCGGCCCCTTCGTGCTGAAAAACGGCTCGCACGCCTGCGCCAGCGTCGCCGCGTCCATCCCCCTGCCGTTGTCGGCCACCGCGATCACCGTGTAGCGGCCGGGCGCCAGCGCCATCTCCGGGTCGGCCTCGGCGGCGAACGCCGAGATGCGCAGCCGCCCGCGCGCCGGCATCGCGTCGCGCGCGTTCACCGCCAGATTGATCACCGCCGTCTCAAGCTGCGCGGCGTCGGCCAGGGCCGCGAGACCGGCCGGGGCGGGCAGGACCACGATTTCGGCGCTGGCGCCGAACCGGTGGCCGATCAGGCCGCGGACGCTGTCGAGCAGTTCACCGATCGCGACGACACGGAACACCAGCGTCTGCTGGCGCGAGAACGCCAGCAGCCGGCTGGTCAGCTCCCGGCCGCGCAGCGCCGCCTCGCGCGCCATCTGCACGTATTCCAGCACCTCCGGCCGGTCCGCCACCTCCTCCTGCAGCAGTTCCAGGCTGCCGCCGAGCGCTTGCAGCAGATTGTTGAAATCATGCGCGACCCCGGCGGTCAGGCGGCCGACCGCCTCCAGCTTCTCCGTCTGGCGTTGCCGCGCCTCCATGCGCACCCGGCCGGAGGCATCGACCATGGCCCACAGCACGATGACGCCCTCCTCGGTCTCCATCGGGTTGACGCCGATCTCCACCTCGAATTCGCTGCCGTCCCTGCGCAGGCCGAACAGCACGCGGTCCGCCCCGACCGGGCGCGATTGCGGCCGCTCGAAGAACGATGCCCGCAGCCCCGGCAGCTGCGCGCGGAACCGCGCCGGCAGCAGCTGCTCGACCGGGCCGCCCAGCAGCTCCGCGCGGGCATAGCCGAACATGCGCTCCGCCTGCGCGTTGACCATCTCGATGCGGCCGGCGGCGTCGGTCACGATGATCGCGTTCGGCGCCCCCTCGACCACGCGGCGGAAGCGGGCTTCGTCCCTGCCGGCGGCCTCGTTGCGGCGCCGCAGTTCGGCGGTGCGTTCGCCGACCCGGCGCTCGAGCTCCGCGTCGGTCGCGTCGGCCAGCAGCCGTTGCCGCTCGCTTTCGGCCAGCAGGAAAGCGGTTCGCTCCCGCTCGGCGATGGTGGCGCGCAGCGCCGCCTGCAACGCCGCGAGCTGCCCGTGCGACGACCGCACCAGCGGTTTTCGCGCCGGCAGCCACAGCACGACGGCCGTGGCCAGCGACACGGCGGCGGTCAGCAGCTTCGCCACCGTCTCGGCATGGTCGGCGGGCACCCACAGCGTCAACAGCGACACGGCATGGGTCGTGCCGCCGGCGACGACGAAGGCAACGAACAGCACGACGATCCGGCGGTCCGGCAGGTCCCTGCGTTTCCACAGGACCCACAGCAGGGCGAGCGCGATCGAGCAGCAGGCCAGCGTCGTCACGGCATCGGCGACCGCGCCCAGCCGGATCAGCGCCGGCGCCCAGGCGCGGCAGATGCCGTGCGGCAGCAGCCTGGAAGCATCGGTTAGCCAATCCGACAATGTCGCGAAGAGCTCCATAACGGCACGTTTGCGGCGATTCGGTTGCCGAATCATTACCGCCGGCCTTAACGCGGCCCAAAATGGGCGGCACGCACGGGGCCTGCCCGCCCCCGTTCTTGCGCCGCAACACTCGCCGCCGCTACCCTCGGCCCCCACCCGGCGCGCCTGCGCGCGGGCATGCGATCGGAGGGCCGGGTTCGATGACGGGCGCACGCGCGAGAAACCTCATCGCCGCGGTGGTCGTCCTCGGCGCGCTCGCGCCGGAACGGCAGGCCCGGTCGGCTGAGCTACAGGCGTTCGACGGCACCTGGACGGTCTCCGTCCTGTGCGCGAAAGCTCCGGACGGCGCCTTGCCCTACACGTGGCTGTTCCCGGCCGCGGTGCATAACGGCGCGCTGCTGGGTCACTTCCACGCGCCGGGCACCGTCCCCTCCGGCACGCTCAGCGGGCTGATCGATGCCGGCGGCAACGCCACGCTGGTCATGCAAGGGCTGACCGGCAAGCCCAACTACTCCGTCAACGCCGTCGCCTCCGGCTCGCCGTTCCACTACACCGCTAGCGTGCATTTCGAGCGCAAGCACGGCACCGGCAAGCGCAACGAGCTGCGCGACTGCACGCTCGATTTCGTCAAGCGGTAACGCCGGACGGCGTCGGAACGCCCGGCGCAGGTGCCGCACCTGACCGGACGGCGCGCGATGGTGTTCTCCTCGATCCCGTTCCTGTTCTACTTCCTGCCGGTCTTCCTCGCGGCCTACGCGGCAACGCCGACGATCCGCGGCAAGAATTTCACCACACTGCTGTTCTCGCTGGTGTTCTATGCCTGGGGCGGGCCGGCGTTCCTGCCGCTGCTGCTGGCCTCGATCGCCGGCAACTGGGCCGCGGCGCTGCTCATCGACCGCAGCGAGGGCGCGGCGCGGCGGGCGGCGCTCGCGCTTGCCGTTACCGCCAACCTGCTGCTGCTCGCGACGTTCAAATATCTCGGCTTCCTCGGCGACATCCTCGCCTCTCTGCTGCGCCCGTTCGGCATGGTACCTGCGGTGCCGCAATTGCCGCTGCCGCTCGGCATCTCGTTCTTCACGTTCCACTGCCTGTCGTACCTGATCGACGTCTATCGCCGCCGCTTTCCCGCCGACCGCGACCCGGCCGCCATCGCGCTCTACATCGCGCTATTCCCGCAACTGATCGCCGGGCCGATCGTGCGCTACGGCACCATCGCGCGGCGGCTGCACGCCCGCCGCCACACGCTCGGCCGCGCCTCCGCCGGCGCGCGCATCTTCATCATCGGGCTGGCGCAGAAAGTGCTGATCGCCGACCAGCTGGCGCCGCTGGCGCAGACAGTGTTCGACCACACGGCCCGGCCCACGCTCGCCGAGGCATGGAGCGGCCTGTTCGCCTACACGCTGCAGCTCTATTTCGATTTCGCCGGCTATTCGAGCATGGCCATCGGCCTCGGCCTCGGCCTCGGCTTCGCGCTGCCGCGCAATTTCCGCATGCCCTACACGTCCCTCTCGATCACCGCGTTCTGGCGGCGCTGGCACATGTCGCTCACCAGCTGGCTGCGCGACTACCTCTACATCCCGCTCGGCGGCAACCGCGGGACGGCGTGGCAGACCTGGCGCAACCTTTTTTCGGTATTCCTGCTGTGCGGCCTGTGGCACGGCGCGAGCTGGAATTTTGTTCTTTGGGGCGCCTGGCACGGGTTTTTTCTCGCCATCGAGCGTGCCGGGCTCGGGCGGATGCTGGCGCGCCTCCCCGTGCCGCTGCGCTGGGGCTACGCGATGCTGGCGGTGATGGGCGGCTGGGTGCTGTTCCGCGCCCGCGACCTGCCCACGGCCGTGACCATGTGGGAGGGGCTGATCGGCCTGCACGGCACGCGCATGGACTTCGACACCCACGCCGCGCTGCGGCCGGTCGTCGTGCTTGCGCTGATCGCGGGGGCCGCGCTGGCGGTGGCGCCGGGCCGGCTGCCCGCGCCGCGCCTGCCGCGTCCGCTGCTGGCGCTGGCCGACACCGTCTGGACGTTCGCGCTGCTGGCGCTGGCGGTGCTGATTGTGGCCGCGGGCAGCTACAGCCCGTTCCTGTATTTCCGGTTCTGAGCGCGCCGATGCTGCGCCGCCACCGCCGCCTGTTCGCGCCGCTCGCCGCGCTGCTGCTGGCGCTGCCGATGCTGCTGGGCCTCGCCGACCCCGACAGCGCCGCCATGACCGAAGCGGAATTGCTGCACGCCGCCGCGCCGCCGCCCGCCATGCCGCGCAGCCTCGCCGCCGTGCCGGAGACGCTGCGCGCCACCAATGCGTGGCTGACCGACCATTTCGGCCTGCACCGCGTCCTGGTGCATGCGAAAGCCTTCCTCTCGGGCATCGTGCTGCGGAGCGGCAACGATCGCGTGCTGATCGGGCGCGCCGGCTGGTTCTACTTTCTCGGCATCGACAGCACGATGGCGCAGTCGGCGGGGCTGCTGGTCCGCCCGTCCCTGGTCAGGGCGGCGGCCGACATGCTGGCGACCATGCAACGCGTGCTGGCGGCCAGCGGCGCGCACCTGGTCGTCGCCTTCCCGCCGAATCCGGCGACGATCTATCCCGAGCACTTGCCCGATTGGGCGCGCAACGCCGGCCGCCCGACCGAATACGACCTGGCGATGGCGCTGCTCGCGCAACGCGGCGTGCGCGTCGTCGATCTCCGTCCGGTGCTGCGCGCGGCCAAGGCGGGCGGCAAAGTGTATTTCATGCACGACAGCCATTGGACGCCGCGCGGCGCGCTCGCCGCCTTCAACGCGGTCGCCGCCGCCGCCGGCCGGCCCGCGTGGCGGATCAGCCCGGCGGACGGGCTGGGTCCGCCGGCAACGCTCGCCGGGGGCGACATGGCGCGGCTGCTGGGCATCGCCGGCGATGTCAACGAAACCGTCGAACCCTCGACCGCGCCGGTCCTCACCTATCGCCAGCTCACCGACGACCCCTATGCCGCCAACGAACTGACCTCGAACCGGAACGGGCCGACGGTGCTGGTGATCGGCGACTCCTACACGAAATGGTTTTTCAAGGACTTGGTGATGCGCCGCACCGGGCATTTCATCTGGATCCACCACCTCGACTGCGGGTTCGACTGGAAATGGGTCGAGCGGTTCCACCCGCAGCTGGTCTGGTACATGGCGTCCGAGCGGCTGCTGATCTGCTATCCCGGCCAGCATCCGGCCGGACTGGACACGGCGGTGGCGGCGCTCGGGCTGCCGGGCTGAGTCAGAACGCCACCTTGTCCGCGCCCTTCAATTCCAGGATCTGCCGCGCCTCGTCCGGTGTGGCGATCTCCAGCCCCAGCCCCTCGATGATCTGGCGCGCCAGCCGCACCTGCTGCGCGTTCGATTCCGCGAGCTTGCCCGGACCCGCCCACAGGCTGTCCTCCAGCCCGACGCGCACGTTGCCGCCCATCGCCGCCGCCATCGCCGCCACCGGCAGCTGATTGCGCCCGGCCCCCAGCACCGACCATTTGTAGTGATGGCCGAACAGCCGGTCGGCCGTGCGCTTCATGTGCATCACGTCCTCCGGGTGCGCGCCGATGCCGCCGAGGATGCCGAACACCGTCTGCACGAACAGCGGCGGCTTGACCAGGTCGCGATCCAGGAAGTGCGACAGGTTGTAGAGATGCGAGGTGTCGTAGCACTCGAACTCGAAGCGCGTGCCGGCATCGCTCAGCGTGCGCAGCACGAACTCGATGTCCTTGAACGTGTTGCGGAACACCAGGTCGCGCGACGCCTCCAGCGCCTTCGGCTCCCATTCGTGCTGCCATTCCTTGTAGCGCGCCAGCATCGGGAACAGGCCGAAATTCATCGACCCCATGTTGAGCGACGCCACCTCCGGCTGGAACGTCGCGGCGGGGCGCACGCGCTCGTCCACCGTCATGAACGGCGCGCCGCCGGTCGTGAGATTTACCACGGCGTTGGTCTGCTGCTTGATGCGCGGCAGGAACCGGGCGAAGGCTTCGGGCGACTGGTCGGGGCGGCCGGTCGCGGGGTCGCGGGCGTGCAGATGCACGATCGCGGCGCCGGCCTCGGCGGCGCCGACCGCGGCGGCGGCGATCTCCTCCGGCGTCACCGGCAGATGCGGCGACATCGTCGGCGTGTGGATCGCCCCGGTGACGGCGCAGGTGATGATGACTTTCTTGCTGCTGGCCACAGTGCTTCCTCCGACTTGCGTTACGCTCCGATGTCGCGCGCGGCGCGCCGCTTGTGCGCGGCCAGCGCCATCAGCCTCCGGTCGCGCCAGGCCTGCCGCGCGGGCAGCTTGTCCGCCGGCAGCGCGCGGCGCCGGTCGCCTTCCACCTGCGGCAGCGTCTGCTGCCAATCGACGTGCTGGCGCATGCTGGGATTGAGCCGCAGGTAGATCTGCTCGTAGCGCTCGACGTAGTCGCGCACGCCGCCCGGCGCGTTGAGGTCGATGGTCTCGAACGGACCCATGAAACTCCAGCGCAGTGCAAGACCTTCCCGCAGGCCGATGTCCACGTCCTCGATGCTGGCATAGCCGCCGGCGACGAGGCGGAACGCCTCCTCCAGCAATGCGCCCTGCAGGCGGTTCATCACGAACCCGTCAAGCTCGCGCTTCATCACGATCGGCGCGTGCCCGGCCTCGCGCAGGAAGGCGGCGGTGCGCTGCACCACGTCTGCGTCGGTCCAGGGCGCCGGCACCACCTCGGCGGCGGGGATGACGTAGGGCGGGTTGAGCGGATGCACCACCAGGCAGCGGCGGCGGCCGGCGAGGTGCTCGGTGAACAGCGAGGGCAGGATGGCGGAGGTGGAACTGGCCAGCACGGCATGCGGCGCGGCGGCGGCGTCGAGGCGGGCAAAGATGTCGCGCTTCACCGCCACGTCCTCGAACGTGTTCTCCTGCACGTGGTCGGCGCCGTCCAGCGCGGCTGGCAGCGTCGGCGCGGCGCTCATGCGGGCGCGCACGGTCTCGGGGGGATCGTTCAGCAGTTCGTTGGCGGCGAGGTCGGGCAGCAGCGCGTCGATATAGGCCAGCGCGGCGCGCGGTGCGTCCGGCTTGCCGTCCCACAGCGCCACGTCATGGCCGGCGCGGGCGTAGCTGATTGCCCAGGCGCGGCCGATGAAGCCGGTTCCGATGATGGCGACCCGTGCCATTGGCGTTCCTCCCGTGCCGATCGGCCGGTAAGGTGCGCCGCCGGCGCGCCGCTGCCAAGCGGGGCGGTCCCCGCTACGATGCGCCGCGCTTGGCGGCCGCGCTGAGGGTTATCCGCAGATGTCGCAGCTGACACAGATAAATGGGCAAGATCGGCGGATTGCACAGCTGAATGCAGGCAATGCCTATGGTTGAATCAAGCACTCAACCGTATTCCTCTGCGGAACCTACAGAACAGCCATATCTGCGGCATCTGCGACATCTGCGACATCTGCGGATAACACGGCAACACTTTCTACTGAACTGTGCCTCTCCCAAGAAAGGAAACCGCCGTGCCAGGTTCCGCCGAAGCCGAACTGCGCCGCCTGCTCGACATCATGGCGGCCCTGCGCGATCCGGCGCACGGCTGCCCGTGGGACCGCGAGCAGACCTTCGACACGATCGCGCCCTACACGATCGAGGAAGCCTACGAGGTTGCCGACGCAATCGCGCGCCGCGACTTTTTTTCGCTGCCGGACGAACTCGGCGACCTGCTGTTCCAGGTCGTCTATCACGCGCGCATGGCAGAGGAAGCAGGCCGCTTCGCCTTCGCCGACATCGCCGCCGCGATCAGCGAAAAAATGCTGCGCCGCCATCCCCACGTGTTCGGCGACGCCGCCGCCCGCAATGCCGCGGCGCAGATGCAGGCATGGGAGGCGCAAAAACGCGCCGAACGCGCCGCGCGTGCGGAGGTCGGCACGCTCGCCGGCATCCCGCGCCCGCTGCCGGCGCTGACGCGGGCGGAAAAACTCACCGCCCGCGCGGCCCGCGTCGGGTTCGACTGGCCCGACGCGGCAGCGGTGCTCGACAAGCTGGCGGAGGAGGCCGCGGAACTGCGCGCCGAACTGCCGGACGCCGACCCGGCACGGCTGGCCGATGAAGTCGGCGACCTGCTGTTCGTCGTCGCGAATCTTGCCCGCAAGCTGCGGCTCGATCCGGAGGCGTGCCTGCGCGCGGCGAACGCGAAATTCGCGCGGCGCTTCGGCGCGGTGGAGGCGACGCTGGCGCGCGAAGGCCGCACGCCCGCCGACGCGACGCTCGACGAGATGGAGGCGGCGTGGCAGGCGGCGAAGCGGGCGGAACGCGGCTGAATTCAGGGCGTCCCGGCGAACTCGCCCGGCGCCGCCGGCGCTTCGTCCGCCTCGCCGTCGAGCAGCGACGCCGGCAGCGACTTGCTCGTCCTGGCGCCGAGAATCTTGATCTGCTCGATCTGCCGCAGCACGTTGCCGTTGCCGCGCGAGAGCTTGTTCATCGCCCCGTCATAGGCGGCCCTGGCCTGGTCGAGGCGGCCGCCCAGCGCCGTCATGTCGCCGACGAAATCCGCAACCTTGCCGTAAAGTCGTCCGGCGCGGTCGGCGATCACCTCGGCATTGCGGTTGCGCCGCTCGACCTGCCAGACATTCGCCGCCGTGCGCAGCGCGATCATCAGCGTCGTCGGCGTCGCGATGCAGACACTGCCTGCCAGCGCGACCGACGTGATCTCCGGGTCGGCCTGCAACGCCGCCGCCAGCGCGCCTTCGATCGGCACGAACATCACCACGTAATCGGGGCTGCCGTCGGCAACCGTGTGGTACTGCTTGGCCGCGAGCGAGCCGATCTGCGCGCGCATCGCCGCGACGTGCCGCGCCAGATGCAGCGCTCGCTCCTCGTCCGTCGCGGCGCCGACATAGGCGTCGAACGCGACCAGCGAAACTTTCGCGTCGATGATGATGCGCTGACCGTTGGGCAGGTTCACGATGGCATCGGTGCGCAGTCGTCCGCCCTCCTCGGTGGCGTGGCTCTGCTGCTTGACGTATTGCTCGCCGGCGAGCAGCCCCGACCGCTCCAGGATGGTATCCAGGATCATCTCGCCCCAGGCGCCCTGCGTCTGCACGTTGCCGCGCAGGGCGGCAGCGAGGCTCTCCGCCTCCGACCGGACTTTCGCGCTGTCCTCGCTGAGCATTCTTATCTGCTGCGCGAGGCGGTCGCGCTCCTTGACGCTCTCGACATGCGCGGCCTGCAAGCCCTGCTGAAATTCGACGATCTTCTCCTTCAGCGGCGTCAGCGTGGCGTCGATCTGCTCCTTGTTCTGCTTGCTGAAGGCCTCGCCGTGGCGGGACATGACGTCGTCGGCCAGCAGCTTGAACTCCTTGGTCATGCGGTCGCGCGCATCCTGCAGCAGCAGCAGTTTTTCCGCCGCCTGCATTCTGCTCCTGCGTCAAGCGTCTCGCCGCAACCTCGCCAGCTTCGTCGGCTGAGCTGATTTGCCTTCCGCCGTTGCGGCAGTCCCGCGCAGCGGCGATCTGCCGAGTTCTGCTGCGTCGAGATCACGCCGAGATCTGCGCGGCACGCTCGGCGGCGAGAGCGTCCGCTTCTTCGCGAGCCGTGCACCCGAGCTGGCTTTTTCCGTCAACGCCGCAAGCTCGACCTGCGTCCGCGCAGCAGGCCGGCGAACTCCGCCGCGGCGACTGCGCCGTCGCTCAGCGCGCGACAAGCAGCCCACCGCGATACGACCGACACCGCCACCAGCCAGCATCGCATTGTCCATCTGGCATTCACCGTCTTCCCGCAGAGCGGAACGACCGGCAACTGTAGCCGGGGCCATTGCCGAGCGCTCGAACGCGAAGTCGAGCGCGCTCAGCCCTCCAGCAGCGCCGCCCGCAGCGCGTGAAAACTCGCCTCGTCGGGCACGCACAAAAGTCCGCCGTCGGTGCGCGTCGGCGCGTAGGGCGAGCCGTCCAGCCGCGCCGCGAACCCGCCGGCCTCGCGGAGCAGCAGCCAGCCCGGCGCGTGGTCCCACGGCATCAGCCGCGCAAACAGCAGGAAATGGCAGTGCCCGCCGGCCATCGTGCGGTACTCGTGCGCGGCACAGCGCAGATCGAAACTCGCCGCCACCCGCGTCAGATTGGCCGCGACCATCGCACGCAATCCGCGCGGCAGGCAGCGCCAGGACGCGGCACCCGTCATCTGCCCGACCGGCACCGGCGCGGCCACGCGCAGGTCGCGCCGCGTCCCGTCCGGCGCCTCGGTCCAGGCGCCCTCGCCGCGCCGCGCCATCGCCCAGTCGTCGCCGAGCGGATCGTAGATGACCGCCGCGACGATCTCGCCCCGCACGATCGCCGCCGCCATCGTGGCGAACAGCGGCAGGCCGGCGGCGTAGTTCTGCGTGCCGTCGATCGGATCGACCACGAACGCCAGGTCTGCGCCTGCCAGCCGGCCGAGCAGCGCCGGATCGGCCGAAGCCGCCTCCTCGCCGACGACGGTGCAGGCCGGGAACAGCTGGCGCAGCCCCGCCGTGATCGCCCGCTCCGCCGCCTCGTCGGCCGCGGTCACCAGATCGAGCGGGCCGCTCTTGGTGCGGATCGAACCGGGATCGAGCCGGCGGAAATGCGGCATCACCTCGGCGCGCGCGGCATCGCGCAGCAGCCCGGCCACGGCGCACGTGTCGGCAAGCGAAAAGCCGCTCATGCGCGCTCGAACCGCGCCCGGTCGGCCGGCAGCAGCCGCACGCGCACATGCACACCGTCCGGCCCGTCGTCGCGCGTCAGCACCTCGCCATGCGCATACAGCCACGCCAGCCGCGCCCCGTCGCCGTGGTCGAGCGCGTAGTCGGCGACCTCCATGCCCTCGGCGATGCGCGCGTCGATGGCGGCCCGCAGCGCCGGCAGCCCCTCGCCGGTGACGGACGAGACGGCGACCGCACCCGGCCGCGTCGGCACGGCGGAGGCGCCGCCGGCCAGGTCCGCCTTGTTCAGCACTTCGATGCTGCGCTGCGCCCAGTCGGCATCCAGCATGTCGTCCGCCACCATCTCCTCCAGCACCGCCAGCACGTCGGCGCGCTGCGCGGCGCTGTCGGGGTGCGCGATGTCGCGCACGTGCAGGATCACGTCGGCCTCGGCCACTTCCTCCAGCGTGGCGCGGAAGGCGGCGACCAGTTCGGTCGGCAGTTCGCTGATGAAGCCCACCGTGTCGGACAGGATCGCCCGCCGCCCGGACGGCAGAAGCAGGCCGCGCATGGTCGGGTCCAGCGTCGCGAACAGCTGGTCGCGCGCCACCACCGCCGCCCCCGTCAGCGCGTTGAACAGCGTCGATTTGCCGGCGTTGGTGTAGCCGACCAGCGCGATCACCGGGAACGGCACGCGCTTGCGCGCGGCGCGGTGCAGGTGGCGCGTGCGCCGCACCTGCTCCAGTTCGCGCTTCAGCCGCACGATGCGCTCGCCGATCAGCCGGCGGTCGGCTTCGATCTGGGTCTCGCCCGGACCGCCGAGGAAGCCGAAGCCGCCGCGCTGCCGCTCCAGGTGCGTCCAGGAGCGGACCAGCCGGCTGCGCTGGTACTCCAGATGCGCGAGCTCGACCTGCAACGCGCCCTCGCGCGTGCGCGCCCGCTCGCCGAAAATGTCGAGGATCAGGCCGGTGCGGTCGATCACCTTGCAGCCCCAGGCGCGTTCCAGGTTGCGCTGCTGCACCGGGCTGAGCTGCGCGTCGATGATCGCGACCGTGACCGCCTGCTCGCGCAGCGCCGCCCCTTGCGCTGCCGCCTGTCCCTCGCCGAGCAGGGTCGCCGGACGCCGCGCGCGCAGCGGCACGATCGCCGAATGCACCACGACGAGGCCGATCGAAGCGGTCAGCCCGACCGCCTCGGCCAGCCGCGCCTCGGCCGCGCGATTCGCCTCGCCCGGCCGGTCGGGGCGCTCCCAGGGCAGGATGACCGCGGCGCGCGTCGGCGCGCCCGCCGCCTCAACTGTCGCCGGCAGCGGCGGTCTCCCGGGCCGGGATGGTCAGCGTGGTCGATGAGCCTTCCGGCCGCGCGGCGTCGAACAGCTGGATCGGCGCGCCCGGCATCACCGTGCTGATCGCGTGCTTATAGACCAGCTGCGTGTGCCCGTCGCGGCGCAGCAGCACCGAGAAATTGTCGAACCAAGTGATGATGCCCTGTAGTTTCACGCCGTTCACCAGGAAGACGGTGACCGGGGTCTTGTTCTTGCGCACGTGGTTCAGGAAGACGTCCTGAACATTCTGCGACTTCTCGTTTGCCACGAGGTGTTCCTCTTGTTGTCTTCGGGTCCAAGACGCCCTGACACCCACACCCTGGCGTGTCGCCCGAACAGGATGCAGGGCCAAGTGTAGCCGCCATCCGCTCCGACACAAGCGCACGACACCGTGCGCCCCGGATCGGCAGTGCCGGTTTTATAAGCGCGCGGTGGCTTGGTTGCCAGGGCCGCGCGGCCCGCGATGGGCAGTCATGACTCTCACGAATGCGGAACGGTCGCGAATCTAGCACGATGTCGGGGAACCTGCCCGGCCGCATCAGGTTTGCGCACGCAGGCATTCGGGGGACCGGCAATGGCCGAAACTGTCAGCGATGTCATTATCCAGACGTTGCTCAACTGGGGCGTGAACGTGATCTTCGGCATGCCGGGCGACGGCATCAGCGGGCTGGTGGAGGCGTTGCGCAAGCGGCGCGAGGACATCGCCTTCATCCAGACCCGCCATGAGGAGGCGGCGGCACTGGCGGCCTGCGGCTACGCGCGGCTGACCGGGCGGCTCGGCGCCTGCCTGGCGACCGCCGGACCGGGCGGGCTGCGCCTGCTGGCCGGTCTCTATGACGCAAAATTCGACGGCCAGCCGGTGCTGGCGATCACCGGCATGCAGCACCAGGACCTGATCGGCACCCGGGCCCAGCAGGACATTGAGCTGGACCGGCTGTTCGCCGACGTGGCGGCCTACAGCGTGCGCGTCATGGGCCCGGCGCATGCCGAGACGGTCGCCGACCTCGCCTGCCGGGTGGCACTGGCGCGGCGCGGGGTGGCACACCTGACGGTGCCGGTCGATCTGCAATCGGCGCCGCTGAGCCGCGCCATGCGCGCCTCCCGCGCCGCCCTCCGGCCGCCGGCGCAGGCCACCGGACCCGCCGCGGCGCTGCCGCCGGAGAGCGAGCTGGCACGCGCCGCCGAACTGCTCAATGACGGGCGGCGCATCTGCATCCTCGCCGGCCAGGGGGCCCTCGGCGCACGCACCGAGCTGGCTGAACTCGCCGAGCGGCTGGCGGCACCGGTGGCGGAGGCGCTGCTCGGCAAGGGCTGCCTCGCCGACGACAATCTACATCTGGTCGGCACGCCCGGCCTGCTCGGCACCCGCCCGGCGCAGGACGCGATGGAAGGCTGCGACACGCTGCTGATCGTCGGCAGCCTGTTCCCTTACCTCGAATACTATCCCCGGCCGGGCCAGGCGCGGGTGGTGCAGATCGACCTCGACCCCGCCCGCATCGGCACGCGCGTTCCCGCCGAGGTGGGACTGGCCGGCAATTCGGCCGCCGTGCTGCGCGCCCTGCTGCCGCGGCTGGAGCGCCACGATGACAGGCTGTTCATCGAGCAGGCGCAGGCCGGCATGATGGAATGGCGCGAGGAGCTGGACAAGCAGGCGACGCGCGGCGACACGCCGATGAAGCCGCAGCTGGTGCTGAGCGCGCTCGACCGCGTGCTGCCCGACGACGCGATCATCGCCATCGACAACGGCGCCCACACCACCTGGGCGGCGCGCTACCTGCGCATGCGCGGCCAGCGGCGATTCGCCTGGCCGGGCACGCTCGCGACGATGGGCGGCGCGCTGCCGACGGCGATCGGCGGCGCCATCGCCCATCCGGGGCGCACCGCGGTCGTCGTGGCCGGCGACGGCGGGCTGACCATGCTGCTCGGCGAGCTGGCAACGGTCGTCCGCTACCGGCTCGACATAAAAATCGTCGTGGTCAAGAACGATTCCCTGGCGCAGATCAGGTGGGAGCAGATGGTGTTCCTGGGCACCCCCGACTACGCGACCGAGTTGCAGCCGATCGACTTCGCGGCGGTGGCGCGCGGATTCGGGCTGGCCGCCTTCACCCTGGAGCGGCCGGAGGAATGCGGTGAGGCGCTCGCCGAGGCGATGGCCACCGCCGGCCCGGTGCTGATCGAGGCGGTGGTCGATCCGCACGAGCCGCCGCTGCCGCCGAAGGCGACGCTGACGCAGGGCGCGCAGATGGCGGAGGCGATGGCGCGCGGCGTGCCCAGCCGGCGGCGCATGGCGCTGACGCTCGCCGCCGACAGCGTGCGCCAGATGATCTGAGCGAGGGGCGTGGACGGGCCGGCGATCGTCATTTTTGGCGCCGCCGTGCGTGCCGACGGCGCGGCGAGCACCGCGCTGCGCCGGCGGGTGGAGGCCGCGGTGGCGTGCGGGCGGACGATGCCGGATGCGCTCTATGTGCCGACCGGCGGCGTCGGCCGCTACGGGCCGGCGGAGGCGGAGGTGATGGCGCGGCTGCTGCGCGACTTCGGCGTGGCGGAGGCGGCGATCCTGCGCGAATCGACCGCAACCGACACGCTGTCATCGGTGCGGGCGGTGCGGCGGCTGCTGGGCGGGCGGCGCGCGCCGGTCTATGCCGCCACCAGCGCCTATCATCTGCCGCGCTGCCTGCTGCTGCTGCGGCTGGCCGGGCTGAAGGCGCGTCCCTGTCCCGCCCCCGGCCCGGCCTCGCGCAGCCTGTGGCGGCGCTGGTACTGGCGGCTGCGCGAGGCGCTGGCGCTGCCGTTCGACACGATCCTGTTGCTGGCGCTGCGGCTGAGCAAGCGGATTTAGGGCAGAGTCAGCCGGGTCGCCGAGCGAGATGTCGGGCTGTCTATACCGCAAAACGCCGGCGCCCCGGAGGGGGGCCTCCGGGGCGCAAATCAGCGGACCAAAGCAGCGACCGACAGATTACCGCGAGCGGCGAAACCGCAAGAAGCCCAGGCCCATCAGCCCGCTCGCCATCACCGCGACGCCGAGCGGCTCCGGGATCTGCGGCGTGGAGTAGTCGTAGGTGGCAGTTACGGTGATGCTGCCCACGTCCGAAATCGCGGACGATGGTGCAATTTCCGCCTCCGCAAAGCACCGAAGATGATCCCGTATCGCCATCCCAGGCACGTAGTAGCCGGTCAGGAAACCGCCGAGATCCGAAGTGAATAGCGTTCGAGTTCTGCCGCGCCAGACGTGAAGTCCTGAGTCCCGGTATTGAACGGGCCCGAGAACGAGCTACCATCCATTGACATCATTGCCGCTAGTGTTGTCGGCAGCCAGCAGCACCGTGCTGCTGCCACCCACTAGAGTCTGTCCCGATGAGACTCGCCTTCAAGTGCGAACGAACCAATATTGAAGATCACTAGACGTGATCGGTCCCGACCGGGTCTGGTTGCCAGATACCGCTCGCTTGCGCGTTTTCCGTCAGGGTGAACTGAACGCTCTGAAGACCAGTCGAGGTGGCGGCACATGTCGGGTTAGCAGCGCAGACCGCAGTGAAACCCAGAAAGCCGATCGAGCTTGCTTCCATCCAGCGTTCCGGCGCTGGTGCCTTCCCCGGTGCCGGTGGGTTAACGCCGTACGGCGTCGTCGCGTAACCGCTCACAGGATCCGTGTAGGTTTCCGTAACGACGCCGGCCATCGCCAGCTGCGCCGTTCCCAGCAACAGGGCCGCCGCCAAACCAAGCTTCCCGATCGTCCGCATGACCCCGTTCTCCATCTTGGCGCTCGCACCCGCCGTTCGATCCGATAACGTGTTCCTACCCACTCCGAAACGCGATGTAAAGTGTTTTGTCGGGGTTTCAGTTACGATTTGCCATTAACCAAATCGGCGCCCTCTGGGTGGGCGGTTCCGCATCCACCGCCGCCGGCACGGCCGCCGGTCCACCCTGCCGCGAAACTGCGGCGCCCGCAACGACCGGCGCGCCATCGCACCGTCGCAGCGTCCAGGCGTTTTCACGGTCTTGTGACTGGGACTATAGCGCGCGCCGCCTGGCCCGGCGGCCCGCGCTCAGCCCTCGCCATGCGGCTTCAGCCCCCATTCCTGCTCCAGCCGCGCGCGTTCGGCGCGCAGCCGGGCGATGCGGGCGCGGTCGCGCGCCGCCTGCACCAGGCCCACCGCGAGCGGCGCCAGTTCGCCGACCAGCCACGCCAGCCCCTGCGCCGCCCAGGCGAGACCCAGCGTCGGCACGTCGCCGGCCAGTTCCAGGCTCGCCGCCATGCCGTGCCCGCCTTGCCACAGCGCCAGCAGCGGCCGCAGCGACGCCGCCAGGCCGCAGAGCAGCATCGGCCTCGCGACCGCGCGCTGCGGCGTCGGGTCGAGCAGCCACGCCATCAGCGCCGGCGCCAGCAGCAGCCCGGCCAGCACCGCGGTCGGCGTCGCCAGCGTCGCCAGCGCACCGCAGCCCATGCCGAGCAGCCAGCCATAGGATCGGCGCCGCGCCGGACGCTCGACACCCGCGCTCATCCCAGCAGCGCCGCAACACCGCTCGCCGCCAGCGCGGCCACGCCGAGCCCGGCGGCGATCTCGCGCCCGAGCGCGCGCGCTATCGCCCCCTGCCCGCTCGCGCCCTCGGCGAGTCCGGCGATGGTCGTATCGATCCGCGCCGCGGCGGCCGCCGCCTGCTGCAGCCCGGCGGCATCGGCCTCGCGCCCCGCCGGGTCGTCGAGCACGGCGAGCAGCGCGCCGAGATCGCCTTCGCCCGCCGCCTCGGCCAGCGCCGCTTCCTTCTCCGCCCGCCGCGTCCGGCTGGACCAGGAGGCCAGCCCCGGCCGCGCCGAAGCCGCCAGCGCCGCCGCCAGGCTGGGCAGCTTGCCGGCGCGCCGGGAGGCTTGCAGCCGGGCCAGCAGCCGCACCTGCGCCAACGCCAGCCGCGGCGCCGGCAAGCCATCGGCGAAGGCCGAGAGCAGCGGGTCCAGCCCGCCTTCCTGCCGCGCCGCGACGAAGGCGACCAGTTCCGCGTCCAGCAGCAGCCCGCCCGCCGGCTTGGCGCCTGCCAGCGCCGCCTCCAGCGCCGCCAGCAATTCATCCAGCCGCGCCACCTTGGCGCCGCCGAGCAGCTTGCTGCGGCACGCCAGCAGCGGATTGAGCGCATAGCGCAGCCGCGCCGGCCCGCCCGCCCAGCCGCCGCGCTGCAGCAGCGTCCGCTGCGCGCGGGCGACCTGGCGCGCGCGGGCCTGCTCCTCGGCGGCCGGCGCGCGCAGTGCGGCGAACGTGGCGGCCGCCTCCGCCGCCACCAGCGCCTCCAGCACCCCGGCACGGCCGCCCTCCGCCGCCGGGACGGCCAGCGCGGTGCCGATTCCGTCCGGCCACAGCGCCACCCCCTCCCAGCACAGCGGCGCCAGCGGGTCGAGCAGCGCCACCGCCTGCAGCGCCAGCAGCGCGTCCGCCCGCGCGCCCTCCGATACCTCGGCGGGCCGGCGCCGCACCGGCTCCTCCAGCCGCGCGGCGAGGGCGGCGTCGTCGAGGCTGCGGCGCAGCCAGTGGTCGGCGGCGCCGCTCAGCAGCGCGCGCGCACCGGCGGCGGGATCGCGGGCGATGGCATAGGCCAGCGTGCGGACATCCGACGCCGCCACGCCGCCCACGGCCAGCGGGCGCTGCGCCCGCCGCACCGGCCGCGGCGCCACGCGGCGGGCGCGCGCCGCCCCCGGCTCGATCAGCAGGGCGGGCGGCGGGCGCTGCGCCGGGTCTTCGGCGAGCATCACGTGCAGCAGGTCGGCGAGCGAGCGGCGGCAGGCGGGCATCCAGCACCAGCGCGGCATAGCTGCCGTGCTCCAGCTTGCGCCGGAGCAGCACGTCGTCGGCCACGCCGCCGCCCGGCAGCCGCCCCAGCGCCAGCGCCAGCGCCACCACCCCGAGCGCATAGACGTCGTCCGCGATGCCGCCCTCGCCGCGACCCGCCGGCAGGCACATGGCGACATAGGGCGGCTCGAACATGGCCGGCTGCAGCAGCGCGGGCGGCGTCGCCCAGGCGCAGCCGAGCACCACCTTCTGCCGGACGCCGGCGCGGAACAGGTTGTCCGGGCGGATCGCCCGGTGCGTCAGGCCGCGCGCCTGCAACGCCGCCAGCACCGTCGCGACCGGGCCGATCAGGCAGCGCAGCACCTCGGCCTCGGTCCAGGGCGCGGGCGGCTTCTCCCCGGCCGCCCAGAGCGGCGGGCCGGGCGGGACGGGACAGACCACGAACCAGGCGCCGCGCCCGTCGGCACCCTGCGCCGCGCCGTGCGCCAGCGGCGCCAGCAGGCCCGGCACGTCGTCGAGCGGGACGGCAAGGGCGACAGCGCGCGGCGCGGCAGTCTTGCGGCACCTGGACGGCCATCAGGCCGTCCAGCGCGTCCTTGCGGTCGATCGCGAGATAGGCCGGCAGCCCGCCGCCGGCGCCCGGCAGCGGCTGTCCCAGATCGACGGCAAACCGGCCGCCGAGCAGGGACTCCGCCGCCGACCCCGTCGCAGTCAGGACGGCCGGCCAGCCGGGCTGCACACCGCTCATGCGGGCGAGGCTAACGGGCGCGGCCTGAACGGAAGGTGAAGGCGGGCGAGGCGGGCGGCCATAGTTGACTTGACAACCGATGCCATTTGGAGATAATGATCCCTACGGGAAATTCTGCCCGCGGACCATTCGGCCCCGCGAGGCACGGAAAGGACTGACATGCATGCCTTCGCAACCGCCCTGCTGGGCGCGGCCGCTTCCTTCGCCGCCGTCGCCTCGGCATCCGCCGGGCCGCTGACCGCGGCGGCGATTCTGGGCGACTACAACGTGGTCATCGCCGGCAACGCCACCACCACCGCGGACATCGAAGGCGCCGCGGCGATCGGCGGCAATTTCAGCGGCGCCACGATCTACAACAACCCTCCCGCCTTGCGGCCCTCCGGCGCGCTTGCGCTGACCGTGTTCGGCAGCACGAGCGGCAATTCCATCAATATCGACAACAGCGGCAACGCCTATGTGGCCGGGAGCAAGGGCGCGCCGATCAGCTTCAACGGCGGCGGCTACGCGGCCTCGCCAGGCACCACGATCGCCAGCGACTTCGCGCCGCTGCAGGCGCTGTCGTCATCGCTGGCCGGCCTGACGCCGACGGGAACCCTGCCGTCGCCCGGCAACAACGAGGTCATCACGGCGACACCGGGCGCGGGCGGCGTCGCCGTCTTCGACCTGACCGCGAGCCAACTGTCGGCGATCCCGAGCTTCTCGATCAACCTGAACGGCGCGACTTCGGTGATCTTCAACGTCGGCGGCAGCACCGTCAATTTCTCGGCCAACGACGAGAGCGGCACCGCCTATGCCGACGACATCATCTGGAATTTCTATCAGGCGACGTCGGTGGACATCGTCACGCAGATCGGCGGGGCGGTGTTCGCGGTCGATGCGCATGTCACCAATTCCAACCAGATCGACGGCACGCTGGTGGCCAATTCGTGGACCGGCCAGGGCGAACTGCACGACTATCCGTTCACGCCGGCGCTTCCCGGCACGCCCACCGGCTCCGACAGCCTGCCGATTCCCGAGCCGGGCACGCTGCCGCTGTTCGGCGCGGCGCTGGCCGGTCTGCTGTTCGTCCGGCGCCGCGCCGCCTGAGCGGCACCGCGGGGCGGCGGCGGGGGTGGCAGGACGTCGGCGCCCGAACCACCCCGGGGTTCAGCCCTTCAACGCCTTCTTGACAGCAGCAGGGTCAACTGCGGCCGGCGCTTCCAGGGTAAACTTGACCGCCTTCCCTCCGGCCACGGCCTCCGCGCCCACCTTGCTCACCTTCAGCGATTTCAGCTTCGCGAGCACGGCCTTCTCCAACGGACCCAGGTTTCCCGGGTCCACTTGGAAATGTGACAGCTCCGCTGTCGGCATCGACACGATCGTCTTCTCGGCCATACGCGCTTCCTCCGGAATGGTGCCATGACGGGTCAGCCCCGCTGCGTTGCGGCGGCTTGCGCATTGCTACGGCCGATGGCCGTGCAATTCGCCGCGCAGCGAAGTAAGCCATACGTGATTGCCCGCGCGTCGGATAGGAAAACCTGTTCCGCTCAGCCCTCGAACGGGTCGCGCATCAGAATGGTGTCGTCGCGCTCCGGGCTGGTGGACAGCAGCGTCACCGGCGCCTCGACCAGTTCCTCGATGCGGCGGACGTATTTCACCGCCTGCGCCGGCAGCTCGGCCCAGCTGCGCGCGCCGCGCGTGCTGCCCGACCAGCCGGCCATCGTTTCGTAGATCGGCTCCGCCGCCGCCTGCGCCCGCGGCGCGGCCGGCAAGCGTTTCAGCGTCGCGCCGTCGAGCCGGTAGCCGACGCCGATGTTCAGCTCCGCCAGCCCGTCCAGCACGTCGAGCTTGGTCAGCGCCAGCCCCTGGATGCCGCCGACCTTCACCGCCTGGCGCACCAGCGTCGCGTCGAACCAGCCGCAGCGGCGGCGGCGGCCGGTGACGGTGCCGAACTCGTGGCCGCGATCGCCGAGCAGCGTGCCGGTGGCGTCGAACAGCTCGGTCGGGAACGGTCCGGCGCCGACGCGCGTGCAATAGGCTTTGGCGATCCCGAGCACGAACCCGACCGCACGCCGGCCCGACGCCGGCGCCGGCGGCGGCGGTGGCGGCGACCGTGTTGCTGCTGGTGACGAACGGATAGGTGCCGTGGTCCACGTCCAGCATCACCGCCTGCGCGCCCTCGAACAGGATGCGCCGCCCGGCGCGGCGGGCCTCGTCCAGCCGCTCCCACACCGGCTCGGCGAACGGCAGCAGTTGCGGGGCGAAGGCCAGCAGCCGGTCGAGCAAATCGCGCTTCTCGAAGGTCGCGGCGCCGAGGCCGCGCAGCAGCGTGTTGTGATGCAGCAGCAGCTCGTCGAGCTTGTCGGCCAGCGTCTCCGGCTCGGCGAGGTCGGCGACCCGGATGGCGCGGCGCGCCACCTTGTCCTCGTAGGCGGGGCCGATGCCGCGCCCGGTGGTGCCGATCTTGCTGTCGCCGCGCGCCGCCTCGCGCGCGCGGTCCAGCGCCGCGTGCAGCGGCAGGATCAGCGGCGCATTGTCGGCGATGCGCAGCGTCTGCGGCGTGACGGCGAGTCCTTGCGCCTGCACGCGCTCGATCTCGGCCAGCAGCGCCTCCGGGTCGATCACCACGCCGTTGCCGATGATGCCGAGTTTTTCGCGCACCAGCCCGCTCGGCAGCAGCGAGAGCTTGTAGGTCTGGTTGCCGACCACCAGCGTGTGGCCGGCGTTGTGGCCGCCCTGGAAGCGCACCACGATGTCGGCGCGGCTGGCCAGCCAATCGACGACTTTGCCCTTGCCCTCGTCGCCCCATTGCGCGCCGATCACCGCGACGTTCGGCATCACACGACCTCCAACGAAGGACCGGCGAGCACGTGGCTGCAGCCCAGCCGCCGCGCCTCCGCCGCCGCGTCGGCCACCGCCTCCAGCCCAACGACGGTCGCGTAGCCCTCGGCGCGCAGGGCGGCGCCGTCCGCACCGGCGGGGACGAACACACGCCGGCGCGGCGCGCGCGGCGGGGCGGCGCGCAGGATCGCGTCGGGGTAGAGCGTCAGCCCGGTCGCCGGCTCGGCGTCGCCGCACAGATAGCGCCCGCCGCTGCCCAGCTCCTCGTGCCGTCCCGGCGCATAGACCGTCAGGCAGACGCCGGTGTGATAGCGGAAGCCGCGGAACTCCACCGGATCGACCGTCAGCTTCAGCTCCGGCGCGCGCGCCCGGATCGCGGCGACGGTCGCGGCCAGGCGTCCGGCCAGTGCCGCCGAAGCGGGCGGCAGATGCGCCGCCGCCAGCGCGGCGAGCGCGCGGTCGGCAGCGCCGGCGGCGAGCAGCAGGTCGGTCAGCGTCGCCGCCAGCGCCCCGCCGCGCACGCCCACCGCGGCGGCGTCCTTCCGGTCGAGCGCGCGGGCGAGCGGGGTGCGGCTTGCGGCCGGGATGCCCGCCTCCTCCATCAAGGTCGGCACCAGCGGCGGCAGCGTGAGATCGAAACTCAGCCGCGTCAGGCCGAGCGCCGCCAGCGCCGCGGCGCCGACCAGCACCATCTCGGCGTCGGCGGCGGGGCTGTCGGCGCCGATCAGTTCTATTCCCGCCTGCGCAAGCTGCCGGTCCGGCGCGCGCTGGGTGGCGCGCACGCGCAGGCACTGGCCGGCGTAGCAAAGGCGCAACGGGCGCGGGCTACCGGCCAGCCGCGTGGTGGCGATGCGCGCCACCTGCGGCGTGATGTCGGCGCGCAGCCCCATCATGCGATGCGACTCGGGGTCCATCAGGCGGAACGTCTGCTCGGCGGTGGCCGCCCCGGTGCCGGCGAGCAGCCCGTCCTCGAACTCCAGCAGCGGCGGCTTCACGCGCTGGTAGCCGTGGGCGGAAAAAATTTCCATCAGCGCCTCGACCGATGCCGCCTCGGTCTCGGCATCCGGCGGCAGCAGGTCGCGCAGGCCGGCGGGCAGCAGGGCGGGGCTGGGCGGCGGGTCGTCGGTCATGCGCGGTCCCGGCAGGGGCGCGGCGCTATAGCACCGCCGTCCGCGACGCGGAAGCGGACCGCGCCCGCACCCGTTTCGGATACCAGGAGGTGAACCAGATCGCCGCAACGATCGCGGCAATGCTGGCCGCCTCCGCGGCCGCGCGCGGCACGCCGGGCACCGTGAGCCGCACCAGGCTGGCGGCGGCCATGACGAGGAAGGCCGCCGCCCAGGCCCAGGTGATGCGGCGGTTCGTGGCCAGGAACAGCGGATTGTCCCAGAACGCCGGGGGCACCTGCTCGCGCGCATAGGCCAGCGTGAACGGGCGCCCGACCGCAAGCGACAGCAGAACGATGACGGCGAGACCGGAGTTCACCGCCAGCTGCACCTCGAGCGCGCGCGGCAGCACCGGCGCGAGCGCGGCGTACAGCGCGAGCACCGCGAACAGCACCGCGCTGCCCGCCTCCAGCAGTTTGGCCGAGCGGCTGCGCAGCATCGGCACCACCGCCAGCACGACGGCGGCAACCAGGCCGAGCAGCAGCTTGCCGAAGCCGGCCAGTACTGCGAACGCGATGAACGGCAGGAAGCCGAACACGATGCCCATGTCACGCCGCCACGAAATTGCCGTGAAAGCCGAACGGCACGCGATGCGACAGTTGCACGGTGGCGAGCGGCGCGCGATCGGCCGCCGCGGCGTCGAGCACGATCAGGTCGCTGCGTTTGTCTTCGTTGCGCCAGACCACGGCGAGCAGGAAACCGTCGCCCTCCGGCGCGTCCGGCGTGCGCGGCACGAACACCGGCTCCGACGTGGCATCGCCCGGCGGGAGAAGATGCAGCCTGCGCGTGCCGGTTTGGTGGTCGATATGCGCGATCGCGTTGCGCGCCTGCGCATCGCCGGCGCGGGCCGCGTAGTAGCCGTGGCGATAGGCCAGGCCGGCGCGCCGATCGTCCACCCGCGGGAATTCCCCGGTCAGGTCGTCGATGTACTCCTGCCTGAACGAGTCGCTGTTGCCGTCGAGGTCGAAGGTCCAGCGGCACAGCCGCGCCGTGGCGCGCGCCGGGTCGGCGGGCGTGCCGTCCGGGCGCGGGAACAGCGGTGCCTCCTCGGTACTGCGCCACGTCGGCGTAGATGCGCGTACCGTCCTCCCACGCGTTCATCACATGGAACACGTAGCAGCTTTCGGCGCGGAACCAGCGGATCGCTTCGGCCGAGCCGCCGCGCGGAAGAATGCCGACATAGGCGCCGCGCTCCGGCTCCCACGCGAACGCGGGGGCGCCGCGCATGGCGCGTTCCATGCTGCCGGTGAGCGGCAGGATCGGAAACAGCACGTGCCGGTCGGTGACGCAGAAATCATGCACCATGCTGACATAGGGCGCCGTGAACCGCTCCATGCGCCCGAGGCGTCCCGCCGCATCGACGCTGCCGAACACGATGTCGGGCGTGAACGCGCCGGCGGCGAAATAGCCGAAGAACAGCAGTTCGCCGGTGCGCGGGTCGTGTTTCGGGTGGGCGGTGAACGGGCCGCGGAACTCGCCGCCGAAGCGGTGGAAGCCGAGCGTTGCCAGCGAGGCCGGGTCGAGCTCGACCGGCGGGTGGAATTCCTCCAGCGCCAGCAGCCTTCCGGCGTGCGCGATGATGTTAGTGTTGGCGATGCAGCTCAGCAGGTCCTCGGGGTCGCCGCCGTGCCCGGTTTCGGGCGAGCCGAACCCGCCGGACAGGGGACGGCCCGCCGCGTGCTCCTGCAGCCATTTCGGCGTGCGCACCCAGCGGTTGCGGTAGCGCACCCGCCCGTCCTCGATGGTGAAGGCGTGGATCATGCCGTCGCCGCCGAACCAGTGGTGCTGCGGGCTGGTCGGCACGAATTGCGGGTTGGGGCCGTTGCGATACAGCGTGCCCGCGAGCGCGCGCGGCAGCTCGCCGACGACCGGCAGCGCATAGGCGTCCGACTCGGTCCAGATGGGCGCGTAATTGCCCTGCATGATGTCCGGCATGGCACGTCTCCCTGATCTTGACGATGGAAAGATAGGCGCATCCGACGAGGCCCTGGTCAAGCGGAATCTTTCTGCCGTAAAGTTTCAGAAATGGACGATGCACGACGGCCCTATCATCACGGCGACCTGCGCCGGGCGCTGCTGGCGGCGGCGGAGGCGATCCTAGAGCGCGACGGGCTGCCGGCGCTGACGCTGCGCGCGGCGGCGCGCGAGGCGGGGGTGTCGCATGCAGCGCCGGCGCATCATTTCGGCGACCTTGCCGGCCTGCTGAGCGAACTGGCCGCGGTCGGCTTCGGGCGCTTCGCCGACCGGCTGGGCGACGCGGCGGCGGCGGCGGCGCCGGCCGATCGCCTGACGGCGCAGGGGCTGGCCTATGTTGCCTTCGCGCGCGCGCATCCCGGCCTGTTCACGCTGATGTTCCGCGGCGAGCGGCTGGACATGCAGCGCCCCGCGCTGCGCGAAGCCGCCGACCGGGCACGCCGGATGCTCGCCGACGCGGTGGCCGCGCGGCAGACGCAAGGCGCCCTGCCGCGCTCGCCGATGCAGCAGGTGGCGGCCGGCGTCGCCCCCTGGGCGCTGGCGCACGGGCTGGCGATGCTGCTGATCGACGGCAGGCTGGCGCCGGAACTGGCGCGGCTGCCGGAGGGCGCGCGCAACCTGGACGCGCTGGTGGCGGCGGTGCTGGGCGCGCCCGGCTGAAGCTATTTTCCGCTGTCGGCGTATTGCGGGCGCGCGGGATACCGGACCAATGCGAGGATCTGCTCGCCCACCGCGATCGCCAGCTGCGCGTAGCCGCCGTCGGCCATGTGCAGCCCGTCGCCATAAAACAACTGCGCGCGCGTCAGCTTGCCCTCGGCCAGCCAGACATG
Source organism: uncultured Pseudomonadota bacterium (assembly GCA_963786445.1). Taxonomy (GTDB): domain Bacteria; phylum Pseudomonadota; class Alphaproteobacteria; order Acetobacterales; family Acetobacteraceae; genus JAFKFJ01. Next base: position 37,704 of record CAWAZU010000017.1, read on the forward strand.
CATCAGGTCGTAGCGGCGGACCAGCGGCACGCGCATCTGTGCGGCGATGCGGCGCAGCGCGTCGCGGTAGGCGAACGCGCCGGGATGGCTGCGCAGCACGTCGCAGTCCTGCGGCTCCATCAGCATCACGTCGGCGCCCGCGCCGCGGAAGACGGCGATGCCGGCGCGGGTCTCGCGGTCGAAGCGGTCGAGCGGCACGCCGCGCAGCGGATCGTTGCTGCCGGTCTGCCAGATCACCAGGTCGGGGTGAAGCGCCGCCAGCGCGGGGATGCGGCGCAGCATGTCATCGGCGTCCTGGCCGCCGATGCCGGCGTTCGCCACCGCGACCGGCACCTTCAGCGCCGCACGCAGGAACGCCTGCAACCGCGCCGGGTAGCTCGCGGCGGGCGAGCTGGCGCCGACGCCCTGGGTGGAGGAGGAGCCGAACGCCAGGATGTGCAGCGGCAGCGCCGCCGCCAGCCGATGGGCGACACGGGGCAGCGCGGAGACGATGATTGCCCCCTGCCCCGCCATCACCGGCGCGGCCGCGACCAGCACGAACGCGGCAACCGCCCAGGCCAGCACCCGGACACCGCGCGGGAGACGAGACGGCATGCGGCCATTCGTCTCATGTCCGCGACATCAGGGCAAGTTGCCGATGCGAGATTGCCGACGATGGTTAACCGACCGCCATCGCGGGGCGCCCGGCCGGCGTGCGCTTCCGTCGCTCCAGCCAGACGCCGAGCGCCACGGTCGCCCCCAGCCCGACCACGTTGACCGCGACGTCCAGTTCCAGGCTGTCGCCGAACGTGTGGAACAGGAGATGAAACACCAGCGCCGCCAGCGTCAGGAACGAGAACACCTCCAGCGAGTGCTTGCCGCAGGCGACCAGCGGGCGCGCCCACGCGCTCTCCGCCAGACGGTGCAGCCGGGTGGAACTGAGCGCCAGATACATGATGGCGAGCACATCGAGCAGCCGCACCGGCGACAGCGCCGTCTTGTCGGGTGCCGCGAAGCCGAGCAGGCGGACATCCGACAGCCCCCAGGCGGTCCAGGGCGCGGCCAGCACCAGCGCGCCGGCGAGATACGCCCAGCTCGCCACGGTCAGCGCGCGATGGCGCGGCAGCTGGCCGCCATGCGCGCGCAGCAGCGCCGCCGTCAGCATGCCGAGTGCGAACAGGAACTGCCAGGCGAAAGGGTTGAAGAACCAGCCGTCGCCGTCCAGCCAGTTGGTGAAGTTGAAGCTGTGATCGAGGTTGGCGGCCAGCCACAGCAGCGCGGAGGCGGCCAGCGTCGGCACCGGCGCGGTGCGCATGCCGGCATAGATCAGCGGGAATGCGCCGAGCACCACGATGTAGAGCGGCAGGATATTGAGGCTTCCGGGCAATGCATGCAGCGCCAGCGCATGGCCGATGGCGGTGAGCGGCATCGCGAAGAACAGCGTGAGGTTCACCGGCTCCAGCCCGAACTGCGCGCGCCAGACCTGCACGATGGCGAGCGTGGTGAACAGCAATCCGATCTGGAACACATAGAGCCGCAGACAGCGCCCGAACACGCGCTTCAGCCCCGGCCCGGCGCCTTCGCGCTCGAAACACTTGCCGTAGGCGAACATCGCCGAGATGCCGGCCAGCACCACGAACAGTTCCGCTGCATCGGAAAAGCCGAAGTTGCGCAATGTCACCAGGCTCAGCGGGTTGCCCGGAACGTGGTCGATGAAGATGGTGAGCAGCGCGAAGCCGCGCAGCAGATCGATGCGCGAATCGCGCCCCAGGCGGGCACCGCCGCCGCTGAACAGCGCCGGACTCAAAGGCTTGAACATCGAGATCGCTCGCTCCTGCATGTCTGCGCGGTCGCTGCACGCGGCGAACCGCCGTCATGTCGGCCGGCGCGCGCCGATCCTGACGGCCACCGGCCCGCGCCGGGCGAACATGGGCACGAATTGCGGCCACGTCACGGCACGGAGTGTAACAGGTGGATTGCGAATCCCTGCGGTCTGATCGCGGTGCTCAGAACGCGAGCGACGCCGCCTGCACCACCAGCGGCAGCGTGCGCACCATCGCCAGCACTTCCTCCGGCACCGCCTCGTCCACCGACACCAGGCAGATGGCATCGCCGCCCTGCTCGGCGCGGCCGAGATGGAACGTCGCGATGTTGATGCCCGCGCCCGCCAGCGTCGCGCCGAACCGGCCGATGAAGCCGGGCTTGTCCTGGTTGGTGACGTAGAGCATGTGGCGGCGCGAAATCCGCCTCGACCTTGATGCCCTTGATCTCCACCAGCCGCGGGCGCGAGCCGGCGAACAGCGTGCCGGCGACGGCGCGCGTCTGCTGGTCGGTGGTCGACGGTGATGCGCACCAGCGTCTGATACTCGCTCGGCCGGTCGTGAACGGTTTCCGACATGTCGATGCCGCGCTCGCGCGCCAGCACCGGCGCGTTGACCATGTTCGCCCCCGCCATCACCGGCGTCAGCAGCCCGGCCAGCGCCGCCGCCGTCAGCGGCTTCGTGGTTGAGCTGCGCCGCCAGCCCCTCGTACTCGATCGCAACCGCGCGGATCACGCCCTCCCGCGCGCTGGTGAGCTGGCCGGCGAAGCGAGCCGAGCAGGCGGCAGAGTTCCATGTACGGCTTGAGCCGCGGCGCATCCTCGGCCGAGACCGAGGGCATGTTGATCGCGTTGGCGACCGCGCCGGTGAGCAGAAAATCGCTCATCTGCTCGGCGACCTGCAAGCGCGACGTTCTCCTGCGCCTCGGCGGTCGCGGCGCCGAGATGCGGGGTGCAGACCACGTTCTCCAGCGCGAACAGCGGGCTTTCGGTCGCCGGCTCGGTCTCGAACACATCCAGCGCGGCGCCGGCGACATGGCCCGACGTGCAGCGCCTCGGCCAGCGCCGCTTCGTCGAGCAGGCCGCCGCGCGCGCAGTTGATGATGCGCACGCCGCGCTTGGTGTGCGGCGATCGCCTCGCGCGAGAGGATGTTGCGCGTCGCGTCGGTCAGCGGCGCGTGCAGCGTGATGATGTCGGCGCGCGCCAGCAGCGTCCGTCGAGTTCGACTTTTTCCACGCCGAGATCGAGCGCGCGCTGCTCGGTCAGATAAGGGTCGTAGGCGATGACGCGCATCTTCAGGCCTTGCGCGCGGTCGGCGACGATCGAGCCGATATTGCCGCAGCCGATCAGCCCGAGCAGTCTTGCCGGACAGCTCGACGCCCATGAAGCGGTTCTTTTCCCACTTGCCGGCCTTGGTCGATGCGCTGGCCTCGGGAATCTGGCGGGCGAGCGCGAACATCATGGCGATGGCGTGTTCGGCGGTGGTGATGGCGTTGCCGTACGGCGTGTTCATCACCACCACGCCGCGCGCGGTCGCCGACTTCACATCGACGTTGTCCACGCCGATGCCGGCGCGGCCGACGACTTTCAGGTTGGTCGCGGCGTCGAGCAGTTCGCGCGTGACTTTCGTGGCCGAGCGGACGGCCAGCCCGTCGTAGTCGCCGATGATGCCGCGCAAATCGGCGGGCGCGAGGCCGGTCTTCACGTCCGCCGCGATGCCGCGGGCGCGAAAAATGTCCGACCGCGGCGGGCGAGAGCTTGTCGCTGATGAGGACTTTCATGGGGTCGATTCCAGGGAGTTCGGGAATGGCAATACGTGTGCGGTGCCTCCCGCGGCTACGCGGCCTGCTGCGCCGCCGCCGGCGCGACCTGGGCATAGGCCCAGTCGAGCCACGGCAGCAGGGCGGCGATGTCGTCGGTCTCCACCGTCGCCCCGCCCCAGATGCGCAAGCCCGGCGGCGCGTCGCGATAGCTGCCGATGTCGTAGGCGACAGCCTTCACGTTCGAGCAGCGACGAAAATTGCTTCGCCGCCTTGGCCTGCCCGTCGGCATCCAGCGCGGTGAACCACGGCGCGGTCAGTTTCAGGCAAATCGAGGTGGAAGACCGCGTCGCCGGCACCTCGGCCAGGAAGTCGATCCAGTCGCGCGCCGCCACGAACCCGGCGACTGCCGCGAGATTGGCTTCCGACCGTGCGATCAGCGCCTGCAGGCCGCCGATGCGCTCGGCCCAGCGCAGCCCGTCCAGCGCGTCCTCGACGCACAGCATCGACGGCGTGTTGATGGTCTCGCCGGCAAACATGCCCTCGATCAGCTTGCCGCCGGAGGTGAGGCGGAACATTTTCGGCAGCGGCCAGGCCGGCTTGTGCGTCACCAGCCGCTCGACCGCGCGCGGCGACAGCGCCAGCATGCCGTGCGCCGCCTCGCCGCCCAGCACTTTCTGCCAGGACCAGGTGACGACATCGAGCTTGTCCCACGGCAGTTGCATGGCGAACGCCGCCGAGGTGGCGTCGCAGATCACCAGCCCCGCACGGTCGGCCGCGATCCAGTCGCCGTCGGGGAGGCGCACGCCGGAGGTGGTGCCGTTCCAGGCCAGCACGACGTCGTGGTCGGGCGCCACCTGCGCCAGATCGGGCAGCCTGCCGTACGGCGCGTCCAGCACCCGCGCCTGCGGCAGTTTCAGCTGCTTGACGATGTCGGTCGCCCAGCCTTGGGAAAAACTCTCGAACGCCAGCACATCGACCGGGCGCGGGCCGAGCAGCGACCACAGCGCCATCTCCATCGCGCCGGTGTCGGAGGCCGGCACGATGCCGAGCCGCCAGTCGGCGGGCATGCCGAGGATGGCGCGGGAGCGGGCGATCACGTCCGCGAGCCGCGCCTTCGGCTCGCGCGCGCGGTGGCTGCGGCCGACCATCGCGGCGGCGAGCACGGCGGGCGACCAGCCGGGTCGTTTGGCGCAGGGACCGGATGAGAACTGGGGATTGGCCGGACGGACGTCCGGCCTGGCGGCGGCGAGTGCCATGATCGGCTCTCCCTTGCAGAAGAGAAGCGCCCCGGTGGGGGGGCGTGACCCATCGCCCGATTACCCCGCCCGCTGCTTCATTGCAAGGGTCGCCCGTCACGGGCAGTGACGCCGTTTCAACTCGAACGACCCAAAACGCCTGCTCCCCCCTTCGCAGGCTTGTATGTTTCTATGTCGGAACATTTTTGGCGTGCGGGGGCGCCGCACGGTCAGGCGGGAACGGGCGGGATGCCGGGAGCGGACGGGGAGAGGACGCGGGGCTGCGCGGGCGGCGGCGGTCGGGGACGGCCAGGCCGGGCGGGACGGGGCCGCCGGCCGTGCGGGCGGCGGACGGGCCCACGGGACCGGCCTGCTTCCGGCCCGAGGACAGGCTCCGCGCCGGCGGCGGGCGGACGCCCAGCATCTGGCAGAGCGGGCGGAGCAGCCGCCCGGCCTGGGGTGCTGCGGCGAGCAGGTCGGCCATCGCCGGATCGGCGAGCAGGTGCTGCAACTGCGAGGCGGCGGACAGCGGCCTGCGGCAGCCGGCGCAGCAGCCAGGCGACGCCGCGCGGCAGCCGGAGCGGCTGGGGCCGGGCCGGGCGGGGAGAGCGCAGGCGGCGGCGCGGCGGCGGCAGCGTGCCGGCATGGACTTTTGCCGCGAGGCGGGCGAACCGCTCCGCGGTGCGGCGCAGCCGCGACCAGAGCAGCAGCATCAGCGGCACGGCGAGACCCAGGCCCACGCCGCGGGCGGCGATGGCGCGGCGCAGCCCCTCGACCAGATGGGCAAAACGGTCGGCCAGGGCGGGGGAAGCGGCGGGCGGCATGACAGCGATACTAACACGGCCCGCGGCGGGCTGGGCAAGCCGGCCGGGGCGCGTCGATTTTCAAGGTGCGACGCGACCCGGCCGGGTCGTGTCGCAGTCTCAACTCGGACGACCGTGAAAAGCCCCCTCCCCCGCTCTTTGCGGGGGAGAGGGAAAAACCGGCAGCGTCGTTTTTCAAACTGCGTCACGACCCCGTCACGCCGTGGCGAGCGGCCTCGGCAGCGCGGCAGTGCGGGTGTATCCATCGCGGCGGACCGATCGGGGCCGGTGTGCCGCATGACCGCAGAAGAAAAATACCGCATCGCCTCCTCCGGCATCGCCGCCACGATCACGGCGCAGGGGGCGGAGCTCTGCTCGCTCACCGACGCCGCGGGGTATGAGTTTCTCTGGCAGGCCGGGCCGGTCTGGCCGCGCCATGCCCCGGTGCTGTTCCCGATCGTCGGCCGCCTCGCCGGCGACACGCTGCGCCATGACGGGCGGCGCTACACGCTGGGGCAGCACGGCTTCGCCCGCGACCGGCGCTTCGCGCTCGCCGAGCGGAGCGACAGCGTCTGCCGCTTCGTGCTGACCGACGACGACGCCACGCGAAAGCTGTTCCCGTTCGCGTTCCGCCTCGGACTCACCTACGCGGCGGCCGGCGACACGCTGACGGTCGGCTATGCGCTCGACAACCCGGCCGGCACGATGCTGCACGCTTCCTTCGGCGCCCACCCGGCATTCCGCTGGCCGCTGCGCGACGGCGTGGCGAAGGCGGCGCACGTGCTGGAATTCGCCCTGCCGGAGCCGGCGCCGGTCCGCCGCCTCAAGGACGGGCTGCTGCTGCCCGAGCGTTTTCCGTCGCCTATCGTGGGCAGCGTGCTGCGGCTCGATGAATCGCTGTTCGCCGCGGATGCGGTGATTCTCGATCAGGTCGCAAGCCCGTCGGTGCGCTACGCCGCACCGGGCGGCCCGAGCGTGGAGGTGATCTGGCGCGGCTTCGTCGAACTCGGCATCTGGAGCAAGCCGCACGGCGATTTTCTCTGCATCGAGCCGTGGCACGGCCACGCCGACCCGGTCGGCTTCGACGGCGACTTCGCCGACAAGCCCGGCCTGCTGCACATCCCGCCCGGCGGCCGCGCCGAGGCGGAGTTGACGGTGCGGCTGCTGCCCTGACCACGCAGGGCGGATGCAATCCACCTTACGTGCTCGGCGCCGGGTCCGGCGTGACCGTATGGTCCAGCGGCCCGTTTCCGGCGCCAAAACCCGGCGCCGCCGCAATCGCCGCACGCACATAGGCACGCGCCCGCGCCACCGCGTCCGCCAGCGCCATCCCCTGCGCCAACCCCGCCGCCACCGCGCTCGCCAGCGTGCAGCCGGTGCCGTGCGTGTGCCGCGAGACGATCCGCGGCGCGCGGAATTCCTGCATCTGCTCCGCGGTCGCCAGCAGGTCGGTCACCGCCTCGCCCGGCAGATGGCCGCCCTTCAGCAGCACCGCCGCCGCACCGAGCGCCAGCAGCGCCTCCGCCGCCGGCCGCATGGCCGCGACATCGGCGATGGCCAGCCCGGTCAGCGCCTCCGCCTCCGGCACGTTCGGCGTCAGCAGCGTCGCCATCGGCAGCAGGCGCCGCGTCAGCACGGACAGCGCAGCCGCCGCCAGCAGCCGCCGCCCGCCCTTCGCCGCCATCACCGGATCGACCACGAGCGGCAGCGGCGCCGGCCGCGACGCCAGCACGTCGCACACGGCGGCGATCGTGGCGGCGTCGCCAAGCATCCCCGTCTTCACCGCATCGGCGCCGATGTCGTCGAGCACCGCGCGCATCTGTGCCGCAACGAAATCCGGCGGCACCGGCAGCACGTCATGCACGCAGCGCGTGTCCTGCACCGTCAGCGCCGTCACCGCGGTCATGGCGTAGCCGCCGAGGGCCGTGATCGTTTTGATGTCCGCCTGGATGCCGGCGCCGCCGCTCGAATCCGAGCCGGCGACGACCAGCACCCGGCCGCGCATCACGCGCCCTGCTTCATGCCGCGTCGGCCGACGCGGCCGCCGCCTCGGCGATGCGGTCGCACAGGAACGCCACCAGCCGCTCCACCAGCGCCGCGTCCTCGCCCTCCGCCATCACCCGCACCACCGGCTCGGTGCCGCTCTTGCGGATCAGCAGGCGGCCGTTGCCGGCCAGCGCCGCCTCGGCCTCGGCAATCGCGGCGCGCACGGAGGCGGCGGCGAGCGGCGACGCGCCGGCATAGCGCACGCTCCGCAGCCGCTGCGGCAGCGGCTCGAACAGGCGCATCGCCTCGCTCGCCGGCCGCCCCTGCTCGACCAGCACCGCCAGCACCTGCAACGCGGCGAGCAGCCCGTCGCCGGTGGTGGCGTAGTCGGACAGGATCACGTGGCCCGACTGCTCGCCGCCGACATTCACCCCGGCCGCGCGCATCTTCTCGGCGACATAGCGGTCGCCGACCCGGGTGCGGTGCAGCGCCAGGCCACGCGCGGCGAGGAACCGCTCCAGCCCGAGATTGGACATCACCGTCGCGACCACGCCGGCGCCGGAGAGCCGCCCAGTCTCGCCCCAGGACTGCGCGATCAGCGCCAGCACCTGGTCGCCGTCGATGACCGCGCCGGTCTCGTCGGACAGGATCAGCCGGTCGGCGTCGCCGTCGAGCGCGATGCCGAGATGCGCGCCGTGCCTTCGCACCTCGGTGCGCATCGCATCCGGCGCGGTCGAGCCGCAGTCGCGGTTGATATTGAACCCGTCCGGGGCGACGCCGATCGAGATCACGTCGGCGCCCAGCTCCCACAGCACCGTCGGCGCCACGCGATAGGCGGCGCCGTTGGCGCAATCCACCACGATGCGCAGCCCGTCGAGCCGAAGTCCGCGCGGGAACGAGCCTTTCGCCGCCTCGATATAGCGCCCCGCCGCGTCATCCAGCCGCGCCGCCCGGCCGAGCCGGCCCGGTGCGGCCAGCCGCGGCGCGAGGTCGGTCGCCATCAGCGCCTCGATCTCGGCCTCGGTCTCGTCCGACAGCTTGAAGCTGTCCGGGCCGAACAGTTTTATCCCGTTGTCCTGGTAGGGGTTGTGGCTGGCCGAAAGCATGACGCCGAGATCGGCCCGCAGGCTGCGCGTCAGCATGGCGATCGCCGGCGTCGGCAGCGGGCCGACCAGCACCACGTCCATCCCCGCGCCGATGAAGCCCGCGGTCAGCGCCGGCTCCAGCATGTAGCCCGACAGCCGCGTGTCCTTGCCGATCACCACGCGATGGCGGTGCGCGCCGCGGGTGAACAGCAGGCCGGCAGCCTGGCCGAGCCGCAGCGCGGTCTCGGCGGTCATCGGGTCGGAATTGGCGGTGCCGCGGATGCCGTCGGTGCCGAACAGACGTCGCTTGGGAGACATGCAGATCAACCTGACCAGTATCGTGTTTCGGGTGTGCCTCAATCCGGCAGGCTAATGCCAGCCTGGCGTGGGCCGCTCTACACTTCTCCGCCGAGACCCTGCCATACGCGCACCGCCTGCACGGTCTCGGCGACATCGTGAACGCGCAGGATCGCGGCGCCGCCGAGCAGCGCCCGCAGCCCCGCGGCCAGCGACCCGCCCAGCCGCTGCCCCGGCGCCGCCGGCCCGGCCAGCCGTTCGATCAGGCTTTTTCGCGACACCCCGACCAGCAGCCGGCAGCCGAGATTGAGCAGCACCGGCAGGCGCACCAGCAGCGCGGCGCTGTGCGTGCTCCGCTTGGCGAAGCCGATGCCGGGGTCGAGCACGATCGCCGCGCGCGCGATGCCGGCCCGCTCGGCGGCGTCGCGCCGCGCGCCCAGTTCGCGCAGCACGTCCCAGGGCGCGTCGGCATAGTCGGCGAAGTCGGTCATGGTCGCCGGCACGCCGCGCATGTGCATGAGCACCACCGGGCAGCCGCGCGCGGCGACCAGCGGCGCCGCCTCCGGGTCGTGTGCGAGGGCGGAGACGTCGTTGACGATGCGTGCGCCCGCGTCCAGCGCCGCCGCCATCGTCGCGGCGTTGCGGGTGTCGGCCGAGACCACGATCCCCTCGGCCGCCAGCGCGCGGATGACCGGCAGCACGCGCGCCTGCTCCTGTTCGGGCGATACCGGCGTGGCGCCGGGCCGTGTGCTCTCGCCGCCCACGTCGATCACGTCGGCGCCCGCCGCCGTCATGGCGCGCCCGGCGGCAATGGCGCGCGCGGCGTCTGCGTGCAGGCCGCCGTCGCTAAAGCTGTCGGGGGTGACGTTGACGATGCCCATCACCGCGGCCCGCCCCGGCGGCAGCCCGGCCCAGGGGGGCGGCGGCGCGGCGATGCGCGCCAGTGCCGCCGCGTGCTCCTGCGGCAGGCCGGCGACCGGCACGATCTTCCCGCCCGGCCCCAGCCGCACCAGTGCAAACGCGGCGGGACCGCCGGCGAGCCACGCGGCGGAGCCTGCCGCCACCGCCTCGGCCGCCGCTTCGCCGTGCAGCAGCGCGAGCGGCTCGATCAGTTTCTCGGTCTCCGTCAGCCCGGCTGCGGCGCCGCGCCTAGCCCGCCGGGCGCCGGCGGCAGCGGACGGCCGGCGGCCGGCACCGAGGCGCGGCGGCTCTCCGGCGCCGGCTCGTCCACCACTTTGCGGATCACCGGCTCGCCGCGCAGCACCGTGCGGATCTCGTCGCCGCTCAGCGTCTCGTATTCCAGCAGGCCGCGCGCGAGGCGGTGCAGCTCCTCCAGATTCTCGGTCAGGGTGCGTTTCGCGCGCGCATAGGCGCTGTCGATGATGTCCTTGATCTCGGCGTCGATCTCGCGCGCCGTCGCCTCGGAGACGTTCTTGTTCTGCGTCACCGAATGGCCGAGGAACACTTCCTGGCTGTTGTCGCCGTACGCGATCATGCCGAGCTTGTCGCTCATGCCCCATTCGGTGACCATGCGGCGCGCCTGGTCGGTCGCCGCCTTGATGTCGCCGCCGGCGCCGGTGGAGACCTTGTCGCTGCCGAAAATGATCTCTTCCGCCGCGCGCCCGCCCATCGCCATGGTCAGCTCGGCAAGCAGCTTCGACTTGCTCTTGGAATAGCGGTCGCCTTCCGGCAGGCTCATCACCAGGCCGAGCGCGCGCCCGCGCGGGATGATCGTCGCCTTGTGGACCGGGTCGCATTCCGGCTCGTGCATGGCGCAGAGCGCATGGCCGCCCTCGTGATAGGCGGTCATCCGCTTCTCCGCCTCGCTCATCACCAGCGAGCGGCGTTCGGCGCCCATCATCACCTTGTCCTTGGCGTTCTCGAACTCCGCCATCGCCACAACGCGCTTGCCGATGCGCGCCGCCAGCAGCGCCGCCTCGTTGACCAGGTTGGCGAGGTCGGCGCCGGAGAATCCGGGCGTGCCGCGCGCGATGATTTTCGGGTCCACGTCGGACGCCAGCGGCACCTTGCGCATATGGACCCGCAGGATCTTCTCGCGCCCGTTCACGTCCGGATTCGGCACCACCACCTGGCGGTCGAACCGGCCGGGGCGCAGCAGCGCCGGGTCGAGCACGTCGGGCCGGTTGGTCGCGGCGATCAGGATCACGCCTTCGTTGCTCTCGAACCCGTCCATCTCGACGAGCATCTGGTTCAGCGTCTGCTCGCGCTCGTCATTGCCGCCACCCAGCCCGGCGCCGCGATGCCGGCCGACCGCGTCGATCTCGTCGATGAAGATGATGCACGGCGCGTTCTTCTTGCCCTGCTCGAACATGTCGCGCACGCGCGAGGCGCCGACGCCGACGAACATCTCGACGAAGTCGGAGCCGGAAATGGTGAAGAACGGCACGTTCGCCTCGCCGGCGATGGCGCGGGCGAGCAGCGTCTTGCCGGTGCCGGGAGGGCCGACCAGCAGCACGCCTTTCGGAATCTTTCCGCCGAGGCGCTGGAATTTCTGCGGGTCCTTCAGGAACTCGACGATTTCCTGCAACTCGCTCTTGGCCTCGTCGATGCCGGCCACGTCCTCGAAGGTGACGCGGCCCTGCTTCTCGGTCAGCATGCGCGCGCGCGACTTGCCGAAGCCCATCGCCCGGCCGCCGCCCGCCTGCATCTGGCGCATGAAGAACACCCAGACGCCGATCAGCAGCATCATCGGGAACCAGTTGAGCAGGATGTGCAGCAGCGGCGGCACGTCGCTCTCTTCCGGCTTGGCGATCACGCGCACGCCCTTGTCGATCAGCCGCTGGCTGAGGGTGGCGTCCTCCGGCGTGTAGGTCTGGAAGGTGCGGTTGTCCGACAGGTGGCCGGTGACGGTGCGGCCCTGGATCTGCACCTCGCGCACCCGGCCGGCATTCACCTCGCCGATGAAGTCGGAATAGGCGACCTGGGTGTCCGCGCTGCGTCCCGCGCCGGGCTGGAACAGGTTGAACAGCACCACCAGCAGCAGCGCGATGATGACCCAAAGTGCGAGGTTACGGCCGAAATTGCTCATCGTGTTCCCTGGCCGAACCCGGCCGTTCCGTCCTTCGCCGCCCGCCATGCCGTCCCACCACCCGGCATCATGGCATCCAACCCGACGCCTGCGCCAGCCTTACGGAACCTCGGCAGCGCGGCGCCGCGGCGGCGCCTTGGCGTGAACATGGGGTGTCGCCCTTCGCCGCACATCCCCGCGGTCCGCTCATGCCAACCGCGCCACCAGCGCCGACGGCACGAACGGCGCACCCGCGGCAGGGCGAGCGTGGAACAAACTCGGTGCGGCAAGTCTGATGCCATGAAATGTCAGGATACCGCAAAACCGGCACGGCAACCAGCACCCCGTCCCGCCACAGCGCCGGCAGCGTCCGCAGCACCGCGGCCGGCAGCGGCGACAGGGGCCGCAACCCCGCAGCGGCGGCGCCGAGCGCTCCGAGCAGCAGCCCCTCCGCCAACGTCGCGTCCGCGCCCAGCCGGAAGCGCCCGTCCCACACCGCGCCCGGCCGCGCCGGCACCGCCGGCGCCATCGCCGCCACCTCGCGCACCACCAGCCAGTGGCCGGGGCGCAGCCGCCCCGCCGGCAGCAGCCGCACGCCGCCCAGCGTCGCCGCGCGCGGGGCGGCGGCCAGGCACGCGACCCGCGCCGGCGCGGGCGCCCAGTCGGCGCCGCCGATCACGCGCAGCAGCGCCGCCAGCGCCGCCGCCGGCAGCCTCCCCGGCGCCAGCAGCGCATAGCCTTCGGGGTAGAGGCTCGCCCGGCGTGCCAGCACGCTCGCCGCCGCCCGCTCCGCCCAGCCGCGCGCTGTGCCGGCAGCAGCCGCGGCGGCGACGGCGTCGCGCGTGACCGCCCCGGTGCCTTCGGGATCGGCGCGCGCCGCCCGCAGCCGTGCCCGCAGCGTCGCCGGGTCGGCGTTGGACGGGTCCTCCACCCAGCCCAGGCCGGCGGCACGCAGCGTCGCGCGCAGCCCGGCCGGCGGTGCGGCGAGCAGCGGGCGGAGCTTGCGCACCCGCGCCGTCTCGGCGAGCGCCGGCATGGCGGCGCGCCCGGCCGGGCCGCTGCCGGACAGTTCGCGCATCGCCAGCGTCTCCGCCTGGTCGCCGGCGTGGTGGCCGAGCAGCAGATGCAGCCGCCCGGACGCCGCGCATTCCGCCTCCAGCGCCGCATAGCGCGCCGCCCGCGCCCGCGCCGCCAGCGCCGGGCCGCGCGCCAGCCCGGCCAGCGTCAGCATCCTGGCCGCGATGCCGCGCCCGGCCAGCCGCGCCACGGTCAGCGCCGCCTCCGCCGCCGAGTCCGGGCGCAACCCATGATCCACGACCAGCGCCAGCACGTCGCCGCCGCGCGCGCGCGCCCAGGCGTCGGCGAGCAGCGCCAGCGCCATGCTGTCCGCCCCGCCCGACACCGCCACGGCCAGCGCCGGATGCGGCTCGAACGGGCCGAGTCGGTCCAGCGCCGCCGCGAACGCGGCGGCTCCGATCGGCCGCTCGCTCAGCGGCAGCCCGCCGCCTTGCGCGCCTGCACCACCTGGGGCCGCAGGTCGGCGCGGGGGTTGGGGAACTCGGTGCGCAGCTTTTCCAGCGTCTCGCAGGCGGCGCGTTTCTCGTTGATCGCGGTCAGCGCGTTGGCGAGGCCAAGCAGGCTGTCCGGCGCGTGGGTGCCGGTGCGGCTGCGGTTGTAGGCATCGTCATAGGCGACCGCGGCGGCGGAATAGTCGCGCCTGCCCGCCAGCGCCTCGGCCAGCAGGAACTGCGCATCGGTGGCGCGCGGCCCCTTGCCGTTGGCGAGCACTTCCTTGGCGTCCGCCGCGGCCCGCGTGTAGTCGCGCCGGGCGAGCGCGGCGTTGCCCTCCTGCAGCACCATCTCCGCCGTGCGCCTGGCGGCGGGCGCCGGTGGCGGCGGCGGGGGCGGCACCGGGACCAGCATCGTCGGCAGCGTCGCCGGCACGCCGCCGGCCTGCGGGGCCGCAGGCGTCGCCTCGGCACTGCCGGGCTCTCCGGGAGTCGCCGGCGCGCCCGGCGTCTCGGCGCCGGCGGGCGGGGCGACACCGAGCTTGAAGGCCAGGTCGTCGATCCGCTTGTTCAGTGCATCGTATTGCCGCTGGCGGGCGTTGTTGGCGTCGTCGATCTGGCCGCGCAGGTCGCGCAGCGCCTCCTCCAGCCGCTGCACCCGGTCGAGCAGCTGCGCCTCCATGCTGCCGGCGGCGGGCGCAAGGGCCAGCGGCGTCGGCTGGTAGGCCCCGCCGAGCGTCGAGCCGCCGCCGCCGCCGCGCCCCGTCTGCCGGCGCAGCGCCTCGACCTGCTGCTGCAGTTCCAGGATCTGGTTCTGCAGCGCGATGCCCTCGCGGCTCTCGATCTGCGCCCGTGCCGCCGGCGGGGCGGCCAGAATCGCCGCCAGGACCAGGCAGCCTGCCAGCCTCGATCGCATCCTCGTCCCTCCTTGGCGTCGCGCGCGCGGCGGTGCGTTTTACGGCGACTCGACGCGCCGGCAAACGTACCCGGCAAACGTACAAGGCAAACCGGCGACCCGCAGGGGCCGCCGGCTTTCGTCCCGGACGGGTCGCGTGCGCTCGGCGGACGCGGCCGGCGTTACTTCACCGAGGTGATGGCGTTGCGGTTCTTCGCCCAGGACGCCTCGTCGTGGCCGAGCGCGTCCGGCTGCGGGCGGTCCTTGCCGTAGCTGATCGTGGTGATCCGCGTCGCCGCCGTGCCCTTGGCCACCAGGTAGTCGCGGGCCGCGTTGGCGCGGCGCTGGCCGAGCGCGATGTTGTATTCCTCGGTGCCGCGCTCGTCGCAATTCCCCGCGACCTGCACGTTCACGCTGGGATACTTGCCGAGCCACGCCGCCTGGCGGTCGAGCGTCGCCTGGTCGTCCGAGGTCAGGACCGACTTGTCGAAGGCATAGAACACGCGGTCGCCGACGTTCTTGACCAGGTCCTCCTCGCTGCCCGGAACGAGCGACGGGGCCATCGCGGTCCCGGCGCCGGTGGCGGCGGAGGTCTCCATCTTCTTTTCGGCGCAGGCGCTGAGCAGCACCAGAGCAGCGAGGGCGCTGACAATCTTGATGTTCATTTCACTTCTTCCCTGGGAGATACCGAGCGGACGCAACCAGCGGACCCGACCCGCCTATGTTGCCTGGGTGACACGGAACGGCCGTGCCGGGCAGGCGCCGCGCGGAAACCGCCGGCGCCTGCCCGGCGCGCAGGCGGCTTAGCCTCCGTAATAAAGCTGGTCAAGCAGCAGTTCCAGCGCCAGGCGCATGCCGCCCCTGTGCGCGGCACCGCCTTTAGCACCGGTGCGGTCAGGATAACAGCGGCGACCAGGCGGGGTCGGAGGCATCGGTGGGGGTCGTCATCTCCCGCTCGTTGAAGCCGGTGATGTCGATCGAAACCAGCCGCGACGAGCCGCCCCGCCCGTTCGAACCCGACCCTGGGGTCTGGCGGAAGAACATCAGCACCCGGCCGTTGGGCGCGAAGGTCGGGCCTTCGGCGTACCAACTTTCCGAGAGGATGCGCTCGCCGGTGCCGTCAGGGTGCATCACGCCGATCGCGAAGGTTTCACCAGTGATGCGGGTGAACGCCACCAGGTCGCCGCGCGGCGACCAGACCGGGGTGGCATAGCGCCCCTGGCCGAAGCTGATGCGCTTCACCCCGCTGCCGTCGGCGCCCATGACATAGAGCTGCTGGTTGCCGTCGCGATCGGAGTTGAACACGATCTGGTTACCGTCCGGGCTGTAGCAGGGCGAGACGTCGATCGCCCCGGAATCGGTGAGCCGGCGGAACGCGCGGCCGGCCAGCTGGACGGTGTAGATGCTCGCCCCGCTGTCGTTGGTCTCGGAGATCACCACGCTGCTGCCGTCCGGGTTGAAGCGCGGCGACAGCGTGATGCCGCGGAAGTCGCCGAGCAGCTGCTGACGCCCGGTGCCGAGGTCGAACAGATAGACGCGCGGACGGTTGTTCGCGTAGCTCATGAACGCGATCTCGTCCTTGGTCGGATGGAAGCGCGGCGTCAGCGCCATCGCCGAGCCGTCGGTGAGGAAGCGGTTATTCTCGCCGTCCTGGTCCATGATCGCGAGGCGCCGGATGCGCCGCCCGCGCGGCCCGCTGTCGGCGATATAGACGATGCGGGTATCGAAATAGCCCTTCTCGCCGAGCAGCCGCTCGTAGATCACGTCGCTGATGATGTGCGCGATGCGCCGCCAGTTGGACAGCGTGGTGGTGTAGGCGGTGCCTTGGATCTGCGTCTGCGGCAGCACGTCCCACAGGCGGAACTCGACACGCACCTTGTCGGCGCCCTCGCTGTCCACCTTGCCGGTGACCAGCGCCTGCGCGCCGATCGCCTTCCAGTTCTGGAAGTTCGGCACGTCGCCCTGCGCCGGCGCGCCGGCGAAGGCGGTCGGGTCGATCGGGCGGAACAGGCCGCTGTGCTGGAGGTTGTTGGTGATGACGCCGGCGATGTCGCGGCCGATGCGGTCGGCATCGCCGCCGGCGCCGGCCAGCGGCGGGATGGCGATCGGGATCGGCTCGGTGCGGGCGCGGTCCACGTCGATCACCGCGCTCGGCGCGCCGGGCGCGGGCGCGGCCTGCTGGGCGAAGCCGCCGCGCACGCCCAGCAGCGGCGCCGAGAGCAGCGCGGCGGAGCCGGCCACCAGGCCGCGCCGGCCGAGCCGCACCAGCGGCGGCGGCAGGTCGCGGGAGCGGATCGGGGTCATCGTGTCGTCGGGGCGGTCCATCTTGGCACCCTCCTTATGTTCAGGGGCGGAAGCGGAAGGTCAGCTCGTTGCGGCGGCCGAGCTGGTCCTTGGGCAGTGGCAGATTGGCGCAGCGCGGATCGAGCACGGCGTTGATGGCGCGATCGGCGAAGGCGCGCAGGCGCGGATCGGCGTCCACGCGCGGGCCGTCTTCGGCGGCCACCTGCGCTTCGTGCGCCACACCCTGCTCGTCGGTCGTCACCGTCAGCATCACGCTCATCTGCTCGATGCCGAGCGCGCCGGCGTCCTTGGTCCAGCACTCGCGAACCTTGTCGCCGATCTGGCCGCGCTCGGTCGTGGTCAGCTTTGCGGTGATGTCGCCCTGCGGGGCGCCGCCGGCGTTGGGCGCGCCGCCCTGCTCGGGATTGTAGCGCGCTTTCGGCGGCTGCTGCTGCTTCACCAGCGAGCGCAGTTTTTGCAGCGTGTTGTTCAGCGCGGTGCTGTCCGGCGCCGGATTCTTCGTCGGGTTGGGCTGGCTGGTCTGGCTCGGCCTGGCCGGCGGCGGCGGCACCGGCGGCGGTGGGATGGGCAGCGGCAGCGGGGTGCCGGCCTGCGCGGTCTGCTGCGGCGGCGCGGGCGCCGGCGGCGGCGGCACCGGCGGCGGCGGCACCGGCAAGGGCGGCGGCGGCGGCGACGGGCTCAGCGCCGCTTCGGCGGACGGCTCCGGCGGCGGCGGCGGCGTGGGCGGCGGCGGCGTCGGGGCGGGCAGCGCGGCCGACGGCGTGGCCGGCGTCGGCGGCGGGGGGGTCGGAGTGGCCGCCGTGGCCGCCGGCGCGGGCGGTGGCGGTGGTGGCGGCGGCGGTGGAGGCGGCGGCGCCTCCAGCGGTTGCGGCAGCGGCTTTGCCTCCGCCGGGGGCGCCTCGGTCGGGGTCGGCAGCGGCGCCGGGGCCGGGGTCGGCGAGGGCGTCGGCGCCTTCATCGCCGGCTGCGGCGGTGCCGACTCGAAGGCGAGTTGCACGTCCAGCTCCGGCGGCGGCTCGGTCGGGCGCGGCGTCGGCAGGCCGAGCAGCAGCGCCGCGATGACCAGCACATGGCCGATCAGCGAGGTCGCGGCGCTGCGCTTGAGCAGCTTGGTCATCGCGGATCGCGGCTCAGCCCTTCCCCGGCGTGGCGGGCGCAGGCGCGGCCGGCGCCGGGGCGGCGACCGGCGGCGGCGGCGCGGACGGCGTGCCTGCTGGGGCCGTGCCAGCAGGGGCCGCGCCGGCCGGCGGCGTTGCGGCGGCGGGCGGAGCCGGCTCGGCCGGGCCGCCCGCCGGCGGTTCGGACAGCAGGGCCGCCTTGGTGAAGCCGCCCTGCACGATGGTGCCCATCACCTGGATGATGCGCCCGTAGGAATTCTGCTTGTCGCCGCGCACGAAGATGCGGCGGTCCTTGTCGTTCTGCGCCAGCGCCTGCAGCTTGGCGACCAGCTCGGGCAGATCGACCTTCTGGTCCTGCAGATAGACTTGGCCCTGCGCATCGACCGACACGGTCAGCGGCTCGCTGTCCTGGTTGATCGGATTGGTTGCGACCTTCGGCAGATCGACGTTGACCGCGCTGCTCATCAGCGGCGCCGTCACCATGAAGATGATGAGCAGCACCAGCATCACGTCCACCAGCGGGGTGACGTTGATCTCGGCCAGCGGCCGGTAGCGGGCGGCGCGTCTGCCGCCGCGCAGGCGGCCGTTGCCGTTCAGCGCGCCCGCCATGTCAGGCGCGCTCTTCGCTCTGGCGGGAGAGGATGGCGCCGAACTCGGTGCCGAACGCCTCCAGCCGCCCGGCGAAGCGGGCCAGGTCGGTGCCGAGCTTGTTGTAGGCCAGCACGGCGGGAATCGCGGCCACCAGGCCGATCGCGGTGGCGAACAGCGCCTCGGCGATGCCGGGGGCGACCACCGCGAGGTTGGTGTTGTGCATCGCCGCGATCGCGGAAAAACTGTGCATGATGCCCCAGACGGTGCCGAACAGGCCGATGAATGGCGCCGTCGCGCCGACCGAGGCGAGGAAGATCATCCACTTCTCCAGCCGCTCCATCTCGCGCTGGATGGTCACCCCCATCGCCCGCTCGACGCGGTCGCGCACGCCGCTGCGGCTGATGTCGGCGCCGGCGACGCGCAAGGAGCGGCGCCACTCGTTCATGGCGGCGCCGAACACGGCAGCCATCGGATGCGCCGGCTTGGCGCCCTCGTCGTCGTACAGTTCGTCGAGGCTGCCGCCGGACCAGAAACGGTCCTCGAAGCCGTCGGCGGCGCGCTCGACCCGGCGCAGGCTGGTGATCTTCTCGAACACGATCGCCCACACCCACACGCTCGCGAACAGCAGCGCGATCATGACCAGCTTCACCACGATGTCGGCCTGCCAAAACAGGCCGAGGATCGACAGGTCGCTCACGGGCGTGCCCAGGTTCACGGCATCGACGGCTCGGTCCACTCTCGCCTTCCTCTCAACTCCGCGGCCCGCCGGTGCCGGCAAGCCGCGTCAGTGTCGCGCGCCAGCGTGCCGGGATGCGGGCCGGGCGCATGTCGCTCACGCGCACGCAGGCCAGCTTGATCTCGGCGACCGCCAGCGTCCGGTCCGGCTGCTCCGCGGGATGGAACGACTGGACCAGCTCGATCGACGCCGCCCCGATCGCAAGCGGCCGCGTCGCGACGATCAGCCGATCGTCGAGCCGCGCCGGCGCCAGATAGTCCAATTTTGCGCGCCGCACCATGAATATGAGGCCGAACTGCCGTGTCATTTCCGCGTGGGGAATATCCAGGTCGCGTAACGCCTCGGTGCGCGCACGTTCCGCCAGTCGCAGGAAATTGGCATGATAGACCGTCCCGGCGGCATCGGTGTCTTCGTAATAGATTCGGCAGCAATAGCGGTGCCCGCCCTGCCCCAGCGTGGGCGGCGGATGACGGTTCATTCGTCTTCCCCGAGCAGGTCGAGCAGCGGCTGCGCCCCGGCCGGCGGGGCCAGCCCGAGATGGCGCCAGCCCCGCTCGGCCAGCACGCGGCCGCGCGCTGGTGCGCAGGACCAGACCCTCCTGGATCAGGAACGGCTCGACCACCTCCTCCAGCGTGTCGCGCGCCTCGGCCAGCGCGGCGGCGAGGGTCTCCACGCCGACCGGCCCGCCCTGGTGGTGCTCGGCGATGCGGCGGAGGTAGCGGCGGTCCATGCCGTCCAGCCCGAGCGCATCGACTTCGAGGCGTTGCAGCGCCGCGTCGGCGATCACCCGGTCCACCGGCCGGTCGCCGGCGACGTGAGCAAAATCGCGCACCCGCCGCAGCAGCCGCCCGGCGACGCGCGGCGTGCCGCGCGAGCGCCGCGCGATCTCGGCCGCGCCGTCGCCGGTGAGTTCAAAACCGAGTTTTTCGGCGCCGCGCGCGACGATCAGTTCGAGTTCTTCGGGCGTGTAGAACACCAGCCGCAGCGGGATGCCGAAGCGGTCGCGCAGCGGGGTCGCCAGCAGCCCGGAGCGGGTGGTGGCGCCGACCAGCGTGAACGGGGCGAGGTCGATGCGCACGCTGCGCGCGGCGGGGCCTTCGCCGATGATCAGGTCGAGCTGGAAATCCTCCATCGCGGGATAGAGGATTTCCTCGATCGCCGGCTGCAGGCGGTGGATTTCGTCGATGAACAGCACATCGCGCGGCTGCAGGTTGGTCAGGATGGCGGCGAGGTCGCCGGCGCGCTGGATCACCGGGCCGGAGGTGGCGCGGAAGCCGACGCCGAGTTCGCGGGCGACGATCTGGGCCAGCGTGGTCTTGCCGAGGCCGGGCGGCCCGTGCAGCAGCACGTGGTCGAGCGCCTCGCCGCGGGCGCGGGCGGCCTGGATGAACACCGCGAGGTTCTCCCGGGTGGCGCGCTGGCCGATGAACTCGGCGAGCGTCTGCGGCCGCAGCGACGCCTCGGCGGCGTCCTCGGCGGCGCGGGCGGGGGAGACGGGGCGCGGTCGGTGGTCAAGCAAACCTCTCAGGAACCCCGTGGAACCCCGTGGGCGGAAAAGCGCAGCGCATTTCGCCTCAGCCGGCCGCGAAACGGCTCGCCTGCCCGAGTCTCCCGCCGTGGTCACGCAAGCGCCCTAGTGGCGGAACGAGGCGGAATGCGCTGCGTTCTTCCGCCCTGCGCAGGAGGCCGCCCAAGACTAGGTCGCCGAACGTCCCTCCGCGACGCGAATTTTCGCGCCCTTGCCTTCCAGCCAATACGTGCCCGTCATCGCCACTCGGAAGACGACGTCGCGATGGCGGTCGCGTCCAGCATCGCATTGCCGTTCGTCCAGCGCCAGCCGGGTTCGGGGGCGAGCCAGCCCGACGCAAACCCCGCACTTTCCAGGCTCGCGGCGCGGCCATCCAGCCGGAGGTCGGAGATCGCGACGCCGAGCAGGCGCGCATCGCCCTCCTCGGGTCGCGTATACATCGGAACCCACGCGCGGGAGGCGAGGCGCAGCGTCGCCGTCCCGGCAGGAAGCCGCGCGCGGCGCAGGGCACCTTCCGCGTGCAGCGGCAGTTCGCGCCCGTCGGACAAAACGGCTTTCAGGGCCGGGTCGTTCGTCATCGCGTGGCCGAGTTCCGCGGCGCGGCGCAGCAGGTGGCGTTTCGCCGCGACCAGCGCCGCCCCGTCGCGCACCAGCGGTGCGCAGGCTTCGGCGTCCCAGACGCGCAGCGCGAAATCCGGCGTGCGCGCGACCACCCTGCCGCCATTGGCGAAGGCGCCGCGGTTGCCGGTATCCAGATAGCTCTCGCAGGGCAGTCCCTCCGCCAACAGCGTGTCATGGCAGTCGAGTTCGACGTGCCAGTATGTCACTTTGCTGCACGGCTCCTGCCTGATCGTCCGGCCGTTCATCAGGTAGCGGATCGGGATCAGCGCCCCGTCCATGAACACGGCATGGTCAGGCGACAGGAACAGGTCGGCGCGCGGCCGCCCTGGACCGAAAGCTCCCGCGGCCACACGCACCGGCCAGATATCCCAGGGACGCGGATGCCGGTCGCACCGGACCTCGCGATGGCCGACCCACACCACCTTCGCGACGCGGCCTCCGGCGGTGACCAGCCGGTCTCCGGCCCTGATCGCCTCCACTCGCACCTCCCCGGCCTCCCCGGCCAGGCGCGTCCCGGCGCGGAAACAGGCAGCGGACAGTTCGGCCGACCCGTCCGCGGCGGACGTGACGGAGAAACGGTCGGCGCCGGCGCCGGCGATCTGCAACGTCTCCACGTCCGCGCCCAGCGTGACGGTCACGGTGTCGCCCGCGACGACCGGCGTGGCCGCAGCGAAGGGAATGGATTTGAAGTCGATAACGTCGCGCGCGCCGAAACCGCTGATCACGTTGGACGGGGTGGCACTGGTATCCAGCACCAATGCTGCGCCGGTCCCGCTGAACGTGATGGCGCCGGAGACTAGGGCACCCCCCGCCAGTTCGAGCGTGCCGCCGCTGACCGTCGCCGAAGCGACCAGCCCCCCCGACGCCACCTGTTCCTTGCCGCCGCTGTCGATCGTCGGCGCGAGCGCTTTTGCGTTCGCGAGAATGGTGCCCGCTCCGCCGCTGATCGTCGTGCCGCTGGCGGTGCCGGCGACGACCTCGCTGCCGCCGGCGTTGACAAAAGTGCCGCTCGCGGTCCCGCTGACGAACAGGACGCCGCCGTTCAGCACGTCCGTGGCACTCGCGGCGCCGTAGATGTTCTCCACCCCGCCGAAATTGATCACACCGGCATTGGCGATGCCGTCGTCATTGGCCGTGCCGCCGGCATCGACCGCGATGCCGCTCGTGATACCGGAATTGGTCTGCACGCCGCCGCTGCCGATCTCCGTCGCACTGGCGAACCCGCCGCCCTCGATGAGTTCGCTGCCGCTCGACAGGACGATGTCCGCGACGGCGGAGCCGCCGCTCGACACGGTCTGGAAGCCGCCGCTGCCGATCGTCGTCCCGCTGGCGACGCCGGACGAGAAGACGGTTTCCGCGCCGCCGCTCAAGGTCTGGTTGCTGGTGATGCCCGCCGAATAGACGAACACGTCGCCGCCGCCGTACACCACCGTCTCGCTGGCGAGGCCCATGAGCGCGACCGTCTGCGTGCCGCCTTGCTCGATGACGGCGCTGGTGGCGGTGCCGTCGAAGATCGCGGTGCCGAACCCGTCGGCGCGGACGAGGCCGACATCCTGCACGCCGCCGGAATGCACGGTGGTGCCGCTGGCGACGCCGCCGCCGCCCGGAAAGCCCGCGACGATCTGGGTCGCGCCGCCGCTCACCTGCGTGCCGAACGAACTCCCCCCGGCCTGGACGAGCTCGACGGCATCGGCGCTCAGGACGATGCCGCTGGCCACGGCGCCGTGGATTTCCGCGATGCCGCCGCTGGTCACGGTGAAGCCGCTGATCAGCGTGCCGTCCCCATAGCCGCTGACATGGCCGAACAGCACGCTGCCGCCGGAGGCAATTCCGCCCGATACGAGGTAGAGCCCGGCGTTGAGCTGCTCGAACCCGTCCGGCGTGTGCGAGATGGTGCCGGAGGGACCGTCGATCGTGGTGTTGAACGCGAACGCCGAGCCGGGCGGCGGATTGGGGACGAAGACGACGCCCGACACGTTAACCTGCCCGACCTCGATGGTCGTATCGACCAGCGTGCCGCCGCTATAGACGGTCACCAGCGGGGCTTCGAGCGTGTTGGGGCCGTAATCGAGAAGGATCGTGTCCGAGGCGATGCCGCCTCCGTCCACAACGATGCCGCCGGCGTTGCCGACCTCGATGCCGGTGCTCACCTGGCCCGGCCCGACTGGGGGACCTTCGGCCGTATAGGGCGTTCCGCTCATGGTTCGGGCCTCCTCGGGGCGGGCGGGACGTGTGGCCCAGGGTGCCGGACCAGGGTGCCGGACCAGGGTGCCTGGAGCGGTGCGTGAAGCGATCCTAAACGCCATTTCAATGAATGCGCAATGGTGCCGTCACGGATTGAGCTAGCGCGCCAGCTCCTTGAGGCTGTCGCGGATCAGCGCATCGAGCGCTGCCCCCTGCCCCAGCCGCTCCGCCACCCGCACCACCGCCGCCTGCGCTTCCGGCCGGCGATAGCCGAGGTTGAGCAGCGCCGACAGCGCATCGCTCGCCGCACCGCCCGGCGGCGGCAGCAGCGGCGAGAACGCCGGTGCCGGTCGGCATCGCGCCGGCGCGCTCGCGCAACTCGGTCAGCAGCCGCACCGCGAGTTTCGCCCCCACCCCCGGCGCGCGGGTCAGTGCCGCGCGGTCGCCGGCCTGGATGGCGGCGACCAGCTCGCGCGGCGACAGCGCCGACAGCACGCCCAGCGCCACTTTCGCCCCCACGCCCTGCACCGTGGTCAGCAGCCGGAACCACTCGCGCTCGGCCGGCTCGGCAAAACCGTAGAGCAGAATGGCGTCCTCGCGAACATGCGTCTCGATCAGCAGGGCCGCGGTGCCGCCCGCCGGCAGCGACGCCAGCGTGCGCGTGGAGGCGTGGACGAGATAGCCGACGCCGTTCACGTCGAGCACGCAGCGCCCGTCCTCCAGCGCCTCGACCCGTCCGGTCAGTTTCGCGATCACGCCATGCGCACCCCGGATGCGACGCGCAGCCGGCTGGCGCGGTGGTGCGCGTGGCAGATCGCCACCGCCAGCGCATCCGCCGCGTCGGCGCGCGTCAGCGCGGCACCGGGCAGCAGGCGGCGCACCATCTCCGCCACCTGCTGCTTCGCCGCCCCGCCGGTGCCGACCACCGCCCGCTTGACCGCTTTCGCGCCGTACTCCGCGACCGGAATGCCGGCCAGCGCCGGCGCCAGCAACGCCACCCCGCGCGCATAGCCCAGCTTCAGCGTCGCGGTGCCGTTGCGGTTGACATAGGTCTCCTCCACCGCCGCCTCGTCCGGCCGCAGCTCGGCGAGCAGGGCGGCGAGCGCGTCGTGCAGGGCGCGCAGCCGTTCCGGCACGCTCGCCTCGGCGTCGGTCGCGATCACCCCGTCGGCGAGATGGCGCAGCCGGTTGCCCTCGGCCGAAACGAGGCCCCAGCCGGTGAAGCGCAGCCCTGGGTCGATGCCGAGCAGCCGCGCCATGACAATAATTAAAGCACCTTTCCTTAATTATGCCGACAGCGTCTGCATGACGGACTCGGGAATATCGAAATTGGCGTACACGTTCTGCACGTCGTCGCTGTCCTCCAGCGCGTCGAGCAGTTTCAGCACCGCGCGCGCCCGCTCCTCGTCCAGCGTCACGCTGGTGGTCGGCCGCCATTCCAGCCGCGCCGTCTCGGGCGGGCCGAAGCGCGCCTCCAGCGCGTCGCGCACGGCAAAGAAAGTCTCCGGCCGGCGCCGTCACCTCATGGCCGTCCGGCGTGTTCTCCACGTTGTCCGCGCCGGCCTCGATCGCCGCGTCCAGCATCGCCTCCTCGCTTGCCGCGCTCGCCGGATAGCGCACCACGCCGAGCCGCGCGAACAGGAAAGCGACCGAATTGGTCTCGCCGAGCGCGCCGCCGTGCTTGCTGAACGCCGAGCGCACGTCGGAGGCGGTGCGGTTGCGGTTGTCGGTCAGCGCCTCGACGATCACCGCGACGCCGGCCGGGCCGTAGCCCTCGTAGCGCACCTCGGCATAGTCCTCGCCGCCGGCGCCGCCGCTCGCCTTCTTGATGGCGCGATCGACGGTGTCCTTCGGCATGTTGGCCTCGCGCGCGGCGGCGACGGCGGCGCGCAGGCGCGGGTTGGACGCCGGGTCGGGCAGGCCGGTGCGGGCGGCGACGGTGATTTCGCGGATCAGGCGGGCGAACTGGCGGGCGCGCCGCGCATCCTGCGCGCCCTTGCGGTGCATGATGTTCTTGAACTGCGAATGGCCCGCCATCGGTCCTGTCCCGGAATCGCGATCGCCGCGTGCTTACACGCTCGGCCAGGCCGGCGCGAGCCGCCCGCCCCGGCGCAGCGGCTCGATCCGGCGGGCGAGGCCGGTGGCGTCGTCGGTCTCGACGAACACGCCGCAGAGGGTGGCCTCGCCGTCCGCCGGCTGCAGCCGCTCGCCGGGCATGCGGCGCCAGAAGCGGGTGGCTGCCGCTTCCTTCTGCATGCCGATGACGCTGTCGTAGTCGCCGCACATGCCGGCGTCGCTGATGTAGGCGGTGCCGCCGGGCAGCACCTGCGCATCGGCGGTCGGGCAATGCGTGTGGGTGCCGACGATCAGGCTCGCCTGGCCGTCGAAGGAATGGCCGAACGCCATTTTCTCGCTGGTCGCCTCGGCGTGGAAGTCGATCACGATGGCGGCCACGGTGCCGCCGAGCCGATGCCGGGCCAGTTCGACGGCGGTGCCGCGGAACGGGCAATCCAGCGCCTCCATGTAGAGCCGCCCCATCGCGTTCAGCACCAGCGCGCGCCGGCCGTCGGCCAGATCGACCACGACGCTGCCGGCGCCGGGCGTGCCGGGCGGGAAATTGAGCGGGCGCAGCAGGCGCGGCGTCTGCGCGATGTAGGGGATGAGCTCCTTGCGGTCCCAGGCGTGGTTGCCGAGCGTGATCGCATCCGCGCCAGCCTCGAAGATCGCGCGCGCCATCTCCGGCGCCAGGCCGAAGCCGTGCGAGGCGTTCTCGGCGTTGACCACCACGAGCTCGGCGCGCAGGTCGGCGCGCCAGCGCGGCAGCGCGGCGGTGACGGCGTCGCGGCCGGTGCGGCCCACCACGTCGCCGAGGAACAGGATGCGCATTCAGGGGTCCTTGAAGCGGATCACGCCGCGCTCGGTGGCGACGGCGTCGAGCCGCACGTCGTGCGGGCTGACCGGCACGGCCTCCACCTCCTGCGCCGCGAAGGCGCAGCCGACCGCGAACGCGCCGGTCAGCGCCGCCAGCGTGCGGTCGTAGTAGCCGCCGCCATAGCCCAGCCGGTGGCCGGCGCGGTCGAACGCCAGCAGCGGCACGAACAGCACCTCCGGCATCCCGCGCGGCCCGACGGGGCGGAACGTGCCGAACCGTTCGCGCGTCATCTCCGCCCCCGGCTGCCAACGGCGGAACACCAGCGGCCGGCCGCGCGGCGGGGTTTCCGGCAGCAGCACCGGATGGCCGCGCGCGTGCAGGGCCACGAGCAGTTCGCGGATGTCGATCTCGCCCGGCATCGGCCAGAAGCCGGACACCGTCACCCCCGCCGGCAATTCCAGCGCGGCGAGCACGTGCGCCGTCAGTTGCGCGCCGCAGCCGGGATCGCAGCCGGCGCGCGCCGCGCGCGCCGCCACCCTGGCGCGTCGCTTGGCCTCGGTGAAGTCGATGGGAATGTGCGGAGCCGCCATGGCCGTTGGCGTCGTCATCCTCCCAGAGCCTGCCTTCGCAGGTGGGCACCAGATACCGTGACCACGATCACGACAGCGCCAGCTCCCGGGAGAGTTGCTATCGGCCCCGGGGATGCATTGCCTGACGCACCGGGCAGCTCCGCATCAGTAATCTAGGGACGCTCCAGGTCCGCCGCAATCTCCTCCGCACGCAGGGCGAGGCGGCCGAGGGTGCGGTTGAGCCCGGGATCGGGCGTCGGTTCCGACGCAGGCGCCTCGCGCCGCGGGGCCCGGCGGGTGTTTTCCAGATCGGCGCGCAGGTCGTGGATCTCGTCGGCCATCAGCAGCGAGGCCAGCACCAGGAGCCGCGCCTCGCCGCTGCTGCCGCCCAGCGCCTTTATGCTGTCGATGCGCTTCTCGACCTGCCCGGCCATCGCCTGCAGGTGCTGCTCCTGCCCGTCCTCGCAGCCGACGGTGTAGGCATAGCCGTTGATCTTCACGGTGACCTGCGCCAACCGATGGTCTCCTCGCTGTCAGGCGCCCGGCGCGCCGTCGAGCGCCGCCCGCAGTTCCGCGATCAGCCCGTCGAGCCGCACCGCGACCTCGGCCGTGTCGGCCTCGGACGCGGCCGGTGCCCGCGTCAGCCGGGCGATGCGCTCCAGCGCCCGCTCCAGCCGCGCCGCCGCCTCGGCCGGGTCATCATGTTCCGACAACGTCGCCTCCGGCCGATGCCGTCAGCGGCGAGTTTCAACCAGCGCCGTCCGGCAAGGTCAAGTATCAACTCGCCGTCATGCTGCTTCCGCCCGCCGTCATCGTGCATGGACTGCCGGACGCGCGCGCCGCGCTGCGGCCGGGCCGCACGGTGACGCTGCTCAGTGCCCGCGGCGCCGCGCTCTACGCCGGCGCCCTGTGGTGGCGCGAACTGGTCGCCGCCGCCCGCGCCGGCCATCCCGCCACGCCGGCGCAAGACGTGCTGGACTGCGCCGACGCGCCGGGGGCCGCGATGGCCGCCTTGCGCGCCGGCCAGATCCTGCTGGTGCTCGACGTTGCCTGCCCCGGCTTCGCGGCGGTGCAGGGGGCGGCGGCCACGCTCGGCGCCCATGTCCTGCCACAACCGCCACCGGCGCTCGACCTCGCGGACGCGGGCGCGCAACGGCGCCTCGCGCGCTGGCTCGCCGGATGACAGTCGGCCGCGGCTGGGCTAGGAGCGGCCGGTTCCCGGCGAAGGAGACCCCCCATGCGCATCACCCAGCGCGTCAAGCGCATCCTCGACTGGTACGAGAGCGACAACCCCGGCACGAAAACCAACCTTGCGCGCATCCTTGGCCAAGGCAAGCTGGGCGGCACCGGCAAGCTGGTGATCCTGCCGGTCGATCAGGGTTTTGAGCATGGACCGGCGCGCAGCTTCGCGCCCAATCCGCCGGCCTATGACCCGCACTACCATTTCCAGCTCGCGATCGACGCGGGCCTGTCCGCCTACGCCGCGCCGCTCGGCATGATCGAGGCCGGCGCCGGGACGTTCGCCGGCCAGGTCCCGACGATCCTGAAGCTGAACAGCAGCAACAGCCTGGCGACCGACGAAGGACCAGGCGGTGACCGGGTCGGTGGCCGATGCGCTGCGGCTCGGCTGCTCGGCGATCGGCTTCACCATCTATCCGGGCAGCGAATACGCCTTCGACCAGATGGAGGAGCTGCGCGAACTGGCCGAGGAGGCCAAGGATGCCGGCCTCGCCGTGGTGGTGTGGAGCTATCCGCGCGGGCCGGGGCTGGACAAGGCCGGCGAGACGGCGATCGACATCTGCGCCTATGCCGCGCACATGGCCGCACTGCTGGGCGCGCACATCATCAAGGTGAAGCCGCCGACCGCGCATCTCAGCCTGCCGGCGGCGAAGCAGGTGTACGAGGCACAGCACATCGACATCTCCACGCAGCAGGCGCGCATCGCGCATGTCGTGCAGTGCTGCTTCAACGGCCGCCGCTGGTGGTGTTCTCGGGCGGCGAGGCGAAGGACGACGTGGAGGCGATCTACGACGGAAATCCGCGCCCATGCGCGACGGCGGCGCCTACGGCAGCATCATCGGGCGCAACACGTTCCAGCGCCCGAAGCGAGGAGGCGATGGCGATGCTCGCCCAGCATCATCGACATCTACAAGGGCGAGACCGGCCGCGGCGAGCGCGAGGGGTGATGCGCGACGGCGCGGCGTTGTGCCGGCTCTATCTCGTCACCCCGCCCGCGCTCGATCCCGCCGCGTTCCGCGACACGCTCGCCGCCGCGCTGGATGCCGGCGACGCGGCGGCGGTGCAGCTGCGGCTGAAGGACATCGACGACGACGCGCTGAAGCGCGCCATCGACGCGCTGCGGCCGGTGGCGCAGTCGCGCGGCGTGGCGTTCCTGCTCAACGACCGGCCCGACCTCGCGGTGGCCCACGGCTGCGACGGCGCGCATGTCGGGCAGAGCGACACGCCGGCCGCGGCGGCGCGCAAGCTGCTCGGCGACCTGACGCTCGGCGTCACCTGCCACGCCAGCCGCGACCTCGCTTTCGCGGCCGGCGAGGCGGGCGCGGACTACGTGGCGTTCGGCGCCTTCTTCCCGACCGCGACCAAGGAGGCGCCGACGCGGGCCGATCCCGAAATCCTGCGCTGGTGGTCGGAGCTGATGGAGCTGCCGTGCGTGGCGATCGGCGGCATCACGGCGGAGAACTGCGCGCCGCTCGTTGCGGCCGGCGCGGATTTCCTGGCCGTGGTCGGCGCGGTGTGGAACCACCCCGATGGCCCGGCCGCCGGCGTGCGGGCGATGAACGCGGCGATCGCGGCGGCCCAGGCGGAATAGGCCCGCCGGCGCCGCCGCTTGCGCTTTTGCCCGAGAGGAGGATCAGCCGGGCAGCAGCACCTTGTCGATCACCTGGATGACGCCGTTCGACTGGTTCACGTCGTAGGTGGTGATCTGGGCCGTGTCGCCCTTGGCGTCGGTCACGTCGATGTTGTGCGGCCCGTTCATGGTCAGCGTCAATTGCGCGCCTTCCACCGTCGTCAGCATGGCGCGGCCGTTGCCCGCCATGATGAGCTTTTGCAGGTCCGCGAACTCGTAGTGGCCGGCGACCACGTGGTAGGTGAGGATTTTGACCAGCATCGCCTTGTTCGCCGGCTTCAGCAGCGTCTGCACGGTGCCGGCCGGCAGCGCGTCGAACGCCGCGTTGGTCGGCGCGAACACGGTGAACGGGCCGGGTCCTTTCAGCGTGCCGACCAGCCCCGCCGCCTTCACCGCCGCCACCAGCGTGGTGTGGTCGGCCGAGTTCACGGCGTTATCGACGATGTCTTTCGACGGATACATCTTCTGGCCGCCAACGGTCACCGGCGCACTGTCGGCCATCGCCATCGTCATCGGCTGGCCGGAATCGGCCATCGAGCCGCCCGCCATCCCCTGGCTGCACGCCGCCAGCAGCAGCAGCGCGCACGAAGCCGGAACAGTGTTGCGCAGGTTCATTTCGCGTTTCCCTTGCAGGTTCGGGCCGCACCGTGCGCCCCTTGCCAAGCCGTTACCGGCCGCGGCCACGACCGGATGCAGCCCGTCCCCGGACTCGCGGTTTCGTGATATCGCCGCCATGCCGTAGGCTGCGGCATAGTCCGCCCGACAACCCGCGAGGTCCGCGATGCCGCTTCCGTCCCGCTACTGGCAGGACCTGCCCTGGCCGGAATTCCGCGCCCTTCCCGCCGATACGGTCGCGGTGCTGCCGGTCGCGGCGATGGAGCAGCACGGGCCGCACCTGCCGGTCTCGGTCGATACCACCATCAACCAGGGCATTTTGGCGCGCGCGCTGACCAAACTGCCCGCGGAGGCGCCGGTGCTGGTGCTTCCGACGCAGGCGGTGGGGCTGTCGGTCGAGCACATCCGCTTCCCCGGCACGCTCACCGGCTCGGTGGAGTCGCTGTTCGCGCTGTGGACCGAGATCGGCGAAAGCGTGGCGCGCGCCGGCGTGCGGCGGCTGGTGGTGCTGAACAGCCACGGCGGCCAGCCGCAAGTGGTCGAGATGGTCTGCCGCCGCCTGCGCGGCCGGGCGCGCATGTTCGCGGTGTCCTGCATGTGGTCGCGGCTTGGCGCGCCGGACGGCCTGGTCGATCCGGGCGGCATCCACGGCGGGCTGATCGAGACCTCGCTGATGCTGGCTCTGGCGCCGGAGCGCGTCGATATGGCGAAGGCGCAGAATTTCCGCAACGCCTGGCTCGACCGCGCCGGCGATTTTCCGACCATGCGGCCGGAAGGGCCGATCGGCTTCGGCTGGGAGACGCAGGACCTGCATCCGCTGGGCGCGCTGGGTGATGCCAGCCGCGCCTCCGCCGCGATCGGCGAGCGGGTGCTCGACCTCGCCGCCACGCGCGTCGCGGCGCTGCTGGAGGAAGTGCGGCGGTTCGACGTGGACGGCTGGCTGCGCGATGCGCCCGCCGCGTGAGCGCGATGGACGGGGCTGAGACGGCCGCACGGGTCAGGCCGCTGATCCGCATCGCCGGCGTGGCAAAAACCTACGCCGGCGGCACGCATGCGCTGCAAGGGATCGACCTGGCGGTGCAGGAAGGCGAATTCCTCAGCCTGCTCGGCCCGTCGGGCTGCGGCAAATCGACGCTGCTGCGGCTCATCGCCGGCTTGAGCGAGCCGAGCGCGGGCCGCATCGAGTGGCCCGACGCGACACCCGACGCGGCCGGACGAACGCGGCGCAGCCTCGGCTTCGTGTTCCAGGACCCGACGCTGATGCCCTGGGCGACGGTGTTCGACAACGTTTTTCTGCCGTTGCGGCTGGCCGGGCAGCGGCGCCGGGCGGTCGCGGCGCGCGTCGAGGCGGCGCTCGAAGGCGTCGGCCTCGCCGCGTTCGCGCGCGCGTATCCGCGCCAGCTCTCGGGCGGCATGCGGATGCGCGTCTCGATCGCGCGCGCGATGGTGATGCGCCCGAAAATGCTGCTGATGGACGAGCCGTTCGCGGCACTGGACGAGATCACGCGCATGCGGCTCAACGACGACCTGCTGCGGCTGTGGGCGGATGGCGGCTGGACGGTAATCTTCGTCACGCACAGCGTCTACGAGTCGGTCTTTCTGTCGAGCCGCATCGCGGTGATGGCGGCCCGTCCTGGCCATATCCGCGAAACCATCGCCGTCGATGCACCATACCCGCGCGACGAGTCGTTCCGCACCTCGGCGGACTACAACGAGTATTGTCGCCGCACCTCGGCCTCGCTGCGCGCGGCGATGGCCGGCGCGGAGGAGCTCGGCTGAGCATGCGCATCCCCGATGGGCCGCGCGTCGTCCTGCGCAACGCCACCATCCCCTGCGCGCTGCTCGACGGCGCGGAGGCGGGCGAGACGGTGCTGCGCGACATCGCGCTGAACGGCGGACGCATCGCGCGGATCGCACCGCCCGGCGCGCTGGACGGCGATTGCGTCGATCTCGACCGCGGCATGGTCTGGCCGTGCCTGGTCGATCTGCACACGCATCTCGACAAGGGCCATATCTGGCCGCGCGCCGCCAACCCGGACGGCACGCGCGGCGGTGCGCTCGCCGCCGTCGCCGCCGACCGGGACGCAAACTGGTCGGCCGAGGACGTGCGCGCGCGCATGGAGTTCGGCCTGCGCTGCGCCTACGCGCAAGGCACCGCGGCGATTCGCACGCATCTCGATTCCCTCGGCAGGCAGCCGGAGATTTCCTGGCCGGTATTCTCGGAACTGCGCGAGCAGTGGCGCGGGCGGATCGCGCTGCAGGCGGTGGCGCTGTTCCATCCGGAAGCGGCGCGCGACGAAGCGTGGCTGGTGCGGCTGGCCGACCTCGTCGCCGGGCATGGCGGCGTGCTCGGCGGCGTGCCGTTCATGGACGAGAGCCTGCCGTGGTTCCTCGATCGCGTGTTCACGCTCGCCGCGCAGCGCGGCCTCGACCTGGATTTCCATGTCGATGAGACCGGCGACCCGGCCGCGGCGACGCTGCGCGCCATTGCCGAGACCGCACTGCGCCGCCGCTTCGCCGGCCGCATCGTGGTCGGCCATTGCTGCAGCATCACAGTGCAGCCGGCGGACGAGGTGGACCGCACGCTCGACCTGGTGGCGCGCGCCGGGCTGGCCGTGGTCAGCCTGCCGATGTGCAACCTCTATTTGCAGGACCGCGCAACGGGCCGCACGCCGCGCTGGCGTGGCGTCACGCTGCTGCACGAGATGCGCGCGCGCGGCATTGCCGTCAGCGTCGCCAGCGACAATTGCCGCGACCCGTTCTACGCCTACGGCGATCACGACATGATGGAAGTGTATCGCGAGGCGACCCGCATCGCGCACCTCGATCATCCGGTCGGTGCGTGGCCCGCCGCGGTCGCCGCCACGCCGGCCGCGGTCGCGGGTTTTTCCGCCGGCCGCATCGCCGAGGGAATGCCGGCCGACCTGCTGCTGTTCCGCGCGCGCACGTTCAACGAACTGCTGTCGCGCCCGCAGGCCGACCGGCTCGTGCTGCGTGCCGGCCGGCCGATCGACCGCACATTGCCGGACTACCGCGACCTCGACACGCTGCTGGGGACACGATGAACGACGCCGCTTTCGACTGGACCGCATTCGCCGCCTCGCTCGGCGGCATCGCCGTGGAGACCGATCCGGCGCTGGTCAAGCAGAAGTCGCGCGACTTCTACTGGTACAGCCCGGTGCTGAAGCAGCAATTGCGCGGCGTCACGGCCGACCTGGTGGCGATGCCGCGCGACGAGGCCGAGGTGATCGCGGTGCTGCGCCGCTGCTTCGCCGAAAGCGTGCCTGTCACGCCGCGCGGCGGCGGTACCGGCAATTACGGCCAGGCGATGCCGCTGCGCGGCGGCGTCGTGCTCGACCTGACCGGACTGGCCACGATCCATCCGGTCCAGCGCGGCATCCTGCGCGTCGGCGCGGGAGCAAAACTCGGCGAGATCGAGGCGCGCTGCAAGCCGCTCGGCTGGGAGCTGCGCATGTTCCCCTCGACGCGCCGCACCGCGACGATCGGCGGCTTCGTCGGCGGCGGCTCGGGCGGCGTCGGCTCGATCAATTTCGGCCAGATGCGCGAAGCCGGCACGCTGCTCGCCGCGCGCGTGGTGACGATGGAGCGCGAGCCGCGCGTGCTGGAACTGCGCGGCGCTGAGGTGAACCGCGTGCATCATGCCTACGGCACCAACGGCATCATCACCGAACTGCAAATCGCGATGGCGCCGGCGCAGAGCTGGATCGACTACGCCGTCGGCTTTCCCGATTTCATGCAGCTCGCCCGCTTCACCGAGGCGGTGGCGCGCGCCGACGGTGTCGCAAAACGCCTGTGTACCTCCGTCGCCGCCAGTGGCGCGGCGTATTTCCGTCCGCTGCGCGACGCGATCGCGCCGGGCGAATCGGTCGGCTTTTTCCTCATTGCCGCACCGAGCGAAGAGCCGTTCGAGGACATGCTGCGCGCGCATGGCGGGCGCGTCTGCCGTCGGTTGACCGAGGCGGAGGCGGAAGGCCATGTGCCCGGCTTCGAGTTCACCTGGAACCACACGACGCTGCACGCACTGAAGATGGACCGCACGATCACCTACCTGCAGGTGCGCTTCCCGCGACTCGCACCGCTCGACACGGTTGCCGGCCTGATAGCGACGTTCGGAGACGAGGTGCCGATGCATCTCGAATTCATCCGCGTCGATGGCGCGGTCGCGTGCGGCGCGCTGCCACTGGTGCGCTACACCGACGAGGCGCGCCTGCGCGCCATCATCGCCGAATTCGAGGCGCGCGGCTGCACCGTGTTCGACCCGCACACCTACGTGCTGGAGGACGGCGGCATGAAGCAGACCGATCCTGAGCAGCTCGCCTTCAAGCGCCGCGCCGACCCGCGCGGCCTGCTCAACCCGGGCAAGATGCGCGGCTGGGACGAACGCGCGTAATTCAGGCCGAGGCGTATTCGGTCAGCACGCGCCCGGTCTCGGCATCGCGTTCCTGCAGGCAGACGCGATAGCCCCAAAGCACCTGCATGTGCTGCAGCGTCTTCTTCGCCAGATCGCCGTCGAGCCGCGCGCCGCGATGCGATTCGTGCAGCAGCTTCAGCGTGCGGCTGCCGAACAGATCGACATCGGCCGCCTCGATCAGCGGCGCCAGATTGGCCGGCTCGTACTGGTCGGCCAGCAGCGAGGCGATGCGACGATAGCCGTCCTCGTCATGGATGTCGTTGATGCGGTAATCGGGCTCGGCCGGGCGGTCGGCCAGATGCACCATGCGGAAACTCCGCATCACTTTCGGCCCCAGAAACTGCCGGATCAGCCCCTCGTCGCGGTAGTTGGCCCATACGTCGCGCAGCGTGCCCCACGGGTCGCCGTTGCCGGCAAACGCCGGGAACCACGCGCGATCCTCGTCGTCCGGATCGAGCGACGCGCGCGCCACGTCGCCCATGACGGCGAAGCCGAGCGCATACGGGTTCCAGCCGGAGAAGCGCTCGTCCGACAGGTCCGGCTGCAGGATCACCGAGCTGTGCGAATGCAGGAACTCGAACAGCGCGCCATCGGTGATGCGCCCCGTCTCGTGCAGCCGCGTCATGATCTGGTAGTGGCAGTAGGTGGCACAGCCCTCGTTCGCCACCTTGGTCTGCGCCTGCGGATAGAAATACTGCGCCAGCACGCGCACGATGCGGATCAGCTCGCGCTCCCACGCGGCCAGTCGCGGCGAATGTTTCTCGCAGAAATACAGCAAATTCTCTTCCGGCAGGCGCAGCCGCGCCCGCGCCTCGGTCTCCATCTGCTCGCCCGCTTCCGGCGGCTCCGCGCCGATGCGGAAACCGGGCACGGTGCGCATCATCGGATCGTAGCTGGTCTCGGCGTGTTCGCGCCGCGCCATGACGCGCTCGGCCTCCTCGGCGAGCCGCCAGCGCCGCTTGGGATAGCGGTGGATGCCCTGCGGGCGCAGCGCATGGGCGGCATCCAGGATGCGCTCCACCGCCGCGCGGCCCTGGCGTTCCTCGCACTCCGCCACATAGGCTTTGGCGAACGCCAGATAGCCGAGGATGGCGTCGGCGTCGGTCCATTGCCGGAACAGGTAGTTGCTGCGGAAGAAATGGTTGTGGCCGAAGCAGGCATGCGCGATCACCAGCGCCTGCAAGGTCGCGGTGTTCTCCTCCATGATGTAGCTGATGCAGGGCGAGGAGTTGATGACGATCTCGTAGGCGAGGCCCTGATAGCCCTGCCGGTACATCGCCTCGTCGCGCGCGAACCGTTTGCCAAAACTCCAATGGCTATACATCAGCGGCAGGCCGTTGGAGGAATAGGCGTCGAGCATCTGCTCGGACGTGATCACCTCGATCTGGTTGGGGAACACCTCCAGGCCGAACTCGCCGACCGCGATCTCCTCGCAGGCGCGATGGATCGCATCGAGCGTGTGGAAATCCCAGTCCGCGCCATCAAACAGCAGCACCATGATCGCCTCCGCGCGGTCCGCTCGCGCCTAGGCCGGGACCCGGCCCGACTTGGCGAACAGGTCGGCCAGCACGCCCCAGACCGCCGCGCTGTCGTTGAGGCGCCGCATCGCCAGCTGGTCGTAGTCGCCCGCAAGAGTTTCGTAGGTGTCCCACAACTCGGTGGTGTGCCGCCCGGCGTGGTGCGGGAAGGCGCCGCGCTCGCTGCCGGTTTCGACATAGGCGAAGTAGCGCACCAGCGGCAGGATGTGCCCCTCCATCAGATGCGCCACGCGCCCGCGGTCGGCGCTGTCGTTGTCGCCGTCCGAGGCCTGCGCCACGTAGAGGTTGAAGCGGTCGCCCGGGAAACGCGCGCGCTGCACCTCCAGCATCACGTCCAGCGCCGAGGAAACCAGCGTGCCGCCGGTCTCGCGCGAGTGGAAGAACGTCTCCTCGTCCACCTCCGCCGCGCGTTCGGTGTGGCGGATGAACACGACATGTACGCGGTCGTAGCGGCGGCCGAGGAACAGGTGCAGCAACATGAAGAACCGCTTGGCAAGGTCCTTCATGTGCTCGGTCATCGAGCCGGAAACGTCCATCAGGCAGAACATCACCGCCTCGGTCGCCGGAATCGGGCGGCGCTCGTGGCGCGCATAGCGCACGTCGATCGGATCGACATAGGGAATGCGCGCGAGCCGCCGCCGCGCCTGCGCCAGATCGGTCTCCGCCTGCGCCAGCCCATCCTCGTCGCCGGCCTCCCGCGCCGCCGCGATGCGATCCTCGATCGAGTCGAGCACGCTCTTGTCCGGGCGGCGCAGCGCGATGCGGCGGGCGAGGCTATTGCGCATGGTGCGCCGCACGTCGAGCGCGCTCGGGTAGCCGTAGAGAGTAATGCCGGCGCGCTGCGGCTTGGACATCCGCTCCTGCGTCAGGCTGGTGCGCGCCAGCCGCGGCAGTTCCAGCTCGTCGAGGAAATAGTTGAGGAATTCCTCGCGCGTGAGCGTGAACTCGAAGGCGTCCTCGCCGCTGCCGCGGCCGGCCCGGCGCCCGCTGCCGCGCCCGCCGCCGCCCTGCGGCTTGCGGATGCGGTCGCCGCGGTTCAGCGTGCCGGTGCCCGGCAGCACGTAGTCGTGCTCGCCCTCCGGCGTGGTGGCGAAGCCCGGCTCCTCGGTGCCATCGACGCGCACGCGCACTTCCTCGTCGGTATCGACGTCGGCGACGCGGCGCCGCGCGATCGTGTCGGCGACCGCGCGCTTCACGTCGCCGCGCACCCGCTCCAGGAAGCGCTGGCGGTTGGCCAGGCTTTTGCCCTGCGGATTGGCCCGTCGATCGACGATGACCATGAAGTTGCCCACTCAGCCCGCCTTCTGCACCCGCATGTACCACTCCACCGCGCGGCGCACCTGACGCTCGGTGTAGCCACGCTCCGTCATCCGCGCGACGAAGTCGGAGTGCTTGCGCTCCATCTC
This sequence comes from uncultured Pseudomonadota bacterium, assembly GCA_963786445.1. Lineage (GTDB taxonomy): Bacteria > Pseudomonadota > Alphaproteobacteria > Acetobacterales > Acetobacteraceae > JAFKFJ01. Next base: position 75,486 of record CAWAZU010000017.1, read on the forward strand.
CGCGTCCTTCTTGGCCGCGAAGCTGATCACCGGCAGCAAATCCTCGACCTGGCTGAACATCCGCTTCTCGATCACCTCGCGGATTTTCGCGTAATCGGTCCAGCGCGGCATCCGCCCGCCGTTGCTGGCCTGCACGCGCAGGCAGTGCTTGACGACGTCGTTGCGGAAGTCCTTGGGATTGCTGATGCCCGCCGGCTTCTCGATCTTGGTCAGCTCCGCGTTCAGCTCCTCGCGGCTCATCAGGATGCCGGTGTCGGGGTCCTTGAAGTCCTGGTCCTCGATCCAGCGGTCGGCGATCTGGATGTAGCGCTCGAACACGTTCTGGCCGTAGTCGCTGTACAACTCCAGATACGCCTTCTGGATCTCCTTGCCGATGAACTCGGCGTAGCGCGGCGCCAGCATGGTCTTCAGCGTGTTGAGCAGCCGCCGTTCGATTTCGTCGGGGAACTGCTCGTGCCGCAGCGCCTTCTCCAGCACGAACATCAGGTGCACCGGGTCGGCCGCGACCTCGGATGCGTCGTGGTTGAAGGTCTGGCTCAGCACCTTGAACGCGAAGCGCGTCGAGATGCCGGCCATGCCCTCGTCAATGCCCGCGGCGTCGTGATATTCCTGCGCCGAGCGCGCCTGCGGGTCCTGTTCCTTGATGTTGTCCCCGTCATAGACGCGCATCTTGGAAAACAGGTTGGAGTTCGGGTGGTCCTTCAGCCGCGACAGCACGGAGAAGCGCGCCAGCATCTCGATCGTGCCGGGGGCGCAGGAGGCGGTCGCCAGTTCGGAGTTTTCCAGCATCTTGCGATAGATGCGCTCCTCCTCCGCGACGCGCAGGCAGTACGGCACTTTCACGACGAAGATGCGGTCGATGAACGCCTCGTTGGTCTTGTTGTTCTTGAACGCGACCCATTCCGATTCGTTCGAGTGCGCCAGGATCACGCCGTGGAACGGCATGGCGCCGATGTTTTCGGTGCCGACGTAGTTGCCCTCCTGCGTGGCGGTCAGCAGCGGGTGCAGCATCTTGATCGGCGCCTTGAACATCTCGATGAATTCGAGCACGCCCTGCGTGGTCCGGTTCAGGCCGCCGGAGTAGCTGTAGGCGTCGGGATCGTTCTGCGAATACGTCTCCAGCTTGCGGATATCGACCTTGCCGACGAGAGTAGAAATGTCCTGGTTGTTCTCGTCGCCCGGCTCGGTCTTGGCGATCGCGATCTGCTTGATGCGCGAGGGCATCAGGCGCGCCACTGTGAAGCGGCTGATGTCGCCGTCGAACTCGGCGAGCCGCTTGGCCGCCCACGGGCTTATCGGGCCGCGGATGGCGCGCGGCGGAACGTCGTATTCCGCGTGCAGCGCCGTCGCCATCTCCTCGGTCGCGAACAGGCCGAGCGGGCTTTCGAGGACCGGGCTGACGTCCTTGCCGGCCTTCAGCACGTAGATCGGCTCGCGCTCCATCAGCGCCTTGATGCGCTCGGCGAGCGAGGATTTGCCGCCGCCGACCGGGCCGAGCAAGTAGAGGATCTGCCGCCGCTCCTCCAGCCCCTGCGAGGCGTGGCGCAGGAAGCCGACGATGCGCTCGATCGTCTCCTCCATGCCGTAGAATTCCGAGAACGCCGGATAGCGGGCGATGGTGCGGTTGCCGAAGATGCGGCCGAGTCGCGGGTCCCTCGCGGTATCCACGATCTCCGGCTCGCCGATCGCGTGCAGCAGCCGTTCGGCCGCCGAGGCGTAGGTGGCGGGCTCCTCGCGGCACAGGCGCAGATACGCCTCCAGGCTCATCTCCGAGTCGCGGCGGCCCTCGTAAATCCTGGCGAAGAGATCACGAACCGAGTCGAGCGGCATACACAGCTCTCCTGTCAGTCAACACGCAAACACGACACCCCTCGGCCCGGCATTTCGGCAGACTTCGGGTGTACCTGCGGCGTCCCGTCCCACGGGGCCATCCCCATGCCCGCGGGGGCGGATCCGGACGCGCAGCCAATCATGGATCAATGAGCAAGCGGGGGCCAACTGAAAATGCAGCCAACTTAAAATTGGAGAAATTCTTTGATGGCCAGTTGTTAATTCGCGAGATACTCGCAAAAACGTCTGCACTCTGTGGCGAAGGTACAACCCTGTAACGCCCCCGCGCTATCAGGTTTTCGCCAGCCACGTCGTTGCGCCCTTCACGTCGGCGCGCGCGTGCAGACTTCCATTCCCTCTCGACCAAGAGTTGCAGCAACGCGGGACATAGTCCAGTGAAATCCGGCCCGAAAAGCGCCGGCGGCGGCGGCGCGGCGCGCCGGCGGGCCGTTTGCCGGGCTGTTGTGTCTTCGGGCCGCCGGCATTGCCGCCGACTGTCCCGGAGGCGCCGGCCGTGCCGCCCTGCCCGCCGTGCTGCATCGGCGGCATGGCGGTGACGGCGGCGACCGAGTCGGGGTTGATGACCATCATCACCGGCATCCCCTCGGCGTTGTTCGCGCGTACCAAAACAGACTGCGGCATCGGTCCCCGCGACGCGGTACCCGGTTCCGCCTGGCCGTGGGTCTGCGGGACCGGGCTGCCCTGGTCGGCGTTCCGGCAACGCCAAGCTCGCGGCCAGCGCCGCGGCTACGGCAAGAAATCGCATGACTGTACTTCCTTGGCGCCGTCATGGTGCATTCTATGCAAGACGCTGGCCGCGCCTGGGTTCCGCCTTTCGTCGCCGACCGGATCGTGACGGCGGGCACCCTTGCCGCCGCCCCGGCCGCGCCCCATAACCGGCCCGTTGCAGGGGACGAAAATCATGGAATATCGGCAACTTGGCCGCTCGGGGCTGCGCGTCTCGGCGCTCGCGCTCGGCACCATGACGTTCGGCGGGCGCGGCAACTTCGCCAAGACCGGCAGCGTCGATCTCGCCGCTGCGCGCCGCCTGATCGACCGCGCGCTGGAGGCCGGCGTCAGCCTGATCGACACCGCCGACATCTATTCGCGCGGATTGTCCGAAGAACTCGTCGGCGAGGCACTGGAGGGGCGGCGCGAGCAGGTGCTGATCGCGACGAAAGTGCGCTTCCGCATGGGCGAGCGGCCGAACGACGCCGGCCTGTCGCGCCATCACCTGATCGAAGCGTGCGAGGCGAGCCTGCGCCGGCTGCGCACCGACCGCATCGACCTCTACCAGGTCCACCAGTGGGACGGGCAAACGCCGCTGGAGGAGACGCTGCGGGCGCTGGACGACCTGCAACGTGCTGGCAAGGTGCGCTATATCGGCGCCTCCAACTACTCCGGCTGGCACCTGATGAAGGCGCTGGCGGTCAGCGAGCGCGACCGGGTGGCGCGCTTCGCCAGCCAGCAGATCTACTACTCCCTGCAAGGCCGCGAGGCGGAATACGAGCTGGTGCCGATCGCGCTCGACCAGGGCGTCGGCATCCTGGTCTGGAGCCGCTCGCCGGCGGGCTGCTGTCCGGCAAATACCGCCGCAACCAGAAGCCGAGCGGCGAGTCGCGTCAGCTCACCGACTGGGGCGAGCCGCCGGTCCGCGACCCGGAGCGGCTGTACGACACGATCGAGGTGCTGGTGGCGATCGCCGAGCAGCGCGGCGTGTCGGCCGCCCAGGTGGCGCTGGCCTGGGTGCTGGGACGCCCGGCAGTCGCGTCCGTCATCATCGGCGCACGCACCGAGCAGCAGCTGGCGGATAATTTGCAGTCGGCCGAGCTCGCGCTGACCAGCGAGGAGCGGGCGCGGCTCGACGCGGTGAGCGCGCCGCCGCTGCTCTATCCGTACTGGCACCAGGCGCAGGCGGCGGCCGACCGGCTGGGGCCGGCCGACCTGTCGCTGCTCGGCCCGCATCTGCGGCGCTGAGGGCCGATCGTCGCGCCCGTGGACGATACTCGGCCCGTCCTGGATTTTTCGCCCGCCGCGCTGCTGGCGCGGGCGCGCGCGTTGCAGACGTTGCTGCGCGCGGCGGCGCCGCGCATCGAGGCGGCGCGCGAACTGCCGCCGGACGTGCTCGACGCGCTGCACGCGGCCGGCCTGTTCCGCCTGCTGATCCCGCGCACGTTCGGCGGGGCGGAGGCCGACCTGGTGACCCTCGCCCGCGTGATCGAGGCGGTGGCGGAGGCGGATGCGAGCTGCGCCTGGTGCCTCGGCCAGGCCGCCGGCTGCGCGATGGCGGCGGCCTACCTGCCGCACGACGCCGCATGGGAGGCGTTTGGGCGCGACCCGAGGGCGGTGCTGGCCTGGGGGGCGGGGGTGAACGGCCAGGCGGTGCGTGACGGCGCGGGCTGGCGCGTCAGCGGGCGCTGGATGTTCGCCAGCGGCGCCCGGCATGCCACGCTGCTGGGCGCGCAATGCCCGCTCGCCGGGCAGGACGGGGCGGTGCGCACGTTCATCTTCCCGCGCCGGCTCGCCGAACTGACCGACGCCTGGCAGGTCATCGGCCTGCGCGGCACCGGCAGCGACAGCTATGCCGTCGCCGACCTCTCCGTGCCGGACGCCTATGGCTTCGACCGCACGGTGCCGGCGCCGCATCCGGGCACGCTGTATCGCGTGCCGCTGGTGCAGACCTACCCGATCGCGTTCGGCGCGGTGGCGCTCGGCATCGCGCGGGCCATGCTCGACGCCTTCACGACGCTCGCGGCCGGGAAATCGCCCCGCGGCGCCGGCCGGCTGCGCGACAACGCGGCGGCGCAGGGGCTGCTCGGGCAGATGGAGACGCGCTGGCGGGCGGCGCGCAGTTTCCTGCACGGCACGGCTGCGGAGATCTGGGCCGACCTGGAGGCCGGGCAGGCGCTGAGCGGCGCCCATTCGCTCGGCATCCGCATGGCGGGCACGCAGGCGATCCACGAGTCGCTCGCCGTGGTGGATGCCGCCTATCACGAGGCCGGGGCGACGGCGATCTTCGAGTCCGGGCCGTTCGAGCGGCGGCTGCGCGACATGCACGCGGTCGCGCAGCAGATCCAGGGCCGCCGCGCCAATTTCGAACTGGTCGGCCAACATTTGCTCGGCATGACCGACGTGCCGCTGTTCACCTGATATCAGCCTGCCCGGCCGCGGTCACTTCGCCACGGCGAGCACGGCGATGATGATCAGCCCCGTCACCACGTAGCGCAGCCCGGCGCCGACCTGCATGACGTTCAGCATGGTCACGATCAGATCGAGCAGCGTCGCCGCCCCCCACAGCCCCACCACCGACGCCTGCCCGCCGGCGATGCTGGTGCCGCCCAGCACCACGACCGCGATCGACATCAGCAGATAGGCTTCGCCCATGTCGAGCGACGCCCCGCCCGAATAGGCCGACAGCAGCGTGCCCGCGAGGCCGGACAGGATCCCCGAGATCAGATAAACCCCGGCCAGCGTGCCCCCGACCCGCAGCCCCGAGAGGTAGGCCGCGCGCGGACTTTGCCCCACCGCCAGCACCGACCGGCCGAACACCGAGCGGTGCAGCACCTGCGCGACCAGCCCGGTCACGGCGACGAACACCAGCGCCAGCACCGGCACGTCGGCGACCTGCAGCGTGGTGAACCACGCCAGCGCCGGCGACGGCGGCGCGGTCGAGCCGCGGGAATAGACGATCGCCATCGACTGCACCACGAACCCCGCCGCCAGCGTGCCGATCATCGGCGGGATCGCCAGCGCCTGGATCAGCACGACATTGGCGACCCCCGTGGCCAGCCCGACCGCGATGCCCGCCAGCAGGCCCGCCAGCAGCCCGCCGTTGCTCCCGTGCATCGCGCCCATCGCCAGATAGCCGGCGAGCGTCATCACGCCGGGGATCGACAGGTCGATGTTGCCCGGCCCGGCCGCGATCACCAGCATCTGCCCGATGCCGACGATGACGAAGAAGGTCGCGAACTGCACCGCGACCGACAGCGTCTCGATCCCGCCGCGGCCATGCACGACCGCGAGCGTCGCCAGCCAGACGATCAGCGTGCCGACATAGCACCAGACCCACGGATTGCGGTTCAGCCAGCGCCGCGGCATCAGCCGATCTCCCGTCCCAGCCGGCGCAGCGCCAGCACGACGATCAGGATGCCGCCCTGGGCGCTGAGCTGCCAGTCGCTCGACACGTTGACGAACGCCAGCAGCGAGCCGGTCAGCAGCATGATCCAGGCGCCGACCACGGCGCCGATCGGCGCCACGATGCCGCCAAAGAACTCGCCGCCGCCGACGATCACCGCGGCGATCGACTGCAGCGTGTACTGGCCGCCGACATTGGCATCCCCGGTGGTGTTCAGCCCGGCCATCGCCAGCCCCGCCAGCACGCCGAGCCCGCCGGCAAAGCCGTACAGCACCATGCGCGCCGCCAGCAGCGACCAGCCGGCGCGCTCGATGGCCCGCGCGTTGCCGCCGACCCCGCGCAGCACCACGCCATAGGACGTGCCCATCAGCAGCAGCTGGCCGACCGCCGCGACCGCGACCGCGACCAGGATCGGCAGCGGCACCCAGGGCGGCTTGAACGTCACCGCCGCGACCAGCCATGCCGGCGACGTGCCGCCCGGCGTCGGCAGCACCAGCAGCGCGAGGCCGAGCCAGACGAAGGATGCGCCGAGCGTCACCACGATCGACGGCAGGTGGCGCCAATGGATCAGCGCCCCCATCGCGGCGTAGGCGAGCACGCACAGCGCCAGCGCGCCGACGCCGAGGGCGGGCGTGTCAGCCAGCAGCGTCGCGGCGATGCAGTTGACCAGCGACAGGAACGGCCCGATGCCGAGGTCGATATCGCCGGCGGCGATGATGCACATCTGCGCCGCCGCCGCGAGCACCATCGGCAGCGAGAAGTTCAGCAGCAGCGTCAGGCCGAAATAGCTCAGCGCGCGCGGCTGGCGGATGAAGATCAGCGCCAGCATCACCGCCAGCGCCACCGCCGGCAAGGCGAGCCGCAGCCGCGCCGCGGCCGTCCCCGGCGACGGCTTGCGCCGCCGCCCGGTGCGCGTCACGCCGGCATCGCTCGGCACGTCACTCGGCAAGGCCGGGTCCCTGGCCGAAGGACGCGCGCAGCACCCGATCCTCGGTCAGCGCGTCGTGCGGGATCTCGTCGGTGATGCGCCCCTGATAGAACACATAGACGCGGTCGCAATTGACCAGCTCGGCGTTCTCGGTGGTGTACCAGATGAAGCAGCGCCCCGCCTCGGCCTGGCGCCGCACCGCCGCGTACAGCTCGCGCTTGGTGCCGACATCGACGCCGCGCAGCGGGTCGGCGAACAGCACGATCTGCGCCTCCTCCGCGAAAGCGCGCGCCACCAGCACCTTCTGCTGGTTGCCGCCGCTGAGGCCCGTGATCGGATGATCGACACCGGGCGTGCGGATCTGCAGCAGCTCCTGCCAGGTGCGCGCGATCCTGGCCTCGGCCGCGGAGCTGACGAAGCCGAGGCGCGCAATGCGGCGGATCAGCCCGATGGTGAGGTTGGTCGCCACCGACCAGAGCGGGAAGACGCCCTCGTTCTGCCGGTCGCCACTGACGAACGCGGCGGAGCCATGCACGCGCAGCCCGCCGGGGTGGCGACGCGTCTGCGCGGCGGCGAACACGCCGAGCAGCAGGTCGCGCTGGCCGTGCCCGTCCAGGCCCGCCAGCCCGACCACCTCGCCCGCGCGCACGCGCAGGCCGATGCCGCCCGCCTGGGCCGCCGGCTGCTCGACGCGAATCTCCTGATCGGCGCTGCGGCGTTGCACGGCATCGCCTTCCCCCTCGGGCGCCGCCACCACGCCCATGCGCTCGACCAGGCGCGCCTCGGTGTAGGTGTCCGCCAACCCGCCGCCGACCACCTGGCCGTCGCGCATCACCACGATGTCGTCGGCGTGTGCCAGCACCTCGGCCAGACGGTGCGAGATGAACACCAGCGCGATGCCGCGCGCGCGGGCGGCGCCGGTGTAGCCCAGCAGTTGCGCGGCGGCGGTGGCGTCGAGCGAGGAGGTCGGCTCGTCGAGGATCACCAGCCGCACCGGCGCATCCGTCACCGTGAAGGCGCGCGCGATCTCCACCATCTGCCGCTGCCCGAGCGACAATGTTTCCACCGGCTGATCCGGATCGATGCCGTGGCCAGGAAAAATGTCGTCCAGCGCCGCACGGATCAGCCGCCGCGCCCGCCGCCGCCAGCCCGGGCCGCGCAGCCGCTTGTGGATCACCCGCGCGTTCTCGAACACGCGCAGGTTGGGACAGAGCGAGAGTTCCTGGAACACGCAGCGGATGCCGAGCGCGTGGGCGCGGCGCACGTCGTAGGCGCCGCTCACGTCCTGCCCGGCGATGCGCAGGCTTCCGGCATCGGCGGGCAGCGTGCCGGCCAGGATCTGCATCAGCGTCGATTTGCCGGCGCCGTTGTGGCCGACCACGCTGACCATCCGGCCGGCGTCGATGCCGAGATCGACGCCGGCCAGCGCCTGCACCGCCCCGAACCGCTTGACGATGCCGCCGAGCTCGATCAGCGCGGCATCGTCACGCGGCGGCATCACGAACCGCTGCTGCCCGGCTCCGGCGAGGCGGGAAGCGGCTTGTGGTCGGCATTGGCGTCGATCAGCCCGGCGCTCCATTGCTGCTGATACACCGGCGTCGCCACGCCGCCCTGCGGCGTGGCCTTGAGCCATTTGCCGAGATCGCTGGCGGTGATCACCAGCAACGGCACCTGCACCTCGTTGGGCACCTGCTTGCCGGCGAGAATCTGCTGCGCCACCCAGAACGCGACCGAGGCACAGCCGGGCGCCGACGACATCGAGACGGTCTGATAGCCGCCGGGCTGCTCGGTCAGACGCTGCCAGAGCGCCATCTCATCCTGGCGGTTGCCCATGATGATCAGCGGGGTCGGCCGTCCTGCCGCCTTGAACGCCTGATAGGTGCCGAAGCCGTCGCCGCCCTGCGTCACCACCGCGCCCACCGCGGGCAGCGTCGGCAGGATGCCGGCGACTTCCTTCTGCGCGATGCTCTGCGTCCAGTTGCCATGCACCGAGCCGACCAGCTTCATGCCCGGATGCTTCTTCATCTCCTCGACGATGCCGCTGTGGATGTCGTCGTCCACCGAGGTGCCGGCGATGCCGCGGATCTCGAGCACGTTGCCCTTGTCGCCCAGGTGCTTGGCGACGTAGTCCACCTCCATCCGGCCCATGCTCACGTAGTCGTAGGCGACCTTGTAGGCGCAGGGCGCGGTGGCGAGGCTGTCGAACACGACGACGGTGATTTTCGCGTCGCACGCCTCCTTGATCGCGCCGTTGAGCGCGGTCGGCGAGGCGGCGTCGATGACGATCGCCTTCCAGCCTTCGAGGATCAGGTTTTCGATCTGGCTGGCCTGCTGCGGCGCGGAGTTGTTGGAGTTCACCACCGTCGTCTTGGCGACGATGTGCTTGTCGATGGCCTCCTTGCTGGCGGCGTTCCAGGTCTGCAACATCTGCTGGCGCCAGGTGTTGCCGGCGTAGGAGTTGCTGAGCGCGATGCCGTCCTGCGCGGTGTCGCCCTTGGCGACGCCGCTGTCCGCCGCCCATGCCGCACCCCCGGCCCCGGCCGCCAATACGAGCGCGGCCGCAGCCAACCCTCTGCGTAGCTGGATCATTGCTTCCTCCTTCTGCGATTGTCTGACCAGTGTTAACCGCTTTGCCGAGGCGGGCAAGTTGCCACATGGCTCACGGCAGGGTTGCGCCTCTCGCCACCCTGGGTTGCGCCTGCCGGCCGATCCGCTTGAAGTAGAACACGGTGTCGTGCAACGTGCCGTCCGAACTCAGCGCGTAGTCCGGCACGCGCCCGACCTCCGCCCAGCCGGAGGCGCGATAGAGCACCTCGCCGGCATCGTCCGCGCGCGTGTCGAGCAGCAGCATCGACCGGCCGGACGCCGCGGCCGCCGCCTCCGCGGCCTCCAGCAGCCGCCGTCCGATGCCGCGCCGCCGTGCCGCGGGATGCACCATCATCTTCTGAAGCTCGGCGCGATGCGGCTGGTTCTCCGACATGGCCAGATTGAGCTGCACCGTGCCGACGATCGTGCCGTCCAGCCACGCCGCGAACAGCAGCCGCTCGCCGCGCGCGACGCCCCGCGCCGTCTCGCGCCAGAACGCGCGCGCCTTGTGCAGCGGCAGCGGGGCGAGAAAGGAAATCGCGGCACCCGCATCGACGCAGGCCGCCAGCACCTGCGCGAGCGGCACCTCGGCCGCAGCGGACGCCGCGGCGTCGAGCGGCCGGACAGCGACCCCCCTCAGCGGCTTGGCATAGCCGAACTCGATCGAACTGGACTTGTCGCCGAGCACGCGCAGCGGACCCGCGCGCACATAGCTGCGCTTCTCGTAGAAGCGGTGTGCGCGGTCGAAGCGCGTGTCGCTCCACAGTTTCATGCGCGCCGCACCCTGCGCCCGTGCGTGCGCTTCCGCCGCCTCGGCGAGCGCCGGCGCGACGCCGCCGCCGCGATGCGTCGGCGCGACATACATTTTGGCCAGTTCCCAGGCGCCGTCTGCAAGCGGCCAGGCGCAGACCAGGCCGACCACGCCGCCATCCGCCTCCGCCACCCAGAACGCGCCGCCGCGGCCTGCGCAATAGGTCGCGAGCGCGCGCAGTTCCGGCACCTCGCCGTCCAGGTCCATCACGCAGCCGGGATGCTCGGCCCAGCACCCGGCGATGATGCGGATGATGTCGGCCGCGTCGTCGTCGCGTCCGGCGCGCAGCGTCACGGTCTCAGCGCAGCCCGTCCACGAACGCGGCGATGCGGCGGCAGCCCTGCTCCAGCGCCGCAATGTCCGTGGCGTAGGAGATGCGCAAATAGGGACTCATGCCGAACGCCGCGCCGTGCACCGTCGCGACGTGCTGCTCCTCCAGGAGCGCGGTGGCGAAATCCTCGTCGGTTTCGATCCGCCGCCCGGCCGCGCTGACGCGCCCGAGGCAGCCGGCGATGTTCGGAAACACGTAGAACGTGCCTTCGGGCTTGTGGCAGGCGATGCCCGGCACGGCGTTCAGCATGTCAACGACCAGGTCGCGGCGCGCGCGATAGATCGCGGCACGCTCGGCGACCAGTTCCTGCGGTCCGTCGAGCGCCGCCGCGGCGGCGGCCTGGCCGACGGTGGAGACGCCCGCCGTCGCCTGGCCCTGCATGTTCGCCATCGCGCGGATCAGCTCGCGCGGGCCGACGCCGAAGCCGATGCGCCAGCCGGTCATCGCGTAGGTTTTCGACACGCCCGAGACCGTGAGCACGCGGTCTGTGAGACGCGGTTCGACGGCCGCGAGCGTGGCGTACTCGAACCCGTCATAGACGAGATGCTCGTACATGTCGTCGGAGAGGATCCAGACCTGCGGATGGCGCAGCATGACGCGCCCGATCGCCGCGAGGTCGGCGCGCGAACACGCCGCGCCGGAGGGATTGTTGGGAAAGTTGAGAAACAGCCAGCGCGTGCGCGGCGTGACCGCGGCGTCGAGGTCTTCGGGTCGCAGCCGAAACCCGTTGTTCTGCGGGCAGTTCACGAAGGCAGGCGTGCCGCCGACGGTGTGCGTCATCAGCGCATAGGACGACCAGCACGGCGCCGGGATCAGCACCTCGTCGCCCTGCTCCACTGTCGCCAGCAGCGCGTCGAAAATCACCTGCTTGCCGCCGTTTCCGACCACGATCCGGTCGGGCGGAAAGTCCAGCCCGTGCTCGCGGCGGTATTTGCGCTGCACGGCGGATTTGAGCGCCAGCGTGCCGTCCTGCGGCGGATACTTCGTCTCGCCGCGCAGCGCCGCCTGGTGCGCCGCCTCGATCGCATGCGGCGGCGTGGGAAAATCCGGCTCGCCGATGGTGAGCTGGATCACGTCGGCGCCGGCGGCGCGCAGCTCGCGCGCGCGCGCCGTCATCGCCACCGCGGCGGCGACGCGCGCGCGGTGCAGGCGGGACGCGAATCCCGGCATGGCGCTCAGTGCAGCCCTTCGCAAAACCGCTGGATGCGCGTGCAGCCTTCGCGCAGGCTCGCCGTATCGGTCGCGTAGCTGATGCGGAAATGGCCGGGATACATGAATGCCGCGCCATGCACCGCCGCCACGCCCTGCTCCTCCAGCAGCGCGATGACGAAGCTCTCGTCGTCGCTGATCCGCGCACCGCCCGCGGACGTCTTGCCGATGCAGCCATGCACCGAGGGAAACACGTAGAACGCGCCTTCCGGCTTGTGGCAGGTGATGCCGGGCGCGCGGTTCAGCATCGCGACCACGAGGTCGCGCCGCTCGCGATACGCCGCCACCATCTCGCCGATGAACTCCTGCGGGCCGGTGAGCGCCGCCAGCGCCGCCGCCTGGCTGATGCTGCTGGTGTTGCTGGTCGATTGGCTCTGCAGCTTGTCCATCGCCTTTGTCATGGCGAGCGGCGCACCGGCGAAGCCGATCCGCCAGCCGGTCATCGCGTACGCCTTGCTGCAGCCGTTCATGGTGATCGTGCGCTCGCGCAGGCGCGGCTCGACCTCCACGATCGTCGCCGGCCTGAAACCGTCATAGGCGAGCTTTTCGTAGATGTCGTCGGTGAACACCCAGACATCGGGATGGCGCAGCAGCACGTCGCAGATCGGCCGCAGGTCGGCGGCCGAATACGCCGCACCCGTCGGGTTGCACGGGCTGTTCAGCACGAACCAGCGCGTGCGCGGCGTGATCGCCGCCTCCAGATCCTCGGCGCGAAGTTTAAAGCCGTGGTTCTGGCCGCACGGCACCAGCACCGGCTTGCCGTCGGCCAGCGTCACGATGTCGGGGTAGCTGACCCAGCACGGCGTCGGGATAATCACCTCGTCGCCGGCGTTCAGCGTCGCTACCATCGCGTTGTAGATCACCTGCTTGCCGCCGGTGGAGACGATGATCTCTTCCGGCTTGTAGTCGATGCCGGAATCGCGGCGGAATTTTTCCGCAACCGCCCGGCGCAGCGCCGGCGTGCCGGCGACATCGGTGTATTTCGTCTCGCCGGCCTGGATGGCGCGGATGGCGGCGTCCTTGACGAATTGCGGCGTGTCGAAATCCGGCTCGCCGGCCGACAGGCTGATCACGTCGCGCCCGGCGGCTTTCAGCTGCCGCGCCTTGGTCGAGATGGCGATGGTCTGGCTCGGGCTGATGCGGTCGAGGCGGTCGGCGGTGAGGTGCATGGCGAGGCTCGGGCGCTACATGGGGGCCGGCACCCTAGTCCCGCCCCGCCACGCCCGCAACGGCCGTTGCGCCTGCGCCGGCGGCGGTCCTATGGTCGCGGCGGCACGCCCGCGACGGCGACGCGCCGAGCGTGATCCTGACCACCTACGTGGTCGAGAAGGACAAGCCGCTGGCCTCGCCGGCCTGAGCGGGCACGGCGGCGGGCGGCGCGGCCATTTTCGCGTCCGGGATTCGCCGGCATGTCGCTGTTCAGCCTGCTGCTCAACGTGCTGTGGCTGCTCTCGGGCGGCATCTGGATGGCCGCCGGCTGGGTGGTCGCCGGCATCCTGCTGGCGCTGACGATCGTGGGCCTGCCGTGGACGCGGGCGGCGTTCGACATCGCCGCGTACGCGCTGCTGCCGTTCGGCTATCGGGTGGTCCCGCGCGCGGAATACACCGGCCGGAGCGATCTCGGCACCGGGCCGCTCGGCGTGCTGGGCAACGTCATCTGGTTCGTGCTGGCCGGATGGTGGCTGGCACTCGGCCATGTGGTCACCGCCGTGCTCCTCGCCGTCACCATCATCGGCATACCGTTCGCGTGGGCGCACCTGAAGCTGGCCGGCCTCGCGCTCTGGCCGATCGGCAAGATGATCGTGCCCAGGGACGAGCCGCCGCCGCCCTGGCGGTAGCCGCGACCGAAGCGCGGCCCGCCGGCACCGCCGTGACGCGCCGGCGCGGCGCTACCGCGGCGTCAGCCGGAACCCCGGCGCGTGGTCGGGCTGCGTGGTGATGACCGGCGCCGGCAGCACCGGCCGCGTGCCCGCCATCTCGATGCGGAACGCCTGCACCAGCGTCGCCAGCACCAGCGTCGCCTCGGCGAGCGCGAACTGCGCGCCGACGCACACCCGCGGCCCGGCGCCGAACGGCAGATAGGCAAAGCGCGGCGGCGGCGCGGCACCCGGCAGGAACCGCTCGGGAAGGAAGGCGTCCGGCTCGGCCCACAGGCGGCGATGGCGGTGCAGCACCCAGGGCGCGATCATCACCACCGCCCCGCGCGGGATCGCCACCGCGCCGGCGCGATCCGCCGCGCGCGCCTGCCGCACCAGCGTGAACGCCGGCGGAAACAGCCGCAGCGCCTCGTTCACCACCGCGGCCGTGAACGCCAGACGCGGCAGCGCCGCCGCCGCGCCGTCCGCGCCGAGATCGACGCCTTCGACCTCCGCCGCCAGCCGCACCTGCGCCGCCGGCGTGTTGGCGAGCAGATAGAGCGACCAGAACAGCGCCAGCGCCGTGGTCTCGTGGCCGGCGACGATCAGGGTGGCGATCTGGTCGCGCAACTGCGCCGGCGAAAACCCCGCGCCGCTTTCCGGATCGCGGGCGGCGCACAGCAGGTCGTAGAGGTCGCGCGGTCCCTCCGGCGACGGCGCCGCCGCCCGCGCAGCGACGATCGCATCCATCAGCCGCGTCCAGCGCCGCCGGAACCGCCAGCGCGCCAGGTCGCGCGGCGTCGGCAGGGCCGGCGGCAACACCAGGTCGAGCGGCGTCGGCCGCGCCATGCGCTCGCCGAAGCGGCCGAGCTCGGCACGCATGCGTGCGGCGAATCCGCCCGCCGCCAGCGACAACATCGCCCGCGCCGCGACATCCAGCGCCAGCGTCTGCATCGCCGCCAGCAGATCGACCGGCCCCGCCGCCGCCGCCGCACGCAGCCCCGGCAGCGCCGCCGCCGCCGCGCGCGCCATGTGCGGCAGCAGCAGCGGCAGCGTGCGCGGCGCCAGCGCGGGGGCCGTGGTGCGGCGCTGCCAGCGCCATTCCGCGCCCTCGGCCAGCAGCAGCCCGCGCCCGGTGATCGGCCACAGGATACGGATCGAGGCGGGCGTGCGGCGGTAGCCGGCGGGATTGTCCACCAGCACGCGCTGGATCGAAGCCGGCGCGTTGAGCAGGAGCCACGGCCGGCCGAGCGCGCGGCCGACCACCGCGTCTTCCTCGTATGCCTCGGCGCGCCACATCTTCAGCGCGTTGGTCCGCACCGCGAGCAGGAAATCCGGCAGCCCCGCCCCCGGCGGCGCGACCGGCGGGCGCGGCGGGACGAACGGCGCGTTCATCGTCCCACGACCGCGGCGCGCAGCACGTGTTTCTGGATTTTGCCGGTTGCCGTCTTGGGAATCTCGCGGAACAGCACGCGCCTGGGCACCTTGTAGCGGGCCATGCGCTCGCGGCAGAAGGCGATGATCTCGTCCTCGGTCGCGCCCATGCCGGGGCGCAGTTCCAACACCGCGCACGGCACCTCGCCCCATTTCGCGTCCGGCTGCGCGACGACCGCGGCGTGCAGCACCGCCGGATGCCGGTACAGCACCTCCTCGACTTCGAGCGAAGAAATGTTCTCGCCGCCGGAGATGATGATGTCCTTCGAGCGGTCCTGGATTTTGACGTAGCCGTCGGCGTGGACCACCGCCAGGTCGCCGGTGCGGAACCAGCCGCCGGCGAAGCTCTTTGCCGTGCTCGCGGGGTTCTTCAGATAACCCTTCATCGTGATGTTGCCGCGGAACATGATCTCGCCCATCGTGGTTCCGTCGCGCGGCACCGGCGCCAGCGTGTCGGGGTCGAGGACCGCCATCGCCTCCTGCAGCATCGCGGTCACGCCCTGGCGACTGAGCCGCTCGGCGCGCGCATCGAGCGGCAGCGCCGCCCATGCCTCCTGCCACGCGCATACGCTGGCCGGGCCGTACGTCTCGGTCAGGCCATAGACGTGCGTGAGCTCGATGCCGGCGCGCGCGCAGCCCTCGATCAGCGCCGGCGGCGGCGCGGCGGCGGCGATCTGCCCGGCGATCGGGTGATCGACGCCGGCGCGCAGCTCCGCCGGGGCATCGACCAGCAGCGCGTACACGATCGGCGCGCCGCACATGTGCGTGACGTGCTCGCGCTTGATCGCCGTCCACATCGCCGCCGCCTCGACGCGGCGCAGGCACACGTTGACGCCGGCAACGGCGGCGATCGACCACGGGAAACACCAGCCGTTGCAGTGGAACAGCGGCAGCGTCCACAGATACGCCGGATGCCGCCCCATGCCGCCCCAGCCGAGGATGTTGCTGAGCGCGTTCAGATAGGCGCCGCGATGGTGGTACACCACGCCCTTGGGATCGCCCGTAGTGCCCGACGTGTAGTTGAGCGCGATCGCGTCCCACTCGTCCGCGGGCGGCGCCCAGGCGAAATCCGGGTCGCCCTGCGCCAGCAGCGCCTCGTAGGTAAGCGCGCCGAGCGGCGCCGCGCCGGCGGTCGCCGCGTCCTCGATGTCGATCACTTCCGGCGGGTTCGCCATGCCTTCGAGGGCCGCGCGCATCACCGGGGCGAATTCGCGATCGACCAGCAGCAGCCGCGCGCCGCCGTGCTCCAGCATGAAGCGCAGCGTCGCCGCATCGAGGCGCGTGTTCAGCGTGTTCAGCACGCAGCCGGCCATCGGCACGCCGAAATGCGCCTCTACCATCGCCGGGACGTTGGGCGCGACGACCGCCACCACGTCGCCGCGCCCCAGCCCGCGCCGCGCCAGCGCGGAGGCGAACCGGCGGCAGCGCGCATGCACCTCGCCCCAGGTGAGCCGGACCTCGCCATGCGCGATCGCGAGCCGGTTGGGATGCACGCCGGCGGTGCGCGCGAGGAACGACAGCGGCGTCAGCGCGACAAAGTTGGCGGCATTCTTCTTCAGGCCCAGCCGCCAGACCGCCGGATCGTCCGCCATCCCCGCCTCCCCCGCTTCGCCCCGCGTTCAGGCGCGGAGTTTAGTCGGGGGCCGGCAGGGCGGCCAGATCGGGCGCACGTCTCATCGCGCCGGCGCCGCCACCCGCGTCTCCGCGACCCGGCGCAGCAGCGCCGCCTGCGAGAACGGCTTGGCCAGTACCTCGTAGTCGCGCTCCCCGGCCAGCGCGTCCGCGCCATAGCCCGACGCCAGCAGCACCCGCAGATGCGGCCGCTGCCGCCGCGCCGCGTCGGCGATCTCCAGCCCGTTGGTCCCGCCGGGCAGCGCCACGTCGCACACCAGCAGGTCGAGGTCCTCGCCGCTCTCCAGGATGGCCAGCGCCGCGCTCGCCTCGGCGGCACCGTGGACGCGGTGGCCGGCATCGGCCAGCGCGAACTGCATCGCCTCGCGCACCTCGGCGTCGTCCTCGACCACCAGGATGCGCAGGCTGTCCGGCCGTGCCGGCGGCGGCGCTTCGGCGCGCGGCGGCGGCGCGGCCGCCGCCGCGGCACGCGGCAGGAACAGCGTCACCGTGGTGCCGCGCCCCTGCTCGCTCGCCACCGTCACCGCGCCGCCCGACTGGCGCGCGAAGCCATGCACCATGGCCAGGCCGAGGCCGGTGCCCTTGCCCGCCTCCTTCGTGCTGAAGAACGGCTCGAACAAGTACGGCAGGTGCTCGGGGGCGATGCCGGAGCCGGTGTCCGCCACATCGACGCGGACATAGCCGCCCGGCGGCACTTCCAGCCGCGCCGCCTCGTCCGCCGCCAGCATCACGTTGCCGGCGAGGATGCGCACCGTGCCGCCGTGCGGCATCGCGTCACGGGCGTTGATGACGAGGTTGAGCAGCGTCGTCTCGAACTGCGTCGAGTTCGAGCTCGCAGGCCCACAGATCGGGTGCCAAGGGCATTTCCAGCCGGATCGTCTCGCCGGCGGCGCGGCGCAGCAGGTCGGCCATCTCGGCGGTCAGCCGGTCGATGGACACGCTCTCGATGCGCAGCTTGTGCTGGCGCGAGAACGCCAGCATCTGCCGCGTGAGCCGCGTGCCGCGCGCCGCCGCCCGCTGCGCGTTCGTCACCAGATGCAGCAGCCGCGCATCGCCGGAACTCTCGCCGAGCCGGCGGATCAGGTCGAGATTGCCGACCAGCGCCTGCAGCAGGTTGTTGAAGTCGTGCGCCACCCCGCCGGTCAGCTGGCCGACGGCCTCCATCTTCTGCGCCTGCACCAGCTTCGCCTGAAGCTCCGCGCGTTCGCTGATGTCGCGGGCTTCGACCACCAGCATGGCGACGCCCCCGCCCGCGTCGAAGATCGGTCGCAGCGACAGGTCGAACGGCACCGTCCGGCCGGACCTATCCGGCCGCGCCGTCTCGAAGCGGACGCTTTCGCCGGCGGCCGCCTGCGCCAGCCGCAGCCTGAAGCCCGCGACCGCCGGCGGGCTGTCCGCCCACGGCGCCACCTCCCACAACCGGCGGCCGACCGCCTCGCTCTCCGCCACGCCATAGAACGCGAGCGCGGCGCGGTTGAGCTCCAGCACCACGCCTTCGCAGGTCAGCAGCGCGAGGAAATGGAAGGCGGAGTCGAAAATGCCGCGGCAGCGGCGCTCGCGGTCCTGCAGCGCCGCCGTGCGCTCGGCCAGTTCGCGTTCCAGCGTCGCCGCGTGGTCGGCCGGCGCCGCGCCCGGCCGCCGCAGCAGCGCCTCGGTCCCGAGCCGAGCCGCCGCCGCCGCCGTGGCAGCGGCCAGCGCCGCCAGCCACACCCCGCCCGGCACAAGCGCATCCACCATCGCGGCAACAATGATCGCCGGAAGCAGCACGGTGACAATGAGCATCAACAGATGGCGGAACAAACTCGTCATTGCACCTAAATCATCCCGACCCAGGTCTCTTAACGCTCGCAGAGCGGTGACGTGGCAATCGATCCGCTCACTCAATTTTGAGCAATTGCGGCTTCACTGGACACTCTGCACCCGACCATTAACGCACATAATCGGGGGAGGGCACAACCATTTCGACTAATCTCGCTTAACAGACAGGCGGGCGCGAACAACGGCGCACGGCACTCCTGACAAGCGCAGCGCGCGCAGACTCGGCGCGTGGTTTCGTTTTGAAAGACGATTTCCTGAATCATTCTTTAGTAAATCGTGGTGTGCATAGTTCGGCGCCGGCCAGCCGAGCAGCGCCTGCAGCAAGCGATGCACATCGGCCGCCGGCCGCAGGTCGGCGCCGCGCGTCACCAGCGTCACCCCCTGCACCGCGTCGTCGTGGCTCACGCACAGGTGATAGCTGGCGGGCACATCCTTGCGGCCGAGCACGACATCGCCGAACGCGCCCGGATCGCAGGTCACGATCCCCTCGCCCTCCTCGCGGACGGTCAGCCGCTCCGGCACGGCCGCCTGCGCCGCCGCCATGTCCAGCCGCAACGCGTGCGGCTCGTCGGCGGCCAGCCGCGCCTGGCGCTCGTCCGCGCTCAGCCGCCGGCAGGTGCCGGGGTAGCGCGGCCCGTCGGGGCCGTGCGGGGCGGCGCCAGCGGCGGCAATCTCGCGCGCGATTTCGGCGCGCGTGCAGAAGCACGGATAGAGCAGCCCGCGCGCGGCCAAGCCATCGAGCACCGCTCGGTAGTCGGCGAAATGCTGGGACTGCACCCGCACCTCGCCGTCCCAGTCGAGGCCGAGCCAGGCCAGGTCCTCGACGATGGCGGCGGCGTAGTGCGGCCGGCAGCGCGTCGCGTCGATGTCCTCGAGCCGCAGCAGGAACCGCCCGCCCGCCTCACGCGCCCGGCGCCAGGCGGTGAGGGCCGCGAAGGCGTGGCCCAGGTGCAGCAGGCCGGTCGGGCTGGGGGCGAAGCGGGTGGTCGGCGGCATCGCTGCCGGTATAGCAGCTTCCGCCAGGCCGCCGATCGTGACCGCGCCGTGAAACTCGGCCGGGCGGCTTGCGGCGCCGGCCGCTTGGGTGCCATAAGGCCGCTTCAGTTCGCGGTGACGAACAAATTCTGCCGGTTCGCGGAAGCGTGCGGCAGGAATCGCCTCTGCCGCGACGGACGCGGATCGACGGGGGCGTTGCTTGCCAGACGGCGGCCAACACTTTCCTGCGCTTGTCCTGAACGCGGACTTTCGCCCGCTGTCGTATTTCCCGCTCTCGGTGTGGGCGTGGCAGGACGCGGTCAAGGCGGTATTCCTCGATCGCGTCAGCGTGCTCAACGAATACGACACCGAGGTCCACTCGCCGAGCCTGACCATGCGCCTGCCCAGCGTGATCGCGCTGAAGGACTACGTGCCGGCGGCGCGCAAGCCGGCGTTCACGCGGTTCAACGTGTTTCTGCGCGACGCCTTCGCCTGCCAGTATTGCGGCGAGCGGCAGCCGGCGCCGGACCTCACCTTCGACCACGTCGTCCCGCGCTGCCGCGGCGGCCGGACGACGTGGGAGAACGTCGTCACCGCCTGCGGCGTCTGCAATCTGCGCAAGGGCAGCCGGCTGCCGCGCGAGTGCCACATGTTCCCGCGCCAGCGCCCGTATCAGCCCTCGAGCTGGGAGCTGCAGGAGAACGGCCGCGGCTTCCCGCCCAACTACCTGCACGAGAGCTGGCGCGACTATCTCTACTGGGATACCGAGCTGGAGAGCTGAGGGGCTCGCCGCTCAGAACCGTTCGCTCGCCGCGATGGCGGCGCGGCAGCCGGCGCGGATGAGGCGGGACAGCAGGCGATAACCCGGCGCCTGTTCGGCGCCGTGCGCCAGCCCGATGTCGCGGTGCTCCAGCTCCTCGGCGCGGAACGTCTCGATGGTGCCGCGCAGCGCCGCCTCGTCGTCGCCGAGCCGCGCGGCCTGGCCGGCGTAGTGCGCGTCGATCGTCTCCTCGACCGCGACCGTGCAGGCCATCGCCGCGCGCGGTCCCAGCGCCGCGGTCGCCGCGCCGAGCGCGAAGCCGGCGACGTGCCAAAACGGCAGCAGCGCTGTCGGACGCACCCGGCGGCGCGCGATCAGCTCGGCGAAGCGGTCGAGATGCACCTGCTCCTGCGCGCACATGTGCCGCAGCACCTCGCCCTCGGCGCGGCGCCCGAGCACCGCGAGCTGGCCCTGGTAGATGCGGCGTGCCCCGTACTCGCCGGCATGATCGACGCGGATCATGCGCTCGACCAGCGCGGGCGCGGTCGGCTCGCCGGGCAGCCCTGCGGCTTCGGTCTCGCTCATGCACCCCTCCTGCGTCCGGCGGCCAGCGAGGCGGCGACCGCGGCGGAGAACGCCAGCGCATAGATCAGGTTGAGCGTGGCAAACGACAACGGCAGGCCGGGCACGGGAAAAACCCCCTCCTCGCAGGATTTCGACGGGCGCGCCGGCATGTTGCGCAGCCGCTCGGCGATGCTGCCGCCGCCGTAGCGCGGGGCCGCGCATTCCGGCAGCGGGCTGGGCCAAGCGTGAAGCTCGACGCCGACATGCAGCCCGGCGGCCGCCACTTCGGCCAGGCCGATCAGCAGCACCAGCGCGAGCGCCGCCCACCCGGCCCGCCGCGGCAGCACCAGGCCGAGTGCCGCGACCGCGATGGCGATGCGATACGGCCAGCGTTCGATGAGGCAGAGCGGGCACGGCACCAGCCCGCCCCACCACTCCGCGGCAAAGGCGACCGCGAGCGCCAGCGCCGCGGCGAGGCCGGCGCAGAACAGCGCGACGCGGGGAGAAGGCGGCATGCCGGCGATATGACCGCAACCGCCGGCCCCGACAAGTTGCGATCGCTCAATCCGTCCGGTTAGATTGCCGTTCCGCGGGACGGGAGGGGCGTGACATGCTGCGTGTATGGGGCCGCACAACCTCCTCGAACGTGATGAAGGTGATGTGGCTGCTGGACGAGCTCGGCCTGGCGGCCGAACGCATCGACGCCGGCGGCAAGTTCGGCCGCACCGGCACCCCGGAATACCGCGCCATGAACCCGCTCGGCCTGGTGCCGACGCTGGAGGACGACGGATTCGCGCTGTTCGAGAGCAACGCCATCCTGCGCTACCTCTGCAACGCCCATGCGCCGGGCAACGCGCTCTACCCGGCGCCGCCGCCGGCGCGCGCCGAGGTCGATGCCTGGCTCGACTTCCAGCAGACCGCGCTGAACCGCCCGCAAGGGGTGGTGTTCGCCGGCCTGGTGCGCACGGCGCCGGAGCAGCGCGACAATGCGGCGATCTCGGCCGCGGTGGCGGAGGCAGGCCGCATCTGGGGCATCCTGGACACGCGGCTGGGCAGCCGGGCGTTTTTGGCCGGCGACGGGCTGACGCTGGCCGACATCGCCTTCGGCGTGCATGTGCATCGCTGGTTCGTCATGCCGATCGCGCGGCCCGACAGCCCGCATCTGCACGCCTGGTACGAGCGCCTGCTGGCGCGCCCGCCCTATCGGACGCACGTGGCGGTGCCGCCGAGCTGAGCGGGGCGCGCCAGCCGTCGCCACCGCGAACGACAGCCGCTTACTCCGTCTCGGTTTCCTTTCGGAACGGCGAGAATTGCGCGAGTTCCGCCATCTCGGCGAGCCGCGCCGGCCGTTCCTGTTCGAGAAACTCCGCGATCGCGCGCCGCAAGCCCGGATGCGCGATCCAGTGCGCCGAAAACGTCGGCACCGGGCGGTAGCCGCGCTGGATCTTGTGCTCGCCCTGCGCCCCCGCCTCGACCCGCTTCAAGCCGTGCGCAATGGCGAAGTCGATCGCGCGATAGTAGCAGAGTTCGAAATGCAGGAACGGGAACTCGCCGCGCACGCCCCAGTTGCGGCCGTACAGCGTGTCGCTGCCCACCAGGTTCAGCGCGCCCGCGACAGGCGTGCCGTCCTTGCGCGCCAGCATCAGCACCACGCGTTCGCCGAGCCGCTCGCCGAGCAGCGGGAAGAACTGTTTCGTCAGATACGCGCTGCCCCACTTGCGATCGACCGTGGACGTGTAGAACGCATAGAATGCGGCCCATTCGCGCCGCCCGATCTCCGGCCCGCGCAGCGCCAGGAATTCCAGCCCGGCGCTGTTGGCGTCGCGCCGCTCGCGGCGGATGGATTTGCGTTTGCGTGAGGCCAGGGCAGCGAGAAAATCGTCGAACGTGACGTAGCCGGCGTTCTCCCAGTGGAACTGCACGCCGATGCGCTTCAGCCAGCCGGCGTCTTCCAGCGCGTCCGCCTCGGCCTCGGTGCAGAACGTCGCATGCACCGACGACAGGTCGAGTTCGCGGCACGCCTGCACCAGCGCACGGCCGAGGGCCGCGTGCGGCACGCCGGCGTCGGCACGCAGCAGCAGCCGCGGCCCGGGCACCGGGCTGAACGGCACCGCCACTTGCAGCTTCGGGTAATAGCGTCCGCCGGCGCGCTCGAACGCATGCGCCCAGCCGTGGTCGAACACGTATTCGCCGTAGCTGTGCGACTTGGCATACATCGGCGCCACGCCGACGACCGCGCCCGCCGCGTCGCGCAGCGCCGCGTGCTGCGGCAGCCAGCCGGTGCGCGCATTGGCCGAGCCGCTGTCCTCGACGGCGGACAGAAACGCGTGGCTGACGAACGGATTGTCCGCCCCGGCGCAGCGGTCCCATGCCTCGGCGGGAATTTCCGCGATCGTCTTGTGCAGCGCGAGCGTCAGCGTCGGCGAGCCGTCGGGCATGCCCGCAAGATGAGGGCGCCGCGCGGATCAGGCAATGCGGAACAGGCCCTCGACCTCGACCGCGCAGTCGAGCGGCAGCGACGGCACGCCGACCGTGGTGCGCGCATGCCGCCCCGCCTCGCCGAACACCGCGACGGCGAGGTCGCTGGCGCCGTTCATCACCGTGGCATGCTGGGAAAACTCCGGCGGGGCGGCGATGAAGCCGCCGAGCCGCACCACCTGCGCGACCCGGTCCAGGTCGCCGCCGCAGGCCGCGCGCAATTGCGCAAGCAGGTTGACGAAGCACTGCCGGGCGGCGCGCACGCCGTCCTCCAGGCTGACCGCGGCACCGACCTTGCCGCTCCACGCCACTTTTCCGTCGATCACCGGCACCTGGCCGGAGATGACGACGAGGTCGCCGGTGACGACGTAGGGCACGTAGTTGGCGACCGGCCGCGCCGGCTCGGGCAGCGCGATGCCGAGTTCGGCGAGGCGGGCGTCGATGCGTCCGGCCATCTGCGTCTCCTATTTCACCACGTGCAGCCGCCGCCGCTTGCCCTCGGCGCGCGGCAGGTCGAGCGGCAGCGAGGGTTCCGCCAGCGCCTCGTCGTCCGCCGCCGCCTCCGGCAGGTCGATGCGGCCGAGATAATGCGCGGCGAGGCTGCGGAAGGCGTAGTCGAGCAGCGAGGTGGCGCGGGCCACAAGCGGGTCGCCCTCGACCGCGCCGGCCGGGCCGAAGCGGGTGAGCGTGAAAGCGTCCACGAACTCCTCCAGCTTCACGCCGTGCTGCAGGCCGAGGCTGACGGCGACCGCGAACGCATCCATCAGGCCGCGGAACGCGGCGCCCTCCTTGGGCAGCCCGATCGCCAGTTCGCCGAGCGTGCCGTCGGCGTATTCGCCGGTGCGCAGATAGACGCGGTGCCCGCCGACCGACGCCCTTTGCGCAATCCCGGCATGCCGCGCCGGCAACTCGCGCCGCGCCGTGGTGAAGGCGGGCAGCGGCAGCGGCACCGGGCGGGGCGGCATCGCCTCGAAGAACGGCGCCACCGCATCGTGCATGGCGGCGTGGGCGGCGGCGTCGGCATGCGGGAACGGGGCCGCGCCGGCCAGCGTCGCCGCCAGCGCCGCCTCCGCCGTCACCGAGCGCGCGGCGAGCCAGGCGCGGGCCGTTCGCGCCAGCCGGCCGTCGTCGTCGAGCGGGCCGAAGCTCGGCGCGATGCCGCCGGTCTCCACGCCCAGCAGCGCCTCGGCGGCATCGGGCGCGGCGAGCGCGGTGACGGCCGCGTGGCGTCGTCCGGGCAGCGCGCGGGCGCGGCGTTGCGCGGCGGCGGCGGCCTCGGCGAGACCCGGCACCACAGTCATCGGCGGGGCAGGCGGCGGCGGGGCTGCCGCCTCGGCGCGCATGCCGTCCGGTGCTGCGAGCGCGGCCGAGGCGGCCTCCGCGGCGGCGCGCAGCAGGGCGGCCAGCGCCGCGGCCACCGCGCGCGCGGCGTCGCTGTCGTAGGCGAGGCCAAGCGCGGCCAGCAGCCCGGCGAGGTCGGCCATGCCGACGCCGAGCGACGCCGCCGCCGGGTCGTGCAGCGCCAGCGCCACCGTGGCGGTCTCTGCGGCGGCTGCGAAGCCGGCGGCATCGAAGCCGGCGCCGGGCTCGAAGAACCCCGGCAGGTTGAGCACGAAGCGCGGCAGCGTCGCCGGCTGGCCCTGCCAGACCGAGGCGCCGGGCGCGCCGCGGCGGGTGCGCAGCAGCGCGTGCAGACGCTCGGCGAGGTCGGGGGCGCCGCGCGCCGCGATCGGGCGGATCCAGGCATCGGCGGCCGGTTCCAGCACCGCCGGACGATGGCCCGGCACCAAAGCCGCGAGGGCGGCGGCGGCGCGATCCTCCCACGCGGCGGGCAGGGTGACCGGGCGCGGGACATCGTCGGGGCTCGCGGCAGCCACGAGGCGACGCAGGCGCACGCCGCGCCAGAACGGACCGGGGATGTGCTTGCTCGGCTTCATGGCCGCGAATCTAAGGGCAGTGTCGGTCCGGCGGAAGCGTATTTTGCGGTCCGTACCGCGCGCGGCCACAAAATCCTGTGGGGGAAGCTGTTGAAGACCCTGTGGACAACGTTTCGCGTCCTGTGGACAATTTGCCGCGTCCGGCGGCATGGACCGGCGCGTGCGCGGCACGTATATGAGGCGCCATGACCCTGGGCACCCGCATCTTCACCTGGTTGCACGGCCGCCAGGTCGGCCGCGACGACGTCGGCAACGTCTATTACGACGAGAAGCGGGCACGGCGCGGCGCCCGCACGCGGCGCTGGGTGATCTATGCCGGCGCGGCCGATGCCTCCGCGGTGCCGCCGGAATGGCATGCCTGGCTGCACTACACCACCGACGCGCCGATCGCGGTCGCGCGGCAGCTGCCCTGGGTGAAGCCGCATTTGCCCAATCTGACCGGCACGGCGCTCGGCTATCGTCCGCCGGGCCACGACTACCAGGGCGGCCAGCGGGCGGCGGCAACCGGCGACTACGAGGCCTGGACGCCGGACGGCGTGTCCGGGGGCTGAGCCGGGGATGCCGCAGCGCAACGCGGCGGAACTGCTCGCCGGGGCCGTGGTGCTGGCCGCCGCGCTGGGGTTCCTCGGCTACGCGGTCGCGAATTCCGGGCGCACGACCATGGGCGGCTATCAGCTGCACGCCAGGTTCAACGCCATCGACGGACTCTCGGTCGGCTCCGAGGTGCGGCTGGCCGGGGTGAAGGTGGGCAGCGTGGTGGGCGCGCATCTCGATCCGCAGACCTACCAGGCGGTGGTCGATTTCACCGTCGCCGACGACGTCAAGCTGCCCAAGGACAGCAGCGCCGCCGTCACCAGCGACGGGCTGCTCGGCGGCAAGTATCTGGGGCTGCAACCGGGCGGCGAGGCGCAGATGATCCCGCCCGGCGGGCAGGTGACGATCACGCAGTCCTCGATCAGCATCGAGCAGTTGCTGGGGAAATTCATCTTCAGCATGGGCAATCTCGGCGGCGGCGGCGCGCCGAAGCCGGGCCAGCCGCAAGGGGGCGAGCCGAAATGACCATCACCCCGCCCGAACGATGGCCGCAGCCGGACGGCACGCCGGTCGCCTGCCGCGAGAAGCTGAAGATGCTGGCGGAAAACCACGCCGAACTGGCGCAGACCATGCAGGACGTGTTCGAGGACGCGGTGCTGATGGGCGTCGATGAGGCAGCGATGCGCGGCATCATCGACGACATGGTGCGCCGGCTGGCGAGCCCGCGGCGCGGACGCCTGGCGGAATGAGCCGGCGCGCGGCGGCGCTGCTGGCGGTCCTGCTGCTGGTGCCGCCGCCGCTGGCCGCTGCCGCCGCCCAGGAGCCGGCCGCGCCGCCGCCAGCCGCGCCGGAGCAGGCGCCGGAGCAGGGCCAGGCACCGGCACCGCCGCCCGCACCCGCGCCGGCCTGGCTGCCGCGGCCGGCAGCGACGCTGATCCTGCTCGACAAGATCAGCGCGCAGCCGCGCACCGTCACGGTGAAGGTCGGCGAGTCCGTGCCGTTCGGGTCGCTGACCATCGCCGTGCGTGCCTGCGACGTGCGCCCGCCGGATGTCGCGGCCGATGCCGCCGCGTTCCTGCAGATCACCGACCGCAACCCCGGCATGCCCGGATTCACCGGCTGGATGCTGGCCAACGAGCCGGCCGCCGCGATGCTGCAGCACCCGCTCTATGACGTGCGGCTGGCGGGCTGCGCCGGCTGAACGCGATGTCGGTCGATCGGGGCTGGGCGGAACTTCGCTTCGGTAAAATAGTTGAGCTGCAATGACGGCCCAGACCTTCGCAGGGGAGGCGGCGCTGCCGCACGACGCGGCATTGTTCCTCGATCTGGACGGCACGCTGCTCGACATCGCGCCGACGCCGGACGCGGTGCGTGTGCCGGCGCGCCTGACGGATAACCTGCGGCGCCTGCGCGCCCGGCTCGGCGAGGCGCTGGCGATCGTCAGCGGCCGGCCGGCGGAACAGGTGGATGCGCTGCTGCCGGGCACCGCCTACGCGGTCGCCGGCGAGCACGGCGGCGCCGTCCGCTTCGCCCCCGGCGCGCCGGTCGAGCGGGCGCCCCTGCCGTTGCCGCCGCCGGAGTGGCTGGCGGCGGCGGCGGCGCTGGCCGCGGCGCATCCCGGCGCGCTGCTGGAACGCAAGGCGCGCGGCTTCGTGCTGCACTACCGCCTGGCGCCGGCGGCGGGTGCGGCGCTGGAGCGCGGCCTGCTGGCGCTGCTCGGCGCGCAGCGGACGCATCTTGTGCTGCCGGCGCACATGGCCTTCGAGGTGACGCCGCGGGGCGCCGACAAGGGCAGCGCGGTCGCCGCCCTGCTGGAGCGCGCGCCGTTCGCCGGCCGGGTGCCGGTCTATGTCGGCGACGACGTGACCGACGAGGACGCGATCCGCGTCGTCCGCGCGCGCGGCGGCACCGGCCTGCGGGTCGCCGAGGCGTTCGGCGACGCGGCTGGGGTGCGCGCCTGGCTCGCCGGACTGGCCGGCGCAGAGGCACTCTCGTGAGCCGGCTGGTCATCGTCGCCAACCGCGTGCCGCCGCCGCGCGAGCGCGCGCAGCTCGCCGGCGGCCTCGCGGTCGCCATGCGCGAGGCGCTGGCGGGGCGGGAGGCGCTGTGGTTCGGCTGGTCGGGCAGCAGCCACGCCCCGGGCGCACCGCCGCGGGTGACGCGGGCGGGGCGCATCAGCTTCGCCACCGTCGATCTGTCGCCGGCCGACCTCGCCGGTTACTACCGCGGCTTCTCCAACGGCATGCTGTGGCCGCTGCTGCACCACCGCATGGGGCTGGCGGAGTTCAAGCGCGAGGACCTCGCCGCCTATCGCCGCGTCAACGAGAATTTCGCCGCCGCGCTGACGCCGCTGCTGCGGCCGGGCGACCTGGTGTGGGCGCAGGACTACCACCTGATCCCGCTCGGCGCCGGGCTGCGCCGCCGCGGCTTTGCCGGGCGCATCGGCTTTTTCCTCCATGTGCCGTTCCCGCCGCGCGCGATTTTCGAGGCGCTGCCGCAGGGCGACGGGCTGGTGGCCGATCTCGGCGCCTATGACGTGATCGGCCTGCAGACGGAGGACGATGTCGCCAATCTCAACGACGTGCTGGCGGCGGCCGGGCAGCCGGTGCGGACCGGCTGCTACCCGATCGGCATCGACCCCGAGGCGTTCGCCGCCGAGGCGCGCACCGCCGCCGCCGGGCCGGAAGGCGAGCGGCTGCGCAGCAGCCTCGGCGACCGCGCGCTGATCCTCGGCATCGATCGGCTGGACTACAGCAAGGGCCTCCCGCACCGCTTCCGCGGCTATGCGCAGCTGCTCAAGCGGTTCCCCGAGCACCGCAACCGGGTGACGCTGCTGCAGGTGGCGCCGGTCTCGCGCGGCGACGTGGCGCAGTATCGGGCGCTGCGGCGCGAACTCGACGAGCTGGTCGGGCGCATCAACGGCGAGCACGCGGAGTTCGACTGGGTGCCGCTGCGCTACCTGACGCAGACGGTGCCGCGCACGACGCTCGCCGGGTTCCAGCGGATCGCCTCGATCGGGCTGGTGACGCCGCTGCGCGACGGCATGAACCTGGTGGCAAAGGAGTTCGTCGCCGCGCAGGACCCGGCCAGCCCCGGCGCGCTGGTGCTGAGCCGCTTCGCCGGCGCGGCCGAGGCGCTGGAGGGCGCCATCCTGGTCAACCCGCACGACCCGGACGAGACCGCCGAGGCGCTGCACATCGCGCTGACCATGCCGGAGACGGAGCGACGTGCGCGCTGGGAGCGGATGTGGCAGGAGGTGAAGCGCCACACCGCGGCGAGCTGGGCGCGCAGCTTCGTCGCCAGCCTGGAGGTGGCGGCGGCACAGGCGGCGTAGTGTTGCGCGGGGGCGGCGCCTGTGCGAAGGCTGCGCCATGAGTGCGAGTTTGCGCGTGCTGACCACCGAAGAATTCCTGGCCTGGGAACGCGTCCAGCCGGAGCGCCACGAGTTCGACGGCATCCAGCCGGTTGCGATGACCGGCGGCACGCCGGCCCATGCCCGCACCGCCGCGCGCCTGATCGTCGCGCTCGGGACGCGGCTGAAGCCCCCCTGCGAGGTGTTCACCGGCGACCTGAAGGTGTTGACCTCCAGTGGCACCAGGGTTCGCTACCCGGACGCGACGGTGGCTTGCGGCGGACTCGATGATGAGAGCGACGTGACCGAGCCGGTCGTGGTCTTCGAAGTCATGTCGCCGTCCTCGGTGCTGACCGACCGCCGCGTGAAACCGCGCGAATACGCCGCCGTGCCGTCGATCCTCGCTTGCGTCGTGCTCGACCAGGCCGAGCCGGAGGCCCTGGTGTTCCGCCGCGCGGAGAACTGGCGCGAGACCGTGCTGCGCGGCCCGGATGCGGTGCTGGCGCTGCCGGAGATCGGTGTCGAGATGCCGCTCGCGGCGATCTACGGCGCCTGATCACTCTTCCGCGGCGAACTCGAGTCCTTCGTAGATGTCCGCCAGCCGCAGCTCGACACCGATCTCCGGCATCGCCAGCACCACGTCGCCGGTCTGCAGATGTCCCATCCAGTCGTCGCCGCTCCGCTCGAAAACCGTGGCAGCTGCGGTATCCTGCTCGAGCATGACGTAACGCCGGATCGACGGCGTCGCGCGATACTCGGCGTTCTTGGCGACGCGATCGGTGCGGTTCGTGCTCGGCGACAGAATCTCGAACACCACCACCGGCTCGGGGATGATGTCGCTGTCGTCGGCGACTGGCGAGCACGTCACCAGCGCGTCGGGATAGCGCACCCTGCCGTTGACCAGAATCTTCAGGTCGCCGCGGAACGCACGGCACGGCCGGCCGCGCAGCCGATCGCGCAGCAGCTCGACGAGGTTGGTCCCGATCACCGAATGCGCCACCGTCCCTCCCGTCATCGCCACCGGCGCGTGACCGTCGAACTCCCAGCGCAATTCCTGCGTGCGCTCCCACGCCAGAAATTCGTCCACCGTCATCGGTTGGTGCGCCGTCGCGCTCATGTCTTCGCCATGAACCGTTCCAGCCAATGGATGTCATACGCGCCGGCCTGGAACGAGGCATCCGCGACGATGCGCTGGTGCAGCGGCAGCGTGGTTTTTATCCCGACCACGGCGAACTCGGCCAGGCTGCGCTCCAGCCGCGCGATCGCCCGCTCCCGCGTCGGCGCATGCACGATCAGCTTCGCCACCAGGCTGTCGTAGAACGGCGGCACTTTATACCCCGCATACAGCGCCGAATCGACGCGCACGCCCATTCCGCCGGGCGCGTGGTACGCCTCCACCAGTCCCGGCGTCGGCGCGAAGTTTTCCGGGTCCTCGGCATTGATGCGGCACTCGATCGCGTGGCCGGAGAACGCGATGTCGTCCTGGCCGTAGCCGAGCGTCTCGCCCGCGGCGATGCGGATCTGCTCGCGCACCAGATCGACGCCGCACAGCATCTCCGTCACCGGATGCTCCACCTGCAGCCGCGTGTTCATCTCGATGAACGCGAACTGCCCGTCCTGGTAGAGGAACTCCAGCGTGCCGGCGTTGCGGTAGCCGAGCCGCGCCAGCGCCGCCGTCGCGGTGGCGCCGAGCCGCATCCGCGCCGCCGGCGACAATGCCGGCGATCCCGCCTCCTCCAGCAGTTTCTGGTGACGGCGTTGCAGGCTGCAGTCGCGCTCGCCGAAATGCACCACGTTGCCGGCGCCGTCGGCCAGCACCTGCAATTCGATATGGCGCGGCCGGTCGAGATATTTTTCCACATAGACGGCCTCGCTGCCGAACGCGGCGCGCGCCTCGGCGCGCGCGACGCGCCAGGCTTCTTCCAGCCCCTCGGCGTCCGGCGCCACCTTCATCCCCCGCCCGCCGCCGCCGGCCGACGCCTTGACCAGCACCGGATAGCCGATCCGCCCGGCGATCTGCCGCGCCTGCTCGACGCTCACGACCTCGCCGTCCGATCCCGCCACCAGCGGCACGCCGAGCGAGGCCATCGCCGCCTTGGCCGCGATCTTGTCGCCCATCATGCGGATATGCGACGGCGCCGGGCCGATGAAGGTCAGGCCGTGCGCCTCCACCATCTCGGCAAACGCGGCGTTCTCGGCGAGGAAGCCGTAGCCGGGATGGATCGCATCCGCGCCGGTCACGATCGCGGCGGAGAGGATGCTGGCGGCATTGAGATAGCTCTCGCGCGCCGACGGCGGGCCGATGCAGACGCTCTCGTCGGCGAGGCGGACATGCATCGCCTGCGCATCGGCGGTGGAATGCACGGCGACGGTCGGGATGCCCATCTCGCGGCAGGTGCGCTGGATGCGCAGCGCGATCTCGCCGCGGTTGGCGATCAGCACTTTCTGGAACAGCCCGGCCACTTCGCCGCTACTCCAGGATCAGCAGCGGCTCGCCAAACTCCACCGGCGCGCCCGCGGCGATCAGGATGCGCGCGACGGTGCCCGCCTTGGGCGCCTTGATCTGGTTGAACGTCTTCATCGCCTCGATCAGCAGCAGCGTCTGCCCCGCCGCGACCGTCTGGCCCTGGACGATGAACGGCGTCGCCCCCGGCTCCGGCGCCAGATAGACGATGCCCACCATCGGGCTGAGCACCGCGCCGGGATGGTGCGCAAAATCCTCGGCCGAAGTGGCGGGGGCCGCAGCGGCGGCCGGGGCCGCCGGCAGCGCGGCCTGCGCCGGCGCGGCAGCGGCGAAGGTCGTCACCGGCGCGGGGGCGCGGGCGACGCGGATGCGGCCGTCCTTGCCCTCGACCTCGATCTCGGTCAGGCCGGTCTCCGCCAGGATGGTGGCGAGCGCGCGCACCGCGGCCGGGTCGAACGGCTCCGCCATCATTCGCCCTCCTCGGCGACGCCCTCGGCCAGCAGGTCGGCCATCGCCGTCAGCGCCAGCGTGTAGCCGCGCACGCCCAGCCCGCAGATCACGCCGACCGCCGCCTCCGAGACATAGGAATGGTGCCGGAACGGCTCGCGCCGGTGGATGTTCGAGATATGCACCTCGATCACCGGCAGCTCGACCGCCTTCAGCGCGTCCAGCAGCGCGATCGAGGTGTGGGAATAGGCGGCCGGATTGATGATGATGCCGGCGGCGCGGCCGCGGCATTCATGCACCCAGGAGATCAGCTCGCCCTCGCCGTTGGTCTGGCGGAAGTCGATCGCCAGCCCCAGCCGCTCGGCGAGGTCGGCGCACATCGACTCGACATCGTCGATGGTGTTGCGGCCATAGACGTCCGGCTGGCGCAGGCCCAGCATGTTCAGGTTGGGGCCGTTCAGCACCGCGACCAGCGGCAAGCGGACGGATTGCTGCATGGGCGCCCCTAGCACGCCGGGCCGCTCCGCGACAACAATCGCCCGCGCTTGTCCGGCCCCGCCGCCGTCCCCATACTGCCGGGCATGGACGAGCGGCTGGACGTGGTGCTGAACGGCGAGACCTACCGGCTGGCGGCGCCGGCGACGGTGGCCGGGCTGCTGGCCCTGATCGGGCTGGACGCGCGCAAGGTCGCGGTCGAGCGCAACGAGGCGATCGTGCCCCGCTCCGCCTACGCCGCCACGCTGCTGGCCGGCGGCGACGCGCTCGAAATCGTGCATTTCATCGGAGGGGGCTGACATGGACACCACCCCGCCCTTGGCCGACAGCGACGACGCCTGGACGGTCGCCGGCCGCCGCTTCCGCTCGCGCCTCGTCGTGGGCACCGGCAAGTACAAGAGCCTGGAGGAGACCGCCGCCGCGATCGCGGCGTCCGGGGCGGAGATGGTGACGGTCGCGGTGCGGCGGGTGAACCTCTCCGATCCGGGCGCGCCGATGCTGCAGGATTTCGTCGATCCGCGGCGCTACACCTACCTGCCCAACACCGCCGGCTGCCACACCGCGAAAGACGCCGTGCGCACGCTGCGGCTGGCGCGCGAGGCCGGCGGGTGGGCGCTGGTCAAGCTGGAGGTGCTGGGGCCGCCGCCGCACCTCTATCCCGACATGGCGGCGACCTTCGAGGCGGCCGAGGCGCTGATCAGCGACGGGTTCGAGGTGATGGTCTATTGCGCCGACGACCCGGTGGCGGCGAAGCGGCTGGAGGACATGGGCTGTGTCGCGATCATGCCGCTCGGCGCGCCGATCGGCTCGGGGCTGGGGTTGCAGAACCCGGCGATGCTGTCGCTGCTGATCGAGCAGGCGCGGGTGCCGGTGCTGGTCGATGCCGGGGTCGGCACCGCCTCGGACGCGGCGATCGCGATGGAGATCGGCTGCGACGCGGTGCTGCTGAACTCCGCCATCGCCCATGCCGGCGACCCGGTGCGCATGGCGCGGGCGATGAAGCTGGCGGTGGAGGCAGGGCGGCTCGCGCATCTGGCCGGCCGCATGCCGCGGCGCATGGGGGCGGACCCGTCCAGCCCGCTGACCGGGCTGATCCGCTAGGGTCCGGCGCACTGCGCCGTTGCGAACAACATGACAAAGAGCGCAACGCCCGACGGCGAATCCCCGTCCCGGCTGATCGACGCGAGGATCAGGGAACTGGACGACTGGCGGGGCAGGACGCTCGCCCATGTCCGCGCTCTCATCAGGCAGGCGGACCCCGAAGTGGCCGAAGAGTGGAAGTGGCGAGGCGTTCCGGTGTGGTCCCACGATGGCCTGATCTGCACCGGCGAGACCTACAAGAGCGTCGTGAAGCTGACCTTCGCCAAGGGCGCCGCGCTCAACGACCCGTCAGGCCTGTTCAACGCCAGCCTCGAAGGCAACGTCCGGCGCGCCATCGATCTCCATGAGGGCGACGACCTGGACGCGGAAGCGTTCAAGACGCTGATCCGCGCTGCCGTGGCCCTGAACAGGTCTTCGGCCCGGAAATCGAAGCAAGCAAAGGAGGCGTAGGGCGTGTGTGGACGGCCCCCCTGGTGCAAGGGGCTGTGGGGGAAGATTTTCTGATGCGGTGCGATTGCGGTCGTGTGTCCGGCCTGTTTGGTGCGGCACGCGGCCGCTGGCCCAGATGGGTTCCGCGATCCACCCCCAAACGCAATAGCGGCCTTGTCGGCCTCCACCCTACACGGGGTTCGTGGATCGTCGGATCGACCGATCAGCATCTCTTCCCTTGCGCCTCTTACACCTTCGGCGACATGACGAGGGTCAGGCGGCCTTGGCGGGCCGATATGCCTCACCGCTCGTCATCATGGCCCACACGATGCGGGCCATCTTGTTGGCCCAGGCGACCGCGGCGAGCTTGCGCGGGCGGCGCTTGAGCAATTCCACAAGCCAGGGCGAGACGCCCGGGCGATCCGGTCTGGCGTGCTGGATCACCGCGGTGGCGCCCACGACGAGCAATTGCCGCAGCCGCTCGTTGCCGGCGCGGCTGATCCCGCCCAGCCGCTGCTTGCCGCCGGTGGATCGCTCGCGCGGCACCAGGCCGAGCCAGGCGGCGAAATGCCGGCCGGACTTGAATTGCCCCGGGTCGACCCGCAGCGCGAGGTTCAAGGCGGTGATCGGTCCGATGCCCGGTATCGCGGCGAGCCCGCGGCAGAGCGGGTTGGCCGCGAACTGCCGCTTCAGTTTGACGTCGATTTCGGACAACCTCGCCTCGATGCGGTCGATCTCTTGTCCCAGCAGCGTCAGCGCCTGCTTGGCCGCCCGTGGCACCAGTTCGTCGGCGGCGGTGGCGATCTCGCCACGCAAGCAGGTCAGGCCCTTGTCGCCGACGGGGGCCACCAGGCCGAGTTCGGTGGCATGGCCGCGCAGCGCGTTGACCAGTTGGGTGCGCTGGCGCACCAGCAACTCGCGCGCCGACAGCAGCATCGCCTGGGCCTGCGCCTCGGCCGATTTGACCGGCACCTCGCCGATCGAGGGCTGGGACGCGGCCACGCAGATCGCCTCGGCATCATTCCTGTCGTTCTTGCCGCGCTTGACGAACGGCTTGACGTATTGCGGCGGGATCAGCCGCACCCGATGGCCCAGCCGCGCAAGCCATCGCCCCCAATGGTGCGACCCGCCGCACGCTTCCAGCACCACTTCAACAGCAGGCTGCCTCTCGAAGAACGCCTCGAACTGATGGCGGCGGAAATTGCGACGCAAAACCGCGCGACCCGCGGCATCCACCCCGTGCAGCGTGAAGACGGACTTGGACGTATCGATCGCAACGCGCGTAAGCTCCGACATGGACGGCTCCTATGTTCAGCTTCGACAGCGAACCTTGGCACATGATGCCGCGGGGGCCGTCCACCCCAACGGAAAAGCGCAGCGCCTTCCGCCATTCTTCGAGACGAGGGACTATCCGCGCATGCCATCGCCGGCGCAACCGCCAGCGTCGCGTGGCAAGGGGACTCTCCGCGCCGGACGGGCGCGGGCGCGGTGCCGAACCGGCCGCCACAGGCGAACGGGCGTGAGGATTGTGTCTCTTTGAGCAGCGAGCATTTCAGGCCCGCCTCTTGTCGGCCTGCTGAACGAAGGCCCGCAGTACGGCATTGATCCGGGTCTGATAACCAGGCCCTTGCCGTTTGAACCAGTCGAGCACGTCGTTGTCTATCCGAAGAGACAGCAGCCTCTTCGGTGTCGGCATAATGGCTTCGGCCCGGGCAAGCCAATCCTCCGGCTCGTCCTTGAAGTCGGGATCGCTCGCGATGTCGCGCTCGATCTGTTCGTCCGACTTGGCCCGCAGCCGAGCCAAATCAGTACCACTCTCTCCCCGGCTGCGCCGCGCTTCCAGCTCAGCCGCCGAAAAGTGCCTGATATCGCTCTCTTTCTTCACGTCTTGCACTCCGCATGGAGATCAGGCGGATGGTGCTGGCGCGGCGCGTGAAGATGACGGTCACGTACACATCATCCAGCACACCGACGGCCATCCAGCGCACCTCACCTCCCTCAGTCCTGGCAGATCCAACTAAGTGCGGACCTCCGAAGACAATATCGGCATCCAAGAAATCAATGCCATGTTTTTCGATGTTTGCGAGGCGCTTTGCCTCGTACCACTCGAATTCCATTCCGGCACGCTCCTGCTGTACACCCGGCAATGATGCCGGCTTGCCCGATCGTTAGCATTCATGACAGACTCCAGTTGCGGTGTGTTGCGGTGCGGTGCGGTGCGGTGCGGTGCGGTGCTAGGTCTGGTTGCACACTTCGTTATCTGTCGTAGAGACAGTGTGTAGATACAAAATGCCGCTGCGGACGTCAAGGGGGCCATGATCGATTGGCTATTGGACCGGTCCCCCCGCCCTCGCAGCTAGCGGAAGGCAGCACCCATAGGGCGGAAAAGCGCAGCGCCTTCCGCCGCTCTTCAAGACGACGGTGTTTGCGCGGATGCCCGATAACCGGCACAATCGCCAGCGGCGCGTAACGAGGGGACTGTCCCCGACGGCCTGGCGTGGGCGCGGTGCCGAACCAGCCGGCACAGGTGAACGGGCGCGAGGAACGTGGCGGAATGCGCTGCGCTTTTCCGCCCTACGCTTGCTGATTTGAGTAAGATCGAGCGGCTAATCTGAACATGCTTGAACAAGCAGGCGCCCATAATCGGTAATCACAAAACTATGCGGCAATGGCGGCCTAAAAAAGCACTTTAGATTGACCAGATTGTCCACAGACAGATTAATTTCCGCTCTCGACGTTTTAAGTTGATGTAGCATGAATTCG
The DNA here is from genome assembly GCA_963786445.1 of uncultured Pseudomonadota bacterium. GTDB lineage: Bacteria > Pseudomonadota > Alphaproteobacteria > Acetobacterales > Acetobacteraceae > JAFKFJ01. Next base: position 112,355 of record CAWAZU010000017.1, read on the forward strand.
ATGGCATTTGGTGCCAAATCACCCTGTTGTTCAAATCGTGCCTTCAACAGCAGAGCGTCTAGAGGATCGAATTGCTTGAGGGCTTCAATGAATGATTGTCTGACCCGTCCAGATCGGTTTGGGTCCATCGCCGCAGCGATCAGGCCGGCCCAGAGCTCCTGCAACTCTTCCCGCAACTCATCGTAGGCCGCGCGGAGCAAGGGGATAGCCAGCGATGGACTGACAGGGCTCGTCTGTTTGACACCACGGCGGTCAAGTATCCGGGTGATGCGATCATCGTATTTCGAAGCTATCACAGTCCGGACAAATCGAAGAGGATCGCCCAGCACCAAACCCACGGCGTCCTCCGGCAGCGTGCCGAGAACTCGACCCGCGTAACGGGCCAAGCCGCTCGCCTCAGTGACAACCGTCGTGCCGAACTTGCCCAGAGCCTTCACGGCTTCTGCCTGCGCGTCCGTCACGGGCAAAAGGGCGGCGCCCGCCGCGCCCGGTGCTCCGCCTAGCCGCGCATTGCCATTGTCGTCCATTGTGTCCTTCCAGCCGTCACACGGGTG
>CAWAZU010000018.1:0-97371 GCA_963786445.1 uncultured Pseudomonadota bacterium
TATTGGCGCCGTGCATGGCGCGTGCGCCGTCGGACACCATGAAGGCCACGATGCTGGCCATGTCCTCCGCGTTCGAATGAGTCTGCCCGGAGGGCGTGCGCGTGCGCATCGCGTCCAGCATGCCGGCCAGTTCGGGCTTGGTGCGGATATCGAGGTTCATCGGCGTCGCGGTGTTGCCGGGCGAGAGGCAATTGACGCTGATGCCATGCGGTGCCAGTTCGATCGCAAGCGCGCGGGTCATCATCACGATCGCCGCCTTGGTCGCGCAATAGACCGCATAGCGGCCGAACCCCATCGCCGCGACCACCGATCCCAGATTGACGATCCATCCGCGCCGGCGCGCTGTCATCAGCGGGGCAACGGCATTGATCGCATTCCAGGTGCCCTTCAGGTTGATATCGACCATCCGGTCGAAAGCGGCTTCGTCGGTGCTTCCCGCCGGCGTGGGATAGAACACGCCGGCACAGTTGACGAGGACATCGATGCCGCCAAGCCGCTGTTCCGCCGACGCGACCAGCGCGTCCACAGCCGCCCGGTCACGCACGTCGGCGGCGAAGGCGAGGTGGGGGCCGTTCGGCAGCGACGCGGACACCGCCTCGGCCTTGGCGATGTCGCCGGACGCGACGACACCGATGCGCACGCCCTCGGCGGCGAGCCGCCGCGCGACCGCCTCGCCGATGCCCTGCGACCCGCCGGTGATTAGCGCGGTACGTCCGTGGATGGTCATGGCCGCGTCCCCCCATTCAGCGATTTCACCGTCGCATCAGGATAGGCGCAGCGACAACTATGCCGCAAGGTGCCGGCGCGGCGCGGCGCCACGTCTTGCCAGCGCCACGCGCATCCCCTCAAATATGCCGCGCGCCTGCAGGAGGACATGATGCGTTTTGCGGTCGACACGGGCGGCACGTTTACCGACCTGCTGGTGGAAGACGACGCGGGCGCGCTGCACATGTTCAAGGCACCCACCACGCCCGCCGACCCGATCCGTGGCGTGACGGATGCGTTGCAGGTCGCGGCCGACAGCCTGGGGCGGTCGCTCGCCGACCTGCTGGCCGCAAGCGACACCTTCATCTACGGCACAACGCACGCGATCAACGCCATCATCACCGGCAACACCGCGCGCACCGCGTTCCTCACCACCGAGGGTCATCCCGACGTGCTGGTGCTGCGCGAGGGAGGCGCGATCCGAAGCCTGCGCGCGCACTGCCGCGATGGTAGGGCTGTTCAACAGCGTCGACCATACGGTGCCGAAGAATGCCGGGGCGTTCCGCCGGTTGCGCATCCATCTGCGCGAGGGCTGCATCGTCGGCATTCCCAGGCACCCCACGTCGTGTTCGGTCGCGACGACCAATCTCGCCGACCGGGTGGCGAACTGCGTGCAGGCCGCCTTCGCCGGCATGGCGGACGGCCAGGGGCTGGCGGAATCAGGCGCGACCATCCCGCCGTCGGCGGGCGTGATCTCCGGCGGGTTGCCCGGCGGCGGCCGTTTCGTCAACCAGGTGTTCCTCGGTCTCTCCGGCGGGCCCGGGGCGCCGCACACCGATGCATGGCAGACGCTGTGCCATGTCGGCAATGCCGGCCTCTGCTTTCAGGACAGTATCGAACTCGACGAACTGCGCCAGCCGATCCACATCCACGCGCGCCGCTTCCTGCCGGACACGGAGGGCGCGGGGCGGCACACCGGGTCGAGCAGCATTCTCGTGGAATTCGGGCCGGTGGGCTGCGATATCGACATCGGCTATGTCAGCGACGGCACCGACAACGCGCCCAGGGGCGTGCGCGGCGGGCTGGACGGTGCGCCGGCGCGGCAGGTGCGGCTGACGCGCAGCGGCGAGGCCGCGAAGCTGCCTGGCTGCGCGCAGGTGCGCATTCTGGAGGGCGAGCGTGTCCGCTCCTTCTCGTGCGGCGGCGGCGGCTATGGCGCGCCGGTCGAACGCGATCCGGCGCGGGTCGCCAAGGATGTGCGTGAGGGTTGGATTTCGCGCGATCGGGCACGCGAGATCTACCGTGTCGCACTGACCGAAGCGGGCGCCGTGGACGAGCCGGCGACGCGGGCGTTGCGCGCCACCTGATCAGGCGGCCGGGGCGCGCCGGAACTTCCGCCGTGCGCCAGCCCCGAACGGCCACGGCACTTCGTTGCCGCGCGTCAGCCCCTCGGGACGGAAGATCAGGATCAGCGCCATCGCGATACCAAGGCCGATTTCCTGGCTGCCCTGCGGGATGCGCAGCATCAGGCCACCCACCGGGATGCCCGCCTCGGCAAGGCGTAGCACCTCGACGGTCACCGTCACGACGACCACACCGGTCACGGCGCCGGCCAGGCTACCGACGCCGCCGACGACGAGCATGGCGATGGTGACGAAGGTGATGCTGAGATAGAACGTGTCGGCGGTGAGGATGCCGAGGAAATGCGCGTAGAGCGCGCCCTCATCGGCGAACTGCTGGCGACGGTCGAGGAGCTGACGACAACGACGCTCGTGGTGCCCGGCCAAAGGCTGCGGGTGGACCGGCCTGGGCTGCTCGTGATCGAGGCGGCGGCCTGACAGCGCCGCCGTGCAACGGAGGCAGGGGATGCCGCAGGAACGGGCAGTCAATGTGGCAATGCTGATCGCGGCGGCGCTGGCCTATGGCGGGTTCTTCCCGGTCAACCGGATCGCCGCCGAGGCCGGCTGGCCGCCGATGGCGTTCGCCTTCTTCCAGACCTTCCTGGCCGGCGCCGCGCTCGCCGTTTATGTTCGCCGGCGAGGGCACCGGCTGGTGCCGACGCTGCAGCACGTCTGGGCGTATGTGTTCGTCGGCTCGCTCGCGATGGCGCTGCCGGCCGGCCTGCTGACCAAGGCGGCGGGACACGTGCCGCCCGCGCTGCTTACCCTGGTACTGTCGTTCTCGCCGATCCTGACGCTGCTGTTTGCGATCCTGGTGCGGCTGGAACGCTTCCGTGTGCGCGCTGTCGTCGCGGTCCTGATGGGGCTGGCGGGCGTCGCGCTGATCGCCTCCCCCGGGACGGGGGCGATGAGCGCGCATGCGAGTCTCTGGTTCCTGCTCGCACTGCTTGCGCCGGTGATGTTCGCGGCCTCCAACATCGGCGCGAGCCTGCTCCGCCCGGCGGACACCGCTTCTTGCACGATGGCGGCCGGCATCCTGATTGGCGGCAGCCTCGTCGCGCTGCCGGTCGCGCTCGCCACAAACCCCTCGCTGCTGCCGCCTTCGGCCACATCCGGGGCGGTCTGGTCGCTCGCCATCGCCACCCTGGTCAATGTGGTCGTCACGGTGCTGTTCTTCGAGATCATTCGCCGCGCCGGCCCGACCTTCTTCTCGCTGTTCAACTACATTGCCCTCGGCGCCGGCGTGCTGTGGAGCATCGTTGTGTTCGGCAAGTTGCCTCCGCCCGTGTTCTGGCTCGCGCTGGCGGTCATGCTGGCGGGCGTAGCCATCGCGATCGGCGGCTGGCGGCCGCTCCCGAAGACGGTGGCGGGCGCGACCTGAGAGGCTGTGAATGAATACGGCTTGTGTGATTCCCTGTTGGGGTTGGTGAAGGGGTCGCGGGCATGGATGAGTTGTTTGGTGGACTGCCGGTGCCGTCGCAGATGTGGTGGGAAAGCTGGGTGGCGTAGTCTCCGACTTGTTCAACGAGTCATGACCGGCGTTCGAGCGCCGGCGGAGACCACGCCATGGACAGGAATAGCACGAACGCCGGCCACGGCAGCGCTGTTTGCTGGGGAGGCCTGGTTCGACCCGATCGAGGCCGGGCTGCGAGACCGGGTCCGGGGCGTCATAGAAGAGATGATCGAGCAGGAGCTGTCCGCGGCACTGGGACGCGACCGTTACGTGCGGAGCGCCAGCAACAAGGGCTACCGGAATGGGACCCGCGAGCGGCAGCTGACCGGCTGCTTCGGCGCGGTGAATATTCACGTCCCGCGGGCCCGGCTGGCTGCGGACGATGGCGGCACGCGGGAATGGCGCGGTGCGGCGCTGCCCCGCTACGCGCGGATGACCCGGCAGGTGGAGGTGCTGATCGCGGGCGCCTACCTTGCCGGAACCAACACCAGACGGGTCAAGCGCGCCCTGGGCGCCCTGTTCAAGGGCGCGGTGGGCAAGGACGTGGTCAGCCGGACCTGGCGCAAGGTGAAGGGCGACTGCGCGGCCTGGGCGCGGCGCGACCGCGGCGGCGAGGACGTGGTCCGGCTGATCCTGGACGGCACGGTGGCCCGGGTCCGGCTGGACCGGCGCACCACCCGCATCTCGTTGCTGGTCGTGCTCGGCGTCCGAGGCGATGGGCAAAAGGGCTGCTGGCGGTTCGCGCCATGGGCGGCGAGAGCGAGGCGGCATGGCGTGGCGTGCTCGACGACCTGATCGCGCGCGGGCTGCGCACGCCGGAGTTTCTGATCATCGATGGCGCTGCCGGGCTGGAGCGGGCGCTCGCGGCCCTCTGGCCCGATGTGCCGACGCAGCGCTGCACCGTCCACAAGCACCGCAACCTGCTGGCCCACGCGCCGCAGGCGCTGCACGACGAGGTCTCGGCCGACGACGCCGACATGATCTACGGGGCGACGCCGAAGGCGGTCGCGACGCGCCGTCGTGCGTTCCTGCGCCAATGGCGGCTGCGCTGCCCCGCCGTGGCCGTCAGCTTGGAAGAGGCCGGCGAGCGGCTGTTCACCTTCACCCGATTGCCCTGCAGCCAATGGAAGTCGGCGCGGACCACCAACGCCATCGAGCGGTTGCACGGAGAGTTCAAGCGGCGGATCACGACGCAGACCGACCTGCCCTCGGCCGAAACGGCGGCGATGCTGTTCTGGGCGCTCCTCGCCTCCGGCCAGATCATCATGCGCAAGGTGGATGGCTGGCAGAGCCTCACCGAGCCACCCAGCGCCAACCCCATCGACCTCGCCGCCTGAAGCCGATCACTCTCACCTCGTCGGAGGCGCCGCTCAGGCAATTTCAACACAACTCGCGACGGGACCCTCGCCGCCGGCCTGAAACTGTTGGCCAGCATGATCATGCTCTGGAGCATGCGTATGGATCGGCGCCGAAGGTGCGCGCTTATTCGCACCCACAGGAATGCCAGTCTGGCTCAAACGGAAAACCCGGTGACTCCACTGAAGGATTTTGTCTCCGGTGTGCATAGGAATGGAGTTTGAGCGGCGGCGCAGAAACCCCCAAAACCATGCATGCCATCAATCCTCAACGGCGCATCGCCGAGCCCGCCAAACGTCCGTCGGCCAAGCGTGCCGCTCAACGTGCCGCGCGCGCCGACAATCGGCTCAGCAGCAGAGCAGCAACAATGACCATGCCATAGACGATATCACGCACTCCGGCGGAGAGATCAACCACGGCGAGGATTGTCGTCAGCACTGTGAGAAAGAGCGTACCGATGACGGTCCCGCCGTACCCGCCGCTGCCGCCGAAAATCGACGTTCCGCCCAGGACCACCGCCGCGATGGCCGGCAGCACGAACTGGTCGCCCATGCCGAGAAAGCTTGCTCCCGAAAAGCCCGCATAGAGAATGCCGGTGAGTGCCGCTGTCGCGCCACTACAGACATACGCGGCGATAATGACACGCTCGTTTCGGATGCCGGATAGGTGGCTGACGACCGGATTCTCGCCGACGCCGAGGAGCTTGCGGCCACCGCGGCTGAGCCGCAGCGCCAGGATCACGACCACCGCCAGGGCCGCCCAGACGAGCACCAGCGCCGGGACCGGCCCGGCATACCCGGTGGCCAGCGTCTTGATCAGACGCGGCGTGCCGCCGGTCGGCGTCCCGTTGGTGTAGAGCAGGGTCAGGCCCTGCATGATGTTGTTCATGCCGAGCGTCATGACGATCGGCGAGACCCCGAGACGCGCGATGCCGATGCCGTTGACCAGCCCCGCGGCCAGCCCGACCGCCAGCGCCGCCGCTAGCCCCTGCCCGAGCAGCGCGCTCTCCCCGCCCGTCACCTGTGTGAACACGCAGCCGGCGCCGGTCACCACCCAGGCGATCGACAGGTCGATGCCGCCGGTCAGGATCACCACTGTCTCGCCGATCGCGACGATGCCGAGGAATCCGGCAAGCTCCGCGATGCGCAGGATGTTGCCGAGCGACACGAAGCCGGGGAGCAGCACGTCGCAGGCGGCGAACATCAGCGCCACGACGACCAGACTGGTCGCCGGCGCCATGAACCCCGCACCGAACGGCAGCCACGGGCGGCGAACCTTTCCGGCCTCCAGGGACTCCGTCCGCACGCGGCTCATCCCGCCACCGCGCGCCAGAGCCAGCCGCGCACCGCCGCGGCAGCCACGACCGCCACCAGGATCACGCCGTTGATGAGGCTCTGGTAGAAGTCGGACAGGTCGGCGAAGTAGAGCAGGCTGCCGATGATGTTGAGCGTCAGTGACCCCATCACTACGCCGACCGGGGAGCCGCGCCCGCCGATCAGCGGCACGCCGCCCAGCACCACGGCGGCGATCGAGGGCAGGATGTAGCCGTCGCCGATGATCGGCGAACCGGCGGAGGTCGCGATCGCCGAATAGAGGCCGCCAAGCGCGGCCAGCGCGCCGGCCAGCAGATAGGCCGCGAAACGCTGCCGCCAGACCACCACGCCGCTGGCCTCCGCCGCCGCCGCGTCGCCGCCGATCGCGCGCAGATGCAGGCCGAAGCGCGTGCTCATCACCCAGGCGCCGAACAGCCCGGTCAGCAGCAGCAGCAGGATCGGCACCGGCAGGACCAGCCGCCCGGTGGTCAGCGCCATCTGCAGCCCGGGCGGGATCACGCCGCCCGGCGTCGGCAGCACCACGAGACTCACGCCCTGCCAGATCGACATCGTCGCCAGCGTCACGATCACCGGCGACATGTCGAGCCATGCCACCAGCACCCCGTTGCCCGCGCCGGCCGCGAGACCGCCCAGCATCGCCACCACGAGCGCCGGCACCACGCCATAGGGGAACAGCACCGCGGCAATCGAGCCGCTCACGCTCATCACCGGACCGAGCGACAGATCAATGCCGCGCACCAGGATGACGAAATACTGCCCCAGCCCGACGAGGGCGAGCGGCAGCACGTTGGTCGCGAGGCTCTCGACGTCGAACAGGCTGTAGCGGCCGCCCTTCAGCACGATCACCACCACGAGCAGCGCCAGGAACATCGTCGTCGGTGCCGTGGCCTCCGACCGGCGGATGCGGTCAAGCGGGCCGCGCACCCGCCGCCTCCCGTCCGATGGCGGCATCGACGATCGCGGTCGCGTTGACCTCCTCCCCCCTGAGGCAGCAGCGGATGCGCCCTTCGACCATGACCAGCACGGTGTCGGCAAGCCCGACCAGTTCGGCGGTATCGGTGGAATAGAGAATGACACCAGTCCCGGACGCCGCGACCGCGCGGATGATCGCGTAGATCTCCTGCTTCGTGCCGACATCGACGCCGCGCGTCACGTCGTCGAGCAGCAGCAGGTCAGGCTTGGTCAGCAGCCATTTCTGCAACAGGACTTTCTGCTGGTTGCCGCCGCTCAGCGCCTTCACCGCGATGCCGGCGCCCGCCGCCTTGATGTTCAGGCGGGAGATGGCGGTCTCCACGACCTCCCGCTCCCGCGCGCGCCGGATGAACCCGCCCCAGGCCGGCAGGCGGTCGAGCAGCGCATATGTCATGTTGAACGTCACGCTCTTGTCGAGGAACAACCCCTCCGCCTTGCGGTCCTGCGGCACGTAGGCGATCCGCGCGCGGATCGCGTCATCCGGGCGATGCAGGCGCAACTCCCGCGCGCCGAGCACGATGCGGCCCGCCTCCAGCCGATGCGCCGCGAACAGCGCGCGCATCAACTCGTTCTGCCCCTGCCCCACCAGTCCGCCGAGTCCCAGCACCTCGCCGCGTGCGAGGGAGAAACTGATGTCGCGCAGCACCGGGCTGCGCACGCCGCTGACCGACAGCAGCGGCGTGTCGGGGGGCGAACCCTTCGCCGGATAGCCTTCCGACAGGCTGTGGCCGGTCATCAGTCGCACCGCCGTCTCCTGCGACAGCGTGGCGCTGTCCGCGAGCGTGACGAGTTCGCCGTTGCGCATGACGGCGACACGGTCGCAGAAGGTCGTGATCTCCTCCCAGCGGTGCGAGATGAACAGCACGATCTTGCCCGCCGCCCGCAGCCGCTCCACCAGCCGGACGAGCCAGCGCACCTCGCTCGCGCCGAGCGCCGACGTCGCCTCGTCCAGCAGCAGGACGCGCGGGTCGCGATGGATGGCGCGGACGATCTCGAGCATCTGCCGGCGGCCGAGCGGCAGGTCGCCCACCCGCGCGTCGGGACGGATGTCGAGTTCATGGCGGGCCAGGATCCCGGCACAGGCGGCCCACGCCCGGCCGCGCGGGATACTGCGCCAGGGGTGATGCGGCACGTCCAGCAGCAGCAGGTTCTCGCCGACGGTCAGGTTGTCCACCAGCGCCAGTTCCTGGAAGACGCTGCCGACGCCGCGCGCCATCGCTTCCAGGGGATTGCTTACCTGCAGCGGCTTGCCGTCCAGCAGGATCTCCCCGGCGTCGGGCGGAACGACGCCGGCGATCATCTTGATGACCGTGGATTTCCCGGCACCGTTCTCGCCGACCAGCCCGAGCACGCTGCCGGGCGCCGCCTCGAACCCCACCGCGCGGACGGCATGCGTCGCCCCGAACCATTTGTCGAGACGGCGAACGTTCAGCATGGCATCGCGTCGGTTCCTTCCAGGGCACGGCATGCGGACGACGGGGCAGGGCCTGCCCCGGCAATGTCCATCGGGCGCGGTCCGGTCGCTGGTCCGGGGGCGCTACTTGCCGAGCGCCTCCTGCATGGTCAGGCTGATGCCGGAGCCGGGAATATCGATATCGTCGTACACCGTCGCCGGCAGATCGGGGAAGACGTTGACGCCGGGTTTCAGTTCCTCGGTGGTCAGGGTCGGGATGCCGACGAGGATGTCCTTCTGCTTCGGCGCCTTGCCGTCGAGGATGTCCACCGCAACCTTAAGCGCGTAGGCGCCGAGCGTCGGCGGATCGCCGACCGAGATCCCCTTCAGGCCCTGATCCTTGTATTTCAGCATCGCGCCGCGCCAGCCGTTCGACCCTTCGCCGGTCATCGGCACGAACGGACGGTGCAGGTTGAGGAAAGCCTGCGTCGCGCCATAGGCGCCGGCCTGGTTGATGACGCCATCGACATTCGTATGGGCGGTCAGCGCCTTCGTCATCTCGGCCTGCGTCACGTTCTCGTCCCAGCGGCCGTAGATCTCGGCGATCACATGCAGTCCGGGGTATTTGCGGAAGACGTTCATCACGCCCTTGTATTCCGCCTGATCGCCCTCGAAACCCGGCACGCCGCGATTGATGATGACGTTGCCTTTGCCCTTCAGGGTATCGGCCAGCCACTGCGCCTGGATTTCGCCGAACTTCACGAAATCCACATGGACCTTGTAGGCGCTCGGCGCGGACACGGCATGATCGAAATCGACCACGATGATGCCGCGCTGCGTCGCCTGGGCGATCACCGGGTTCAGTCCGGATTCCGAGGCCGGATTGATCAGGATGGCGTCCACGCCGCGGGAGATCATGTCGTCGATCGCGGCGATCTGCCGCTGCACGTCGGTGCCGGAACTGGTCACCGACAGCACGACGTCCTGCGAGTGATACTTCTTAGCGTATGCCTCGGTCAGGTTGACCATCTCGATACGCCACTGGTTGCCGATATAGGAGTTGCTGAGCGCGATGTGGTACGGCTTGCTGCGGGCCGCCGCGGCGCGGCGCGTGCCGGCGGTCAGCGCCAGTCCTCCCGCGGCGGCAGAGAACCCAGCCGTCCGTACCAAGGTGCGTCGCGCAATTCCGTGTTGTTCGGACATGTCTTTTCCCTTCCCTCGCTTCCAAGCGTCAGCCGACCCGCCTGCCGCGTGTCCGGCCCCGGCGGTCAGTCGGTCAGTACCCGCGTGGTCGAGCCGCAGCTTCTCGATCATCTTCCAATCCCACGCAATGCCGGTCCCGGCAACATCGGCGGGCACGGCGTAGCCGTCGGTGAACTGCACCCTCGATTCCGTGATCAGATCAAGCTGCGGAATGTACTCGACCCAGGTGGCCTTGGGCACGGCCGCGCACAACGCTACATGCAGTTCCATCACCGTGTCCCGCCAGAGAAGCAAGCCAGGGAGCAGAGAAACATGTGTCTGTTCTGTTCGATGAAGCGCCGGCAGGTATTTCGCGGCTTGACCGCTGTCGCCGTTAGCGGGGTGGCGCAAACGGTGGGATCGGCCAGGATGCCGTCGCGCCTCTTCCCCGCCACGGGCTTCGCTGTGCTGGCGGCGGCCGCCGACCTCGCACCGACCCCGGCCGCAGCCGCCGAAGCGGTGATCCTGGGGGCGGGCGAGTACCGCTATCGCGTGGTCGAGGGGTGGGGTGAGCTGCCGCCCGGCTATACCTATCGGGACGGCGCGGCAGTCTGCGTGGACAGCAAGGACAACGTGTATGTCTTCAACCGCGGTGCGCATCCCGTCATCGTGTTCGACCGGGAGGGGAAATTCCTGCGCTCCTGGGGCGAGGACATCGGGTTCGTCAACGCCCACGGCGCCGCCGTGGGGCCCGACGACATGCTCTACCTCACCGACGATTTCGGCGCGGCGGTGCGCAAATGCGCGCCGCAGGGAAAAGTGGTGCTGACCATCGGCACGCCCGGCAAGCCCGCGCCCCGGTTCAGCGGCAAGCCGTTCAACCGCTGCACGCACACGGCCCTCTCGCCGCGGGGTGATATCTACGTCTCCGACGGCTACCAGAACGCCCGCGTCCACAAATATTCGCCCGACGGCAAGCTGCTGTTTTCCTGGGGTGAGCCGGGAACCGCCCCCGGCCAGTTCAACCTGGTCCACAACATCGCCTGCGACGACGACGGCTGGGTCTATGTCGCGGACCGGGAGAACCATCGCGTGCAGGTGTTCGACGGCAACGGCCGATATCAGGCGCAGTGGAACAATCTGATGCGGCCCTGCGGCCTGTTCGTCACACGGGGCAAGAACCCCCTCGCCATCATTGGTGAGCTTGGACCGGAGACCGTCGCCACACTTACTCGGGGTGTGCCCAATCTCGGGCCGAGGGTGTCGCTCGTGTCGGCAAGGGGCGACGTGCTGGCGCATCTCGGCACGCAGCCGCTCGGTGAGGGACCGGGCCAGTTCATCGCGCCGCACGGCATCGCCGTCGATTCCCGCGGCGACATCTATGTGGCGGAGGTCTCCAACACCTATTGGCCGCAGCTTTTCGGCAAGAAGCCGGACCACGAACTGCGGTCGCTGCAGAAACTGGCACGGGTGAGCTGAACCGCGCCCGCCCGGTACGCTGCCCGCATGTGCAACCTACTCCACGACGCGCCCACGCGACGCGATACGGCACCTCTTCCAGGTTGAGCGCGACCGCGCGGCGAATCATCCGCCGCTGCCTGCCGTGTTCCCGACGTAAGACCGCATGTCCGTCCGATGAGGGTTGACCAGGATGGCCGCTGTTCGGGTCGGCCGGGTTAGCCCGCATTTCTGTAACCGGGGCGAAACCCCGGGCGGGCGCCGATATTTGGGCTCTCCCCGACGCGAGCGGGTACGATTCGTTGAGGGATGTCCCCGCCCACCGATCTGACCAGTCTGACGCGTGCCGAGTTGGAGGCCGTTCGTAGACCTGCTGGGTGCGGTATCGGAGTTGAAGCGCATCGTGGCGGCACGGCGCGATGAGATCGCCCGGCTGAAGGGCCTGAAGGGCCGCCCCTCGATCAAGCCGAGCGGCATGGAGAAGGGGTCCGAGCCGAAGCCCAGCGACAAGCGGGGCAAGCATCGCGGCCGCGGCAAAGTGACGCCGCGGGTCACGCTGGAGACCAAGGTGCTTCGGGTGGCAGCGCCGGCAGGTTCGCCTGGTTCGGGACGACAGGCCGCAATTGAGCCGCGAAGCGGATCAATCGGCTGCACTTCCTCGACCTGCTGCGTGCCGGCCACACCGGCTACGTGATCAACGACGCCGCGCTGGACTCCATGCGCCAGCACGCGCTCGCCGGGCCGGTCGTCCAACATCCGGCCACACATCCGCAGCGGCGGTTTGCCGATCTGACCGCCTGGATGCAGCATCTTGAGCAGCTTGGCATCACCGATCCGACGGTGACCCCGGACCCGGCGCGCGTCGCCACCGAGGGCGCGCCGTGGGGTGCCGTGGCCGCACACGGGTTTCTCTGCGAGGCGGTCGTCGTCAGTGATGACGCCGGGCAGTTCGACATCGGCGCGCACGCGCTGTGTTGGATCCATGCCGAGCGGCTGGTGCACAAGCTGGACACGTTCACCGATGCGCAGCGCGCCGCGCAGCAGCATGTCCGCGGGCTGATCTGGTGGTTCTATGCCGACCTGAAGGCTTACCGGCTTGATCCGACGCCGCGCCGGCGCTGCGAATTGCGCGCACGCTTCGACCGCATCTTCCAGCGGCACACCGGCTTCGCCACCCGCGACCGACTGCTGCAGCGTCTGCACGCCAACAAGGCCGAACTGCTGATGGTGCTCGACCACCCGGAAATCCCGCTGCACACCAACGGCTCGGAAAACGACATCCGCTGCCAGGTGACCAAACGCCACCTCAGCGGCGGAACCCGCAGCGACATCGGCCGCGACGCCTTCCTCGGCGTTGCCAAGACCTGTCGAAACCTTGGCATCGGCTTCTCGGACTACCTCGGCGCCAGGCTCGGCGTCTTCGGCAGTCCAACCGTCCCGCACCTGCAGGACGTCATCCGCTGTCGCGCAGCGCCAACTTGACACCGCCACCGCCCGGGGTTTTGCCCCGGTTACAGAAAATCGTCCTAAGCGCTTGATTTCGCTGGCTCCCGGAGCAGGACTCGAACCTGCGACCCAGCGGTTAACAGCCGCTTGCTCTACCGACTGAGCTATCCGGGATCCGCGCGCGCAGCCTATAGCGCCGGCAGCGCCGCGACGCAAACCATCGGGCAATTGCGAAAGCTGGTTGCATTATTGCCGCCGGGTGGCGGCGGGGCGGCCGATGCGCTAGCCTCGACAACGTGCGGGCGTGGCGGAATTGGCAGACGCGCCGGACTCAAAATCCGGTTGTGGCGACACAGTGTCGGTTCGACCCCGACCGCCCGCACCACAGCCGCGGCGCCGCCCCCGCGCCGGCGGCGTTGAACTCGCCCCGCGCAGGGCCGATACCACAGGCCGGGGGGAAGCGGGCAGCATGCACAGGCAGAACATGACCACCGAGCGTCTGCTGATGGGGCTGCTGCTCGGCGGCATCGGCATCGGCTGCATCGAGGTGCTGTACCCGTTCCTCTCGGCCATCCTGTGGGCCGCCATCCTCGCCTTCACCACCTGGCCGTTCTACGTCTGGCTGCGCACGCATCTGCGGCTCGGCCACAGCGGCACGGCGCTGCTGATGGTGACGATCGTCGCGGTCGTGGTGGTGCTGCCGCTGGCGCTGGCGGCGTCGGACGGGGCCGACGACGCAAAACACCTGAACGCGCTGCTGCAGGGCGCGGTCGCCGCCGGGCTGCCGCAGGCGCCGGACTGGCTGGACCAGGTGCCGCTGGTCGGCAGGACCGTGGCCGATCTGTGGAACGGCTGGGCGGCCGACGTGGACGCGATGGTGGCGTTCTTCAAGCCGTATTTCGGCGTGGTGGCGGAGCTGGGGTTGTCGCTGCTGCTCGGGCTGGCCAATGGCGTGCTGGGGTTCGTGCTGGCGCTGATCGTGGCGTTCTTCTTCTACGCGGCCGGCGACCGGTTCGCCGCGGTGCTGACGGCCCTGCTCGGGCGGATCGCCGGGTCGCGCGCGCCGCGGCTGATCGAGGTTACCGGCAACACGGTGCGCGGCGTGGTCTATGGCATCCTCGGCACCGCGGTGGCGCAGGGCATCCTGACCACGTTCGGGCTGTGGCTGGCGGGCATGCCGCGGCCGCTGCTGCTCGGCGTGCTGGCGGGCGGGCTGGCGGTGCTGCCGGTGGGCGCGCCGGTGGTGTGGATCCCGAGCGCGCTGTGGCTGGTCGCGTCCGGCCATACCTGGCGCGGCCTGTTCCTGTTCGCCTACGGGCTGATCGCGGTCAGTGGCGCGGATTCGCTGATGCGGCCGTATTTCATCTCCCGCGGCGCGCAACTGCCGTTCCTGCTGACGCTGCTCGGCGTGCTGGGGGGTGCCCTGAAATTCGGGCTGCTCGGCGTGTTCGTCGGCCCGGTGCTGCTCGGCGTCGGCTTCACGCTGGTGCGCGAATGGGCCCACCCGGAGCAGCCGCCGGTGCTGGCCGCCCCGCCCGGCGAGGCGTGAGCGCGACGCGGCACGCGCGCGGCGTCGCGGCGGAGGCGGCGGCCGGCGCGGCGCTGGCGGCGGCGGGCTGGACGGTGCTGGCGCGGCGGGCCCGCACCAAGGCGGGCGAGGTCGATCTGCTGGCCGAGCGCGAGGGCCTGCTGGCGGTGGTGGAGGTGAAGCGCCGCGCCTCGCTGGCCGAGGCCGCCTACGCGCTCGGGCCGCGCCAGCGGGCGCGGCTGCTGGCGGCGGCGGAGGTTTTGCTGGCCGAGCATCCCGAATGGGGGCGGGCGGGGGTGCGGTTCGACGTGATGCTGGTGGACGGCGCCGGGCGGGTGCGGCGGATCGCCGATGCCTTCCGGGTCGGCGACTGAATTGCGCGTGCCCCCGGCCTGCGTGTAAGCGGGCGCAGCGATGGCGGAATCGGGGGGACCATGCTGCGTCTTTGCGCGACGGTTGCGGTTGTCGGGGCGCTCGCGTGCGTGCCGGCGCTGGCCCAGACGCCGCCGCCGCTGACGGCGCTGCCCGCGCCCGCGATCGACGAGAACGCGCCGCCGCTGGCATTCATCGAGGCGGCCAAGCACGCGCTCGCCGCCGGTCGCGTGGGCGAGGCACAGGAGGCGATCGAGCGCGCCGAGAGCCGCGCGCTGACCCGCTCGGTCCGGCCCTCCCAGGCGCGGATGCCGGATCAGCAACCGCTGATCCAGCAACTGCGCGAGGCGCGGCAGGCGGTTGCCGCCGACGACCGGATGCGCGCGGTGACGCTGCTGGAGGCGGCGGCAGCGAGCGCCCAGGCGAAATAGGCCGCCGTCAGCCCGGCCGTCCCGGGGTGCGCAGCCGATAGGCCAGCGCCTCCGCCACGTCGGGACGGCGGATCACCTCGGCGCCGGCGAGGTCGGCGATGCTGCGGGCGACGCGCAGCGTGCGGGTGAAGCCGCGCGGCGACAGGCGCAGCTTTTCCGCCGCCTGCTCGGCGAGCGTGCGCGCCTCCGGCTTGATCGCGAAGCCGCCGACATCGGCCTCGGCGTTGGTGGCCGGCCCGGCCTCGCCGGCGCGGAGGCGCTGGGCGGCGCGCGCGGCGGCGACCCGCTCGGCCACCGCGCTGCTCCTCTCGCCGGCCGGCGCGTGCGACAGCTCGGCGGGGGCCACCGGCTGCACCTGCAAGGCGAGGTCGATGCGGTCGAGCAGCGGGCCGCTGATGCGGTTCTGATAGTCCTCGCCGCAGCGCGGCGCCCGCCCGCACTCGCGCGAGGCGTCGCCGAGATGGCCGCAGCGGCACGGGTTCATCGCCGCGATGAGCTGGAACCGCGCCGGATAGGTGACGTGCGCCATCGCGCGGGCGACCGTGGTGCGCCCGCTCTCCATCGGCTGGCGCAGCGCCTCCAGCGCGGCACGGGGGAATTCCGGCATCTCGTCGAGGAACAGCACGCCGCGATGGGCGAGGCGACACTTCGCCGGGGCGCGCGCGGTTGCCGCCGCCGGTCAGTGCCGCCTGGGAGGCCGAGTGGTGCGGCTCGCGGAACGGCGGGCGGCGTCAGCAGGCGGCCGCCGTCGAGCATGCCGGCGACGCTGTGGATCATGCTGACCTCCAGCGCCTCGCGCGGCGCGAGGTCGGGCAGGATGCCGGGCAGGCGGGCCGCGAGCATGGATTTGCCGGCCCCGGGCGGGCCGACCAGCAGCAGATTGTGACCGCCGGCGGCGGCGATCTCCAGCGCGCGCTTGGCGGTCTCCATGCCGCGCACGTCGGCGAGGTCAGGGGCGGAGTTGGCCTCGGCGAGACCGCCCGGCTCCGGTGGGGTGAGCACCTGGGTGCCGCGGAAATGGTTGATGATGGCGAGCAGTTCGCCGGCGGCGAGCACGTCGGTGCCGCCGGACCACGCCGCCTCGCCGCCCTGGGCGGCCGGGCAGATCAGGCCGAGGCCCTGGCCGCCGGCGGCGATGGCGGCGGGCAAGACGCCGGCGACCGGGTTCAGCGTGCCGTCGAGCGACAGTTCGCCAAGGGCGGCGTATTCGGCGAGGTCTTCGCGTCGGCAGCACCTCCATCGCGGCAAGCACGGCGAGCGCGATCGGCAGGTCGAAATGGCTGCCCTCCTTGAGCAGGTCGGCGGGGGCGAGGTTGATGAGCACGCGGCGCGGCGGCAGGGAAAGGCCCATCGCGGTGAGGGCGGCGCGCACACGCTCGCGGGCTTCGCCGACGGCCTTGTCGGGCAGGCCGACGACAAGGAAGGCGGGCAGGCCGGAGGCGATCTGCACCTGCACCTCGACCGGCACGGCCTCGATGCCCGAGAACGCGAAGCTGCGGATGCGGGCGATCGACATGCCGGACACGCGCGGGGTGGTTGCGCGCGAGGATTGGCCGGAGCGGGGGTTGCGTCAACCGGGGATGACGGCGGAAGCTGCGGCGTCGGCAGGAGCGTGACAGGCGATGGCCACCGCAGCGAAGGGTTTCGACCCGCTCGGCGTGACGGAGAGCAACGCCACCAGCTATCCGGAGCCGCACCGGGAAGCGAACCAGCACCGCTGGAACCGGCGGCTCGGCGACCATGCGGGGCTGACCAATTTTGGCGTCAACATCACCCGGATCGTGCCGGGAGGGCAGTCGTCCTGTCGCCACTGGCACTCGCGGCAGGACGAGTTCGTCTATGTGCTGGCCGGCGAAGCGATTCTCGAAACCGACGCGGGCGAGGAGGTGTTGCGGGCCGGCATGTGCGCCGGCTTCCCGGCCGGCGCGCGCGACGGGCATCGGTTCGTAAACCGGACCGACGCCGACGTGCTGCTGCTGGTCGTCGGTGACCGCACGGCGGGGGACGAGGTGGGCTACTCCGACGTGGACATGCAGGCCCGGCTGGAGGCGGATGGGCGCTACCATTTCACGCGCAAGGACGGGAGTTCGTTCGGGTGATCGGGGGCTGCGCGAGCGCGTGCCGTCCCGTCGTCTGACCTGCGGCGGGACATCCTGCGGCTGCTGGCGGCGGAGCATGACGAAGCTCGAGCGGGTGCGGGGAGCACGCGCCGCAACGTTTCGCGCTCCACCTGTTCAGCGCGGTTCGATCAGGGTCTCCCCTGCGCCGAAGAGGCCCACGACGCGAGAGCCGACTACTGCGAAGGATTGAACGTGATTCTGTCCATGCCGCCAATTTAGGACGAAACCGGGGTTCCGGCACCAGCCTCGTGCGACCGGCGCGTCACCCTCCTCGCGCGGGAGGTCTGGGGCAGCGAGAAAACGTTGCCGCTGGTCGCGTCTCACCCGCCGCTGATCGCCGTCATCACGATCACTTCCGCGCCGGGCGTGAGCGGTGTGGCCAGCGTCGCCCGTTCGCCGGCGACGAACACGTTCATGTGGCGGCGGATCGCCGGCGTCGAATTGCAGATGCGGTCGCGCATCCCCGGCCAGCGCGCGTCCAGCGCCACCATCGCCTCGGCGACCGTCGCCGCCTCCAACAGCACTCGGCGCGGGCTGCCCGGAAACAGCGTCGCGAAGGCCGGCGGCAACAGCACCGCGACCGACCTCACCGGCGGCTACGCCTCGACCACCAGCGTCTCGACCGACGAAATCGTCGGCAGGTGCTGGGCGATGCAGGTCCAGCGGTCGCCCTCGTCGGCGCTCGCGAACAGCGTGCCGGAGCCGGTGCCGAAATAGACGCCGGCCGGGTCGAGCCGGTCGGTCGCCATCGCCTGGCGCAGCACGCCGAAGAACGCATTCCGCTGCGGCAGCCCGTCGCGCAGCGCCTGCCAGGTCGCGCCGCCGTCGCGCGAACGCCAGACCGCGGCGGCGCCGTCCGGCACGTAGCGGCCCTCGATGGCGCCGTTCAACGGCACGAGAAACAGCGTCGAACGGTCGCGCGGATGCGTCGCCGCGGGGAAGCCGAACGTCGAGGGCAGCCCCGCCTCGATGCTCTGCCACGCGCGCCCGCCGTCGTCGCTGCGATACATGCCGCAGTGGTTCTGCTGATACAGCCGATCCGGCTCGCCCGGCGCCATCACCAGGCAATGCACGCACTGGCCGAACTCCGGATAATTCTGGCCCGGCGGCAGGAAATCGGCGCGCGTGCCGCGGTTGCGCGGCTCCCAGGTGGCGCCGCCGTCCTCGGTGCAGAACACGCCGGCGGCCGAGATGCCGACCCAGATCCGGTTCGCATCCCGCGGATGCGGCACCAGCGAATGCAGGATCAGCCCGCCGCCGCCCGGCGTCCAATGCGGGCGCGAGGGATGGTCGCGCAAGCCGGCGACATGCCGCCACGAGGCGCCGCCATCGTCGCTGTAAAACAGGCCGGCCGGCTGCACGCCGGCATACAGGCGCCCCGGCGTCGCGGCGAGGCTCCAGACCGACTTGATCGGCTCCTCGCCTTCGGCATAGGCGAGGCCGGCGCTGGAATGCGTCCAGGACGCGCCGAGATCGCTCGATTGCCACACCGCCGGCCCGAACCACTCGTTGCCGCCGCCGGCATAGATCGTCCCGCTCGCCGGATCGGCGGCGACGTGGTTGATCGGCCAGCTCTCGCAGAACGGGCCGCGCAGCTGCCATTTCGGATCGCGCGGCATCGCCGGCGAGGATGAACGCGCCCTTGCGCGTGCCGACGAGAACGAATACCTGCGTCGCCATCGGTTTTTGTTTCCGTTTGCCGCGGTTGGTGCGGGCCTTGTTATCAAGCGACGCAGCCGCCGTCGATTCCCGCCGGCGCCGCACGGCGCCCCTGCGCCCGCCGCGGTTGTCGCCACGGCCGCCGCCGCGCCAGACTGCGCGCGCCAGCATCACGGGGAACCTCCGCATGACCGACCGGCCCTTCACGCGCGCCGACCTCGACGCGCTGCGGCAGTGGGACACGCCGACCATCTGCAACGGCCTCGAACTCGTCGCGCCGGAGCGGCGGGCGCTCGGCTTCACCGTGGAGCCGATGGTCGCCGCCGACCGCAAACTGCAGCCGATCGTCGGCCTCGCGCGCACCGGGATGATCCGGGCGAAAGAGGCGCCGCGCGGCGTCATCCCGCCGCGCGAGGACTGGTACGACTACGTCGCCGCGGGCGAACTGCCGACCATCGCGGTGCTGCAGGACATCGACGACCGGCCGGGCTACGGCGCGTTCTGGGGCGAGGTGCAATCGACCGTGCATTTCGCACTCGGCGTCGCCGGCTGCGTCACCAACGGGTCGTTCCGCGACCTCGATGCGCTGGCGCCGGGGTTCCAGATCGTCGGCGGGCGCGTCGGACCGAGCCACGCGCACGTGCATCTGGTGCAGATGCGCTGCATGGTGAACGTGTTCGGCATGGTCTGCGACCACGACGACGTGATCCATGCCGACTACCACGGCGCGGTGGTGGTTCCTGCCGATGCGGTCAAGCAGCTTCCCGAGGCGGTGGCGCTGATCGCGCGGCGCGAGAAGGCGATCCTGGATCTCGCGCGTGCGCCCGGCTTCAGCGCGGCGAAGATGCGCGAGGCGCTGCGGCTGGCGCGCGAAATCCACTGAGCCTCGGCACCGCACCCGCCGCGCCGACGCTGCGTCCCGCGCGCAGGCCGGCGCAGCAGGACCTGGCCCGTTCGGCGTGATCTGCGGCTGCAACGTGGAGAACGCGAGTTTTGGCGTCACCATCTGCGCCGAGCGCGCGGCGATCGTCGGTGCCGTCGCCGCCGGCCATCGCGGCTTCGCGCGCATTGCGATTGCGCTGCCCGACAGTCCGCCGGGCTCGCCGCCGACGGCGTTCATGCCGTGCGGCGCCTGCCGGCAGGTGATGGCCGAGTTCGTCGGCCCCGACTTTCCTGTTCTGATCGACGGCGTCGGAGAGTTCCGCTTTGCGGAGCTATTCCCCAATCCGTTCGTGCTGCCGGAGGACCGCGCCTAACCGGCGCCGTGGAAATACCGCTCGTTCAGCGTGTCGAACGCCTTTTGGAACACGTTCTGATGGATGTCGGGGATCAGCGCGGCGTCGTCGTTCGCCGACGCCACCCAGTCCGCGGTCCAGACGGCGAAGGTGCGATTGCCGTCGCTGATCGGACGGAAGCGCGCGCCGGCGTGGTAGTTGAGCCACGGCATCGGCGACAGCTCGATCGTGTAGCGGAAGGCGTGCTCGATGTCCGACAGCCCGGTCAGCCGCTCGTGCAGCTTGCCTTCGCCGAACATGAAGTCGCGCACGCCGGAAATCTTGTCGGCGCGCACATCGCCCAGCATGTGCATCTTGCTGATGCCGGGATGCCAGTCGCCCATGCCGGCGAAGTCGCGCACGCGGGCCCAGACGGCATCGAGCGGGCCGTTGATGACCGACGAACAGAAAACTTTCGCCGGTCGCCAGCCGTCCCAGCGCGTCTTGCCGGCAGGCGGCGCGCCGAGCTTGCCGCGCAGCGAGGCCAGCCCCGCCGCGTAGACCTCCGTCGAGATCAGCGTCTGGTACTTGCCGGTGTCCTCCGGTGCCTCCTCGAACGTGCCGGACCACTGGGCGAAGGTGCGGTCGCCATCGGTGACCGGGATCAGTTCGATCGTGCTGACGTAGTCGCGGATCGGGAAGGCCGGCTGCACGAACGCATAGGTGAACGTGTAGCGCGAATCATCGAGTGCCAGCAGGCGCTCGGTGCAGAAGCCGCCGTCGGCGAGATGGATCGCGCGCACGCAGCCGACGCTGTCGGCATCGCGCCCGTCCTCGATCCCGCTGCGTTCGATGCCGGGCAGCCAGGTCGAGAGCGCGCCGAAATCGCGCACCCTGGCCCACACCGCTGCCACCGGCGCATCGAAGATCGCGCTTGCGTATGCCTTGGCCATTCGTTCCCTCCACTTATTTGCGGCGCGCAATCGCCTTGAACCGGCGCGTCTGCTCGGTCAGCGCGATCTCCGTCGGCAGGCGCTCCATCGCGGAGGCGCCGTAGAACCCGTTCACGTCGGGGCATTGGTCGAGGATGAACTGTGCGTCCTCGGGCAGCGCGATCGGTCCGCCGTGACACAGCAGGATCACGTCGCCGCGCACCCGCCGCGCCGCCGCTGCGATCGCGTCGATGCGCGCCACGCAGTCGCCGAGCGCGAGCGCGGTGCCGGCGCCGATCGCGCCCCCGGTCGTCAGGCCCATATGCGCCACCACGATGTCCGCTCCGGCTTCGGTCATGGCACGGGCTTCGTCCGGATTGAACACATAGGGCGTGGTCAGCAGGTCTTTTGCGCGCGCCAGGCGGATCAGGTCCACCTCAAGTCCAAAACCCATGCCGGTGGCTTCGAGATTGGCGCGGAACAGCCCGTCGATGATGCCGACCGTGGGAAAATTCTGCACGCCGGAGAAGCCGAGCGCCTTCAGCCGGTCGAGGAAGGGGTCGAAGTGGCAGAACGGATCGGTGCCGTTCACGCCGGCCAGCACGGGCGTGTGCCGCACGACCGGCAGCACTTCGCGCGCCATCTCGACGACGATGTCGTTGGCGTTGCCGTAGGCGAGCATCCCCGCCAGCGAGCCGCGCCCGGCCATGCGGTAGCGGCCGGAATTGTAGATCACGATCAGGTCGATGCCGCCCGCTTCTTCGCACTTCGCCGAAAGCCCGGTGCCGGCGCCGCCGCCGACGATGGGCACGCCGCGACGCGCCATGTCGTGGAATTTCTCCAGCAGCCGGGCACGCGGAATGGCGGGCATGGTCAGCTTCCGCGCATGACGTCGCGGAAATTCTGCACCAGCGCTGCCGCGAACGCCGCGTCGTTGATCGCATGCGGGACGCGGACCAGACGGCGATCCGGCGTTGCCGTGACCGTCGCCGCCAGCGCCGCGAACAGCGCCGCGTCTGCCGCGGGATCGTGGAACGGCTGTCCGGGCGCGTCGATCAGCGAGACGCCGGCTTCGGGCAGCAGGAATCGCACCGGACCCGTGCAGCGATTGAGCCGCTCGCCGATCCAGCGTCCGATGCGCGCGTTCTCCTCGGCGGTTGTGCGCATCAGCGTCACCTGAGGGTTATGCACGTAGAGCCGCCGGTCGCGGAACTGCGCCGGCACCGTCGCCATCGCGCCGAAATTGACCATGTCGAGCGCGCCGCAGGAGCCGACATAGGGCAGGCGGGTGCGCGCGACCGCGCCGAACCGATCCTCGGTGCACGGGAACACGCCGCCGATCAGCAGGTCGGCGACCTCGGTCGTGGTCACATCGATGATGCCGGCGAGCAGATCACTGTCGGCGAGTTTCTCCATCGACTGCCCGCCCGTCCCGGTGGCGTGGAACACCAGACAGTCGTAGTCGGCGCCGAGCAGTTCGGTGACGCGGTTGACGCAGGGCGTGGTGACGCCGAACATCGTCAGGCCGACCGCCGGCAGGTCGGCGGCGACGGCCGGCGCCTCTCCCTTCGCCATGCCGGCCATCGCCAGCGCCGCATTGGCGAGGATCACCCGCGAGATGCGGTTCAGCCCGGCGATGTCGGTCACGGAGTACATCATGGCGATGTCGCTCGGCCCGACATAGGGCGCGACATTGGCCGAGGCGACGGTGGAGACCATCAGCTTCGGCACGCCGATCGGCAGCGCGCGCATTGCCCGGGTGACCAGCGCGGTGTTGCCGGACCCGCCGAGGCCGATCAGGCCGGCCACGTCGTCACGCGTGCGCATGAACCGCTCGAACGCCAGCGCCATCGCCGCCACGGCACTGCCGCGGTCGCCGGTGAACACCGAATCGGGTCCTTCGGGGCACTGCGCCGCCACCTCGGCCGCTGCGATATCGGCACCACTGCCGGCGCCGCTTGTCGCGACATCAACCAGCACCGCCGGCACGCCCGCGGCGACGATCAGGTCGCGCACATAGACGAGCTCTCGCCCCTTGGTGTCGCAGGTTCCCGCCACATAGACCCGCTTCCTGGCCATCGTCCCCCCGGCATGTGCCGGAAGGATAGCATATCAGGCGGCGGCTTCCAGCGGCAGCACCGGACGGATGAACTGCAACGCCGCGGCGAAGCTCGGCAGTCGCGACAGCTCCCGCTCGCGCACCGCGTCCGTGACCGCCCAGTTCCCGCCCTCGAACTGGATCATGTAGGCGGGATCAGGGTTCTCGCGCACCCAGACGAGCACGTAGTCGCGCTGGCGTTCGCCGCGATCGGGGAAAAATGCCGACGCGTCGCATAAGCCCATGCGCCGTCCCGCCTCCAGCCAGCGTGCCAGCAGGGTAGTGTGCCGCGACGTAATCCTCGGGTGCAGCACAACAACGTTGGTCGCTGCGTCGTCCCCGAAATCGACGGCACGCGGCAGCCTCTTCTTGACCATCGCGGAACGGACCTCAAGCTTGCGTGAGCTTGGCTTACCCTAGTCGGCAGGGCGATCGCCAGCGAAGACGTGGTGACGATGCTTCGTTGCGGCCCCCTGTGCCGATGCTGCCACACCTGCGAACATTTGCCGCCGTTGCGCGCGGATTGCGGCGCGACGTCAGGCGCGGCGGACGACATATGACTGTTGCAAAGAACGCACGATCTCGGCGCCGTGATCGGCGTCGCGCGCCTCGAACATCACTTCCAGCTCGGCCGCCTGCACGCTGGGCGAGGCGAACAGGCGATGGTGCGAAACGTCGATGATGTTGCCGCCGCCTGACCCGATGATGCCGGCGATGTCGGCGAGCACGCCCGGCCGGTCGGGGATTTCCAGCACCAGGCGCCGCAGCCGCCCGTCGCGCAGCAGGTTGCGCAGCAGCACGTTGGCCAGGATGCGCGCGTCGATGTTGCCGCCGCAGACCGGCACGCCGACCCGCCGTCCAACGAAACGATCTGGGAACGCAAGAAGCGCGGCGACCCCGGCGGCGCCGGCGCCCTCGGCGACGGTTTTGCCGCCCTCGGCGAGCAGCGCGATCGCTTCCTCGACGGCGCGTTCCGGCACCACGAGCACGTCGGCGACGTGGGCGCGGATCACCTCCAGCGGCGCGCGGCCGATGTCGCGCACGGCGATGCCCTCGGCGATGGTCGCCCCGCCGACCTCCACCGCCTGCCCGGCCAGCAGCTGCGCGAGCGCGGCATAGGCGGCGACTTCGACGCCGATCACCTCGATCCCCGGCCGCAGCGCGGCGGCAACGACCGCGCACCCGGCGATCAGCCCGCCGCCGCCGACCGGGATCACCAGCGCGTCCAGGTCCGGCACGTCCTCCAGCAGCTCCAGCGCGAGCGTGCCCTGGCCGGCCATCACCGCGGGGTCGTCATAGGGGTGGATGAAGACGCGCCCCTCGTCGTCGGCCAGCGCCAAGGCGTGCGCCGCCGCCTCGGCCAGCGTCTCGCCGTGCAGCACCACGCGCGCACCCCAGCCGGCGGTGCGGCGCACCTTGGTCAGCGGCGTGAATTTCGGCATCACGATCACCGCCGAGATGCCGCGCAGCTGCGCATGCCGCGCCACCGCCTGCGCATGGTTGCCGGCCGACATCGCCACCACGCCGGCGGCGCGCTCGGCCTCGCCGAGCAGGGCGAGGCGGTTGGCCGCGCCGCGCTCCTTGAACGCGCCGGTCGCCTGCAGATTGTCGAGCTTGAGCGTCACGGCCGCGCCGGTGACGCGCGAGACCGCGTCGCTCGGCACCGCGGGCGTGCGCACCACGCTGCCGGCGATCCGCGCCGCCGCCGCGCGCACGTCGCCGATGTCGATCACGCCGCTCAGCCGTAGCTGACGGAGAGGACTTCGTAGCTGCGGTCGCCGCCCGGCGCCGGGACCGAGACGGTGTCGCCGACCTTCTTGCCGATCAGCGCTTTTGCCAGCGGCGAGGAGATCGACAGGCGCTGCGCCTTGATGTCGGCCTCGTGCACGCCGACGATCTGGTACGACGCTTCCTTCTCGGTCTCCTCATCGACCACGCGCACATGCGCGCCGAACTTGATGTGCTCGCCGGAAATCGTGGACGGGTCGATGACTTCGGCGGAGGCGACGATTTCCTCCAGCTCGGCGATGCGGCCCTCGATGAAGCTCTGCCGCTCGCGCGCGGCGTGATACTCGGCGTTCTCCGACAGGTCGCCGTGCGTCCGCGCCTCGGCGATGGCGCGGATGACCGCGGGGCGCTCGATGGATTTTAGCGTCCGCAGCTCCTCCTCGAGCCGCTGCAGGCCAGGGCCGGTCATCGGGAACTTCTGCACTTCGTCATCCTCAAGGCAGGCGGGACAGGGCGGCAGGCGGGGCGGGCCGCGCGGCCGGCGCCGGGGGCGGAAACGCGACCGCCGCGTCGGGGTTCGCGGCGGAGCGTCGGGCGCACACCACGACGCCTCGCGCGCCACCCAGGCGCGACGGGGTTCAGAACGAACCGCGAAAATACGCCTGCAACGGCGCGACTTCAAGGGCGCCGGCGCGCATCGCCGCGATGGCGTGCGCCGCCGCCCGTGCGCCGGCAATGGTCGTGTAGTGCGGCACGCCGTGGGTGAGCGCGCTGCGGCGGATGGCGAAACTGTCGGCCACCGATTGCGCCCCCGAGGCGGTGTTGATGACCAGCTGCACCTCGCCCGACTTGATCGCATCGACGCAGTGCGGCCTTCCCTCCAGCACCTTGTTCACCGCGGTCACCGGCAGCCCGGCCTCGCGCAGCCGCGCCGCGGTGCCGCGCGTCGCCAGGATGGCAAAGCCGAGCTCCACCAGCCGCCGCGCCACCGCGACCGAGGCGGTCTTGTCGGCGTCGCGCACCGAGAGGAGCACGCCGCCCCCGTCCGGCAGCCGCACCCCGGCGCCGAGCTGGCTTTTGGCGAAGGCGCGCTCGAAGCTGGCATCGAGGCCCATCACCTCGCCGGTCGATTTCATCTCCGGGCCGAGGATCGTGTCCACGTCCGGGAAACGGTTGAACGGAAACACCGCCTCCTTGACCGCCACATGCGGCGCGATCGCCTGGCCGTCGAGGCGGAATTCCGCCAGCTGCGCACCGGCCATCACCCGCGCCCCGATCTTCGCCACCGGGACGCCGGTGGCCTTGGCGACGAACGGCACGGTGCGCGAGGCGCGCGGGTTCACCTCCAGCACATAGACCGCGTCGTCCTTGATCGCATATTGCACGTTCATCAGTCCGACGACGCCGAGCGCCTTCGCCAGCGTCGCGGTCTCGGCCTTCAGCTCGGTCACGGTCGCGGGCGAGAGCGTGTAGGGCGGCAGCACACAGGCGGAATCGCCGGAATGGATGCCGGCCTCCTCGATGTGCTCCATCACGCCGGCGACATAGACGGTCGCGCCATCGGCAATGCAATCGACATCGACTTCGATCGCATCGGCGAGATAGCGGTCGATCAGCACCGGATTGTCGCCGGAGACGCGCACCGCCTCGCGCATATAGCGGTGCAGCGCCGCGCGGTCATGGACGATCTCCATCGCCCGTCCGCCGAGCACGTAGCTGGGCCGGATCACCACCGGATAGCCGATGCGCTCGGCGATCGCCTCCGCCGCCTCGGCCGAGCGCGCGGTGCCGTTCTCCGGCTGCAGCAGGCCAAGTTTCTGCAGCAGCACCTGAAACCGCTCGCGATCCTCGGCGATGTCGATGGCGTCCGCACTGGTGCCGAGCACGGGAATGCCGGCGCGGTGCAGCGCCTGCGACAGTTTCAGCGGCGTCTGCCCGCCGTACTGCACGATGCAGCCGAGCACTTTTCCGCGCGACTGTTCGCGCCGCACCAGCGCGATCACGTCCTCCGTCGTCAGCGGCTCGAAATACAGCCGGTCGGAAGTGTCGTAGTCGGTGCTGACGGTTTCCGGGTTGCAGTTCACCATGATGGTCTCGAACCCGGCCTCGCGCAGCGCGTAGGCGGCATGCACGCAGCAATAGTCGAATTCTATGCCTTGCCCGATGCGGTTGGGACCGCCGCCGAGGATGATGATTTTCTCTCGTTCGCTGGGATCGGCTTCGCAAACCGGCGTGCCGAAGCCGCCCTCGTAGGTCGAGTACATGTAGGGTGTCGTGGAGGTGAACTCGGCCGCACAGGTGTCGATGCGCTTGTACACGGGCTGCACGCCGAGCCGCGCGCGCAGCGCCGCCACCGCGTCCTCGCGCATCCCGGCAAGCACGGCGAGCTGGCGATCGGAAAACCCGAGCGCCTTCAGCCGCCGCAGCGCCACGGCGTCCCGTGGCAGGCCGTCGCGCGCGACCTCGGCTTCGGCGGCGACGATGCGCGCCAGTTCGCGCAGGAACCACGGATCGAAGCGGCAGGCATCGTGGATGTCCGCGACGCTGACGCCGGCGCGCAGTGCCTGCGCCGCCATCAGCAGCCGGTCCGGCCGCGGCGCGGAGAGCGCGGCGCGGAACGCATCCGCCCCGCCATCGCCCGGCGGTTCCACCGGATCGAGGCCGGCAAGCCCCGTCTCCATGCTGCGCAGCCCTTTTTGCAGCGCCTCGCAGAAACTGCGGCCGATCGCCATCGCCTCGCCGACCGACTTCATGCTGGTGGTCAGCAGCGCCGGCGTGCCGGGGAATTTTTCAAAGGTGAAGCGCGGGATTTTGACCACCACGTAGTCGATGGTCGGCTCGAAACTCGCCGGCGTGGTGCGCGTGATGTCGTTGGCCAGCTCGTCGAGCGTGTAGCCGACCGCGAGCTTCGCCGCGATCTTCGCGATCGGGAAGCCGGTCGCTTTCGACGCGAGCGCCGAGGAGCGGGAGACGCGCGGGTTCATCTCGATGATGACCATGCGCCCGTCGGCAGGATTGACCGCGAACTGCACGTTCGACCCGCCGGTATCGACGCCGATCCTGCGCAGGCACGCGATCGAGGCGTCGCGCATGCGCTGGTATTCCTTGTCGGTCAGCGTCAGCGCAGGTGCCACCGTCACCGAATCGCCGGTGTGGATGCCCATCGGGTCGATGTTCTCGATCGAGCAGACGATGATGCAGTTGTCCGCACGGTCGCGGACCACCTCCATCTCGTATTCCTTCCAGCCGAGCACGCTTTCCTCGATCAGCACTTCGTGCGTCGGTGAGGCGTCCAGCCCGCCTTGTACGATCTGGTCGAACTCCTCGCGGTTGTAGGCGATGCCGCCGCCGGTGCCGCCGAGCGTGAAGCTCGGGCGGATCACCGCGGGCAGGCCGATCTCGGCCAGCACCTCGCGCGCCTCGGCGAGCGAATGGGCAATGCCGCTGCGCGGGCTTGCGATGCCGATCTCCGTCATGGCGTTGCGGAATTGCAGCCGGTCCTCGGCGCGCGCGATCACCTCGGCGCGGGCGCCGATCAGCTCGACGCCGTGCCGCGCGAGGGCACCGGATTCGGCGAGCTGCATCGCCGTGTTGAGCGCGGTCTGGCCGCCCATGGTCGGCAGGATCGCGTCCGGGTGCTCGCGCGCGATGATGCGCTCGACGAATTCCGGCGTGATCGGCTCGACATAGGTGGCGTCGGCCAGTCCCGGATCGGTCATGATGGTCGCGGGGTTGGAGTTCACCAGGATGGTGCGGAAGCCTTCTTCGCGCAGCGCCTTGCACGCCTGTGCGCCGGAATAGTCGAATTCGCAGGCCTGGCCGATGACGATCGGGCCGGCGCCGATGATGAGGATGGAGGAAATGTCGGTGCGCTTGGGCATGTCAGTCCCGGGCGAGGAGGGCGCGCGCGGCGGCGACGCCGTCGGGCGTGAGTTCCAGGCGCCAGTGGCATTGCAGGCTGCCTGCGGGCAGCCGGACCGGCTCGCGGATCAGGCCGCCTGCGAGGGCTTCGGCGACCGCTTGGTGGAACGCGGCGGCGTCGAGCGGTTCGCCGGCAAGCACCTGGATCTGCTCGAACGCGGCCTCGGCGTTGTCGGCCCTGACCGCATGGCGGAAGCCGATCGCCAGCAGTCGCGGCAGCAGCGACGCGGTCACCCGGCTTCGTCCATCATCGCCACGAACCGCGCGAACAGGTGCCGGCTGTCGGTCGGGCCGGGGCTGGCCTCCGGGTGGTACTGCACGGAAAAGGCGCGGCGCGCCGGGCACGCGATCCCCTCGTTGCTGCCGTCGAACAGGCTCTTGTGCGTCACCGCCACCGCCCTCCGGCAGCGACGCTTCATCGACGGCAAACCCGTGATTCTGGCTGGTGATCTCGACCCGCCCGGTGACCAGATCCTTGACCGGCTGGTTGGCGCCGCGATGGCCGCGCGCCAGCTTGTAGGTGCGCCCGCCCAGCGTCAGCGCCAGCAACTGGTGGCCGAGGCAGATGCCGAACAGCGGTTTTTCCGCCGCCAGCACGCCGCTGATCGCCGGCACCGCATACGCCGCCGTCGCCGCCGGGTCGCCGGGGCCGTTCGAGAGGAACACGCCGTCCGGCGCGTGGCGCAGGATATCCTCGGCGGTCGCGGTCGCCGGCACCACCGTGACGCGACAGCCGGCGGCGGCCAGCGTGCGCAGGATGTTGCGCTTCGCCCCGTAATCCACCGCGACGACGTGATGCCGCGGCGCCGTCTGCCGCCCATAGCCCGTCGGCCACGCCCACGCCGTCTCGTCCCAGGCGTAGCTCTGCGTGCAGGAGACGACGCGCGCGAGGTCCATGCCCTCCAGCCCCGGCCAGTTGCGGGCGCGCGCGACCAGCGCCGGGATGTCGAAGCGGCCGTCGGCGGGGAAGGCCAGCACGCCGTTGGGCGCGCCGCCGTCGCGGATGCGCACGGTCAGCGCCCGCGTGTCCACCCCCGCCAGCCCCGCCACACCCTGCGCGCGCAGCCACGCCTCCAGCCCCTGTGCGGCGCGCCAGTTGGCCGGCTCGGTCACGTCCTGCTTCACCACCAGGCCGCGCGCCGCGATCGTGGTCGCCTCGATGTCCTCGGGATTGGCGCCGACGTTGCCGATATGGGGGAAGGTGAAGCTGATGATCTGCCCGGCATAGGACGGGTCGGTCAGCGTCTCCTGATAGCCGGTCATGCCGGTGTTGAAGCACACCTCGGCCGGTTCGCCCGCCGCATGGGCGCCGAAGCCGCGCCCCCAGAACACCGCGCCGTCGGCGAGCACGAGGCAGGCGGTGGCGCCGGCAGGCGGCGTGGTCGGGTCCGGCATGGTCGGTCGGTGCTCCTGCGGCGGCGCGCCGGGGATGTCGGCCAGCGTCAGATCGAGCGCCTGGATCAGCGCCGGCCAGTGGCGCGCCGGGATGGCGCCGTGCTGGCGCCATTTGCGCAGCGCCTCGGTGCCCACGCCCAGCGCCGCCGCCGCCGCCGCCGCGCCGCCCAGCCGCTCGATGATCGCATCCACGGACATCGTCATGGCGGCAGACTATGGGAAACACTTTCCCAGCGCAACCGTCGCCGAACGCCTGGGAAATCCGTTCCCAGGGGATGCGCCGCGCGGTTGCATAGAGTAGAGGCCTGTTTTCCGAGAGGTGCGGCGATGGCCCTGCGCGACCAGTTCACCGAGCAGCTCAAGGCGGCGATGCGCGCCGGCGACGCGCCTCGGGTTTCCGCCATGCGCATGATCCTGGCCAGGCTGAAGGACACCGACATCGCGGCCCGGCCGAAGGGCGTGCCGCTGGTGCCCGACGACGAGATCGCCGCGATGCTGCGCGGCATGGTCAAGTCGCGCCGCGAGAGCGCCGACCTCTACCGCCAGGGCAACCGCCCCGACCTGGTCGCGAAAGAGGAGGCGGAGATCGCGGTCATCGAATCGTTCCTGCCGCAGCAGATGGACCAGGCGGCCACCGAGCGGGCGGTGGACGATGCCATCGCCGCGACCGGGGCTGCCGGCATGAAGGACATGGGCCGCGTGATGGCGGCGCTGAAGGCGCAGCATGCGGCGACGCTCGACATGGCGCGCGTCGGCCCGCTGGTGCGCGCGAAGCTCGGCGGCTGATGGCGCTGCCCTCGGGATTTTTGGACGAATTGCGGGCGCGCACGCCGCTCGCCCCGCTGGTCGCCCGGCGTGTGAAACTGCTCCGCGCCGGGCGGCAGTGGAAAGGCTGCTGCCCGTTCCACGGCGAGAAGACGCCGAGCTTTTACGTCTATGACGACCACTATCATTGCTTCGGCTGCGGCGCCCACGGCGACGCGGTCAGCTTCGTGATGCAGTCGCAGGGCGCGACCTTCCCCGAAGCGGTGGAACAACTCGCCGCCGAGGCCGGACTGGAGGTGCCCAAGCCGGCGCCGGGCGCCGCCGCGGCGGAGCAGCGTCGTCACGATCTGCACGCCGTCCTGGAGGCGGCCGGCTCCGCGTTCCAGCGCCGGCTGTTCCTGCCGGAGGGGGCGCGGGCGCTCGCCTATCTGCGTGGGCGCGGGCTGACCGAGGACACCATCCGCCGCGCCGGGCTCGGCTGGTCGGGCGAGGGGCGGGGGGCGCTCGCGGGCGAACTGGCGCGCGAGACCATGCCGCCGGAGCTGCTGGTCGAGGCCGGGCTGCTCACCGCACCCGAAGGCGATCGGCCGTCCCGAGACATGTTTTTCAACCGGGTGATGTTCCCGATCCGCGACCGGGCCGGTCGGACCATCAGCTTTGGCGGGCGAATCCTGGGCGACGGCCAGCCGAAATACCTCAACGGGCCGGAAACCGCCGTGTTCGCCAAGCGCCGCACGCTGTACGGCCTCGACGCCGCACGTGAAGCGGCGCGGGACGGCGCCGTGGTGGTCGCGGTCGAGGGCTACATGGACGTGCTGGCGCTGCAGCAGGCCGGATTCGGCGGTGCGGTGGCGCCGCTCGGCACCGCGCTGAGCGAAGAACAGTTCTCCGAGTTGTGGCGCCTGTCGCCGGCGCCCGTGCTGTGTTTCGACGGCGACGCCGCCGGCGCCCGCGCCGCTGCCCGTGCCGCCGAGCTGGCGCTGCCGCTGCTGGCGCCCGACCGCAGCCTGTGCCTCGCGTCCTTGCCGGCCGGCGAGGACCCCGACACGCTGGTGCGCAGGGGCGGTGCGGCCGAGTTCGAGGCGGTGCTCAAGGCCAAAAGGCCGCTGGTGGACGCGCTCTATGACCTGCTGCGCGCGCAGGCCGGCGGCGACGGGCCGGAGCAGCTCGCGGCGTTGCGCGCCCGCCTGCAGGAGGCGGCCGGACGCATCCAGGATCGCGCGCTGGCCGCGGAATATCGCCGGGCGCTGCTCGACCGTTTCTTCGCCGCCCGCCGTCGTGGCGCGGCGGCCACGCGGCCGATCGTGATTCCCCGCCGGCCGCCGGACGCCGCTCGCGCGGCGGCCGACCGCTGCCGTGTGCTGCTCGCCATTCTGCTGCGCCACCCGGCATTGTTGCATGATGTCGAGGAGGCGCTGGGCACGCTCGACCTGCCGTCGCCGCTCGCTCGCCTGAAACGCGAGATCGAGGCGTGGGGTGTGACTGCGGCGCCGCTTGACTCGGCCGCGCTGATCGCCCAACTCCACGCCGCCGGTTTGGCGACGGAGGCCGCACAGGTGCTTTCGGCGGCTCCCGTGCCGCTCCCAGCCTGCGCCGCGCCGGACGCCCAATTAGCGGATGCCGAGGAGGGCTGGTGGCATTTCTTCGGGCTGATGAATCCGCAGCAGCTGGAACAGGAAGTGGCGGCTGCCAGACGCGACTTCACCCTCCGCCCCGACGAAGCCGCGCAGCGCCGCCTGATTACGCTGTGCCGGGCACGCGAGGCGCTGCGGCGCGGCGAACCGGGGCCGGACGCCGACATGCCATGACCACGCACGACCCGGCCGCGCCGCGATGCGATCCGCCGCGCGGCCCTCTCTTCTCCGGAGTGCCCTGACCGATGGCCAGCAAGCCCAGCGCCCCCGCCGAAGCCGCGACCGCCGAGCAGGACACCGACACCACCTTGCTTGACGTCCAGTCGGCCGCGGTGAAGCGGCTGATCGCCCGCGGCAAGGAGCGCGGCTACATCACCTTCGACGAGCTCAACGTCGTGCTCGCCCCGGAACAGACCAGTTCCGAGCAGATCGAGGACGTGATGGCCAATCTCTCCGAGATGGGCATCCAGGTGGTCGAGAGCGAGGAAGGCGAGGACGCCGAGCCAGCGGCGCCAAAGGTCGAGAAGGTCGAGGAGGAAAGCGAGGAGGCCGGCGGCAACGTCGATGAGGAGAGCCTCGGCCGCACCGACGACCCGGTGCGCATGTACCTGCGCGAGATGGGCAGCGTCGAGCTGCTGTCGCGCGAGGGCGAGATCGCCATCGCCAAGCGCATCGAGGCCGGCCGCGACATGATGATCGGCGGGCTGTGCGAAAGCCCGCTGACGTTCCGCGCCATCATCGCCTGGCACGACGCGCTGAAGGGCGCGCGCATGCTGCTGCGCGACATCATCGACCTGGAGGCGACGCAGGGCGGCCCGACCCCCGGCGTCGCGGCCGACGCCGATCCGGCGGCGCCGCCCGCACCCGCACCCGCAGCGGTACCCGCACCTGCTCCCGCGCCGTCCGGCGAAGCCGAGGAGGCGTTCGAGCCGGTCGCCGAGGACGACGAGGGCGACGACGGCGAGGCCAGCAGCCTGTCGCTGTCGGCGCTGGAGGAGAAGCTCAAGCCCGAGGTGCTCGCCAATTTCGAGGACATCGAGGCGCTCTACAAGAAGCTGCACAAGATGCAGTCGCGGCGCCTGGAGACGATGACCGCCGGCGAGGAGATGAGCCTGCGCTCGGAGAAATCCTACGAGAAGCTGCGCGAGGAGCTGGTCTCGAAAGTCGAGCAGGTGCGGCTGCACAACAACCGCATCGAGGAGCTGGTGATGCAGCTCAAGCAGCTCAACCAGCGCCTGAACGGGCTGGAAGGCCAGCTGCTGCGCATGGCGGAATCCTGCAAGGTGCCGCGCGACGAGTTCTTGCAGCAGTATCGTGGCGACGAGCTCGACCCGAACTGGCTGGAGCGCATCGCCGGGCTGCCGGGCAAGGGCTGGAAGCTGTTCGCCGGCCGGCATTTCGAGGACATCGGCAAGGTGCGCGGGCAGATCGCCGCGGTGGCGACCGATGCCAGCCTGCCGATCGGCGAGTTCCGCCGCGTCTATGCCACGGTCAGCCGCGGCGAGCGCGATTCGGCGCGCGCCAAGAAGGAGATGATCGAGGCCAACCTTCGGCTGGTGATCTCGATCGCCAAGAAATACACCAATCGCGGGCTGCAATTCCTGGACCTGATCCAGGAGGGCAACATCGGCCTGATGAAGGCGGTGGACAAGTTCGAGTATCGCCGCGGCTACAAGTTTTCGACCTATGCCACGTGGTGGATCCGCCAGGCGATCACGCGCAGCATCGCCGACCAGGCGCGCACCATCCGCATCCCCGTCCACATGATCGAGACGATCAACAAGCTGGTGCGCACCAGCCGGCAGATGCTGCACGAGATCGGCCGCGAGCCGGCGCCGGAAGAGCTGGCCGAGAAGCTTGGCATGCCTTTGGAAAAAGTGCGGAAGGTTTTGAAAATCGCCAAAGAGCCGATCAGCCTGGAGACGCCGATCGGCGACGAGGAGGACAGCCATCTCGGCGACTTCATCGAGGACAAGGCGGCGGTGATCCCGCTGGACGCGGCGATCCAGGCGAACCTGCGCGAGGCGACGACGCGCGTGCTGTCGAGCCTGACGCCGCGCGAGGAGCGGGTGCTGCGCATGCGCTTCGGCATCGGCATGAACACCGACCACACGCTGGAGGAGGTCGGCCAGCAGTTCAACGTGACGCGCGAGCGCATCCGCCAGATCGAGGCGAAGGCGCTGCGCAAGCTGAAACACCCGAGCCGCAGCCGCAAGCTGCGCAGTTTCCTGGACGACTGATGCGGCACGTCGCATCCGCTGCGGCGACGCCATGAGCCTCGCCACGCAGGAGCCGGTCGCGCGCGTCGGCGTCACCGTGACGTTCCTGCGCATGGACCACCCACCCGCCGATCCGCCGCCGCCGTTCCGGCACGGCGCCGTCGTCAGGCGCGAGCGCTGGTGCAGCGTCGAGCAGTATCGCTTCCTCTACGGCGCCGTCGGCGAGCCGTATGTCTGGTGGCTGCGACGCATCATGCCGGATCACCAGCTCGCCGCCATGCTGCGCGACCCGCGCATCGCCATCCACGTGCTGACGCTCGACGGCGAACCGGCCGGATTCTACGAGCTCGACCGCACGCCGTGGCCGCTGGTGAACCTGAGCTATTTCGGGCTGATGCCGCACGCGGTCGGGCGCGGCCTCGGCTATGCCTTCCTGCGCCACGCGGTCGCGACCGTCTGGGGCATGGGGCCGCGCGCGATGACGGTGAACACCTGCACCGCCGACCATCCCCGCGCCCTGCCGACCTATCTGCGCGCCGGCTTCCACAAGGTGCGCGAGGTCAAGGAAGTGTGGAACGTGCCGCTCCGCCTCGGCCTGCCGATCCCGGAGCGGCTGCTGCTCTGAACCGCGGCGGACGTCCGTGCGGACCCGTGCGCGGCGGCGCCGCCGCTAGCCTTCGAGGAAATGCCCGATCGCTCGCAGATGCGGCACGTCGTCGCAGACGATTTTCGTGATCGCCAGCATTGGCACCGCCAGCACCGCGCCCGGCACGCCCCACATCCAGTACCAGAACACCAGCGCCAGCACGAGCGCCACCGGGTTGATGGTGAAGCGGCGCGCCAGCAGCATCGGCGTCACCGCCTCGCCCTCGACCAGATGGATCAGCAGATAGAGGCCCGCCGGCAGCAGCGCCGCCCAGCCCGGCCCGAGGGCCAGCACGCCGACGAACGCGAACAGCACCACGCCGACCAGCGGGCCGAGGATCGGCACGAAGTTCAGCCCGAAAGCCGCCGCGCCCCACAGCGGCGCATCCGGCACGCCGCAGCCCAACATCACGCTCGCCGTCGCCAGCCCCACGACCAGGTTGATGGCGCTGATGGCGACGAGATAGGCTGACAGGTCGCGCTGCACGTGCAGCGAGATTTCCACCGCGCGGCGCTTGTCCTTGAACCGCGGCAGGATCTCCACCACCCGCCGCAGGAACGTCTCGCCCGACACGAGCACGTAGAACAGCACCAGCAGCGTGGTGAAGAACCCGGCGGCGACGGCGCGGGTGCCGCTGAACAGCGTGTCGAACAGAGTGACGAAGCGCACCGGCGTCGCCGACGCGACCGGCGCGGTTTCCGCGCTGGCGCCCTGAATCTGCGAGAGCGCCGCATTGAGCGCAGCCATCGGGCGCGCGAGGAACTTCAGCTCCTTTTCGAGGCGCGGGATCGCCTGGGGCAGCTTTCGTGCCCAGTCTTCGGCCGACCCGCTGATCATCAGACCGAAACCGATCAGCACCGCGATCACCAGCAGGATGCAAATGAGCGCGCACAGGACGCGCGGCAGGCCCAGCCGCTCGCCGGTGTGCATCACCGGTTGCAGCAGCAGGTTGAGCACGAGGGCGAGCACGATCGGCAGCACGATGTCGCTCGCAACATAAAGTGCCGCGAGGCTCGCGAGTGCGAACAACCCGCCGAGAAACACCGTGCGGGCATCGTCGGGCAGCGGCATCTCCGGGCGTGCCGCCTCCTGCGCCGCGGCGGTGGTGACGGCGGCATCGACGAGGTCTTCAGCGACGGCGTCCGCCGGCGGCTCCGCGATGATGCCGGACATCCGCGCTCCGATATGTTTGCCCGGCTTCTACGCGCGGCGCACCGCGGGGTTCGGGGCCACCGCGGCGATTTCGCGCTGCAGTTTCTGGCGCATGGCGTCGGCGAAGGCGGCGTAGTCGGGGCAGGGCAGGGCGAACGCGCCCGGCCCGCCGATCACCTCGCGCGTGTAGCTCTCCACCAGGTCGGGTTCCTCGTGCAGCACGCACAGGCCGTTGATGGTGACGCCGTCCGCCACCAGCCGGTCGCGGATCGGCCCCGGCGCCGGCCCATCATTGGCCCGCCCGTCGCCCGCCACGTCGATCACCCGCCGCGATGCCGCCGCCGGCAGCGTGGCCAGCAGCGCCGCGCAGGCCAGCAGCGCCGAGCCGATCGCGGTGGTGCTGCCGGGCACGCTGCGCTCGACGTTCTCCACGTCGGTCGCGAACTGCTCCAGCGTGCCGGCGCTGTGGATCAGGCTCCAGGCCACACCCACCGCCTGGTCCTCCGGCCCGGAGAACAGCAGCACCGCGCCGAGGCTCGCGCCGTGCGGCCCGCCGGTGAGGCCGGCCACCACCTCCGGGTCGCGCAGCGCGGCGCCGCAGCCGCCGGCGATCAGGTTGAACTCGTCGAACGTGACGCTGGCCGAGCAGTCCAGCACAATGGTCAGGGCGAGATCGACAGGCGCCATGCCGCGTCTGCTACGCTCGGCGCGCGGCGAGCGGAAGGGAGGAACGCATGACGGAGACGGTGGAACGGCCCCTGCCGCTGGCGCGGATCACGGTGCTCGACCTGACGCTGGCGCGCGCCGGGCCGACCGCGGTGCGGCACCTGGCCGACTGGGGCGCGCAGGTGATCCGCATCGAGCCGCCCGCCGCCGCCGGCGAGGACATCGCGGGCGAGCGCGACGGGCCGGATTTCCAGAACCTGCACCGCAACAAGCGCGCGATCCGCCTCGACCTGAAGGCCGAGGAGGGCCACGCCGCGTTCATGCGGCTGGCCGCGCGCGCCGACGTGGTGGTGGAGAACATGCGCGCTTCCGTAAAGCACCGGCTCGGCGTCGCCTATGACGATGTGCGGGCGGTCAATCCGCGCATCGTCTATGGCAGCATCAGCGGCTTCGGGCAGGACGGGCCGTATGCCGCACGCGCCGGCGTCGATCAGATCGCGCAGGGGCTGGGCGGGCTGATGTCGATCACCGGCCTGCCCGGTCAGGGGCCGGTGCGCGTCGGCATCCCCATCGCCGACCTGACCGCGGGCAATCTGCTGGCGCTCGGCATCATGGTGGCGCTGTTCGAGCGCGAGGCCACAGGTGTCGGCCGCTGGGTGCAGACCTCGCTGCTGGAGTCGCAGGTCTTCATGCTGGATTTCCAGGCGGCGCGCTGGCTGATCGCCGGCGAGGTGGCGGGGCAGGCGGGCAACGACCATCCGACCTCGATCCCGACCGGGGTGTTCCCGGCCAGCGACGGCCCGATCAACCTTGCCGCCAGTTCCGGCCGGCAATGGGCGCGGTTCTGCGCCACACTGGGCCGCCGCGACTGGGCCGAGCACCCGCAATGGCGCACCCAGAAAGGCCGCAGCGCCGACCGCGCCGCGCTCAATGCGGCGATCGCCGAAGTGACGCGCACGCGCAGCGTCGCCGAATGGATCGACCTGTTCGGGCAGGCCGGCATCCCCTGTGGCCCGATCAACACCATCGACCAGGTGTTCGCCGATCCGCAGGTGCGGCATCTCGGCATCGCGCGGCCGGTCGTGCATCCGCGGCTCGGCCCGCAGCGCCTGGTCGGCTCGGCGCTGACGCTGGCGGGGGTGGCGAAGGATTTCCGTAATGCCGCCCCCGATGCCGCCGCCGACACCGATGCGGTGCTGCGCGAGGTCGGCTACGACGAGGCCGGGATCGCGGCGCTGCGGGCACGGGGGGTGGCGGGATGAATTTCGCCGACGGCAAGATCCTGCTCGACACCGACAGCGGCGTGGCGCTGGTCACCATCAACAACCCCGACAAGCGCAACGCCATGTCGCTCGACATGTGGGACGGGCTGGTCGCGGCGCTGGACGCGCTGGCGGCGGATGCCTCGGTGCGGGTGCTGGTGCTGACCGGCGCCGGGCCGAAAGCGTTCGTCTCCGGCGCCGACATCAGCCAGTTCGACGCGGCGCGCGCCGACGCCGCGGCGCAGCGCGACTACGATCGCCGCACCGGCGCGGCGCGGGCGCGGCTGGCGGCGTTTCCGCTGCCGGTGATCGCGCGCATCCGTGGCTTCTGCCTCGGCGGCGGGCTGGCGCTGGCGTTGCAGGCCGACCTGCGCATCGCCGCCGAGGATTCGGAATTCGGCATCCCGGCGGCGCGCCTCGGGCTTGCCTACGGCGCCGAACTGGTGCGCCAGCTGGTGCGCGTGGTGGGGCCGGCGCATGCGCGGATGCTGCTCTACACCGGCAGCCGCGTGCCGGCCCGCGAGGCGGAGCGGATCGGTCTGGTCAACCAGGTGGTCGCCGACGGCGACCTGTCCGACACGGTGCTCGATCTCGCGCGCACCATCGCCGACAACGCGCCGCTGTCGGTGCGGGCGGCGAAGCTGGCGGTGGCGGAGACCGATCCGGCCGCCACCGAGGCGGCGATCGCCGCCTGCTTCGACAGCGAGGATTACCGCGAGGGCCGCACCGCCTTCGCCGAAAAGCGGACGCCGCGGTTCCGTGGGCGCTAGTGCCGGCGCGCCGCTCCCGCTGCTGGTCGGCACCGGGTTCCTGCTCGGCTGGTCGGTGGCCTGGCCGCCCGGCCCGATCAACGCCGAGATCGCGCGCCGCTGCCTGGCGCGCGGGTTCTGGGCCGGGTTCGGGCTGCTGCTCGGCGCCGTCACCGGCGACACGATCTGGGCGCTGCTGGTGGCGCTCGGCGTCGGCGCCGTGCTCACCCGTCCGCTGCTGCACCTGGCACTCGGGGTCGTCAGCATCGCGCTGTTGCTGGCGCTCGCCGCGGTGTTCCTGCGCGGCGCCTGGCGCGACTTGCGCGCCCCGCCGGGCGCCGCTGCGCCGCCGGTGCGCTTCGACAGCACCCGCGCGAGCTACGCGCTCGGCGCCACCATGGCCCTGACCAGCCCGTGGAACGTCGCCTTCTGGCTGGCCGCGGTCGGGCAGCCGGAGCTGACGCGCTATGGTGTGGCGGCGCTGCTGGTGGTGGCCGCCTCGGTGATCGTCGGCGCCCTCGCCTGGGGGCTGCTGTGGTCCGCCGCCGTGGTGCTGCTGCGCCGCCGCGCCGCCGGGCGCGGCTGGGCCGTCGCGGTCAAGACCCTGACCGGCGCACTGATGCTGTATTTCGCGCTTCGCTCGGCCGCAGCGCTTATGACGGCCTCGTGATCGAGCGACGAATTGGGATTCCGAAACGGGTCCGACATGTGATTTGTAGGACTCCGGCTGAAAAACCGGAGGACTCCGATGAGCCGACGCCAAGGACAACCCTACCCGCAGGATTTGCGCAAGCAGGTCCTGGCGGCCCTCGATGGCGGCATGCCGGTGCGCGAGGTGGCGACCCTGTTCGGGGTCAGCATCTCGTGGATCTACAAGGCGCGCGCCCGCAAGCGGCTGACCGGCGAGACCGGGCCGCGGGTGCCCGCCAACCGGCCGGTGCCCAAGCTCGCGCCCTATTACGAGGCGATCCGCGCCGAGGCCGAGCGCCGGCCGCGCGCCACGCTGCACGAACTGCGCGCCTGGCTGCAGGAGGCGCACGGCGTCTCGGTCAGCGTCGCGGTGCTGTGGACCACGCTGCAGCGGCTGGGCGTGCCGCTGAAGCAGAGCCGCATCCTGCGCTGGACCCGCCCGGTGCGCTCCATCGCCGCCGCCGCTCCGTCCGCCGCCGCGCCCTGAGGCTCAGTCCTCGGCGACGTGGTCGGCCACGAAGGCGCCGCGCTCGCCCATCGGGCGCGGACCGCCTTCGGTGGTGTCTGCTTCGGTCTGCAGCTCCAGCTCGGCGTTCAGTTCGGCGCCGAGCAGCACCGCGTACGCCGTCACCCAGAACCACAGCATGATGCCGGCGACCGCGCCCAGCGGGCCATAGGTCGTGCTGAAGCTTGTCAGGCGCTGCACGTAGAATGTGAACAGCACCGAGGCGACCAGCCACAGCACCGTCGCCAGCACCGAGCCGGGGGTGATCCAGTGCCATCGCGCCATGCGCCGTGACGGCCCGAAGCGGTAGAGCACCGACAGCGCCGACAGCACGAACAGGACCAGGGCCGCGAACGAGCCGAGCTGCACCAGCCCCCGCGTGTGCGCCGACAGGCCGACGAACGAGATCACCGCCGGCAGCAGCACCAGGATCGCCAGGCAGAAAACGGCGCCGACGATCGCCGCCAGCGTCATCACCAGCCCGATCGCCTGGAAGCGCAGCATGCCGCGCTGCTCCTGCTCCTCGTAGGCGAGCGTGAGCGCCGACAGCAGCGATTTCGTGCCGGTCGAGGCGCTCCACAGCGTAATCCCGGTGCTGATCACCAGCGAGACGCCGAGCGTTGTCGAGCGGTGGGAGACCAGCGTTCGCACCTGGTCGGAGATCATGGCGAAGGCGGCCGCCGGCACCAGGTGGCGGATGTTCTGCAGCTGTGGCTCGACCGTGTCGGGGTTGAACGCCAGTCCGTACAGCGAGATCAGCGTGCTGAGGGCGGGGAACAGCGACAGTGTCGCCCAGAACGCGCAGCCGGAGGCGCTGAGCGACACCCGGTCGGACGCCGCCTCGCGGAACACGCGCCGCAACACTTGCAGCCAGCCGCGCCAGGGGATGCGCGTCGGTCGCGTGGCCGTGCGGCCGAGGGCGCGGGACTGCCCTTCGGCCGGCGGCCTATGTCTGCCGCGGCGGCTCGCGGGACCGGCTCGGGTCGGGTTCGTCGCGTCGGCCATGGCCGTGGCTCGCTGTGCGGCGGGGTGCCGGTCGAACGCAAGCCGTCGCCCGACGGTTGCCCCCAGCGTATCCCAGCCCGCCGCCCGGCACGCCTCCCCGGCGGCCGGTGCCGAAAATATCGCTTGCGCCGGGGGGGTGGGGGTCCTATGTGGCGAAACACGCAGCAACGCACGTGCCTCTGGCCCCTTGGGTTACGCAACGACGTCAAGCGTTCTGGCAATCCGGGTCCCGGCGTCTCGCCGGGACAGTTCGTTTGGTCGCTGGTTCGTTCGACCGTTTCGCAACTGCGCCCGTCGCCTCATTCAGGCGGGCGTCTCAACTGGGGGAGAGCGCGCGATGACTCCGAAAATCGCCCGTTTCCTGGCCGATCAGCTTCCGGCGACGCCCTGCCTGGTGCTGGACGTGGACCGCGTGGAGCAGAATTTCCGGACGTTGCAGGCGGCACTGCCGCTTGCGCGCATCTACTACGCCGTGAAAGCCAATCCGGCGCCGCAGGTGCTGGAGCGGCTGGTCGCGATCGGCAGCCGGTTCGACGCCGCCAGCGCCGAGGAGGTCGAGGCGTGCCTGGACGCCGGCGCGCTTCCGGCGGCGATCAGTTTCGGCAACACGATCAAGAAGGCGACCGCCATCGCCCGCGCCCGCAAGGCCGGCGTGTCGCTGTTCGCCTTCGACTCCGAAGAGGAGCTGGAGAAGCTGGCCCGCCATGCGCCGGGCAGCCGCGTCTATTGCCGCATCATGGTCGAGAACGCCGGCGCCGACTGGCCGCTGTCGCGCAAGTTCGGCACCGATGTCGCGAGCGCGCGGGACCTCATGCTGCGCGCGGGCGAGCTTGGCCTCGACCCGTACGGGCTGTCGTTCCATGTCGGCAGCCAGCAGACCGACCCGGCGAGCTATCAGCTTGCGATCGGAAAAGTGGCGATGCTGTTCACCGACCTCCGCGAGGCCGGGGTCAAGCTGCGCATGGTCAATCTCGGCGGCGGCTTTCCGGTGCGCTATCGCGACGAGGTGCCCGACATCGACGCGTTCGGCAACGCCATCATGGGCGCGATGACGCGCGCCTTCGGCAACGACCTGCCGGAGATGCTGATCGAGCCGGGCCGCTTCATCGTCGGCGACGCCGGCGTGGTCAGCGCCGAGGTCGTGCTGGTCAGCCGCCGCGGCAAGGACGATCCGGTGCGCTGGGTCTATCTCGACATCGGCCGCTTCGGCGGGCTGGCGGAGACCGAGGGCGAGGCGATCAAGTACCGCATCACGACGCCGCATGACGGCGGCCCGACCGGCCCGGTCGCGGTCGCCGGCCCGACCTGCGACGGGGCGGACGTGCTCTACCAGCGCAGCAACTACCGCCTGCCGCTGGCGCTGAGCGGCGGCGACAAGGTCGAACTGCTGGCCACCGGCGCCTACGTGACGACCTATGCCAGCCAGCGGTTCAACGG
Source organism: uncultured Pseudomonadota bacterium (assembly GCA_963786445.1). Classification (GTDB taxonomy): domain Bacteria; phylum Pseudomonadota; class Alphaproteobacteria; order Acetobacterales; family Acetobacteraceae; genus JAFKFJ01. The sequence continues at coordinate 42,828 of CAWAZU010000018.1, forward strand.
CTTCGCGCCGCTGGCCGAGCATTACGTCTGAGGCAGCGGCCCGCTCCCCGAACGGCTCGCCGCCGGCGCCACGCCGGCTCCCGCCACCGCCCCGCTTCCTTGCCCCCTCCCCTTGCGGGAGGGGACGGGGGAGGGGGGCCGCCCGCGGCGTCCGGTCCTGGCCGAGAGCGGACTGGCAGCTTTCGGGCGGAGAGCGCAAAAAGCCGACATCCAGTCGCGGCGCGACAGACGGGCAGATCGCCGCGGCTCGCAACGCGGGTCGCCGAATGGCCCGTCGAAGCACGAAACGCGCCCCCGAGAAACTTCAAGAAAGCATGCACGATGGTAAAGCGCCGCAAAGAGGAAGAGATCGTCGGAGTGCTCGAGTTCGAAGGTAGGACCAGCGAGGATTCGGAAGTCATGAAATGGTTGGCCGAGCACAAGGCGCAGAATGGGGGCAAGATCCGGGTGAGCCGGGGTAGCACGGGCGTCCGAGTGGCATTCAGCAAGGCAGCGGACATGGCGTACTGGCAAGCGCGGTCGGAGCAGGGGGGCAAGGGGAACCGATCGTCGCGTTCCTGAGCCTCATTCAAACCGGAGAGGATATCGGCATTGACGAAGGAAGAACTGACCGTTTGGGCGTTGGCGAATGGCTGGCGGGTCATCGCAGGCCATCCCAGCCTGACAAAGCCGGGCGCGCCGAACGATCCCATTGTGCGTCTTGTGCTGAAGGCGACGGTGGTCAACCTTGAGGTGCGCAAACCCGCCGGCAAATGGGAGAAAGTGGCCGGTGAGAGCTACGCTCACGTCGTGCAAGGCTCGGAAGACGAGCCGCCACGTGGCCTTGGCTTCGAAAAAGTCCCGAGCATCACGTTGCTGATGCAGCAAAATCGCGACGCGATGGTATTTGGACGGATGAGTGGCAGCTAGAGTCCAGCTTCTCGCGCGCCTCTGCGTACCCTGATGACGCCCGTTGGAAGGCGATAGTGCAACAGGGTATCGACCTGTCGTCCATTATCGGCCCGGAAACTGGGATCAACGATGATCAAGGCTTCGACGGCGGTGGTTGGCCGGGAGCGGAATGGCGGCTTTGAAACGCGCGAGTGCGACAAGCAGACGTTCGTGTTTGTAGGCTGCCGGCAGCCGTTTGCAATTCCGAGCAAGGATGCGCCCACGATTTCGAATGGGACCCGATGCGGTAGGTGACGGCGCCTCTCTTGATAAAATCTGTTACGGGGGCGGACGGGCGGCTTTTCGGCAGGAGCGCGAGGAGAGCGGCCTCAAACAATCGCCCTTTCTGCGTGGGGCAGGGCTTGAACGCGCGCCTCCCAATCCGCATGGTGGTGAACTCCCCAACCAACAGGACAGTCTTTCGTGCGACCGCTCTTCACCCGCAACGATGGCTCGGAGCTGATTGGGATAGAAGTCAGCTGAGGGGATCCGCACTTGGAACAAGGCGTGAAAACACGACTGCTCGCCTCAATGAACGCCGGCCGCCTTCTGGTAGTTTGCGGCGCCGGGTTATCAATGGCCGCGCCGAGCAGCTTGCCCTCCGCCAAGGTGGTCGCAGAGCGATGTTTCGACAAATATCAACTTGAGTTGGACCCGCTATGTGACGTGAAATTGCGTGGCAACCTGGAGGCGCTAGCCGAACATTTTGCCGGCTTGAACACCCTAAAGTCAGTGTTTATCCAACATCTCGTGCCGTGGAACGACTTCCACCGCCCGCCCAATGCCGGCCATGCAGCTGTCGCGGATTTCCTGATCACACGGGCCGCTGCTGCAAGCATCTCTAGCAACTATGATTTGTTCATCGAGAACAGCGCTTGGTCCTTTTGCGCCGACTTCCGGGGCGCTCTGGACGGAGATGAAGCAATCGCCGATGCGGTGCATTGGGGGCCCCTCCTGAAGTTCCACGGCTGCTCGAACCGCGACCGTCTGTCGACCGTTTGGGCGCCATCGCAACTAAATGATCCCGTGATCGCGGGCCGGATCGCAAAGAGCAAGACCTGGATGGCGGCCAATCTGCGTCAGAAGGACCTTCTAGTCGTCGGATTTTGGTCTGACTGGGAATATCTGAATGCGGTGGTCGAACTCGGCACTGGTGGACGTCGATCCCCTGTCGGTGACGGTGATCGATCCGTCACCAACGGAAGCTCTTCAGCAGAAGGCGCCCGAGCTTTGGGACATCGCGCACGCGAATAACGTGACCTTCTCCCATGTGCGCGAGTTTGGTGCGGTCGCGCTAGACGAATTGCGGCAGGCCTTTTCCTCAAACTATATTCGCCAAGTTTTGGCAGCTGGTCGAGCGATTTTCGAGGAGAGGACCGGCGCGGCATTCAACGCCGCCATTCTCGATGTCGGCGCATTCGACAGCGAAACGCTCTATGGTTGGCGGCGGGACGCTGAAGGTGTCCCCGCAACCCAACCAGCAACCCGCCTTCAGCCAGCCAACCATGAGGCTCTTGGCTTTTTCCACCTCGTACTGCGCGAGGCAGGGGCGACCCCGCAGCCCGCTGGCTATGACCTCAATGGTCGTTCGATACGTGTGATCAACGGAGCTGGCACTTTCCTCAGTTCACTACGGTCCAAATTCGTTGAGCCTCCGTCAGCTATATCCGCGGACATCATCGTTGCGGTGGGCGCGACTGACCTCGGCGTTCCAGCGAACGTTGTCCGATCCGGCAGGGTCAACGATGTAATTCGCCCAGATGCTGGTGGGAGGTGGTTCGATCTCAAGGGCGCTCTTGTAGAGTTGAACATCTAATGGACGTCGCCACCCAAGCTGAAATCGTCCTTCGTGGCGCTCAATATGGGACCTGGGCCTGGACAAGTGCGTCTGAGCCCGTGATCTGCTTCGAAAATGCTGCTCTCGTCGGATTTCTACACGTCTTTCCAACGGCTGTTGCCTTGCTCGACGGATGGCAAGCGAGCCAGCAATACGCCTTAGCTCGGCACGCCGCTTCGCTACGGGCGTCAGGTGCGAAGGCCTGGAATGTGTACTCTGTCTTCCTCACCTCCGATCCGGCGTCTTCGTACACCCGCGCCATCGAACGTCTAGAGGAGGACCTCTCGCACACCCGTAAAATTGCCCGAGCGGGTGTGCAGACGAAAGAAGACGTGGAAGCGGCCCTACTTCCGCTCATTTCGATCCGGTCCAAACCCTTGCTCGGTGCCTCGCACTTCGAAGACCGACTTCGTAGCCGGTTAAAGAGTGTGTCGCCCGAAGCGGTCACTGCGTTCCTGAATGAGACCCCGAGCGTCGAGGTCGCGCGGATATTAGGGGCCAACTCATGATTATCGACTATGTCGAGCCTCTGCGGCTTCCGCGGCTTCCGCAACAAGGTTCGGGTGAATTTCGGCCGCGCCTTTACTGTGATTACTGGGCGAAATGGGGTCGGCAAAAGCACTCTTTTCGACGCCGTGGAGTTCGCGATCACGGGTGTGATCGATAAATATGCTGTTGAGAAAGCGGCCAAGGAAAGCCTGAGCGATTACCTCTGGTGGCGCGGCGAAGGTGTTCCCGAGTCGCACTACGTGACGGTCTCATTCCTCTCGGATGGCGGGGCGAAATTTGAGATTACCCGCACTCGGGAATCCGGCTCGGATCGCTCACCCGATGAGATTCATCGCGCACTGTGTCACGGCCCCGCACCAGACAACGCTCTAAAGCAACTGACGCGGACATCGATCATTCGCGATGAGTGGATCGCGGCGATGAGCCTTGATCTCTCAGAGACTGAGCGGTTCGATCTTGTGCGATCGGCCTTAGGCGCCGCCGAAGGATCCGAACTAATAGCGAAAGCCAGGGAGGTGGTCACAGCAGCCGATGCGGCCTATACGCGCAACGAGGCTGCATACGAGGACAATCGCTCAAAGTTATCTGACCGTATTGTTGAGCAATCGGAGGCTCAATCAGAACTTATCGAGGTCTGGAGACATATCAGCCGCACTTCAGACGGTCGCGTCAATCGAACCGACTGCGCCAACCGATCTCATTCCTCGTTTGCAGGCAGGACGCCGAGCGCTGGCGACCAGGCGTATAGCGCTCCATAACATGGGCGAAGCGCTCGCGATCGGGCATGACGTCGAGGCGGCTCAGCAACAGTTCAATGCGCCGCGTGCAAAATCTGAGCGTCGCGCTGCCCGCGAAGCTCTCGAAGAGGCGCAACGCGCAAAGGCGACCGCCGACGACGCCATTGCACAGGCACGGCAGCGGGTCGCGCGGGAGGAAGATGCCGACGCCGCCGCGGCGTCATTGACACTGCTCGTGGAGCATGGCGAGCGCCTTGGCCTTCACAACGAGCATTGCCCTCTATGCGCTGCACATCGCACCAGTCCGGAATTTGCGGCGGGACTTGCGGCAGCCCGGCGACGGATTGCGTCCTTGGCCTCGGGCGTTCAGCGGGCCCGCGACGAACTCGCATTGGTCGCAACAAATGTACGGCAACCTACCGATGCACTCGCGGCCGCTGGGGCTCGGGTCGCGGCCTACGAGGAGGAAGAGGTTCGACTTCGTGCGCGCCAACAGGCTCAAGTGGACTTCTATGATCGTTCGCGCTTGCCGCACGCCTTTATCAATAACTCCGCCGGTCTCGAGCAAGAGATCGCTGCGGAGCGCAACCGTCTTATCGAACTAGAGCGCGCACTCTTCGTGCTGGAAGCTTCTCAGTTTGTGTCGCGCGTTGCGTCCATTGAGAGCAGCATCGCAAGCCTCCGCGATGATCAGGAAAAGCTCGCGGATACAATGCGGAAGTCCCAGGCCGCCCTTACTGTTGCTCGCGACATAGAACGTTCGGTGCGACGCGTCAGCGCGGAGATTGTTGATGAGCGGCTTGCTCAGATCAGCCCACTCCTGAATGAACTCTACCAGCGGCTGCGTCCTCACGCTGAATGGAAGACGATCGACTACAGCATACGTGGCGACGTGCGTAGAATTCCTTAGCCTCAAGGTGGGCGCCGGCCTAAACCCCCAATTCGTTTTCAGCAGCGGGCAGCGTCGGGCCGCCGGGCTGGCATTCCTTTTGTCTGTTCACCTTGCCCGCGCGTGGACACCGCTCCGTACGTTGCTTCTCGACGATCCGGTTCAGCATATTGACGACTTCCGCGCTCTGCAGTTGGTCGAAGTACTCGCTGCGCTTCGCCAAGACGACCGGCAGATCGTATGTGCTGTTGAAGATTCCTCGCTCGCTGACTTGCTGTGTCGTCGTCTAGTAAGCACTCATCTACAAGATGGCCGGCAAATCGAGATTGATGTTGACTCCGAAGGATCAGCAAATCTTCTTACCGTTAGAGACGTTCCGCCAATGCCGTCGGGCGTGTTGCTCCGAAACTCTGGCCTGAAACTCGTTGGGGAAGCCTAACGCCGGAGAACAAGTCAATCCGGTCAGAAAGCCGACCACCCTAACAGTGTGCGCAGGCTTAGCGTCATGCAGGATATCGCAAGCATACCGTTGGAGCGCAGAGGCCGCGCAACCTGCTGGGGACGATAACGGCCGCTTTCTGGCACCACGGAGCAAGGCTCGAGCGGCAGGGGTGGGCGCTAATCGGACCTCGGCATGGGAGTCCCTCTATGTCCACTTCCCACCCAAAGCCGCAATCCACACATAAGGCACTACGGTCGCACCGACCCGCTTGCCCAGCCCCCCAGGGGCCATGTTAGTTTTCCTGTCGTGCAGCCCTCCGCTCCCCCCGCCCCGGCCGACCGCTTCGCCCGCGTGATCGACGGGCTGTGCCGCGGCCTCGCCGCCCGCGGCGCGGGAATGGGGATCGCCATGCCGCTGCTCGCCCTGCTCTGGTCGCGGCTGCGCCGCACCGCGCTCCGCTTCGCCCGCCTCGCGGAAAAATTCCGCGCCGGCACCCTGCCGCCGCCGCGCCGCCGCCGGCGCGCCCCCCGCAAGGTCCAGCCCCCGCCGCTGCGGCTGCCGCGCGGCTTCGCCTGGCTCGTGCGCCGGCTGCCGCAGGCCGCGCCGCGGCCTCGCAGTTGCAGCACCTGCTGGCCGATCCGGCGATGACCGACCTGCTCGCCGCCGCGCCGCAGGCCGGGCGGCTGCTCCGCCCGCTCTGCCAAACGCTGGGGGTGCGCCCGCCGCCCGCCCTGAGCCTGTCCTCGGGCCGGCCGAAGGCCGGTCCCGTGGGCCGTCCGCCGCCGCCGGTCCGGCTGGCGGCGCCGTCCCGCCCCGCCGTCCCGCCCTCGCCGCCGCCCGCCCCGATGCCCCGCCCGTTCCGGCCTGACCGCGCGGCGCCCGAGCGCGTCCAAGATAGTCCGATAGAGAAACATATTCGGCGGGCCGGGCGGCGTTGGCGCATCGGCGGAAAGGTGCGATGTTGGGCCGATCCGCCGAGGAGACCGGGATGACGCGAATCCAGCCGGGCGAGCACGTCCATTTCGCCCGCGAGGAGTTTGCCCGCCGGCTCGCGGCGGCGACCGCCGAGCTGCAGCGCCGCGGCCTGCGTGCGCTGCTGATGTTCCGCCAGGAGAGCATGTACTGGCTCACCGGCTACGACACGTTCGGCTACGTCTTTTTCCAGTGCCTCGTGCTGACCGATGACGGGCGGCTGCTGCTGCTGACCCGTGCGCCGGACCGGCTGCAGGCGCGGTTCACCTCGGTCGTCGAGGATGTGCGCATCTGGGCCGACGCCGCCGACGCGCAGCCGGCACGCGAGCTGCGCGTGCTGCTGCAGGAACTCGGCTGCGGCGGCGGGACGCTCGGCGTGGAGTGGGACGCCTACGGGCTGACGGCGCGCAACGGCCAGCTGCTGGCGACCGCGCTGGGCGGGTTCGCGACGCTGGTGGATGCCTCCGACCTGATCTCGCGGCTGCGCCTGGTGAAAAGCCCGGCCGAGATCGCCCATGTCCGCCGCGCCGCCGAGCTGGCCGACGACGCGCTGGCGGCGGCGGAGCGGCTGGCCGCGCCGGGCGCGTTCGAGGGCGACATCATCGCGGACATGCAGGGCGCGGTGTTCCGCGGCGGCGGCGACGATCCGGCGAACGAGTACATCATCGGCTCCGGCGCCGGCGCGCAGATGTGCCGCTACTATTCCGGCCGGCGGCGTCTCGATGCCGACGACCAGCTCACGCTGGAGTTCGCCGGCGCCTGGCGGCACTACCACGCCTGCCTGATGCGCACCTTCCTGATCGGCGATGCCGACCCGCGGCTGGCCGACATGCACGCCGCCTGTGCCGAGGCGCTGCACGCGGCGGAGGCGGCGCTGCGCCCCGGCGAGCCGCTCGGCGGCGTGTTCGACGCGCACGCGCGCGTGCTGGACGAGCGCGGCCTGCGGACGCAGCGGCTGAATGCCTGCGGCTATTCGCTCGGCACCACGTTCGCGCCGAACTGGATGGACTGGCCGATGCTGTATGCCGGACAGGCGGTGACGGCGCAGCCGGGCATGGTGTTCTTCATCCACATCATCGTCTTCGACGCCGAACGCGGTCTGGCGATGACGCTCGGCCGCACCTCGCTGGTGACGGATGCGGGGGCGGAGGCGCTGTCGCGCGCGTCGATCGACCTGGTGCGGCGGTGACCCGCGGCCGTCAGATCGTCTTCAGCATGCCGCCGTCGATGAAATAGGTCGAGCCGACGACATAGCTGGCACGCTCGGAGCAGAGGAACACGAACAGGTTGGCGATCTCCTCGGGCGCGGCGAAGCGGTCGATCGGCGCGTGCTCGCGCGCCACCCCTTTCAGGTAGCCTTCCCAGTCGCCGCCGCTCGCCTCGGTGAGCTGCCTGGCCGTCTTGATCCAGTCGGGCGTCAGCACCAGGCCGGGGTTGACCGCATTGACGCGGATGTTGTGCTTGACCAGTTCGGTCGCCAGCGTCTTCGAGAACATCACCAGCGCCGCCTTGGTGACGTTGTAGATCGGCTCGTACCACAGCGGCTGGCTGGCGCAGACCGAGGCGTTGTGCAGGATGACGCCGCCGCCGCGGGCGCGCATCGACGGCGCCAGCCCGCGCGCCAGCCGCACCGCCGCCATCACGTGCAGTTCCCAGTACGCCTGCCATTTCGTGTCCGGCGCGTCGAGGATGGTTTCGTTGCTGCCGGTGCCGGCGTTGTTGACCAGGATGTCGGTGCCGCCGAACGCGCCCGCCGCCGCGATCAGCGCGTCGCACCCCGAAGCCGTCGCGACATCGCACGCCACGCCGAGCGCGCGCACCTTGTGGCGGGCGGCGATCGCCTGCGCCGCCTCTGCCACCCGCGGCTGTTGCCGTGCCGCCAGCACGACGTCCACGCCCTCGGCCGCCAGCCCCTCGGCCACGGCCAGCCCGATGCCGACGCTGCCGCCGGTGATGACGGCGACCTTGCCGCGCAATCCGAGGTCCATCGTGTCCTCCCCCGCAACCGTTTGCGCCCAAGCAAGGCACGGCGCGCCGGGAGCGTCAACGCCGCACCGCCACTCGGTGGACGCTCGCGGCGGCAGGTGCTAGCTGTTTCGGCCGCCGTCGGTGCAACAAGGGCTTGGGAGGAACATATGGAAGCGTCCAAAGAGGGTCAGTCCGCCGGCCTGCATCGTCGTACCGTGATCCGTCTCGCCGGCGGGCTGCTCGCCGCGCCGGCGGTGTTGCGCGGGGCGCGCGCGGCCGGCAAGCCGACCGTGGTGAACTCGATCCGCTCGCTCACCAACCCCTACCACGCCGTCTGGAACCGCGGCGGTGCCGCGTTCGCCAAATCGGTCGGCGCCGACTACGTCACGCTGGTCACCGAGGGCAACAGCGAAAAGGGCGTCTCCGACATCAAAGCGATCCTGGAGAAGACCGGCGGCAACTGCGCTATCAACGTCGATCCCAACGACAGCCCCGACGCGCGGCCGATCGTGGAAGCCTGCAAGGCCGCCGGCGGCTTCGTGGTGACGCAGTGGAACAAGCCCGCCGACCTGCATCCCTGGGACTTCAACCCGAACTACGTCGCGCACATCTCGTTCAGCGGCGTGCCGTACGGCAAAAAGATGGCCGAGACGCTGTTCGCGGCGATCGGCGGCAAGGGCGGCATCGTCGCGCTCGGCGGCATCGAATCCAACGTCCCCGCGATCGAGCGCAAGAAGGGGCTGGAGCAGGCGCTGGCCGCCAATCCGGGCGTGAAACTGCTCGACTTCCAGGTCGCCAACTGGCAGGCCGAGCAGGCGCACGACAAGGTGGCCGCGTGGCTCACGCAGTTCGGCGACGACATCAAGGGCATCTGGGCCGCCAACGACGACATGGGCCTCGCCGCCGTGGAGGCGTTGCGCGCCGACGGACGCGCCGGCAAAGTGCCGGTCACCGGCATCGACGGCACCAAGCTCGGGGTCGAGGGCATCATGAAGGGCGAGATGGCCGGCACCGTCGCGTGGGACCCGTTCTGGCAGGGCGGCATGGGCCTCTCCATCGCCTACCACGCGAAAACCGGCGCCTTCGACCCGGCGACGCAGCCCAAGGAGCACCGCGAGTTCTACGGTCGCGCCACCGTCGTCACGGCGGCCAACGCGAAGCAGGTACTACGCCGACAATTTCCTGAAAGAGGAAGTGCTGGACTGGAACGACATCTGGGGACGGGTGACCGGCCAGATCCAGTACCGGCTGAGGCGGCCTGCGTCGTCGCGGCAACGTGGCGTCGGCGAGCACGATCGGGGCACGGACGGCGGGACGCGGCGCGGCGGCGCCCCGTCGGCGCGTGCGGCTCATCACCTGGGCGCCGTTGCTGGTGCTGGTGCTGCTGTGCGGCGTGGTCGCCGCGGTCAACCCGCGCTTCCTGCTGTTCGGCAATTTCGTGCGCATCGCGCAGGCGTCGGTGATCCCGCTGGTGCTGGCGATCGGCGCCACCTTCATCATCCTGATGGGCTCGATCGACCTGTCCATTGAGGGCGTGGTGGCGCTCGGCGCCGTGCTGACCAGCCTGCTGGTGAAGAACGGCGCCAACGACCTCGATCTCGGGCTGCTCGGCGTGGCGCTGGTGCTGGCAACCGGCGCGCTGGTCGGGCTGGTCAACGGCGTGATCCATGTGCGGCTGCGCATCCCCTCGTTCATGGTCACGCTCGGCACCTGGTTCATCGCCGCCGGCATCGCCAACGCGGCGCTCGGCGGCATCGCCGTGCGCATCAACGACCCGCTGGTGCGCGGCCTGGTGCTGCAGCGCGTGCTGTGGTTTCCGTGGGGCGTGTGGCTGGCGCTGGCGGCGCTCGCGGTCGCGTGGTTCATCCAGGACCACACGCGGCTCGGCCGCTACATGTACGCGCTTGGCGGCGGCGAGGAACTGGCGGCGCTCTCCGGCATCCCGGCCGCGCGCGTTCGCATCCTGGCGTTCATGCTGGCCGGCGTGTTCTACGCGCTCGGCGGCGTGCTGTCCGGCGCGGAGCTGGGGCTGGGCAACGCGCAGGTCGGGCAGGGGCGGCTGTTCACCGCGATCACCGCCGTCGTGGTCGGCGGCACCGCGCTCTCCGGCGGCGAGGGCGGCGTGCTGCAGACGCTGGTGGGCGTGCTGATCGTGACCGTGCTCGCCAACGGCATGGTGCTGATGGGCGTCTCGCCGAGCATCCAGACCGCGGTGCAGGGCCTGATGATCATTGCCGCCGTGTCGCTCTCGATCGACCGCAAGCGCCTCAGGATCGTCAAGTGAGCGGTTCCGTCCTCGCGCTGCGCCATGTCGGGAAGGATTTTCCCGGCGTGCGCGCGCTCAAGGACGTGAGCATCGACGTCGGCGCGGGCGAAGTGATCGGACTGGTCGGCGAGAATGGCGCCGGCAAATCGACGCTGATGCGCATCCTCGCCGGCGTCTATCAGCCCGACCGCGGCGAAATCCTGCTCGGCGGGCAGAAAATCCGGCTCGCCAGTGCCGCCGACGCGATGCGGCACGGCATCGGCATGGTGTTCCAGGAACAGTCGCTGCTGCTCAATCTCAGTGTCGGCGAGAACATTTTTCTCGGCAACGAAGCGGCGTTCACGCGCTACGGCCGCATCGGCTGGGGCGCGCTGTATGCGGCGGCGGCGCGCCAGCTTGCGAAAGTGCAGGTCGCCGTCGATCCGCGCACGCGCGCCGCGGAACTCGATTTCGCGACTCGGCAGATGGTGGAGCTGGCGAAAGCGCTGACGCTGGAGGAAGCCGCGTCGGGCCATCTCGTCATCCTGCTCGACGAGCCGACATCGGTTCTCGAACAGGCCGAGATCGACATCCTGTTCGCGCGGGTCCGCGCGCTGAAGTCGCGCGCCTCGTTCATCTTCGTCTCGCACCGGCTGGACGAGGTGCTGGCGCTGAGCGACCGCATTTACGTGATGAAGGACGGCGCCGTGGTCGCCGACCTGCCGGCTGCCGGTGCCGATGTCCGGCAACTGCACAGCCTGATGGTCGGACGCGGCTTGCAGGCGGAATATTATCGCGAGACTCTGCAAAAACCGCCGCGCGCGGAAATCGTGCTCGCCGCCGAGGGTCTCGGCAGCACCGGCGCGTACCGCGACGTGAGTTTTGCGCTGCACGCCGGCGAAATCCTCGGCATCGCCGGCGTGATCGGCTCCGGCCGCGAGGAGCTGATGCGCACGATCGCCGGCTTCCTGCCGCACGATGCCGGGCGGCTGGTCGTGTTCGGCCACGAGCGCCGTTTCGTCACGCCCGCCGAGGCGGTCGATTGCGGCATCGGCTACGTGCCGCGCGAGCGCCGCACCGAGGGACTCGTGCTGTTCCTCTCGGTCGCTGCCAACATCACGCTGGCGAGCCTCGACCGATTGCGCCGCCACTTCCTGCTCGACGCGGCGGCGGAGGCGAACGTCGCGCGGGAATGGGTGGCGCGGCTCGGCATTCGCACGCCGGGCATCGAGGCGCTGTGCCTCAACCTCTCGGGCGGCAACCAGCAGAAGGTCGTGCTGGCGAAATGGCTGAATGCGCGGGCCAGAATCCTGATCCTCGACCATCCGACGCGCGGGCTGGACGTCGGCGCGAAGGAAGAAGTGTACGAACTCGTGCGCACCGTCACCGGCGAGGGCATCGCCGTGGTGCTGACTTCCGACACGATGGAGGAGACGATCGGCCTCAGCCACAACGTCATGGTGATGCGCGACGGCTTCGTCACGCACCGCGCCGATGCGCGTCCCGGCCACAAGCCGACGCAGCTCGAATTGATCGGGCACATGGTCTAGCGATGCCCGCGTTCCCGATCGAACGTCTCCGCCGCTTTCTGCCGCTGCTGACGCTGCTGGCGCTGGTGCTGTTCATCGGCGCATTGCAGCCGGAGTTCCTCAAGCCGGAGACACTGTTGCAGCTTGCCGGCGACACGGCGGTGCTGTTCGTGCTGGCGAGCGGCGAGAGCTTCGTCATCCTGACCGGCGGCATCGACCTCGCGATCCAGGCGATGGCCTCGCTCGCCAGCGTCATCGTGGCGCTGACGGTTGACCGCCTCGGCTACGGCTGCTTCGTGGTCGCGGTGGCGACGGGTGCGCTCGCCGGATGGCTCGGCGGGCTGGCGCATGTGCGGCTGAAAATCCCCTCGTTCATCGCGACCCTTGCGGTCAGCGGCGTGCTCGCCGGCGCGGCGCTGGTGATCTCGCACCAGCATTCGATCACGCTGGGGGCGACGGAACGCAGCTATGTCGGCTGGATCACCGGCACCTGGCACGGCATTCCGCGCGAGGTCATCATCGGCGCGCTGCTGCTGGCCTTCGCCGACACGGTGCAGCGGCGCACGAAGTTCGGCCGCACCATCGCGGCGATCGGCGCCGGCGAGGCGGCGGCCTATGCGTCGGGCGTGAAGGTCGGGCGGCAGAAGGTGATCGCCTTCATCCTTTCCGGCGCGATGGCGGCGTTCGCCGGCGTGATGCTGGCCGGGCGGCTGGCCAGCGGCTCGCCGACACTCGCCGACCAGCAATTGCTGCCCGCGATCGCCGCGGTGGTGGTCGGCGGCACCGCGATCACCGGCGGCGTCGGCAGCATCTGGCGCACGCTGGTCGGCGCGCTCATCATCTCGGTGGTGCGCACCGGCATGACGTTCGTGGGCGTCGATATTTTCGCGCAGCAGATCGTGTTCGGCACGGTGCTGGTGTTCGCCGTCGCGGTGACGATCGACCGGACGAAGATTCCCGTCGTGAAGTGACGCCGCGCCCCGATCAGCCCAGGAAGGCGCGCGTCTGTGCCGCCGCCGCCGCCAGCCCGCACCGCACCACCTGCACGCCTTGCGGGAACGCCGCCAGCAGGCGCGAGGGCGTCTGCCGGTCGAGCAGCACGAACACGCCGCGGTCGTTGGCGCTGCGGATCAGCCGGCCGAACGCCTGCCGCAGCCGAAAGCGCGCCACCCGGTCGTCGAACGCCTTCGGCGCGCCGCCGGACAGATGGATGCGCCGCTCGCGATGCAGGATGTCCGGGCGCGGCCACGGCACCCGCTCGAACACCACCAGCCGCAGCGAGCGCCCGGGCACATCGACGCCGTCGCGCATCGCGTCGGTGCCGAGCAGGCAGCTCGCCTCCTCGCTGCGGAACACATCGACCAGCGTGGCATTGTCCATCGCGTCCACATGCTGCGCGAGCAGCTTCAGCCCCGCCGCCTCCAGCGGCGGCGCGATGCGGGCGTGGACGGCCTGCAACCGCCGGATCGCGGTGAACAGCCCGAGCGCGCCGCCGCCGGACGCCAGGAACAGCGCCCGGTACGCGCCCGCCAGCGCATCGAGGTTGCCCGGTGCGAGGTCGGTGACGACGAACGCGCGGGTCTGTGCCGCATAGTCGAACGGGCTGGCCACCGCGACGCGGATCGCCGGCGCCGGCAGGTGCGTCACCCCCGCCCGCGCCTCCGCCGCGGCCCAGGCGAGGTCCGGGTCGTCCTCGCCGGCGTCGCGCAGCGTCGCCGAGGTGACCAGCAGCCCGTGCGCCGGCTGCGCCAGCGTGGCCGCGAACGGCACGGTGGGGTCGAGCCAATGGCGGTGCAGCCCGACATCCGCGTCCCGCCCGCGCTCGCCGCCGTCGCGCCGGTCCAGCCGCAGGAACAGCACATGCAACGGCCGCTGCCCCGGCTCCGGCGGCGCTTGCGCGACCGTGCGCAGCATGGCCTGCCATGCCGCGAGCGGATCGAGCGCGCGGCGGCGCAGCGAGCGGCAGGCGGCCTCGATGCGGGCGCGCTCCGCCTCGTCCAGTTCCTCCGCATCGTCCGCGAGCCGTGCCGCCAGCCGCTCGGCGAGCGCCACGAGCGGTGCCGCGAGCCGCCCCAGCGCGCGCCCGAGCGTCGCGGCGGATTCGGCCAGTTCGGGCAGCATCGGGTGGAGATCGCATTCCAGGCTGAACGGTCCGGTAGCGCCCGCATTGCCCTGCCGCGCCAGCACCTGTTGGCGCAGCAGCCGCAAGAATGCCTCGGTCGGGTTCGGCCGCCCCGGCTCGATGCCGGCCAGTTCCGGCCCGGAATCGGCCAGCCGCGTCGCCCAGCCGACGCCCGGCAGCGCGCGCGCCGCCTGCAAGGCGGCCTCCAGCGGCGCGGTCAGCTCCGGCCGCTCGCCGATCAGTTCCTCCAGCCGCCGCCGCAGCCCGCGGGCGCGCGAGCGTCCGCCCTCGGCGCCGAGCAGCCAGCGCCTGAGGTCGGCGGTCTCGGCGCCCGACAGCTCTGCGGAAAAGGCGCCGTCCGCGGCGGCGAACAGGTGGTGGCCCTCGTCGAACACGTAGCGCAGCGGCACCGTCGCGTCGTCGATGCCGCCCCAGGCCGCCTGCGCCATCACCAGCGCATGGTTCGCCACCACCAGGTCGGCGCCGCGGGCGCGGCGGATCGTGTGCTCGACGAAGCACCGCTTGAAATGCGCGCACGCGCCGTAGAGGCACTCGCCGCGCCGGTCGGCGAGGCCGGACAACAGCGCCGGGCCGAACAGCTCGGAAAACCAGCCGGGCAGGTCGCCGCCTTGCAGGTCGCCGTCCGCGGTCGCCAGCAGCCAGCGCGCGACCAGGCCCAGCGGCACCACGCCGCCGATGCCGAAGCCGCCGGCGGCACCGTTCACCGCCTCCTCGAAATTCAGCAGGCACAGGTAGTTCTCACGACCTTTTCGTACGACGACTTTGCGGCGGCGCTCGGCCGGGTCGGGATAGAGGCGCGCCAGTTCCGCGTCGATCTGGCGTTGCAGATGGCGGGTGTAGGTGGCGACCCAGACCGCGGCGCCGTTGCGCTCGGCCCACAGGCTCGCCGGGGCGATGTAGCCCAGCGTCTTGCCGGTGCCGGTGCCCGCCTCGGCCAGCACCGCAAGCGGCGTGCCGTCGTGTTCGCGCGCGGCGAACGCGGCGGCGACGGCGGCGGCATAGTCGGCCTGGCCCGGCCGCTGCTCGGCGTGCGGTCCGAGCATGGCGGCGAGCCGCGCCCGCGCCTCCGCCGGCGGCACCGGATGCGAGGAAGGCGGCGGCGGCGGCGCGGTCTCCTCCCATTCCGGCAGGCGGCGCCAGACGCGCAGGCTGGCATTGTCCGGCGGCCCGCCCGCCGCCCCGCCCAGCGCCGCCGCGACGAACCCCGCCCAGCCCCAGCCGGCCCGCCCCATGCGCGCCGCCAGTGCCGCCGCGTCGCGGTTGAGCGGCGCCTCCCGTCCCGCCGCCAGCCGCGCCAGCAACGCCCGCGCCATGTCCGGGAGCTTCAGGCAGGCGGACTCGGCGTCGGCCGGCGGCGTCATGTCGAGCGCCAGCGCCAGCCCGCGCGGCGTCGGCGTCACCGGACGCGCCGGGTTCACGAAGGCGAATAGTTCCAGCAAATCGAGCGCCGGCGTGCCGGCGAGCCCGAGCCGGCGCAGCGTCGCCGGCGCATGCACGAGCAGCGGCGGCGCCCCGCCGCGCAGCATCCGCCCGGCCTCCTCGGCCGGCAGGTCGAGCACCTCGCCGTCGGCGGTCAGGATCGCGGCGCGATCCACGCCTGCCACCACCGCGGGCGCGTCCGGCAGCGCGAGACGGGGCAGGAGGCCGGAGGCGCCGCGTTGCATGGCGGCCACTATAGGCGGGCGCCGCGATTGACCAAGCCACGGCCGGTCCATAGCTTGCGGCCGATGCCTGATACGGTTCGCAACACGCTTCCCGTCGTGCCGAAATCCTGGCCGTTCGAGGAAGCGGCGAAGCTCGCCTCCCATCTCGTCGCGACCGGCCGTGAGGCGGCGCTGTTCGAGACCGGCTACGGCCCGTCCGGCCTGCCGCATATCGGCACCTTCGGCGAGGTCGCGCGCACCTCCTGGGTGCGCCACGCCTTCACCGTGCTCACCGGCCTGCCGTCGCGCCTGCTCGCGTTCAGCGACGACATGGACGGGCTGCGCAAGGTGCCGGACAACGTGCCCAACCCGGCCATGCTGCGCGAATTTCTCGGCCAGCCGCTGACGCGCATTCCCGACCCGTTCGGCACCCACGACAGCTTCGGCGCGCACAACAACGCGCGACTGCGCGGCTTCCTCGACTAGTTCGGGTTCGAATACGAGTTCGCCTCTTCCACCGACTACTACACCGCCGGCCGCTTCGACGCCGCGCTGCTCCGGGTGCTGGAGCGGCACGACGGAGATCGTCGCGGTGATCCTGCCGACGCTGGGCGCGGAGCGGCAGGCGACCTATTCGCCGTTCCTGCCGATCCACCCGCGCACCGGCGTCGTCATGCAGGTGCAGGATCGAGCGCACCGACCCCGACGCCGGCACCGTCGCCTGGCGCGACCCCGATGACGGCGCGTGGTTCGAGACCTCGGTGAACGGCGGCGCCTGCAAGCTGCAATGGAAGGCCGACTGGGCGATGCGCTGGTACGCGCTCGGCGTCGATTACGAGATGTCGGGCAAGGATCTGATCGACAGCGTGCGCCTCTCCGGCCGCATCTGCCGCATCCTCGGCAGCCAGCCGCCGGACGGCTTCACCTACGAGCTGTTCCTCGACGAGCACGCGCAGAAGATCAGCAAGATCCAAGGGCAACGGCCTCTCGGTCGAGGAATGGCTGCGCTACGCGCCGCCGGAGAGCCTGGCGCAGTTCATGTTCAACGCGCCGCAGCGCGCCAAGCGGCTGTATTTCGACGTGATCCCGCGCGCCGTGGACGAGTATCTCGCCAACGCCGAGAAGGCGCGCGTGCAGCCGCCGGCCGAGGCAGCATGACCAATCCCGCCTGGCACATCCACGCCGGGCACGTGCCGAACCACGGCGCGCAGCCCGCTCTCGTTCGCCATGCTGCTCAACCTCGCCAGCGTGGTGAACGCCGACACGCCGCGGACATTCTCTGGGGCTTCATCCGCCGCTACAATGCGCACGCGACGCCGGAGGCGATGCCGTTCCTGGCCCGGCTGGTCGGCTACGCGCTCGCCTACTATCGCGACTTCGTGCGCCCGGCGAAGCGGTTCCGCGCGCCGGACGCGACCGAGCGCGCGGCGCTGGCGGACCTCGCCGAGCGCGCTCGCGGCGCTGGATGCGGCGACCCCGGCCGAGGACATCCAGAACACGGTCTACGACGTCGGCAAGCGGCATCCGTTCGCCGAGCTGCGCGCGTGGTTCGCCTGCCTCTATCAGGTGCTGCTCGGGCAGGCGGACGGGCCGCGCTTCGGGCAGTTCGTCGCGCTGTATGGCATCGCCGAGACGG
The DNA here is from genome assembly GCA_963786445.1 of uncultured Pseudomonadota bacterium. Lineage (GTDB taxonomy): Bacteria > Pseudomonadota > Alphaproteobacteria > Acetobacterales > Acetobacteraceae > JAFKFJ01. Next base: position 60,309 of record CAWAZU010000018.1, read on the forward strand.
TGGCCCTGATCCGGACCTCGCTCGCGCACCCCGCCGACGCGGCCTGACGGGGCGGCCGTGACGCCGGCCCGCGCGGAACGGCTCAAGGCGATCCTGCGTCACGCCCCGGTGGTGCTCGGCGTCGTGCTGCTGATCGGCGCGGTCTATGTCGTGCAGCACGAGTTCCGCACCCTGCGCGTCGCCGACATCCACGCGTGCCATGCATGCGATCCCGCGAGCGGTCGCTGGCCATCGCGTTCGGCTGGAACCTCGCTGTCGTACTGCGTGCTGACGTTCTACGACCGGCTGGGAACGATCTATGCCGGCCGCGCCGTCAGCTACGGCCGCGTCGCCTTCGCCTCGTTCTGCGCCTACGCGCTGTCGCACAATCTCGGCTTCGCGGCGGTGTCGGGCGCGGCGGTGCGCTACCGGCTGTATGCGCACTGGGGCCTGACGCCGACCGCAGATCGCGCGAGACAGTCGCGTTCTGCAGCCTGACCTTCGGCCTCGGCGGCATGGTGCTCGGCGGCACCATCCTGTTCATCGAGCCGGGCGCGGTGCCGTTCTTCGGCGAGCATGTGCCGCACTGGGCAATGTACGCGTTCGCCTCGCTGCTCTGGGGCATCGTCATCGGCTACGTGGTGCTGTCGCGCGTCGTGCCGCGGTTCCGCCTGTTCGGCTTCGAGGTCGAACTGCCGGGCTGGCGCATGGCCTTGCTGCAGGTGCTGCTCGCGACCCTCGACGTGGCGGTGACGGCGGCGATCTTCTACGCGCTGCTGCCGCGCGCGCACGGGCTCGACCTGACATGCGCTTCCTCGGCGTCTATCGTGGCGTCCTACTCCGCCGGCCTGATCGCCAACCTGCCGGGCGGCATCGGCGTGTTCGACACCGCCATGCTGCTCGGCCTGGCGCCCTATCTGCCGGCGCCGCGCATCGTCGGCGCGATCCTGGTGTTCCGGCTCTACTACTACATCATCCCGCTGTTCCTCGCCGGCTCCCTGTTCGCCGGCAACGAGCTGCTGCTGCGCGGCGCGCATCATGCTGCGCGGCGGCATCGCGCCGATCGGGCGCATGCTGGAGCGAGCCGGATTTCGCCGTCGCCGCCGGCACCGGAGCGGTCGCGCTGTGCGGCTTCCTGCTGCTCTCGCTCGGCGTGCTGGAGCAGCGCCCCGATTATTCCTGGATCGACGCCGATTATGCCGCGGTCGCGGCGCAGGCCGGCGAGTTCATGCCCTCGCTGATCGGGGCGGCGCTGATGGTGCTGGCGGCGGCGGTGTCGCAGCGCGTCAACCTCGCCTGGTCGGCGACCCTGATCCTGCTGCTGCTCGGTGCGGCGCTGATGGTCGCGCAGGGCGAGCCGCTGTGGGTGCCCGGCGTGCTGCTGTTCGCGAGCCTGCTGATTGCGCCGTATCGCCGCGCCTTCTACCGCCATGCCAGGTTGCTGGCCGGGCCGCTGGGCGCGGCGACCGTGGTGCCGCTGCTGACGCTCGGCCTCTGCGTGCTCGCGCTCGCGGCGTTCGAGCGGCACGTGCGCTGGCTCTCCAACAACAGTTTCTGGGAGGTGATCCTCTCGCCCGACGTGCCGAACTCGCTGCGCGCGTCGGTGGCGATGACCGTTGCGCTGGGGTTGCTGGCGATGTGGCGGCTGCTGCGGCCGCGGCGCGTCACCTGGGTGCCGTGGAATGCCGAGCAGCAGCTGCGCTACGCCGCCCTCGGCGCGGCGCCGCCGCCCGGCGCCGAGGGGGTGGTGTGGGGCGAGGCGGAGCGCGCCGCCATTGCCTTCCGCCGTCTCGGCCGCACGCTGCTGGCACTTGGCGACCCGGTCGGCGGCGACGGCGACCGCGTCTCGGCGATCTGGCGGCTGCGCGACCTCGCCCAGCAGGAGCGGCGCAGCCCGGCGGTGTGGCGGGCGGGGCGGAGCCTGCTGGGTGTCTATGCCGATCTCGGGCTGGCGGCGCTGCCGCTGGACGGTGCCGGAAACCTGCTCGACCACGTCGACGACCCGGAGCATCCGCAGGCCGAGGCGTTCCTGGTCTGCGTTGCCGACCGCGACCTGCCGGCCTTGCTCGCGGCGTTCGCCCCGCCCGGGGCGCGGGCGCGCCAGCACGCGGCCGGGTAGTGCCGGGAGTCTCGGCCGTTCAGTGCGCCGGGGCGCCGCCACCTGTCGGGCGCGTGCTGCGGAACAGCAGCGCCAGCGGCACCATGCAGAACGCGGCGAGCGACGTCCACGCGAACACGTCGATATAGGCGAGGATCGCCGCCTGGCCGTTCAGCGTCTGGTTGATCAGCCCCTGCGCGGTCGCCGCCAGCGTCTGCGGCGCATAGCCGAGGCTGCGCAGCGAATGCTCCATAGTGGCCAGCAGGGAGTTGTAGTTCTGGTCGAGCGGCGTCAGATGCGCGCTGAGATAGGCGCGATGCACCTGCGAGCGCTGGATCACCATCGAGGTCGCGAACGCGATGCCGACCGAGCCGGCGACGTTGCGCAGCATGACGTAGAGCGAACTCGCATCGGTGTTCATCTCGCGCGGGATGCTGGCGTAGCTCAGCGTGCTGTTCGGCACGAACAGGAACGCGAGCCCGAACGTCTGCGTCAGCCGCAGCATCGCCAGGTCCCAGAACGACAGCGTCGGCGTCAGCTCGGTCGCGTAGGCCAGCGCCAGGCCGAGCGAGAAGAAGCCGAACGCTACGATGTAGCGCGTCTGCACGTTCGGCAGCAGCGCGCGGCTGACGAACGGGATCAGCAGCAGCACCACGAAGCCGCCGGGCGAGAGCAGCAGCCCGGCCCACAGCGCGGTGTAGCCGAACTGCGTCTGCGCCAGTTCGGGGATCAGCACGGCGCTGGAATAGAGGATGCCGAACATCGCCAGCGCGCAGACGCTGCCGACGGCGAAGTTGCGGTCGAGGAACACGCCCAGCCGCACCACCGGCCGCCTCGCCAGCAGCGTCAGCCACACGCCGGCGCCGACCAGCCCGAGCACGGCCAGGCACGCCATCAGCCGGATGAACGAGGAGCCGAACCAGTCGGCGTCCTCGCCGCGGTCGAGCACCACCTGCATCGCGCCGAAGCCGAGCGCGATCAGCCCGATGCCGATATAGTCGATGTCGGCCCAGCGGGAGCGTTCGCGCAGGACCCAGGGCGGGTCCTCGACCAGGGCGGCGATCGCCGGCAGCGCGGCCAGCCCGATCGGCACGTTGAGCAGGAACACCCAGCGCCAGGAATACGCATCGGTGATCCAGCCGCCGAGCGTGGGGCCGATGATCGGCGCAAAAATCACCGCGACGGCGACGACCGAGAAGGCGCGCCCGCGCTGGGCGGCGGGAAACGTGTCGAGGATGATCGACTGCTGGTTCGGCTGCAGCCCGCCGCCGAAGAACCCCTGCAGCAGCCGGAACACGATCAGCTCGGTCAGGCTGCTCGCGATGCCGCACAGGAACGAGCACAGCGTGAAGGCGGCGATGCAGATCATGAAGTAGCGCTTGCGCCCGATGATCCGTCCGAGCCCGCCGGAGATCGGCAGCACGATGCCGTTGGCGACCAGGTAGGAGGTGAGCGTCCAGGTGGCGTTGTCGTAGCTGGTCGAGAGGCTGCCGGCGATGTGCGGCAGGCTGACATTGACGATGGTGGTGTCCAGGATCTCCATGAACGCCGCCACCGTCACCACGACCGCGATCAGCCAGCGGTTGCCGCGCGGCCGCCATTCCGCATCGCGCTGCCGATCGCTCTGGCTCATCGCCTCTCCTCTCCTCGCGCACCCGCGCTGCGCAAATAGGGTCGATGGCGGGCCATGCCGCGGTGCTCACGGATGCGTGACGGGGTGCTTGCCGAAGCGGGTAGTTTCGGCAATGCTCGCGGTAACGGATGCGGGCGGTGGAACGATTTCCCGCGCCGGCGCGTTCGCAGGACGAGCCGGGAAGGACGGAAATGCTCTATCAGCTCTATGAGATGCAGCGCGTGACGCTGGCGCCGATGCGGCTGTTCGCGCACGGCGCGCTGCAGGTGCTCGATGCGCCGTTCAACCCGGTGCGCCCGACGCCCGCCGGCCGCCTGGCCGCCGCCGCGCTCGACAGTTTCGAGCACTCCACGCGCCGCTTCGGCAAGCCGGCGTTCGGCCATGCAGCGACCGTGATCGACGGCGAGACGGTGCCGGTGGCGGAAACGGTGGTGGCGTCGCGGCCGTGGTGCGAGCTGAAGCGGTTCCGCCGCGCCGCGCACCGGCCGGACGACCCGACGGTGCTGATGGTGGCGCCGATGTCGGGCCATTACGCGACGCTGCTGCGCGGCACGGTGGAGGCGTTCCTGCCCGGCCACGACGTGTTCGTCACCGACTGGCGCGATGCCCGCGACGTTCCGCTGATGGTGGCCGACTTCACGCTCGACGACTACATCGAGACGGTGATGGACTTCATCCGGCTGCTCGGCCCGCGCACGCACCTGGTCGCGGTCTGCCAGCCGGCGGTGCCGGTGCTGGCCGCGGTTGCGCTGCTCGCCGAGAACGAGCCGGCTGCGGTGCCGCGCAGCATGACGCTGATCGGCGGCCCGATCGACACGCGCGAAGGCCCCACCGCAGTGAACGAATTCGCCAAGCGCCACGACCTCGACTGGTTCCGCCGCCACGTGATCCATCCGGTCCCGTTCGGCCATGCCGGGTTCCTGCGCCGCGTCTATCCCGGCTTCCTGCAGCTCGCCGGGTTCCTGGCGATGAATCTCGGCCGGCATGTCGAGGCGCACTGGCAGATGTTCCAGCATCTGGTGCAGGGCGACGGCGAGCCGCTGGCGGCCAAGCGCGCGTTCTACGAGGAATACCGCGCGGTGATGGACATGTGCGCCGACTACTACCTGGAGACGATCCGTGCGGTGTTCCACGAGCACCTGCTGCCGCGCGGCCTGCTGACCTGCCGCGGTCACCGTGTCGATACGACGGCGATCCAGAAAACCGCGCTGCTGACCATCGAGGGCGAGCGCGACGACATCTCGGGCCGCGGCCAGACGCGGGCGGCGCATCGCCTGACGCCGCATCTGCCGGGGTCGCGCAAGCAGCATCTGGAGCAGAAGGAGGTCGGGCATTACGGCCTGTTCAACGGCCGCCGCTTCCGCGAGCAGGTGGCGCCGCGCATCCAGTCGTTCATCGCTGCGTCGCGCTAGCGGCCGACGGCGCCGAGGTCGAAGGCGATCGGCGCCGCCGCCTCGGGGCCGCGGCCGAGCAGCACGCTGACCCGCGCCCCCGCCTGCCGAGCGAACAGGGCTATCAGCGCCGCCTGCTGGCGCGCGTGCCGCCCCGCCTCGGCGATGCCCCGCCACGCCGCTTCCGCGTCCGCCAGCATCGCGGCCAGCCCCGCCGGCCATGCCGCGCCGTTGCCGTCGATGCCGAGCACGACGGTGGCCTCGGGATCGCCCTCCAGCATCACGGTGCCGCCGCGCGGAAGGCCTTCCGCCGCGAGCAGCAGCGCGTTGAGCAGCAGCCGCGCGCGCAGCGGCTCCAGCGCCGCCGTCGCGACCGGCCCGGCCAGATCGAGCCGCAGCCGGTTGGCGCGCGGCAGGCCGGCAAACAGGTCGCGCAGTCCGTCGGCCGCCAGCCCCACCGGTGCGCCCCACGCCGCGCGCAGCAGCGCCAGCCGCTGGCGCAGCACCGTCGCGGCCTCGACCGCGAGCGGCAGCGCCTCGGCGTCCGCCGAGGTCTCGCCGAGCGCGGCGACGAGGCCGCTCAACGGGCCGCTCAGATCGTGGCTCATGCGCGTCGCGAGCTGCTCGGCGAGGAGCAGCCCGCGGGCACGGTCCGATGTTTCCTGCCCGGCGTGCATGTCTGCCATCCCCTGCCCGCGGAGGTGTTCTCCGAGGCGGCTTACGATGTGCCGGGTTGGAAGTCGAGGCCGGCGGAGGGCAGCGATGCAGCGGCGGGGCGGCGTGATGCTGGAGCCGGGCCAATGGGTGCGCCACCCGGCGCAGCCCGACTGGGGCGCGGGCCAGGTGCAGTCGGTGGTCGGCGAGCGGGTGACGGTGAATTTCGAGCACGCCGGCAAAGTGCTGATCAACGCGCGCCTCGTGACGCTGGAGGCGGCGGAGGAGTGACGCGCCGCCCTTGCGCGGCCGCGGACCGGCGGACGACATTGATCCTCGGTCCCCAAGGAGCTTTTGCCGCCGATGATCGACCCGTTCGGACGGGAAATCAGCTATCTGCGCGTGTCGGTCACCGACCGCTGCGACTTCCGCTGCGTCTATTGCATGGCGGAGGACATGACCTTCCTGCCGAAGGCCGACATCCTGACGCTGGAGGAACTCGACCGGCTGGCCGCCGCCTTCATCCGCCTGGGGACCCGAAAGATCCGGCTGACCGGCGGCGAGCCGCTGGTGCGGCGCGACGTGATGACGCTGTTCCGCAGCCTCGGTGCGCGGCTCGGCAACGGCCTCGACGAACTCACCGCCACCACCAACGGCAGCCAGCTGGTCCGCTTCGCTGCCGAATTGCATGCCGCCGGGGTGCGGCGGGTCAATGTCAGCCTCGATACGCTGTCGGCGGAAAAATTCGCTGCCATCACCCGCTGGGGCAGGATCGAGAAGACGCTCGCCGGCATTTTCGCCGCCAAAGCCGCGGGACTCGCGGTGAAGATCAACACGGTCGCGCTGAAGGGCGTGAACGAGGACGAGTTCGACGCGCTGATCGCGTGGTGCGGCGAGCACGGGTTCGATCTCTGTCTGATCGAGACGATGCCGATGGGCGAGATCGACGCCGACCGCACCGAGCAGTATTTGCCGCTGTCGCTGGTGCGCAGCCGGCTGCGCCGGCGCTGGACGCTCGCGGAGACCGACTACTGCACCGGCGGCCCGGCGCGCTACTTCACGGTGGCCGAGACCGGGCGGCGCATCGGCTTCATCACGCCGATGACGCATAATTTCTGCGAAAGCTGCAACCGGGTGCGGCTGACCTGCACCGGCACGCTGTACATGTGCCTGGGCCAGGACGACCAGGCCGATCTGCGCGCGGTAATGCGCGCGGGCGCCAGCGACTCGGAGCTGGCGGCGGCGATCCGGGCGGCCATCGCCCGCAAGCCGCGCGGACACGATTTCGTGATCGACCGTCGCCACAACCGCCCCTCGGTGGGCCGGCACATGAGCCTGACCGGCGGCTGACGCGCGGTTTTCCGCCGATGTCGTTCCGGCTGCGTTTTCCGCTTCACTGTTGCTTGTCGCTACGATACCACGCTCGTGACTTCACGTTGCGGCGAGTTCGTAATGCGGCCGATCTCCGTTGTGCTTGCGGTTGTTGCAGCTCTCGTGCTGGCGTTTCTGGCGCTGGCGGCGCATGCCGACGAGCCGCCGGTGACCATCCTGCGCGCCGCCAACCGCTATGACGTCAACGCCGACGGCAGTTACGTCAACGACTACCGGCTGGAGCTGCGGGTGGCCAACGACGCGGCGGCGCGGCGCGAGGGGCAGCAGGTGATTTCCTACAGTCCCGCGATGGAAGATCTGCAGGTCGTGGCGGCGTTCACGCGCAAGGCGGACGGCCGCGTGGTGCCGGTCGCGCCAGCCGCGATCCGCGACGAGCTGGCGCCGGGCAGCGCCGACCGCAGCGTCATCACCGATCTGCGCGAGCGCGTGCTGGTGTTTCCGGAACTTTCCGGCGGCGACACGCTGGTCTATCAGGTGCGCCGCACCGTGCGCGGCGCCCCGCTGCCGGGCCAGTTTTTCGCCAGCATCTATCTCTCGCGCAGCGTGCCGCTGCTGGACTACACGCTGACGGTGCGCGCGCCGCGCGGCATGATGCTGCGCACCGAGGCACACGATCTGAGTTATGCCGAGTCCGCCGACGGCGACAGCGTGGTGCGCACCTGGCACGCCGGCATCCCGGTCGCCGACGAGCCGGAGTCCGCGCTCGGCCCGTACGACCGGCTGCCGCGGGTGTTCGTTTCCAGCGAGCCCGACTATGTCGCGTTCGCGCGCGATTATGCCGCGCTGGTGCGCCCGCACATGCGCGTCACGCCGCGCCTGCAGGCGCTGGCCGACCGCATCGCCGGCGGCACGGCGGGCCGGCGCGAGCAGGCGCGGCTGCTCTATGAATGGGTCAATGCGCATGTCCGCTACGTGGCGCTGTATCTCGGCAACGGCGCGCTGGAGCCGCACGATGCGGACACCGTGCTGGCGAACGGCTGGGGCGACTGCAAGGACCATGTGGTGCTGCTCAACACTCTGCTGGCGGCGCGCGGCATTGCCTCCGACTTCGTGATGCTCAATCTCGGCAACGAATACACGCTGAGCGAGCCGCCGACGTTTGCGCAGCTCAACCACGCGATCACGTATCTGCCCGAGTTCGACCTCTACGCCGACAGCACGGCGCTGCTGGCGCCGTTCGGCACGCTGCCGTTCAGCGAATACGGCAAGCCCGCGGTGCATGCCGTCGTCAGCGGCAACGTGCTGCGGCAGGTGCCGGCGCTGCCGCCGGATGCGGCGTCGATGGAGCTCGCCACGGATGCGACGCTGCATGACGACGGCAGCATCAGCGGCGTCACCGCCACGCACGCGACGGGCCCGTTCGCGGTGGAACTGCGCCGGGACGCGGCGTGGGTGCAGGCGACCGGCGAGGGCGCGGCGGCATCGTCGCAACTGAGCGCGCTCGGCGACGACGGGTACGGCAGCTTCGCGTTCGATCCGCCGGAGCTGTTGGGCGCGAGCTATGCGGTGAGCGGGCGGTTCTCGCTGGATGCGCGGCCCGAACTGCTGGACGGCGACAGTTTTGCGCCCCCCGCCGGGCTGCGGCTGCTGCCGCGCCCCGGCGACGTGCTGCTGCAGCCGTCGGGCGCGCGCGGCCTGCCCGATGACGCGCCGACGCCGTGCTATTCCGGCCGGCAGATCGAGCAGCTTGTGCTGACGCTGCCGCCGGGCCGCCATGTACGGCGCGTGCCCGCCGATGTGCGGATCGAGACCGATGCGCTCGCCTATCGCGGCACCTGGACGCTGCAGGATGCGACGCTGACGCACCGGGCGGAACTGACGGTGCGGACGCATGACGTGCTGTGCCGCGGCGCGGAGCGGCGCGCGATGGCGGCGGCGCTGACGCGCATCCGCCGCGACCTGCATGCGCACGTGACGCTGACGGAGCAGCTGGCGGCGGGTGGGTAGCGCGAGCCGTCATCCGCCGGCGTGCAGCGCCCGCAGCGCGGCGCAGGCGGCGCCGTAGCCGTTGTCGATGTTCACCACCACCAGCCCCGGCGCGCAGCTTGCCAGCAGCGCGTGCAGCGCCGCCTGGCCGCCCGCCGCGACCCCGTAGCCCACCGCGGTCGGCACGCCGATCACCACCCCCGGCACCAGTCCCGCGATGACGCTCGGCAGCGCCGCGTCCATGCCGGCGGCGACGATCACCACACGCATCGCGCGCAGCTCCTCCACCCGCGCCAGCAGCCGCCACAGGCCGGCGACGCCGACATCGGCGACAAGAAGCGTATCCTCGCCGTGGAAGCGCAGCGTGCGGACGGCCTCCGCGGCGACCGAAAGATCGGACGTGCCGGCGGTCACCATCGCGATCCGCGCCGGCCCGGCGACCGGCGGCGTCGCGCCGAAGAACGCGGTGGCCGAGAGCGCATCGTGATCGAGCCGCAGGCGCAGCGCGGCAGGCAGCGTCGCGAAATTTTCCACCGCCAGCCGCGTCAGCAGCAGCGCCGCCCCGCGCGCCTCGGCCGCCGCCACGATCGCCGCAAGCTGGGCCGGCGACTTGCCGGCGGCGAACACGGCTTCCGGCAGGCCGATGCGCCGCTGCCGCTCCAGGTCGAGCACGAAATCGGTCACGGCGCGGCGTCGCGCAGGAACGCGCTGCCGGCGCGGTAGGGCGCGAAGCTGACCGGCCGCCCGGTCAGCGCCCGCAGCGCCCCGAGCAAGGACGCGCGCAGCGGCGCCGCGCGGGCGAGCGCGTCCGGGTCGAGCTCGATCACCAGCCCGGCGGCGCGCAGCCGGCAGCGGACGGTGCGCGGCGCCAGCGCCTCGGCGATCAGCAGCTCGACACGATGCACCAGCGCCAGCAGCTCCGGCTCGACGCGGATGCCGGTCTCGACGCGGCTCGCGAGGCACGGCGCGGCGGGCAGTGTCGCGACGGCGCCGAGGCCGAGGCCGGCGGCGAGGCGACGCACCGTCGCCTTGTCGATGCCGGCCTCGACGAAGGGATGCCGCACGCCGTGCTGCGCCGCCGCCTGCAGGCCTGGGCGCCAGTCGGCGAGGTCGTCGGTGTTGGTGCCCGAGAGGATGGTGCCGCTGCTGCGCGCCGCGATCGCGCCGTACAGGTCGGTCTTGCAGAAGAAGCAGCGATTGGCCGGGTTGGCGCGATAGCGCGGGTCGGCGAACTCGCCGGCGTCGAACACGTCGAGGAACCAGCCGCGCGACGCGGCGAGCGCCCGCGTGCGGGACGTCGCCTCCGGCGGCACCGCTGGGGAGACGGCGTGGCGCATCCGGGCACGCGCGCCGAGCAGATCATGCGCGGCGGCGGCGAGCGTCAAACTGTCCACGCCGCCGCTCACCGCGACCTCGGCGGCGTCGAACTGGCGCAGCACGGCGCGCAGACCGGCGAGCGCGTCACTCATCGGCCAGCCGCTCCGCCGTGCGCCGCAGCCGCGCGCGGGCGGCGTGGCCGGGAACGGCGCGAACGTCGTCGCTCTCGGCCTTGCCGCTGACGCCGCCGGGCCGCGCGACCCGCTTCACCCGCACCGTCCGCCCGTCCACCGACATTTCGGCGATCCGGCGCTCCAGGACGCGGCCGGCGACCAGGGCGGTGCGCAGGCCGATCGTGCTGGTCTCCTCGAAACACGCCGCCACCGCGGCCTCCAGCGCCTCGGGGGCGGCGAGCACCTGGATGTGCGCGGTCATGCGCCCCTTCTTGCCGAAGGCCGGCATCTGCAGCGCATCGAGCACGCCCGGCACGGCGCGGATGCGGTCGAGGCCGGCGGCGAGGTCCTCCGCGGTCTGGTCATCCACCTCGAAGCCGATGACGGTGAGTTCGCGCTGCCCCGGCGCGATGCGCGCCTCCGGCTGGCGCTCGAAGACCAGCACGCGCAGCACGTTCGGCAGGCCGGGCAGGCGGCGCGTGCCGAAGCCGATGCCGGTGCCGCGCAGGCGGCGCGCGGCTTGCGGCGCCGGTTCGTGGGCGCGCAGGTGGCGCAGGATGGCCGCGCCCGTGGGCGTCACGCGCTCGCCGCCGATGCCGTCGTCGATGGTGGCGAAGCCGTCCAGCAGCAGCGCGGTCGCCGGCGCCGGCACCGGCAGAACCCCGTGGGCGCTCGCCACCCGGCCGGAGCCGAGCGGCAGCGGCGCGCAGCTCCAGCTCGCCTCGCCGTCTTCATCCGCCTGCGCCGCGATCAGCACCGCGGCGGCGACGATGTCGGCGATCGAATCGGCGGCGCCGACCTCGTGGAACGTCACCGCCTCCGTCTCGATGCCGTGGACGCGCGCCTCGGCGGCGGCGAGTTCGGCGAAAATGCCGAGCGCGTGGCGCTGCACCGCCGCGTCCAGGGGCGCGGCGAGCAGGCGGGCGCGGATGTCGCGCCAGGCGGTGTGGGCGTGGCCCGCCGCCGCGGCCTCGACCGCGAAGCGCGCGCCGGCGAGCGCGTGGTCGTGGTGGCGCACCAGCCGGCAGGGCACGCGGGCGACCGCCTCGGCGGCGCGCAGGCAGGCGGCCTCGTGCTCGGGCGCGGCGTCGAGCAGCGCGGCAGCGAACATGTCGCCGGCGATGCCGCCGAGCGGGTCGAGGTGCAGATGTCGCATGGGGAATGCAGGCGCCTCTGCCGTGACGGGTTGCCTCCCGCCCGCGGCGGCGTAGCACGCCGCCGCGGCGCGCGCATCCGCGCCGCCCGGGCGGCCGTATCTCCGGTGGTGCGGGTTTCCGCCGCAGGCGAGGGAGTGTATGAGGTGGCAACCGCTTTTGCGGCGGGACAGCGGGGTTGGCGGGGCGGCGTGGCCGAGGCGCAGACCGCGGACGAACTCACGGAGCTGCTGCGGCGCATCGCCGCCGGCGATCGGGCGGCGTTCCGCCGCCTGTACGACCAGCAGGCGCCGCGGCTCTATGCGGTCGCGCTGCGCGTCACCCGTCAGGCGCCGCTCGCCTCCGATGCCGTGCATGACGCCTTCCTGCAGGTCTGGCGCAATGCCGGACGGTTCGAGCCGGCGCGCGGCGCGGCGGAGGCGTGGCTGCTCAGCCTGGTGCGCTACCGCGCGCTCGACATCGTGCGCAAGCGCGGGCGCGAGGTGTCGGCGGACGGCCTCGACCTGCCGGAGCCGGCCGACGACGGGCCCGACCCGCTGCAACGCCTCGCCACGAGCCGCGACGCCGCGGCGCTGCATGGCTGCCTGCTTCAGCTGGAGGCCGACCGCCGCCGGTTGGTGGTGCTCGCCTTCGTCGATGGCCTGTCGTACAGCGAGGTGGCGGCGCGCGTCGGCCTGCCGCTCGGCACGGTAAAGAGCTGGATCCGCCGCAGCCTGCAATCGCTGCGCCTCTGCCTGGACGGCGCGCCATGAGCGGCGGGTCGCACGACATCCCCGAGGAGGTGCAGGTGCTGGCCGGCGAGTATGTGCTGGGCGCGCTGGACGAAGCCGAGATGCGCGCGGTGCGCCGCCGCGCCGCGGGCGACCCGGAACTGGCCGCGGCGATCGCGGCGTGGGAGCGGCGGCTGGCGCCGCTGGCCGATGCGCTGGCGCCGACGCCGCCGCCGGCGCCGCTGTGGGCGCGCATCGAGGCCGGGATCGCGAAGCTGCCGGAGGCGCTGTCCGAGCGTCCGGCGCTGCACGCGCCGGCGGAACCGCTGGTGCCGGGGGCGCGGCCCATTCGTCCGCTGCGCGCGCCGCGGCGCCGGGTCTGGCCGTGGCAGGTGGCGACCGCGGCGTCGCTTGCGCTGGCCGCCGGCTTCGCGGCCGTGGCGCTGCTGCCGCACCCGGTCCCGCCGGTCGAGGTCGCGGCTCTGACGCCGCCGAACGCCGCGGCGCCGGGATTTTTGGCAACCACGCGGCCGGACGGGTCGGTGGCGGTCGCCGCCATCGCGCCCGCAGCGGTGCCGGAGGGGCGCGACATGGAACTCTGGGTGCTGCCCAAGGGTGCCAAGACGCCGGCGCCGCTCGGCGTGCTGCCGGCTGCGGGGCGCCAGGTGGTGCTGCCGGCGCCGCCCGCGCCCGGCACGCAACTGATGGTCAGCCTGGAGCCGAAGGGCGGCTCGCCGACCGGCCAGCCGACCGGCCCGCTGCTCTACGCCGGCACGTTCGGCCCGTCCTCGCCCTGAGCCGGGAACGGGCCGCGCGCGTCAGGTGAACGACGAGCGGTCGAGGTGGGTGATGCCGAGGAATGTCACCTTCGTGTTGTCCTCCAGCGTGATGGTGACGCTGCCGCCGCTGCTCTGCTGACTCTTCAGCGCCTGCGCGATGTCGTTGCCGCCGTGGCCGCCGTGTCCGTGCTTGCCGCCGTCGCTGTCGTCGGCGCCGAGGCTGATCTTGTCCATGCCCTGCACGAAGTCGGTGACGACGAAGTTGCCGTGGCTCTGGTCGGTGAACTGGTAGATGTTGCCGGCCGCGCCGCCGGTCATGGTGCCGCCGCCGCTGCCGCCGACGAAAGTGTTGCGGCCGAAGCCGCCCATCATCGAGTTGGCCCCGGTGCCGCCGACGAACGTGTCGCTGCCGGTGCCGGCGCCGATCAGGGTCTCGTTGCCGCGGCCGGCGATCAGCTTGTCGTTGGCGCTGCCCTCGGCGATCAGCGTGTCGCCGCTGCCGCCGCCGAACAGCGTGGTCGCGGCGAGGCCGCCGATCAGCAGGTTGTTGCCGGCGCTGCCGCCGTGGAACGCGCCGCCGCCGCTGCCGCCGTCGATGGTGTCGGAGCCGGCGCCGCCGAACACGGTGGAACTGCCGCCGTCATTGACGAACAGCAGCGTGCCGGCGCCGCCCTGCACGACGGCGTTGCCGCTTTCCACATCGACGGTATCGTTGCCGCTGCCGGCGATGATGCTGTCATGGCCGGTGACGACGACCAGGTCGTTGCCGCTGCCCAGCACGATGCTGTTGTTCCCCGGCCCGGCATAGACCGAGTCGTCGCCGGAGAGTGCGAGGATGCGGTTGTTGCCGCCGTCGGTGAGGAACAGATGGTCGCCCCCGCCGGTCACGTCGGTGACCAGCGTGCTGCCGCCGCCGCTCGCCACCACGGTGCCGACGCCGCTGTTGGCGTAATAGATGAGCGGTCCGTCGCTCACCACGTCCTGCGAGGCGGCGGCGCCGCCGAGCAGCAGCAGCGGCCCCTTCGCCACGTCCACGACGTCCGGCGTGTCGGCCGGCGGCGCGGCGAAGCCCGGTCCGGTCGCGATGAGATAGCCCGGGCCGGTGGGCGCGCCGAGCGGACCGATCCCGTCATATGCGTAGGGCGTCAGGTTTCCATCGGCCACCTGATTCGTAATCATGCTAAGTATCTGTGCCGCAACCGAGGCGTTCTGTGACGTTCCGATAAGAACGTCTACGTGAGAACCACCGACTCCGATAACTGTGATGTGCGGCATTTTGTAAACTCCCTCAAGCATTTTGATTTTCGGAATTTAGACCGTAACGAATAATACCCCATCTGTGCAATACCGTGATTCCATCGAAACGTATTTTTCACGTACACTTTTTCGTGCGCGACAATTTTGTTTGTTTTGCCCTGCCTCGCCGCAAATCTGCGACGAGTTGCGCGAAAAGCGACGCGCCGGGCCACGCCGGCGCCACGGTGTGGCACATTTGCTTCCCGGCCGCGACAAAGTGACCGGGCATCGGGAACCGGACACGGGGACGGCAGTTATTCGCGTGCAGGTCGGGCTGTCGGACTGAGCCGGCCCGATCTGGCAGCCTTCCGGTTTCCCCCCTGGCGCCCTTCGGGGTGCCCAACTCGGCGGCGATCTGCCCCCGGCCCGGCGTTCTTGCGCCGGGCCGTCGCTTTGTCCGCTAGACGGCGCCGTGGGCGAAGCCGAGTGCCATCTGCACCGCCGAACTCGCATCCAGCAGCCCCGCGCCGGTCGCCATCGATCCGCCATAGGCCGGGGTCGCGGTCTGTTCGAGGATCTGGCTCACCTGCGCCGGCGACAGCGCCGGGTCGGCCTGCATCACCAGCGCGGCGACGCCGGCGGCGTTCGCGGCGGCGGCCGAGGTGCCGTAGAACGGCGCCAGCACGCTGGTCATGCTGCCGTCGGGGGCGAGGAAATCGACTTTTTGCGTCGATTGCGGCGCCGCCAGCGGCGTGCCGTTCGGGCCGAGCAGGAAGGTGCCGCTGCCGACCGAGGAAAAGCTCTCGGGCGTGTCGCTGCCGCCGAAGGCGGGCGAGGCCGACCATGCCATCGCGCCGACGGTGTTGGCGCCGGGCACCATCTCGTGCCCGATCACGCTGCCCGATCCCTGGCCGGCGGCCGTGCTGTCGATGCTGCCGTTGCCGTAGGCGATGATCTTGAACAGGCCGGGCGGCGTGGTGCCGCCATTGGCGTAGAGCACCAGGCGGAAGCCGGTCTGCTGCGTCGTGTTGGTCCAGGTCAGCACCTGGTCGGGCTCGCCACCGGCCTGGTCGGTGGTGGCGGTGGCGACGACGTTGCCGTTGGCGTCGAACAGGGCGAGGCCGAGGCTGTCGGCGCTGCCGGCGTAGGGCTGGTCCCATTGCAGGTCGAAGATCGCCTGGCCGCCCGCCGGGATGGTCACGTCGAGCCAGGGCTGCGGCGCCGCGACGCTGCCGAAATTCTGCACCGAGGCGCCCGGCGGCAGGCCGGGCAGCGCCAGGTGCAGCGGCACGAAATCCTGCTGGATGTAGTCGTTGCCCTCGTTGCCGGCGGCGGTGAAATAGCTTACGCCGGCCGCGATGGCGTTCTGCACGGCGGCATCGACCGCGCCGCCCTCCTGGAAGAACGGCTCGTCGAGATAGGCCACGTCATCGACGATCACCTGGCAGCCGTCGGCGACCAGGGCGTTGATGCCGGCGGCGAAGTCGGCCTCGCCGTTGGTCGCGGTGTGGAACACGATCTGCGCGTCCGGCGCGATCTGGTGGACCAGTTCGGCCATCGCGCGGCCCTCGTCATGGCTGCCGGCGGGGCCTTCCTCCAGCACCTGCACGTTGGCCGGCAGGTCGCCGTCGGCCACGTCGGCGGCGGCGCCGCCGAGCACGTCGAAACTGTCCGACAGGATGCCCACCTTGATGCCGGCTCCGGTAACGCCGAACTGGCTGCGGGCGAGGTCGCCGTTGACCGCCTGGTCGGAATTGTCATCGACCGGGGGCGCGCTCGCCGCGGCGGTGACGGCGATGCTGGCCGGCAGGTAGGTGCCGAGGATGAAGTTCGGCGCCAGCAACTGGACCAGCGACGGCACCAGCGACACCGTGTCGGACGCCAGCGCGCTGGCGAGATCGTCGGTGTAATCGACAGTAAAAGCCTGCGCGTTGCCAGCAACCGGCGTGTTGCCGGTGGCGGCCTGCGTGGATTGGGGCAATGTTGTGGTCCGTCGCGAGGACCGTGCCGTACCATCTGGGCTGTTTTGCCACCGGGCACCAAATCCGCGCTGGCGTCGTTATCGCCCCAAAGTGTTGGCGAAGTATTGCGAGCGCGCGTTTAAATATATTGCGCGCTCCGTTAATGTATTGCCGCGCGGCTCAGCCGCCGCGGGAGGCCGCCAGTTCTATCAGCCGGCCCCAGCGTCCGATCGAGAACAAGTGTGCGTAGATTGCCGTCACCCAGCCCATGCGGCGCCAGTCGAGATAGGTCGCGTCGTCAACTTCGGCGAGGCGCTCGGCCTTGGCGATCTTGAAGCCGCGGATGCGCGCGCTGCCGCCGGCGGTGAAATTCACCGTCGCCTCCTCCTCCTCGAGGATGCCGGCGGCATCCAGCGTGCGGGCGAAGTTGCCGGCCGCGACCATCGACTCGCGCAGCGCCTTGGCGAACGCGCTCGCCTCGTTGAGCGCGGCCGACGGCCGCCCGTCCTCGAACAGCTTGACCCCGGCATCGGCGCGCAGCTGCGGTGCGTCCGGCTCGACGCCGGTCACTTGCGTGCGGTTGGCGGCATCCTCGACGCTGATGAACGGAAACGCGCGCACATAGGCCGGCACGTAGGCGTCGTGCAGCCACTTGCTGTCGGGACGCACAAACAGGTTCTGGCCTTCGCGCAGGCCCAGCAGCGCCACCGCCGCCGGGGCCGGGCCGCTGGTGAACAGCACCGGGAAATGCTGTGCCGCCGCCTCGATCTCGGTCAGGCCGAGCGGCACCGACTGCGCGGCGGCGGCGAAGCCTTGGCCGACGCTGCGGTCGAGCCGCAGATGGCCGTGCGTCGGCGCGGTCACCGCGACCACGCGCTTGAAGAACAGCGGCAGCACCGCGGCGGCCGGGGCTTGGCTCTGGGACATTCTCGGGCACCTTCGGGCGGGACGGGCGGTGGGCGGGGCGCCATGTTGCCGCACTCCTCGCGAAAAGGCGAGGCGGGCCGCCGCCGCTCAGCGCAGGAACAGCCGGCCGGTGGTGTAAGAAATCCAGACGCGCCGCGGCCCAAGAAAATCGGCGCCGAGCAGCATCTCCACCCCCGGCAGGCGAATCTCGGCGATGTTGGCGAGCGCGCCGTGCTGCATCGCGCCGGGCAGGCCGAGTTCGGCGAAGCGGTGCTGGCGGACGTCGATATTGCGCATGCCGATGCCGATGCCGACACGCGGCGGGTCGTGCGCCAGCATCGCCGCGGTGACGCCGAGGCTGATGGCGGTGGCGCGGGCGAGCAGGGTGGTGCGCGCGCCGGTGTCCAGCAGCGCGCGCACCGTCACGCCATCGACGACGGCATCGACGAAGACGAGGCCGGAGCGGGTGCGCGCCAGCGGCACCGCGATCGCGCCCGGCCAGGGCGTGAAGCCGGCGCAGCCGCGCGGCGTGTAGAGCGACATGCGCCCGTTCGGCAGGTCGAGGTCCACATCGTAATTGGCCAGCACGTCGTCGCCGAGCAGCCCGGCGACCGCCGGGAACTGGCGGGGAAAGCCGGGCATCCGGCCGATGCTGAGGGTTTGCTCGGTGCGCACCACCTCGCCGAGCGCGAGCCGGCGGACGCGCACGGTCGGCGTGCGCACCGGCCCGGCGATGCCGAGCAGCACGCTGCCGTGGTGCGGATCGGCCGGCAGGTGCAGCGCCGCCGCCGCCTGTGGCGTCACCGTCGAGGCTTCCGCGCCGGTATCGACCACGAACAGCGCGAGATGGCCGTCGAGGCTGACCGGCGCGAGCATGAAGTTGCGTTCGTCGCGCAGCGGGACGGTGGTGGCGCGCCGCAGCGTGCAGCCGTGGGCGAGCGGCCCCGACGGCGGGGCGGCGGCACAGGCGGCAAGCGTGAGCAGCAGGGCGAGGCAGAGGAGGGCGCGGCGCATCCGGGTGCGGCAATGGGGCACGCATCCTTAGCGGAACCGGCGCGCGCGACGTTCGCAATGAGCGGATGGCACCTAGGTGTGATTGGGGGTCTGCCGCGCGCCGGGCGAGGGCTGGCCGCGGGCGGCGCTTGTGCGTAGGGTCTTCGCACGGGCCGGGCGGAGGGGCAGCGACGATGGACGATGGACTGCCGCACCGTCTCGCGCGCCTGACGCGGCGCATCGTCGATCCGCAGCGGACGGTGCGGCGCGTGCTGGAGCAGGTCTCGGAGCTGGTTCCGGCCGAGCTGTTCGGCGTGCCGAAGCCGGGCCGGGCAGCGGGCCGCGTCGTCGAAATCGCGGATTTCGGCGCCAATCCCGGCCGGCTGCGCATGCTGGTGCGCGTGCCGCCGACGCCGCCGCGTCCCGGCGCGCCGCTGCTGGTGCTGCTGCACGGCTGCGGGCAGGACGCCGTGCGGTTCGCCGAGGCGTCCGGGTTCGCGGCGCTGGCCGACCGGCTGGGCGCGCCGCTGCTGCTGCCCGACCAGCAGGCGGAGAACAACGCCCAGCGCTGCTTCAACTGGTTCCAGCCCGCCGACACGCGGCGCGGCAGCGGCGAGGCGGCCTCGATCCGGCAGATGGCGGGCGAGGCGCTGCGCCGCTTCCAGGCCGATGCGCGGCGCGTGTTCCTCGCCGGGCTGTCGGCCGGGGGCGCGCTGGCGGCGACGCTGCTGGCGGCCTACCCGGAGGTGTTCGCGGCCGGCGGCGTGGTGGCCGGGCTGCCGGTCGGCGCGGCGAGCGACGTTCACCAGGCGGTGCGGCAGATGCAGCATGCGGAGCGCACGGCGCGCGCCGAGCTGGTGGCGCGCATCCCCCGGCGCGAGGGCGTGCGCTGGCCGCGGCTCTCGGTCTGGCACGGCGAGGCCGACCGCACCGTCGATCCCGCCAATGCCAATGCGCTGGTGGCGCAATGGACCGGGCTGCTCGGGCTGCCTGAGGCGCCGGATGCGGAGCAGCGCCCGGCGCCGCAGGTGCGCCGGCTGGTCTGGGGCGATGCGGTCGAGCAATGGAGCCTCGCCGGGTTCGGCCATGCGTTTCCGGCCGCCGGCGGCGAGGCCGATCCGTTCGTGCTGCCCGCCGGCATCGCTGCCGCCGAGGCGATGGCGCGGTTCTGGGGGCTGGCGGCGGATTGACCACGCGCGCGGCGCTGCTGATCGAGTACCACGGCGGCGGCTTCGTCGGCTGGCAGAGCCAGGGCAGCGGCCAGGGAATTGCAATCCAGGACGTGCTGGAAGCCGCGGCGTCGCGCCTGGCCGATGGGACGCCGGTCAGGACCGCGGTCGCCGGAAGGACGGATGCCGGCGTACATGCCGAGGGGCAGGTGGCGCTGCTGGAATTTTCACGGGATTTCCCGCGCGCCCGGCTGCGCGAGGCGCTGAATTTCCACCTCAAGCCGCATGCCGTCGTGGTGCTGCGCGCCGCACCGGCGGCGGCGGGGTGGCATCCGCGGTTTTCCGCGACCGGGCGGGCCTATCGCTATCGCATCCTCAACCGCCGCCCGCGGCCGGCGCTGCTGGCCGGGCTGGCCTGGCACGTGCCGCACGATCTGGACGCGGGCGCGATGGCGGCGGCGGCGCAGACGCTGCTCGGCCGGCACGATTTTTCCGCCTTCCGCGCCGCCGCCTGCCAGGCGGCAAGCCCGCTGCGCACGCTCGACCGGCTGGCGGTGACGCGCAGCGGCGAGCTGGTCGAAATCGTCGCGGAAGCGCGCAGCTTCCTGCACCATCAGGTGCGCAACATGGTCGGCACGCTGAAACTGGTGGGCGAGGGACGCTGGCCGGTCGGGCGCGTCGCGCAGGTGCTCGCCGGCCGCGACCGCGCGGCCGCCGGCCCGACCGCGCCGGCCGAGGGGTTGTGCCTGACCGGCGTGCGCTATGCTCGCGACCCGTTTGCCGAGCCGGAGGAGGGAATCGGATGACTGCCGAGGAACTGCGCGCCGTCCAGGCGCCGCTGAAACAGCGCTATCGCGACGACGCGGCGAGCGCGCGCATCCCGGCGCGGGCGGAGGCGCGGATCGCCGGCGAGGACATCGCGGTCACGGTGCCGGCGTGGCACGGCGAGACCGTGGCGGGCCTGCACCCGGCCGCCGGCGGCAGCCGCGCGCTGGCGTGCTCGGCGGACATGCTGCTGGAGGCGCTGGTCGCCTGCGCCGGTGTGACGCTGCGCGCGGTCGCGACGGCGATGGGGATCGCGCTGCGCGGCGGGCGCGTCGTCGCCGAGGGGGTTTGGGACGCGCGCGGCACGCTGGCGATCGACAAGGCGGTGCCGGTGGGGCTGACCGAGATCGCGCTGCGCTTCGAACTCGACACCGACGCCGAGCCGGCGAAGCTGGACCGGCTGCTGGCGAGCACGGAGCGGTACTGCGTGATTTTTCAGACGCTGCGCGCGCCGCCGCGGATGAGCGTCAGCCGCGCGGCGTGAGCCGTCACAAAAGTTTCACGCTTCGCGGTCCTTGCGCGGCGCCCCGCGCGCGGTATCAGGCGGGGACAGACTTCACGCCCTGGGGAGGTGCCGCGATGCGGGCATCCGTGACGATCGTGCTCCGCCTGCTGGTGGCGGCCGCCGCGCTGGGCGTTGCAGGCTGCAGCATGCTGGACAACGCGACGCATTACGATGGCGCGACGCCGGGCACGGTGCCCGGCCATATCGGCGAACCGGGCGGGCCGATGTACAACGGCCTGATGCCGGAACCGTGGGGCAGCACGTCGTAGGGTGTGTGCGGCACCGCCGCTGCCCTATAACGGCGGCATGGACCGATTGATCGCCGGCTACCGGCGTTTTCGCGAAACCGAATGGCCCGGCAGGCGGGCGCTGTTCGAGACGCTGGCGCGCGAGGGGCAGTCGCCGCGGGCGATGGTGGTGGCGTGCTCGGACAGCCGCGTCGATCCGGCGATGATTTTCGGCGCCGGGCCGGGCGAGCTTTTTATCCTTCGCAACGTCGCCGCCCTGGTGCCGCCGTTCCAGCCCGACGCGCAGTTCCACGCCACCAGTGCCGCGCTGGAGTTCGGCGTGCGGGTGCTGGAAGTGTCCGACCTGATCGTGCTCGGCCACGGCATGTGCGGCGGCGTCCGCGCGCTGCTGGAGGGCGCGCCGGCGGCGGCGCGCGATTTTCTGGCCCCCTGGATGGGGATTGCCGAAACCGCCAAGCGCCGCGTGCTGGAATGCCGTCCCGCCGACAAGCAGACCGCGTGCGAGCGCGAGGCAGTGAAACTGTCGCTGGAGAATCTCCGGACGTTCCCGTGGATCGCCGAGCGCGTGGCGGACGGGCGGCTGCTTCTGCACGGGGCGACGTTCGATATCCGGTTCGGCGTGCTTTGGGTGCTGCAGCCGGACGGGCGTTTTGCGGAGGCGTAGGGCGGCGGGCGACGCTGCCTCGGCGCCCATCGAGTGGCGACGGTCCGGTCAGTCCACCGGGATTGTTTTCAGATCGCGGCGCGCGACGATGTCCCTGAGAATTCGCTCCATCATCTTGCGCTCTTCCGGCGTCAGATGATCGAAGAACTCGGCATCATTCCTGTCGGCCAGGGCCGCAAGCTCGGGGACGAGCCGCCGCCCCCGGGCGGTGAGCGCCAATGTCTGCGCCCGGCCGTCGCTGGGATTCGCCTTGCGGGTCACGAGCGACTTGTTGATGAGCCGGTCGGCCAGCTTGGTTATCGCGCCGCGTGTCATGCCGAGCCTGTCGGCCAGACGGCTGGGCGCAACCGCATCGGCGTCGTGGAGTTCGCGCAGCAGCACCCACTCCGCCACCGTCACCTCCCGGCCTCCGAGCTTGCGCGCAAAAGCATGCGAGACATGATTGGAGACGTACCGCAGCCAGTAGCCGAGATGCGACGTCAGATCGGAGACCGATGCGGCACGGGAACTCATGGGACGGCCTTGTGCTGACCAGGAGACTATATTAACGGAGTTTCCTAGTCAACAACCATCCGGCCCGCCGCGTCAACTTGCGAGCCAGCTTGGCACCGGCAAATTCTTCCCCCGCAAAAACTCCGCATTGAACAGTTTTGACTGATACCGCGCCCCGCCGTCGCACAGGATGGTCACGACCGTGTGCCCCGGCCCGAGATCCTTCGCCACCCTTACTGCCGCCGCCACGTTGATCCCCGCCGAGCCGCCGACCGACAGCCCCTCGTGGATCAGCAGATCAAAAACCTGCTCCAGTGCCTCGGCATCGGGGATGCGCACGGCGTCGTCGAGCGGCGCGCCTTCCAGATTGCCGGGCACGCGCGACTGGCCGATGCCCTCGGTGATCGAACTGCCCGTGACCGTCAGGTCGTTGCTCTTGACCCAGCCATACAGCGCGCTGCCTTCGGGGTCGGCGAGCACGGTGCGCACCTCGGGGTTGCGCGCCTTCAGCGCCATCGCCACCCCCGCCAGCGTGCCGCCGGTGCCGCAGGAGCAGGTGAAGGCATCCACCCGCCCCGCCGTCTGGTGCCAGATCTCCGGCCCGGTGGTCAGCCGGTGGCCCTCGCGGTTGGCGAGGTTGTCGAACTGGTTGGCCCACAGCGCGCCCATCTCCTCGGCCAGCCGGCGCGAGACATGCACGTAGTTGCCCTGGTCGCGATACGGCTTCGCCGGCACCAGCCGCAACTCGGCGCCGATCATCCGCAGGAAGTCGATCTTCTCGCGCGACTGGGTGTCCGGCATGACGATGATGCTGCGATAGCCGCGGGCGTTGCCGACCAGCGTGAGACCGATGCCGGTGTTGCCGGCGGTGCCCTCGACGATCACCCCGCCGGGCTTGATCCCGCCGCGCCGCTCGGCGTCGGTGATGATGGCGATCGCCGCGCGGTCCTTCACCGAACCGCCGGGGTTCATGAACTCCGCCTTGCCCAGGATCGTGCAGCCGGTCGCGGCCGAGGCGCGCCGCAGCTTGACCAGCGGCGTGTTGCCGATGGCGCCGGCGAGGTCGTCGGCGATCGGCGGAGCGACGGTGGCGTGCGGCTGCTGGTCCATGACCGGGAACTCCCGTTGCTGGGCAGTTGATCGCGCCCTCTGCCCATGCGATTGCGTGCCGGGCGTGTCAACCGTCAGGAGCCGGAGGCTGCCATGGTCGAGAACATCGCTCCCCCCGCAGCGTGGCGCGCGCTGGCCGAGAACCAGCAGGCGCAGATGGTCGATGTGCGCACCGACGCCGAGTGGAGCTATGTCGGCGTCCCCGACCTGGCGCCGCTCGGCAAGCTGGTCGCGACGATCAGCTGGCAGGTGTTTCCCGCCATGCAGGTGAACGGCGAGTTCGTGGCACAGCTGCGCGCGGCCGGGTTCACGCCGTCGCACCATCTGTACTTCCTCTGCCGCAGCGGCGTGCGCAGCCTGCATGCGGCGGCGGCGGCGATCGGGGCCGGCTTCCCGCACGCCTACAACATCGCCGACGGATTCGAGGGGCCGCCCGATGCCGACGGCCATCGCGGCACCGTCGCCGGCTGGAAGGCCGAGGGGCTGCCGTGGCGGCAGCGCTGACGGCGGTGCGGCAGCACATCGGCGCCGTGGCGCTTCTGGTCCCGGACTACGACGAGGCCATCCGCTTCTACACGCAGGCGCTCGGGTTCCGGCTGGTGGAGGACACGGCGCTTGGGGACGGCAAGCGCTGGGTGCTGGTCGCGCCGCGCGGCGGCGGGACCAGCCTGCTGCTGGCGCGCGCCGATACGGCGGCGCAGGTCGCGCGGATCGGCGACCAGGCCGGCGGGCGCGTGTTCCTGTTCCTGCACACCGACGATTTCTGGCGCGACTATCACGCCATGCGCGACCAGGGCGTGCGGTTCCGCGAGGCGCCGCGCACGGAACCCTACGGCACCGTCGTCGTGTTCGAGGATGTTTGCGGCAATCCCTGGGACTTGCTGCAGCTGGCGCCGCGCGCGCCGGATCAGGCGTCGTAGAGCACGCGGATCACGACGAACCACGGATAGCGCGCATCGGCGATCAGCCCCTCGGAGGTGACCGGCACGTGCTTGAGCGTGACCGCGTCATCGACGTTGCCGCCGACCACGTCGAGCACGCCCGGCGCAGCGCCGACCACGATGTCGCAATGCGCGGCAAAGCGGCCGGCGGGCAGGTCGGCGAAGGTCAGCGGCACGGCGGTGCGGCTCATGCAGATCAGGTCGCCGGGCTGCGGCGGGTAGGTGGCGGGCGACTCGGCGGTGATCAGCCAGCCGCTCGCACGGCCGAGCGACATGTCGCGTGCTCTATTTATATAGGTGTGGTGCGCGTCCGAGTACGGGAAGCGCGGACCGGCGCCAGCGATGCGCATCACGTAGCTGATGAATGCCGCCGACCAGGCGTAGCGGTCGTCGTCCGCGGCCGGAAAGACGCGACCGGCGGCATCGTGCTTGCCGGTCCAGCGCGTCTCGCGCGCGCCCGCGTTCAGCCCCAGCCACCAGTATTCGCCGACCCGCTGCCAGAGTCCCTCCCAGCGTTCCGGCTTGGCGTCGGGCGCGGGCGGCGGGCGCGTGTCGGGCGGCCCGTCGTCGATCGGCGAACCAAAGGCGCGCCACTCGGTCAGCGCGATCGCGACGGCTGCGGCGCGGGAGAACGGCTCGTAGGGCACGCGCGCGAACGGCGGCACGTGGGCCGCGGGATCGGAAGCGCACCCGGCGAGCGCAGCGGCGAGCAGCGCGGCGCCGAGCCTCAGCGATGTTCGGGAAACAGCGACAGCAGCCCCGCTTCGCTCGCCGCGCAGCGTCCGCGCTCGGTGATGAAGCCGCTGACCAGCCGCGCCGGCGTCACGTCGAAGGCCGGATTGGCGGCCGGGCTGCCGGGCGACGTCACCTGCACCGTCGCCAGCGTGCCCGCGGCGGTACGGCCGGTGAGCTGTGTCACCTCGGCGGCGTCGCGCTCCTCGATCGGGATTTCGGCGACGCCGTCGCGCAGGCGTCCAGTCGATCGTCGAGGACGGCAGCGCCACCCAGAACGGCACGTCGTTGTCGCGCGCCGCCAGCGCCTTCAGATAGGTGCCGATCTTGTTGGCGACGTCGCCGGTGCGCGTCACCCGGTCGGTGCCGACGATCGCCAGATCGACGTTCTCGTGCTGCATCAGATGGCCGCCGGCATTGTCGGCGATGACGGTGTGCGCCACGCCATGCCTGCCGAGTTCCCACGCCGTCAGCGCGGCGCCCTGGTTGCGCGGGCGCGTCTCGTCCACCCAGACATGCACGTCCAGCCCGCGCTCGTGCGCCATGTAGATCGGCGCCAGCGCGGTGCCCCAATCGACGGTTGCGAGCCAGCCGGCGTTGCAGTGCGTGAGCACGTTCACCCGGCCGCCACCGCGTTGCTCGGCGGCTTGCGCGATCAGGGCGACGCCGTGCCGCCCGATCGCCTCGCACTGCGCCACGTCCTCGTCGGCGATGCGGCCGGCTTCGTCGTAAGCGGCGGCACCACGCTCGGCGGGCGCGGTGTTGCGCAGGCGGGTCAGCATGCGGTCCAGCGCCCAGCGCAGATTAACCGCCGTCGGCCGCGTCGCCGCGAGCATGGCGGCGTCGCGCTCCATCGCCTCGGTCGAGGCATCCTCGCGCAGCGCGAGGCACAGCCCGTAGGCGGCGACGGCGCCGATCAGCGGCGCGCCGCGCACCTGCATGGTGCGGATCGCATGCGCGGCCTCGTCGGCCGTGGTCAGGCGCAGGAATTCCAGCGCCCAGGGCAGCTGCGTCTGGTCGATGATGCGCACCGACCAGCCATCGTCGCGGGTCGAGCGCAGACGCTGCGGTAATGCGTGCCGTCGATCTTCATGGCCCTAGCCGATGCGCTGGTGCAGCACGCAGATCAGCGTGAACAGCCGCCGCGCGGTCGGAAAATCGATGGCGACCTTGCCGCGCAGCCGCGCCGCCATCAGCTCCGCGCCCTCGTTGTGCAGGCCCCGCCGGCCCATGTCGATCGCCTGGATGCGGTCCTCGCGGCCCTCCTGAACCGCCAGCACGTGGCTGTCCACCAGCATCTGGTAGTCCTTGATCAGCCGGCGGAACGGGCCGAGCGCCAGCACGATCGCGGTCAGCGGCGCGTCGTCGGGGCGGCGGATGTCGAACACCAGCCGACCCTCCTGGATCGACAGCCGCAGCGCGTAGGGCCCGTGCGGCAGGCCGACCGGCGCAAAATGGTTCTCGGCGAGCAGGTCGGCGACCGCCTGCGCCCGGTCGGCCTCCAGCACCCGCGACAGCCGTGTCAGCGCCTCGCCGTCGAGGTCGAGACGGTCAAGGCGGCAATCCTTCGCGAAGGCCGGGGCGGCCTGCGGCGCGGCGGTCATTCGTCCGGGCCGGATTTCAGCATCCCAAGCGCGAGCATCAGCCCGACCGTGGCGCCCTTCACCGGCCGCAGCAGCAGCAGCGAGAGCACCAGCGCCAGCGGCAGGAAGATCGCCGCCTCCAGCCACATCGACGGCTGCCAGCCGCGCTCGACCAGGAACATGGTCGGCACCAGGATGTGGCCGAGCAGCAGGATGGTGAAATAGGGCGGCGCGTCGTCGGCACGGGCGAGGCCGAGCGGGGCGCCGCAGTGCCGGCATTGCGGCGCGACGCGCAGATAGCCCTGGAACAGCTTGCCCTCGCCGCACGCCGGGCAACGGCAAAGCGCCCCGCGCGCCAGTGCAACCGGCAGCGGCGGCATCGGCCAGGGCGTGGCCGCTTCGGCGCGTTCGGGCTGCCAGCGGATGTGCGTGGTGGCGGGTACGGGATGCGGAGCGGTGCTGGACAGGGGAATGGGCCTTTGTGGTGCGGGGCGAGGCCCCGGGACAACGGCCTGTTACTTGATCGCCCGGCCGGCGGCGATCAAGCCCGAAACAGCATCCCCGATCCGCTTCTGCCGCGGGCCGCCGATGGCGGCGGAGTTTTTCCGCCAGCCGACCGCGCTTTGGCAGCCGGTAACGGCAACCATGCCGCGAAAATGCTAATGAAACACTTAGATCGCGTCAGGCGGTGCGGTTGAGCACGTGGCCCTGGCCGCTGCCGCTGCCCGCTTGCTGGGTGGCGCCGCCGCCGTCGCCGTCGGACGCGCCGCTGGACGGCTTGGTCGCCGACTGCGGCGGCTGGGCGTGGTGCGTCGTGTGCGGTGCCTGCGTCATCGCCGCGCCGATGCTGCCGATGTTCATGTTGCGATCCTCATGCTGGGGCGGGCGCCAGCATCCGCCGCACAGGTTGCCGCATCGTGAAGCGGCGGCGCGCCGCCTTGCCGTTGCACCGGCCGCCCCCTACGAACCGCCGCCAACCCCCAAGGAGCGGAGCATGAAACTGCACGACGTACGCGTCCATCCCGCGAAGGCGGCGCTGCCGCGCGCCGAGCAGCTGGCCTGGCTGATTGCCGGCGTCGCCGCCGACCGCGTCGCCGTGCCGCGCGAGGTCGCCGAGATGATCGTCAACCGCGTGATCGACAACGCCGCCGTCGCCATCGCCGCGATCAACCGTCACCCTGCGGTCTCGGCGCGCGACGCGGCGCTGGCGCATGGCCGGCGCGGCGGCGGGGCGACAGTGTTCGGCGTGACGTCGGCGCGGCGCGTCAGCCCGGAATGGGCGGCCTGGGCGAACGGCACGGCGGTGCGCGAGCTCGACATGCACGACACGTTTCTCGCCGCCGACTACGCGCATCCCGGCGACAACATCCCGCCGATCCTGGCGGTCGCGCAGGCGACGGCGCGGTCGGGCCGCGACCTCGTGCGCGGCATCGCCACCGGCTACGAGATCCAGATCGACCTGGTGCGCGCGATCTGCCTGCACGAACACAAGATCGACCACATCGCGCATCTCTGCCCGGCGCAGGCCGCCGGCATCGGCACGCTGCTGCGCCTGCCGCAGGCGACGATCTACCAGGCGGTGCAGCAGGCGGTGCATGTCAGCTTCACCACGCGCCAGTCGCGCAAGGGCGAGATCAGCTCCTGGAAGGCGTTCGCGCCCGCGCATGCCGGCAAACTCGCGGTCGAGGCGGTCGATCGCGCGATGCGCGGCGAGGGCGCGCCCAGCCCGATCTACGAGGGCGAGGACAGCGTCATCGCCTGGCTGCTCGACGGCAAGGACGCGCTTTATCACGTGCCGCTGCCCGAGGCGGGCGAACCGAAGCGCGCCATCCTCGACAGCTACACAAAAGAGCACAGCGCCGAGTACCAGAGCCAGGCGCTGATCGACCTCGCCTTCCGCATGCGCGAAAAAATCCCCGACCTCGACCGCGTCGAGCGGATCATCCTGCACACCAGCCACCACACGCATTTCGTGATCGGCACCGGCGCGGGCGACCCGCAGAAGCTCGATCCGAAGGCGAGCCGCGAAACCCTCGACCACTCGATCATGTACATCTTCGCGGTCGCCCTGCAGGACGGCGCCTGGCACCATGTCGAGAGCTACACGCCGCGGCGCGCCGCGCGCCCCGACACCGTGGCGCTGTGGCACAAGATCGAGACGCGCGAGGACCCCGAGTGGACGCGGCGCTACCATTCCCGCAACCCCGACGAGCTGGCGTTCGGGGCGCGCGTCGAGGTGCGGATGCAGGACGGCAGCCGGATCGAGGACGAGCTCGCGGTCGCCAACGCGCACCCGCTCGGCGCGCGGCCGTTCGGGCGCGCCGAGTACATCCGCAAGTTCCGCACGCTCACCGAGGGCATCGTCTCGACCCGCGAGGCCAACCGCTTCATCGAGGTCGTCCAGGACCTGCCGCGTCTGACGGCGGACGAACTGCATCTGCTCAACGTCGCCCTGCCGGCGGGCGCGCTGCTGCACGGCAAGCCCGGCATCTTCTGAGGAGAGCGAGCCATGTCCGAGAGCGACGTCCACGTCTCGAAAGGGCTGGTCGGCGTCTTTGCCGACACCACCGCGGTCTCGAAAGTGATGGCGGAGACCAACAGCCTGACCTATCGCGGCTACGCGGTGCAGGACCTCGCCGAGCGCTGCAGTTTCGAGGAGGTCGCCTACCTGCTGTGGCACGGCGAACTGCCGGACGCCGCACAGCTCGCCGCGTTCCATGCCGAGGAAGCGGCTTCGCGCCCGCTCTCGGCCACGCTGCATCGCGTGATCGCGGAGTTCCCGCACGCGGCGCACCCGATGGATGCGATCCGCACCGCGGTCAGCTTCATGGGCATGGAGGACGCGGAGACCGCCGACATCGGCGAGCCGGCGACGCGGCGCAAGGCGATGCGGCTGCTGGCGAAGATCCCGACCGCGATCGCGGCGGCGCATCGCGCCGGCAAGGGGCAGGCACCGATCGCACCCGACCCGACGCTCTCCTTCGCCGCCAACTTCTTCCATGTCTGCTTCGGCCGCGTGCCGGCGCCGGAGGTGGTGAAGGCGTTCGACGTGAGCCTGATCCTCTATGCCGAGCACGGCTTCAACGCCTCGACCTTCACCGCGCGCACCGTCGCCTCGACGCAGGCCGACCTGCACGCCGCCGTGACGGCGGCGATCGGCGCGCTGAAAGGGCCGCTGCACGGCGGCGCCAACGAGGCGGTGATGCACATGCTCCAGGAGATCGGCACGCCCGACCGCGCCGCCGCGTGGCTGGAAGGTCGGTTCGAGCATCGCGCACTGGTGATGGGCTTCGGCCACCGCGTCTATAAGCACGGCGACAGCCGCGTGCCGACCATGACCCGCTACGCCGAGCAAATGGCCGAGGTGGTCGGCGACCGCACCTGGACGGAGATCAGCCGCATCCTGGCGGCCGAGATGCTGGCGCGAAAGCACATCCACCCCAACCTCGATTTTCCGACCGGACCCGCGTACTACCTCATGGGTTTCGAAATCCCGATGTTCACGCCGATCTTCGTCGCCTCCCGCATCACCGGCTGGGCGGCGCACGTGATCGAGCAGGCGGCGGACAACCGGCTGATCCGTCCGCTGTCGGTGTACACCGGCGTGGCACAGCGCAACGTGCCCCCGCTCGACGCGCGCTGACCCATCGCGCAACGCCGCCAACGTACGACGCCGCCGCGGCGCGATGCCGTGGCGGCGTTTTTTTTCGCGCTGTGCGGTGCAAATCGCGCTGTTGTTGTTGACAGCGGCGCGGAAGAGAGCGGATAGCGTCATTCTGACTGCAGACGCGCGATTCGCGATTCGTCAAGAGCGCATCGGCGCCGCAGGAGCGGGAAAGGGTTCCGGCCGACGGGCGATCCGCTTGTCCGTATGTGGGTCCGGCGCACGCAGCGCGGTGACGCGCTTCGTGCCGACACCCGGCCGACGGAAGCTGGCAGCGCGGCGCGCCAGACTTTCGCAATGCCCGCGCCGCATATTTCGGAACCGGCCACCGCGGTGGCCGTTCGAGTGATCGACCACGCCGATCCACGGCACACAGGGAGATGCTGGACGTGAGCAACGACGAATCCACCACCAACTCAGGGCGCGCGCAGCCGATGGCGATCCGCGCCGGCGCTCGCCGCACCGGCGGTGCCGGCCGCGGCACTCGTGCGGCAGGCACGCGCAAGACGGCCGCAAAGGGCGTGCGCAAGACCACGCGCACGGTCGCGAAGAAGACCGGCACGCGCGCGGCCGCGAAGCCCGGACGCAAGGCGGCGCCGAAGCGCGCCGCCGCCGCCAGCGCAAAGTCGACGCGCAAGACCGCCGGCGCGCGCGGCGGGCGCAAGGCCGCCGCCAAGACGACGGCGCGCAAGACGGCGACCCGGAAGACGGCGACCGGCCGCGCGGCGAAGGCAACCGGCACGCGCCGGGTCGCCGCAAAAACCACGGCGAAGCGGGCCGCGCCGCGCAAGGCCGCTGCGAAGACCACGACGCGCAAGACCGCGACGCGCCGCGCCGCGGCACCGAAGGCGCCGCGCCGTACCCGCAAGCCGGCAGCGGCGGCGCCGATGGAGCCGACAGTGGCGGCGCCGGAAACCTCCGGCGAGATGACGTCGACCGAGCACCACGACTAGCCACACGGGGACGGGCGTCCGCACGCGGCGTCCGTCCCGACTGCACGACGCGGGCTACCGCAGCATCGTGCCGCACGTTGCCGTGACCTCCGCCACGTCCACGCGCATGTCGTCGAGCTGCGCGCGGCTGCCGGCGACGACGTCCTGCGCGATCAGATAGGCGTAGCGGAGCCGCACCCCCATCGCCAGCACGGAGTACGACGCCATTCCGTAGCTGCGCGGGAAGATCTCCAGCAGTCCGGTGCCCGGCCGCGCGAACACCGCATTGGTCAGCCCGGCCCCGTGCGGTCCGACGATGAAGGCCGCCTCGGCGAACAGCGCCGCCTGCTCGCGCACGGTCATGCCGGCCAACTGCACCGCCTCGACGCGGAGCGGGCGCAGCGCACGCAGCAGCGCCGCTTCATTGACCACGCGCCGGCCGGCGCCGTCGCCCCGCGAGACGTAGAGGCGGCGCCCGTCGCGCCGCGCCGGCGCATCGCTGACGATCCCCGCGCCGAGCCGGCTGCGCAGCAGGCGCAGCGCCCAGGCGGACGCCTTGAACGCCGGGTGCGGCGGGTCGGGCAGGTCGCTGGTCGCCAGCAGTTCGCCGGCGCGCAGCGCCTGCAGCGATCCGAGTTCGATGATCCGCGCATCGTCGAAGCCGCAGCGATGCAGCGTCTCGCGCTGGAAGCGCGCGGTCAGCGGCGCGACCGCCACGCTCACGTCGCGCCGCGCGCCGAGACGTTCGAGCGCCTGCAACCGCGGCAGCGCGTCCAGCATCCAGTGGCAGTAGTTGGGCGGCGCGATCTCGTCGCCGAGCACGAACACCGGCCCGGACACCGCGCGCGCGCCGCGCAGGATCGGGGCGAGGTCCAAATCCACGTGGTTGACCAGCGGCGCGTAGCGGCCGGAGAAGTCGCGCACCACCGCATCCGCGCCCGCTGCCAGCACCACCGGCGCGTGCGCCAGATGCAGCAGGTGGCCGCCCGGCAGGCGCAGCAGCCGCAGGTCCGCGGTTTCCGCGACATGGCTCTGCGGGTTGAACCACTCCGGCAGCGCCCCGGGATGCCGGAGCGGCGGGAACCGGCGAAAACATTTCGCGGCGATCAGTTCGGGCGGCGCCAGCTGCAGTTGCGCCGCCGAGGCCACGGCGATGCCGCGATTGCTGCGTGCGCCGACCCGCTGTGCGGCGTTGGCCAGCGCGATCCCGCTGCCATGCACGTCCGCGTCTGGCGATCCCGCGGCTTTCACCACGCACGCCGCCAGCGCCGCCAGGTCGATCGGTGTTGCCGCCATCGCTGCCCCATCCGCCTCCGCCAAGAGGCAACCATAGGCGCGCGCGCCTGCCAACGACGGCGTTCGCCCCTGCGCGCCGCGCGGTGTATAACGCGCGCATGAGCTACGCCGCGTTCTGGCTGCAGTATTTGCGCGCGCACGACCGCGCCGGCACGCGCCGGCTGCACTATGTCGGCAGCACCGCCGCCGTGCTCCTGCTGCTGGCGGCGGCGGCGAGCGGGCGCTGGTGGCTGCTGCTCGCCGCCGTCGTGGTCGGCTACGCCTTCGCCTGGACCGGGCATTTTGCCATCGAGCGCAACCGCCCGGCCACGTTCGGCCATCCGCTCTGGTCGCTGTTCAGCGACTTCCGCATGCTGGCGCTGTGGGCGAGCGGACGGCTGGCGCCGCATCTGGCGCGCGCCCGCGCCGCATCCGGCGTAACGCCGGCGCCGTAGCAAGGTCACAGCAACGCGACACTCACTTCGGGGGAGACGGACGATGCGGACCAACGGCACAGGCGCGGCGGCGCTGCTCGCCGCCACCATGCTCGCCGCCGCGCTGCCGGCGGCGGCGCGCGCGCAGGACATGACCTTCAGCCAGGCGCAACTGGTGCGCCGGCTGCTGCCCACCGTGGTCAACATCACCGCGCGCGCCGAAATCGGCGCGCCGCCGGAGCCGGCGATGGCCAGCGCCAGCCAGGCCGGCGCGTCGCCACAGGTGCGCGTCAACGCCGGCTCCGGCTTCATCGTCGATCCGTCCGGCGACATCGCGACCAACTGGCATGTCGTGACCGGCGCCTACGACATCCTGGTGACGTTCTCCGACGGCTCGCGCGCGCAGGCGCAACTGGTGAACGCGGCGCCGCTGGTCGATCTCGCCGTCATCAAAGTCCATGTCGGGCGCGCGCTGCCGGCGACGCACTGGGCCGACAGCAGCAAGGTCGAGATCGGCGACCCGGTGCTGGCGATCGGCAACGCGCTCGGCGTCGGCCTCTCGGTCAGCGGCGGGCTGGTCAGCGCGCTCAACCGCAACATCATGGACACGCCGTACGACAACTTCATCCAGACCGACGCCGCCATCAACCACGGCAATTCCGGCGGCCCGCTGTTCGACCTGCAAGGCGCGGTGATCGGCGTCAATTCGGCGCTGATCTCGCCCACCTCCGCCAATGCCGGCCTGGGCTTCGCCATGCCCTCCAACGACGCGCGCTTCATCATCGAGCGGCTGACCCACAAAGCCTGGGGCCGCCCCGGCTATATCGGCGTGAAGCTGCAGCAGGTGACGCCGGACATGGCGGCAGCGCTCGGGCTGGCCGAGCCGGCCGGCTCGATCATCGCCGAGGTCGAGGACGCCAGCCCGGCCGCGCATGCCGGCCTGCGCCCGGGCGACGTGGTGCTGCGCTACGCCGGCGAGACGCCGAGCGACGAGCGTGCCCTGCTGCGCGCGATCTCGCGCAGCGAGCCGGGGTCGGCGGTGCCGCTGGTGCTGCGCCGGCACGGCCGGGAGACCGAGGTGACGGTGAAGGTGGACGAGTGGCCGGTGATGTGGTGGGAGAGCGCGGCCAGCGCCGCCGCCTCGGCGCCGCACTGGTCGGTGCCGCACGACCTCGGGCTGATGGCGGCGCCGCTGACCGAGGCGATGCGGGCAAGCTACGGCGCGCGCCCGGAGGCGACGCAGGGCGTGGTGCTGACCGGGGTGCTGCCGGGCACCGACGCGGCGCATCGCGGGCTGGCGACGGGCGACGTGATCGTCCAGGTGGGCGAGGCCACGGTGCAGTCCGCCGCCGACCTGCAGCGCGAGATCGATCGGGCGCGGACGGAGCGGCGGGACTTTGCCCTTTTGCTGGTCGAGCCGAAGAACCAGTCGATGACGGCCGCCCAGCACCCGGTGGCGAAGTGGATCGCGGTACGGGTCGGCCCATCGTGACAGGCTGCCTTCCGAACTGATCGCTGCGGACGCGGCAAGCGGCTGGTTTTTCTGATTTCTTGACGCCGCGCCCGTCCCGTGCCTAGCGTCGCCCATGAGCACCGTGACGCGCGCGCATCTGGCGGAAACGATCTATGCCCAGGTCGGCCTGTCGCGCAACGAATCCGCCGCGCTGCTGGAGACGGTGCTGGCCCGCATGTCACAGGCGCTCGAGGTTGGTGAATCCGTGAAGATCAGCGGGTTCGGGACGTTTTCGGTGCGCCAGAAGGGCCGCCGCATCGGCCGCAACCCGAAAACCGGCATCGAGGTGCCGATCCTGCCGCGGCGCGTGCTGGTGTTCCGCCCGAGCCAGGTGCTGAAGGCGCATGTCAACCACGTCGCCCCGCCGCCCGGCGGAGACGATGAATGAGCCTGCCCGAGCGGATCGCGGACGACGTCGCGGACGAGGCTGAGGCACCGCCGGGCCGCCTGAAGAAGGCGCCCAATGCGTTTCGCACGATCAGCGAGGTAGCGGACGAACTTCACATCCCGCAGCATGTGTTGCGGTTCTGGGAAACGAAGTTTCCGCAGGTGAAGCCGCTGAAGCGCGGCGGCGGCCGGCGCTATTACCGGCCGGACGACATTGCGCTGCTGCGCGGCATTTCCGACCTGCTGTATATCCAGGGCTACACGATCAAGGGCGTGCAGCGGCTGCTGCGCGAGGGCGGCGGCAAGCTGTCCGACGACATCCCGCCGCCGCCGGCGAGCGAGCGGGCCGGCGCGGAGGAGGGGGAGGCGCGGCCGTCGCGCGATCCCGAGCTGCCGCTTCCCGGCCTGTCGCGCGCGTCCGGCCCGGCCGCCCCGCCGGCCGACCGGGCCGCCCGCCCGCGTCCGGACCCGGAGGTGGCGCGGCTGCGCGCGCTGCTGCAGCACACGCTGCGCGAGTTGGAGGCGCTGCGGGCGCTGCTGCCGTGATTGCGGCACCCAGCCGTCGCTGCTAGACGGGGCGCGCCGGTCGGAGCGTAGCGCAGTCTGGTAGCGCATCAGTCTGGGGGACTGGGGGTCGTGGGTTCAAATCCCGCCGCTCCGACCAATAAAATCAAACGTTATGCCAGACTGCTTCCAGGCTTCAGACAACTGGAAGCGCCCTGGAAGCACCGTAACGCGAAAAGGGTAGCCAACCCAGTCCGCGGATGCGCCCACGTGCTGCCGCGACGCCAAGCAAAACGGCCCGGGTTTCCCCGGGCCGTCCACGCCGGCCGAAGTTCATGCCGCGGGACAGCCCGAGATGCCCCGCGACCGTCCCAGCGGCTCGGCGGGTTACGTCGCCCGCGCGGTGCGCATCTTTCCCTCGGCCTCGTAGGCGGCACGGAAGCACTGCTCCGTGGTGGCGAGCAACAGGCGTGCCCGGTGTGCCCCAAGGTCCGCCAGCAGCGCGTTGCGCTGCCGCGCCATGTCGCGTGCTGCCTCGACCATCTGTGCCGCGGTCATCTGCTGCTGCTCGCCATCGAGCGTGACCCCCGCGGTCGTGCCGGGTGCCAGCGTGTCGGCGATGCTCACCAGCGTCAGCATGCCGACCGCCAGGGCGGCAATCTCCATTTGGCGTCCAGATCGCCCGCTATCTCGCGCACGGGAAACGCCACAACGTTGCTCATGTATCCCTCGGATGCTTGCGTTTTCAGGCGACGGCCGGCGCCGGCTCGGCGAGCTCGGCACCGAGCTCGCGCAACCAGTCGGCGCGATCCCTGCCGGTCTCCGCGAGCAGGCGGTTGACCAGCCGCGTATCGCACGCGCGGGTCAGGCTGTTGCCGGTGTCCGCGCCGGACGCCACGCGCGCGAGCAAGTCGCGCAACCGCTGTTCCACGGCCGGGTCGGTCGCGTAGCGGATGCGGCTGTCGAGGTAGGCGGCGAAGGTAGAGAACTGGCGCCGCCGGCCGCCCTTGCGCGTCTGTGCGCCATATGCGGCAGCCGCTTCCGGCGCGGTCCGGTATCCCTGCAAGACATCGTCCAGCAAGTCGCGCAGGATGCGCTCCTTGTTCGTTGTCTTGGGCGACCGATGATGCACAGACTGCAAGAGCATTACCGAGTGGATCAAGCCGCCCGGCGCCGGCTCGGCATCTGCCGACAAGTCATACATCCCATCCTCCTAGCGGAGACGTGATCTGTGTCTCCACTATGGTGATATGGTTTGTAAAGCGGAATGATATATACTACAGTCGTATTTGCCAGCCTACCCCGGCGGGGGGAGCTGTCCAAGGGTGCCGGCAGCCGGCCGGGCCGTTATCCTATGCGCCTAGACGGGCATCGTGTTCGGGGTTTCGTTCGACCGCTTTGTTGCTGGACAGGGGGGTTGCTCGGGAATTGCTTGATCATGAGCGGCACCGGCCGACGGACGGCCAGCCAATATGCGTGCAGGACAACACACATTGGTATGTGTCATGGAACCAGAATTAGAGCGATCGAACGCCCTGCTATACATGTTATATCAACCACTGCGCAGAGACATGTTGACAAAGCAGTAGCGAAATTATACGAGCATCTTCGGAGCGTAGAGATACATCTAGTGGTGAAAATCCAACGACAAACTCCGGGCCAAATGGCCGAAGGCCCGGCGGCGCGGGCCGGAGCGAGGGTTCTTTCCGTCTCATCTATCCACTAGGTCAAACTCGGCACGTTTTGGCAGTGACCGAGGCAGCAGCAGCGTGGATTATTTCGA
>CAWAZU010000019.1:0-122575 GCA_963786445.1 uncultured Pseudomonadota bacterium
AGCCGCAGCCTTGCCCCCTGGGGCGCCATCATGCCGTGCTGCGCCGTTTTGCACCACGAGCCGTCATGCGCGGTTTTTCTCCATACCGGCATGGTATTCGCCCCGGAGCGCCGCGCGATTGCAATTGGCGCGGTGATACAAGGCCTGCTGCGCCGCCGGCAGATTTGCCTCCTTGCCCTGCCAAATCTCCAAAGCCGGCTGCTGGATCGCACGCGCAAACGAGAACACCAGCGGCCACGGCAGCCGTGACGCCGGCGACCCAAACCTGGCATTCATGGCGTTCAGGCGCGCGGAGGCCAGTTCGCCGGATTGACCGCCCGACAGGAACGCAATTCCCGGAACGGCTGCGGGCACAACCCGGCGGAGGCATCTCACCGTGGCGTCCGCCACCTCGTCCACGGTCGCCTGCGTTGGGCTACGCAACCCCGGAAGCACCATGTTGGGCTTCAGGATCATGCCCTCCAGCACCACGCGCTGGCCGGCGAGTTGGTCGAAGACGTTGCGCAGCGTCTCCTCCGTGACCGCACGGCACCGCTCCATCGTGTCCTCGCCCGCCATCAGCACTTCCGGCTCGACGATCGGCACGAGTCCGACTTCCTGGCACAGCGCGGCGTAACGGGCCAGCGCGTGCGCGTTGGCTTCGATGCAGCCCCGGCTGGGAAGCCGATCGCCGGGGACGATCACCGCGCGCCACTTGGCAAAGCGGGCACCCAGTCGGACATAGGCCTGCAGGCGGACACGCAGTCCGTCCAGGCCTTCGGTGATCCTCTCTCCCGGATGACCCGCCAGATCCTTGGCTCCGGTATCGACCTTTATGCCGGGGATGATGCCGGCCTCAGCCAGGACGCTGACGAAAGGCGTGCCGTCCTTCTTCTGCTGGCGGATCGTCTCGTCATAAAGGATCGCCCCGCTGATGCATTCATTGAGGCGGGGCGTCGTCACGATCAATTCACGCCAGGCGCGCCGGGCCTCCTCGGTCTGCGGAATTCCCGCAGCGGCGAACCGCGTGTCGCAGGTTGCATTGCTTTCGTCCATCGCGAGCAGGCCCTTGCCGCCGGCGACCAGCTTGCGCGCGGTATCCATCAGTTCCTGGGTCATCACGTGGCAACACCCCACTTCCAGTTCCGGATCTCTGGCAGATCCTCCCCGTGCCTGTCGATGTAGAGTTTGTGCTCGACCAGCTTGTCCTGGACCATCTGCTTCAGATAGTCGCCCTTGCTACCGAGATATGGCAAGCGGTCCACGACGTCCTGCACAAGATGAAAGCGATCGAGGTCGTTCTGCACGCGCATATCGAACGCGGTCGTGATCGTGCCTTCCTCCTTGTAGCCCCGCACATGGAGGTTGCGGTTGGTGCGGCGGTAGGTCAGCCGATGCACAAGCGAGGCATAGCCGTGAAAGCCGAATATGATGTGCTTGTCCTTGGTGAACAGCGCATCGTAATCGGTTTCATCCAGTCCATGCGGGTGCTCGCTTGCGGACTGCAGCTTCATCAGATCGACGACGTTGATAACCCGGATTTTCAGGTCGGGCAGATACTGCCGAAGGATCGAGACGGCCGCGAGGATCTCGAGCGTCGGCGTATCTCCGCAACAGGCCATGACCACGTCCGGCTCGCCCTCCTGATCGTTGCTGGCCCACTGCCAGATGCCGACACCCTGCGTGCAATGTACGACGGCCTCCTCCATGGTCAGCCATTGCGGCAGAGCGTGCTTTCCGGCCACCACGACATTGACGTAATGCCGGCTGCGGAGGCAGTGGTCGAACGTCGATAGCAGGCAGTTGGCATCGGGCGGCAGATAGACGCGTACGATGTCGGCCTTCTTGTTGATGACATGGTCGAGAAAGCCGGGATCCTGGTGCGTGAAGCCGTTGTGATCCTGCTGCCAGACATGTGAGGCAAGCAGATAGTTCAGCGACGCGATCTTCCGCCGCCACGGCAGTTCCAGCGTGACCTTGAGCCACTTCGCGTGCTGGCTGAACATGGAATCGACGATGCGAATGAAGGCCTCGTAGCTGTTGAACAGCCCGTGCCGTCCGGTCAGCAGATAGCCCTCCAGCCAGCCCTCGCACTGGTGCTCGCTGAGCATGGAGTCGAGAACGCGGCCGGCGGGCGCGAGGAATTCGTCATTCTCGACCGCCCTTGCGTCCCACTGACGGTTGGTAACCTCGAAGACGGCGCCGAGCAGATTGGAGAGCGTCTCATCGGGACCGAAGATGCGGAAGTTGCGCTGGTTCAGCTTGACGACGTCCCTCAGGAATTTGCCCAACACGAGCGTATCCTGTCCATCAACGGCACCCGGCGAAGGCACCTGAACCGCATGGACGCGGAAATCCGGCATGTGCAGGTCACGCAACAGGATCCCGCCGTTGGCATGCGGGTTGGCGCCCATTCGCCGGTCGCCGGTGGGCGCCAGTTCGGCCAGCTCCGCAACCAGGCGCCCGTCTGCGTCAAACAGCTCCTCGGGTTTGTAGCTTTTCATCCAGCTTTCAAGTTGCGCGACGTGCTTGGGATGCGCGGGATCGACGAGCAGCGGCACCTGATGCGCTCGGAAGGTTCCCTCGACCTTCAGCCCATCGACCATCTTCGGTCCCGTCCAACCCTTGGGCGACCGGAGGACGATCATCGGCCAGCGCGGCCGAGCGACGTCCTTGCCGTTCCGCGCGGCGTGTTGGAAGTGCCGGATATCCTCGATGGAGCTTTCCAGGATGCCGGCCATGCGCTCATGCATCTCGGCCGGATCGTCGCCCTCGACGAAGTAGGGCGTCCAGCCGCAGCCGCGGAAGAACTGCTCCAGCTCGTCGTGCTCGATGCGCGCCAGCACGGTCGGGTTGCTGATCTTGTAGCCGTTCAGGTGCAGGATAGGCAGCACCGCACCGTCGGTCATCGGATCCAGGAACTTGTTGGACTGCCATGCAGTCGCCAAGGGCCCGGTTTCCGCCTCGCCATCGCCGATGACACACGCAACGATCAGTTCCGGATTGTCGAACGCGGCGCCGAAGGCGTGGCTGAGGGAGTAGCCCAGCTCGCCACCTTCGTGGATCGACCCCGGGGTTGTCGGTGCGACATGACTGGAAATGCCGCCGGGAAACGAGAACTGCGTGAACAGCTTCTTGAGCCCGGCCTCGTCCTCAGTGATATTTGGATAGAACTCGCTGTAGGAGCCTTCAAGATAGGTGTTGCCGACCAGGGCCGGGCCGCCATGGCCGGGACCGGCGATGTAGATCATGTCCAGGTCGTACTTCTTGATGACCCGGTTCAGGTGCACGTAGATGAAGTTCTGGCCGGGCGTCGTGCCCCAGTGTCCGACGACCAGCGGTTTGATGTGTGACATCGTCAGCGGCTCGCGCAGAAGCGGGTTGTCATAAAGATAGATCTGTCCAACCGACAGGTAATTGGCAGCCCGCCAGTAGGCGTTCATCTTGCGCAATTCGTCGGCGCCCAGCGTCCGTTGCTCAACGCGCGCGCGCGCGCTGGGACCGCGGTCGTGAGGCTCTCGTGTTTGAGTGGGTGCGTCCATTTTGTCGGCCCCTCGTGCTTCGGTTCAGATTTTTATTGTGCGAGCGTGTCGCCGAGCATCGCGACATGATCGAATCGCGTCCCGTCGGCGCGGTGGACGCCTCAACTCCACGCGACGGACTGGGCGCGGAAGGGAAAGAAGGTGTGCTGGCCACGTCAACATCGCGACCACGTCACTCACGCCAGCCGGACCATAGCGGCGCGAAGTTCGCGCAGGCAGACTCGGAAAGTACGCATATGTGCGCCGTCCATGGGGCTGCAGACCACCGGAACATGGGGTCATCGCTAGCCAAGCAAAGGTCGTTGCGCGCCTGATTGGCCAAGTCTGCGCGCACAGCGGCACGGATGTCGTACTTTCGGGACTGCAAGGGCGGCCGACTGCCATGCAAGGCAGATCATCACGCGAGAACACGTGTTTTGCTCAGGTTTGAGTAGTTTCCGAACCTTCCGCGCTTGTTCGGTCGACTGCTACGGATACGGTGAGCGGGCAGCGGGCGATTGCCGAAGCGACGTCTCCTTGCCATTCAGTAACCGGCAGCTCTTGTCGCAAAGGTTGAGAGATGGCCCATAGCGGCCCGCACATGCCCGGTATTGACGCAGCGACACTCTCGCGGGGCCGCTGACGCTGAACGCACGGCGACGGCGGACGCGCGGCGGCACTTCCCCATAGCCGCCATCGCATGGCTGGCGTTCGACACTCCGGGTTGGCCACGCGGTGTGGGCATGGCCGGCCTGACGCAGGGAGCTCTTACGTGGAGTCGTCATTGACGAGTGCGCCCGGCCCCAGCACGCATTCGGCGCCGCCCGCCCGCGCACTGACCGCTCCGGCAGCGGAACCGCCGTTTTCCGACCAGAGCATCACGCCTTGGTTGGTGGTGGTGCTGGTGGTCGTCCTCTTCTCCGGTGGTCTGTTCGGCTACGACCAGGGAGTGATCTCCGGGGCACTCCACGGCATCAAGGCGACCTTCTCGCTCAGCCCGTTGGTCGTCGAGGTGGTGACGAGTTGGGTCACCCTGGGCGCATTGTTTGGCGCACTGGCCGGCGGCGGACTGGCTGACCGGATCGGCCGCAAACGCGCGGTGCTGATCGCCGGCGCGATGTTTACCCTGGGTTCCCTTGTGCAGGCGCTGACACCCGACACGGCCGTCCTGGTCGCGGGACGGCTGATCGTCGGCGCGGGGGTCGGCGTGGCCGCGGTCGCCGCGCCGCTCTACGCCGCCGAGTTGGCGCCGACGACCTTGCGCGGCCGTTTCGTATCCGTCTACCAGCTCGCCATCACGATCGGCATCTTCCTCGCCTATCTGGTCGATGGCTGGCTGTCGAAGAGCGGCGCTTGGAGGATCATGCTGGGGGCGTCCGCTGTGCCGGGGCTGCTGCTGTTCGGGGTGGCGCTGGTGGCGCCGAAATCGCCGCGTTGGCTGATGAAAATGAACCGCCGGGCCGATGCTGCCGCGGAACTACGCAAGATCCGACCGGGCGTCGACTTCAAGGCGCGCCTCGACGCTATCGAGACAGCTTTCCGCCAGGAGGGATGCCGCGCTACCTGGGGCGAGGTTTTCCATCATAAATGGCGCCGTCCTCTGATGATTGGGATCGGGCTTGCCGTCTTCCAGCAGGTCACCGGGATCAACGCCATCATCTACTATGCCGACCGGATATTCGCGTCCGCCGGGTTTGTCACGCAATCCTCGCAGACGACGGTCACCACGTGGGCGATCGGCGGCGTCAACGTGCTCGCCACGCTGATTGCCATTGCCTACATCGACCGACTGGGGCGGCGGAAGCTGTTGCTCGCCGGGCTGATCGGGATGGCGATCAGTCTGGCGGTGGTCGGCGGCGCCTTCCGGTTCATCGGGACGAGACCTGTTGGCGCGACCGCGGCGGCGGCGCCCAGCAGTGCGGGTATCGTCACTCTGTTCGCGCTGGTCGGTTTCATCATCTGCTTTGCCTTCTCGATGGGGCCGGTCGTGTGGACGGTGATCAACGAGATCTTCCCGGGGCACATCCGCGGCCGGGCCGTCGCCGTCGCCACGGCAGTCAACTGGGGCTCGGCGTTCCTGGTCAGCCAGTTCTTCCTGACGCTGGTCGGCGCGATCGGCAATTCATTGACCTTCTGGCTGCTCGCGATGTTCTGCGTCATCGCCTGGTTATGGATCTACTTCCGTGTGCCGGAGACCAAGGGACGGTCGCTGGAACAGATCCAGCAGCTCTGGAAGGAGGCGTCCTGATGCTGACCGCGGGCGATTTAGGTGTTACCAAGACACACTCGGGAATCGCTAACCTTGGAAGTTGGTCAGGGCCAGCATCTGGAGGCAGGGCATCGATACGGCGTGGCGGCGCGAAGGCAAAGATCGCGGCGCCGCGGGCAGATCCCGCCGGGCAACATCGAGCCGGGTGGAACCGGGCCGCGCACCTTGGCGTTCACCTTGCAGCGGGGGGAACATCAGCAGCGGACCGAGAGCGTAGCGTCATTCTGCGACTTCTGAGACCTGCAGCATAGATAGATAGGGACAGGAAGAATGTCTGATATCGCATCCCACAGCGGCGAGCCCAAGGCGCCGGTTGCGAAGCTCCCTGTCTCCAAGCCTGACGCAAAGGACGATTTGAAAGCGCTTCCCTTGGCGGAAGTCGAGAAGAGGCTCGGCTCGTCTCCCGACGGCCTCAGCCAGACCGAGGCGACGAAACGATTGGCCCAGTACGGTCCGAACCAGATCGAGGAGAAAACGACCAACGCGCTGCTGAAATTCCTCAAGTATTTTTGGGGTCCGATCCCATGGATGATCGAAGTGGCTGTTGTTCTTTCGGGCGTCGTGCAGCATTGGCCGGATTTTTTCATCATCCTGGTGTTGCTTGTTGCCAATGCGACGATCGGTTTCTGGGAAGAGCGCGAGGCCGGCAATGCCATTGACGCGCTGAAGGCCAGACTGGCGATCAAGGCCCGGGTAAAACGCGATGGCAAGTGGATCACGCCACCCGCCAAGGAATTGGTGCCGGGCGACGTCATCCGCTTGCGCCTGGGCGATATCGTGCCGGCGGACGCGCGCCTGCTGGATGGCGACGAGGTTTCGGTGGATCAGTCCGCGTTGACGGGTGAATCGTTGCCGGCCTCCAAAAAGCCCGGCGACGCGGTGTTTTCCGGCTCCATCATTCGCCGCGGCGAGATCAGCGCGCTGGTCTATGCGACGGGCGGCAAGACCTATTTCGGCAAGACGGCGGAACTGGTGGAGACGGCGGTGACCGTCAGCCATTTTCAGAAAGCCGTCCTGCGGATCGGCGACTATCTGATCGTATTGGCGGTGGTCCTGGTGGCGGTGATCATCGCTGCCGGAATCTACCGCGGCGAACCGGTGCTGACCGTCTTGCAGTTCGCCCTGGTGCTGACGGTGGCCGCGATTCCGGTGGCGATGCCGACGGTCCTGTCGGTGACGATGGCGGTTGGGGCGCGCCTGCTCGCCAAAAAGCAGGCGATCGTGAGCAGGCTGGTCGCCATCGAGGAACTGGCCGGTGTGGACGTCTTGTGTGCCGACAAGACCGGCACCCTGACGCAAAACAAACTGACGCTGGGTGATCCGTTCTGTCTGGACAAGGTCACCCCCGATCAACTCATCCTGGCCGGCGCGCTGGCCTCGCGGGCCGAGAACGACGACACCATCGACCTCGCTGTGCTGGGCGGCCTGAAGGACAAAGCGGCACTGAAGCCTTTCCAGGTCACGCATTTCCAGCCGTTCGATCCGGTGCATAAGCGCACCGAAGCCACCGTCAAAGCTGCGGACGGCAGTGCCTTCAAAGTGACGAAGGGTGCGCCCCAGGTTATCCAGGGACTGTCGGCCAATGCCGCGGCCGTCAAGGGCGCCGTGGACAAGGCCGTCAACGACTTCGCCTCGCGCGGGTTTCGTGCGCTCGGTGTGGCGCGGGCGGACGGCGACGGCAAATGGCAGCTCCTCGGCGTGTTGCCGTTGTTCGATCCTCCGCGCGCCGACGCCAAATCCACCGTCGCGACCGCGGCCCAGATGGGCGTGAAGATCAAGATGGTGACAGGCGATGCGTTGGCGATCGCCAAGGAGACCGCCCAGACGTTGGGCATGGGTACGAACATTCTGGACG
Source organism: uncultured Pseudomonadota bacterium (assembly GCA_963786445.1). Taxonomy (GTDB): domain Bacteria; phylum Pseudomonadota; class Alphaproteobacteria; order Acetobacterales; family Acetobacteraceae; genus JAFKFJ01. Next base: position 7,625 of record CAWAZU010000019.1, read on the forward strand.
GCGCCAGCCTCGGCAATTCCAAAAGCGATGAATCCGCGGCCCAGGTCAAGTCGGTCGAGGAGGCCGACGGATTTGCTCAGGTATTCCCGGAGCACAAATTTCACATCGTCGATATCCTGCAGAAACACAACCACATCGTCGGCATGACAGGCGACGGGGTGAACGACGCTCCCGCACTGAAGAAGGCGGACTGCGGCTTCGCCGTTTCCGGCGCAACGGACGCGGCGCGTGCGGCGGCTTCCATTGTGCTGGTGAGCCCGGGGCTATCGGTGATCATCGACGCGATCAAAGAAAGCCGGAGAATCTTTCAGCGTATGAACAGCTACGCGATGTACCGCATCGCCGAGACACTGCGCGTGCTGATTTTCATGACGCTCTCCATTCTGATCTTCAAGTTCTATCCGCTGACGGCGATCATGATCGTGATGCTGGCGCTGCTCAACGACGGCGCGATCCTGTCCATCGCCTATGACAATGTTCGCTACAGGAACGCGCCTGAAACCTGGAATATGCGCTTGGTGCTCGGCATCGCTACGGTACTGGGTTTTGTCGGCCCCGTCGCGGCATTCGGCCTGTTCTTTCTCGGCGACCGGGTTTTTCAGCTAGGCCATCCGCAACTCCAGACAATGATGTACCTCATGCTGTCGGTGGCCGGGCATTTGACGATCTTCCAGACCCGCACACGGGGCCCGTGGTGGTCCACACGCCCGGCCTGGATCCTTTTGGCGGCGGTATGCGGAACCCAGGCCGTGGCAACGCTGGTTGCGGTCTATGGCGCTTGGCTGGTGACGCCGCTTGGCTGGAAGTACGCGGGGCTGGTTTGGGGCTACGCCTTCGCCTGGTTCCTGTTGACTGACCCGGTGAAGCTGCTCGCCTATAGGGTCCTCGATACGGTCAAAGCGGACACCAAGCATCGGGCCAAAGCCGAACCGGCGCCCGACGCCAAGGAGACGCCGAGTCTCGACGCCAAAGGCGACGGTCAGCCGGAGGCCAAGGGTGGCCTCAAGCCCACGGCCAAAGCCGCCGCCGAGCCAGACGCCAAGGGGGGAATTAAATCCGGCCCTGAGCCTGGCGCCGAGGGCGGTCTCAAGCACGACGCCGGACCCGAGACCACTCCAGACCCGCAGCCGCATTCGAAAGCCGAACCCAAGCCGGAGGCCAAAGCCGGGGCAAAGCCTGGAGCTGACGCCGAACCTCAGCCTGAAACCAAAGTCGCTCCCGAGACAGAGGCCAAGTCAGCTTCTGAGCCTGCAACTAAGGGCAGCGTCGAGACGTTGGTGAACACGACGCTCGGTGACCTTCTCCTGGCAGGTGTTCTCAAACATCCTGAGGATGCCGGGCATATCATCGCCGAGGCCATTAGCGAGGCTGAAGCAGCCACCGGGGCGGCGAAGGTCAGCAAAACCGAGCCCAAGTCAGACGCCAAAGCCACGACACCATCGGCTTCGACAGCGAAGGTGCCGACGTGAGACTGCGAACCACATGAGCGCGGCGGCGGTGCCGAAGAGAGAAGTGGTCGGTCTTACCAAACGGCCGACGGACATCGAACCCGCATGCAATTCGAAAAGCTCTATAGCGAGCGACTGGAGGAGCACATCGCGAAACCGGGCGAGCTGCAGCGGCTCCGGCTGGTGACAAGGATAACGCCGGACTGATCGTGTCCCAAATCGTTCTCGACACACTCGAGGGGAACAACATGAGCTATCCAAAAACAAGCCCAAAACGCCGCAAGGAATTGGAAGCAGTCCGCCAGGAACTCGCGACGTGACAGCTGGTCCGGCTGGAATGCGGAGTCTCCGCGCATGACGCTCCCCGAGCCGGCGGCCCCCGGGATGAACCGACACAAGATGCTGGCCGCCGCAATCCTTGATGTCGATGGCGTACTCCTCGCATCGCCTCATGAACGCGCGTGGCGGGAGGCGCTTCAAGGCATCACTGACCCTGCGCGCTTCACCACGGCGATGTATCAGGCTGCCGTGGCCGGCAAACCACGCCGCAGCGGCGCGGTGGCCGCCCTGGAGGCGCTGGGCGTGCCGAACGCCGCGAAGCTGGCTCCCGCCTACGCCGCGAGCAAGCAGAAGCGGCTCGAAGAGCTTATCGGTGCCGGCGGCGTCAAAGCCTTTCCCGATGCGCTGCGCTTTGTTCAGGCGGTTCGGTCGCTGGGGTGGCCCATGGCCGTCGCCTCGTCGTCGAAAAACGCCAACGAGATGATGAAGTCAATCCAAATGGGCGCCGGCCGGAGCCTGTTTGACATGTTCACGGCCAATGTCTGCGGTCGCGACCTGACCCACGGCAAGCCGAACCCCGAGATCTTCCTGTTGGCCGCAACGGCGCTGGGGATTGAGCCGGCCCGTTGCTTTGTCGTCGAGGATGCCCCCGCCGGCATCGAGGCAGCCCGCGCGGGCGGCATGGCTGGGCTCGGCGTCGCCCGACTGGCGGACGCGGCCGGATTGCGGGCAGCAAGAGCGGACCTCGTGGTGACAAGCCTGGACGACGTCGCGATGGATGCACTGGCGGAGGGGCGGCTCTGCCGCCGCACGACATGAAAATGCCAGGGACGATGGAACATGCGCTGGAACCGATCGCGGATCCCGCCTGGGTGCTCCACGCCGAGGGCTATGACTCCCTGCTTGAGGCCAGCGTTGAGTCACGGTTCGCGATCAGCAACGGCTTATTGGGCATCAGAGGCGCGCGAGCGATCACGCGTGGCGCGCGCTGGGTCGTTCCGCCCCGCACCTATGTCGCCGGGCTGTTCGACTCGCCCGGCGCGGAGCCCGCCTCGCCGGGGCTTGTCCCTGCCGCGGACTGGCTACAGATCCGCATCCTCCTGTCCGGCGGCCCTTTGGTTCACCACCCCGGAGATGTCACGTCGCATCGCATGACGCTCGACATGAGGCGCGGCGCATTGCTGAGCGAGTCCCGCCGGCTGAAACCGGCCGACCAGAAGGGTCCCAACGTAGGTGTCCACGTGCGCACGCTGCGCCTCGTGTCGCTGGGCGAGCGTGCGATTGGACTGCAGCTGATCCAACTCGAGATCGAGGAGGGCGAGGTCGAGATCACCCTCGAAGCGTCGTTCGAAGGTGTCAATCTCGGGCTCGTCACCGAGCGGCTCGATCAGGATGTCGGCCTGTGGCGTACCCACCGCTCCGGCAAGCGCCTCGCCATGGCCACAGCATCGCTGCTGCAGATTGACGGTCACGACCTTCCACCGACTGCGCGTGGCGAATTGAAATACTCCTGGACCTGGACATGCCGCCCCGGGCAAGTCGTGTATTTCGAGCGCTCCGTCGCTGTGGTTCGGACGGACACGCGAGACCGGGATCCCGGCAAGGAAGCCCGGGAAAAGCTCGGCAGCGCGGGACAGCTCGGCTGGCGCGGCGTGGTCGCAGAGCACGAGGCCGCCTGGGCAGGCCGCTGGCAGTGCAGCGATGTCGAGGTAGAAGGCGACGCCGCCGCGCAGCAGGCCTTGCGGTTCGCTGTCTACCACCTCAACAGCGCGGCCAACCCCGCCGATGAGCGCGTCTCCATCGGCGCCCGGGCACTGACCGGCGACAACTATCGCGGGCATGTTTTCTGGGACACGGAAATCTACCTGCTGCCGTTCTACAGCATGACTTGGCCCGAGGCGGCTCGATCGCTGCTGATGTATCGCTTCCGCACGCTCGATGGCGCACGGGCGAAGGCCGCCGGCATGGGCTGGCGCGGCGCGCTCTACGCCTGGGAATTGGCTGACACCGGCGAGGAGACGACGCCGGAACGCGCGATCGGTCCTGATCGGCAGGTCGTCGATATCCTGTGCGGCAAGCAGGAGCAGCACATCAGCGCCGATGTGGCCTACGCGGTCTGGCAATACTGGTGGGCGACCGGGGACGAAGGCTTCCTGCTCGACGCCGGGGCTGAAATCCTCTTGGAGACGGGCCGGTTCTGGTCAAGCCGCGCGCAGCTGGAGTCCGATGGTCGCAGCCATATCCGCGGCGTCATCGGACCGGACGAGTATCACGAGCATATCGACGACAACGCCTTCACAAACGTTATGGCACGCTGGAATATTCGGCGGGCACTCGAAGTGGCGGCACTGCTCCGCGAGCGCTGGCCTGAGCGGTGGGCGAGCCTTGCGGCCCGGCTGACCCTCGATGACGAGGAACTCGCGCAATGGTCGCGCACGGTCGAGACGATCGCGACCGGTCTTGATCCAAAAACCGGCCTGTTCGAGCAGTTCGCGGGCTTCCACCAACTCGAAGAAGTCGATCTGAAGACGTATGCTGGCCGCTCCGTGCCCATGGACGTGGTCCTCGGGCGGGATCGAATGCGCAGATCCCAGGTCATCAAGCAAGCGGACGTCGTCGCCCTCCTGGGGCTGCTGCCCGACGAGTTCCCCGGCGAGACGGGGGCGAAGAACTTCCAGTACTACGAGCCTCGCTGCAGCCACGGCAGCTCGCTGAGCCGGACCATGCACGGCTATGTCGCGGCGAAATTGGGATTAACCGATACGGCGCTGCGCTATTTCCGCCAGACCGCGGCAATCGACCTCAGCGACACGCACGCGGCGCTCGACGGCGGCATCCACATCGCGGCTCTGGGTGGCATCTGGCTGACGGCGGTGTTCGGCTTCGCAGGCCTGTCATTGACAGGAGACGGCCCAGCCCTCGATCCGCGATTGCCGCCGGGCTGGCACAGCCTCGGCTTCAACTTTCAGTGGCGAGGCCGATCTCTCAAGATCAGGATCGTACCGGCAGAGCGACGCATCGACGCGACGCTGGAGGCAGGGAAGCCGATGACACTCATCGTCAGCGGTCAGCCGCACAAGCTGCAAGGTGGCCAAATGCTCCATGTCTCCATCGGAGAGCGGGGTGCGCCGCGTAAATGAGTAACGGGGCAAGACCCGTGGCGGCGTGCCGCATGTCAGGCGGGCCGTCCGCGGCACCGCACGAGATCGGGCAGGAAGGGCGCCTGGCCGGCCACGAAGTCATGCCGCCGGCCGCGCGAAGCCGACCGGCCCGCGTCCACCGGTGCGCCCGGCACACTCGGCCGCCAGCAGGCGCAGCAGGGTATCGGGATCGGCCGCGCCGCCGTGCAGCGCCGCCCGGCGCGCGACGAGAGAAAAATCCGCCGGCGTCAGCGTGCGCAGCGCCTCCAGCCCGGCCGGCGCGGCGAGGCCGAACAACCGCTGGAACGCCAGCCGCGCCTGCGCCGCGCTCAGGTAGTCAAAGCGCAGCTTGACCACGAACCGGCGCAGGCTGGCGCGATCCAGCCGTTCAGGCAGGTTGGTGGTGCAGGCAAACGGCAGCATATGGCTCTCCATCCAGGTCAGCATCTCGTTGACCTGGCTGATCTCCCAGCCGTGCCGCGCGTCGCCGCGGTCCAGCAGCAGGCTGTCGGCCTCGTCGAACACCAGGAACGCGCCGGTGTCGCGCGCCTCGGCGAAGGCGGCAGCGATCTGCTGCTCGGTGCCGCCGACAAACATGTCGAGCAGGTCCGAGGCGCGCTTGTGCAGCACCGGCAGGCCCATCCGGCCAGCAAGGTGGCGCACCCAAGCGCTCTTGCCGGCCCCAGGCGGACCGGCGATCAGGAACGACACGGCGCGCGGCGCGCCCTCGCGCAGCAGGTCCGCCTCCAGCGCCGCGAGGTCGGCGTCCGCGTTGACCAGCGCCTGGTCGTAGTTGGCGTCACGTTCCGGTTCGGGTGCCGGCAGCCCGCCGCCGCGCACCGCGCGCGCGACACCTTCCACGATCAGCCGCGCCGTCTCGGCGCCGCCGCTGGCGAGCCGTGTCGCCCGCAGCGCCCCCGCCGCCACAGCAGGGGCCGCCGGCACCAGGCGGGCCAGCTGCGCCGCGTCGGCGTCGCGCAGCGCCACGCCCTCGGCCTCGCCCATGCGGCGCCACAGCACGGTGCGCGTGGCCAGGTTCGGCATGCGCAGTTCCAGGCACATGGTCATGCGCCGCAGCACCGCCGGGCCGAGCACGCCGATGTCGTTCGCGGTCCAGATCACCGGCGCGGCCATGCGCTCCAGCAGCCGGTGCATGAACACGCGCGAGGCGGTCACCGGCTCGTCGAACGCCTCGCTGCGGCGGACGAACAGGTCCTCGGCCTCGTCGAACAGCAGCAGCGTGCGGCCCGGCTCGGCCAGGCGCTGGGCGAGGCGCAGCCCGGCCAGACGCTCGTAGCGCGACGGCTCGTCACCTGCCTCGTCCGCCTCGCCGACCGGGCGCAGCAATGCGCCGACCCGCGCGGCCAGCGTCGCCGCGAAAGAGGTCTTGCCGGTGCCGGGCGGCCCGTAGAGCAGGATGTTCACCCCACCTTCGCGCGCAGCCAGCGCCGCGCGCAGCACCTCGGCGGCCACCTCCGCCTCGCGGCCGAGATGCGCGAAGGCGTCCCACGGTAGCGGCTCCGCTGCGCGGGTGCCGAGCAGCTGGTCGAAGAAGTCCGCCGCGGGCGGCACGTCGCGGCGCACCAGCGCCAGCAGCTGCGACAACACGGCGAGGTCGTTGTCGCGGTCGAGATGCAGCAGGCCGCTCGCCAGCAGCCGCGCCTCGGCCATCAGCCTCGCCGCAACGTCCGCCTCCGTCGCGTCGAGCAACAGCGCAATCAGGCCGGCATCGCGATGCAGCCGGGTGATGCCGCTGCGGCACTCGCTCAGCCGGTCGAACAGCCGCTCGACGCGCTGGTCGATCCGGTAATGCAGCGCCAGCGCGAGGATGCGCGCGTCCAGCGCATCGAGGGCAAGCCGTGCAGCGATTGCCGCGACCCAGCGCGCGGCCGGCGTGTCCGCCGCATCCGGCAGGTCGGTCCCGGCCGCGGCCAGGACGGAAGCCATGGCACGCCAGTCCGCCGCGGGAACACCGCGCCGGCGCGGCAAATGCCGCTCTTCGTCGGGGAGCGCCGCCTCGGCGATGCCGAGGCTGGTGCCGTTTTCCGCCAGCCAGCCGGCCAGCGCCGCCGCCTCCGGCATGCGCCGGTCGATGGCGGCGTGGACGTTGCGGGCACAGGCCAGCGCGAGACGCGTGCCGCTGGCATTGGCACGCCGCAGACGGCGGCGAAGCCCTTCGTAGGGAAGGCTCATGTCGATCCCTCGGGAACGGACGGGTGGACGGGATGCGGCGCGGCTAGGTCAGAAACGGGCCGACCGGCGCGGCTCGGCGCGGGCCGCGTCGCGGCGCAGCCGGGCCATCGGGATGATCCGTGCCGCCAGCTTCGGGTCGCCGAGACCGAGCTCGATCGCGATGAGCCCGTCGCGGCGGAGGCGTGAGCAGACGGCCAGCGTAATACCGGCGTGGACGATCTGCAGATGCGCCATCTCGATGCCGTCGCCGCGGCGGGCAATCTCCCGCCACGCCGCCATGGCGGCGTTGCGCAGTTCGGGACCGAGCGCGCGGCGCGCTTCGGCGGACGGGGTGATGACGACGGGCGCCAGGACACGGAACATGCCGACCTCCTCAGGATGCACAGGTCGCCCGTCGCGTCCGGACAGAGTCCGGGCGTGGGCAAATCGTGAATCCAATTGCGGTCGGGGTCAGTGGATCATTGACGTGACGAATAAGTAGCCGAACGGCACGCGTTTGTCCAGGGCGGTGATCGCCCCCGGCAAACCGGGCAGAGACGGCATCGGCGGCGAGGGCTGGCGTCAAGGGGCGCGGACATCGGGCACCCGATGGTGAAGGTTGCCGGCGCCATGAAGGACACCAGAAACGAAAGCGAAAGCGGGTTTCTATTCACAAAGCGAAGTGGGTACAAAAGAGCGTCTTATTTTTGATAATATTCGAATTAAACAGAGATGAGTCCCGTCGTTGCGCATATTTTTACCGTTGAGGGGGCAGGTTGCGGACATGGAACGCGCAGTGGGCGCGTCCGAAAAAGGAGAATGACAAATGCCTGCGTCCAGCCTGACCGATGCCTGGGCCGACGACCTTCAGGATACCGGTCCGTCGATCGACCTTTCCTTCGCTTGGCCGACTGGGGTCGCGACCTTTCCGCTGATGTTCGCGCCGTCGGAGGGCAACGCAATCATCAGCGCCGCCACGGTCGCGCCACGTGGGCTGCCCGCGGCGTTCCTGGCCGAGCCGATCTGGGGTGAGGGGCTTCTGCTGTCCGTGCTGAAGCAGATGAGCGGCGCGCAGTCGCGGCTGGTGCGGATGACGAGCGCGGTGCACCAGATGGACGCCAGCCTGGGACTGGGCACGGCGGCAGCCGGCACGACGGCCGCTCCCACGAGCGGCGCCCCGGTCGAGGGCGAATCCCTGCTGCTCTCGGTGCTGCAGCAGATGAGCGGCGTGCGGTCGCAGCTGGTGCAGATGACGAGGGCGGTGCAGCAGATGGATGCCAACCTGGGGCTGGGCACGACGGCCGCTCCCCCAACCGGCGTCCCGGTCGAGGGCGAATCCCTGCTGCTCTCGGTGCTGAACCAGATGAGCGACGCGCAGTCGCAGCTGGTGCAGATGACGAGCGCGGTGCAGCAGATGGACGCCGGCCTGGGGCTGGGGACGACGGCCGTTCCGCCGAGCGTCGGGGGCGAATCCCTGCTGCTCTCGGTGCTGAAGCAGATGGCCGGCGCGCAGTCGCAGCTGTCGCAGATGACGAGCGCGGTGCAACAGATGGATGCCAAGCTGGGGCTGGGCACTCCCCCGAGCGGCGCCCCGGTCGAGGGTGAGTCGCTGCTGCTCTCGGTGCTGAAGCAGATGAGCGCCGCGCAGTCGCAGCTGTCGCAGATGACGAGCGCGGTGCAGCAGATGGATGCCAAGCTGGGGCTGGGCACTCCCCCGAGCGGCGCCCCGGTCGAGGGCGAATCCCTGCTGCTCTCGGTGCTGAAGCAGATGGGTAGCGCGCAGTCGCAGCTGTCGCAGATGACGAGCGCGGTGCAGCAGATGGACGCAAACCTGGGACTGGGCACGACGGCCGCTCCCCCGAGCGGCGCCCCGGTCGAGGGTGAATCCCTGCTGCTCTCGGTGCTGAAGCAGATGGGCGGCGCGCAGTCGCAGCTGTCGCAGATGACGAGCGCGGTGCAGCAGATGGACGCCAACCAGGGGCTGGACGGGGCGGCAGCCGGCACGATCCCCACCCTCGCCGGTGGCGGAAACTGGGCGATGCTGGGTGGCGCGGATCACCTCGCCAGCACGGCCTCGCAGTTCCTGCAAAATCTGCCCGCCGCCCACCTGTAGCCGCCGACGATACTCTGCCAAAAAGGCAGGGGGCGGGTGTGAAGTCTCCTTTCCTCGGCCTTGCGGGCAACTTGCCTGCGAAGACAGGGGATGGCGGCGCGGCCGCCCGGAACGCGGCTGGCGCGAGGATAACGGTCAGGTCGGCGTTCGGCTAAGTCGACACATAGGGACCGGGAGCCACGGAGGGCCGCTCGGAGGTTGCAGTCATGTGGTCAGCGGAGTCACCAAGTATGTAGTACGCTGATTCAAGTATCGCGTGAATTACATCTAACAAAAATTCCCCCCTCCTTTTATTTCCGGCATCTCGTGCTGCCTCAAGCAATCCGAAATGATATTTCAGGATCTGAGTTGTCGTTACTGATGCTGCGGCCGCCATAGGAGACATATGGGGTCCGCAAAACGGATCGCTTTCGTCACCGTTTATCCGCGTTTTGTCGCTCATGCTTTGACCAATTGCCTTGTTGACCGGTTGCGTCACGGGTTCGTGAGCGATCGTCTCAGCTCGTGACCCGTTCGTCAATTCGCCTAACCCCAAACCAGCGACAGAATGCTAGCTTTGAGGCGTTATTAAATCATTATTATGCGTAGGTGTTACCGATTAGCAATATCCCACGACGGGTCAGCGGCGAGGGCGGGTTACCGCAGCACTCGCCGGACAGCTCGGTGCAGCCGCAGCGCTGGTCGAAGCGCCTGCGAGATAACGGCTTGCGCCGCGCAGTTGGTTGCGATATGCAATTTTGTTAGAGTGCTCGAAATTAATCCGGAGTCGCGGGACAACCATGTACGAATTGAGACCTGTCGCAGCTGACCGCCCGCACGTTAGTCCACTGGACGCTCACGTCGGGGCGCGGCTGCAGGAGCGCCGTACGGAGATCGGAATGTCACAGACCGAACTCGCACGAGCGGCCGGCGCAAGTTTTCGGCAAGTCCAACAATACGAATGCGGCACCAATCGGATCAGCGCCTCCCGCCTCTGGGCGCTGGCGCGTGCGCTGCGTGTTCCACCTGAGTACTTTTATCAGGATGGCGCTGGCTGAAGCACGCTGATCTCAGCTCCATGAGGTTGGGAACGGCGGACCATCCGGCTGAACTGAGAGGCGGTCGTGTCCGTAGCCGCGCCCCCACCACCCGCGCCGATGCCGGCGCAAGAAGCGGAGTGCGGCGCGCCGAGCGATCCACCATCTCAGGGCTTCGGCGAAGGCGACAGCGACCCGCGCCTGACGGAGAACCAGCATGCCACTGCACCGGGGCGTCACCGCGCCGCCGCCGCTCGCGGCCCGCGTCGCCGCATGCGATTGGGCTGCCATCGGCGCCGAGCTCGACGCGCACGGATGCGCCGTCACCGGCCCGCTGCTCGCGCCCGACGAATGCGCGGCGCTCGCCGCCGGCTATGACAACGACGCCCTGTTCCGCAGCCGCGTCGTCATGGCCCGCCACGGGTTCGGCCGCGGCGAATACAAATACTACGCCGATCCGCTGCCGGCCTCCGTGGCCACCCTGCGCAAATCCCTCTATCCGCCGCTCGCCGAGATCGCGAACCGATGGCAAGCGGCGCTGGGCGGAGAGGCAAACTTCCCGCCCGATCACGCCGCCTATCGCGCGCGCTGCCAGGCCGCCGGCCAGACGCGCCCGACGCCACTGCTGCTGCGCTACGGCGCGGGCGACTACAACTGTCTGCACCAGGACCTTTACGGCGAGCTGCACTTCCCCTTGCAGGTCGCCGTCCTGCTGAGCCGTCCCGACGAGGATTTTACCGGCGGCGCATTCGTGCTGACCGAGCAGCGCCCGCGCATGCAGTCGCGCGTCGAGGTCGTCGCGCTGCGCCAGGGCGAAGGAGTGGCGTTCGCCGTCAACCAGCGGCCGGTGCGCGGTGCGCGCGGCCACTATCGCGTCACCATGCGCCACGGCGTCAGCCGCCTGCACGCCGGCTCGCGCACCACGCTCGGCGTCATTTTTCACGACGCCCGATAGCACCGTTGACCCTCGGCTGCATTGGACCTCCACTGCCGGCAAGGTCCACGACGAGGAGGCAACGATGACCGAGCGCCGGCTCAAGCATTTCGGGTGGGGCCGCGAAGGCGAGGCGATGACGGCGGAGGAGGAGGCGTCTTCGCTGCGCACCTACCGCAACCTGTTCGGCGTGAGCGAGTTCGACGCCGTGCCGGTCCCGACGCTGGACGCACTGACGCTGCGGGCGCCGCGCATCGCGCCGCCTGCTGCCCTGGCCGGCATCTGTTCGAGCGAGCGTTACGACCGCGCCGCGCATGCGTTCGGGAAATCCTACCGCGATACCGTGCTCGGCCTGCTCAACGACTATGCCAGCGCGCCCGACCTCGTCGCCTATCCGCGCCACGAGCAGGATGTCGGCGATGTCATGGCCTGGGCCGCCGGCGCGCGGGCGATGCTGGTGCCGTTCGGCGGCGGCAGTTCGGTGGTGGGCGGCGTCACGGTCGCGGCCGCGCGCGAACGCCCGCTCGTCACGCTCGATCTCTGCGCCATGGACAAGCTGCACGAAGTGGACCGCACCTCGCGTGCCGCGCGCATCGAGGCCGGCGTGCTCGGCCCGGCGCTGGAGGCGCAGCTCAGGCCGCACGGCCTGACGCTGCGGCATTTTCCGCAAAGTTTCGAGTATTCCACGCTCGGCGGCTGGATCGCCACGCGCTCGGGCGGCCATTTCGCCAGCCTCTATACGCATATCGATGATTTTGTGGAAAACCTCCGTCTGGTCACACCCGCCGGCGTGGTCGAGACGCGCCGCCTTCCCGGCTCCGGCGCGGGGCCGAGCCCGGAGCGGATGTTCATCGGCTCGGAGGGGATTCTCGGCGTCATCACGCAGGCCTGGATGCGCCTGCAGGACCGCCCGAAATTCCGCGCCGACCAGGTCGTCCTGTTCGCGGATTTCCACACCGCCGCGCGGGCGCTGCGCGCGGTCAGCCAGGCGGGGCTGTATCCCTCGAACTGCCGCATCCTCGACCCGATGGAGGCGCGCAACACCGGGGCAGGGGACGGCCGCGCCGCCGTCATGGTGCTGGCGTTCGAATCGGCGGACCACGCGCCGGACGCCTGGATGCGACGGGCGCTGGAGTGCTGCGCCGATCACGGCGGCGTGGCGGAGCGCGCGGAGGACGCGGAGAACCGGCCGGGGGCGGCGGCGCGATGGCGGCAGGCGTTCATCCGCATGCCGTATGCGCGCGAACGCATGGTGCCGCGCGCCATCATCACCGACACGTTCGAGACCGCGATCACCTGGGAGCGGTTCGAGGCGTTTCACGCCGCGGTGGTGCAGGCGACCGAGCAGGCGATCCGCGAGGCCACCGGCCGCGCCGGGCAGGTCACCTGCCGCTTCACGCATGTCTATCCCGACGGGCCGGCGCCCTATTTCACGTTTCACGCGCTCGGCCGGCACGGCGCACTGCTCGCGCAATGGCAGGCGATCAAGAACGCCGCCAGCGACGCGCTGATCGCGGCCGGCGGCACGATCACGCATCACCACGCCGTCGGCCGCGAGCACCGCCCCTGGTACGACCGCGAAATTCCCGCATTGTTCGGCGAGGCCCTGCGGGCGGCGAAGCGGACGCTCGATCCGCATGCGATCATGAATCCGGGCGTGCTGATCGACCCGTGAGCGCGCCGCTTTGCGTCGGCCTGCGGGGCGCGTAAGCTCGGCGGGACGGTGGCGGCAGTTTGGAGCGCGAGCCATGACCTATACCATCGCGGTGAACGGCGTGAAACGGACCGTCGATGCCGACGGCGACATGCCGCTGCTGTGGGTGCTGCGCGACGAACTCGACCTCAAAGGCAGCAAGTTCGGCTGCGGCGTCGGGCTGTGCGGCGCCTGCACCGTGCATCTCGACGGCACGCCGGTGCGCTCCTGCTCGACACCGCTGTCGAGCGTCGGCAGCGCCGCCGTCGCCACCATCGAGGGGATGGCGGACGATCCCGTGGGCCGGAAGCTGCAGGCGGCGTGGCTGGCGCTCGACGTGCCGCAATGCGGCTACTGCCAGGCGGGCCAGATCATGTCGGCCGCCGCGCTGCTGGCGCAGACGCCGCATCCGCGCGACGAGGACATCGACGCGGCGATGAGCGGCAATGTCTGCCGGTGCTGCACCTACACGCGCATCCGCGCCGCGATCAAGCAGGCGGCGCGCCTGCACACCGCCGCGGCGGAGGGCAACTGAACCATGTCGCACATGACGCCGTCCCGCCGTGCCTTCCTGACAGCGAGCGCCGCGGCCGGCGGCGGGCTGCTGCTGCATGCGATGCTGGCGCCCCTGGCACGCGTCGCGCTGGCGGACACGCCGGCCGCCGCCGCTGCGCCGCTCAACGCCTATATCCGCATCGCGCCCGACGGCATCGTGACCATCGCCTCGAAGAATCCGGAGATCGGGCAGGGCATAAAAACGATGCTGCCGATGGTGATCGCCGAGGAACTCGACGTGGACTGGAAGGATGTGCGCGTCGAGCAGGCGCCGCTGGATGCGGCGAAGTTTGGCCGGCAGTTCGCGGGCGGCAGCATGGCGACGCCGCTCAACTACGACCCGTTGCGCCGCGTTGGTGCGGCCGGGCGGCAGATGCTGGTCGCGGCGGCGGCGCAGACCTGGAACGTCCCGCCGGCGGAGTGCCGCACCGCGTCCGGAGCGGTTCACCATGACGCGAGCGGGCGCACGCTCGGCTACGGCGCGCTGGCGGCCAAGGCCGCGACCATGCCGGTGCCGGACCTAGCCGCGGTGACGCTGAAGGACCCCAAGGATTTTAGGATCATCGGCCAGCGCATTGCCGGCGTGGACAATGCGAAAGTGGTGACCGGGCAAAAACTGTTCGGCATCGACGTCGTCGTGCCGGGCATGCTCTATGCCGTGTTCCAGAAATGCCCGGTGTTCGGCGGCAAAGTGGTCCGCGCCAATGTCGCGGCGCTGAGAACGCTGCCGGGTGTGCGCGACGCTTTTGTCGTCCGGGCGAGCGAGGCCAACCGCAGCGGCGATCCGCAGGGGCTTGCCGACGGCGTCGCCATCGTGGCGAGCAACTGGTGGGCCGCCAGCCGCGCGCGGGAAAAACTCGAAGTCGTGTGGGACGAAGGCCCGACCGCGGCGCAGAGCACGCAAGGCTTTGCCGCGGGCGCGGCGCGGCTCGCGCAGGGTGCGCCGGCGGTATATCTGCGGCGCGACGGCGACGTGGCGACGGCGCTCAAGGGTGCCGCGAAAATCGTCGAGGCGTCCTATTCGTATCCCTTCCTTTCCCACATCGACCTGGAGCCGCAGAACTGCACGGCGCAGGTCGCGGACGGAAAGGCGGTGCTGTGGGCGCCGACGCAGAATCCCGGTCCCGGTGTGCAGCTGGTAGCGGCGACGCTCGGCATCGCCGAGCGCGACGTGACCGTGCATATGACGCGGGTCGGCGGCGGCTTCGGGCGGCGATTGCGCAACGATTTCATGGCCGAGGCGGCGTGGATTTCGCGGCAGGTCGGCGCGCCGATAAAACTGCTGTGGGACCGCCAGGACGACATGCAGCACGATTTCTACCGTCCGGCGGGATTTCATTTCCTCAAGGCTGGTCTCGACGGCGCGGGCAAGCTGGTCGCCTTCCGCGATCATTTCGTGACCTTCGGCCGCGGCGGCAGGCTTGCCGATTCGGCGGCGATGGATGCCAACGAATTCCCCGCGCAACTCGTCCCGCATCTCGAATACGGCCAGTCGATGCTGGAACTCGGCGTGCCGACCGGGCCGCTGCGCGCCCCGCGATCCAACGCGCTCGGCTTCGTCTTCCAGTCCTTCATCGACGAGCTGGCGCATCGCGCCGGCGCCGACCCCGTCGTGTTCCGTCTGGCGCTGCTGGGCGAGCGGCGGGTGCTGGTCAATTCCACCGGCAAGCCCAATGCGCTGCGCGACTTCGACACTGGGCGCATGCGCGACGTGCTGGTGCGTGTCGCGGAAATCTCCGGCTGGTCGCACCGCGACGCGCTGCCCGCGCGCACCGGCAAGGGCGTTGCGTTCTACTTCAGCCATCTCGGCTACTTCGCCGAGGTGGTGCAGGCGACGGTGGCGCCGGCGGGCGACATAAAACTCGATCGCGTCTGGGTGGTGGGCGATGTCGGCAGCCAGATCATCAATCCCAGCGGAGCCGAGAACCAGGTGCAGGGCGCCGCACTCGACGGGCTGGGCGCCGCGCTCGGCCAGGCGATCACCATCGATCGCGGGCGCGTGGTGCAGGCGAATTTCGACACCGTGAAGCCGCTGCGCATGCCGCAGGCGCCGCCGGTCGAGGTCGAATTCCTCGCGACCGGCCACCCGCCGACCGGCCTCGGCGAACCGGCGCTGCCGCCGGTGATCCCGGCGCTGTGCAATGCCATCTTCGCCGCGACCGGCCAGCGCATCCGCAGCCTGCCGATCGACACCGATGCGCTGAAAGCCTAGCGCCGGACCACAACACCACGTCTGATCAGCGGAGGACGCAACCGTGCTGCAAGGAAAAGTGCTGGTGGCCCAGGGCGGCGGTCCCACCGTGGTCATCAACCAGTCGCTCGTCGGCACGGTGCTGGAGTCGCGGAAATTCCGCAACGTCAGCCTCGTCTATGGCGCTTTGCATGGCGTGCGCGGCATCGTCGATGAGGAATTCGTCGATATGACGCAGGAGACCACGCGCAACCTGGAGATGGTCGGCGAGACGCCGTCCTCGGCGCTCGGTTCGACGCGCGACAAGCCGGACCTGAAATACTGCCAGGAAATCCTGAAAGTTCTGCGGGCGCACGACATCCGGTTCTTCTTCTACATCGGCGGCAACGATTCGTCGGACACGGTGCGCATCGTCGCCGAGGAGGCGCGCAAGGCCGAGCATCCGATCCGCTGCGTCCACATCCCGAAAACCATCGACAACGACCTGGTTCTCAACGATCACACGCCCGGCTTTCCCTCGGCGGCGCGGTTCGTCGTGCAGGCATTCCTCGGCGCCAATCTCGACAACCGCTCGCTGCCCGGCGTCTATATCGGCGTGGTCATGGGCCGCAATGCCGGCTTCCTCACCGCCGCCGCCGCGCTCGGGAGAAAATTCGCCGACGACGGGCCGCACATGATCTACCTGCCGGAGCATACCTTCCGTACCGACAGCTTCCTGTCCGATGTCCGCCGCACCGTCGATCGCTTCGGCCGCTGCGTGGTCGCGGTGTCCGAGGGCGTGCATGACGACTCCGCCGCGCCGATCGCGACCAAGCTCGCAAAGCAGGTCGAGCGCGACGCGCACGGCAACGTCCAGCTCTCCGGCACCGGCGCGCTCGCCGATCTGCTGTGCGACGAGGTCAAGGAAAAACTCGGCATGAAGCGCGTGCGCGGCGACACGTTCGGCTACCTGCAACGCTCCTTCATCGGCTGCGTCTCCGACGTGGACCAGCGCGAGGCGCGCGAGGTCGGCGAGAAGGCGGTGCAGTACGCGATGTGGGGCGACGCCGACGGGTCGGTGGCGATCGAGCGCACCGGCGACTACTCGGTCGATTACCGGCTGCTGCCGCTGGACGCGGTCGCCGGCAAGACGCGCACGATGCCCGACGAATTCCTCGCCGCCGGCGGCACCGACGTGACCGATGCGTTTCGCCGCTATCTGCGCCCGCTGCTCGGCACGTCGCTGCCGGACGCCTCGCGCCTGCGCCACAACAAGGTGGCGAAAATCCTGCAGTGACGGCGCTGCAGGCGGGGCTGTCGGTGCTGTCCGGC
This sequence comes from uncultured Pseudomonadota bacterium, assembly GCA_963786445.1. Lineage (GTDB taxonomy): Bacteria > Pseudomonadota > Alphaproteobacteria > Acetobacterales > Acetobacteraceae > JAFKFJ01. The sequence continues at coordinate 24,477 of CAWAZU010000019.1, forward strand.
GGGCTGGTCGGCTTCACCCTCGGGCTGATCGGCGGCGGCGGGTCGATCCTGGCAACCCCGCTGCTGCTCTACGTGGTCGGGCTCGCGCCGCACCCGGCGATCGGCACCGGCGCACTGGCGGTCTCGGTCAGCGCGTTCAGCAATTTCGCGGTGCATGCGCGCAGGCGCAACGTCGATTGGGGAGCGGCGATCCTGTTCGCGCTGGTCGGCGTGCTCGGCGCCGCCATCGGGTCCAGCCTCGGCAAGAGCTTTGACGGCCGGCGGCTGCTGTTCCTGTTCGCGGTCCTGATGGTCGTGGTCGGCGGCCTGGTACTGCGCCGCGGCCACCCGGCGAAACCCGGCGCGGGCGCCGGCCGGATCGCGCACGCCCTGACCCCGGCCAGCGCGGCCGTGGTCGGCCTGACGGCGCTGGCGGTCGGCTGCCTGGCGGGCTTCTTCGGCATCGGCGGCGGCTTCCTGATCGTGCCGGGGCTGCTGTTCTCCACCGGGATGCCGATGATCTACGCCATCGGCTCGTCGCTGCTGGCGGTCGGCAGTTTCGGTCTCACCACGGCGGCGAACTACGCGGCCTCCGGCCTGGTCGATTGGCCGGTCGCCTCCGTCTACATCGCCGGCGGCATCGCGGGCGGGTTTTTGGGCACCGCCCTGGCGACAAAGCTGGCGCCGCGGCGCGCCGTGCTGAACCGCATCTTTGCCGCTTTGATCTTCGCCGTTGCCGGCTACATGCTGTACCGCAATGCCGCCGCGATCGGAATCGGCTGAAACCATTAAGGGAGGTGCGCGTGAACGATGCAACCGAGGGACGACGGGCGATCCTGCTTGCCGGCCTGGCGGCGGCGGCCGGGGCCGCAACGCTGGCGACGCGCCCGGCGCAGGCCGCCGAGGCGTCCCTGTTGCCGCACGGCGCCGGCGCGTTGCGCGACCTCGCGGCCCGACTGGCCGCGGCGCCGCGCCGGCGCGACTTCAAGTCGGTGCCGATGGTGGTGGACAATCCGGACCAGTGGGACCACGAGGCGCTGTCGGAAGTGATCGCCTATCGCGGCGGGCCGCGGCAGGTCTGGGACAACACCGACATCGGCAGCCCCTGGCTCAACCTGATGCGCAATTCGCTGAACGGCCAGGTGTTCGCGTTCCGCCATCCCGACTTCCTGGCCGTCTCGGCGACGCACGGCTCGGCGCATCTGGCGCTCTACGACCAGGCGATGTGGGACAAATACAGCCTCACCAGGCTGGCCGGCGGCAAGTTCGCCCGCAACACGCTGATCGAGATGCCGGCGGCTTCCGGCGCCGATCCGACCGACATCGAGAACGCCGAGGGCGTGTTCTCGCCGCGCGACAACGCCATCCCGGTGCTGCAGCGGCGCGGCGTGGTGTTCCTGGCCTGCCACAACGCGATCTGGGAGCAGGCCGGGCGGCTGATCGCATCCGGCGCCAATCCCGACAAACTGTCGCATGACGCGCTGACGGCGGAGCTGACCAACCACCTGATCGACGGCGTGGTGCTGACCCCCGGCATCGTCGCCACCCTGCCGGAGCTGCAGATGGCCGGCTTTCACTACGCCTACGCCAAATGAGGCGGGCGATGCGGACGGCATGGTTCGGCACCGCGATCGGCCTGCTGTGCGCGACCGCGGCGCAGGCCCAGTCGCCGCCGCCCGACCTGTTTCCGCCCTGGCAGCACGGCGCCAACAACGACGCCGTGCGGCGCGGCCTCGACGTCACCGTGCCGTGCATCGACGACCTGGCGGATTTCCACGGCAACCTGACCGACCCCAAACTCGTGCTCTATGTCGGCGGCAACTACTACTTCGCGATGGCGCCGCTGGTGCGCGCGTTCGAGCAGGCGCATCCCGAATACCGCGGCCGGCTCTACTGGGAGACGATCCCGCCCGGACGGCTGGTGGAGCAGATCAGGGCCGGCGGCACCGTCACCTCGGGCAACATGACCTGGACCGTCCCGGCGGACGCCTTCTTCGCCGGCTACGCCAGCGTGAAGCGGCTGGTGGCCGAGGGGCTGCTCGCCGGCCCGGCGGTTCCCTACGTGACCAACACGCTCGCGATCATGGTGCCGAAGGACAACCCGGCGCACATCCGGACGCTCGCCGACCTGGCGCGGCCCGGCGTGCGGCTGGCGATGCCCAACCCGGCGTTCGAGGGTATCGCGCGCCAGATCAAGGCGGCACTGGTCAGCGCCGGCGGCGCGGCGCTGGAGCGGGCCGTGTACGATACGAAAGTGCATGACGGCAGCACCATCCTCACGCAGATCCACCATCGCCAGACGCCGCTGTGGCTGATGCAGGGCCGCGCCGATGCCGGCGTCACCTGGCAGTCGGAGGCGCTGTTCCAGGAGCAGGCGGGCCATCCGATCGCGCATGTCGCGATCCCGGACGCCGACAACAGCACCGCGATCTATGCCGGCGCCGAGGTTGCCGGCGCGCCGCACCCGGCGGCGGCAAAGGCGTGGCTTGCCTTCATCCGCTCGCCGGCGGCGCTGGCGATTTTTGCGCGCTACGGCTTCAAGCCCTACGCGCCGGTCGAATAGGAGGTGACGATGGCAACCCTCGCCCTCGGGGCTGGCGCCGAGGCAAAAACCCTCGGCGAGCGCAACTGGCGCATCGCCGCGATCGCGCTGCTGTCGGTGCGCTGCATCCAGGGGTTTGTGTACTGGGGCGGCGGGTCGCGGCGGTTCATCTACGCGCCGTCCAAGCTGGACCCGACGCAGCCGACCTGGATGGCCAACAAGTTCCAGACCGCCATGCCCGGCGCGCTGCTCGGAACGGAGCACGTGATCGCCTACATGCTGCAGCATTTCTGGCTGCTCTATGCCGGCGTGATCCTGTTCAGCGCGGCGGAGCTGATTGCCGGAGCGGCGCTGATGGCGGGGCTGCTGACGCGGCTGGCGGCGCTGGTGTCGATGGTGTTTTCCGTCGTCCTGATGCTGATGTTCGGCTGGCAGGGTGCGACCTGCATCGACGAATGGACGATGGCGGCCTGCAACCTGGCGATGGGGGCCACGCTGCTGCTGGCCGGCAGCGGCGCCTATTCGCTTGACAATGTGTTGCTGCGGCGCCGTCCGGCGCTGGCCGACCTTGCGTGGTTCCGCTGGGGCGGCGGCAGCCTGCCGCTGCCGCTGGGCGACACGGCGTTCCGCAATCTCGGTCTCGCGGTGCTGGCGTTCGTGCTCGCCTTCGACATCGGCACCTACAGCTACTATCGCGGCTCGGTGGTGACGCCGTTCCACGGCGGCCCGGTCAGCCCGACACGGCACCATTTTTCGCTCTCGCAGGGCGCGCTGCTGGCGGGCGGGGCGGTGCGGTTCCACATCTATCTCGACGGCGGCACGCCGGAGGCGCCGGCGCACATCATGGCGGCGACGCTGACCGCCGCCGACGGAACCACGCTGGCGAGCTGGGACACGGCCGCGCTGTCGCACCTGCCGCAGGCGGCGATCCAGAACGACTTCGCCTACAACACGTTCAAGTCCGGCCCGTATGGGCTGGTCGCGGGCATGGGGGCGATGGCCACGATCACGCTGCCAGGCAGGCCGGGCGCGGCGGCGCCGGCCGGTTCGGCCGTGCTGACGCTGACCGACGTGAACGCCCGGAGCTTCCGCCTGCCGACCGCGCCGGTCGGCCAGCCGCCCAAGCGGTGACCGCGGCGCAGGGCGACGGTGCTCCGGCGCAACCGAAGGCGCCGCATAGCGTTCTGCGAGGGACGCAATCGGTCAATTTGGTGGAGACAATCAGATGAGAACAACCGCGGTCACGCTGGCGTCTATCGGCCTGTCCGTCCTGCTGGCCGGGCCCGGCTTCGCGCAACAGGCAACGACGGGAACGAATCCTCCCGCCTCGACCGCCGCGCCCGCCGTTGCGCCGCCAAACGACAAAGGTCCGGCAGGGTCGCTGGAGAAATCTCACGGCGAATGGCGTGCCAGCAAATTGATCGGCGCGGACGTCTATAACCAGCAAGGCCAGACAATCGGATCGGTGGACGATTTTCTGATGCGCAATGACGGGCAGGTTTCCGAAGCCGTCATTTCTGTCGGCGGGTTTTTGGGCATCGGTGCCAAGCTGGTGTCCGTTCCCTTCGATCACCTCAAGTTCGAACCGAGCAAGACCAGCGCCCCCGCCAACAATGTTGCAAGCGCGCCCGCAGCGAACCCGCCCGGGGCCGCAGGTGGGACGATGGGCGGCGCGGCTGGCGCGGGCAGCTCCGGAGGGATCGCCGCAGATCCCGGCGCCCAAACGGCACCCGCAACGAGCACGGGCACTGCGGGAACCGGGGGCAATGCGGAACAATACTACAGCATCGTGATACCCGACGCGACCAAGGATTCGCTGAGCAAGGCTCCAGAATTCAAATACAACGGCTGAATCCTCCTGCTGCCTCACCTTCTTCCCGCCTTCCCGTTGCGGGAGAGGCCGGGGGGTGCGATGCGGTCAGCCCGGCGGTGCTGGGCTGGCGCGCAGGGCCGTCCGAGCGTCGGGCGGGTCCGCGATGCCATCATAGGCCGTGCGCGGCACCCCGAGTGGTGGAGCTACGAGGTCGCGAGCGGCCTTGCAGGACGCCGCCAGGCCGGGCAGGGCGTCCTGCGCCGCCTTTCACTTCGCCTGCGCGACCTGCGCGGTTACGGCCGCGACCGCCCCATCGAAACCGGATTTCGCCTGCTGCATCGCGGGTCCGACGATGGTGCCGGCAACCGCCACCTGCGCCGCGCTTTCGCTGGCCTACAACGCGGCGCGCGCCGCCTCGTAGTCCAGCTTCGGCTTGACCTTCGTCTTGGCGAGGCCGCTGTCCGGCGCCAGGCGCCCGGTTACCGTTCGCAATCCGGAAATCGCCCGGCCGCCGTCGCATCAACGGATCGGTTCGGACGATAAACCGTGCCAAGACTCCATCGCAGCGGCTTTCGACTTCGTCAGGGTCATTCGGTTCTCTGAGCGGCAGCGGCGTCGAGCGCGTCCTGTCGGTGTTCGGCGAAATGTTCGAACGCCACCACGGGCTTGCGGCCCGAGCACCGTCGGAGCCAAATCACCCTGCGGGCCGGGCCGGTTTCCGCCGCGCCGCGCAAGGTCTAGGATCGGGGTGCGCGACCATCCGGCTGGAGGATCAAGTGAAGATCGGCGTCCCGAAGGAGATAAAAACCCATGAATACCGCGTCGGCCTTACCCCCGCCGCGGTGCGGGAACTGACCCGCTGCGGGCATGAGGTGATGGTCCAGCAGGGCGCCGCACTGGCCATCGGCTTTCCCGACGCGGCCTACCGCGCCGCCGGTGCCAGCCTCGGCGCCGGCGCCGACGACGTGTTCGCGTTCGCCGACCTGGTGGTGAAGGTCAAGGAGCCGCAGCCGGACGAGATCGCGCGGCTGCGCAGCGGACAGGTGCTGTTCACCTATCTGCATCTCGCCGCCGACCGGGCGCAGACCGAGGGGCTGATGCGCTCCGGCGCGACCTGCATTGCCTACGAGACGGTCACCGATCCGCGCGGCGCCTTGCCGCTTCTGGCGCCAATGAGCGAGGTTGCCGGGCGGATGTCGGTGCAGGTGGGCGCGCATTGCCTGGAAAAGGAGCAAGGCGGCGCCGGCGTGCTGCTCGGCGGCGTGCCGGGCGTGCCGGCCGGCAACGTGGTCGTGCTCGGCGGCGGGGTCGCAGGGACCAACGCCGCGCGCATGGCGATCGGCTTCGGCGCCACGGTCACCGTGATCGACAAGTCGCTGGCCCGGCTGCGCGACCTCGACGACATGTTCCCGACCCAGCTGCACACGCTGTTCTCCACCATCGACGCGATCGAAGGCGTGGTGCGCAACGCCGATCTGGTGATCGGCGCGGTGCTGGTGCCGGGCGCGGCGGCGCCGAAACTCGTCACGCGGGACATCGTGCGGCAGATGCGGCCGGGATCGGTGCTGGTCGATATCGCCATCGACCAGGGCGGCTGCTTCGAGACCAGCCGCCCGACCACGCACGCCGCACCCACCTACGTCGCCGAGGGTGTCGTGCATTACTGCGTCACCAACATGCCGGGTGCGGTCGCCCGCACCTCCACCATCGCGCTCGGCAACGCCACGCTGCCGTTCGTGCTCGCGCTGGCCGAAAAAGGCTGGCGGCGCGCGATGGCGGACGACGCGCACCTGCGCCGCGGCCTCAACGTTCACGAAGGCGCCGTCACGCATTCTGCCGTTGCGCGCGATCTCGGCCTCGACTTCACGCCAGCCGAGACGGTGCTCGGCACGGCCGGCACGGAATGACGCGCGCCGAGCCGGGCATCCACTGGGACGTCGCGGCGTCCGACAGCTACGGCAGCTATCTGGCGCTCGACCTGCTGCTCGCGGCCCAGCGCCCGCGCTCGGGCGAGCACGACGAGATGCTGTTCATCGTCATCCATCAGGCTTCCGAACTCTGGATCAAGCTGGCGCTGCACGAACTCGCCGCCGTGCTCGACGGCATCCGCGCGGACCGGCTGGCGCCGAGCCTGAAAGGGCTGGCGCGCATCGGCCGCATCCAGGGCCAGCTCATCCAGTCCTGGGACGTGCTCGCCACGCTGACGCCGCACGACTACGGGCGGCTGCGTCCGCATCTCGGCCAGAGCTCCGGCTTTCAGTCCTGGCAGTACCGCGAGCTGGAATTTTCCCTCGGCAACAAGGACGCGAAGCTGATCGCGGTGCATCGCGCCGACGCCGCCGCGCACGCACGGCTGCTCGCCGCGCTGCACGCCCCGAGCCTGTACGACGAGTGCCTGCGCCTGCTCGCCCGCCGCGGCATCGCGGTGCCCGGTTCCGCCTGCGCGCGCGACTGGTCGCTGCCCTACGCCGCCAGCGCCGGCGTCGAGGCGGCGTGGCGGGCGGTCTATGACGACGTGGATCGCCTCTGGGACCTGTACGACCTCGCGGAGAAGCTGGTGGACCTGGAGGACCGCTTCCGGCAGTGGCGGTTCCGCCACGTCACCACGGTGGAGCGGATCATCGGCCGCAAGCCCGGCACCGGCGGCAGCTCGGGCGTGCCCTATCTGCAGCGGGCGCTGGACCTGCAGTTCTTCCCGGAACTGTGGTCGCTGCGCACGTCCCTCTGACCCGCCGCCCCGCCCCGGCGTCAATGACAACTCAACCATGTTGCGTCATTACGCTGGCGCGAACTCATCCGCGGGTCGTTATACTGCGTCCGCGAACCATTCCGGTCCCCCTGAAGAACCGCGCATGTCATTGTCCCGCCGCGCCGTGCTCACCAGCCTGCTGGCCGCCTCCGCCTCCTTGCCGATCCTGCGCGCCTCGGCGCAGTCCGCCGGGCCGGACCCGCAGCCGCCGCCTGCTCCCGCGCCGGCCGCCGCGGCGCCGCGGCGGGCGGTCGTCCTGCCGGCCTGGCAGCGCCATGCCGTGGCGGTGGACATGGCCGATCCGCGCCCGAAAATCGCGCTGGTGATCGACGACATGGGGGTGATGCGCGCCCGCACCGCCCAGGCCTTGATGCTGCCCGGCCCGCTGACGCTCGCCTGGTTCCCGTTTGCCCCCGACCTGCCCGAGCAGATGGAGGCCGCCGCCGCCCGCGGGCACGAGGCGCTGCTGCACATGCCGATGCAGGCCAACACCGACAGCATCCTGCAGACCGGGCCGGACCCGCTGCGCATCGATCTGCCGGCGGCGGAGAACCTGGCCCGGCTGCGCATCGCCATCGGCGCGGTGCCGGGCGTGGTCGGGCTGAACAACCACATGGGCAGCGTCGCCACCCGCGACGCGGCGCTGATGGACCTGATGGCCTTGCAGGTGCGCGAACACGGCATGCTGTTCCTCGACAGCGTGGTGGTGCCGCACAGCCTCGCCCTGCCGCGTGCCGAGGCCGCCGGCGTGCCCTCGGCGGCGCGCGACGTGTTCATCGACAACACCGCCAATCCCGCGATCATCCGCGGCCAGCTCGCCGACCTCGAAGACTTCGCGCTGCGCCACGGCTATGCCATCGGCATCGGCCATCCGCGCCCGCACACGCTGGCGGCGCTGGCGGAATGGCTGCCGACGCTGTCGGGCAAGGGTTTTGTGCTGTGGCCGGTCGCGGCGACGGTGGCATTGCGCAACGGCATGGATTTCGGCGTGGCGGCCTGACCGATCGGCGCTAGGTTCGCGCCATGCTGCGCGTGCTGGTGACCGGGTTCACGCCCTTCGGCGACGCCGCCGCCAACCCGTCGGAGGCGGCGGTGCGCCTGCTCGCGGCCGATCCTCCGGCCGGCGTGGCGTTCGCCGTGTCGGTGCTGCCGGTCAGCTATGCCGGGGCGCTGCCCGCGCTGCGCGCCGCCATTGCGCTGCACGCGCCGGACGTGGTGCTTGGCACCGGCCTGGCCGGCGGCCGGCCGCACATCGCGGTCGAGCGCATCGCCATCAACATCGACGACGCCCGCATCGCCGACAATGACGGCGTGCGCCGCATCGATGCGCCGGTGGTGCCGGGCGGGCCGGCCGCCTATTTCGCGACCGTGCCGATCAAGGCGATCGCCGCCGCCATCCGCGCCGCCTGCGTGCCGGCGGAGGTGTCGCAGAGCGCCGGGACGTTCCTCTGCAACCACGTCTTCTACCATGCCTGCCACATCGCCGCGGTCGAGCGGCCTGGGCTGCGCGCCGGCTTCCTGCACCTGCCCTGGTTGCCGGAACAGGCAATCACCCGGCCCGGCGAGGCCAGCATGGCCCTGGCCGATATGGTGCGCGGGCTGCGCGCGGCACTGGCGGCACTCCGCGACACGACGGCCGACCTTGCGGTGGCCGAGGGCGCGGCGAGTTGACGCAGCGCGCTTGCACTGGCCACGCCCCTGCCGCTTTACTGGACCGACGATGTCTCTGGGGGCCGGCAAGTGAACGTGCTTGCGCCGCCGCGCGCCCGCCTCGCCATCGAGGTGGTGCATGATCTGGTCTGCCCGTGGTGCTTCCTCGGGCTGCGCCGCATGATGCGCGCGCTGCGCCGCCGGCCGGACCTGCAGGCCGACATGATCTGGCGGCCGTTCCTGCTCAACCCCGACATGCCCCGCGTCGGCATGCCGCGCGCCGACTACGTGGTGCGCAAATTCGGCGGCGAGGAGCGGGCGCGGCGCCTCTACACCTCGATCGCCGAGATCGGCCGCGCCGAGGGCGTCGCGTTCCGCTTCGACCGCATCCGCCGCACCCCCTCCTCGGTCGATGCGCACCGCCTGGTGCGCTGGGCCGGCGCCTACGGCCGCGGCGCCGAGACGGTGGAGGCGCTGTTCGGCGCGCATTTCACCGACGGGCGCGACATCGGCGATGCGCACGTGCTGGCGGCGGTGGCGCAGTCCTGCGGGCTGGACGCCGGCGAGGCGTTGCGCTTCCTGCACGGCGATGCCGAGATCGACGCCGTGCATGCCGAGAACCTGCGCGCCCACCGGCTCGGCATCAACGGCGTGCCGTGCTTCGTCATCGGCGGCCGGCACGCGATCGCCGGGGCGCAGGAGCCGGAGGTGATCGAGCGGCTGCTGGACGTGGCGCTGGTCGAGGCGCAGGACGTCTGAGCGACCGGCGCGTCGCCATCCTCAACGGGTTCGGCCGCAGCCTCGGCGACGGCATCGTCGGGTTGCAGGCGCTGGCCGCCGCGCGCGAACTCGGCGCGCTGACGGCGCCGCCCATCCTGTTCCGCCTGCCCGGCCTGCCGGCGACGGTGCAGGGCGCCTACGCCGCCGCCGCCGATCTGTGCGAGTTGCGCACGCTGCCATGGGCGAACGCGACCCCGGACCGGCCGTTCCCCGGCGCCGCCGGGTTTGCGCGCGTGATCGACCTGCGCGACTTCGCCTTCGACCCGGCGTTCCGCGGCGTCGCCATGATCGACTTTTTCCTCGCTCGCCTCGGCCTCGATCCGGCGCGCGTGCCGGCGACGTTGCGGCGCAATGCGTGGCTGGCGCCGCGGCTCCGCCCGGTCCCGCCGGGACGCGGCTACGTGCTGGTCTGCCCGCGCACCTCGATGCGGCTGCGCGACATGCCGGAGGCGCTGCATGCCGATCTGCTGCACTGGCTGGCGGCGCATGCCGGGCGGGCGGTGCTGACGCAGGGCACGCCGGTCGCGGGCAGCCACGCCGCGCCGCCGGCCGAGGATTTTGCGGCGCTGTGCGCGCTGGTCGGCGGCGCGGCGCTGCTGGTGTCGGCGGACACCGCGATGGTGCATCTGGCCGACGCATGCTCCGTGCCGACACTGGCGCTGTTCACCACGCACCGCCCCGAGTGGCGCGTGCGCGACTATCCGCGCTGCCGCGCGCTGCATTTTCCGGTGCCCGGCCTGCCCGAGGCGCTGGAGTTCGCCCGCTCGCCGGCGGACGAGGCGGCGGCGCAGGCGGCATGGCCGGGATTGGAAGCCCTGCTGCCGAGCCTCGATCTCTTAATTAAAGCAACATGCCTTAATTGAGGCGCCTCAACTCTCCGGCGTCGGCGCCTCCGCCGGCAGCAGGCCGGCCGCCTTCAGCTCGGCCCACAGCGCGCGCGGGATCGGCTGGGTCATCGCCGCCGCGTTCTGCCGCACCTCCTCGGGCGTGCGCGGCCCCGGGATCACCGCCGCGACCGCCGGATGCGCCGCACAGAACTGCAGCGCCGCCGCCTTGAGATCGACGCCGTGCCGCGCGCACGCCGCCCCGATCGCCCGCGCCCGCGCCAGCATCTCCGGCGGCGCCGCCTCGTAGTTGAACGTGGTGCCGCCGGCCAGCAGGCCGGAATTGTACGGCCCGCCGACCACCACGCGCACGTCGCGCTTCTCGCAAGCAGGCAGCAGTTCGGGCAAGGCCGCATGGTCGAGCAGCGTGTAGCGGCCGGCCACGAGAAAAAGATCGGGGTCGGATTGTTCCAGCGCCAGCAGGCACGGCTCGACCACATTCACGCCGAGGCCCCAGGCGCGGATCACGCCCTGCTCGCGCAGCCGGATCAGCGCGCGCGCCGCACCCTTCATGGCGATGTCGAACTGCTCGCGCCAGGACGGGCCGAGCCAGTCCGGCGCGCAGTCGTGGATATAGACGATGTCGATGCGCGGCAGGCCGAGCCGCTGCAAACTGTCCTCGATCGAGCGCAGCGTGCCGTCGTGGCTGTAGTCCAGCCGGCGCCGGAACGACAGCCCGCCGGCAAAGTTGTCGTCCAGCTCCGGCACGCTCGCGACCGGCTCCAGCATCCGCCCGACCTTCGTGGACAGCGTGTATTCGTCGCGCGGATGGTGGCGCAGCACGGCGCCGAAGCGGTGCTCGGACAGCCCGGCGCCGTAATGCGGGGCGGTGTCGAAGTGGCGGATGTCGGACTCCCATGCCGCCTGGATGGCGGCGGCGGCGACCTCGTCCGGGATGCGCGAAAACAGGTTGCCGAGCGGCGCGCCGCCCATGCCGAGCGGGCCGTGCGGGATGAAGCGGGGACTGGTGCTCATGGCTGCTCCGGCGGGATGACGCCTTTGGTCAGCAGGATGTTGCCGTAGAACCGTCGCTCGCCGGTGCGCACGATCGCGTAGGCGCGCTCGGCGGCGGCGTAGAACGCATGACGCTCCATCGTCGCCGCCGGTTTCTGGCCGTGCTCGGCGAGCGCCTGGTTCATCTCGGCGAACACCGGCGGCACCGCGGTCGGGTCGCCGACCACCTGCATGACGCAGGCGGGTTCGGGCACAAAACTGTCGAGCGGCAGCAGCGACAGCACCGCGCGCAGGCTGCGCACGACGTCCGCACCGGCGAGGTCGTACGTGCGCCGCCCCCGCGTGGCGGGGTAGTTGGCATCGACCAGCACGATGGTGTCGCCGTGCCCCATCTCCGCCAGCGTGTGCAGCAGGTCGGGCGTGAGCAGCGGGTCGAGGCCGATCAGCATGGGGTCCTCCCGGTGGCGTGTTGCGGCGAGGGTAGAGCGAAACGCCGTACCGCGACAGCCCCCGGCGCACCCGCCAGGGCCCGCGATCGCCGGACCGCGCGGCGTGATAAAGCCGTTTGGACGAAGACGCTCCCTTGCGCGACGGCGGGCAGTGACGCAGTTTCACCGCGAACGACCGCAAACCGCCTGCTCTCCCTTCGCAGGCTGATATGTTTTTGTTTCGGAACATTTTGGGCGTGCAGGGGCGCCGCGCGGTCACGCCGGAACGGGCGGGATGCCGGGGACGGGCGGGGAGAGGACGCGGGGCCGCGCGCGCGGCGGCGGCCGGGGACGGAAGGCGGGGCGGGACGGGGCCGCCGGCCGGACCGGCGGCGGAGGGCCCACGGGACCGGCCTGCTTCCGGCCCGAGGACAGGCTCCGGGCCGGCGGCGGGCGGATGCCCAGCATTTGGCAGAGCGGGCGGAGCAGCCGCCCGGCCTGCGGCGCGGCGGCGAGCAGGTCGGCCATCGCCGGATCGGCGAGCAGGTGCTGCAACTGCGAGGCGGCGGAGGCGGCCTGCGGCAGCCGGCGCACGCAGCCAGGCGACGCCGCGCGGCAGCCGCAGCGGCTGGGGCCGGGCCGGACGGGGGGAGCGGAGGCGGCAGCGCAGCGGCGGCAGCGTGCCGGCATGGACTTTTGCGGCGAGGCGGGCGAACCGCTCCGCGGTGCGGCGCAGCCGCGACCAGAGCAGCAGCATCAGCGGCACGGCGAGCCCAGTCCGGCGCCGCGGGCGGCGATGGCGCGGCGCAGGCCCTCGACAAGATGGGCGAAACGGTCGGCCAGGGCGGGAGGAGCGGCGGGCGGCATGACAGCGATACTAACACGACCCGCGGCGGGCTGGGCAAGCCGGAAGGTGCGCCAATCGGCCGCCTCGCGGGCGGCCCCCCAACCTTGGTCTGCTTCGCAGCCCAAGCCCGCGAGGGGAGCGGAAGAGACGAGGTGGTGTCGTTTTTCAAACTGCGTCACTTCCCGACGGCGATCATACCGGCGGTGCGTTCAGCGGATGTCCCCATCGGGGTTCCGGTAGGTGCCGAGCACTCGGTCCCAGAAGAAGTGGATGACCGCGAAATTGCAGTCCGCATGCAGATGATGGACGAAATGCAGCTGCTGCTTGCGCCGGAACCACGCGAAGCGTGCGAGCCTCGATCCTTCGACGTGGTATTCCTTGTCGAAATAGACGTGTGCATAGAACGATGCTGCGCTGACCGCCGCCACGACGAGGAAAAGATCAAGCGGGAGAACGAGAAACATCCCCCCGGCAACCAGAATGGTGGGGATGAGAAAGTACGGGGTGTTGTTTCCTTCCTCGCCGCGATACGTGGAGGACACGAGATGTCCCCTGGCATAGTACGTATGGTGAAATCGGATGTGGTTCTGGAAGAAGGTGCCGCCGAAGCGATGATGGCCAAGGCTGTAATGCAACAGGGTCTGGCTGCTTGACACGACCAGATGCGTGCCGATGGCAGTCAGGACAAACAGTGGCAGGTCCCATAGGGACCATCGCGCCAATTCGACCATCATCGATGCCGTTTCCCTCTCTCAAGCGTCAGCCAAGTCGCACCAGGACATGGTGGGTGACGCCGTCGTCGAGCATTTTCAGGCCCAGCGGCCACTCCGCGATCGCCGTCCCGTCGATCGTGGCGGCAACAATACCCTGGCTGACACTGTTGGGGTTCTCCACCAGGACCTCATATTGTGTTGAGCGGAACCGGACCGTCATGGCGAAACGCGGCCAGGTCCTGGGAATGCACGGGTTCAGGTGCAGGACGTCGCCCTCCAGGCGCAGCCCAAGGATGCTCTCGACCCCGGCCCGCTGCATCCATCCCGCCGAGCCGGTGTACCACGTCCAGCCGCCGCGTCCGACATGCGGGGCGGCGGCATAGACATCGGCGGCGACAACATAGGGTTCCACCTTGTAGCGATGCACATCGGACCGCGTGCGGGCGTGGTTGACGGGATTGAGCAGGGCGAACAGCGCGGCCGCCTTGTCGCCCTCGCCGAGTGCGGCGAAGGCCATGACCGACCACAGCGCGGCGTGCGTGTACTGGCCGCCGTTCTCGCGAACGCCTGGCGGATAGCCCTTGATATAGCCGGGATCGAGCGGCGCCTTGTCGAATGGGGGCGTGAACAGCAGCGCCACATGGTCCAGCGGCCGGATCAGCTCGCGCTCGACCGCGGCCATGGCGCGCCGCGCCCGCTCGCGGTCAGCCGCCGCCGAGATCGCCGCCCAGGACTGCGAGATCGAATCGATGCGGCACTCCGCGTCGTTCACCGAACCGAGCGGCGTGCCGTCATCGAACCAGGCACGGCGGTACCAGTCGCCGTCCCAGGCCTCGCGCTCCAGCGCGGCTTGCAGCGCGTCGGCGTGCGTTCGCCAGGCTGCGGCGTGCGCCGTGTCGCCGCGCGCGTCGGCGAGCGGTGCGAACGCGCCGAGTGCCGCGTAGAGCAGCCAGCCGAGCCAGACGCTCTCGCCCCGGCCGAATTCGCCGACGCGGTTCATCCCGTCGTTCCAGTCGCCGGTGCCGATCAGCGGCAGCCCATGACGGCCGACTTGCAGGCTGGCATCGAGGCCGCGGGCGCAGTGCTCGAACAGCGTGCCGGCCTCGTCGGACACCGTCGGGTCGAAGAAGCTGTCGTGCTCGCCGGCTTGCAGAAGCTGGCCCTCCAGGAAAGGCACCACCTCGTCCAGCACCGCGGCATCGCCGGTCGCGACGACATAATGCGCCGCCGTGTAGGCCAGCCACGCCCGATCGTCGGAGATGCGCGTACGGACGCCCTGACCCGAATGCGGCAGCCACCAATGCTGCACGTCACCCTCGACGAACTGCCGCCCGGCCGCGCGCAGCAAGTGCTCGCGCGTCAGCGCCGGCCGCGCCGCGGCCAGCGCCATGCCGTCCTGCAACTGGTCGCGAAAGCCATAGGCGCCGCTGGCCTGATAGAATCCCGAGCGGGCCCAGATGCGGCACGCCAGCGTCTGATACAGCAGCCAGCCGTTCAGCATGATGTCCATCGCACGGTCGGGGGTCTTCACCTGGACCGCGCCGAGCACGCCGTCCCAGTGGCGCCCGACCTCGGCCAGCACGGCGTCGAGGTCCGCCGTGCGATAGCGCGCGATCAGCCCCCGCGCCTCCGTCGCGCTGGCGGCCTGGCCGAGGAAACAGACGATCTCCACGCGGCCGTTCGGCGGCAGCGCCACGCTGGTGCGCAGCGCGCCGCAGGGATCGAGACCGGCGCCGACGGTGTTCGACAGCGCTGCGGCGCCGGCGAGCGCGGCCGGTCGCTCCAGCGTCCCGTTGCGGCCGATGAACTCCCGCCGATCGCCGGTCCAGTCGGTCTGGCGCCCGGCCAGATCGACGAAGGCAACGCGCGACCCGAAGGCGGCATTCCAGGGATTGCGCGCGAACATGGCGCCGGTGTCGGGATCGATCTCGGTCGTCACAAAAGCGGCCGAGGCGGAACGCGATGGGCCCAGCACCCACTCCGCATAGGCGGTCAGGGAAAGGTGCCGGGTCCGGCGCGATGTGTTGCGCAAGGTCAGGCGCGAAATCTTGATCGGATCGCCGAGAGGAACGTATTGCAGGAGTTCGGCGGCAATGCCGCGCGCGGTGTGCTCGAACCGGCTGTAGCCCCGGCCGTGCCGCGCCGTATAGGTGGCGGCGGTGTCGCGGATCGGCTGTGCCGTCGGACACCACAGCTCGCCGGTGTCGTCGTCGCGCAGATAGAACACTTCGCCCGGGCGGTCACTGACGGGATCGTTCGACCACGGGGTCAGCTGGTTCTCGCGGCTGTTGACCGACCAGGTGAAGCCGCTGCCTTCGGTCGCGACCTGAAACCCGAAGACGGGATTGGCGATGACGTTGATCCAGGGCGCCGGCGTGGCCTGGCGCGGCCCGAGGATCGTCACGTATTCGCGTCCGTCGTCAGCGAACCCGCCGAGCCCGTTGAAGAACTCGAGGGTCGGCTGCGGCGGCGCCGCCGGCTGCTCGGCAGGGTCCGTCGCCGGACTTGGTACGGTCCGGACAGAGGCATCGGGTTCCGGCACACGGTCGAGCTGATCGGCGAGGGAGCCGCGCCGTCCGGCCAGGACAACCCGCGCCACCGACGCCAGCAAGGCATGAGCCTGCGGCGATATCAGGTCCGCGCGCAGGACGAAGACGCGGCCCTGCTGTTGCTGCGCGCCAACCGGCGGCCGCGCCTGACTCGCCCGCACCAGGGTCTCCAGGGCGCTCTGCAGATCCTGCACATAGGACGATGCGCGCTCGTTCAGGATCACCAGATCCGCTGCGAACTGCTTCATCCGCCAATATTCGTGCGCCTGCAGCAGTTGGCGGGCGAGATCGATGTTCTCGATGTCGGCGATGCGCAGCAGCACGATCGGCAGGTCACCGGAAATGCCCATGGACCAGAGTCCCGGCTGTCCGCCGGCGCCGCGCCGGATGGTATCGGAGGCGGGCCGCAGCGTCGGGCCGGCATTCAGCAGGTGGCCGGCGACCCGCTGGAACCGGCCCGCGTCGCCCGGATCGATGCCGAGGTGATAGAGCTGCACCTGCGCCTGGGTCCATGCCAGCGTGGCCGCCCGCTCGAAAGCGGTGACATCCCGATGCTTGTCCACGAGGTCGAGCACCGCGTCGCGCGATGCGGCGACCACCGTCCAGAAGGCGATGCGCACGGTGGCGCCGGGGGCGATGCGCACGCGGTGGCGCAAGGCGAAGATCGGGTCGAGGACCGTGCCGACCGTATCGGACAACGGCCGGCCGTCGCTCGCGGCAATCGGCCGGTGGATGCTGTGGCCGCGACCCAGGAAGCGGGCCCGGTCGGTCTCCACCTCCGGCTTGCCGACCGCCTCGCCGTCCACGATGGCCAGATGCGCCGCCCAGATTTCCTGCTCGGCCGGTGAGCGCCGCCGCCGCGTTGCCAGCAGGGTGCCCTGTGCGGCCAGAAACTCGGTGACGACAAACAGCTTCATGAAGGCCGGATGCGCGATGTCATCGGCCTGCGCGGCCAGCACCAGTTCGGCGTAGGACGTCACGTCGATCTCGCGCGCCAGCTTGCCTGAATTGGCGATCGAGACGCGGCGGACTTCGGCGTCGTCCTCGGCCGATACGAGCACCTCCAGCGTCGTCGTCAGATCCCCGTCCTGGCGGACGAACTCGGCGCGATCCTCGTTGAAGGTGACGTCATACGCATCGGGTTCGGCGCCGCTTGGCTGGAAGCCGGCCGACCACAACGCGCCGCTGCGGACGTCTCTGAGGAAGACGTAGGAGCCCCAGTCGTCACAGGTGGCGTCCTCGCGCCAACGCGTGACGGCCAGCCCGCGCCAGCGGCTGTAACCGGAGCCGGCGGCCGTCAGCATCACCGCGTAGCGTCCGTTGGACAGCAGATGGGTGGCCACCGCTGCGGTGTGTGCCGTGGCCAGCCGCCGGCCGTTGCGCGCGCCTGTCTGCAGTACCTTGCCGTCCGGCTTTGCGTCCGCTTCCCACGGGCGCACGACGGCAACGTCGCGCGGCGTGCCCTCCTGCAGCAGCAGTTCGGTCGCCTGCACCATCGGTTCGGCATGGAACCGCGCGCGCATGGCGCCATCCGTCAGCGCATCGGCGATGGCCACGATCGTCATGCCCTGGTGGTGCGCCATGAAGGCGCGCACGATCGCGACGCCGGCATGTTCGGGCAGCCGGCTCGGCGTATAGTCCAGCGCCTCGTAGAACCCGTAGCGACCGCCGGCACCGGCGCCGGCCAGCCGCGCGAAGTTGCGCACCGCCGCCGCCGGATCGACCATGCTGGCAAGCGCCGTCGCGTAGGGCGCCACCACGGCGCTTTCGCCGAGCCCGCGCTTCAGCCCGAGGCCGGGAACGCCGAAGTTCGAGTACTGGTAGGTCAGCTCCAGATCGCGGATATTGTAAGCGGACTCCGAAACGCCCCAGGGCAAGCCGAGTGTCTTGCCGTAGGCGATCTGCCGCCGCACGATCAGCCGGCTGGTCTGCTCCAGCAGGCTCCCGGTCGGCGCGCGCATGACCAGCGAGGGCATCAGGTATTCGAACATCGATCCCGACCACGAGATCAGCGCGGCGCCGTTCGCGATCGGCGTGACGGCACGGCCGAGATGGAACCAGTGACGGGCCGGGACGTCGCCCTTGGCGATCGCAATGAAGCTGGTGAGCCGCGCCTCCGACGCGAGAAGATCGTAGCAGCTCGGGTCGAGGGTGCCTTCGGTCACCCGGTAGCCGATCGACAGCAGCTTGCGGGCGGGATCGAGCAGAAAGCCGTATTGCATGTCGTGCGCCAGCGTGCGTGCCGTGGCTTCGATGGACGCAAGGCGCGCTGCCTGCACGGCGTCTGCCTCCGGCGGCTGGCTGATATCGCGCCGATGACCGTCGATCGAGCGGCGCACCGCGGTCATCCAGAACAGCATGTCCGCGCCGGCGTCATCGCCTCGTTCGCTTGCGAGCGTGGCCGCGATGTCGGCCATGATCTCGGCCTGCGCGGCGAGTTCACCCAGCTGCTCGGTGATGCCCGCAATGTCCGGCCGCGCCTGACGCACGCTGGCGGAAAGTGCGGCGAGTGCGCCATCGAGCTGGTGCCACGTCACGGTCTGCGTGCGTCGCCCGTCACGCAGCCGGTCCGTCGCTGCACGGGCGAGGTCGAGCGCGTCGGCGATTCCGGCCAGGCGCTGCGCCGGCGTGAGCGCCAGGATGGTCCACTCCCGGCAGGCGTTGGCAAGCGCGATCAGGTGGCCGGCGAGGTTGCCGCTGTCAACCGTGGAGATATAGGGCGGGTCAAGCGGGCGCAGGTCGCGCGTGTCGTACCAGTTGTAGAAATGGCCGCGGAATCGCGTGAGGCGGCCCATGGTGGCCAGCGTCGTCTCCAGCCGTTCCGTCGCTTCGGCCGTTCCGAGCCATGCGAAATCGCGGGCGGCCGCCACCGCGAGGAGATACAGTCCAACATTGGTCGGTGACGTCCTGTGGGCCAGTACCGGGGCCGGGTCCTCCTGGAAATTGTCCGGCGGCAGCATGTGGTCGGCTGCCGTCACGAAGGTCTCGAAGAACCTCCAGGTCCGCCGCGCGATCAATCGCAGCGCTTGGGCGTCGGCGGCGGACACCGCCATCCGGCCGACGATGCCGGGCGATCGACTGCTCCACCGCGCGACCGCCGGTGCGGCGATCCAGAGCGCGGCGAGCGGCAGCGCCAGGGGCCATGTGCCGTGCCCCGACAGCAGAGCGATGACAGCGGCGAGAACGCCAAGCCCGACCCCGCCTGCCATCACGCGGTAGAAGCCGGGAAGGTCGAGCCGCGGACCGATCTCCGCCTGCGCCGCCGGAACCCATTCGAGGAGATGCCGGCGGGTGACGTACAGCCGCACCAGCGTTCGCGCGATCGCATCGCCCATCAGCCACGCCTGATGGCCGAGGAACGTGATGACGAGCGCCCATTGGGCGAGTGCGAGGCGCAGATCGTTGCCCAACGCCGCCAGGTGGCTGCGCGGCGCGATCCCGGCGCGGCGCGGCACGATCGCGGCGACGACCGGAATGAATGTCGGCAGCAGGATGGTCGCCAGAACGAAGCCGAGCCACACCGAGGCGGCGGCGAACGGCAACGCCAATCCTGCCAGCAGCGATAGCACGCAGGCCGGTGCGGACAGCGTTCGCCGCAGGTTGTCGAGCATCTTCCAGCGGCCGATCGCCGGGACGGCGTCGCGTATCCGGTCGGTGCCGGCGCTCGGTCCGCGCCCCCACAGCCACGGCAGCAACTGCCAGTCGCCGCGCGCCCAACGGTGGTGGCGCCGCGCAGCGACGTCGTAGCGCGCGGGGAACTCCTCGACCACCTCGATGTCGGACGCGAGACCGGCGCGGGCAAAGACGCCTTCGAACAGATCGTGGCTGAGCAGCGTCGAGTTGGGCACCCGGCCGGCAAGCGCCGCCTCGAACGCGTCGATTTCGTAGATGCCCTTGCCGGCATAGGAGCCTTCGCCGATCAGGTCCTGGTACACGTCGGAGACGGCGGCGGCATACGGGTCGATGCCGTGCATGCTGGAAAAGACGCGCTGGAACAACGAACCTTCGCGGCCGACCGGCAATGATGGCGTGACCCGCGGTTGCAGCACGGCATGGCCCGCCGTGACCCGGCCGGTGGCGGGATCGTAATGCGGCCGGTTCAGCGGGTGCGCCATCTTGCCGATCAGTCGATGCACCGTGTCACGTGGCAGTCGCGTGTCGGCGTCGAGCGTGATGACGTAGCGGATGCCGGTGGGCACGCCTGGCAACAGGCCGCCGATGCGCAGAAAGCTGGTGCTGGTCGCACCGCGCAGCAGTCGGTTCAGCTCATGCAGCTTGCCGCGCTTGCGCTCCCATCCGATCCATCGCGCCTCGCCGGCGTTCCAGAGCCGGTTGCGGTGCAGCAGCAGGAAGCGGTCGCCGCCAGGCGCCGGGCCATAGCGCCGATTGAGCCGGGCAATGCCGGCCATTGCCGTTTCCAGCAGCACCGCATCGCCATCGACATGCTCGCTCGCGGCATCGAGCCAGTCGGAGAGCAGGGCGAAATGCAGCTCGCCTTCCGGGCTCGCGAGATGGTGGACCTCCAGACGCTCGATCTGCTTGTCGATCGCCTCGGCCGACGTCAGCAATGTCGGCACGGCCACGAGCGTGCGCAGATGCGCCGGCACGCCAAGGCGAAGTTCCAGGGCGGGCAACGGCGCCGCACCGAAGCCGCGCGTCACGCTGCGGTTCACCACCGCCACCGCCGCGTCGATGGCAGGGATCATGCCCAGCATGCCGAGCAGGCCGAGCCACGCCAGGCCGACACCTTGGTCGTGCAGCGCGAACAGGGGTATGGCGAGGAACACGGCGGCAACCAGGGTGCCGGCGCCGACATAGCCGCCGATGCCGAGCCTGCGGCTCAGGCGTCCGGGCCAGGCACGCGGCGGCGGCCGGAAGCCGATGGCAGCCTCGAACGCGCGGCGTCCGCCGGCGAGCAGGTGATAGCCGGGATCTCCCCAACGGTCCTGATCGACGCCCGCGGACGAATATGCGGTCTCGTTCGCCGCCTGAATGGCAGCGCGGGCGACGTCGAGTTCCGTGCGGTCGGCGCCGCGTGACAGTTCCTCGATGGCGCTGCGATAAAGATTGCGCGTCGCGAAATCCATGCTGCGAAACGCGCTGCCGGCGCTGAGCACGTCGTCCACCAGGCTGACGCGCTCGAACAGCTCGGGCCAATCGACGTCCGAGATCATGCGCATGCTGGTGATGATGTTGCGCACCGTGACGACGCCGCTGCCCTGCCGCTGGTGTTCGTCATGCACGACCGTGTCCGCCGTCGATCCTTGCGCGGCGAGATGCTGGTCGAGCCATGTCAGCGCGGGGGTGATCCTGGGATCCTGATCGCGCAGCCGATGCACCAGCTGGACGGCAAAGGCGTCGGGCAGGGCCGTGCCTTCACGCGCCGCGAGCACGATCGCCGCCGGTTCCGCGGTGCGTCCGCCGGCGCCGAGCAGGCGATCGGCGAGGCCGTCCGCCTCCTGCCGCGCGACGCTGCTGCGCATGACCAGTTCGGCGAGACGCCTGAGGTTTTCGACCAGCACGATCCTGAGCGTGATGGCGACCGCCCAGAGTTCGCCGATCGTCAGCGGCTGCACCTCCTGGTAGGCGCGCACGAAGCGGCACAGCATTTCGGTATCGAAGTGGCTGTCGGTGTGTGCGACGAAAGCCCAGGCCACGCCGAACACCCGCGGGTATCCCATGAACGGCCCGTCCAGCAGCTTCGGCAGCTGGCGGTAGTAGCCGGGCGGCAGCGCGGAGCGGATTTCACGGATCTCGCGCTCGACGAGGTAGTAGTTATCGACCAGCCACTCGGCCGCCGGCGTAATGGCGCGGCCTTCCGCGGCCGATTTGGCGATCAGGCGATAGGCATGGAGCAGAACGGCGCCATTGTCCGCGAGCCGGACGGACAAGGGATGACCCCTGGCCGGCCTCGGCATCACCATTTGCGCGACCGCGAGGCTTCGCGCGTGCTCCTCGAGCCGTTCGGCGCTGAACAGCTCTTCGCGAACCGGTTTTCGATCGATCCACGGCGAGTCCGGTGCGCGACCGAGGGCGTGGCGAATGCGTGATTTCATGGCGTTTGCCTGCGCGTGCGCCTGCCGACAACGCACCGGTGGCGCGCGGCCGGTCCGGCACGACGCCGCCCCGCCTTCATGCCTCCTCGAATGGTGCCGGCAGGCGGCCGGCCTTGAAGATGATCGTGGGCGCTTCGTCGTAATCGCCCGACTCGGTGTCGCCCGAGGTGGAGAACGCGACGACACCGGCCTTGTTCGGCGCCAGACCCTCCGCGGTCCGGCGCGCGCTGACCGACGACTTGCACCGTATCGGCGTGTCGGCGTTCAGGCGCGCGCCCTTGCCCGTCCTGAACGCCTGGACGACGTAGATGGTCTCACGCGCCATGCAGAGGGGGCTCGTGCCGTGCTGCGCCCCGCTCAGTAGGGCGCATCGCCCATCGGGCCGGATGACCCGTCGCCGGCAGGCGATTTCTCCTGCCGCTCCGCCACCATCGCCTCGGTGGTGATCATCAGCGAACCGACCGACGCGGCGTGCTGCAATGCCGACCGCACGACCTTGGTGGGGTCGATGATACCGGCCTTGACCATGTCCTTGAACTCGCCGGTCTGCGCATCGAAGCCCCAGTTGTAGTCTTTCGTGTCGAGCACCTTGCCGGAGATGACGGCACCGTCTTCGCCGGCGTTCTCGGCGATCTGGCGCAGCGGCATCTGCGCCGCCTTGCGCACGATCTCGATGCCGACGCGCTGATCGTCATTCTCGGCATTCAGCGCGGCGAGGATCAGCGATGCGCGGGCGAGCGCGACTCCGCCACCCGGCACGATGCCTTCCTCCACGGCCGCCCGCGTGGCGTGCAGGCCGTCATCGACGCGGTCCTTGCGCTCCTTCACTTCCACCTCGGAAGCGCCGCCGACGCGGATGATGGCAACGCCGCCGGCGAGCTTGGCCAGCCGCTCCTGCAGCTTCTCGCGATCGTAGTCCGAGGTGGTCTCCTCGATCTGCGCGCGGATCTGCGTGCAGCGGCCGGCGATGTCGCTCTTCTTGCCGGCGCCGTCGACGATGGTGGTGTTGTCCTTGTCGATCAGCACCTTCTTCGCCTTGCCCAGCATGTCGAGCGTGACCTTCTCCAGCTTGATGCCGAGCTCTTCGCTGATCACCTGGCCGCCGGTGAGCACCGCGATATCGTCCAGCATCGCCTTGCGGCGGTCGCCGAAGCCGGGGGCCTTGACCGCGGCAACCTTCAGTCCGCCGCGCAGCTTGTTCACCACCAGGGTCGCGAGCGCTTCACCCTCGACATCTTCCGCGACGATCAGCAGCGGGCGGCCCGATTGCGCCACCGCCTCCAGCAGCGGCAGCAACGGCTGCAATCCGGACAGCTTCTTTTCGTGGATCAGGATGTACGGCTGATCCAGCTCGATGTTCATCTTCTCGGCGTTGGTGACGAAATACGGCGACATGTAGCCGCGGTCGAACTGCATTCCCTCGACGACATCGAGTTCGGTCAGCATGCCCTTGGCTTCCTCGACCGTGATGACGCCCTCCTTGCCGACCTTCTGCATCGCCTCGGCGATCATGCGGCCGATCTCGGCCTCGCCATTGGCCGAGATCGTGCCGACCTGCGCCGTCTCGGCCTCGGTGGTGATCTTGCGGCTGCGCTTCTTCAGTTCATCGACCAGCGCGACCACCGCCTTGTCCACGCCGCGCTTCACATCCATCGGGTTCATGCCGGCGGAAACCGCCCTGCCGCCCTCGCGCACGATCGCCTGCGCCAGCACGATGGCGGTGGTCGTGCCGTCGCCCGCGATGTCGTTGGTCTTTGACGCAGCCTCGCGCACCATCTGCGCGCCCATATTCTCGAATTTGTCGGAGAGTTCGACCTCCCTGGCGACCGTCACGCCATCCTTGGTGATGCGCGGCGCGCCGTAGCTCTTGTCCAGGATCACATTGCGGCCCTTCGGACCGAGCGTGACCTTCACCGCGTGGGCAAGCATGTCGACGCCACGCAGCATGTGCTGGCGTGCATCGGCGCCGAACCGGACGTCTTTCGCTGCCATTTGCTTATCTTTCCTGAAATCGATGATACGGCCTGATCACGCCGCCTTTTTCTTGATCGCCGGGCTGCCTTCGACGACGCCCATGATGTCGGACTCCTTCATGATCAGGAGTTCCTCGCCGTCGAGTTTCACCTCGGTGCCCGACCACTTGCCGAACAGGATGCGATCGCCGGCCTTCACCTCGAGGGCGACGATCTGGCCTTGTTCGTTGCGGGATCCCGGGCCGGCGGCGACGACCTCGCCCTCCATCGGCTTTTCCTGGACGGTGTCGGGGATGATGATGCCGCCGACGGTCTTTTCCTCGGCATTGAGGCGACGGATCACCACCCGATCGTGCAAGGGACGAAATTTCATTGGATTGTGACTAACCTGGTGCCAGCCGCTGCAGGCTGGTCGGCTTACCCTCGACCTTCCCTGCACGCTGCAGACGCAAATCGTCTGGCACTCGGGTCGCGGGAGTGCTTGGCATCTGGGATGCAGCGAGGTCGCATTCAAGCTGCCGGCGCGCCGCCTCGGCCGGCAACCGCTGCGGCCGGCCGGTTGGGCGCGAGGCGCCCACAGTGTCTAGGTAAATTCCGAGGCTGTACTGTAGCCATTCCGAACCCACATGCGGGAGGGAAGTTTCCCGATATGTATTTTGGAGGAAGCGATGACAACCCTTCTGATTATCGTTGTGATTCTCATGCTGTTCGGAGGCGGTGGCTATTACGGATATCGCCGGCGCTGGTAACGCGGCGCGGGGCGGTGCCGGCGCCGGCGCTCGACAGCGTCGGCGGGTGTGCTCGCGCGCCCGTTTTCGGCAGCCAATGGAAAGGTCTTACCATGCATTATCTCAGGAAGTTCCGCATTGCGATGCTTCTCGCACTGGTTGGCATCGGCTTGTGCGGCAGTTTGACTGCCTGCGTGTTCGACCATGGTTGGCATCACGACGGCCACTGACGGGCGGTGACGCGTAACGGTGCCTGCAGCGCCGGCGAGCGCGCGATGGCTGCCCGGCCCGTCACGCACTGCGCTCAACGGAGCTATGTCGGCCGACGACGCCTACGCCGCGCATCTCGCCCCGCGCCGTCACAAGCGTGCCGGGGCCACGGAGACGAAGCCCAAGGTGGGCAGGTAGGCTTATCGCCCGATCGCCACCGCGGGCCGCTCTGTGAGGGGCGGCCCTTTTCTCCGCCGCGCTACGCCACCAACCTGCAGGGAACTTTATCGCCGACCGCGGCCGACAACTCGGCGATGCCGAACGGCTTGGCCAGGAACTGGATCCCCCTGGCCTCGATCTCCGGGCCTCTGTCCACTGCACCCGACATGATGATGCAGCGAACCCCACGCTCCGCGGCTTGGGCAGCCAAATCGAGGCCCGTAATTCGCCCCGGAAACAACAGGTCCGAGAGTATCATGTCCCAGTAGACAGTGCTCAAGAGCCTAACAGCCTCTTGGCTATCTGCCACCCCGGTGGCCTCAATGTTGAAATCGCTCAAAAGTTCACAGAGCGAGTCCCGCACCCAGCAATCGTTCTCGACAACAAGGACGCGCATGGCGGTAACCTGATACTACTTCCTACCGATATCGTGCAGGTTTCGGGGTCATTTGTCGAGACTTTTCCGTTGTGCCATCATGTGATCGTATCACTGCTTGAGGTGAGCAGTCGCGCGGCCGTGAGGACTCTGGCGTGCAGTATCGGCGGGCATGCGCTAGCGCGAATGTTTTCTGCCTGCGCACCTACTCTTCCGAGCAGGCAACGACCGTCTGCTGCCCGTTATATTTTGCTCCGTTCTCGCCGCCGGCTTACCGCGTCGGCACGCCCGACGATGATCCCCTGACGCCCAAGGCGCGGTGATCGCCGAGCGCGGACCCGGCCCGCATGCCCGCCTTGCGCCAAAGGGTCCGCAGCGGGTCCGCGCCTCTAAGCTGCCATCGCTTCCGAGGGCGCCAAACCGTCAAATTGTCTAATGATTTCAATGGTGCCCAGGGGCGGAATCGAACCACCGACACTGCGATTTTCAGTCGCATGCTCTACCAACTGAGCTACCTGGGCAGGCGCGCTGGCGAGGGCGAGGGCATAGCCCAGCCGGCATCGCCGATCAACCCGGCTTCGCCCCGCCGCTTCACGCTTCGTTCAGCCGCTCCGCGCGAGCCTGCCGCCATGCGCCATCTGTGGCTCGCCGTCCTGTTCCCGGTCGCCGCCGCCCGCGCCGAGCCGCTGCCGCCCGCCTGCAACCCCGCGCGGGACGGCGTGCAGCTCTGCATGAACCAGCAGATCTGCTCCTGCGCCTACGACCGGGGCGGCCTGCTCACCGGCCGGCAGCCGGGCTGGCACTGGTCCTGCGACATCCTGCAGCAATGCGAGGCCGACGCACCGCCCGACCTCGGCCCGCCGCCATCGATCGCGCCCGGCCAGCTCAATATCATGCCGAACCTGAACCTGCCGACCAACCCCGCCACGCCCTCGACCACCACCACCACGCCACAGCCCGCGCCGCAAACGCCGCCGTCCTGGCGACGCCCCTGACCGGCCTTCCCCGCCGGCGCCGGCTGCGGCACCATCGCGCCCATCCCGGCAGGCGAGGCGCACGACATGACCTGGACTATGAACGACCTCTACCCGGACCCCAGCGTGCAGGTGCTCGATCCGAGCTTCCTGCGCTACCGGCTGTTCCATGCCTCGGTGGAGAAACTCGCCGACGGCTGCCGCTGGGCGGAGGGGCCGGTGTGGTTCGGCGACGGCCGCTGCCTGCTCTGGAGCGACCTGCCCGGCAGCCGCATCCTGCGCTGGGACGAAGCTTCGGGCGCGGTCAGCACGTTTCGCGCGCCCTCCAACTACGCCAACGGCAACACCCGCGACCGGCAGGGCCGCCTGATCACCTGCGAACACGACAGCCGCCGCGTCACCCGCACCGAATACGACGGCGCCATCACCGTGCTGTGCGACCGCTACCAGGGCAAGCGGCTGAATTCGCCCAACGACGTGGTGGTGGCGCGCGACGGCGCCATCTGGTTCACCGACCCGCCGTTCGGCCTGCTGAGCTACTACGAGGGCCACAAGGACGCGCAGGAACTGCCGCACGGCGTCTATCGGCTCGACCCGGCGACCGGCGCGCCGAGCCTGATCGCCGACGATATCCCCGGCCCGAACGGCCTCGCCTTCTCGCCCGACGAGCGCACGCTCTACATCGTCGCCTCGCGCGCCGAGCCGCGCGAGATCCGTGCCTATGACGTGATCGACGGCGTGCGGCTGGCGCGCGAGCGGGTGCTGATCAACGCCGGGCCGGGCGGCACGCCGGACGGGTTCCGCGTCGATGTGGACGGCAATCTCTGGTGCGGCTGGGGCATGGGCAGCGCCGATCTGGACGGCGTGCGCATCTTCAACCCGCAGGGCGCGCCGATCGGCCATATCAGCCTGCCGGAACGCTGCGCGAACGTGTGCTTCGGCGGGCGCTGGCGCAACCGGCTGTTCATGGCCGCGAGCCATTCGCTCTACGCGCTCTACGTCAACACGCAGGGCGTGGCGGGCGGCTAGCGGCCGATCCAGACGTCGAGCGTCCCCGGCTTCGCCCGGCCGCGCGAGGCGTGCGCGTCCTGGATGCGAAAGCCGGTGCCGCCGTCCGACAGCAGCGCGGCCAGCCGTTCGGCGGCGGGCGCGTCCTCGGCATAGAAGTAGCGGATCACCGAATCGGTCGGCGCGCTGACGGTCGAGCGCGTGTCGGCATAGGCGAAGTCGGAGAACAGCAGCCGCTGCGCGACGTCGGTCGCCTGCCGCATCGCCCCGGCCGAGCCGGCCGCGTAGTGCAGATAGACGCGCGGGCGCGGCGCATTGGGCGCGGGCGCCGGCAGCGGCGCGTTGGCCGCCAGCTCGGCCGTCGCCGCCGGAGCCGGCGCGGGTGCGGGCGGCGGCGGCGCGGCGGTCGCCGGCGGTGCCGCGGCGTCCTCCGCCGGGTGCCGGGCGAGCGTCTGGATCGTCCGCTCGGCATCCTGCCACGCCGCGTCGGGAGTCGGGCGCGCCGCGGCCGCGGCGGCCGGCGCGGCGGCCGGGGCAGCGGCCGGGGCCGGGCGCGGATGCGACGCGATGTCCGCCTGGTGCCGGCGGGCCTCGGCGAGCGCGCCGCGCAGTGCGTCCGTTTCCGATCGCAGGCCGGAGAGCGCCGAGGCGGCGTCGCGGAGCTGCTCGCGCAGCGCGGCAACGGCGCCGGCGTCCTGCGGGTCGACGGCAGGCGCCGGCTCGGTCGCCGGGGCGGCGGAGGCGGCCGGGGCAGGGCCGGCGCCGGCGCCGGCGGCATGTCCGCAACCGCGGCGGAAGGCGGCGCGGCCGGCGCGGCCGGTTCGGGCACCGCCGGCGCGGGGAGGGGCGGGGTCTCGGGCGGCGCCGTGGCGGCGGCGTCCGGCGGTTGGGTCGGCGCGGCGTCGGCAGTCTGCGCGGGCGCCGGCGGTGTGGCGGGCGGCGGGGCGTCGGCAGTCTGCGCGGGCGCCGGCGGCGCGGCGGGCGGCGGGGCGAGGAACAGCGCGATCGCGGCCAGGGCGGCGAGGCCGGCCAGCAGGCCGATCAGCGCATAGAGCGTGACCCGCACGATCTTGAACCAGTTGCGCGGCGGCCGCCGGCGCGACCCGCCGTCCCAGTCGGGGCGGCGCGAGGGCATGGCGCGCGACACGCGTTCGTCTTTCTGGATGAGCATGGTGACGCAGTTATGCCGCGTCGCGGCGCCGGCGCGGGAACGCAGATGCGTGAGCGGCCGATGCGGCTACGGATCGAACCGATGCGCCCCTCATCGCCCGCCGGCTCCGCCGCCTGCGCCTGGGCCTGCGCCGGCACCGCCGCCTGCGCCTGGGCCTGCGCCGCCGTGGCCAGTGGTGCCGTGGCCGGTGCTGCCGTGGCCGGTGCTGCCGTGGCCGGTGGTGCCGTGGCCAGTGGTGCCGTGGCCAGTGGTGCCGTGGCCGGTGGTGCCGTGGCCGGAACCGGCCGGGCCGTGGCCGCCGGTCCCGGTCCCCGTTGCCCCGGTGCTGCCGGGTCCGGCCGGCGCGTGGCCGTTGCCGGCGGTGCCGATCCCGGTGGACCCGGTGCCCCCCACGCCCACCCCGACGCCGATCCCAACTCCGGTCGTCGCGTGGCCGTTGCCGGCCGTGCCGGTCGCGGCGGTGCCTGTGCCGCCGCTGCCCGCGCCCGTCGCCCCGGTGCCGCCGACGCCAACCCCGACGCCGGTGGCGTGGCCGTTGCCGGCCGTGCCGGTCGCGGCGGTGCCTGTGCCGCCGGTGCCCGCGCCCGTCGTCCCGGTGCCGCCGACGCCAACCCCGACGCCGACGCCGACGCCGGTCGCGGCGGTGCCTGTGCCGCCGCTGCCCGCGCCCGTCGCCCCGGTGCCGCCGACGCCAACCCCGACGCCGGTGGCGTGGCCGTTGCCGGCCGTGCCGGTCGCGGCGGTGCCTGTGCCGCCGGCGCCCGCGCCCCGGAGCCGCCCACGCCAACCCCGACGCCGACGCCGGTCGCGGCGGTGCCGGTGCCGCCGCTGCCCGCGCCCGTCGCCCCGGAGCCGCCCAACCCCGACGCCGACGCCGGTGGCGTGGCCGTTGCCGGCCGCGCCGGTCGCGGCGGGGCCTGCGCCGCCGCTGCCCGCGCCCGTCGCCCCGGAGCCGCCCACGCCAGCCCCGACCCCGACGCCGGTGGAGTGGCCGCTGTTGGCGGCGGTGCCGCTGCCGGCGGGGCCTGTTCCGGCCGGCCCGGCGCCCCCTGCGCCAACCCCGACCCCTCCGCCGACACCGACTGCGGCGACCGAGTGACCGCTGCCGGCGGCGCCCGTTCCCGACGAGCCAGCGCCCCCCACGCCGACCCCTGGGCCGACGCCGACTGCGGCGACCGCGTGGCCGTTGCCCGCCGTGCCGTCCCCGGAATTTCCGCCGCTGCCGGCGACGCCCGGCCCGCTGCCGCCGCCCGCGGCGGCGCCGGCGCTGCCCGCACCGCTGCTGCCGGTCGCGGCGACGGAGTGGCCGGTGCTCGCGCTGCCGGCGCCGGAGTCGCCCGCGCCCGCCGGGCCGGCGCCGGCCGCACCCGGCCCGCTCGCGGCCGTCCCCGCCGCCGACGCCGCGCCGCCGGCCGAGCCCGCCGCGCCGCCGGCCGTGCCGGCCGTGCCGCCGGCCGTGGCGGTGCCCGGGTGGCCAGACCCCCCGCCATTGCCGCCCGCCGCCACGCCGCCGTCGGCCGCTCCGCCCGCCGTCGCCGCATGGGGCGCGGGCGAGGGGACCGCGCCAGCCGGTGCGCCATCGGCGTCGGCGCGCGCCATCCGCGGCGCCGGCATCACGGTCCAGGCGAAGTTCGGCGGCAGGGCGGAAGACGCGCCGGCGCCGGCCTCGCTTGCCGCCGCGCGACTGGCGGCAAGCGAGGCCGGCGCCGGCGCGGTGAACGACTCGATCAGCGTCATTTCCTGCGCCCGCAGGCTGCCCAGCGTGTCGGTCGCCCGGTGGATCTCCTCGTGCAGCCTCGTCAGCGCCGTCTGCGCCTCGGCAATCCAGCCCGCGCGCTGTGGCGCGCTGGCGATCATGCGATCCGGTTCGCCGGCCGGTCCGGCGGGCGCCGGCACGTCCGGGCCGAACAGCAGCAGCCCGCTCGCCAGCACCGTCGCCCCGGCCAGAATCCCCAGCCCGGAATAGACACCGCACTTCAGCACTCGCTGCCAAGTCCATATCCGTGCTTCCGGAACGGCAAACGGCATCGCCGCAACCGTCTGGCGCGGATCGCTCAGCAGGCTCAACTTGTCTTCTGGACGGACATGCATTCGCCGCAGTCTGCGGCATTGCGGCGGTTTCGACCGATACAGAGCTGCGTGAGCGATGACTGCCGAAATTATTGCTGCCGAGCTTATCCGGCCAGCGCCGCAACTGCTTTGGTGACAGCGGCGAACGCGGCGGCGGCCAGGCGCATCCGGTGCCGCCCGCGCAGCCAGCCATGCACGAGGCCGGGGTCGTCGCGCCACGTCACGGCAACGCCCGCGGCATGCAGCACGGCGGCGTAGTCCTGGGCGTCCTGGTGCAGCGGGTCGAAGCCGGCGGCGAACAGCGAAGCCGGGGCGAGGCCGGACATATCCTCGGCCGCCAGCGGCGCGAATTCCGGGTCTGCCGTCGGCACCGGACGGCCGCCATAGAGCCGGCCGAAATTGGCGCAGTCGGCGGCGGTGAGCAGCGGCGCCTCGGCGGCGCGGCTGCCGGCGACGCGCAGCGGGTCGGGCGACAGGGCGGGATAGATCAGCACCTGCCCGCGCGGCTGCGCCGCGCCGAGCCGCCGCAGCCGGTGGCAGAGTGCAGCGGCGAGGTTGCCGCCGGCGCTGTCACCCGCCACCACCACCGGCCGCGCCGCCGCCAGCGCACGATAGACCGCCGTCACGTCGTCGAGGGCCGCCGGAAAACGGTGTTCCGGGGCAAGGCGGTAATCGACCGCGACCACCTCGATCGCGGTTGCTGCGCAGAGCTCGGCGCAGATGTCGTCGTGGCTGTCCAGCCCGCCCAGCATGAAGCCGCCGCCATGCGCATAGAGCAGCACCGCGTCGTGCGCCGGCCGCGCCGGCGCGTAGCGGCGCAGCGCGACCGGACCGGCCGAGGCGTCGGTGACCGCGACGCCGTCCGGGCGCGGCGCGCGGAAGCCAGCGCAGAGCCTGTCATAGAGCGCGCGCGCCTGTGCCAGATCGCCGTTGTCGGCGCCGTCCGGATAGTAGGCATTGGATGCGGCGACGAAGGCCCGCACCTCGGGGTCGAGCCAGCGGGCGAGAGCGGCATCGGGGAGCGTCATGCGGGCACCTTGTCGGGCATGGTTGCGGGCGCGGCCTCGCGCGGCCAGCGGCGGTGCAGCCAGAGCCACGCCTCCGGCTGCGCGCGCACCCAGCGCTCGATCGTGCGGTTGACGGCGAGCGTGAGCGCGCGGATGTCGGCGCCGCGGTCGCCGCTGGCCTGCGGCACCAGCGCCGCCTCGGCGGTGACGCGCAGGCGGGCGGGGCCGATCCGCTCGACCCGCGCCGGGATGATCGGGCAGCGCAAGCGCAGCGCCAGCGCCGCCGGAAGCGGCGTGGTCATGGCCGGGCGGCCGAAGAATTCGACCGCGATGCCTTCGTTGGCCTTCTGGTCGGCCATCACCCCGATCCGCCCGCCCCTGGCAACGTAAGCGGCGGCGGCGAGCGCGCCCGGCGCGCCTTTGGCGAAGGCGGGCAGGAGGGTGCCGGCGACGGCGCCGCGCAACTCCTGGATGGCGCGATCGACCAGCGGGTTGGCCGCCGCGCGATACAGCGTCGCGAAGCCGATGCCGTTCGCGGCGGCGACGCGCGGCAGCAGTTCCCAGTTGCCGAAATGCGCCGAGACGTAGATCAGCGGCCCGTGCGGCGGCACGTTCTCGGCGCCGCAGAACTCCCAGCCCGGACCGGCGGAGGTCGCGTGCAGCCGCGGCAGGTGCGGGAACTCGGCCACGGTGCGACCGAGGTTCTCCCACACGCCGCGAACGATGCGCGCGCGCGCGGCTTCGTCCAGCTCCGGCAGGGCGGCGGCGAGGTTGGCCTCCGCGATGCGGGAGACCGGGAGCATCGGGCCGAGCGCGCGTGCCAGCCGGCCGCCGAGATCGGAGGCGCGCGCCGGGCCGAGCCCACGGGCGAGCGCCAGCAGCGTCCGCACCAGCGCGTATTCGCTCCGCATCTGCAAGCCGCGCATCACCATGCCGGCGCGGGTATGACGGTTCGGCGCGGCAATTCAAGCCGGCACC
The DNA here is from genome assembly GCA_963786445.1 of uncultured Pseudomonadota bacterium. Taxonomy (GTDB): domain Bacteria; phylum Pseudomonadota; class Alphaproteobacteria; order Acetobacterales; family Acetobacteraceae; genus JAFKFJ01. Next base: position 57,135 of record CAWAZU010000019.1, read on the forward strand.
GCCAGCGATATTTCATAAAGCAACCTGCTTTAATCGGCGTGCGCGGCGGATTCCCTCTGGCCGCGCGCGTCGGCGCGGCCTAGCGTGCGGCGGAACCGGCGGGGGAGGGCGACCATGCACCAGCGGACAGCGACGATCGGGCGGCGGGCCGTGCTCGGGGGGACGGCGGCGATGCTGCCGCTGCTCGGCGCGCGCGCCGCCGAGGAGGCGCCGCGGCGCGGCGGGACGCTGCGGCTCGGCATGGCGGGCGGCAGCACCAGCGACACGCTCGACATCACCACCTCGACCGACTGGGTCAATGTGGTGGTCATGTTCGCGCTCTATAACGGGCTGGTCGAGAACGGGCCGGACAACAAGCCGGTGCCGGAACTGGCGGAAAGCTTCGCGGCCAAGCCGGGCGCGACGGAGTGGGTGTTCAACCTGCGCAAAGATGTGCATTTCTCCAACGGCAAGGCGTTCGACGCCGACGACGCGGTCTATTCGCTGAACCTGCACCGCGGCGCGAAAACCAAGTCCGGCGCCGCCGGGCCGATGAAGGCGATCAGCGACGTCAAAAAGCTCGACACCCACCAGATCCAGATCACGCTCGCCGCCGCCGACGCCGACCTGCCGTATGTGCTCTCGGACTATCACGTGCTGATGGTGCCGGAGGGCTTCAAGGACTGGGCGAAACCCATCGGCACCGGCGCGTTCACGCTGGAGAAATACGATCCCGGCGTGGCCTGCACGCTCAAGCGCAATGGCGATTACTGGAAGCCGGGGCGCGGGCATCTGGATGCGGTGCAGCTTACCGTCATCCCCGACGGCTCGGCACGGCTCAATGCGCTGCTGTCGGGGCAGGTCGATGCGATCAACAACGTCGAGCCGAAACTGGTCTCGCTGGTCAAGCGCAATCCGAAGCTCTCGCTGGTGCAGGCGCCCGGCGGCTGGCACGCGATCATGCCGATGATGATCGACCGCGCGCCGTATTCCGACCCGAACGTGCGGCTGGCGCTGAAGCACGCGATCGACCGCGAGGCGGTGCTGCGGGCGATGTTTTCCGGCTATGGCTCGCTCGGCAACGACACGCCGATCCCGCGCAGCGACCCGTTCTACGACCCGGACATCCCGCAGACGACGTACGACCCGGACAAGGCAAAATTCTACTTCAAAAAAGCGGGGAATGTGACCGCGCCGATCGTGCTGCAGGCGTCGGACGCGGCGTTCGACGGCGCGGTGAACATGGCGGTGCTGTTCCAGGCCAACGCCGCCAAAGCCGGGATCAGGATCGAGGTGAAGAAGGAGCCGGCGGACGGGTTCTGGGACAATGTGTGGCTGAAGGGGTCGTTCATCACCAGCTACTGGGGCGGGCGGCCGGCGGCGACGCAGATGTTCGGCGTCGCCTACAAGTCCGACGCGCCGTGGAACGACACGCACTGGCGCCGGCCCGATTTCGACAAGCTGCTGGCCGAGGCGCGGGCGGAACTCGATGAGGCGAAGCGGCGGGAGTACATCTGGGCGATGCAGAAGATGCTGCACGACGACGGCGGCGCGCTGATCCCGGTGTTCAAGGACTGGCTCGATGCCTGCAACGACAAGGTCGGCGGGCTGACGCCGCATAACGGCTTCCTGCTCGACAACGGGCGGGTGTGCGAGAAGGCGTGGATCAAGGCGTAGTGCGGGTCCTCCGCGTAGCTCCGCTCCCGATGCGCGCCGGTATCGGGAATTACGCATAGCTTCGGGCCGATTCCACCTTTTCAAATCGGGAATCTGCCCCATTATCCGTCGGCATGACGCATATAACGGCCGACCCGGTGCCCGATCTGCCGCTCGCCTCGGTGGAGGATGCCGGCGTGGCGCTGCTGCGGCGCGCCATCACGCACGAGTTCGCCGGGCGGTTCGCGGTGGTCTCGTCATTCGGCGCCAACTCGGCGATGCTGCTGGCGCTGGTCGCCGACATCGACCGCACGGTGCCGGTGCTGTTCCTCGACACCGGCATGCATTTTCCGCAGACGCTCGCCTATCGCGCCGAACTGGCGGCACGGCTCGGCCTGACCGACATGCGCGCGATCGCGCCCGATCCGGCCGAACTCGCGGCGCGCGACCCGCGGGACGAACTGCACCGCTTCCTCCCCGACGATTGCTGCGCCGTGCGGAAAGTCGCGCCGCTGCAGCGTGCGCTGGCGCCGTTCGCGGCCTGGGCGACCGGGCGGCGGCGGCACCAGGGGGCGGCGCGCGCGACACTGAAGTTCGTCGAGACGGTGGACGGGCGGCAGAAATTCAACCCGCTGGCCGGCTGGTCCGCCGAGCGCATCGCCGACGAACTGGCCCGCCGCGACCTGCCCCGGCATCCCCTGGTGGCGCAGGGGTTTCCCTCGATCGGCTGCGCGCCCTGCACGCGCGCGGTGCGGCCGGGCGAAGATGCGCGCGCCGGCCGCTGGGCGGGCCATGCGAAAACCGAGTGCGGCATCCATCGCCCGACCCGCTTTCAAGGCAGCGCAGCGCCGGCCTAGACTGGCGCCATGCCCGACGACCTCTCGCCGTTGATGTCCGGGGCGGCCATCCGGTCCCGCATCGACCAGCTCGCCGCCATTTCCGCCCAGCCGGACGGGCTGACGCGCGTGTTCGCCAGCCCCGAACAGCGCCGCGCCGCCGCCCTGGTCGCCGACTGGATGCGCCAATCCGGCATGACCGCCGGCGAGGACGCGATCGGCAACGTGGTCGGCCGCTACGAGGGTGCCAGGCCGGGCGCGAAAGCGGTGCTGCTCGGCTCGCACCTGGACAGCGTGCGCGATGCCGGGCGATGGGATGGGCCGCTCGGCGTGGTCAGCGCGATCGCCTGCGTCGATGCGCTGCACCGCGCGGGCCGGCGTCTGCCGGTCGCGGTCGAGGTGGTCGGGTTCTGCGACGAGGAAGGCACGCGCTTCAACGCCGCCATGCTCGGCAGCCGCGCGCTCACCGGCCGGTTCGAGCATGAACTGCTGGACCGCACCGACGATGCCGGGATCACCATGGCGGACGCCATGCGCGCGGCCGGGTTCGACCCCGCGCGCATCGGCGAAGCGGCGCGGCGGCCGGACGAGTTCGCGGCGTATCTGGAACTGCATATCGAGCAGGGGCCGGTGCTGGAGCGCGAGCATCTGCCGGTCGGCTGTGTGAGCGCGATCGCCGGGCAGACGCGGCTTGCGGTCACGCTCGCCGGCATGGCCGGCCATGCCGGCACGGTGCCGATGGCAGGACGGCACGACGCGCTGGCGGGCGCGGCCGAGGCGGTGCTGGCGATCGAGGCGGCGGCGCTGGCGGAGGCCGGCGCGGTCGGCACGGTCGGACGGCTGGAGGTGCCGCACGCCGCGGTCAACGTGATCCCCGGCCGCACCGTGTTCAGCGTCGATCTGCGCGCGCCGCAGGACGCGACGCTGGCGCGGCTGGTCGAACAGGTGCGCGAGGCGATCGCCCGCATCGCCGCCGTGCGCGGCCTCGCCGCCGGGATCGAGGTGACGCACGCGGAAAACGCCGCACCCTGCGCGCCGGAGCTGCGCCGGCTGATCGCCGCCGCCATCGCCGAGGACGGGCATCTTGTGCTGGAGCTGCCCAGCGGCGCCGGGCACGACGCGATGGTGATGGCGGAGATCGCGCCGGTCGGCATGGTGTTCGTGCGCTGCCGCGGCGGGCTCTCCCACCATCCCGACGAGCACGTGGACGACGCCGACGCCGAAACCGGCGTGCGCGTGCTGCACCGCATCCTGACCCGCTTCCCGGAGCCGACGCCATGACGCCGACCGAGCGGCCCGAGCTGCATGCGTTCGTCGAGCAGAACCGCGAGCGCGAGACCGCGCTGCTGGCCGCACTGGTGCGCACGAAATCGGACAACCCGCCGGGCGACCTCGCGGCGGCGGCGGAGCGGACGGCGGGGCTGCTGGAGGGGCTCGGGTTCGCGGTCGAGCGGCATCCCGTGCCGGAGGCGCTGGTGCGGGCGCAGGGCATGCGCTCGGTGACCAATCTGATCGTGCGGCGGCGTTTCGGCGAGGGCGGTCCGGTGATCGCGCTGAACGCGCACGGCGACGTGGTGCCGCCGGGCGAGGGTTGGACCGCCGATCCGTACGGCGCCGACATCCGCGACGGCTGGCTGTACGGGCGCGGCGCCGCGGTGTCGAAATCCGACATCGCCAGCTACGCCTTTGCGCTGCTGGCGCTGGAGCACGCGGGCGTGGCGCGGCACGGCGCGGTGGAGCTGCACGTCACCTACGACGAGGAAACCGGCGGCGAGATCGGGCCGCGCTGGCTGCTGGACCAGGGACTTTCCAAGCCTGATCTGGCGATCGGCGCCGGGTTTTCCTACGCGGTGACGGAGGCGCATAACGGCTGCCTGCATCTGGAAGTCGAAGTCACCGGCCGCTCGGCGCATGCCGCAAAACCGTGGACCGGGATCGACGCGCTGGAGGGAGCGACGCGGATTCTGGCGGCGCTGTATGCGTGGCGGCCGTCGCTGGCCGCGCGCGCCTCGGCGATCCCCGGCATCGGCGCGCCGCAGCTCACGGTCGGGCTGATTGCCGGCGGCATCAATACCAACGTGGTGCCCGACCGGGTGACGTTCCGCCTCGACCGCCGCATCGTGCCGGAGGAGCAGCCGGAGGCGGTGGAGGCGGAGTTGCGCGCGCTGATCGAAGCGGCGGCGCAGGGCGGGCCGGACGTTTCGGTGCAGGTGCGGCGCATCCTGCTGGCGGCGCCGCTGACGCCCTTGCCGGGCGGCGCGGCGCTGACGGACCTGCTGTGTGCGCACGCGACGCGCGTGATGGGCGAACGGATCGCGCCCGGCGGCGTGCCGCTCTACACCGATGCGCGGCACTATGCGGCGGCAGGGGTGCCGATCGTGCTGTACGGCGCCGGGCCGCGCAGTATCGAGGAGGCGAACGCGCACCGCGCCGACGAACGCCTGCCGCTGGACACCTTGTTCAAGGCGACCGAAGTCGTGGCGCTGACGCTGGCGGACCTGCTGGCGTGATGGCGCGCTCCTGGCTGTTCGTGCCGGGCGATGCCGAACGGAAACTGGCGAAGGCGCTGGCGAGCGAGGCCGATGCGCTGATCCTCGACCTGGAGGACTCGGTGGCGCCGCCCAACCTGCCGGCGGCGCGCACGCTGGTGGCGGCGTTCCTGCGCGCCCATGCCGGGCCGCGGCTGTGGGTGCGGATCAACGCGCTCGCCTCGCCGCACGCGCTCGCCGACCTCGCCGCGGTGGTGCCGGCCGCGCCCGCCGGGATCGTGCTGCCGAAGGCCGAGGGGGCGGCGGACGTGGTGCGGCTGGGGCATTTTCTGAGCGCGCTGGAAGTGGCGTCGGGGCTGGCGGAAGGGCGGACGCAGATCGCGGCGATCACGACCGAGACGCCGGCTGCGCTGTTCACGCTCGGCAGCTACGCGCCGGCGGACCCGCGGCTGGCGGCGCTGACCTGGGGGGCGGAGGACCTCGCCGCCGCGCTCGGCGCCGCCGCCAACCGCGACGACGACGGCACCTATGCGGCGCCGTTCCAACTGGCGCGGACGCTGTGCCTCGCCGGCGCGGCGGCGGCCGGGGCGGATGCGATCGACACGGTGTTCACCGATTTCCGCGACACCGAGGGGCTGGCGCGCGAGGCCCGGGCGGCGCGGCGGGCGGGGTTTTCCGGCAAGCTCGCGATCCATCCCGGCCAGGTCGGCCCGATCAACGCCGCCTTTACCCCCGACGCCGCCGAGATCGCCCATGCCGAGCGCATCGTCGCCGCGTTCGCGGCCAATCCGGGCCTCGGCACGGTCGGGCTGGACGGGCGCATGGTGGACATGCCGCACCTGAAGCAGGCGCGCCGGATCCTGGCGGCGGCCGGACGGGCAGGGCGGCAGGGCGGCACGCGGTAAATTTTTTGGGTGTTAATCTTATTGGTTGCAACCTGTTTCAAGTTCGGATAGGGTGTGACATCGTCCTGGTTTGCCCGAAAGGTGCCCGATCATGTCACTCCGTTCCGCGCACACCCTGCCTGCCTGCGCCGCCGTCCTCTCGCTTGCCTGCGGGATGGCGCTCGCCGATCCGGCGAGGGCGGACACCATCAACGTCACCTCCGACGGCGCCGCCTATGGCTACGACACGGTGACGCTGAATGATTCAGCGTTCAAATTCCCGAACGGAAGCAATTCGGTTGAGGTCTATTCGGGCGCCGACCTGCTCGGCGGCACCGACCTGACGACCAGCGCCGCGTTCTCCGAGGTGGTGTTCTGCACCGACGTGAACAATTTCCTGACGTCGGATTCGTCGTACACCTTCACGACCGGGCTGCTGTCCGCCACCGTGACCGACCCCAACAAGGTCGCGCAGATCGATGCGCTGATCAGCAACGGCACCACGCTGCTGGCCGGGGGCAGCTATGGCGGCTACACCGCGACCGAGATTTCTTCCGGCCTGCAGCTCGCGGTCTGGGCGGCGGAGTATCAGACCAGCGACAGCGGCAACAACGTTGAGGACAGCAGCCAGGGGTTCTGGGTTTCCGGGCCGAGCAATGGCACCGACGTGACGCTGGCCGATGCCTACCTCCACGACGTCAACGACGGGTCCTCGTGGCTGGGCGGTTCGACCGTGGAACTGATGCCCCTCGATCCCACCAACAATCAGAACCTGACCTACGCGGGTGTCCTCCCCACGGGCGGGGAGCCTTCGCCGGTGCCGGAGCCGGCGTCGTTGATGCTGCTCGGTGTCGGGGCGGCGGCACTCGGCGTGACCCGGCGCCGCCGCGCGGCCGCCTGAGCGGTCAGCCGCCCGCCTCGGCGAGCCGCTTCTCGGCAATGCTGCGCCACGGCGCGTCCGCCGGCGCCGCCGCCAGCGCGCGGCGGAACAGGCCGGCGGAGTCGGCGCTGACCTTGCCCTCCAGGCGCGTCTGCGCCTCCGCGGTCAGCGCCGCCAGCCCCGGCTCGAAACGGATGCGCAGCGCCTGCCGCCAGGCCTTCGCCGCCTCCGGCAGGTTGCCCATGCCGTCCTCGGCATTGCCGAGCAGCACATAGCCCTGCCGCGCCAGTTCCGAGTGCGGGTCCAGCGTGGCCAGCCGCTCGCGCAGCATGGCGATCAGGATGCCGGCGTCCTGGGCGTTGCGGTCGGCCGCCGCCATGCGCGCAGCGAGCGGCGCGGCGGGCAGGAACGGGCGGCCGTCCAGCGCATAGAGCGCCGCACCGAGCAGCGGCACCGCCAGCAGCGTCGCCAGCAGCGGGATGCGGGAGGCGCGCGGCGGCGGCCCCTCGGGCGCGTCGGCGGCGGCGAGCAGGCGGCGCTGCACCTCCAGCACGGCATTGCCGTGTTCGGCGGGTGCGATGCGGCCGTCGGCGAGGTCGCGGTCGAGTTCGGCGAGCTGGGCGCGATGGATGGCCAGCGCCGAGTCCCGCCGCGAACGCAGCCCGCCGCGCCCCGCCAGCACGTAAAGCAGCGGCGCCAGCGTGACCGCGGCGCACAGCGCAAGCGCGAGCAGCGTCACGTGTCGAGCAGCTGGCGCAGCCGGTCGCGTTCGGCGGCGGAGAGCGGCGGCGGCGGCGCAGGGCGGGTGCGGCGGGCGAAGAACGCGATGCCGGCACCGGCCGCCAGCGCCAGCACCGGCGAGCCCCAGAGCAGGATCGTGCTCGCCTCGAACGGCGGGCGGAGACGAACGAAATTGCCGTAGCGCGCCACCAGCCAGGCGATGACCTGCCGGTTGCTCTTGCCCGCCGCGACCTGCTGGCGGACGATGTGGCGCAGGTCGCGGGCAAGGTCGGCGCCGGAATCTTCGATGCTTTCGTTCTGGCAGACCAGGCAGCGCAGCTGCTCGCCGATGGCGACCGCGCGCGCCTCCTGCCGCGGGTCGGGCAGCGCCTCCGACGGGTCGCTGATCGCGAAGGCCGGGGCGGCGAACAGGAACAGCGCCAGCGCGAGGGCGAGCCGGGTCATGCGTAGCGGTGCAGCAGCGGCTGCAGCTCGGCGGTGATGGCATCTTCGGTGAGCGCGCCGACATAGCGCCAGCGCACGATGCCCTCGGGGTCGATCAGGTAGGTCTCCGGCACGCCGGTCAGCCCCCAGTCGATCGCGACCCGGCCGGGCAGGTCGCGGGCGAGCTTGGCGTACGGGTTGCCGTGGCGGGCGAGATAGGCGTCGGTCGCGTCCGGCTTGTCCTTGTAGGCGATGCCGTAGAGCGGGACGCCGTCACGCCTGAGCTCCATCAGCGCCGGCGCCTCCTCCGCACAGGGCAGGCACCAGGAGGCGAACCAGTTCACCACGATCGGGCGGCCGCGCAGATCGGTGCTGGCGAAACCGGGATCGCCGGGCAGGGCGAAGGACGGCACGGGCTGGCCGATCAGCATGCTCGGCACGCCGCGCGGGTCGAATTTGCCTTCCGTCTCGCGCTTGAGCATGGCGAAGAAGCCGCCGCCAGCCGCGACCACTCCCGCGAACGGGACGAGCAGGAACAGGCGGCGGTTCATGCCGGCACCGTCGAGGCGCGCCGCCGCGAAGGCGCGCCGACGCGCAGCCGGCGATCGGCGAGCGAGAGCATCCCGCCCACCGCCATGATCAGCGCGCCGAACCAGATCCAGGGCGCCAGCGGGTTGACGTGCAGCCGCAGCACCGCGCCGCCGTCGCGCTCGTCGCCGAGCACGGCATACAGGTCGCGCAGCCCGTTGGTGCTGATTTTTGCTTCCGTCGTGGTGATCTGCTGCACCGGAAAACTGCGCCGCTCCGGCGCCAGAACGGTGACAAGACGCCCGTGGCGGCTGATGTCGATGACCGCGACGCGGGCGGCGTAGTTCGGCCCGGTGCGGTCGTGCAGGTTTTCGAGCTGCCAGTCATAGCCGCCGACATGCGCCACCTGGCCGGGACGCAGCAGCACGATCGCGGATTGCGCCAGCGACATCGCGGCGATGCCGGCGATGGTGACGCCGAGCCCGGCATGCGCGATGGTGGCGCCGAACGAGCCGCGCGACAGGCCGAGCAGGCGCCGCACGCTCGCCGAGAGCGGCACGCGGAACAGCCGCACCCGCTCGGCGATGTCGGCGAGCGAGCCGAGGATGACCCACGCGGCGGCGGCGAAGGCGAGCGTCGGCAGCAGCCGCGCGCGCGTCGCCATGAACAGGCCGATGATCGCGGCAACGATCGCCGCCCACCACAGTTTTTTCAGCGCCGCGCCGAGATCGGCACGCTTCCACGACAGCATCGGCCCGACCGCCATCGCCGCGAACAGCGGCACCGCCAGCGGGAACACGGTGGCGTTGAAGAACGGCGCGCCGACGCTGAGTTTCTCGCCGAGCAGCAGGTCGGCGAACAGCGGATACATCGTCCCGGTCGCCACCACCGCCGCGATCGAGCAGAGCAGGATGTTGTTGAGCACCAGCGCGCCTTCGCGCGAGACCGGCGCGAAAATGCCGGACGTCGACAGCACCGGCGCGCGCAGCGCGAACAGCAGCAGCGAGCCGCCGATGACGATGCCGAGCAGGGCGAGGATGAACACGCCGCGCGTCGGGTCGTTGGCGAAGGCATGCACGGAATTGAGGATGCCCGAGCGCACCAGGAACGTGCCCGACAGGCTGAACGAGAACGTGCCGATGGCCAGCAGCACCGTCCAGACTTTCAATGCCTCGCGCTTTTCCACGACGAGGGCGGAATGCAGCAGCGCCGTGCCGGTCAGCCACGGCAGCAGCGATGCGTTCTCCACCGGGTCCCAGAACCAGAAACCGCCCCAGCCGAGTTCGTAATAGGCCCACCACGATCCGAGCGCGATGCCGCAGGTGAGGAAGCACCATGCGGCGAGCGTCCACGGCCGCACCCAGCGGCCCCAGGCGGCGTCGATGCGGCCTTCCAGCAACGCCGCGATCGCGAACGCGAACGGCACCGCGAAGCCGACATAGCCGGTGTAGAGGATCGGCGGGTGCATCGCCAATCCGGGGTCCTGCAGCAGCGGGTTCAGGTCCCGCCCATCGACCGGCGGCGGCCAGATGCGCACGAACGGATCGCTCGCCAGCAGCGCGAACAGCTGAAAGCCGACGCCGGCGATGCCGAGCACGCCGATCACCCGCGCGCGCAGGCTCGACGGCAAATTGCCGCCGAACGCCGCCACCGCGGCGCCGCACATGGTCAGGATCAGGCACCAGAAAAGAATAGAGCCTTCATGATTCCCCCAGGTGCCGGTGATCTTGTAGATCAGCGGCTCCAGCGAATTGCTGTTCTCGGCGATGTTGAGCACCGAAAAATCGCTGCTGACGCTGCTCCAGGCGAGGCAGGCGAAGCTGATGCCGACCGCCATGAACTGCCCGAGTGCGAGCGCCGGTGCCGCCTGCATCAGCCGCGCGTCGCCGCGATGCGCGCCCCACAACGGCACGATGGCCTGCGCGAAACCGAGCGCCACGGCGAGGGCGAGGGCGAAATGGCCGAGTTCGGGGATCATCCTGCGCTTCTATCCGCCAACTCGTTTGACCGCCATCGTGTCCCAGGTCGCGGCCGGCGGCGGCGGTCCCTCGGCCGGGTTCCAGCGGCCGGATTTTTTCAGCGCGTCGGCGACGTCTTTGGGCATGTAGGCCTCGTCGTGCTTGGCCAGCACTTCCTGGGCGCGGAAGCTGCCGTCCGGCGCGATCGACCCCATCGCCACCACGCCCTGCCCCTCGCGGAACAGGTCGGGCAGGATGCCGACATAATGCACCGTCACCGCCTGCTTGCCGTCGGTGACGCGGAATGTCGCCGCGGGCCTGCCGTCATCGAGATTCTTGACCACGCTGCCCGCCTGCACCAGTCCGCCGAGGCGGAAATACCGGCCGGGCGGCGGTTCCTTCGCGACGATCTGCGACGGGCTGACGAAGAACGCCACGCTGCCGCTGAACGCCGACAGGCCGAGGCCGGTCGCGGTGGCGACGCCGACGCCGCAAGCGAACACGAGCAGCAGGCGGCGGCGTTTGCGGGTCATCTTGGCGCCCTCGGGTCGATCGCGGCCAGCCGCCGCCGGGCGCGCGCCATGCGCGTCCAGGCCGCGGCGGAGAACCAGACGGCAACCACCACGAACAGGCCGTAGGCGGCGATGATGTAGGTCAAGTGGGTCACGCGCCCCCGGCCTCCTGCCGCGCGCGGGCCGCGAGCAGGCCGCGGATGCGCCGCTCGATCACCGCCGCACGGGTGCGCGCCAGCACGATCGCGACGAAGCCGAGGCTCATGCCGAGCGCGGCGAGGAACAGCGGCCAGAGCATGCCGATATACATGGTCGGCGCGCCGGTCAGCGTGATGCTGTCCGGCTGGTGCAGCGTGTTCCACCACTGCACCGAGAATTTGATGATCGGCAGATCGACCACGCCGACCAAGGCGAGGATGGCGCCGGCGCGCGCGCCGCGCGCAGGGTCGTCGAAGGCGCGCACCAGCGCGATGTGGCCGAGGTAGAGGAAGAACAGCACCAGCACCGAGGTCAGCCGCGCATCCCACACCCACCACGCGCCCCACATCGGCTTGCCCCACAGGCTACCGGTGGCGAGGCACAGCGCGGTGGCGCCGGCGCCGACCGGCCCGATCTCCAGCGCCGCCAGGTCGGCCAGCGGATGGCGCCATACCAGCGAGGCGAGCGAGCAGGCCGCGAGCGCGAGGTAGCCGGCGGAGGCGAGCCAGGCGGCGGGGACGTGGACGTACATGATCCGCACCGCGTCGCCCTGCTGCCAGTCGGCCGGGGCGAACCACAGGCCCCAGACCAGCCCGGCCAGCGTCAGCGCGATGCCGGGGGCGGCAAGCCAGGGCAGCGCGCGGCCCGACAGGCGCAGGAACTGGCCGGGATTGGCGAAGCGGTGCAGGTTGCGCCCGCCCCCGGACGGCGGCCTGGCGGATGGCGCAAGGGCGGTGCTGGTGTCCACGCGGCCGGTATAACGAAGCGGGCGGCGTTCTTGAAGCCGCCGGGCGATCCCGTAATCTTCATCGCGTCACCCGAGGAGGAACATCCATGCTGTTCGCGCTGATCAACACCGACCGCCCCGGCAGCCTCGACCTGCGCCTGGCGACGCGCCCGAAGCATCTGGCCTATCTGGAGCGCGAGGTGGAGCGGGTCGCGAGCGGCGGCGCGTTGCTGGACCCGGAGGGCAAGCCGTGCGGCTCGGTGCTGGTGATCGAGGCCGCCGACCGCGCCGAGGCGGAGGCGTTCGCCGCCGCCGACCCGTATGCCAAGGCCGGGCTGTTCGAGAGCACGCTGATCCGCCCGTTCCGGCTGGTGTTCAAGGACGGCGTGAAGATCGCGCCCTGATGGCGTACTGGCTGGTCAAGTCGGAGCCGGAGGCGTTCGGCTGGCCCGATCAGGTGGCGCGCGGGGTCGAGCCGTGGACCGGCGTGCGCAACCACACGGCCAAGAACAACCTGAAAGCCATGCGCCTCGGCGATCGCGCGTTCTTCTACCACTCCGTTGTGGGCAAGGAGGTGGTGGGCGTGGTGGAGGTGGTGCGGGAGGCCTATCCCGACCCGACGGCGGATCGGGGCGACTGGGTGTGCGTCGATATGCGCGCGGTCGGGCCGATGCCGCGGCCGGTGACGCTGGCCGAGATGAAGGCCGACACGGCGCTGGCGGGGCTGGAACTGCTCCGGCAGGGTCGGCTGTCGGTGGTGCCGGTGAGCGCGGCGCACTGGGCCCATATCTGCCGCCTCGGCGGCTGGAGGGAGTGATGGCGGGCGATCTGTATGACCAAGATTTCATCGGCTGGACGGAACAGCAGGCCCGGAAGCTGCGCGAGGCGGCGGGGCAGGGGGTCAACGTGCCGCTCGACTGGGAGCATGTTGCCGAGGAGATCGAAGGATTGGGAAACAGCGAAGCCCGCTCGGTGACCAGCCAGATAACCCGCGACCGCCGCATCCTCGCCTACGGTGCGGCCGGCCATCTGCACGTCATCCCATGCTGAACCGCCTCGCCGCCGCCCTCGCGCTGGCCGCGCTGCTGCTGTGCGCTGCCGGCGCCCATGCTTCCGACCCGAGCGCGCTGTGGCATATCGTGCATGACCGCTGCGTGCCCGATCAGCAGGCCCATGCGCGCCCGCTGCCCTGCGAACAGGTCTCGCTGGCCGGCGGCTGGGCGGTGCTGAAGGACCGGGACGGCGTCGCCCAGTTCCTGCTGATCCCGACCGCGCGCGTCAGCGGCATCGAGGACAAGGCGGTGCTGGCGCCCGACGCCCCGGACTATTTCCAGGCGGCCTGGGCGGCGCGCGGCGACGTGTCGGCGCGGCTGGGGCGCACGCTGCCGCGCAGCGACTTCTCGCTCGCCATCAACTCGCCGTTCGGGCGCAGCCAGAACCAGCTGCACATCCATATCGACTGCATCCGCGCCGATGTGCGCGCGGCGCTGCGGGCCGACCTGGAGCGCATCGGCCCGGCCTGGGCGCCGCTGCCCGGCGGGCTGCGACACCACCCGTATCTGGCGCGGCGGCTCGATCGGGCCGATCTGGCCGGCGTCAATCCGTTCCGGCTGCTGGCCGAGGAACCAGGCGTCGGCGCGGCCGGGATCGGGCAGTGGACGCTGGTCGCGGTCGGGGCGAAATTGCCGGATGCGAGCGGGCAGGGGACGCGGGACGGGTTCCTCCTGCTCGCTGACCGCGCCGACCCGGGCACGGGCGACCGCGGCTCGGGCGAGGAACTGCAAGACCACGACTGCGCGCTGGCCGGCGCCGCCGAGTGATCCGGGCGGCGCGGCGGCTAGGCGGCTAGGCGAACTGCCCGTGCAGGAAGCCGAGTGCCGGCAGCGGCCGCCACTTGCGCGGCAGGTCGGCGCGGCGGATCGGCGCGACGCTGTAGTGCGGCACCGGCCGGCGCGCGTTGCGCAGGAACATCTCGTAGCTGCGCACCTGCTGCTCCCGCCATGTCCGGTCGGCGAGTGCGGCCATGCGGCTGGCATAGACCTCCGCCACCCGATGCGTCTTGCCGACCGATGCCACCACCGCCCAGACCGTGTCCTCCGGGCCGCGGGTCAGGCTCGCGACTTCCCCCATCAGGGGCACGTTTCCGTCATGCGGCGATCTCCCGATGCGTCTCCGGGGCGCGAGTATGACACAGCCGCCGCCGCCGCCAACCGGGGCGCTGCTTGACAGTAGCGTCCGCCCGCCGCCATAACGCGCCCCGGTTCCGCCGGTCCGCGAAGGTTCGCGCACCGGCGCGACGTTCGTTGGAGGCTTTTCTGCGCTGTGTTTGACACACTCTCCGGCAAGCTTTCCGGCGTCTTTGATCGGCTGCGCCGCCGCGGCGCGCTGAACGAGGCCGACGTCAACGAGGCGCTGCGCGAGGTGCGCCTGGCGCTGCTCGACGCCGACGTGGCGCTGCCGGTGGTCAAAGATTTCATCAACCGCGTGCGCGAGCGTGCGGTTGGCACCGAAGTGCTGGAAAGCGTCTCGCCCGGCCAGCAGGTAGTGAAGATCGTCAACGACGTGATGATCGAGGCGCTGGGCGGCGCCGGCGCCGTCGGCCTCAACCTGAACGCGCCGGCGCCGATCCCGATCCTGATGGTCGGCCTGCAAGGCTCCGGCAAGACCACCACCGCCGGCAAGCTGGCGCTGCGGCTGGCGCAGCGGCTGCGCAAGAAAGTGCTGCTGGCGAGCCTCGATACGCAGCGGCCGGCGGCGCAGCTGCAACTGGCGCAACTCGCCGAGCAGGCGGGCGTGCCGAGCCTGCCGATCGTGGCCGGGCAGACGCCGATCCAGATCGCCGAGCGGGCGATGGCGACGGCGCGGCGCGAAGTGTTCGACGTGGTGATCCTCGACACCGCCGGCCGGCTCTCGATCAACCAGGAGCTGATGGACGAGGTGCGGCAGGTCCGCGAAGCCGCCGACCCGGCCGAGACGCTGCTGGTGGTCGATGCGCTGACCGGGCAGGACGCGGTGAACACGGCGCGCGCCTTCAACGAGGCGGTCGGCGTCACCGGCATCGTGATGACGCGCATGGACAGCGACGCCCGCGGCGGTGCGGCGCTGTCGATGCGCGCGATCACCGGCGCGCCGATCAAGCTGATCGGCTCGGGCGAGAAGATCGACGCGCTGGAGGATTTTCACCCGGAGCGCGTCGCCGGCCGCATCCTCGGCATGGGCGACGTCGTCGGCCTGGTCGAAAAGGCCGCGGAGACGCTCGACGAGGAGGAGGCCGAACGGCTGGCCCGCCGGATGGCGAAGGGCAAGTTCGACCTGGAGGACTACGCGGCGCAGCTGCGCCAGATCAACAAGATGGGCAGCCTGTCCTCGATCATCGGCATGCTGCCGGGGGCGGGCAAAATCCGCCAGCAGCTTGAGCAGGCCGGCGAGGCCAATCTCGACAAGACGCTGCTGAAGCGGCAGGCGGCGATCATCGGCTCGATGACGCGGACGGAGCGGCAGAAGCCGGAGATCATCAAGGCCAGCCGCAAGAAGCGCATCGCCGCCGGCTCCGGCACCTCCGTGCAGGAGGTGAACAAGCTGCTGAAGCAGTTCGACGACATGACCGACATGATGAAGCGGATGAACAAGCTCGGGCAGAAGGGGCTGATGCGCCACGGAATCGGCGCCATCCTGCCGAAATCCATGCAGGGCGGCCGTGGCCGGCCGTACTGATTAATGCAACTTTTGGAGTTAATACGCGAATGAGCCTGAAAATCCGCCTCGCGCGGGCCGGCGCCAAGAAGCGCCCGTATTATCACATCGTCGTGGCCGACAGCCGCGCGCCGCGCGACGGGCGGTTCATCGAGCGGCTGGGCAGCTACAACCCGATGCTGCCGCAGGACCATACCGACCGTGTGCGGCTGTTCGACGAGCGCATCCGCCACTGGCTCGGCCATGGTGCGGTGGCGACCGACCGGGTGGCGCGCTTCCTCGGCCGCGCCGGGCTGGCGCCGATGCCGGCGTGGCGCGAGGAGCCGGTGCAGTCGGCGCCGAAGAAGAAGGCGCAGGAGCGCGCCAAAGCCGCCGCCGCCGCCGCCGGCTGATGGGTCGGCGGTGGGCGAGCGGCGCATCCTGCTGGGCGTGGTCGGCCGGCCGCACGGCGTGCGGGGGTTGTTGCACGTCCACAGCTACGCCGCCGACCCGGCGAGCCTGGCCGGTTACGGGACGTTGAGCGACGAGCGCGGGCGGCAGTTCGCGCTGCGCTGGCGCGGCGAGGGAATCGCCGAATTTTCCGAGATCGTGGACGGCACGCGGCTGCCCGTTGCCGACCGCGGCGCGGCGGAGCGGCTGGTCAACACGCGGCTCTATGTCGATCGCGACCGGCTGCCGGCGCCGGCGGCGGACGAATTCTACCTCGCCGATCTGGTCGGCCTCGTTGCGGTCACGGCGGATGGGCGGGACCTGGGGCGGGTCGCGGCGGTGCATGATTACGGCGCCGGCGCCGCGCTGGAGATCGGGGCGCTGCTGCTGCCGTTCACCCGCGCCTGCGTGCCCGAGGTGGACATTGCCGGCGGCCGGTTGACCGTGGTGCTGCCGATCGAGACCGATGCGCGGGAGCAGGCCGCGTGACCTGGCGCGCCACCGTGCTGACGCTGTTCCCGGACATGTTTCCGGGGCCGCTCGGGCTGTCGCTCGCCGGGCGGGGGCTGGAGCGCGGCGCGTGGTCCTGCGAGGCGCGCGACATCCGCGCCCATGCCACCGACCGCCACCGCAGCGTCGATGACACGCCGTTCGGCGGCGGCGCGGGCATGGTGATGCGCGCCGACGTGGCCGATGCGGCACTCGCCGCCTGCGCCGACGCGCGCCCGGCGATTTTTCTGACCCCGCGCGGCCGGCTGCTGACGCAGAAGCTGGTGCGCGCGCTGGCCGCCGGGCCCGGCGTCGTGCTGCTGTGCGGGCGCTACGAGGGCGTCGATCAGCGCGTGATCGAGGCGCGCGGCCTGAGCGAGATCAGCGTCGGCGACTACGTGCTGTCGGGCGGCGAGCCGGCGGCGCTGGTTCTGCTCGATGCCTGCGTGCGCCTGCTGCCGGGCGTGATGGGGGCTGCCGCCAGCGCCGACGAAGAAAGCTTTGCCGGCGGGCTGCTGGAATACCCGCACTACACCCGCCCCGCCGACTGGCAGGGACGCCGCGTGCCGGACGTGCTGCTGTCCGGCCATCACGCCGAGGTCGCCGCCTGGCGCGCGGCCGAGGCGGCGCGCATCACGCGCGAGCGCCGGCCCGATCTGTGGCAGGCCCATCTGACAGCGTTGCACGGCGCGCCGGTTGCCGATGCCGCACCCGCGCCCTAGACACAGTTCCGCGAAAGGACCGCCACCATGAACATCATCCAGACCTACGAGGCCGAACAGGTCGCGCGCCTCTCCGCCGCCCGCGCGGTGCCGGAGTTCCGCCCCGGCGACACGCTGCGCGTCATGGTGAAAGTGGTCGAGGGCGAGCGCAGCCGCCAGCAGGCGTTCGAGGGCGTCTGCATCGCGCGGTCCAACAAGGGCCTGAACAGCAATTTCACGGTGCGCAAGATCAGCTACGGCGAGGGCGTCGAGCGCGTGTTTCCGCTGTATTCGCCGACCATTGCCGACATCCACGTGGTGCGCCGCGGCGACGTGCGGCGCGCGAAGCTCTATTACCTGCGCGGCCGCCGCGGCAAGTCGGCGCGCATCGCCGAGCGCGCGCGCGACACCGGCGAGGCCGCGACGCCCGCGCCGGAGACGACCGCCGCCGAGTAAGCACGGGAGAGCACGCACGATGGCCGAGCCGCGCACGCTGTTCGACAAGGTCTGGGACAGCCACGTCGTCGAACGGCTGCCGGACGGCACCTGCATCCTCTACATCGACCGCCATCTGGTCCACGAAGTCACCAGCCCGCAGGCCTTCGAGGGGCTGCGCCTGACCGGCCGCCGCGTGCGCCGGCCGGACGCCACGATCGCGGTGGTGGACCACAACATCCCGACCAGCGACCGCAGCAAGGGCATCGAGGAACCGGAAAGCCGGCTGCAGGTCGAGACGCTGGAGCAGAACGTCGCGGAGTTCGGCGTGCCCTATGTGCCGGTGCTGGATGCGCGCCAGGGCATCGTCCACATCATCGGCCCGGAACTCGGCATCAGCCTGCCCGGCTTCACCATCGTCTGCGGCGACAGCCACACCTCCACGCATGGCGCGCTGGGGGCGCTGGCGTTCGGCATCGGCACCTCCGAGGTCGAGCACGTGCTGGCGACGCAGACGCTGCTGCAGAGGCCGGCGAAGAACATGCTGGTCCGCGTGGACGGCTCGCTCGGCTTCGGCTGCACGGCGAAAGACATCGTGCTGACGATCATCGGCGCGATCGGCACCGCCGGCGGCACCGGCCACGTGATCGAATATGCCGGCGAGGCGATCGCGGCACTCGACATGGCCGGACGCATGACGGTGTGCAACATGTCGATCGAGGCCGGCGCGCGCGCCGGCATGATCGCGCCGGACGACACCACGTTCGACTACGTGCGCGGCAAGCCGTACGCGCCGAAGGGCAGCGCGTTCGAGCAGGCGGTCGCCTACTGGCGCACGCTGCCCTCCGATCCCGGCGCGCGCTACGAGCGGACGGTGACGCTGGATGCCGGCGCGATCGCGCCGATGGTCACCTGGGGCACCAGCCCGGAGACGGTGGTGCCGGTGACCGGCGCGGTGCCCGACCCGGCGGCGGAGCCGGACGAGGCGCGGCGGGCGCAGATGCGGCGCATGCTGGACTACATGGCGTTGGCGCCCGGCCAGCGCATGCAGGACGTGGCGGTGGACGTTGTGTTCATCGGCAGTTGCACCAACGGCCGCATCGAGGATTTGCGCGCCGCCGCCGCCGTCGCACGCGGGCGGCACGTGGCGCCCGGCGTGCGCGCGATGGTGGTGCCCGGCTCCGGCCTGGTGAAGCGGCAGGCGGAGGCGGAGGGGCTGGACCGCATCCTGGCCGAGGCCGGGTTCGAGTGGCGGGAGGCCGGCTGTTCGATGTGCCTCGGCATGAACCCGGACAAGCTCGCGCCCGGCCAGCGCTGCGCCAGCACGTCGAACCGCAATTTCGAGGGGCGGCAGGGGCCGGGCGGGCGGACGCATCTGCTCTCGCCGGCGATGGCCGTCGCCGCCGCCGTGGCCGGGCGGCTGGCCGATGTGCGGGAGTTGGCGTGATGGACAGGTTCACCACCCTGACCGCGATCGCGGCGCCGCTGCCGCTGGCCAATGTCGATACCGACAAGATCATCCCGGCGCGGTTCCTGAAAACCATCAAGCGCACCGGGCTCGGCGTGCATCTGTTCGACACGCTGCGCTACGACGCAAGCGGAACGGAACGGCCGGAATTCGTGCTGAACAAGAAAGAATATCGGAACGCGCAAATACTGATCGCGTTCGAGAATTTCGGCTGCGGCTCGTCGCGCGAGCATGCGCCGTGGGCGCTGCTGGATTTCGGCATACGCTGCGTGATCGCGCCGGACTTCGCCGACATCTTCCACAACAACTGCTTCAAGAACGGCATCCTGCCGATCCGCCTGCCGCGCGCGGTGTGCGAGGCGCTGATGGCGGATGCGCGCATGGGCGGCAACGCGCGGCTGACCGTCGATCTGGAACGGCAGGTGGTGGTGCGGCCGAACGGCGAGGAAATCCGCTTCGAGATCGACCCGTTCCGGCGGCATCTGCTGCTGGAGGGGCTGGACGACATCGGCCAGACGCTGCACCACGCGCCCGCCATCGACGCCTACGAGGCGCGCCAGCGCACGCAGCGCGCGTGGCTGCCGGCGATCGGCGGGGTCTAGCGCGGCGCGGGCTGCCGCCGGCCGGCGAAACGCGGCGCGCAGACAACGGGAGAGCACGCATGGCATCGAACAAGCGGCTGCTGGTGCTGCCGGGCGACGGCATCGGGCCGGAGGTGATGGCCGAGGCGCGGCGCGTCATCGACTGGATGGGCCGGCGCCGCGCGGTCGGCTTCGACATCGCGGAGGACCTGGTCGGCGGTGCCGCCATCGCGGCGCGCGGCACGCCGATCGCGCCGGCCACCGTGGCCGCGGCGAAAGCCGCGGATGCGGTGCTGTTCGGCGCCGTCGGCGGCCCGCAATGGGACAAGCTCGGTTTCGACATGCGGCCGGAACTGGCGATCCTGACGCTGCGCCGCGAACTCGGGCTGTTCGCCAATCTGCGCCCGGCGGTGGTGCTCGAGCCGCTGGTCGATGCCAGCACGCTGAAGCCGGAGGTGGTGCGCGGCCTCGACCTGATGATCGTGCGCGAGAGCACCGGCGGCCTCTATTTCGGCGAGCCGCGCGGCATCACGACGCTGCCCGACGGCAGCAAGCGCGGCGTCAACACCGAGGTGTACACGACGCCGGAGATCGAGCGCGTCGCCCGCGTCGCGTTCGAACTGGCGCGGCGGCGGCAGCGGCGCGTGTGCAGCGTCGAGAAGGCCAACGTGATGGAGAGCGGCCTGTTGTGGCGGCAGACCGTCACCGCGCTGCACGCCCGCGACTACGCCGACGTGGCGCTGAGCCACATGTACGCCGACAACTGTGCGATGCAGCTGGTGCGCAACCCGCGGCAGTTCGACGTGATCGTGACGACGAATTTGTTCGGCGACCTGCTGTCCGACCTTGCCTCGATGCTGACCGGCAGCCTGGGCATGCTGCCCTCGGCGACGCTGGGCGCGCCGGCGCCGGACGGGCGGCGCGCGGCGCTGTATGAGCCGATCCACGGCAGCGCGCCCGACATCGCCGGCAAGGGCGTGGCCAATCCGCTGGCGCAGATCCTGAGCTTCGCGATGCTGCTGCGCTACTCCTTCGGGCTGGAGGAGGATGCGGCGCTGATCGAGCGGGCCTGTGCCGCCGTGCTCGGCGAGGGGCTGCGCACGCCGGACGTGATGGCGCCCGGCTGCCGGGCCGCGAGCACCGCCGAGATGGGGGCGGCGGTGGTGGCGGCGCTGGACCGGCTGGCCGGCTGAGTCGCGCTTGCGCCGCCCCGGCGGTTCCGCTACATCGCCCCGCCGGCACGCACCCGTAGCTCAATTGGATAGAGCACCAGACTACGGATCTGGGGGTTGGGAGTTCGAATCTCTCCGGGTGCGCCACAATAAACGCCTCATGGACCACGGGATTTTTTCCCGACGGCGGGAGGCGGCGCCGAAGCCGGTTTCGCGCTGACAGGCGCTAGCGCGCGACCGGTCCGCACCAGCCGGGCAGGTAGGCCGCATCCTCGCTCCTGGCGAGTTCCAGGGCCTGTTCCAGCGCCGCGTTGAAATCCGCTTCGACCAGCTTGCGCTTGAGGCGTCGGCGCAGGAAATCCGCCCAAAGAAATTCGCTGAACGGCGTCGTGTCTTTGGCGAAGCCGCCGACATGCCGCAATTCGCCGGCCAGCGAGCGGAAGGGATCGTCAACCAGGTCCTTGACCGAGCTCGGAATGTCCTCATAGCCGCGCCGCCGCCCCCGGTCGTCGAACGGGTGCATCCAGTTGCGGTTGTCGAGCACGAACCAGAACGCGTCGGGGTCAAGCCGGTGCAAGTCCGCCACGATGGTAACGAGCAGGCTCGCCACGCCTTCCTCATGCAGGGCGCGGGCCAGGTGGTGGTGATCGATCACGAAATGCCGATGCTTCGGTCCCAGGATCACCGGAATCAGGTGGCGGCCGAGAAATTCCGCCGCCTTTCCGTCCCCCTTGTTGCGCCAGGCCTTCCGCCTGGCCTCGACCTCGCGCATTCCCACCGTGATCTGCGTCGGCTGCAGATCGCCGATGGCAACGGTGTGCAGAACCGGTTCGCGGAGGGATGCCATCGCGGTCCCCAGGGCCAACGGATGAAGTGCAGGAGTTTAGGGCCGCGCGGCTTCCCGCGAAAGCAGATATCGGTTGCACGGGTCATTGCGTGATCCTGACGGTTGTTGCACGGCTCAAGCCTCCCGATCCGACCGTCGTTCGTCAGCGGGGGATTCGACGTGTCGCGCCGCCGCGACGGCTTCGTGGAGCGTTGCGAATATCCGCGCCGTGCCGATCGCCGGCGTGATGCGGTGGCGGTCCATGTCGGCCCGCAAATACGGACCGACGCGCGCGAAGGCGACGCGGATGCCCTTGCCCGCGAGCTCGCGCAGCAGGTCGCGCATCGACTTCCCCGCCGAGTAGTCGAGATCGGTGATCGCCCCGGCCTCGACAATGAACCAGCGCACCGGCGTCGGCGCGCATGCCACGAGGGCGCGTACTTCATCCGCGAAACGGTTGGCGTTCGCGTAGAACAGATCCGCGGCGAAGCGATAGACCACCAGCCCCGGTTCGGTCTGCAGACCCGGCGCCGCCGGCGTCGGCACCCAGCGCCCGGCGGCATCCTCCGTCAGCACCATGTTCCGCGGATGATAGCTGTGCCGCACGTGCCGCAGCAGCGACAGGGCGATCGCCAGCAGGACTCCCAGCTCGACGCCGAGGACGACAACCGCCGCCGCGGTCGCGACGGCAAGCTGGAATTCGCCGGGGCTCTCGCGGTAGATGTCCCGCAGCGCCCTGACGTCGAGCATTCCGACCGCGATCGTGAACACGATGGCCGCCAGCACGCAGCGCGGCAGGTACTGCAGCGGCCCGGTCAGGAACCGCAGCACCAGCAGCACCGCCGCCGCGAACACCACCTGCGCGAACTGGCTGCGCGCGCCCGCCTGCTCCGCCATCGCGGTCTGCGTCGGGCTGCCGTTCACCACGAAGGTTCCGCTCAGCGCCGCGGCGGCATTGGCCGCTGCCAGCCCGAGCAAGTCCGCATCCTCGTCGAGGTGCTCGTGCGAGCGCACGGCGAAGATCCGGGATGTCGCGGCACTTTGCGCCACGATCACCACGAGGCATGACGCGGCGACCGGCAACAGCGCAAGGGTCTGGCTCCACGTCACGTCCGGCAGCCCGATTGCCGGCGTTCCTCCGGGGACCGGGCCGATGGTGGCGATGCCGTGCGCGGCGAACCCGAACGCCGCGCTCGCCGCGATGGTCCCCGCCACCGCAAGCAGGGAAACCGGCAGGCGCGGCGCGACGCCGCGGCCGACCAGAATGCCGGCCGCCACCAGCGCGGACAGGCCCAGCGTCGGACCATGCACAAGCGGCAGGCCCTGCACGATCTGCCACACCTGGCCGAGCGTCGTGCGCGCGCGCACCGCCACGCCAAGCATGTCGCCGAGCATCGCCGTGCCGACTTGCAGCCCGACCCCGGCGAGGAACCCCGCCAGCACCGTGCGCGAGAGGAAATCGGCAAGGAAGCCCAGCTTGAACAGCCGCGCCAGCAACAGGAAGCCTGCGGTCAGCAGCGCCACCATTTCAGCCATCGCAACGTATGCGCCGCTGCCCGGCGCCGCCATGTGGGACAGGGCGCCGGAGAAGATGGCGGCGGTTGCCGAATCGGCGGCCACGACCAGATGGCGGGATGAACCGAAGATCGCGAACAGCACGGGCGGCAGCAGCACGGTGTAGAGCCCGGTGACGATGGGCATGCCGGCGATGCGGGCATAGCCGAGCACCTGCGGGATGTTCATCGAGGCGAGCGTCACGCCTGCCAGCGCGTCGCTGACGGCCCCGGCACGGCTGAAAGGCCGGATTCCCCCGAACAGGATCAGCGGCATCGCTGTCCTTCCTGCCAAAAACCGCCGGCAGTCTGCGGCCGGACGGTCCCGGCTGTCACCATGCGGCGGGCGCCGAACTGCGCCGGTGCTCCGCTCGCCGGCCCACAGGCTCCGGCTTCGCAGATCAGGCTGCCGCGGTCTCGTGCTCCGTCGAGATGCTGCGGCTGATGTTGATCAGTTCGCGGAAGAAGGCGGCGCCGCGGGGGGTGTGGCGGACCAGCACGCGCCGCCGGTCCTCCCGGTCCTCTTCGCGGGCCACCAGATCGAACTCGATCAGCCGGTCCATGATCCGCGTCACGCCGGGACGCGAGATGTGCAGCAGGTCGGCCAGGCTGCTGACCGAATATGTCGCCTCGTCCATATAGACGGAAAGGAACGCGGTGAGCTGGCGCGCCGTCAGGTCCCGGCCGTCGCGGCGGACCAGGGCGAGCAGCGTGCCGCGCAGCGCAATCATGCGCGGGTCCGCGGAGATCTCGTCGGTCGGTTTTGGATTATCCGGCAGCCCTGCGGCCGAATCCGCCAGCCGCAGACCGTCTGCGTTGGACGCCAAGGTCTGCTGCACTCCTGGCGCTCGGGTGAAACCTGATTTGTGCATCATGGGACTGTGTCCATCTCCGATTCGGAAGTCTGTTCGCGTATGGGCCGACATGGATATGACACCGCGGATCCCGTCGCTGTGTCACAGTTCGTATAGCGGCGACTGCCCCGAGCTCGCTTCGACCCGGCTCGTCGCGGTCCCGCCAAGCGTCACTGACACAGCGTCACCGACGGCATCGGCCCCAGGCCGAACGGGTTCGTCCTGCAGAGCCACGGCTGCGGCGGCTGTTCATCGCCGATCCCCATCAGCCGCGTCGGCTGCGTGGCCCCTTGCGCCGTGCCGTCATGCACGCAAGCGGTGTAGCCGTCCTCGCCGGGCGACCACCCCTCCGCCCGGCACTCGCGTTGCGCTTGTTGCAGCGCGCACCCGCCGATCGCGATCGCCATGAGGGCCAGAACGGTTATACTTCGATGCAGTCGCATTTGCCTTTCCAGACTTTCCTGCATGTTGTTGTTGAGTC
The DNA here is from genome assembly GCA_963786445.1 of uncultured Pseudomonadota bacterium. GTDB lineage: Bacteria > Pseudomonadota > Alphaproteobacteria > Acetobacterales > Acetobacteraceae > JAFKFJ01. Next base: position 81,628 of record CAWAZU010000019.1, read on the forward strand.
GTATATCGAACCAAACTGGCCGACGCTGGACAGCACCCGACAGCCCTCGGTAAGCTCGACGCAACTCTCAGCTTTTGGTAAGCTGTTACAGCTGACCATAATTCTTAGGTCGTTTTGAAGTCAACCACGATTTGATAGAAGGCGGACGCGGCGGCCGTCACGAAATCCTTAGGCCGGACCAGTCGCAAGGCCGGTTATTGGCGATGTTGCCGAGTCGGAATTTAAGCAGGGGACAAATCGTGATTCATGGCGGTGAAGAATTGGTGTTTCATTACGGGTCAGATCTGTGTTTCATTATGCCACCGGCTGCCGACGCGGCCTGAGGCGCACCAAGACCGGACCCGGGACGCATCGATGACCGACCACAAGACACGCGCCAAGACCAAGTGCATGGCCGCCTGCAACGCCGTTGCGTGCCAGTGCGCGGATGCCTGCGCCGGCCAGCAGTTCGACCCGCTGCTCGGCGCCATGCCGGCCTGGTGGGACTATCTGCCGGACGGCGGCGGGTCCCGGCGCGACGCCTTTGCCGACCTGCTTGGCCGAGCAGCGGTCAAGGCGGCGACAAAATGGTCAACGCAGCAATGAGTGCATGTGCCCACCTTGTCACAGGCCGGCGAGGGACGCTAACGGAACGACATGATGCCGCTTCGGTGGCTTCCCGACGGCGCAACCGGGCCGCTACCCGCGCAGCGTCTCCAGCCGCTCGCGCAGCAGCAGCGCGAACACCGGCGGGTTGTCGAGCAGATAGCGGCGGCCGAGCCGGGCGGGATCGGTGCCCAGCCGATGCAGCCACTCCAGCCCCGCGCGCTGCAGCCAGCAGGGGGCGCGACGCTCCGCGCCGGTGATGAAATCGAGGCTGGCGCCGATGCAGAGGCCCGTGCCGGTGGCCCTGCCGGTGGCCGCGATCGCGGCGGCCAGCCGCTCCTGTCGCGGCGAGCCGACCGCGAGGAACACCAGCCGCGCCGGATGCGCGAGCACGAAATCGACGGCGCGCCGCATCCCGTCGCGGTCGCGGTCGAACCCCATCGGCGGGTCGTAGTGCGCCGGCGGCGCCAGGTCGCAGATCGCCGTCAGGGCGGGGAGGTGGCGGGCGCGCAGGCCGATGATGGTGACGCGCTCGCCGGGCAGCACGTGGCGGGTGAGCAGGCGCGCGGTCAGGTCGCTGCCGGTGGCCACGCGCGGTGCCTTCAGGGCGAGCGTTCGTGCCGCGCGCCGCACCACCCGGCTGTCGAGCAGGCACATGGCGGCGTTCTGATAGAGCGGCCGCAGCGCCGGCTGGCGCGCCAGCCGCACCAGATGGTCGGCGTTCGGCGTCACCACGTAGCCGAACGGCGTCCCCGCCGGCCGCGCCGCGATCCGCGCCGCCGCCTCCTCGGCGTCGAAATCGGCGAAATCCACCCCCAGCAGGCGCACCCGCTCAGGCATGCGGCGTCAGCCCGAGGGCGCGCAGCAGCGCCGGGTCCAGCGAGCGGTGTGGGACGCGGTTCGGGTGGATGTCGAAGCCCATGCTGTCGTCGTAGCCCCAGAGTGCCCAGCCGATGCCGTCCGCCTGCAACGCGCGGCGCATGTCGCCGATCCAGGCGAGCCGCGGTGCGGGGGGAAGTTGATCGCTGGCGCCGAACTCGCCGCATTCGACCGCGACATGATTGCGCCGCCCCCACTCGGCGGCCTGATCGACCATCGAGCGCAGCTTCGCCGCGTCCCAGTGCTGCGAGCAGTAGAAGCGGATCACGTCGCGCGTGTGCGGCTGCGTGGTCGCCTGCTCGGCGGCGTCGCAGGCGTGCGCGCCCTCGACCGGGAACGGCAGATGCGCCAGCGCCGCATGGTCGAGCGAGGGATCGAAACTGCCGAGCGAGGTCAGCACCATCGGCTCGTAGAAATGGAACGAATAGACGACGTTGCCGTCGGCGACGGGATGCAGGCCGAGCAGCCCGTCGATCGAACCCCAGTCGTTGCCGGTCAGCACGACGGTTTCGCGCGGCAGGACCGTGCGGATGCGCGCCAGCACTTTTTGCTGCAGCGCCTCCCATTCCGACTCGTGCTTGTCGAACACCGGTTCGTTCACGATCTCGGGAACCGTGAGCGCGGCATCGAGCGGGCGCAGCCGATCGGCGAACGCGCCCCAGAGGTCCTGCAACGCCTGCTGTTCCGCCGCGGAGGTTTCGAGGTGCCAGGTCTGCGGGTGCCAGCCGACGACGACGCCGAGCCCGTGCCGCTCGATGCGCGCGACGGCGGCGGCGAGCAGCGCGAGGCGGTGCGTGTCGGGGTGTCCGTCGCGCAGCATCAGCTCCGGCTGCACCGCGAGGCGGACGAAGGTGAAGCCGGCGCGGCGCAGTCCGGCGAGCGTGGCGTCGCCGATATAGGTGCGGAAATAGGCGTCGTCCTGGGCCGCCGGATAGCGGAACCAGTTGGTGACGTTGACGCCGCGCGCGAGCGTGGCCAGCCGCGCCGCCGGCACTTCCGCGCCGGCCGGCGCCGGCAGCGCCAGCGCGAGCGTCAGCACGGCGGCGATGAGGGTTGCGTGCATGAATCCCCGTCCGTGTTCACCAGTAGAACGCAATGAACAGGACAGGAGTTTATCCGACGGGCGGGATCGCTCCGGCGCGAAGTCGTGCGCTGACCGGATTGTGACGGCGGCGCCGCTACGTGCGCATGCGCGCTCCGGTTGCATCGAACGGTGACGTTTTCGCGAGAAGCGCGACGCGCGGCATACCGAGGATCTCGATACCGAACGTCGCGTCCCCGTCGGCCAGTTCCTTCGGGACATAGGCGAGCGCGATCAACTCCCCGCTCCAATGCGCATAGCCGCCCGAGGTGACCCAGCCGACGGTTTCTCCGCCAAAACTGACCGGCTCGTCGCCGACCACGTCGGCGTCGGCGTCCTGCACCAGCAGCGTGACGAGGCGCAGCTTGCCGCCGCTCTCGCGTTCGCGCAGGGCGGCGTCGCGGCCGATGAAGTCGGGTTTTTTGTAGCCGACGAAGCGCGCCAGGCCGGCCTCCAGCGGGCCGTAGATCGGGCGATACTCGCGCGCCCAGACGCCCCAGCTCTTTTCCAGCCGCAGCGAATTGAGCGCACGCAGGCCGAAATGGCGGATGCCGAACTCGTCGCCGGCGGCGAGCAGCGTGTCGTACAGCGCCACGTGGTAATCCGGCGTCACCCAGATCTCGTAGCCGAGATCGCCGGTGAAGGTGATGCGGCCGATCAGCGCCGGCACCATGCCGATGTCCATGCGACGGAACGACAGGAACGGGACGGCGGCGGTCGAAAAATCCTCGCCGGTGACTTTCGCCAGCAGGTCGCGCGATTTCGGCCCGGCGACGGACAGCCCCATCAGCCCGGCGCGCAGCGGGCGGATGGTGACGCCTGCCGGAGGCAAGTGCGATTCCCACCAGCGCATGTGGTACTGCTCGGCCTGGCCGCTGCCGAACACGTAGAATTGGTCGGGCGAAAGTCGCGCCACGGTGAAGTCGCCGATCAGCTTGCCGTTGTGGTTCAGCATCGGCGTCAGCGCGATGCGGCCGACCGCGGGCATGCGGTTGGCAAGCACGCGGCCGAGGAATTTTTCCGCGCCGGCACCAAGAATTTCGTATTTCGCGTAGCCGCTGGTTTCGATCAGGCCGACCGCGCTGCGCACGGCGCGGCATTCCTCGCCGACCGGGCCGTGCGCGTTGGAGCGGCGGAACGTCACCTGCTCGACGGCTTCGCTGGCGGGGGGCGCGAACCACAGCGGCTGCTCCAGCCCGAACGACGCGCCGAACACCGCGCCGGCCGCGCCCATGCGGTCATAGAGCGGCGAGGTGCGCAGCGGGCGCGCGGCCGGCAGTTCCTCGTTGGGGAACGTCACGCGGAAGCGGCGGCCGTAGTTCTCCCGCACTTTCGCGTTGGCATAGGCGCGCGTCGCCCAGTCGCCGAAGCGCGCGACGTCCATCGCGAACACGTCGAAGCCGGGATCGCCGTGGATCATCCAGCCGGCCAGCGCGAGGCCGACGCCGCCGCCCTGGCTGAACCCGGCCATCACGCCGCACGCGACCCAGAAATTGCGCAGGCCGCGCACCGGCCCGACCAGCGGATTGCCGTCGGGGGAGAAGGTGAAGGGGCCGTTGATGACGCGCCGGATGCCGGCCTCCGCCAGCACCGGGAAGTGCTTGAAGCCGACTTCGAGGTTCTGCGCGATGCGTTCGAGGTCCGGCACCAGCAATTCGGCGGAGAACGTCCAGGGAGTCTGTTTCGGCGACCACGGAACGCCGTTGCGTTCGTAGGTGCCGAGCAGCACGCCCTTGCGCTCCTGGCGCAGATAGATCTCGCCCTCGAAGTCGATGACGTGCGGCAGTTCGCCTTCGGTCGGCAGATGCTGCGGGATGTCCTCGGTGATGAGGTAGTGGTGCTCCATCGCCAGCACCGGCAATTCGATCCCGACCATGCGCCCGACCTCGCGCGCCCACAGCCCGCCGCAGTTGACGACGTGCTCGGCGACGAGGCTGCCCTGGCTGGTCACCACGTCCCAGGAGCCGTCGGCGCGCTGATGCAGTTCCTCGACCTTGGTTTTTCGGTAGACCTCCGCGCCCTGCTTGGTCGCCGCGCGCGCGTAGGCGTGCGTGGTGCCGGAGGGATCGAGATGGCCTTCCAGCGGGTCGAACATGGCGCCGATGAAGTGGCGCTTGTCGATCAGCGGCATGCGCCGCGCGGCCTCGTCCATATCGATGATATGCACGTCCAGGCCGAGATAGCGTCCGCGCGCCTGCGCCATGCGCAGCCAGTCCATGCGCTCCGGCGTGCCGGTGAGCACCAGGCCGCCCGGCAGGTGCAGGCTGCAGGAGAGGCCGGAGATCGCCTCGATCTCCTTGTAGAGTTCGATCGTGTATTTCTGCAGTTTCGCGACGTTGGGATCGCCGTTCAGCGTGTGCATGCCGCCGGCGGCGTGCCAGGTGGAGCCGCAGGTGAGTTCGTCGCGTTCCAGCAGCACCACGTCCTTCCAGCCGAGCTTGGTGAGGTGGTACAGCACGCTGCACCCGACCACGCCGCCGCCGATCACCGCGACCTGCACATGGGTCTTCATCGACGCATCTCCCCGCTCATTGCAGCGCACTCGCCGCTTGCATGAACCATTCCAGCAGATAGGCCGCCAGCGACCGCTCCGCATGCAGGCGGAACGCCTCGCGCGACCCGTATGCATACAGCACGGCTTTCACGCCGGCGAACGCCGTCTGTGCGCAGCGTCCGGGCGTCAGCACGGCACCGTGCGCGTCGAGCGTGCAGCCCATCGCCACGATTTCCGCCGCGCGCGGCCCGGCGATCTCGAACGTCGCCAGCCCGTCCGTCACCTCGGAGACGAAGCCGGCCGGCGCCGCGTCCGCGCCGACCAGCAGCGCGCGATCCGGCGCCAGCCAGAGCCGGTACGGCCGGTCGCCGCGCCGCTCGTTGGGCGCGAGGTCGGACGCCGGATCGGTGACGAGAAAAAGCCTGCCGGGATCGACCAGCCATACGGTCGCGCCGGGGGCGCTCGCGGCGGGATCGCCGGCGCCCAGTTGCGCGGCGAGGGCGAGATGCGCGAGGTCAGCCATGCAGCCGCTCCCCGGCCGGATCGTAGAAGACGGGCGAACAGGCGCGCGCGCGCGACATGCGGCCGAGATGATACAACTCGACCTCCGCGCCGGCTTCGGCCAGCGCGCGCCCGCGTTCGACCATGCCGAGCGCGATCGAGCGGCCGAGTGCGGGCGAATGAAACGCGCTGGTGACCCAGCCGATGCTGCGCCGCTTGCCGTCGGCGCCGTGCGCCACCGCATGCGCGCCGACCGCGGGCACCGTCGCGGGATCGTCCGGCAGCAGGCCGACGAACTGCCGCCGGTCGGGGCGCACCGCATCTTGCATCAGCAGCGAGCGCTTGCCGACGAAATCCACCGCTTTCGCGCGCAGCGGGCCAGACATGCCGAGATCGTCGGGCAGCGTCATGCCGTCGGTATCCACGCCGATCAGGATATAGCCTTTCTCCGCCCGCAGGAGGGACGATGTTTCCACGCCGTACGGCGTGATGCCGAACGCCTCGCCCGCCTGCAGCAATCGGCGCCACAGCGCGACGCCGTAGCCCGCGGGCACCGAAACCTCGTAGCTGCGTTCGCCGGAAAAGCTGACGCGCGCGATCCGCCCGGCGACACCGCAGATGGTGCCGTGTGCCAATGCCATGTGCGGCAGCGCGGCGTGCGACAGGTCGATGTCGGTGAGCGGCGCCAGCACGTCGCGCGCGCGCGGCCCGGCGAGCGCGAACGTCGCCCAGGCGGCCGTGGTGTCGTGCAACGCCACGCGCAGCGTCGGGCACTCGGTCTGCCGCCACGCCTCCAGCAGCGCCAGCACGCCCTGCGTGTGGCTGGATGACGGCGAGAGCAGGTAGCGGTCTTGTGCCAGCCGCGTGACGACGCCGTCGTCGTACACGATCCCGGTCTCGCGCAGCAGCAGCGCGTAGCGGATGCGGCCCGGCTTCAGGTTGGCGACCTCGTTGTAATAGACGATGTTGAGAAACGTCGCCGCGTCCGGTCCGCCGACCACGATCTTGCCGAGGCTCGATCCGTCGAACAATCCGACCGCTTCGCGCACCGCAGCGGCCTCGCGCCGGATCGCCTGCGCCGCGCTCTCGCCGGCGCGCGGGTAGCAGGCCGGGCGCATCCAGCCGCCGTATTCGCGGATGTCGGCCGCCAGCGCGACGTGTTCGGCGTGCGCAGGCAGGCGGCGCCACGGCGCATACAGCGGCCCGTGCCGCATGCCGGCGATCGCGCCGAACGTCACCGGCGTGTAGGGCGGGCGAAACGTCGTGGTGCCGACTGCGGGAATCGCGCGCCCGGTGGCTTCCGCCAGGATCGCGAGGCCGTTGACGTTGCTGGTCTTGCCCTGGTCGGTCGCCATGCCGAGCGTGGTGTAGCGCTTCAGGTGCTCGACGGAGCTGTAGTTCTCGCGCGCCGCCAGTGCGATGTCCTGCGTCCGTCACGTCGTTCTGCAGATCGACCCATTGCCGCGCGCCCTTGATCGCCACGCGCCAGAGCGGGCGCAGCGGTGCCTGCCGGCTCGGCGGGCGCGGTGCGCGGCGCCGCCGGCGCGCAGGCGCGGCCGAGCATGCGCGCGGCGGCGCAGCCGGCCTCGTGGCCGGAGGCGAGCGCGGCGGCGAGCGTTTCTCCGCCGGCGAGGTGCTGGTCGGGCCGCGGTGACGCCGGCACGAAGGCGGCCAGCGCATCGTCCCAGCGCAGCTTGCCGCCGGCCTGGCTGTGCAGATGCACGGCGGGCGACCAGCCGCCCGACACCGCGACCAGATCGGCCGCAACGCGCAAGGTGGCCTCGCGCGCCGACCGCGCGCCGACCGGGCCGAGATCGACCAGCCGCACGGCAGCGCGCCCGATCGTGCCGAGCACGGTGCTGCCGGCGAGCACCCGCACGCCGGCTTCCGTCGCCGCGCGTGCCACCGGCGGCGCCTGCGCGCGCGCGTCGGCGAGCACCACCTCGGCGCCGGCGCGGCGCAGCGCGACCGCGACCTCGTAGGCGGAATCGTTGTTGGTGGCGACGACGGCGCGCTCGCCCGGCAGCACCGCGTAAAGCCGCAGATATTGCAGCACCGCGCTGGCCGACATGACGCCGGGCCGGTCGTTGTCGGGGAACACCAGCGGCCGTTCGATCGCGCCGGTCGCCAGCACGACCCGTTGCGCGCGCACGGTCCACAGCCGCTCCTCCGCCCAGCCCGGCGCCGCCGCCGCGCGGCGTTCCAGCAGGCCGAAGGCGGTATGGTCGTAGGCACCGAACACGGTGGTGCGCGCCAGCACGCGCACGCCCTGCGCCGCCAGCGCCGCAGCGGTCGCCACGGCCCAGTCGGCGGCCGGCCGGCCGTCGATTTCCGCCGCGCTCCAGCGCAGCGATCCGCCGGGGACAAAACGGTCGTCGGCGAGGATCACCGACAGCCCAACCGACGAAGCGGCCCGCGCGGCGGCCAGCCCGGCCGGGCCGGCGCCGACCACCAGCACGTCGCAGGCCGCATTGCGCGCCTCGAAGCGGCGCGTGTCCGGCACGGTGGCGACCCGCCCGAGTCCCGCCATCGCGCGGATGCGCGGCTCGTAGCGATGCCAGTTCGGAAAAAACGTCTTGTAGTAGAACCCGGCCGGCAGGAAGCGGTGCAGCCGGTCGATCGCGCCGTACCTGTCATGCGCCACATCCGGCCGGGCGTTCACGCCGCGCGCCGCCAGCCCGTCGCAGAGTTCGACCGTGGTGGCGCGCGCATCGGGTTCCTGCACATCGCCGCGCACGACATCGACAATGGCGTTCGGCTCCTCCGCCCAGGCGCCGAAGATGCCGCGCGGACGGTGGTATTTGAAGCTGCGGCCGACGATGCGAACATTGTTCGCGAGCAGCGCCGAGGCCAGCGTGTCGCCGGGAAATCCGCTCAGCCGCGCGCCGTCCCAGGAGAAATGCAGCGTGCGCGTGCGCTCGATCGCGCCGCCGGCGTCGAGGCGGCGCGCCGTCATGGTTTTTGCGCCGAGAACACGGCGTGCGTCACGGTGTCGCGCTCCAGCGTGAACCACTGGCCGCAGCCGAATGTGTGGCACCAGTTCTCGCGGTGCGGGCCCTTGTCGTTGCGGCGCATGTAGAGGTAGTCGGCCCATTGCGCGTCGCCGATTGCTGCGGCCGGTCCCGGGCGCGTCACCGGCTCGCCGCCATAGGTGAACTCGGGTTCGTCGCGCGGGCCGCACCAGGGGCAGGGGATCAGCAGCATTGTTCTGCGTTCTCAGTGCGTGATGCCGGCGCCGGCGGCTTCGTCGATCAGCGCGGCGGAGGTGAAGCGCGCCAGATCGAACGGGGCGGAAATCGCGTGGTGCTTGCCGGTCGCCACCGCGTGCGCGAGCAGCCAGCCGCCCGCCGGCGTCGCCTTGAACCCGCCGGTGCCCCAGCCGCAATTGAGATACAGGTTCCCGACCGGCGAGGGGCCGAGGATCGGGCTGTAATCAAACGGCACATCCACAATCCCCGCCCACTGCCGCAGCATCTTCAGCCGCCGGAACGCGGGAAAAATCTCGGTCATGGCGGCGACGATGGTTTGCGTCGTCGGCAGGTTGCCGCGCTGCGCATAGGACGGATAGAGGTCCAGTCCGGCGCCGAACACCAGTTCGCCCTTGTCGGACTGCGAGACATACATGCCGGTCGCCCAGGACGCGGCGACGATGTCGAGCACCGGCTTGACCGGCTCGCTCACCATCGCCTGCAGCGCGTAGCTGGTGATCGGCAGGCGGAACCCCGCCTTCGCCGCCAGCACGCCGGAATGGCCCGACGGCGACATCCCGACCGCGCCGGCGCTGACCGTTCCGCGGGTCGTCTGCAGTCCGGCCACGCGCCCGCCCGCGATGTGAAAACCGAGAACCTCGCAGTTCTGCACGATATCGACGCCGAGCGCGTCGGCCGCGCGCGCAAAGCCCCAGGCCACCGCGTCGTGCCGCGCGATGCCGCCGCGCCGCTGCACGAAGGCGCCGTGGATCGGAAACCGCGCGCCGGGCGCGAAATTGGCGAGCGGCAATTCGGCGCGCACCTGGGCCGCGTCGAGCAGTTCGGTGTCGATGCCGTTGATCTGCATCGCGTTCACCGCGCGCGCCATCATCTCCATCTCGTGGTCGGAATGCGCGAGATAGATCACGCCGCGCTGGCTCAGCATGATGTTGAAGTTCAGTGCCTCGCTCAGTCCCTCGTACAGCCGCAGCGAGAAATCGTAGAGCGCCACGCTCTGCGGGAAGAAATAGTTGGAGCGGACGATGGTGGTGTTGCGCCCGGTGTTGCCGCCGCCGAGCCAGCCGCGTTCCAGCACGGCGACGCGACGCAGCCCGTGCAGCTTGGCGAGGTAGTACGCGGCGGCCAGCCCGTGGCCGCCGCCGCCGATGATCACGGCGTCGTAGCTCGGCTTGAGTTCGGCCGAGCGCCAGGCGGCGGGCCAGGATGCGTGGCCGGAAAACCCCTGGCGGAGCAGCGAGAGTGCGGAATAGCGCATGGCTCAGTCGGTCACTTCGCGGGTCCGGCGGTGCAGCAGCGATCGGAACAGCGGGCGGACGAGACGGGGCGCCAGTCCGGCGTGTCGCGGCGGGGCGGCGGGGGCCGGCACGAACGGCGTCCGCTGCTCGCGCGGCACTTCGCCTCGGGCAAGCATGCGGGCGGCGGTGAACAGGCCGAGCGAGAGCAACACCGCGGCGACATACCAGAACAACCCCGCCGGGCCAACCCGCCCCATCAGCACGCCGGCGACCGAGGGGCTGACCGAGGAACCGAGCGACCAGATGAACAGCAGCCCGCCGCTCGCCGCCACGTAGTCGCCGCGCTCCATCCGGTCGTTGGTCTGCCCGGCGCCGAGGCCATAGAGCGGCGCCGTCATGCCGGCGAAGCAGAAGCCCAGCGCGGCAATGGCGAGGAACGGCACGCCGGCGGCGAAGCCGAGCGCAAGCGCGAGCAGGATCGCGGCCCCGACCGCGCCGACCATGACCGGCCGCCGCCCGATCCGGTCGGACAGCATGCCGACCGGATACTGCACCAGCAGCCCCGCCACCATCGCCGCCGAGATATAGGCCGCGACCGAGCCGGAGCCGTAGCCGGCGCGCTCCAGAAACACCGGCACCAGCGAGTAGTAGGCGCCGTTGATGAGGCCGGCGGCGAGGCAGCACGCCACCCCCACCGGCGAGACGCGATACAGCCGCCGGAGCGCGAAATGCGCCTGCGGCCGGACCACCGGGTTGGCCTGCTGCGTCAGCGCCAGCGGCAGCACGGCGGTGGCGAAGGCGATGCCGACCAGGACGAACAGCACCGGCGTCGCCGGCACCACGTTGAGCGCCAGCGGCCCGGCCGCACTCGCGCCCCAGGAGGCGACCAGATAGGCGCCGAACGCCCGCCCGCGCGTCGCACTGTCCACCCGGTCGTTGAGCCAGCTCTCCACCACCAGGAACATGCCCGAACTGGCATAGCCGATGCAGAGGCGCAGCAGCGCCACCTGCCACGGTGCATGGGCGAACACCAGCAGCAGGGCGGCGTCGGCGGCGACGGCGGCGAACACGGCAAAGCCGCGGATGTGCCCGACCCGCATCACCAGCCGGTCGCAGGACAGCGCGCCCGCCAGGAAGCCGAGGTAATAGGCCGACGCCACCGCGCCGATCGCCGCGGCGCTGGCGCCCACGCGCAGCAGCAGCAGCGGGATCAGCGGCGTCATGATGCCCAGCGCCGCCTGGGCGCTGACCAGTCCGAGCAGCACCGGCAGGAGGGGGGCGAGGCGGAACGGCATCGCCGCATCATGCCTCGGCGCGGCCGTTGCGCCGGCATCCGTTTTTGTCATGCCGCAATCGACATTTTGCGATGTTGCGCGGGCGCGCCGACGCCCCGGCTCATCGCCCCCAATGGCACCGTTTGACGGCAAGCCGATCCGGCTGTATATACTAACCGGTATATACTAGCGGGGGCACGGCGTTGCGTCCGTCGTCGCCGGCGATCGTCGCCACGGGACACGATCATGGCCCTGCAGATCACCTGGGACCATGCGAAGGAGCGGATCAACAAGCAGAAGCACGGCTTGGACTTCTCGTTCGCCAGCCTGGTGTTCGATGATCCGCTCGCCGTGACCCTGTACGATCGCTTCGAGAACGCCGAGCACCGCTGGCACACGATCGGTGCTGTTGGGGGAGGCTACACGATCCTGCTGGTTGTGCATACGTTCCCTGATCCGCAGGACGAGGAGCGGGTTCACGTGATCGGAGTGCGCGCGGTCACGCCGCATGAACGGAGGCGCTATGAAGAAGGCATCGGATGAACGGACATTGACCGAGGCGCAATGGGCGCAGTTGCGCGCGTTGCGAGGCGAACCCGACACGGTCGATATACCGCCCGCGCCGGAGGCGAACTGGAGCACTGCGCGCCGCGGCGTCTTCTTCCGGCCACGCAAGGAGCTGATCAGCCTGCGGCTTGACATGGACGTGCTGGATTGGCTGCGCCACAAGGGGCCCGGCTACCAGACCGTGATCAATCGCATCCTGCGCGAGCGCATGCAGGCCGAGACGGAAACGCCGCACCGATGATCGACCGCCGCTGGCTGCCGCTGAATGCGTTGCGCGCCTTCGAGGCGGTCGGGCGCAACCTCAGCTTCACCGCCGCCGCCCAGGCGCTCAGCGTGTCGCAGAGCGCCGTGAGCCGCCACGTCATTGCGCTGGAGGGGCTGCTCGGCACGGCGCTGTTCGAAAGGAAGCCCGGCGCCTTCGCGCTCACCGATGCCGGGGCGGCGCTGCTGCCGGTGGTGCGCAAATCCTTCGACCGCATCGAGCAGGCGCTGAACGACATCGTCCACGACGGCGGCGCGAAGGCGCGAAGCCTGCGCGTGCAGCTGCCGCCGACCTTCGCGCACCGTCTGGCCGTGCCGATCCTGCGCGAGTTCCGCAGCGTCTGCCCGGACGTGATCCTCGACATCGAAAGCTCGCACCAGGTCGGCCTGCCGTCACGCGACGCCGACGCGGCGGTCATCTACGCCAAGCCGCAGGTCAGCGACCGCGTCTGCAACCTGCTGTGGATGGAGCGGCTGGTTCCGATGTGCCACCCTTCGGTCGCAGCGGGTGCGGCCGCCGGCACGGCGGCGTTCCTGGCGCACACCGAACTGCTGCACGGCAAGCTGGAGAACGAGTTGCGCCACAAGCTCTGGCACATGCTGGTGCGCCAGGCGGGGATCGAGGTGGAGACCGAACGCGGCCTGGTGTTCGACACCTCCGCGCTGGCGGCCGAATACGCATTGTCCGGCGAGGGCATCGCACTGCTCGACCCGCGCATGTTCGCTGCCGAGCTGTCCGCGGGGCGGCTGGTGCGGCCGTTCGAGATCGTGCTGGAATCCGGCTACGGCTATTATCTGACGATCCATTCCGAGGACCTGGCCGATCCGGCGATCGCGCGCTACCGTTCCTGGATGATCGAGCGGTTCGGGCTGCAGCCGGTGGCGCCGGCGCCGTTGCGGGTGGTCGCGGCACCGGCGGCGAGCGCACCCTGACGTGTCATTCCCGCGTGCGTTGCAGCAGCAACTGCCGTCCGCGCTCGATCACCGCGAGGTCGTCGGCGAACACGGAGAGAAAAAACTCGATCGCGCGGTGCGTGTCCTGCTCCGGGGTCGCGGAAAAGGTGAAGGCGAGGTCGTCGAACAATAGAAACCCGCCGACGCGCAGCAGGCCCCAGCTCAGCACCGCGTCCTGGATCACGAGTTTCGCTTCGTGCGCGCCGTCGATGTAGATGAAGTCGAAGGTCTCGCCGTGCAGCCGCGGCAGGATCGACTGCGACGTGCCGACGAGTTTGCGCACCCGCTCGGTCTGGCCGGTGCGCGCGATGTTGGCATCGAACAGCGTCTCCAGCGCGTCCAGGCCGAGCGCCTGATGCTCCGAACTGCCGGCAAACGTGTCGATGCAGGTCAGCGTTCCGCCGCGCGGCCCGACCACCGCGTCGAGCAGCCAGGCGGCCGAGGCACCCTGCCAGCTGCCGATCTCCAGTGCCGCGATCGGCGCGGCCGTGATTCGTTCCGCGAACCATGTGCGCCAGCTCGGGATGTTGGAAGAGAAGTAGTCGTGTGTGAATTCGTAGCCTTGGCGCGCGCTCTCCTGCCAGCCGATCAGCGCATGCGCGGTCCGAAAATGCTTTGCGGCGGCGGCGAAGTCACCGAGCACCCCGTAATTCTGGCCGAGCAGATGATGCGTCCAGTAATCCGCCTCGCCCGCGACCACGAGCGTCCGCAGCACCGCGACCGCCGTTGCCGGCCGTCCCCGCCGCGCATGCGCCATCGCCTGCAACCCGATGAAGGGCACGCGCAGATCGCCGAGCCGGCCGTAGGCCGCCTCGATTTCCAGCAGCACGGAATCGGCCGCGTCGGCGTCGAGCGCGGCGCGCAGCCGGTTGTAGTCGTCCCAGGTCACGATCGCTGCGTCATTGGGGGTGGCAGGTTCGCCCGGCGAGGCTAGGATGGCGCCGCGCCGCACGCAATGTTGCCGGAGGGATTTTTCATGACCATGCCCGGATTTTCCGACCTTGCCGGCCGCGTCGTGCTGGTCACCGGCGCCAGCACCGGCATCGGCGCCGCCGTCGCGCGCGGGTTCGCCGCCTGTGGCGCGCGCGTCGCGGTCCACTACAACCGCAGCGCCGCCGAGGCCGACACCGTGGTCGCGACGATCGCGCAAGCCGGCGGCGAGGCGTGGGTCGAGCACGCCGACCTCGCGGTGCCGGCGCACGCGGCTTCACTGGTCGATCGCGTCGCCGGGCGCGCGGGCGGACTCGACGTGCTGGTCAACAACGCCGGCCAGCTGATCCGCCGCGTGAAGTTCGCCGAGGCGGATGCGGCGCTGCTGCGCGAGCTGCTCGACGTGAATCTCGCCGCGCTGGTCGCCGCCTGCCACGCCGCGCTGCCGCATTTCCATGCGCGCGGGCGCGGCAACATCATCAACACGACCTCGGTTGCCGCGCGCAACGGCGGCGGGCCGGGGACGGTGCTGTACGCGGCGACCAAGGGCGCGGTCTCGACGCTGACGCGCGGGTTGGCGCGGGAGGTCGCGCGCGAGAACATCCGCGTCAACGCCGTCGCCCCCGGCATCATCGCAACTCCCCTGCACGCGCGGCTGACGCCGCCGGAAACCTTCAAGGCTTTTGCCGCGCAAATCCCGATGGGCCGCGCCGGCACCGCGGAGGACTGCGTCGGCGCCTATCTGTTCCTCGCCAGCGACGCGTGCAGCGGCTACATCACCGGGCAGGTGATCGAGGTGAACGGCGGCCAGCTGATGCCGTGATCGACGCCCTATTCGGCCGCCCGCAGCCCCGGCGGGAGGTGCGGGCGCGGGCGCGCCTTGCGGCGCAGCTCCATCGTCTCCGTCGCGGCCGCCGCCGCCGTGCGCAGCAATTGCTCGCGGCCGGGCGCATACTGCACCGGTCCCGGCAGCATCGCGCCGTACTCCGCCGCGGCGCGCAGCGCGAAATACGGATCGGCGAGGTGCGGTCGCGCCAGCGCCACCAGATCGGCGCGTCCCGCGGCGAGGATCGTGTTCACCTGGTCGCCGGTGGTGATGCTGCCGACGCACATCGTCGCCAGTTGCGCCTCGTTGCGGATGGCGTCGGCGAACGGCGTCTGGAACATGCGGCCATACACCGGCGCCGCATCCGGCGTGGTCTGGCCGGAGGACACGTCGATCAGGTCGCAGCCGAGTTCGGCAAAGGCGCACGCGACCTCGACCGAGTCCTCGCCGGCGATGCCGCCGTCCTGCCAGTCGGTCGCCGAGATGCGCACGCTCATCGGTTTCTCCGCCGGCCACGCGTCGCGCATCGCGGCGAACACTTCGAGCGGGAAGCGCAGCCGGTTGGCGAGGCTGCCGCCGTACTCGTCATCGCGATGGTTGGTCAGCGGCGAGACAAAACTCGCCAGCAGATAGCCGTGCGCGCAATGCAGCTCGACCATGTCGAAGCCCGCGCGCAGTGCGCGCCGCGTCGCCGCCACGAAATCGTCGCGCACGCGGTCCATGTCGGCGCGCGTCATCGCGCGCGGCACCTGGCTGTCGGGATAGTACGGCAGCATCGAAGGTGCCTCGATCGGCCAGGCGCCGGCGTCGAGCGGCCGGTCGATGCCCTCCCACATCAGCCTGGTCGCCGCCTTGCGCCCGGCATGCCCCAGCTGGAGGCAAAACTTCGCGGGCCCCGCCGCATGGACGAAATCGACGATGCGCCGCCATGCCGCTTCCTGTTCGTCGTTCCACATCCCGGTGCAGCCGGGCGTGATGCGGGCGTCGCGCGCAATGTCGGTCATCTCGGTGAACATCAGCCCCGCACCGCCCTGCGCGCGGCTGCCGTAATGCACGAGATGAAAATCGTTCGGCACGCCGTCGGCCGCCGAATACATGCACATCGGGCTGACCACGACGCGATTTTCCAGCCGCATCCCGCGCAGCGCGAACGGCTGCAGCATCGGCGGCGCGTCCGCCACCGGGTCGAGGCCGCGCACGCGCACCTGGTCGGCGAACATGGCATCGGTCTCGGCCACGAACGCCGGTGCGCGCAGGCGCAGGTTGTCGTAGGTGATCGACTTCGACCGCGTCATCAGCCCGAACGCGAACTGCGTCGGGTGCATGTGCCAGAACCGCGCGACATGCTCGAACCATACCAGCGACACGTCGGCGGCGTGCTGCGTGCGCTCCACCTCGTCGCGCCGCGCGCTCTCGAAATCGGCAAGCGCAGCCTCGGTGCTCGAATTCCGACAGAAACTTTCATAAAGCGCGATGGCGTCCTCCATCGCCAGCTTCGTCCCCGCGCCGATGGAGAAATGCGCGGTCGATTTGGCGTCGCCGAGCAGCACCGCGTTGCCCATCACGCAGCGCGCGTTGCGGATCATCGGAAACTGCCGCCACAGCGAGCGGTTGGTCAGCAGCCTGTGCCCGTCGAGGTCTTCGGCGAACACGCGCTCCAGGAACCGCGCCGACCGGTTCTCGTCCATCGCCGCCAGCCCGGCGCGGGCGAAGGTGGCCGGGTCGGTCTCCAGCACCCAGGTCGAATGGCCCGGCGCGTACTGGTAGGCGTGGGCGATGAAGATGCCGTGCTCGGTCTCGCGGAACGAAAAGGTAAAAGCATCCAGCGGGCGCGTCGATCCCATCCAGGCGAAGCGGTTGGGCCGCAGATCCACGCTCGGGCGGAAATGCTCGCGGTGCTGCTCGCGGATCGCGGAGTTGCTGCCGTCCGCGACCACGACCAGGTCGGCGCCGGCGAATTCGGCGAGCGCGGAAAATTCGCGGCCGAACTTCAGCTCGACGCCGAGCGCGCGGCAGCGCTCGTGCAGCAGCAGCAGCAGCGTGCGCCGCGCGCAGCCGCAGAACCCGTTGCCGCCGATGCGGTGCCGCGTGCCGCGGAAGCGGATCTCGATGTCGTCCCAATAGGCGAAAGCCGACGTGATGGCGCGGAAACTTTCGGGATCGTAGCGCTCGAACGTCGCCAGCGTCTGGTCCGAAAACACCACGCCGAAGCCGAACGTGTCGTCGGCGCGGTTGCGCTCGTGGACGGCGATCTCCAGCCGCGGCCAGGTCCGCTTCATCAGGATCGCGAAATACAGCCCCGCCGGGCCACCGCCGAGGACCGCGATGCGCATCGAGCCGCCTCCTGACCGCCGCCGAAGTATTTTATACTTGAAAGACTTTCGGCGCAATGTTGGGATGCGGCGGCGATGCGGGAGGGGGGCATGGAGCCGGCCGGGCGGCACGCGCTGGTCACCGGCGGCGGGCGCGGCATCGGCGCCGCGGTGGCCCGCGCGCTGGCCGCGGCGGGCGCGACGGTGACGGTGCTCGGGCGCACGGAGGCGCCGCTGGCCGCCCTGGTCGCGGACCGCGGCGCCGCCGGGTTCGTGACCGCCGACGTGACCGATGCGGCGGCGCTGGCGGCGGCGGTGGCGGCGGCGGAGGCGGCGCGGGGGCCGCTCGGCATCCTGGTCAACAATGCCGGCGGGGCGGAGAGCGCGCCGTTTGCCCGCACCGACCGGGCGCTGTGGGACCGCACGCTGGCGCTCAACCTGACCGCCGTGTACGAGGCGATGCGGCTGGTGCTGCCCGGCATGGCGGCGCGCGGCTGGGGGCGGGTGGTGACCATCGCCTCGACCGCCGGGCTGACCGGCTACCCCTATGTCAGCGCCTATGTCGCGGCCAAGCACGGCGCGGTCGGCCTGACGCGCGCGCTGGCCCGCGAGGTGGCGCGGAGCGGCGTGACGGTGAACGCGGTCTGCCCCGGCTACACCGACACCGACATGCTGGCGGCGAGCATCGCCACCATCGCCGCGCGCACCGGCCGCAGCGCGGCGGCGGCGCGGGCGGCGCTGGAGGCTGCCAACCCGCAGGGGCGGCTGGTGCGGCCGGAGGACGTGGCGGCGACGGTGCTGTTCCTCTGCGGCCCCGGCGCGGCGGCGATCACCGGCCAGGCGATCGCGGTCGCCGGCGGCGAGGTGTGAGCATGCTGCCGCTGGATGCCGAGACCCGCGCCGCCGAACGCCCCGACGATCACCACGACGGGCACAAGGACGAGCTGCGCCTGTGGCTGCGCCTGCTGACCTGCACCACGCTGGTGGAGGCGGACATCCGCCGCCGCCTGCGCGCCGCGTTCGGCCTGACGCTGCCGCGCTTCGACCTGATGGCGCAGCTGGAACGCGCGCCCGAGGGGCTGACGCTGGGCGAGCTGTCGCGCCGGCTGATGGTCTCCAACGGCAACGTCACCGGCCTGGTCGAGCGATTGGCCGAGAGCGGGCAGGTGGAGCGGGTGGCGCATCCGGTGGATCGCCGCGTGGTGCTGGTGCGGCTGACCGGGTCGGGGCGGGACGCGTTCGCGCGCATGGCGCGGGCGCATGCCGGCTGGGTCGGCGAGCTGTTCGAGGGACTGTCGGCCGAGGAGGTGCGCACGCTGCTGCGCCTGCTCTTGCGGCTCAAGCAATCGGTGCGGAGCGTGCGATGACGCTGAAAATGTTGCAGCCCTCGGGGTGGCCGCGTCCGCGCGGCTATGTCAACGGCATGGTCGGCGAGGGAAGCGTGGTGTTCGTCGCCGGCCAGGTGGGCTGGGACGCGGACGGGCGGTTCGAGGAGGGCTTCGTTGCCCAGTGCGCGCAGGCGCTGCGCAACGTGCTGGCGGTGCTGGCCGAGGCCGGGGCGGGGCCGGCGGAGGTGGCGCGGATGACCTGGTACGTGACCGACATCGCCGCCTTCCGCGCCGCCGCCGCCCCGCTGGGCGCGGTGTGGCGCGAGACGATGGGGCGGGCATTTCCGACCATGTCGGTGGTCGGCGTGGCCGCGCTGGTCGAGCCGGCGGCGCTGGTGGAGATCGAGGCGACGGCGGTGCTGGCGCGCCCGGCCGCGTGAGCGCCGGCCTACTTGTTCCGCAGGCTGAGGATGTAGGTGGCGATATCCTCCACCTCCGTGTGGCTGAGCTGCAGGTCGGGCATCGGCGGATGCGGCGTGTGCAGGAAGGCGCGCAGCGACATCGTGGTGGTCGAGCGCATGCGCGCGACCGCGGCAAAGCTCGGCACCGCGTCATTGCCCGCGTGCTGCTGCTCCGGCCCGACCACGTGGCAGGAGCTGCACCAGGTGGTGGCCAGCGCATGCCCCTGCTGCGGGTCGCCCCCCGGCGGCTGCGCGCGGGCCGGCGCGAGGGAGAGCGCGAGGGCGAGGGCCGTGACGTTCAACGCCGCGATCGCATGTTTCATCCTGTTCCTCGCCCGGTGTTTCCCGCTCGGGCGGTCGCTTCGCCCTTCCACGCCAAGGCTAGGTCGGAGGCGCGGGGCGCGGCAACCTTGGATGTCCGTCCCGGGGGAAAGTTGATGGGCGGCCGACGGGGGGGATCGGGCGGGCGCGGCGGCGGCGCCCGGACCCCGAGCATCCGGCAGACCGGGCGGAGCAGGCGGCGCATCTGCGGCGCCGCGTCCGCCAGGGCGGCAAATTCGGGGTCGGCGAGCAGCTGCTGCAACTGCGAGCCAGAGGCGCTCGCCTGCGGCACCAGCCGCAGCAGCCAGGCGTTGGACTGCGGCAACGCCCGCCGTGACGGCCGCCGCGGCGCCGGGCGCGGGCGGCGGCGGGAGAAGACCCGCCGGTGCCGCCCAGCCTGGATGCGGGCGGCCAGCGCGGTGAAGCGGACGGCAAGGCCGCGCAGCCGCGACCAGATCAGGATGACCAGCGGCCCGGCAAGCCCGCCCCGGCCGCCGCCCTCGGCCACGGCCCGGCACAGCCCGTCGATGACGCGGGCGAACCGCTCGGCCGGAGCGGTGGGGAGAGGAGCGTGGGTCACGACAGCAAAACTAACACAAAGGGTCCGGGGCTGGGCAAGCGGCAAGTTCGGTCCGGCCGCGCCATCACGGCGACGGCCCCGCGCGGCGCTGGGGGCGGTGTGGCGCGAGACGATGGGGGCGGCATTTTCCGGCCATGTCGGTGGTCGGCCGGCGCAGGCTGTGGAACCAAGGGGCGACGTCGCGGATCTGTGTCGCATCGAGCTTCAGGTCAGGCATCGGCGGGCGTGGTGCGTCCACGAGAAGGACTACGTGTTCTATCCGAACGACGAGGTCGAGCCGGTCGCACGTGTAGAAGTTTCCGATCTTATGTAGCAGCCGCCACCACGGCACTGCTGCGTCCAGCGTGGCCGATCCGCCACATTCCGGGGAGGGTGTGATGTAGGAGCGCGCGTCGTGCGGGCGCGGTGGATTGGGGCGCTGGCGATTGCCCTAGTCGGCATAACTGCCAACGGTACATGCGCCCAAGTGGGCCATTTCAGTCTCATTGGCATGGTAGAAATAGCAAAAGGAACTATGATGTTCCCGACCGGCGCTAACGTAACCAAAACACCCCAAAATGGCGTAATAATCGTCTCCATCGACAATCTGCTTGTTAACAGTGACCCTATGGAGCGAATCAAACTGCTGGTCGTCAGATCGAAAACCGAGAGTGTATCCGGTGAACCCGGTAGTGGGGTATGCGACCCTAGTTCCTTTCATTCCATGCGTTGCGAAGCATATATCTTCAAAATTGATAATGTATTTTGCGGCCGTGCCGTCATTCCATTCTTTCTTGGAAAATTCTTTGTTGCTCATAGCAGTTGCAAAATTCAAACCAGGTTCATGCCCTGTATTGGAATACTGGACGGAAACATGAATTTCCTTACCGATTGTCAGAGGTGGGTTAATCGTCACGTCCAGCGGGCCGACCCAAGCGCGGCTGTCATTTTGCATTTGGCGCAACTGCCTGAAGAATATCCAGTCAGAGACCAGCGAACCGCCGGCAGCAAGGAGAGCAAAAAGAGCGGTGGCGCTCAGCACAAATATATTTATCTTCTCGCTTTGGGATCGTGCGCGCTCATGGAAGTCTCTCCTTTTGTTATAGGCATGTATGGCACTAGCAATAGTATTGATACGATCCACCAGCGATGCGCGGTTTCTCTGAGGAAACGGCTGACTTACATCTTCCTGTTTGTAGTCGGTGGGTTCCTCTTGTTCGTCTGTGAAATCTCTTTTTTCGTTTACCCACTTCTGTATTACTAGCGATGTCAGCGAAAGACCAACAATAGCGCCAGCTAGGAGGGCAAGTTCTATTAGAAACTCGATAGAGGACACGTTTACGGCTCCTCAAAGGTCTTCTAGGCGCACTCCCTCCAATTCCAGCGCCGCCAGCGTCGCCAGAAGGAACGTGGCCGCGATGGTGCCACGGCTCAGCTTGTTGGCGATAGACGATTCGGTTTCCTTCAAACCATGCTGCTCAAGCCGCTTCGCCAGTTCGGCGTACGTGACGCCGGCCTGCTTGAGCCGAGCCTTGAGATAGCGGGCCGTCCGATCTGCCAGTTCCTTCTCTGAGGTCGCTAATCCCATTTTAGCCTCCCGATCCAACGAAGAAGCTATCGTATATGCGATTTTCCTGTTGACAATGGGAATGTGCTGTCGTATCAGATGTGCGAACAAGATCGCGCATCCGGTATATGTCCCAACACTTCCTCCTCTCTGCAAAGGCCCGGACGCTCTCCCTGAGCGCCGTCCTGCGCATGACGGACGAGGAAGCCGAGACGGCCTTCGCCGCGATCCGCTGGGCGGACAACGGCGGGGCGGCTTCTGCCCGCACTGCGAATGCACCGACCGTCTATGAGTGCCGCCGGCCGAACGGCGCGCTCCGCTTCCGCTGCAAGGCGTGCCGCAAGGACTTCACCGTCACGTCCGGCACGCTGTTCGCGTTCCACAAGCTGCCGCTGCGCAACTATCTCGCGGCCATCGCGATCTTCTGCAACGAGGTGAAGGGCAAGTCCGCGCTGGCGCTGTCCCGCGACCTGGACGTGCAATACAAGACGGCCTTCGTCCTGGCGCACAAGCTGCGCGAGGCGATGGCGTCCGAGCTGAAGGGGATGCACGTCGGCGGCGAGGGCGAGACGGTCGAGGTCGATGGCGGGTATTTCGGCGGCTACGTGAAGCCGGCCAACTACAAGGAGAACCGCCGCGATCGGCGCCTCGCCAAGAACCAGAACGGCAAGCGCCGAGTGGTGGTCGTGGTGCGCGAGCGCGACGGCCGGACGCTGCCGGCCGTGTTCAAGTCCGAAGTCGGCCGCGCTGGGCTTCATCGCCTCCCGCGTGGCGCCGGCCACCCGCCTGATGGCCGACGAAGCCGGCGTCATGGAACGACCTGCATGCCCGCTATCGCGATGGACCGGATCGACCACGGCGAAGCCTACAGCCTGACCGGGCGGCGTCTACACGAACGGCGCCGAGGAATTCTTCTCCCGGATGCGCCGGGCCGAGATCGGCCACCATCACCACATCGCCGGGGCCTATCTGGTCCGCTACGCGCAGGAGAGCGCATGGCGCGAGGATCATCGGCGGCATGGACAACGGCGGGCAGGTCCGGGCCGTCATGGGGCTGGCGATGGCTTGCCGGCCGTAGCGTGGATTGGTGCGGCTACTGGCAGCGGGCGCGGGCGACATAGCGCAAACGCGTCAAAAAACGTCCTTTGAAGCTCTTTCACGTCCGGTTGATACAGTTTCGGAAAGGCGCGCAACGTCAACTAGGCGCCTCACGAATAACGTGGCGAATCGGAATGGACGCTGTGCGATGCCGACCATCCAATCGCGCCATATCGACTTAAGAGCTCGGTTTGGAGTGTGGGGAGCGGTCCTAGTCGTATAGCTCTGCGATTCCCGACAAGATTTTAGAGGTAGATTTGACACATGGCAGAAAACAGACGATGACTGCCATAGAGGAAGAGATTGGATGGAACCGTAAGGAGGCTTTAAAGCGTGAATTGACGAAAAGAAAAAGGCTAAGTTGGAGCGCAATCATCGCGTATCCACGGCGGCGCCCCAATCGAGCCTCTTGACCGAGGACATTCGTGCAACGCCGTCGCCGCCCTAAGCTGCCTTACGGGCGTGCTTGGGACGGTTGCGTTGGTGCGTTGGCGCACTCAACAACTTCCGCTGGCTAAAGATAAGTGGATGGAGTGACATTCTTCAGGTCTTCGTCAATATTACTCAATGACGACGACGACCCCTGAATGGTGTGGTCACGCAATTGGAGATCATGTCTAAGCATCTCGATGACCCACGTATAGGCCATTTTCTTATCAAGAAGTGGCTTGCGGGGTGAATTGAAGAAGAGGTTTCAGGATTTTCCTGAAGACGCAAAGGCGTTCCAAAGAGCCTTTATGGCTCTCAGGGGTGCAATTGAAGCATCCATTATGCCACAGCGGCGGCAAGTGCTTTGCTTGTCTAACACATTTTCAAATGACTTGCAAGGCCCGATAGTCCGTCGCCTCATGCTGAATTGGGCTACCAGCAAGGATAGCCAGGACGGCAGAGAAGCCGGCATTGTCGTAAGTGACGTTACGGCGCATTTTCACGCGTTCGCGAAAAGGTCATGGCGGACGCTTGCGCGTAGACTTAGCGCCTTAACCCTGCGCCAACTCCTGTTTCCCCGCCTTCCCGGTACCCACGTCCGCACGATCCCGCGCTCGCGAAACTGATGAACGCCTGATCAGCCGCAGCCGGGTCAGCTTCATGGCCCGGCGATCCGGGTAGCGAATGCCCTTGGTCGCGAGCGCGCGGATCGCGATCTCCCGCACGCCGATCGGTTCGCGAGCTTCGCGCATGATGGCCAGCGCTAGCCGGGGCAGCTCGCCGCGGGCGAAGTAGGGGTTGGGCGCATACCTGCGCGGCGGCAGGTTCAGCTGGGGCGCGACGGCCTGGATTGCCGCCTCCGTCTCGGCCAGGTCGGCCCGCAGCCGGGCAACCCAAGGCTCAAGGTAGTCAAGCCGCTTGTGAATGTAGCAGCGCTTGCAGCGGAGGTTGGCTAGCTCTATGGGCGTCATGCCGTGATTATAGCATAATCAGCGGCTTAGGCGCTTGGCCGGAATGGTGGCGGCTGCTACATAATACCGGAAGTTTCCATTTGATCTGACGGCCTGTCGACCATTTCGTCAGCCGCTCACCCCTCCCCCCGCATCCCCAACGCCCGCGCATAAACCTCCCGCCGCGACACCCCCGTCGCGGCGGTGACCAGCGCCACCGCTTCCTTCACGCTGTGCCCCGCCAGCGCCGCGCGCAGCGCCGCGTCCACGTCCGCCGCATCGCTCGCCGCCTCCGCCGGCGCCGGGCCGAGCAGCAGCGTTACCTCGCCGCGCGGCGGCGCCTCGGCATAGGTCGCCGCCAGGTCCCCCAGCGTCCCCCGCCGCACCTCCTCGAACCGTTTGGTCAGTTCGCGCGCCACCGCCGCCGGCCGCTCGCCGAACACGACAGAAAGATCGGCCAGCGTCGCAGCCACCCGGTGCGGCGCCTCGTACCAGATCAGTGTCGCGGACAACCCGGCCCGCTCCGCCTCCCGCAGCCTTGCGAACGCGGCGCGGCGGGCGGCGGCGCGCGGCGGCGGAAACCCCAGCACCAGGAACGGCAGCGGCGGCAACCCCGACAGCACCAGCGCCAGCACCGCCGCATTCGCCCCCGGCAGCGCCGTCACGGAAAGCCCCGCCGCGATCGCCGCCCGCACCAGCCGATAGCCGGGGTCGGACACCAGCGGCGTGCCGGCATCCGACACCAGCGCCACAAGCCGCCCCTGCCGCAGCAGCGCCAGCACCTGGGCGATCCGCGCATCCTCGTTGTGCTCGTGCAGCGGCGACAGCGTCCGCCCCGCGATCCCGAGTGCCGCCAACAGCCGGGCGGTGACGCGCGTGTCCTCGCACAGCACCAGGTCCGCCGCGCGCAGCGCCGCCACGCCACGCATCGTCATGTCGCCGATATTGCCGAGCGGCGTCGGAATCAGCACAAGTCCCTCCGGCACGGCACCGGCGCCAGGAGGCGGCTCGCATGGTTCGTCAGGCATTTTTTCTCCTTGCCGCGCTCGCGCTCGCCGGCTGCACGGCAACCGTCGGCGGCCCCACGCTCGGCCTGGCACCCTCCGCCGGCGGGGGCCTCCCTGGCAATGCCGCGCCGCCGCCGGGCGCGTGGCACTGCTCGCCCCGCTCACCGGCGCCAACGCCGACCGCGGCCAGGCGCTGGAGCAGGCGGCGCAACTGGCGCTCGCCGCGCCCGGCTCGCCCGCACTCGACGTGCGCGACACCGGCGGCACGCCGGCGGGGGCGGCGGCGGCGGTGCAGGCGGCGCTCGCCGGCGGCGATGCGCTGATCCTGGGGCCGCTCACCGTCGGCGAGACCGCGGCGGCGGCGGGGCCGGCGCGGGCGGCGGGGGTGCCGGTGCTCGCCTTCACCAACGACCCGGCGGCGGCGCAGCCGGGCGTGTGGACGCTCGGCATCAGCCCGGCCCAGCAGGTGCGCCGCCTGGTCGGCGCCGTCTCCGCCGCGGGCAAGCGTCGCATCGCCGCGCTGCTGCCGCCCGGCCCGTTCGGGCAGGCGATGGCGGCGGCGCTGACCCAGGCCGCCGCCGCCGCCGGCCTGCCGCCGCCCGACATCCGCATCCATGACGGCAGCAACGGCGGCATCCAGCGCACGCTGCGCGATCTGTCCGGCTACGCCGACCGCCGCGGCCCGATCGAGGCCAAGATCAAGGAGGCGCGCGACAAGCACACGCCGGAGGGCCGGGCAGAGGCCGCGGAGCTGGCGAAAACCCCGATCCCGCCGCCGCCGTTCGACGCGCTGCTGCTCGCCGATACCGGCGAAAAACTGGCCTGGGCCATGAGTTTTCTCGGCTATTACGACATCGAGCAGCCGGCCGTGCAGATCATGGGCCCGGCGCTGTGGGCCAACCGGACGCTGCGCGGCGGGGCGAACCTGAACGGCGCCTGGTACGCCGCCCCCGACCCCGCCACCCGCGCCGGCTTCGAGGCCGACTACCAGGCGAAATACGGCGCCCCGCCGCCGCTGCTGGCCGACTTCGCCTACGACGCCGCCGCCATCGCCCGCGTGCTGGCGGCCTCCGGCGGCTACTCGGTCGCGGCGCTGACCCGGCCGCAGGGTTTTTCCGGCGTCGATGGCGTGTTCGCGCTCGCCCCGGACGGCACGGTGCGGCGCGGGCTGGCGGTGTTCGCGATCCATGCCGGCGGCCCCACCGTGGTCGAGCCGGCGCCGACCGCGTTCGCCGGTCCGGGCATCTGATGCGCGTCGGGCTGCTGCTCGCCACCGCCGGCAGCATCGCCGCCGCCCCCGCCGCCGCCCTGCTGCTGCTCGCCGCGACCGGCGCCGCCGAGGCCGGCCCGGCGCTGGCCGCACTCCTCGCCGTCGCCCTGGTCAGCCTGCTGCTGGCACTGCTCTGGGTCCGCGACATGGACCGGCTGACCGAGGCGGTGCGCTATGCGCTGCTGGAGGACAATCTGGCCCTCGGCCACGCCGCCAAGGCCGCCCGGCTGGCGCCGGTGCAGCGCATCGCGCGCGCGATCGAGCGGCTGGCGCGCACGCTGGCGGCCCGCGCGGCGCAGGTGGGGCAGGGGCTGCGCGCCACCGAAACCATCATCGACCGGCTGCCCGACCCGCTGCTGGTGCTCGGCGCCGACCACGGCATCCGGCGCGCCAATGCCGCCGCGCGCGCCGCCTTCGGCACCGACATCCCGGCGGTGCTGCGCCATCCCGGCCTGCGCGGCGCGATCGACCGCGCCTTCGCGCAGGGCGTCCCGCAGACCGCCGAGCTCAGCCTGTTCGCGCCGGTCGCGCGCGAGCTGCAGGCGACGGTGCTGCTGCTCGATCCGCCGCTGCCGGACGGCGGGCAGGCGATCGCGGTGCTGTCGGACCGCACGCGCGAGCGCGCGGTGGAACGCATGCGTGTCGACTTCGTCGCCAATGTCAGCCACGAACTGCGCACGCCGCTGGCCAGCCTGATCGGCTTCATCGCGACCCTGCAAGGCCCGGCGGCGGACGATCCGCCGGCGCAGCAGCGGTTTCTCGGCATCATGGCCGAGCAGGCGGAGCGGATGAACCGGCTGATCGACGACCTGCTCAGCCTGTCGCGCATCGAACTCTCCGAGCACCAGCCGCCCGCGGGCCGTGTCGCGGTCAGCGCGATCGCCGCGCGCATCGCCGCCAGCTTCGAGCCGCGCCTCGCCGCGCGCGGGGTCGCGCTCGACCTGGCGCTGGAGGACGGGTTGCCGGAGCTGGTCGCCGATGCCGACCAGATCGAGCAGGTGCTGCAGAACCTGGTGGACAACGCGGTGAAATACGGGCGCGAGGGCGGGCGGGTGCGGCTGGCGGCTTCGCGGGCCGAGCCGGGGCGCTGGCCGGCGCGGCCCGGCGTGGTGCTGAGTGTCGCCGATGACGGGCCGGGGATTCCGCGCGCGCACATCCCGCGCCTGACCGAGCGGTTCTACCGCGTGGACAAGGGCCGCAGCCGCAGTGCCGGGGGCACCGGGCTGGGGCTGGCGATCGTGAAACACATCGTCAGCCGCCACCGCGGCCAGCTCGCCATCGACAGCGAGGAGGGCAAGGGGGCGGCGTTTTACGTCTGGCTGCCGGCGCCGCCGTCCGGCGGGGCGGAGTAGCAGGCGGGCCGCTTGGGCGCCGCCGGGCTTGCACGGCGGCAAGCGGCGGGCGAGGGGCGCCGTCAAGGGGGGTGCGCCCGACCGCCTCGGCGCATATAGGAAGCGCTCACGCCCACCCCCGGAGCCGCCATGCTCGACGCCCAGCGCGACGCTGCCCCCGCCAACGCTCCGCGCGAAGTGCGCCGGCTGGACTACCGGCCGCCCGCCTGGCTGGTGGAGACGGTCGAGTTGCAGTTCGACCTGCACCCGGGCGCAACCATAGTACGGGCGCAAATGGCCATTCGGCGCAACCCGGCGCACGGCGAGGTTGCACCTCTGCGGCTGGACGGGGAGGGGTTGCGGCTGATCGCGGCGGCACTCGACGGCGAGGCGCTGCACGACAACCGCTACAGCATCGAACACGGCGCCCTGGTCATCCAGGACGTGCCGGACAGTTTTACGCTTGCGACAGAAGTGGAGATCAATCCGCAGGCCAATACGGAACTCTCCGGCCTCTATCTTTCGGGCGGCAATTTCTTCACCCAATGCGAGGCGGAGGGTTTTCGCCGGATTACCTTCTTCCCCGACCGGCCGGACGTGATGGCGCGGTTCAGCACCACCATGACCGCCGACGCGAAAGCCTGGCCGGTGCTGCTGTCGAACGGCAACCCGGACGCGCAGGGCCGCGCCGCCGACGGGCGGCACTGGGCGCGCTGGGTCGATCCGCACCCAAAACCGTCCTATCTGTTCGCGCTGGTCGCCGGCGACCTGGTCGCGGTGCGCGATCGGTTCACCACCCGCTCCGGGCGCGACATCGCACTCGCCATCTGGGTCCGTCGCGGCGACGAGGATCGCTGCGGCCACGCCATGCAGGCGCTGAAAACCGCGATGCGCTGGGACGAGGAGGTGTACGGGCGCGAATACGACCTCGACGTGTTCAACATCGCCGCCGTGTCCGACTTCAACATGGGCGCGATGGAGAACAAGGGGCTGAACGTCTTCAACACGAAATACGTGCTGGCACGGCCGGAAACCGCGACCGACATCGATTACCAGGGCATCGAGACCGTGGTGGCGCACGAGTATTTCCACAACTGGACCGGCAACCGCGTCACCTGCCGCGACTGGTTCCAGCTGTCGCTGAAAGAGGGCCTGACGGTGTTTCGCGACCAGGAATTCACCGCCGACCAGGGCAGCAGGGCGGTGAAGCGGCTGGCCGACGTGCGGCGGCTGCGCGCGGCACAGTTCCCCGAGGACGCCGGCCCGCTCGCGCATCCGGTGCGGCCGGACAGCTACCTCGCCATCGACAATTTCTACACCGCGACCGTGTACCAGAAAGGCGCGGAAGTGGTGCGCATGATGCACACGCTGGCGGGACGGGCGGGGTTCCGCCGCGGCATGGACCTCTATTTCGACCGCCACGACAACGCCGCTGTCACCATCGAGGATTTTGTCCGCGCGCTCAGCGACGGGTCGGGCATCGACCTCGCCCCGTTCCTCGCCTGGTATGCGCAGGCCGGCACGCCCGAGCTGACGGCGAGCGATGCCTACGACGCGGCGGCGCGGCGCTACACGCTGACGCTGCGCCAGTGGCTGCGGCCGACGCCGGGGCAGAAGCACAAGACCCCGGTGCCGATCCCGGTCGCGATGGCGCTGCTGCTGCCGGACGGCCAGGAACTGCCGGGCAGCGCGCGCCTGCTGCTGCTGAAAGACGCCGAGCAGAGCTTTATCTTCGATGACGTGCCGGCCGCGCCGGTGCCGTCGCTGCTGCGCGGCTATTCGGCGCCGGTGAAACTCGCCGGCATCGCGCGCGAGCGGTTGCGCTTTCTCGCCGCGCACGACACCGATCCGTTCGTGCGCTGGGACAGCCTGCAATCCTACGCGACGTCGCTGCTGCTCGATCAGGTCGCGTGCGGCGGCGGCCCCGTGCCCGCGCTCGATGCCGGGCTGCTGGCGGCGATGGCGGCGACGCTCGCGCAGGCCGACGCCGACCCGGCTTTTGCCGCCGAGGCGCTGGCGCTGCCTGCGGAATCCTATGTCGCCGACCAGATGACAATCGCCGATCCCGATGCGATCCACGCGGCGCGGCAGGCGGTGCGGGCGCAGATCGGCACGGCGCTGCACGACGCACTGCGCGCGACCTACGAGCGTCTGCGCGACGACGGGCCGTACCGCATCGACGGTGCGGCGATCGGGCGGCGTGCGCTGCGCAATGCGTGCCTCGCGTATCTGGCAGCCGCCGGCGACGAGGGCATAAATCTCGCGCGCGCGCAGTTCGACGCGCAGGCCAACATGACCGACGTGCTGGCGGCGCTGGACGTGCTGGCGGCGACCGACGGGGGCGACCGCGAGGCGGCGCTGGCGGCGTTCCATGCGCGCTGGCGCGGCGACGACCTCGTGCTCGACAAGTGGTTCGCGATCCAGGCGGCCTCGCCGCGGCCGCAGACCGTGGCGGAGGTGCGGGCGCTGTACCGCCATCCCGATTTCGACCTGCGCAACCCCAACCGTGTGCGCGCGCTGGTCGGCGCGTTCTCCGCGGGCAACCAGGTGCGCTTCCACGATCCCTCGGGGGCGGGGTATCGGTTCCTCGCCGACGTGGTGATCGCGCTCGACCCGGGCAACGGCCAGACCGCGGCGCGGCTGGTCAATCCGCTCGGCGCGTGGCGGCGGCAGATGCCGGCGCGCGCGGCATTGATGCGCGGCGAGCTGGAGCGCATCCTGGCGACGCCGCACCTGTCGCGCGGCACGTTCGAGAAGGCGTCGAAAGGGCTGGCGTAGGGGGACGAAGGCGATGGCGGTGAGCGGGCTCGGTCCATACGACGACGGCAACATTTTTGCGCGCATCCTGCGCGGCGAAATTCCGTCGCAGCGCGTGTACGAGGACGAATTCGCGCTGGCGTTCCACGACATCCGGCCGCAGGCGCCGGTGCATGTGCTGGTGATCCCGAAAGGCCGCTACGTCTCGGCGGCGGATTTTTCCGCCGGCGCGAGCGACGCCGAACTGCTCGGCTTCTGGCGCGCGGTGGCCGCGGTGGCGAAGCAGCTCGGGCTGGAGGCGCCGGGCTATCGGCTGCTCGCCAACACCGGCGAGCACGCCAACCAGGAAGTGCCGCATTTCCACGTGCATATTTTCGGCGGCCGGCCGCTCGGCCCGATGCTGGCGCGGGCCTGAGCGCGACGCCGACGGCGCAAGGCGCGCGGCATGGCAGGTTCGGCCGGGCCGGGGCAAAGCTGGCGCAAGCGGCTCGATGAGCTGCAGCATCTGGAACGGCTGCAGCTGTTCTTCGTCGGCGGCGCGCCGCGCTCCGGCACCACCTGGCTGCAGCAGATGCTCGACAGCCACCCGGACGTGTCGTGCCGCGGCGAGGGGCTGTTCTCCCAGCAACTGGCCACACCGCTGGAACGCATGGTCGCCGAGCGGCGCAAGGCGATCGAGGCCAAGAACCGCAGCATGTTCGGCCACACCGGCGGCTATCCGCTGCCGGCGGCGGACGATGTCGATATGCTGGTCGGCACCGCGATCCTGCTCGGCTTGCGCCAGCAATGCGCGGCCAAGCCGTGCCGCGCGGTCGGCGAGAAGACGCCGGAGAACGTGTTTCATCTTTCCGCGGCTGAAACGGCTGTTTCCCGGCGCAAAATTCATCGGCATCGCGCGCGACCCGCGCGACGTGCTGACCTCGGCCTGGCACTACTTCCACCAGGCGCGCGCGGGCGGGGACGAGGTGGCGGCGAAGATCGCCTTCATCCGCCGTTCGCTGCCGTCGCTGGGCGAGGGCGCGCGGCAACTGGTCGCCTTGCAGCGGCAATATCCGGCCGACAGCGCCACCGTCACCTACGAGACGCTGCGCCGCGCGCCGGCGGAGGCGGTGACGCAGTTGTTCCGCTTCCTCGGCGTTGCCGACGGCGACGCGGTGGTGGCGGAGTGCCTGGCGCGCACGTCGTTCGCGCGGCAGACCGGCGGGCGGCCGGCGGGGGTGGCGCAGAACGGCGCCTTCCTGCGCAAAGGCGTGGTCGGCGACTGGCAGGCGACGCTGACGCCGGAGATGAACGCCATCATCATGCAGGAGCTCGGCTGGATGTTCCCGCATTTCGGCTGGCTGCCGTAGCGGGGGCATGCGGCGGCGCGGTCCTGACGGCGCGCGCCGGCGGCGGACGCCGGGCGGTCATTATGCTTGCGTACTTGGCAACATCGCGATATCGGTCCGGTTAAGCAGGGCAGGATCGTCCGATGCGTGGACGCGGGCTGACCGCGGCGCGCGGCGATCGGCTGCCCGGCTTCGCGTGGTGCGGCCGTGCCCGGCCGGCCGACGCTGGTGCTCGTCGCAAAAGGGCAGGGGAGCCCGCGGCATGACCACCATTACCGTTTCGTCCGGCGTCACCAGCCTCGGCCTTGCCCTCACCAGCGGCGACGTGTTGGACGTGGACTCCGGCGGCACAGCCGTCGCCACCCTCGTGGAGAACGGCGGCACCGCGAACGTGTCCGGCGCAGCCATCACCACCGTGGTGGACAGCGGCGGCTTCGATAACGTGGACTCCGGCGGCACGACCACCGGCACCACGGTGAACAGCAGCGGCATCGAGCGGGTGTTCGGCACGGCCATCGACACCACGGTGAACGACGGCGGCGTCGAGTTCGTGTTCTCCCGCGGCGGCTCGGCCATCGCCACCACGGTGAACAGCGGCGGCTCCCAGACCGTGGAAGGCACGGCCACCGTCACCGTGGTGAACAGCGGCGGCTTCGAGACCGTATCCCGCGGCGGCTCGGCTGTCGCCACCACGGTCGATGGCGGCAGGGTGGTGGTGTCATCCGGCGCCACCACCACCGTCACCCAGGTGGTCAGCGGCGGCATCGAGGTCGTGTCCTTCGGCGGCACGGCGATCAGCACCACGGTGAGCGTCGGCGATCTGATCGTGTCCTCGGGCGGCACCGCCAGCGGCACCACGGTGAACAGCGGCGGCTTCGAGACCGTGGAAGCCGGCGCCACCGCCAGCCTTACCACGGTGAACAGCGGCGGCATCGAGAACGTGCTCGGCACCATCATCGGCGCCACGATCAGCGGCGGCACCGAGTTCGTGATCTCCGGCGGCACGGCGGTCAGCACCACGGTGACCGGCGGCGGCACCGAGACCGTGTTCGCCAGCGGCACCGCCAGCTTCACCACAGTGGACAGCGGCGGCTTCGAGGTCGTGGCCGCCGGCGGCGCGACCGTCAGCACCACGGTGAACAGCGGCGGCGTCGAGAGCGTGAGCGGCAGGGCCAGCTTCACCACGATCAGCGCCGGCATCGAGCGGGTGTTCGCCGGCGGCACGGCCAGCTTCGCCGCGGTGAACGGCCCCGGCGGCGGCGAGATCGTGGCCTCCGGCGGCACGGCCATCAGCGCCACGGTGAACAGCGGCGGCGAAGAGGTCGTGGAGACCGGCGGCACGGCCAGCTTCACCATAGTGGAAGGTGGCGGCACCGAGTTCCTGCTCTCCGGCGGCACGGCCATCAGCACCACGGTGAGCAGCGGCGGCGTCGAGAGCGTGAGCGGCACGGCCAGTGGCACCGTGGTGCGGGGCGGCGGTTCCGAGGTCGTGTTGGTCGCCGGCACGGCCATCGACGCGACGGTGAGCAGCGGCGGCTTCGAAATCGTGTCCGCCGGCGGCCGGGCCAGCGGTACCACGGTGAACAGCGGCGGCTTCGAGGCCGTGTCCTCCGGCGGCGCGGCCGTCGGCACCACGCTCAGCGGCGGCTTCGAGATCGTGTCCCGCGGCGGCACGGCCAGCCTGACCGCGGTGAACAGCGGCGGCCTCGAATTGGTGTCCTCCGGCGGCACGGCCATCAGCACCACGATCAGCGGCGGCCTCGCGTTCGTATCCTCCGGCGGCGCGGCCAGCCTGACCACGGTGAACAGCGGCGGCACCGAAAACGTGCTCTCCGGCGGCACGGCCAGCGGCACGACGGTGAACAGCGTCGGCTTCGAGGTCGTGTCCGCCGGCGGCACGGCCGGCGGCATCACGGTGAACGCCGGCGGCTTCGAGGTCGTATCGCGCGGCGGCACGGCCATCAGCACGACGATCAGCGGCGGCCTCGAATTGGTGTCCTCCGGCGGCACGGCCAGCGCCACAACGGTGAACAGCGGCGGCACCGAGACCGTGCTCTCCGGGGGCACCGCCCGCTTCACCACGGTGAACAGCGGCGGCTTCGGGGTCGTCTCCGCCGGCGGCACGGCCATCGGCGCCGCGATCAGCGGCGGCACCGAGACCGTGTCCTCCGGCGGCACGGCCATCAGCACCACCGTGAGCAGCGGTGGCACCGAAAACGTGCTCTCCGGCGGCGCCGCCAGCGGCACCACGGTGAACAGTGGTGGCGTCGAGAGCGTGAGCGGCACGACTAGCTTCACCACGATCAGCGCCGGCATCGAGCGGGTGTTCGCCGGCGGCACGGCCAGCTTCGCCGCGGTGAACGGCCCCGGCGGCGGCGAGATCGTGGCCTCCGGCGGCACCGCCATCAGCGCCACGGTCAACAGCGGCGGCGAGGAGATCGTGGAGACGGGCGGCACGGCCAGATTCACCACGGTGAAAGGCGGCGGCACGGAGTACGTGTTCTCCGGCGCCATCGCCGTCAGCACCACGGTGAACGGCGGCGGCTTCGAGAACGTCAGCGGCACGGCCAGCGGCACCACGGTGAACAGCGGCGGCTTCGAGGCCGTGTCCGCCGGCGGCACGGCCATCGACACCACGCTGAACAGCGGCGGCTTCGAGGTCGTGTCCGCCGGCGGTGTCGCCAGCGGCAGCGTTCTGCGGGTCGGCGGCGCGATCGACCTGACGGCGCTGGTCTTCGCCGCCGGTGCCACGGCCAGCATCGACTCCGCGACCGATCTGCTGACCGTCAGCGCCGGTGCCAGCAGCTACACGCAGGTTCTGTCCGGCAGCTATGTCAGCGCGCACCTTGCCGTCACCGGCGATACCGGCAGCGGCTCGCTGGTCACGCTGGAGTTGGTCGCCTGCTACGCCGCGGGCACGCGGCTCGCGACGCCGGCCGGCGCGCGCGCGGTGGAGACGCTGGCGGAAGGCGATGCCGTGCTGGCCTTGCAGGACGGCGCGTGGCAGCCCGCGCGCGTGCGCTGGGTCGGCCGCGCCACGGTCGATCTCGCGCGCCATCCGCAGCCCGAGCAGGCCGCGCCCGTGCGCATCCGCGCGCACGCCGTGGCGCCGGGCGTGCCGGCGCGCGACCTGCTGGTGTCGCCCGACCACGCGATCTTCCTCGACGGCGCCTTCATCCAGGCGCGCGCACTGCTGAACGGCGCCAGCGTGGTGCAGGAGTTCCCGCCGCGCATCGGCTACGTCCACGTCGAACTCGACCGGCACGCCGTGCTGCTGGCCGAGGATTTGCCGGCCGAGAGCTACCTGGATGCCGGCAACCGCGCGCTGTTCGCGGGCGAGGCGGGGGCACGGCCGCTGCATCCCGATCTGGCCGGGGCGGTGGCGTGGGACGAGCGCGCCTGCGCGCCGCTGCTGCTCGGCGGCGCGCGCGTCGCGGCGGCGCATGCGCGCGTGCTGGCGCGGGCGGCTTCGCTGGGCTTCGCGCTGACCGGCGATGCGGCGCTGCGCGTGCTGGCCGATGGCCGGCCCGTGGTGCTGGACGCGGCGGGGCGGGCGACGCTGCCGGCGGGCACGCGGGTGCTGACGCTGGCGAGCCGCAGCTTCGTGCCGGCCTGGCTCGGCCTCGGCGACGACCGGCGGCGGCTCGGGGTCGCGGTGGCATCGCTGCGGCTCGGCGGACGCGCACTGCCGCGCGCCGCGTTCGGCGCCGGCTGGCACGCGGCAGAGGCAGGCTGGCGCTGGACCGACGGGGCGGCGCGGGTGCCCCTGCCGGCGGCGGCGCACCGGGCCGCGCTCGGCCTCCGGCTCGCCGCGCTGGGTGCCCGCTATTGGGCCGCCATGCCCGCCCGCGTGGCCGCCGCGTAGCTGCGGCTGCCGGGGGCAGCGGCGGCCGTTGCCGAACGGGTGGCGACAAGCCGCGCGCTGCCCTATGTGACCGGCCATGACCGATACCCCGCTCGCCCGCATCCGCAACTTCGCCATCATCGCCCATATCGACCACGGCAAGTCCACGCTCGCCGACCGGCTGATCCAGGCGACCGGGGCGCTGAGCGACCGCGAGATGACCAACCAGGTGCTCGACAGCATGGAGCTGGAGCGCGAGCGCGGCATCACCATCAAGGCGCAGACGGTCCGCCTCTCCTACACCGCGCACGACGGCGAGACCTACGAGCTGAACCTGATGGACACGCCCGGCCATGTCGATTTCGCCTACGAGGTGTCGCGCAGCCTGGCCGCCTGCGAAGGCTCGCTGCTCGTGGTCGATGCCAGCCAGGGGGTGGAGGCGCAGACGCTGGCCAACGTCTATCAGGCGATCGACGCCGGGCACGAGATCGTGCCGGTGCTGAACAAGATCGACCTGCCCGCCGCCGAGCCGGACCGGGTGCGCGAGCAGATCGAGGACGTGATCGGCCTCGACGCCTCCGACGCCGTGCTGATCAGCGCCAAGACGGGGCTGAACATCGAGGGCGTGCTGGAGGCGCTGGTCACCCGCCTGCCGCCGCCCAAGGGCGACGCGGCGGGACCGCTGAAGGCGCTGCTGGTGGACAGCTGGTACGACCAGTATCTCGGCGTGGTGATCCTGGTGCGGGTGAAGGACGGGCGGCTGCGGCGCGGCCAGCGCATCCGCATGATGTCCACCGGGGCCGCGCATGCCATCGATCAGGTCGGCGTGTTCACGCCGCGCATGGTGGCGACCGACGATCTCGGCCCCGGCGAGATCGGCTACATCACCGCCGCGATCAAGACCGTTGCCGACTGCAATGTCGGCGACACCATCACCGACGACCGCGCGCCGGCGGCGGCGGCGCTGCCCGGCTTCAAGCCGTCGGTGCCGGTGGTGTGGTGCGGGCTCTATCCCGCCGATGCCGACGATTTCGAAAAGCTGCGCGACAGCCTGGCGAAGCTGCGGCTGAACGACGCGAGCTTCCACTACGACCCGGAGACGTCGGCGGCGCTCGGCTTCGGATTCCGCTGCGGGTTCCTGGGGCTTTTGCATCTGGAAATCATCCAGGAGCGGCTGGCGCGCGAGTTCGACCTCGATCTGATCGCGACCGCGCCGTCGGTGGTGTATCGCGTGCATCGCACCAACGGCAGCGTGGCGGAGCTGCACAATCCGGCCGACATGCCGGACGGCAGCGTCATCGAGCGCATCGAGGAGCCGTGGATCAAGGCGACGATCCTGGTGCCCGACGAGCATCTTGGCGCGGTGCTGACGCTGTGCAACGAGCGGCGCGGGCAGCAGGCGGACCTGACCTATGTCGGCAACCGCGCGATGGCGGTGTATCGGCTGCCGCTGAACGAGGTGGTGTTCGATTTCTACGACCGGCTGAAATCGGTCAGCCGCGGCTACGCGAGTTTCGACTACCAGATGGACGGCTACGCCGAGAGCGATCTGGTGCGGATTTCTATTCTTGTGAACGGTGAGGCGGTGGACGCGCTGTCGTTCATTGCGCATCGGAGTGCGGCGGAGGCGCGGGGACGGTCGATCTGTATGAAGCTGAAGGATTTGATTCCGCGGCAATTGTTCAAGATCGCGGTGCAGGCGGCGATCGGCGGGCGGGTGATCGCGCGCGAGACGATCGGCGCGCTGAGCAAGGACGTGACCGCGAAATGCTATGGCGGCGACATCACGCGCAAGCGCAAGCTGCTGGAGAAGCAGAAGGAGGGCAAGAAGCGGATGCGCCAGTTCGGCAAGGTGGAGATTCCGCAGAGCGCGTTCCTGGCCGCGCTGAAGATGGATGCCTGAGGGCGACGCTTGCGCGTGGGGGTGGCGCTGGTATTTTCGCGCCGGTGCCGGAGGGATGGCCGAGCGGCTTAAGGCGCACGCTTGGAAAGCGTGTGTGCGTTAACAGCGCACCGTGGGTTCGAATCCCACTCCCTCCGCCAGCAACCCTACCCGCAAATACCCGCCAAGTCCCGAATCAGCTAGCTTTTCAGCGGCTTGGCTGGCAAACTCGTCCCGCTTGTTCACCCATTTGCCCGCCCGATCCCGCCGATCGGCGGGTATTATTCGGGGTATCAGAACGGCGGGGACCGGGTATCGGGTGGAGGTCGGCGTGCTGACCGATGCGGCCGTCAAAGCGGCCAAGCCGAAGGAGCGTGCGTACAAGCTGACCGATGCCGGCGGCCTGGTGCTGTTCGTCGCCCCGACCGGCAGCAAGCTCTGGCGCCTGCGCTATACCTTCCAGGGCAAGGAAAAGCTGCTCTCATTCGGCCCCTACCCGAGCGTCAGCCTCGCCGGTGCCCGCGAGCAGCGCGACGCCGCCAAGACGCTGTTGCGCTCGGGGAAGGACCCATCGCTCGAGAAGAAGCTGCGGCGCGCCGCCGGGGCGGGCGACTTCGCCGGCTCGTTCGAGGCGATCGCGCGCGACTGGCATGCCCGCAATACCCCGACCTGGACCGAACGCCACGCCCAGGATGTGCTGGACAGCCTGGAAGGCGGCGTGTTCCCGGTGCTGGGCAAGCTGCCCATCAACGAAATCACGCCGCCGATGGTGCTGGGGGTGCTGCGCGCGATCGAGGCCCGGCCGGCCTTGGAGACGGCCCGGCGGGTGCGGCAGCGCATGTCGGCGGTGTTCGTGTATGCCATTGCCCTCGGCGTCGGCACGAACGACCCGGCCGCCATCGTCAAAGGGGCCATGGCGCCGATGGTCAAGGGCCGCCAGCCGGCGATTACCGACCTGGTCGCCGCCCGTGAGGTGCTGGCGCGGGTCGAGGCCATACCGGCACACCCCGCGACGAAGCTGGGCAACCGCCTGCTGGCCCTGACCGTGGTTCGGCCCGGGGAGCTACGGGCTGCCCGCTGGGCGGAGTTCGAGGGACTGGACGGCAGCGAGCCGCTGTGGCGGGTGCCGGCGGAGCGCATGAAGGCGAAGCGCGAGCACCTTGTCCCGCTGGCGCGCCAGGCGGTGGCGGTGCTGACGGCGATGCGGCCGCTGACCGGGAGATGCCCGTTTGTCTTCCCCAGCAGCCGGCACGCGCATCGGCCGATGTCGGAGAACGCGATCGGGTATTTGCTGAACCGCGCCGGGTATCACGGCCGGCACGTGCCGCATGGCTGGCGGGCGACGTTCTCGTCGGTCATGAACGAGACGCACCGCGCCGACCGGCACGTGATCGACCTCATGCTGGCGCACGCGCCCCAGGACAAGACGGAGGCGGCGTACAATCGGGCCATCCATCTGGCTCGCCGGCGCGAAATCGCGCAGGAATGGGCCGACTTGCTGCTGGAGGGGGCCGCGGAACCAGCATCCGTACTCCGCGGGTCCCCGCCGGTGAGCTGGTGAGCGCAGACGCAGTCGAACGCAGTGCTCTCGGCGGTCGTGGCGCAGCAGGGGAAGCCTCGTGGGGCGAACATCCGGCGTCGAATAGCTGTACCCCAGGCGAATTTTGCTGCCATGTACGAGGGAGGAGTTCTCGCCCCTCCCCCAAAAGGACCACTCACTTCTGGCGATCGGTTTTGAAAGGATCGCGAAACGTAAATGAGCGTTGAGCTGTACCGTTGGGCCAACGCGGCATACGCTCCGCCCACTCA
Organism: uncultured Pseudomonadota bacterium; assembly: GCA_963786445.1. Taxonomy (GTDB): domain Bacteria; phylum Pseudomonadota; class Alphaproteobacteria; order Acetobacterales; family Acetobacteraceae; genus JAFKFJ01. The sequence goes on from CAWAZU010000019.1 coordinate 120,677, forward strand.
GTAGTTTTTGGTGACGGTCTTGCGGCCTTGCCGCCGATGATCAGATATCCCTCCTCACTGAGCCAACTTACGATTGCCGCACATTGAACGGGACTGTCGAACCAGGTCCGGAACTTGGCCGCATGAATCGTGTAGCTCCTTTTTCCCCCGCTTACATCGTAGTACCCTGGGTGGTCATCCGGGCCAAATTTGGCGGCCCGCCGCGCACGAACGATATCGCTCGAGGCGAGGTGCTGCGACAAGCGGTCCTTGGCGATTTCAAGCGCATTCTCGTGCCCACGGATCACAGCAAGGCCCGCCTTGAAGCACATCAGCACGTCCGCCAGCGTGCGCTTTCGCGACTGGGGCAGGACGCCGGCCTCTATCCCGAGGCAACCCCCCGCGTACACCAGAGCAAAATTCTTGGCGGCATGCTCGAGCGCCGGATCAAGTTTCAGGGGTCGCACATGGGCCATGAATTGGTTCGACGGCGCCAGGACGCGCCCTGGCAGCTTATCGCCGAGCGCGATCAGGTACCTGATATACGGCTCGATTGCGGTTCCGTGCTGCTGCTCGCAAGCACGGCGCAGCTTGACGACCTGCGCATGTGCCCATTCCTGCCTTTTGTCGCGAGGAACACTCCGCGGATAGCGGTCGAAGATCGTCGAGTGACCCGGCCTCACGGCGGGAATATCGAAGGCCCGCGCATATTCGCCCGGGCTGCGCTTCTCCGCCGATTGGGCTGCGTAGTCCTCAAACGAGCACTCCGCTGTGTAGACGGCGATGCCGCGGTACGTGTCGCTGCCCCTCGGCGTCGTAATGCTCGCTTTCGTCATTCGCGATCTGTCGCGCCCCTCGGAAAAGGTATAGATGCGACTGCGGATGACTGCGTACGCGTCGCGCCTCTTCCCATCGATCAGGCTCACCTCATTGCCCGGCAGCAAGGCATCATTGTAACCACGGGCAATCTCCATGAAGGCCCCTGCGGTTGTGTTCCAGTTCGGTAGGTCGCGTTCGAGCCCGATGCCATAGAGCGAGGTTGTGGCAAGCAAGAGGGTGGTCTTCCCGACTTTTGAGCGGCCGAAGAAGTTGAGCGCGAAGTTTTGCAGCCCGCTCACGGACACAAGCGGTGCCGCGCAGCACGCACAAAGACCTACCCGCAAGACCGACGAATACCTGGCTAGCCCCGCCACCTGGCGCTTCCACCCCTTGACCGTCCCGCAAGCGCTCAGTCTCGCGGCCGGATGGCCATCGAGCCACTGGGGTGGTCTCTTCTTGAGAGTGCCGGGACGCGTGCCGATGACTGTTCCTCCAATGACAAAGGTCTTACGATTCCGCCGCCAACCGACATGCTTGACGAGCAGCGAATGCCGCTGGGGACGCTGCGTTATGGCGGCCTTGATGATTGCCTTCGCCTTTTTCTCATCGGCAGGCAGGTCCGCGTTTTTCCGCTTGAGGAGAACATAGAGCTTCTCGGGGTCATCGGCCTCATCGCGAGGCACGATGAGCGTCCCCTTGCGGTTGCAGGTTTTGGAGAATTTGTACGTGATGTAGGCGTCACCGGTTAACTCGTCCTCCATGTTGCTGACTTTGATGACGGAACACTTGTCCGGATTTTCCTTATTTGTCGGCATCGCAAGCTCCTGTGCTATCTACGTCCGGTGACACGCCTGCAACGGCTGGCAACGGGCGGTTGCACCGAACTCTGTTGTTCAACTGGTTGACACGGTTGACACGGCTGCAACGGCCAGCTGATGTGCGCCGGCACAACCGCCCATTGGCTTTACCCGAATGCCGCTGAGCTCAGGTGCAGTTCACCTGTTCAGGCTGACAAATTCGTCGATTTCAGGCTTCTTTGGACCTTTTCGAGGTGATTTCGGCCCATTTCCATCGAATCGCTGTTTCATTCGTGCTCAATCG
>CAWAZU010000020.1:0-18701 GCA_963786445.1 uncultured Pseudomonadota bacterium
GGTAGTGCCCGTCAACGTGGTGGAAATTGCGACGTAGTTTGAGGCGGCCATGGATCACGCAGCCACGGTGGAAATCTGTGTCGGCACGGCGTTGATCAACGTGGGAATGAGTTCGGCCATCGCTTCTGTCTGCATGTAGCGGTGTTGGAGCTGCCACTCGTCGTTGGCCTCCAGCAGCACGGCGCCGATCAGGCGAACGATGGCGCCTTCGTTGGGAAAGATGCCGACGACATCGGCGCGCCGTTTCACCTCCTTGTTCAACCGTTCCAGCGGGTTCGTGGAGTGAATCTTGGTCCGGTGCTGGACGGGGAAGTCCATGTGCGCCAGCACGTCGGTCTCGCTGTCGTCGATGAACGCGCCCAGCTTCGCCCACTTCGCCCGAAGCTGGTCGGCAACGTGGCGCAGCGTCTGACTGGCACTTGGGCGATCGGGCTGGATGAACGCCTGACGTAAAGCAGCGGAGACCATGCTCTGCTGACCCTTGGGCACGTAGGAGAGCGCGTTGCGCATCCAATGAACCCGGCAGCGTTGCCACGATGCACCGACGACCCGGCGGATCGCTGCTTTCAACCCCTCATGCGCGTCCGAGATGACCAGCTTCACCCCGTGCAGGCCGCGGCGAACCATGCTCTTGAGGAAGGTCGCCCAGAAGGTCTCGGCCTCCGATGGCCCGATATGCAGGCCGACGATCTCCCGCTTGCCTTCGGTGTTCGCTGCCACGGCGATTATTGCCGCGACCGAGACGATGCGGCCGCCCTCGCGCTGCTTGAGGTAGGTCGCGTCCAGCCAGAGATATGGCCAGTCGCCGACAAGAGGGCGATCGAGGAAGGCATTCACCCGATCGTCGATGTCCTTGCACAGCTTGCTGACCGTGCTCTTGCTGATCCCGGCCAGCCCCATCGCCTGCACCAAGTCATCGACGCGCCGGGTCGAGACGCCCCCGATCCAAGCCTCCTGGATCACCGCCACCAGAGCCTTCTCGGACGTCTTGCGAGGCTCCAGGAAGGGCGGGAAATAGCTGCCCTGCCGCAGCTTGGGGATGCGCAGCTGCAGCGAGCCCAGGCGCGTGTCGAGCGTTCTGTCCCGATAGCCGTTGCGATACGTCGTACGGTCGCCAGAGCGCTCGTGCCGACCGGCGCCGATCAGCCCCTCCACGTCGGTCTCCATCAGCAGCTGCACCACGGCCTCGGCCACGCTGCGCAGGAAGTCGGCATCTCCGGCTTTGGCCAGCAACTCGGCCAGCGGTAGTCTGTCGTCGGTCATCGGGTCCTCCTGGCGTCAGGTTGAAGTCTCGCAACTCCACCTTAGCCGGCCGATCCGATGGCCACCTCCCGCCTACACCGTCATCGGGCTCCAAATTTCCACCACACCCTCGGACGCTACCTGAGCGGGAGCATTCGCCACAACTCCCCTGGCGGGCGCAGGCCATCGCGCTAGGACGCTAGCGGAAGAGAAAAGGACGCGGGTCCACTCAGTGTCAGGCTTCAGGCGTCCGGGACGAGAGCAGCACGGCGAAAGCGCCTCATTCATTCCTTCGCGCCGGAAGTCGGCCAGCACATGATCGTGCCACCAATCGGCGCCAAGCGCATGCCGGGTGCGGTCGCTCGTCCACAGACCCGTGGCGGTCACGATGCCATCGCGCGCCGCCTGCGCCAGCAATTCAAGTTCGGCCTCAGCGCGCTCGGACCCGACGTGGAGATTCAGCCAAAGCAGGCTGACGCCATCGCGGGGCAAATCCCATACCCCGGCAGCTTCGGCTGTCAGGTTCGGACGCGGTTCCGCCGCCAGTTCAACAACGTCGGGATTGCGTGTCACAATCCAGGCAACAGCCTGCATGGGGTTCAACCATGCCGGAAGTACGTCGGCGGGCCATAACCTCATAACGTCCGCCCTTCTAAGCCTCACATCCCCATAATCCGGGCCAGACCACTTGGCGTAAGTGTCCGGCGAAACATCATCCGAAAATGTTGCCCAGCCGTCGAGGCGGATTGTGTTGTTGGGGTTTGCGAAATAGGTGGGCGGTATCGCCACCGGCTGTCCGCTTGCGTGGGTTTTGGTGCGCCACGTTCCGGGCAGTCCAAATGCTTCGATTTCGCCGGCGGCAATCTCCGCGATCAGGGTGCGTCGTGCCTTGGAGATTGCTGCATCATGGCGATCCTCAGCTGCTAATAACTCTCGCGCGTCGTTAAGCAACGAGGAGAGAGTTGCGTTTGCACCGCCCCCGTGACTTCGGATCGCCCAACGGACATGTGCCCTCGCGATGCGATCTAACGGATCAAGCGGGACGAGCTTGCGCCGACGCGACTTGTTCCGTTGCCACCAGTGAACCCGCGCGATGACGTGACGCATGCTCACGACGAGGCTGTGTCGTCGGGCCAAGTCCGATCCACCGACAAGCACCATGTGCTTCCAGCGATCATAAAATGCGGTAACTTCGGGCAAGTCGCCTTCCAGCGCCGTGATCCGGCCGTATGCGATCCAACCAATCGCCTCCCGAAAGGACAAATAGACCGGGAACACGTCAGGCTCGATCGGCGGCGGCCCTCCGCCGTAGTGCAGGCGTCGCAACCTCTCAGCGCGGCGGGCGGCGATCTGCTCGCGCGCGCGATCGAATGATGGTATCGGCCGCTTCGGACCGTCGTGCGCCATTTCGGCACCTCCGCAGGTGCCCGCATTGCAAGTCAGCAGGGAAGCGCGGTGCGGTGCCGTGCTTGTCGGGCCGTCGCCCTATCCCTGCCGACTCGGATCATACCGGCTACCGAACGCCAATCCAAACCAAGCACGGCAGCAACGGCCACGCACTACGCCGCCCGCCCCGGCGTCATCGGCGCGACATTGGACGACGCGACGATGCCGAGCGTGCCGAAGGCCGCGCGCACCGTTTCGGCGACGTAGGACGGCGCCAGATGGGCATAGTGCCGTTCCGTCATCCGCGTGTCGGCATGGCCCAACTGCGCCGCGATGACGGGCAGCGGCACGCCGCGCATGGCTAGCCGGCTGGCGTAGCTGTGTCTCAAAATGTGGAACGAAACGGCCGGCGCGATCCGGGCGACGGCGCACGCCTCGCGCATGATGCGGAACTGGTCGGACTTGCCCCACGCGCGCCGTTCTGTGACGGCCGGCGCATCCTTGGTCGCCTGCTTCACGACGGCGTCGCGACCGAACAGCCGCGCCGCGGGCGCCTTCCCGGCGGCAAGCTGCGCGAACAGCGCCCGCCCTTCATCGGTCAGCACGATATGGCGCGCCTTGCCGCCCTTGCTGCGCGGGACGTTGACGGTGCCTGCCTGCGGATCGAAGTCGCCTGCCTTCATCGCGGCCATTTCGCCGTAGCGCATCCCGGTCAGCAGCGCCGCCGTGACCAACTCGCGGAAGTCGGGCGGGCAGGCGTTCGCGAGGCGCGTCACTTCATTGTCCAGCAGATACCGAACCTTCGGCGCGTCGGCCTCGCGGAACGGTTTGACGCCAGTCCACGCATCCGCCGGGCAGGACGCCTTGCCCTCGGCGCGGGCATGGTTCAGCACGGCTTTGAGGATCGTCAGAAGCCTATTCGCGGTCGCCCGGCGGCGGCGCGGTGCGTCCGGGTTGTCGTCGGCCTCGCGGTGCCGCGTCTCGCCCTTCTTGGCGCGCAGCCGGGCAGGTGCGGCGGCGAGGGCGCGATGCCAGCCCTTGATGCGCTCGCGTGTGAGCCGCGTCACGGGCATGCTGCCGAGCGCCGGAAGGATATGTGCCGCCGTCGCCTGCCGCGTCTGTAGCAAGCTCTTGCCGCCCCGCGCGGCAAACTCGGCGAGGTAGTCGGCCACGGCCTCCGCGACGGTGTAGGGCGCCGCGGGCGTGGCGGCAGGTTCGGGTTCCATACCGGCGCGGATGCGGTGCTGGCGGGCGATCCACTCGCGCGCCCTCGCTTCCGCCTGCCGGTAATCGAAAACCTCGACGCCGTCGGCCTTCAGGGTGTCGTCGGTCCGCCCGAGCGACGCCTGCCGGTATCCGCCGCCGGCCGCCGGATCAGCGAGGCGGACAAGCCATTGCCCGCCCGTCGCGCCCTTGCGGTAGCCGAGCGCGGCGCCGGCCTCGATGCCCCGCCAGTAGGGTTGATGCCGGACGGCCAGCCGCTCGCGCGCGGCGCGGGTCGTGAGCGGGGTATCGGTGACGCTGCGCGGCATGGCGTGGCCTCCGGTTTACCAAGAACCTTACCAAGAATACGCCGCCGTTCGCCCCGGTTCAATCCGGTCCGCGCAAAAAGGTTTGATTGTTTTGTCAGTAGCTTGGTCCAAGCTCCGCCTGCCTTACCAAGATCGCTCTATAGCCCTCTCACGGCGGTAACAGGGGTTCGAATCCCCTACGGGACGCCACTTCCGAACAAAACTGGGCACCACGCTGGCGGCTGGGGGGAGCGCGCCCATGCTGGCCGCCCTGGCAATGGACGCCGTGGAACCTGAGAGCCGGATCTCGCCGTCTCCCACCAGCACCCGCTCCAGGAACAGCCGCACATAGGCTTTGCGGAAGGCGCCATCGGCCTGAGTCAACGCCTCGCGGGCGGCAACGGCCAATTTCTGCAGCTTGCCAGGCGTGATGCAGGCCGAGCCGGCCGGCCCGGGTGTGCCGAGCAAGCGCACCAGCTCGGTTGCCGCAGTTCTCGCCAGTTTGGCCGCGTCGATCTGCTCCTTGAGAGTCGGATCATCCAACTCGAGCAGCCCCTTTGCGACCAACTCGAGCAACCGCGCGAGCCGTCCCTCGGCCTCGGTGAGGTTTCGCCGCCCCTGCGCGAGCCGGTCGCGGCGGGTCTGGTCGGCCTCGGCCGAGCGAGCGATGTAGGCGTCCAGCACGACGGCCAGCCGGTCTGGCGTGAACAGGCGGTCAGCCAAGTGCTCCAGCACCATGCCGTCAAGCGCGGCCATGGCGATGCTGCGGCCAGGGCAACGGGTGTTGCCCTTCTGGGCGGCTCCGGCGCAAGTGTAGTAGCGATATCGGCCGCTTTTGCCGGTGCGCAGCGTCATGCCCGAGCCGCAGGTCGCGCAGCGGGCAATTCCGGTCAGCAGCACCGGACTGCCCACAACCCCCGGCGGCACCCGCTTGGGGTTGCGCGACGCCAAGCCGGCCTGCACCTGCTCAAACTCTTCAACCGCGATAATCGCTGGCACCGCCACCGCGATCCATTGGTCTCTGCCCTTGGCGTGGCCGGTGCGCGCCTCACGGCGATTGAAGTGGTGCGTGCCTGCATAGGTGGATGCGGTCAGGATGCGGTGCACGGCAGAGATGTGGAACGGCTTGCCGCGGTAGCGGTGGCCCTCGCTGTTCAGCCGTGTGACGATCGCCTTGACGCCGAGCGGCATGCCTTCGCGGCCCAATGCGAGGTCAAAGATATTCCGGACGATCTCCGCCTCTGGCTGGCAGACTGCGAGGGTTTTCTTGACCTTGGCGCCGCGCTTCTCTGCTGCGACGGCCCAATAACCAAACGGCGGCACCGACCCGTTCCAGAAGCCCTGCCGGGCGTTCTCTTGCATCGCGCGCAGCGTGTGCTTGCCGTTTTCTCGACGCTGGTACTCATCGAAGCTGCCCAACACCTGGTGGATCAGATTGCCGGTGGGGTCGTCGCGGAAGTCCTGGGTGATCGACTGGAGCTCGACGCCAGCACGGCGCAACTTGCGTCTGGACATTTTTAGGGTCCGACTCGCTTGTCAGTTCGTCATTCAGGACAAGCTCCGACATTGCGCTCAGCGACAGGCGAGTCATTTGCCGCGGCAGGTCGAGCGGGAGACCGGCGGCCTCGTGCAAGAAGGGAATCGCCATCCGTGCCGCGACCATGCGCTGGCCCAGGCGGCGATGGAGCTCACGGTCGAAGGCTTGCACCCATTCCCGCGGGCGGGTGAGATAGAACGACTTGATCGGCGCTCAAGCGCAATTACGCCCGCACCCAACCCCGCCCAGACGCCCTGACCGTCCTTCAATGCCTGCCCGCCTGGATCGACGACTACAACGAAAACCATCCACATCGCGGCTTGCGAATGCTCTCACCAAGGGAGTTCATTCAAAGCCAATCGCAACCTGCCCCATGTCCGGTTTGATGGGGGCAACTCCAGGTCCAGCGTCTGAAAGCGGCGCGTTCCGAACATCAGGGCGTGTCCAAGAACAAGCAAGCCGCTGAGAGGCTCTGACCACGTATCGGTCGTGAACCACGCGTTCGCTCGATGCACGGCCCTTGTCCCGGTGGCGCCGAAGGCAACTGTCGCGAGCGCAGGCTTTTGCTCCTGTCGAGCGATGCTGACAGCACGAAGCCGCTGCGGACAAAAAACAGCGTGACCGCCGCCGGGCCGGCGACGAGAATCCGGGCCGGCGAATACTTCAGCCACAGATCAAGCTGATGCGACGAGACATCGACAAGCGATAAGCGGCTCATGCGCCACGTGGCCAGCAGCGCGAGCCAAAGGTGCGAACGCGACACCGCCAAAGCCGCCGCGCCTCTGAGAGCGTCCAGCTCAAGACTTCGCTTCACGTTTGCCCTGTCCTGCGTAAGATCGGATGATCAGGAAACGAGGTAATCAGGAAGTCCGGGATCAACAGGCACCGCGACGGCCAAGCACGGCGGTCACCGTCTTGAACAGGATCGCAATATCGTGCCAGAGTCTCCAGTTTGTGACATACCAGATGTCCATCTCGACGCGCTGCGTGTAGCTCGTGCTGCTGCGACCGCTGACCTGCCAAAGCCCGGTCACGCCCGGCTTGATCCGATAGTAGAAGTCGATCGCCGCGCCGTAATACGAGACTTCCGCTTCGACGATCGGGCGCGGCCCGACCAGGCTCATCTCCCCGCGCAGCACGTTGATGAGCTGCGGCAGCTCGTCGAGGCTGGTGCGCCGGAGCAGGCGGCCGATGCGGGTAATGCGAGGGTCGTTGGCCAGCTTGCGGTTTTCCCTCCATTCGGCTGCAGCAGCCGGATCGCTGGCCAGGGTGCGTTGCAGGGCCGCCTCCGAGTCGACCACCATGCTGCGGAACTTCAGGCACGGGAACCGGCGGCCGTTGGCACCGATTCGCGTCTGTGCGTAGAGCGCCGGACCTCCGTCGCCCCAGAGCAGAAGCGCGATCGTCAGCAGTAGGGGCAGCAGGGCCAGCAGCAGCACCCCGGCCAGCACGGAGTCGAAAGCCGCCTTGCTCAGCCGTGCCGTCGGGTGATCGAGGAGATTGCTGCAACCGACCAGCATGAGGTTGGAGTTCATGAAGTAGTGCGCCTCCGGGCACGCCACCGGGGCGCCCGCGATTTGCGTCGGCACGACAGCGAATGTTAAGCCGCCGAGTGCAAGCTCGGAGTTGACGGTGCGCAGATAGCTCTCGTCGGCTGCACTGGGCGCGATAACCAGGAAGGTGGCACCAACCTGATCGAGTGCGGCGCGCGAGCCGACCTTGCCCAGCGTCTCCAGATCGATGGTGCCCGCGCAGCGGTAGCCGAGGGATTTGTCGGACCGCAGCGCCTTGGAGACTTCGGCCGCGCGAGCGGGTTCGCCGGCGATCAGCGTATCGATCTGCCACAAGCCGACGCTGCCGAGCAACATGCGCACCGCGCGCCGCATGCCGACGATCACAGGCGGAACGCACAGCCACGCCAGCACCAGATGGAGGCGGGGCCGGCCGCTGACGTCGCCCGCGACGTGCATACTGAGGAAGATGCTGCACAGTAACCCGATCAAGGCTGCGGTCGTGACCTGACGGGCTTCGATCCAAAACGGGACGCGGCGGCGATAGTGGCCGTAGCTGAGCAGCACCGCGGCCATCGCCACCACGGCCATCTGGAACCACTCGCCACCCGCGAGCGCCGATGACGTCGGATCGCCCGACAGGGAGGGGCGCGGGCGAGGGCTGCCGGCCAGCAAAAGAACGACAGATACAACGGCCCCATCAGAAAGCAAGATCATCAAAGAATTAATAACCGACCGATATCTACTAAGGTGCGGTCGACTAAACAGTTCGGGCACCAGGGCGAGAAAATTTGTCCGAACAGCGCTAAGGTTTTGTACCGGTGCTCCAATCATATCGATTATCCCCGTTCCCATATTTGGTCATTGCCCGCACATTGGATTCGGTCGCGTGCAGAATATCTGTGCAGAGTGCCAAAAATCTCTGAACCTCAGTTAATAATACTTTTATGTCTCACCTATAATTGAAGCTAGCAGGCGAACGTCTCTAGTCGCATTACACCGTTCGGCGACATGGGCTTTTATTCAATATGTATTGCCTCGGGTGACGGCCGGTGTGTTCAACCGGATTTTCGAAGCCCCGATGGCGGGGTCGCGAACCGAATCGGATCACCAACCTCGAGGCGCATCGGACCGCGGCAAGCCTGTGCAGAAAGTGGTGGCGCCCCGCCGCATCGGCGGACGAAAGGCGGACTGAACTCAAAACGGCATGCGATGTGCGCCGGCGCTGGCCGGCCAATCGTCATGCTGCCCTGGGAAGGCCGGACGAGCGCTCACAAGGGCTGGAAGCACAAGGAACTGAACAACGGGTCGCAGAACTCGCACCAGCCCACATGCGAGCCATCCAGACCTGGGCCGAGACCACCGGTGCCGCAGCTGTCGCGTGATCGTCGGTGCGTTCAATCTCACTGCGCATGCTCTGGGGAATGCTCATCAATTTGACGGTGCCCTTCGGGTTCCGATGATGTACGCAGGGTCAGAGCGCAAATGACCCCAATTCGCATATGATCGCGAGACCATGCTGCGGTGGACCAACGCGATGGCCGTCGAAAGGGTTGTTTATGATGTTGGGATGCACAAAAACGAGGATACGGAATTCTATTTGGAACGGGGGATGCGCGTCATCGGGGTCGAGGCGAATCCAATACTGGTTGATGAACTCCGCAATAAGTTTACAAAAGATGTTGAAAACAATCGCCTTGCGATTGTGGACAAGGCGATCTCACGCGCTAACGGGACAGCTTTGTTTGCGATAAACAAACGCTCGACCGAATGGGGATCGCTCTCGGAGCGGCTCATTTCGAGGAATAAAAGTATAGGCGCAGAAAGTCAATACGTAGGTGTCGAGCAGATCCCGTTCCTGCAGCACGTGCCGGTGCTCGGCCCAGTGCTGTTCAGCCATCCGATCATGCTCTATCTCACCTTCGGTCTCGTCGCGCCGGTCCATGTATTGCTGTTCCGTACCCGGTTCGGCCTGGCACTGCGCGCGGTTGGCGAAAACCCGAAGGCGGCCGACGCGGCGGGCATTCACGTCGCCCGCATGCGCTACATCGGCGTGCTGATGTCCAGTGCCGGCGCCGGCATGGCCGGCGCCTACATCGTGCTGGCGCAGGTCGGCCTGTTCCGCGACACCATCGTCTCCGGCGAGGGATTCATCGCGCTGTCCATCGTCATCTTCGGTCGCTGGAGTCCCTGGAAGGCGGCGGCGGCGGCCCTGGTGTTCGGCGCGGCCGACGCACTGCAGCTGTCGCTGCAGCTGTTCGGCTCGAACGTTCCCCCGCAACTGCTGCTGTCGCTGCCTTATGTCCTGACGATCCCGGCGATATCCGGCCTGTTCGGCGGCAAGGCCGTGCAGCCCGCCGCCCTGATGGTGCCCTATGTCAAGCAGTGAGGGGCGGCATCGGGCTGGGCTCGGACGGGCCCGCCAGCAGCAACAACCACAGCCTGTTCCAGGCCATGAAGTTCGTCGCCCTGATCCAGAAGGGCCTGCACCAGGACGCGACCATCACGACCGCCGAGAAGGTGATCGAGATGGCCACCATCGACGGCGCCGCCGCCATCGGGCTGGAACGCGAGATCGGCTCGATCGACATCGGCAAGAAGCCCGACATCATCGTGCTTGATTACGACAATGCCTTCATGACGCCGATCCACAACCCGGTCTCGGCGATCGTCTATTCGAGCCTCGGGCACGAGGTGTCGTCGGTCGTGGTGGACGGCCGCTTCGTCATGCGCGACGGCACCGTCACCCGCGTGGACGAGCGCGCCGTGCGTCGCCAGGCCCAGCGCCACGCCGACGCGCTGGCATCCCGCGCCGGCGTGGCGCGTTTCCGGAGCCGAAGCTGGCGATCCTCGGCCGTCTGAAGAGCGGGCGGCACCGCCAGGTTGGCGGGTTGCCGGCGCGGGTGGGGTGGACAGGTTGGGCGGCCTGCTACCGACGGATCACGGTGCGGCGCCGCGCCGAAGGCATTGTGGAGTGCATCCGAAATCGCTGCCCCGCCCCGGACTGGCGGGGTCGGCAAGGCGCAGCCTCGCCTGGTTGGCGGCGAGATGCTTTCGCATCAGGGCCGTCGCCCCGGCCGCGTCCCCCACGGTGATCAGCGTGACCAGCGCCGCGTGCTCGGCGATGGCGGCGCATGGATCCGGCGCCACGTCGTGCAGCAGTACCGCGACCGAGGTCTGCGCGACGAGACCGGCCAGCATCTCCTCCAGCATGCGGTTGCTGCCCAGCGCCGCAATCAGCAGGTGGAACTCGGTGAGCAGCCGCACCAGCACATTGCGGTCGCCGCCCACCGCGGCTTTCTGCAAGGCGATGTGGCGAAGCAGATGGGCGACCGCGCCGGCCGGGCTGTGACGGGTGACCTCCGCTACGATCTCGCCCTCGAGCAGGCAGCGGGCGGCGTAGGCGTCGGCGATCGTCGCCGGCGAGGGCGTCGCCACGAAAGCGCCCCGGTGCGGCACGATCGACACCAGCCCGGCAAAGGCGAGATGCCGCAGCGCCTGCCGCACATGGGTACGGCCGGCGGCCAAGGCCCGGCATAACTCTTCCTCGCCCAGTTTGCGGCCGGGCCGCAGATGGCCCGAGGTGATTGCATCGGCGAGCGTGGCGGCCAAGCGATCATCCTTCGGCAGTCCCGGCAGACGCCGCGGCAGACGCTCGGCGGAAAGGTCCGGCGCGGGCCGTGCGCCGGCCTCCGGGCGCCGCCGCCCGGGCGCCAGCGGCGGCATGCCGTGGCGGCGCAGCACCGCCCGGATCCGACCGATGGCAAGTTCGATGCCGTGGTCGCGGTGCAGTGCGGTCTGCAACCGCCGCGTCCCAAGCTGCCGCTCCTGCCGCACCGCCAGCACGAGCGCTTCCACATCAGGCGATACACCGCGCCGGATCGGTGCCAGCGGAACGTGGCTGCGGTCGTGCAGGCCCTCGGCGCCGTCGGCGCGGTAGCGGCGCAGCCATTTGCGGAACGTCGGGCGGGAGATGCCGAAACGCCGGCAGGTCTCGGCCGCGTCGCCGCTCGCCTCATAAAGCCTGATCCACGCCAAGCGGGTTGCCGCGTCCGTCACGTCCTCGCTCCGCCGTCATGGCGGAGGATAGAACGACGCGCAGGCCGGGCCCAAGCGGCTGGAAACAATCCGGCGAGACCTTTTCCTGCTGCCGCGGTTCAGCAATTTCGGGCTCCGCGTGCGACCGTTCCGCACAGATAATTCGCATTCCCGCCAGCGCTTTACGGCTCCTCCCCGGCCGCCTCGTCGTCTCGATCGCTTCGCCCTGGCGTGATCCGGGTGATCGACAATCCTGTCGCCACACCCCTAGCCTCGGCGTCCGAGGAACCAGGATGGCACAGAACTTTCGGCCGGATATCCCGCCGCACACCGCGCGCGATTTCCGCGGCTACGCCAACCGTCCGCCGCGCGTCGGCTGGCCGAACGGCGCCCGCGTTGCCGTCTCCTTCGTGGTCAATTTCGAGGAGGGCGCGGAGTTCACGGTCTCCGGCGGCGATGGCCGCAACGAGGCGGTGTACGAGGTCGTCGATCGGCTGGACGATCGGATCGATCGCTGCATCGAAAGCCATTTCGAATACGGCAGCCGCGCCGGCTACTGGCGCGTGATGGACCTGCTCGACCGCTTCGCGGCGGTCGCCACGCTGAGCGCCTGCGGCCGCGCCGTGGAGGTGTCGCCGTGGCTTGCGCAGGACGCGGCGCGGCGCGGGCACGAGGTGGCGGCGCATGGTTATCGCTGGGAGTCGCACGGCGCGCCCGGGTTGACCGAAGCGCAGGAGCGCACGCAGATCGCCCGCGCCGTCCGCGCCATCACCGCCGCCACCGGCAAGGCGCCGGTCGGCTGGCACACGCGCTCGACGCCGACGTTGCTGACACGGCCGCTGCTGGTCGAGCATGGCGGCTTCCTCTACGACAGCGACGACTACAACGACGACCTGCCGCATTACGTCGGCGTCGCCGGCCATCCGCATCTGGTGCTGCCGTACGCCTTCGACACCAACGACATGCAGTTCCAGCACGCGTCACGATTCGTCAGCGCTGCGGACTTTGCAGGCTATGTCTGCGACGCCTTCGACTGGCTGTACCGTGAGGGTGCCGTGGCGCCGCGCATGCTCTCGGTCGGGCTGCATCTGCGCATGATCGGCCGGCCGGGCCGGATCGCCGCCCTGGAAAGCATCCTCGCCCATCTTGCCCGAAGCGGCGGCGCCTGGCTTGCCAGCCGCGAGATGATCGCACGTCACTGGTGGGCGGCCTGCCCGCCGCGAGACACCGAGTGACCGTGCCGCGCGCCACCGCTCAAGCACCATCCGGCGCGGCACCAACAAGACCATCAGGAAAATCGCCCGTCATGACGTCGCCTTCCTTGCAAATCATTGGTGAAAGGCCGTCTCATGTCGCAAGTCCAGTCGCTCGTTGATGACTTTCCGGACCTCGCGCCGCGCGAGGTCCGCTATGCCGCCATCGTTGCCCTGCTGGCCTGGACCTTCGCGGTCTATGACCTGATCACGTTCGGCAATATCCTCCCCGCCATCCAGCACAGCTTCGGCTGGAGCGACGGCACGGCGTCGTTCGTCGCCACCTTCGTCTCGCTGGGATCGCTGGTGGTGGCGCTCGCCGTCGGGCCGCTGATCGACTTCGCCGGGCGGCGTTTCGCGTTGTTCGTCACCACCGCCGGGGCGGCGCTCAGTTCCGGGCTCGCGGCCCTGGCCGTGGGGCCGCTGTCGCTGATCCTGGTCCGCGCGCTCGCCGGCTTCGGCATGTCGGAGCAGGCGGTGAATGCCGCCTATCTGAATGAAATCCTGCCGCCACGACGCAAAGGGCTGATCTACGGCATCATCCAGGCGGGCTGGCCGCTCGGGGTAATGCTCTCGGCCGGGCTAGCCGCCGTGCTGGAACCGGTTATCGGCTGGCGCGGCGTGTTCGCGGTTGCCACGTTTCCGCTGGTCGTCATCTTCGTCCTGCGCACCGGCCTGCGTGAGTCGCCCTACTTTCTCAAGATCCGCTGTCTGCGACGGCTGCGGCGGGCGGGCGACCGGCAGACAGCGGATGCGCTGGCCGTGCGCTGGCGGCTCGACCTGGCCGGAGATCGCCGCAACACCTATGCCGAACTGTTCGCGCCGGCGCTGCGGCGCCATAGCATCGCGGTCGGTGCGATGTTCTTCTTCAAGATCATCGCCAATTCGCAGATGACCGTGCTGGCGACCAGCATTCTGGCGCAGAGCAAGGGCATCGCGCTGACCGGCGCGCTGTGGACGGTGGTGATCGGCAACGCCGTCGCCGTGCTCGGCTATCTCGGTTGCGGCTGGCTCGGCGATCGGATCGGCCGGCGCGAGACGGTGATGCTGGCGCAGGTCCTCGCGGCGGCGGCCACGCTGTTGCTGCTGTTCGCGGCACATGGCATGGCGGCCGTGGTGGCGTGCTATGCGCTGGTGCTGTTCTTCGCGCAGGGCGCCGCCGCACCGTTCTTCGCCTATGTCGGCGAGTCCTTCCCGACGCGCATCCGCGGCACCGGCGCCGCCTATATCAACGTCACCGGGCCGATCGGCGGCATTTTCGGCCCGCTGATCTATGGCGCGCTGCGCACCGCGGGGGCGACGGCGTCCGTGGCGGCAACGTCCGGCGCGGCAGCGGCCCTGCTGGCGGCGGCGTGCCTGCTGGCGGCGCGCAGCATCCGGCCGCGTCAGAACCTGGCCGAGATCTCGCATTGACCGGCCGCCGCAACGGCTAGAGCGCCTTCACGCTGACTGGAAATAGCCAGCGTGGCGGAGGAAATTGGCGCACTCGTCTGGCGTGAAACAGTCGATGAGGGGGTCGCTGCACGATTTGTCCAAAACTGCACGCTAAGGCGGTTCAGTGGGCAGTTCGGGGGGCCTGCGACTTTTTTGGCAAGGCGGCAACAAGTTTGTTCAGCCACGCGACTGCACCCGGTGTCTGGTGCCAAGCCGGTCCGCAATCCCTGACGTAGTCGGTTGCTTCGTCAGCACCGCCCATCGTGATGTAGCCGCTGTCCGAGGCCACCGGCGGCTTGGTGCCAGCCAGGATGGCAGGCACGTGCTGGTTGGCTGACCAGGCGTCCCGCACCAGCCGCGCGGCCTGCTGTTCCGCCGTATGCCCTTCTCGGAAGGCGACCAGCGCGCGGGTATAGAGCCAGCAGGCGCTCCATTCGTCTTTATAGGCTGCCAGCAGTTTCTTCACCGCCGCTGCATCGTCGCGCCTGAGCAGGCAGCCGAGCAGGAGATATCGGATCCCCTGGTTGTCATTCGGGTTCAGCTCCAGCATGGCGCGGAAGTGGTCGACGGCGGCATCCTCATCGCCGAGTTTGATGAGGGCGATGGCGAGGCCCGCCCTGGCCCGCATGTACGGGCGAGTTTCGAGGAAGCCCCAGAAATGTCCAGCATACTCCTCGAACCCCTCGGCCCCGAGCGCCAGCTCTCCGGCCTCGATGCCCTTGACGTAGAGAGCCCGGGCCTCCTGGACGGACCGGGCCTCCTCGGCCAAGAGATTGTAGGCATCGGCGCAGAGCGGCGAGATGGTGAGCGCCTTGTGGGCGAGCGCGATGCGCGAGCGGGATGTGGTGCGCTCCCACGCTTCGTACATGACGTCCTGCGCCTTGGCGATTGCGTCATCGCGGCTGCGGCCGGCAATCGCTGCCAGATAGCTCTCCATCGCCCGGCGGTCCGGCAACGCGACGCCGGCCACAGCAGTCTTCGTCTTCGGCTGTGGCGGTGTCGCCGTGACCTTCCGGCGCGGCTTCTTGGAGACAGGCATAGGCGGTTCCTCTCGTGCGTTCCTGCGCAGCTATGGCTGAGCCATCCGGTGCTGGGCGACGATGCGTGACACGGTTGGCTGGCTGATGTTGTAGAGCCGTGCCATGTCGGCGCCGGACTTGCGGCCGGTGATGACGCTTTCGGCGATTTCGCGGCGCTTGACGGCATCGAGCTTCTTGCGCCGGCCGCCGATACGTCCCTCCGCGCGCGCGGCGGCAATGCCGGCCGAGGTGCGCTCGCGGATCATGGCGCGCTCGAACTCGGCGAACGAGCCGACCATCTGCATCATCATTCGGCCGGCGGGCGTCGTAGTGTCGATGTTCTCGGTGATGGAGCGAAAGCCGGCGCCGGCGTCGGAGATCCGCTCCATGATGTGCAGCACGTCCTTCAGCGAGCGCGACAGCCGATCGAGTTTCCAGACGACGACGGTATCACCGTCGCGCAACTGGTCGAGCATACGGTGCAGTTCCGGCCGGTCCCAGCGCCCGCCGGAGGCCGCTTCCTCGAACAACCGCCGGCAACCCGCGGCCCTGAGTGCCTTGGCCTGCAGGGCGTTGTTCTGCTCATCGCCCTTCGAGACGCGCGCATAACCGAGCAGCAGGCCGGCCGAAGCAGGCTTGGCGTCTTTCGCAAACGGTCGTTTACGAACGGGCTGGGCGACCACGGCAGCTCTTCGCGATTCTGCTTTCAGTATCCTCTTTCAGAATGGCGCGGAATGGCAAGGGCTTTATGAACCCCCCCTCCCTTCCGGAACGAAGCCATCATGTCCCGCCGTGCCCTGCTGTCCGCCGAACAGCGCGATCGCCTGTTCGCCATCCCCGTCGAGCGCGCCGAGATGGCGCGACACTACGTGCTTGGTGCCGACGACCTGGCGCTCATCCGGTCCAAGCGGCGCGGCATGAACCGGATCGGGTTCGCCGTGCAACTCTGTCTCCTGCGCTATCCGGGCCAGGGCCTCGGCCCTGGTGATCGGCCACCCGAGGCGATGATCACGTTCGTGGCGGAACAGGTCGGCGTGCCGTCATCGGCGTTCGCCGGCTACGCGCTGCGGGACCAGAACTCGGCGGGAGCACACGGCTGAACTGCAAGCCGCCCTCGGGGTACGGCGTTTCGGATTGGCGGACTGGCGCGCCTGCCTCCGGCTGGGCGCGGATGCGGCGTGGGCCACCGACCGCGGCCAGGCGATCGTGCGCGCAATGCTCGCGCCCCTGCGCGCCGCGTGCGTGCTCATCCCGGCCGCGGCAGTCCTGGAGCGGATCGGGCTTGAGGCACGGGTTCGCGCCCGCAGGACAGCGTTCCAGACCTTGGCATCCGGCCTGACCGATGCCGATGGCGAGCGGCTCGTCGGGTTGCTGGCGAACGATCCGGATGTGCGCCGGTCCCGCTTCGCCTGGTTGCGCGATTACCCGGAATCGCCCGCGCCATCGAACATGATCGAGCTGCTGGACCGGCTCGACTTCGTCCGCGGCCTTGGGATCGGCCCAGACCGCGCGCGGCGCATCCATCCCGCGCGCCTGGGCCGGCTGATCGACGAGGGCACCATCATGACCGCGCAGCACATCGCTGATCTCGAACCCGTGCGTCGCGCCGCAATCCTGGTGGCCCAGGTCGCCGATCTCCAGACACGCCTCGCGGACGCGACGCTCGCCATGTTCGAAAAATACATGGGCTCGCTGTTCACCAAGGCCCGCGGCAAGGACGAGCGGCGCTTCCAGGCGACCAAGCGCGACGTCGCCCGCGCGCTGCTGCTGTTCCGGCGCACGATCTTCGCGCTCAAGCAGGCGAAGGCGACCGGCGAGGACGGCGTGCGCGTGGTCGATCGTGAGATCGGCATGGCCAAGCTCGAGCGTGCCCTGCCGGTGATCGAGACCGCGGCCTACGTCGCCGAGCAGGACATCCTGGTCACCGCGGCCGAGAAATATTCTGTCCTTCGCCGCTTCAGTCCCCGGTTCCTGGAAGCATTCCGGTTCCAGTCCAACACGCCGAACGATCCCGTGCTGGCCGCCGTGGAATTGCTCCGTACGACGGACGCCCGGGGGTTTGCCAAACGGCCGCCAGCGTCGTTCCTTCCGGCCAAGTGGCGCAAGTTGATCTTCGTGTCTGGCGCGGCCGACCGCCGGCTGTACGAGACCGCCGTCCTCGCGACACTGCGCGACCGGCTGCGCGGGAGCGACATCTGGGTGGCCGGCAGCCGCGACTACCGCGCGTTCGAGGACTACCTCCTGCCCATGGACGACACCGCGGACGCGAGCGGGATCGATGGTGAGACCGACCCCAACCGCTATGTCGCGGCGCGCGGGACGCTGCTGCACGAGCGTCTGCAGTTCGTCGCCGCCTGTGCCGCGCACGGCGCGCTGGATGGCGTGGAGATCGAGGCAGGAAAACTCTACATCGCGCGCACCAAACCGGCGGCGCCGGAGGCGGCGCGCCTGCTTGCAGCCCGCCTCGAAAGCCTGTTGCCGCGCGTGCGCATCACCGAGGTCCTGGCCGACGTCGATGCCTGGACAGGGTTCGCCGACCGCTTCACCCATCTGCGCACAGGCAACCCGGCCACCGACAGGCCGGCGCTGCTCGCCGCCGTCCTGGCCGACGGCACGAACCTGGGTCTGTCGCGCATGGCCGACGCCTCGCACGGCCTGACCTACCATCACTTGGTCAACGTCGCACAGTGGCACGTCAGCGAGGAAAACTACGTCGCCGCGCGCGCCGCCATCGTCAACATGCACCACAAACACAAGCTGGCGGCACTCTGGGACGACGGTTCAACTTCCTCCTCCGACGGTCAGTATTTTCGTGCCGGCGGCCGCGCCAGCAGCGGGCGCGACGTGAACGCGAAATACGGGATCGATCCCGGCGCGGTGTTCTACACCCACGTCTCGGGACGATACGGGCCATTCGGGACCAAGGTCATCACCGCCACCCAGAGCGAGGCGCCCTACGTCCTGGACGGCCTGCACCACCACGCCCACCAGACCGACTTGCGGATCGCCGAGCACTACACCGACACCGCCGGCGCGACCGATCATGTGTTCGGGCTGTGCCACCTGCTCGGCTACCGGTTCGCGCCGCGGATCAAGGGTCTCAAGGATCGCAAGCTGTACACGATCGAAAAGCCCGGCACGTATCCGCTGCTCGAGCCGATGATCGGCGATACGATCGACGTCAAGGCGATCGTCGCGCAGTGGTCCGAACTGTCGCGCCTCAAGCAGTCGATCGAGGCTGGCGCGACCATCCCGTCGGTGATCCTGCGCAAGCTGTCCGCGGCGGGTTCGGGCAACGCGCTGTCGCGCGCGCTGCGGGCTCTCGGCCGGATCGAGCGCACCCTGTTCACGCTGCAATGGCTGTCCGACCCGGCCCTGCGCGAACGCAGCCACGCCGGCCTCAACAAGGGCGAGGCCAGCAACGCGCTGCGCCGGGCCATCTTCTTCCACCGGCAGGGGGAAATCCGTGACCGCACCTTCGAGAACCAGAGTTTCCGCGCATCGGGCCTCAGCCTGCTCACCGCCGCCATCGTCCATTGGAACACCGTCTATCTCAACCGGGCCGTCCAGCACCTCCGCGCCCAGGGCGTTCATGTGCCCGACGATCTGCTCGTCCACGTCGCCCCGCTCGGCTGGGAGCATATCGCGCTTACCGGCGACTACGTCTGGGCCAGTGCCAATCCGCCGGTCGGCTTCCGCCCGTTACGGGATGTTCGTCCCACGTTCCAGGCCCGCGCCGCTTAGCGTGCAGTTTTGGACAAATCGTGCGG
>CAWAZU010000021.1:0-29194 GCA_963786445.1 uncultured Pseudomonadota bacterium
CCGATTGCCCCAAGCGAGGCCGACGCCTTGCTGGCGCGGGAGTCCGCCCGTCACCTGGCCACCCAGCTTGCCAAAGCCAACGGCTCCCTGCGCTTGCGCGTGGAGCAACCGAACGGCATTGGGGAAACCGTCACCATCCCGACAACCGCGTTTCGGCTCCTGGTCACCATCCTGGCCGAGATGGCGGCAGGTAACGCGGTGCGGCTCATTCCGCATCATGCCGAGCTGACCACGCAGGAAGCGGCCGAGCTGCTCAACGTGTCGCGGCCCTATCTCGTGCGGTTGCTCGATAAGGGGGACATCCCCTTCCATCGCACCGGCACGCATCGCCGCGTTCTGTTCAAGGATGTCATGGCCTACAAGGCGGCGCATCGCGTGGCGCGCCGCGCCGCGCTGAAGGAACTGGCGGCGATCGATCAGGAACTGGGGCTTACTTGATGCAAGGGTCGTTCTGCGCCTTCCTCGACGCCAGCGTCCTGTATCCGGTTTCGCTTCGCAGTCTGCTCATGGGCCTGACGCTCAACGGCCTGTTTCAGGCGCGCTGGTCGGCCGATGTGCATGAGGAATGGATAAGGGCCGTCCGCCGTGACCGTCCCGATATTCCGCTTGAACGGCTCCAAAGCGTCCGCGCGGCTATGGATCGTCATGCGGAGGATGCTCTCGTCACTGGTTATGAGCGTCTTATCGGCTCGTTCACGCTGCCCGATCCCGATGACCGCCACGTCCTCGCAGCCGCAATCGTCGGCCGCGCCGATGTCATCGTGACCCGAAACCTCCGGGATTTCCCGGCCGAGGTGCTGGATCGCTACGGCATCGAAGCCCAGCACCCGGACGAATTCGTGCGCCATCTCCTCGATCTGGCGCCCGTCCTCGTCGTCGATGCCGTGCGCGACCAGCAAGCCAACCTGATCAATCCGCCCGTCTCCATGGCCGAATTGCTGGGCATTTTCGAGCGCATCGGCCTGGCCGAAACCGTCGTCGAGCTGCGCCGGCTGATGGATGGGTAGGCGGGGAACATGTGAACGGTTCACATGTTCACAAATTCACATTCTTGCCTTCCATTCAGGGGTCGCCGCACGATTTGTCCAAAACTGCACGCTAAGCGGCGCGGGCCTGGAACGTGGGACGAACATCCCGTAACGGGCGGAAGCCGACCGGCGGATTGGCACTGGCCCAGACGTAGTCGCCGGTAAGCGCGATATGCTCCCAGCCGAGCGGGGCGACGTGGACGAGCAGATCGTCGGGCACATGAACGCCCTGGGCGCGGAGGTCCTAGACGGCCCGGTTGAGATAGACGGTGTTCCAATGGACGATGGCGGCGGTGAGCAGGCTGAGGCCCGATGCGCGGAAACTCTGGTTCTCGAAGGTGCGGTCGCGGATTTCCCCCTGCCGGTGGAAGAAGATGGCCCGGCGCAGCGCGTTGCTGGCCTCGCCCTTGTTGAGGCCGGCGTGGCTGCGTTCGCGCAGGGCCGGGTCGGACAGCCATTGCAGCGTGAACAGGGTGCGCTCGATCCGGCCGAGAGCCCGCAGCGCGCGCGACAGCGCGTTGCCCGAACCCGCCGCGGACAGCTTGCGCAGGATCACCGACGGGATGGTCGCGCCAGCCTCGATCGACTGCTTGAGGCGCGACAGTTCGGACCACTGCGCGACGATCGCCTTGACGTCGATCGTATCGCCGATCATCGGCTCGAGCAGCGGATACGTGCCGGGCTTTTCGATCGTGTACAGCTTGCGATCCTTGAGACCCTTGATCCGCGGCGCGAACCGGTAGCCGAGCAGGTGGCACAGCCCGAACACATGATCGGTCGCGCCGGCGGTGTCGGTGTAGTGCTCGGCGATCCGCAAGTCGGTCTGGTGGGCGTGGTGGTGCAGGCCGTCCAGGACGTAGGGCGCCGCGCTCTGGGTGGCGGTGATGACCTTGGTCCCGAATGGCCCGTATCGTCCCGAGACGTGGGTGTAGAACACCGCGCCGGGATCGATCCCGTATTTCGCGTTCACGTCGCGCCCGCTGCTGGCGCGGCCGCCGGCACGAAAATACTGACCGTCGGAGGAGGAAGTTGAACCGTCGTCCCAGAGTGCCGCCAGCTTGTGTTTGTGGCGCATGTTGACGATGGCGGCACGCGCGGCGAGGTAGTTTTCCTCGCTGACGTGCCACTGTGCGACGTTGACCAAGTGATGGTAGGTCAGGCCGTGCGAGGCGTCGGCCATGCGCGACAGACCCAGGTTCGTGCCGTCGGCCAGGACGGCGGCGAGCAGCGCCGGCCTGTCGGTGGCCGGGTTGCCTGTGCGCAGATGGGTGAAGCGGTCGGCGAACCCTGTCCAGGCATCGACGTCGGCCAGGACCTCGGTGATGCGCACGCGCGGCAACAGGCTTTCGAGGCGGGCTGCAAGCAGGCGCGCCGCCTCCGGCGCCGCCGGTTTGGTGCGCGCGATGTAGAGTTTTCCTGCCTCGATCTCCACGCCATCCAGCGCGCCGTGCGCGGCACAGGCGGCGACGAACTGCAGACGCTCATGCAGCAGCGTCCCGCGCGCCGCGACATGGCGGTTGGGGTCGGTCTCACCATCGATCCCGCTCGCGTCCGCGGTGTCGTCCATGGGCAGGAGGTAGTCCTCGAACGCGCGGTAGTCGCGGCTGCCGGCCACCCAGATGTCGCTCCCGCGCAGCCGGTCGCGCAGTGTCGCGAGGACGGCGGTCTCGTACAGCCGGCGGTCGGCCGCGCAAGACACGAAGATCAACTTGCGCCACTTGGCCGGAAGGAACGACGCTGGCGGCCGTTTGGCGAACCCCCGGGCGTCCGTCGGTACGGAGCAATTCCACGGCGGCCAGCACGGGATCGTTCGGCGTGTTGGACTGGAACCGGAATGCTTCCAGGAACCGGGGACTGAAGCGGCGAAGGACAGAATATTTCTCGGCCGCGGTGACCAGGATGTCCTGCTCGGCGACGTAGGCCGCGGTCTCGATCACCGGCAGGGCACGCTCGAGCTTGGCCATGCCGATCTCACGATCGACCACGCGCACGCCGTCCTCGCCGGTCGCCTTCGCCTGCTTGAGCGCGAAGATCGTGCGCCGGAACAGCAGCAGCGCGCGGGCGACGTCGCGCTTGGTCGCCTGGAAGCGCCGCTCGGCCTTGCCGCGGGCCTTGGTGAACAGCGAGCCCATGTATTTTTCGAACATGGCGAGCGTCGCGTCCGCGAGTCGTGTCTGGAGATCGGCGACCTGGGCCACCAGGATTGCGGCGCGACGCACGGGTTCGAGATCAGCGATGTGCTGCGCGGTCATGATGGTGCCCTCGTCGATCAGCCGGCCCAGGCGCGCGGGATGGATGCGCCGCGCGCGGTCTGGGCCGATCCCAAGGCCGCGGACGAAGTCGAGCCGGTCCAGCAGCTCGATCATGTTTGATGGCGCGGGCGATTCCGGGTAATCGCGCAACCAGGCGAAGCGGGACCGGCGCACATCCGGATCGTTCGCCAGCAACCCGACGAGCCGCTCGCCATCGGCATCGGTCAGGCCGGATGCCAAGGTCTGGAACGCTGTCCTGCGGGCGCGAACCCGTGCCTCAAGCCCGATCCGCTCCAGGACTGCCGCGGCCGGGATGAGCACGCACGCGGCGCGCAGGGGCGCGAGCATTGCGCGCACGATCGCCTCGCCGCGGTCGGTGGCCCACGCCGCATCCGCGCCCAGCCGGAGGCAGGCGCGCCAGTCCGCCAATCCGAAACGCCGTACCCCGAGGGCGGCTTGCAGTTCAGCCGTGTGCTCCCGCCGAGTTCTGGTCCCGCAGCGCGTAGCCGGCGAACGCCGATGACGGCACGCCGACCTGTTCCGCCACGAACGTGATCATCGCCTCGGGTGGCCGATCACCAGGGCCGAGGCCCTGGCCCGGATAGCGCAGGAGACAGAGTTGCACGGCGAACCCGATCCGGTTCATGCCGCGCCGCTTGGACCGGATGGAGCGCCAGGTCGTCGGCACCAAGCACGTAGTGTCGCGCCATCTCGGCGCGCTCGACGGCGATGGCGAACAGGCGATCGCGCTGTTCGGCGGACAGCAGGGCACGGCGGGACATGATGGCTTCGTTCCGGAAGGGAGGGGGGGTTCATAAAGCCCTTGCCATTCCGCGCCATTCTGAAAGAGGATACTGAAAGCAGAATCGCGAAGAGCTGCCGTGGTCGCCCAGCCCGTTCGTAAACGGCCGTTTGCGAAAGACGCCAAGCCTGCTTCGGCCGGCCTGCTGCTCGGTTATGCGCGCGTCTCGAAGGGCGATGAGCAGAACAACGCCCTGCAGGCCAAGGCACTCAGGGCCGCGGGTTGCCGGCGGTTGTTCGAGGAAGCGGCCTCCGGCGGGCGCTGGGACCGGCCGGAACTGCACCGTATGCTCGACCAGTTGCGCGACGGTGATACCGTCGTCGTCTGGAAACTCGATCGGCTGTCGCGCTCGCTGAAGGACGTGCTGCACATCATGGAGCGGATCTCCGACGCCGGCGCCGGCTTTCGCTCCATCACCGAGAACATCGACACTACGACGCCCGCCGGCCGAATGATGATGCAGATGGTCGGCTCGTTCGCCGAGTTCGAGCGCGCCATGATCCGCGAGCGCACCTCGGCCGGCATTGCCGCCGCGCGCGCGGAGGGACGTATCGGCGGCCGGCGCAAGAAGCTCGATGCCGTCAAGCGCCGCGAAATCGCCGAAAGCGTCATCACCGGCCGCAAGTCCGGCGCCGACATGGCACGGCTCTACAACATCAGCCAGCCAACCGTGTCACGCATCGTCGCCCAGCACCGGATGGCTCAGCCATAGCTGCGCAGGAACGCACGAGAGGAACCGCCTATGCCTGTCTCCCAGAAGCCGCGCCGGAAGGTCACGGCGACACCGCCACAGCCGAAGACGAAGACTGCTGTGGCCGGCGTCGCGTTGCCGGACCGCCGGGCGATGGAGAGCTATCTGGCAGCGATTGCCGGCCGCAGCCGCGATGACGCAATCGCCAAGGCGCAGGACGTCATGTACGAAGCGTGGGAGCGCACCACATCCCGCTCGCGCATCGCGCTCGCCCACAAGGCGCTCACCATCTCGCCGCTCTGCGCCGATGCCTACAATCTCTTGGCCGAGGAGGCCCGGTCCGTCCAGGAGGCCCGGGCTCTCTACGTCAAGGGCATCGAGGCCGGAGAGCTGGCGCTCGGGGCCGAGGGGTTCGAGGAGTATGCTGGACATTTCTGGGGCTTCCTCGAAACTCGCCCGTACATGCGGGCCAGGGCGGGCCTCGCCATCGCCCTCATCAAACTCGGCGATGAGGATGCCGCCGTCGACCACTTCCGCGCCATGCTGGAGCTGAACCCGAATGACAACCAGGGGATCCGATATCTCCTGCTCGGCTGCCTGCTCAGGCGCGACGATGCAGCGGCGGTGAAGAAACTGCTGGCAGCCTATAAAGACGAATGGAGCGCCTGCTGGCTCTATACCCGCGCGCTGGTCGCCTTCCGAGAAGGGCATACGGCGGAACAGCAGGCCGCGCGGCTGGTGCGGGACGCCTGGTCAGCCAACCAGCACGTGCCTGCCATCCTGGCTGGCACCAAGCCGCCGGTGGCCTCGGACAGCGGCTACATCACGATGGGCGGTGCTGACGAAGCAACCGACTACGTCAGGGATTGCGGACCGGCTTGGCACCAGACACCGGGTGCAGTCGCGTGGCTGAACAAACTTGTTGCCGCCTTGCCAAAAAAGCCGCAGGCCCCCCGAACTGCCCACTGAACCGCCTTAGCGTGCAGTTTTGGACAAATCGTGCAGCGACCCCGTTGACCGTGTGTTGCTGGCCAAGCGCCTTGCGGAAGAACCACTTCGCCGCTCCCGCATCCCGCCTGGCCGAGAGCAGGAAATCGATGGCGTGGCCATACCGTTCGACCGACCGATACAGGTAGGTCCAGCGGACCTTGATCTTGACATAGGTCTCATCGACCCGCCATGAGCCGTTGCAGCAGCGCAGATGCGGCCGCAGTCGTTTCTCCAGCTCGGCAGCGTAGGACTGGATCCAGCGGAAGATGGCGGTGTGGTCGACCGCCACGCCCCGATCTGCCAGCATCAGCTCGAGGTCGCGGTAGCTCATCGGGAACATCAGGTACCAGCGCACCGCCCAAAGGATCACCTCGCCGCTAAAATGCCGCCCCTTGAAAGCCACTACCCCCGCGTTCTCACTCGCCGCCGCCGCGCCGGTCATACCCGGGCCGGAGTCGACCACCAGCTATGCAACAGAACCTGAACCATTCCGGCGGGTCACGCCGACGAGGCGGCGGTGTACTCGCCTGCTCGCAATATGTGTGGCGAAGTGCCATTGCTGATCGTGGCTGCGGGGCCCCCGGCGCTGGGGCGTCCGATCGCGTAAGGCCGAATGAAACACGGGAGAAAACGCCATGCCGGGCGCGCAGGATGTGTGGGAAGTCTTCGTCGTCGAGTACGCGCAGAGCAAGAACCAGCCGGTTGCCACGCTGCTGCAGGGGGCCTACGGCGAAGGCACGATCAACCTGCCGTTCGCTTTCGTGCTGGCGCGCGGCCACGGCCGCAACATCCTGGTCGACTGCGGCTTCATGAAGGAAGGCAACGGCGTGGAAGTCGCCCGCAAGTTCGGCATCCCGCGCTGGATCTCGCCGGTGCGCATGATCGCGGAAATGGGCATCGCGGCGGACGAGATCAGCGATATCGTGCTGTCACACGCGCACTTCGATCACATGGGGTCGATCGAGCAGTTTCCCAAAGCCCGGCTGCACATCCAGAAGCGCGAGTTCCTGAGCTGGATCGAGCTGCTGGCGCTGCCGCGCCAGTTCGGCTTCCTGACCCTGGTGCTCGATCCGGACGACATCTATAGCGCGCTGGACGCGGCGCGCGAGCATCGCCTCGTGCTGCTCGACGGCGATACCGACAACGTGCTGCCGGGCGTGCACGGCCGCAGTGGCGAGGGCCACACGATCGGCCAGCAATTCGTCGTGCTGGAAACTGCCAAGGGCCGCATGGTCGTCGCCGGCGACTGCGTCTACGGTTCGCGCAACCTCACCGGCACCAACAACGACGGCGTCTATATCCCGCTCGGCTCCGGCATCGGCAGCATTTGGGACCAGTTGAAGTCGCTCGACAGGATCAACAAGGAGATCGGCGGCGACCTCGACAAGCTGGTGATCCTGCACGACTTCGACCGCTGGACGCGCTTCGAGATAGTCAAGGAGGTCGAGGGCTTCCGGATCTTCCGCGCCGCCTGACGATTATTTGCGCGGCACGAACGCCATGGCGCGCACCGGCGAGCCGGTGCCGCCGTGGATGTGCAGCGGCAGGGCCATGAACACGCTGACCGCCGGCAGCAGCGCCAGGTTGGCGACGTTCTCCAGGATCAGCACGCCTTGCGGCAGCAGCGTGTAGTGTGCCGGCAGCGCGCCGCCGCCGCCATCGCCCGGATCGAGGCTGATGCAGTCGGTGCCGACGAGTTTCACACGCCGCTCGACCATGTATTCGGCCGCGTCGCGCGCCAGGCCCGGCCAGCGGTCGAGGAACGCGAACCCTTCCGGGCCGGACTGCCAGCGGTTGCCCCACTGGAAATCCAGCAACACCACGTCGTCGCGACGGATCGGCACATGCGCAGCTTCCCAGCTGCGGATGTCGGCGAGCGTGACGGTCGCGTTGTTCGGCTCGAATGGCCCGAACGTCAGCTTCAGCGCGCGGCCGAAGAACCGGTCGAGCGGCAGTTCATGGATGTGCTTGCGCGCCGGATCGTTGGGGCCGGGCACGAAATGCGACGGCGCGTCCAGATGCGTCCCCGTGTGCTCGCCGAGAATGAGCTGGTTCATCTCGGCGGGGTCGCCCATCGAGCACCAGCGCATCTGGAAGTATTTCGGGTGCGTCGGATAGGTCGGGATGCCCGGCAGCAGCAGGCGGCTTAGGTCGATCGCGCGATAGTCGGCAAGCCGGCCGGTCAGCGCCTCTGCGGCGTCGGCGAGTTGGTGGAGCTGCACCCCGCCCTCCTGCCCTATTTGCGCACGTGGCGCGATTCGGCGCGGGCGCTGATCACCGCGATCACCAGCACGGCGCCGTTGAAGATCGGCTGCATCCAGAACGGCGCGCCCAGCAGGTTCAGCCCGTTGAAACCCACCGCCATCAGCACGATGGCCACCAGCGCGCCGGGCACGTTGTAGTAGCCGGGCCGATATGTAGTGACACCGAGGAACGCCGCAGCGTACGCTGGCAGCAGCAGGTCTGGCCCGAATCCGGCATTGGCGGCGCCGCTCTGGCCAAGCTCGAAAATAGAGCCGATGCCGATCAGCAGCCCGGCGATGGCGAAGGCCGCGATCTTCAGCGCGCCGGTGCGGATGCCGGCCAGGAACGCCACCCGCTCGGAGCCGCCGACTGCGTACAGCTTGCGGCCAAACGGCGTCTGCTCCAGCACGTAGAGCAGGATCACGGCGAGCAGCAGCGTGAGCCACACGGTGATGCCGAGGCCGAGAAAATGCCCCTGCCCGATGTACAGGATCGTGGGCGGAATGCCATCGAACAGCACCTGCCCGCCGCTGAGCGCGAGCGTCAGGCCGCTGAGCAGGATGCCGGTGCCGAGCGTGGCGATGAACGAACTGATCTGGAAGCCTACGGTCAGCGACCCGTTGATCAGCCCGGCGAGCACGCCGCCGATCAGCATCACCGGGATCACCACCCGCCCGTCATAGCCCGCGCCGCCCAGGAAGGCGCCGAGCATGGTCAGAAAGCCCAGCATGTTGCCGAGCGACAGATCGAACTCGCCGACCACCAGCGGCACGATCGCGGCAAACGCGGTGCAGCTGACCACGGCCTGCACCACCAGCAGGTTCTGCCAGTTCTGGCTAGTCAGGAAGCGGCTGCTGGCGAGCGAGAACGTCACGATCAGCAGCACCAGCAGCAGCACCGTCGCGTAGCGCGTGAGGATTTCCATCATCACCGCGCGCAGCACCGATCTGCCCGGCGTCGCGAGGCTGGCGTGCGCCGGCGCGGGGCCCGCGGTCTGCGCGGCAGGGTCGGCGGATGTCTTCATGCGTAGCACCACCGGCTGATGGCCTCCTGGTCGAGCGCGTCGCCCGAAAGCTCGGTCGCGACCACGCCGCCGCGCAGGATAAGCACGCGCGCGCACATGTCGGCTAGCTGCTCTGGTTCGGTCGAGAGAAACAGGATGCCGACGCCTTCGCGCGCGGCGTCGCGCAACACCTCGAAGATCTTCGCACGGGCGTTCGGGTCCACGCCGGAGGTCGGGTCCTCCAGCACCAGCACGGACGGCCGCAGCAGCAGCCATTTGCCCAGCAGCACTTTCTGCTGGTTGCCGCCGCTGAGCCGGCCGAACAGCGTCGCCGGCGTTGGCGGGCGCACGTCGAGCGTGTCTATCAGCCGCGCCAGCACGTCCCGCTCGCGCGCCGGGGCATGCCAGTAGCCGCCGAGCTGCGGCAGCAGCGCGTTGTCGGTCACCGGCAGCGCGGCGATGCCGCCGGAGCGCAACCGGTCCACCGGCAGCAATGCCAGCCCCGCGTCGATCGCCTCGCGTGGGTCGAATCGCGCCGGCAGCGCCCGCCCGTCGATCGCGACGCGGCCGGCCCGGCGCGGCAGCAATCCGCCGAGGATCTGCGGCAACTCGGCGATGCCGCTTTCCACGAGGCCGGCCACGCCGACGATCTCGCCGCGCCGCACGCTAAAGCTCACGTCGGTCATGAAGCGGCTGGCGAGGTGCGCCACGTCGAGCACCACCGTGCCGAGCGCGGGCGGCGGCGCGGCCGCCTGGCGCTCGCCCCACAGACGGCGGACGCCGCCCACGGCCACGGCCACGGCCACGGCCACGGCGCCCGCGCCTGCACCTCCGCCCGCGTTGGGCGCGGCAGGCTTGCGGCCGATCATCAGGCCGATCAGCGCCTCGTCGTCCGCCTCGCCGGCCGGAGCGGCATGCACCACGCGGCCGTCGCGCAGCACCGTCACCCGCGTCGCGCGGCCGTGCAGTTCGCCGAGCCGGTGCGTCACCATCAGCACCGGCGTGCCGGCGGCCGCGATCGCCGACACCCGATCGAGGAACGCGCTCGCCTGGTCCTCCTGCAACGAGGCCGTCACCTCGTCGAGGATCAGCAGCTCCAGGCCCGTCTTCACTTGGTCGAGCGCGATCACGAGCGCCACCAGCGCGCGCTCGGCCGGGCTGAGCCGGCCTGCCAGCGAGCGCGGCTCCACGTGCACATTGAACTGGGTGAGCATGTCGGCGGTCTCGGCGTGCAGCCTGCGCCACAGCACGCGCCCGCCGCGCTCCGGATAGCCGCGGAACAGGGCGATGCACTCGGCCACCGACATGGTGTCGATCAGCGGCGCTTCCTGATGCACCACGGCGATGCCGAGCCGGCCCGCCTGGTGCGGCGAGACGATGGCGGGAAACGTCTTCTGCCCGACCCGGATCTCGCCCCGGTCGGGCTGGTAGACGCCGGTCAGCACCTTGACCAGCGTCGACTTGCCGCTGCCATTGGCACCCAGCAGGGCATGGATTTCGCCACGCCCGACCTGGATGTCGACGTCATCGAGCGCCCGCACCCCGGCGAACGCCTTGCTCAGTCCAGCGCCGCAGACTGCCAACGCAGGCGCCTACTGCCACAGCTTCAGGAACTCAGCCTCGTACCCGGTCGGCGCACGCCAGTCGGCGCCCGGCTTGGGCAGATTGGACTTGTCGAGCACGACGAAGGGTAGGTTCTCGTTGTGCGGCTCGAACAGCGGCAGCTTGTCGAGCATGCGGATGGTCTGATCGACCATCGCCCAGCCCATGTACTCGTTCTCGTACGCGGCATCGGCCACCTGCACCCGCCCGGAGCGGATGAAGTTCAGGTTCTGCTGGTCGCCCAGCACGCCGACCAGCTTGACCTTGCCGTTCATGCCGGCCTGTGCGATCGCGGTCACCTGCGCCGCCGCCGCCGGGTCGTACGGCGAGAACACATAGTTGGTCTCAGGATGCGTGCGCAAGTAGTCCACCGTCATCTGGCCGAGTTGGTTGGCAATCTGCGTGGCGGTGAAGTACTGCGGCTCGGAGATCGTGCATTTCGCGCACTGCTTCAGCCCGGCGAGCAAGCCGACCTGGAATGCCATCACCGACGGGAATTCCTTGTCGGAATAGACGACGACGTTGCCGGTGCCGCTGGAGTCCGCGATGATCCACTCTGCAGCGTGGCGGCCGAGTGTGGCGTAGTCCGGGCCGACGTCGAACACGAAGCCCAGGCCGTCGGGGCTCTTGAGCTTCACCGGGTTGGGCGTGTCGATGCCGTTCGAGCCGGCGACGACGGGAATGCCCGCCTTCTTGGCCTCGCTGAGGGCGAGCTGGATCAGGTTCGGGTCGATCGCGATGGTCGCGATAACGTTGGCGCCCGAGGAGATCGCATCCAAGATCGCGGCGTTCTGTTTGCTAGGTGTGCCGCCGCCGTCATAGATGGTCACGTCCCAGCCGAGCTTGTCGCCTGCGTGCTTCATGCCGTCGGCGGGCGAAACGCAGCCGTGCAGCACGGAGAGGCAGGTGACCACCGCGACCTTCAGGTGCTTCGGCGCCTTGGCCGGCGTCGTCGGGCCGGCGTAGGCGGGCGGCGTCATCTGGCGCGCGGCGTCCAGCGGCAATTCGGCGGCCAGCGCGGTGCCGCCCGCGGCGAGCGCGAACGCGCACGCCACCGCCAGCCGCCGCGCCGCGGCTCCGGGGGAGCGGGCATGTTTGCCGTTTTCGGTTCGGACCATTTTCCTCGTACTTTCTTGTCGGTTGTTGCAGTCGGCAGGCTTTTCGCGCGGCGTCCCCTTCCAGGGCAGGCCGCGGCTAGACGATGGCGAGTGGGCGCACCAGCGAGCCGGTGGCTCCGGTGATCGGCAACGGCAGGCATACGAACAGGAATTCCCCAACGCCGTCGCGGGCGAGGTCTTCCTGGTTGACCCATTCCAGGATCGGGATGCCGTGTTCCTGCAGCAGGAAGCGGTGCACCGGCTGCGGGTCGCCCGGGATGCCGGAGGGATCCACTTCGAGCGCCACGTTGTCGGCGCCGACCGCTTCCACCTCAAGCTCCGCGAGCCACTCCGCGCCGTCGAGCGACAGGCCGGTGCCAGCGCACGCCGCCAGATGCACCGGATCCGGCCAGAGCCGCATCGTGCCTGTGCGCAGCAGCACGACGTCGCCGGCGCCGATGTCGACGCCCTGCCGCGCACAGGCGGCCTGCAGGTCGGCGCGCCCGACCGGCTGGTGCGCAGCAAGCTGCGGCACGCCGAGGCAGGCGGGAATGTCCAGCATGACGCCGCGCCGGATCATCGGCGGCAATTCCGAGGCGTCCTTGCTCAGCGGCCCGAAATCGCCCAATTCCGTCGCCGCGCTGTGGCCGCCGTGCCAGCACGAGTCCGGCCCGCAGGTGACGTGGGCGAGGGCGTCGATATGCGTGCCGGTGTGCACGGTGCACATCAGCAGTTCGGAGATGAAGCCGAAATTCACCCGGTTGTCGTCGAGGAACGCCAGGTCCTTCTGGTTGCGCTCGCCTGCGGGCGTCCGATAGGTCAGCACCTGGAACGGCGGATGCCCCGTGGCCAGCGGCATGCCCGGCCACCAGCCCGAGGACAGGTCGTACGCCTTGCCGAGGCGCGGCAGGCGCAACGCATCGAGCGAGACCGGCGCGACGCGCGACGGCACAGCCTCGGCCCGCAATCTGCCGCGTGTCATGCTGTGCGTTCCCCCGTGGCTGCCATCAGCCGACCCTGCCGCTGGCCCAGCCGGCTGCCGTCATCACGCCGTCCTGGTTCTCCGCCCAGACCTCCAGGCGCAGGCGGGTGCCGTCCTCGCCCGTCTCCCGCCCGGTGACGACGCCGCGGCAGGTCAGCGTGTCGTTGCGGAACACCGGCTTGACGAACGCGGTCTTGATCCAGCCGCTGCTCATCCAGCTCCGGCCGAAGAAGCCGGCGAGCATCTCGGCCATCCAGCAGGTTTCCATCATCCCCTGGGCCAACGTGTCGCGGAAGCCGGCCGCCTGGGCGATGCCGACATCGGTGTGGATGTTGAACCACTGCTTGCCGGCCCCGGAAAACACCGACATCTGGTCCTGGTGCGCGGTCTTGACCAGCGGCGGGATCGGCGTGCCGGGGGCAAGGTCGGCGACGGCGCGCGGCACCGGCCGGGCGTTCGCCGGCCACTCGCCCCGCACCCGCTCGCCGTCCGGCGCCGCCGAACCTTCGCCAAGCGTCACCCGCTCGGGCACGCGCATGATCTCGGTGCTGATCTGCCGCACCAGCAGCGCGCCGTCGCGCGCGTCGCGCGCCTCGCTCTCGAACACCACGTAGCCCTTGCCGCGGCGCTGGTACTTGTCGGTGTAGCGGCCGGTGTAGTGCATCGTGGTGCCGAGAGGGATCGGCCGGTGGAACCAGACCTCCTCCTTCTGGTGCAGGCCGACGACGCGGCTCGGGTCGTAGACGCTGCAGAACAGCGCCACCAGGTCGCGCGCGACCGCGGTTGCCGGCACCAGTTGCTCGGCGGCGGGATCGTCGGTGGTGTAGGCCGGCGCGTAGTCGTCGACGGCGAAGCTGCCGTTGCGGCGGTAGTGCGCGTCGGCGACGACGACCAGCGGGCCGATCGGCTCGCCGACCTGCACTGCCTCGAACGTCGGTTCCCGCAATGCCGGGTTGATCCGCGCCATCCCCTGTCCGTTTCCGATCTTATCGTTCTGCATCGCAAGGGTTTTCGGAAACCGATTTCCGAAAACGTTTCTTGTTCCCGAAACTTACCCGTGCTAACCGGCTTGCGTCAACCGCATCCGTGCGGGATGGCAGCGCCAGGGAGAGACGCGGGCAATGGCAGGGGCGCTCGACGGCCTGAGGGTGCTTGATCTGTCGCGCTTCATCGCCGGCCCGCTGTGCGGCATGCTGCTCGGCGACATGGGCGCCGATGTGGTCAAGATCGAGCGTCCCGGCAAAGGCGAGGACGCCCGCGCCATCGCCCCGCATGTTGGCGGCGAAAGCCTCTATGTCATGATGTATAATCGCAACAAGCGCAGTCTGGGCCTCGATTTCCGCCACAAGCGGGCGCAGGCGCTGTTGCGTGACCTCGCGGCGCAGGCCGACGTGCTCATCGAGAATTTCCGTCCCGGCACGATGGAGCGCATGGGCTGCGGCTGGGGCAGCCTGCGGGCCGCGAACCCGCGGCTGGTGATGGTCAGCATCTCCGGCTTCGGACGCGGCGGCCCGTACGCCGAGCGCCCGTGCTTCGATGTGATCGCGCAGGCGATGAGCGGGCTGATGGAGCTCACCGGCGAGCCGGGGCGCATGCCGGTGCCGTCCGGCGCGTTCATCGTCGATCAGGTCACCGGCCTGTACGCGGCGCTCGGCGCGGTCACCGCGCTGCAGGCGCGCGAGCGCAGCGGCCAGGGCCAGCTCGTCGATACCTCGCTGATGGCGAGCGCGATCACGCTGCTGCTCACCGCGATCCCCGAGAGCATGTTGCTTGGCGTGGAGAGCACGCGGCGCGGCGCGCGCGACCGCTACTCGGCGCCGGCCAACAACTTCCAGGCCAGCGACGGCGGCTGGGTGCATCTGTCGGCCGGCAACGACCAGCTGTTCCCGCGCTTCCTGGCGCAGGCCGGGCTGACCCACCTGGCCGCCGACTCGCGCTTCGCCAGCCACGCCGCGCGCCTTGCCAATGCGGCGGCGATCGAGACCATCGTCGCCGGCTGGGTGGCGCAGCACAGCACCGCAGAGGTGGTCGCCAGCATGGCCACGGCCGGCGTGCCCTGCGGCAAGGTCGCGACCGTCGGCGAAATGATCGACGACCCGCAGGTGCGCCAGCAGAACATGATCGTCGAGTTGGCGCATTCGACTATCGGCAAGCTGCCGATGCACGGGCTGACGGTCGGCCTCTCCGACACCCCGGGCGAACTGCGACGTCCCGCCCCGTCGGTGGGCGAGCACACGCGCGAGGTGCTGGGCGAGTGGGCCGGCCTGGACATGGCCGCGATCGACGAACTGCTGGTGGCCGGCGTGGTCGGCGGCGCGTGAGACACCCTGTGTCCAGCGTTGAGTTATCAGGCGGCGATTGTCATGGCTGCGGCGTGCTGCTGGGGGTCGTATTGGGTGTGGTTTTGCCATGCGCGCCAGAGGATGCGGACCCAGGCGCGGGCCAGGATGCGGACGGCGTGCGGGTGCTTGCATCCGCGCTGGCGGGCTTTGCCGTAGATGGCGGCGGCCCATGCGCAGGCATGTCGGGAATTGTCGGCGAAGCATGTGATGGCCAGCCGAAGGTTCTTGTTGCAGGCCCATCGGAACACGACGCCGCGGCGTTTTCCGGATGCGTGTGTGACCGGGCAGACCCCGGCTTCGGCGGCGAGTTGGTCCTCGGTGGGGAAACGGTCGCGGACGTCGCCGAGTTCGGCCAGGATCTGAGCGGCACAGAGGCGGCCTGTGCGCGGGAACGACATGACGATCCTGCCATCGGGCAGCTCGGCGACGGCGTGCTCGATGCGCGAGGACAGCTTGGCGATCTCCGGCACGAGGCGTTCGAGCACGCTGACCAGGGCGCGGGCGATCTCGCCACGGGCCTCGGCCTCGGCGTCGCTGGCAAGGCCTTTGGGCGCCGAGCGCAGGCGGTCCAGCAGTTCCGCGGCCGAGCGGCGGCCGCAATAGGCGTGCTGGGCGAGGAAGCTGGCCAGACGCTTCTCGCCAAGGCGGCTGGCGCTGTCGGGCGTGGGGTAACGGGCGACGAACGCGAGCGCGATCGGGCTGTCGATAGCGGCGAAGATGGCGGCCGCACCCGGCCAGAAGCTCTCCAGCAGGCTGCGGAGCTGGTTGGCCAGCGCCACCCGCTGGGCCACCAGGTCGTCGCGTCCGCGCACCAGGGCACGCAGGGCCTTGATGTCGTCGCAGACGGGCATCAGGGGACGGAAGCGGTGTCCGTCGGTGCGCAGGATGTCGGCCAGCATGTAGGCGTCGCCCGGATCGCTTTTGCCGCCGGCGGCGCGGTAGCGGGGCCGGCAGGCCTTGACGACGTTAGGGTGGATCGGGACCACCGGGTGGCCGGCGGCGACCAGGGCATCGACGACCAAGCCGGATGGCCGCTCGATGGCGATGGGCAGATTGGCCGGCGCGCCGACACGCGCGAGCCTGGCCAGCATGTCGGCCAGGCCCGCGGCATCGTGGCGCACCTCGACGCGCAGAACGACGCGGCCCGCGGCATCGATGACGCAGACGGCGTGGCTGGTGCCGCCCCAGTCCAAACCTGCGTGAAATGGCATGTGCTGATCTCCTCGGGTTGCGGTAGCCTCGCCCGAGCCGGGAGATCACGCGGATCGCTCACTGACAGGCGCTCTGGCTGGCAAGCACTGGCGCTTCACCCTGTGGTCCGTCGGTATCTCCCGGCACCTGCCGCGCGGCTGGTCTCACGCGGGCCGTCGAGCGGCAAGCGAACCTGGCCGTCACGACAGGTGCTCGGGCTGGCGGGTGCTCCGCCGCTACGCAGCTTCGCACCCGCCAGCCCCAAGGTGCACCAGTGAGCGCCGACCCGCTCCGCGATGCCCGGGCCACCATTCGGGACGTCGCGCGCGAGTTCGGGCGTGGCGCTCTCCACCGTCTCCAACGCGCTGCAGGGCAAGCCGCATGTGAGCTGGGAGACGCGGCGGCTGGTGCAAGAAGTCGCCGAGCGCCTCGGCTACCGGCCGTCCACCGTGGCACGCGCCTTGCGCATGCAGCGCAGCTTCAGCATCGGCGTGCTGATGGCCGACATCGCCAACCCGACCTTCCCCGAGATCCTGCGCGGCATCGAGGACACGCTGTCGGCCGACCAGTGCGCGCTGTTCCTCAGCAACACCGACGGCAGCGTCGAGCGGCAGGCGCAATACATGCGCCACATGCTGGACCGGCAGGTGGACGGGTTCGTCATGGTCTCCCAGCACATGGACGAGGCCGAGGTGCAGGCGCTGCTGGAAGGGGCGCCGCCGGTCGTGCTGGTGCACCGGCGCAGCCGGCTGCGCGAGATGGACTATGTCGGCCTCGACAACGCCGATTCGATGCGCCAGGCGGTGCGCTACCTCGCCGGCCTCGGGCATCACCGCATCGGCTTCATCCGCGGCCCGGACGTCTCCACCACGGCGGAGGAACGGCGCCTCGGCTTCATCGCCGCCACCGTCGAATACGGGCAGCCGTTCAACGCCGCCTGGATCGTCCCCGGCGGCTACAGCTACGAGGCGGGGCTGACCGCCGGCCGCCGCCTGCTCGACCTGACGGAGCGCCCGAGCGCGGTGATCGCCAGTAACGATCTCGCCGCGCTCGGCATGATCGCCGCCGCGACCGAGCGTGGCATCGCCATCCCGGGCGGGCTGTCGGTGGTCGGCATCGACGACATCTACCTAGCGGCGCTGCCGCCGATCGGCCTGACCACGATTCGCCAGCCCAAGCGGCAGGTGGGCGCGGCGGCGGCGGCGCTGCTGCTGGAGCGCATCCAGCACCCGAGCGCGTCCTGGCGGCCGCAGCAGCGCATCTTCCCGACCGAACTGATCATCCGCAACACCACCGCGGCCGCGCCGACCCCGGCCGCCGCCGCGGGTTGATTGCCGCGAGGAGACGCAGATGAGCTCGAACCCCGAAGGCGCCGAGCACCGGCCGAACGACACCGCCGCGCACGCGATGGCGGCGGCCCTGCGACGGCACGGCGTGGAGGTAATCTTCGGGCAGAGCATTCCCTCGCCGCTGTTCCTGGTCGCGCCCGACTTTGGCATCCGCCAGATCGGCTACCGCACCGAGAACGCCGGCGCCGCGATGGCCGACGCGTACGCCCGGGTGTCGCACAAGGTCGCGGTGGTCACGGCGCAGAACGGCCCGGCCGCGACGCTGCTGGTGCCGGGGCTGGCGGAGGCGCTGAAGGCGTCCGTGCCGATCGTCGCGATCGTGCAGGACGTGCAGCGCCGGCAGACCGACCGGAACGCCTTCCAGGAACTCGACCACCTCGATCTGTTCAAGGGCTGTGCCAAGTGGATCCGCCGGGTCACCGAGGCCGAGCGGATCGACGACTACGTGGACATGGCGTTCACCGCCGCCGCCTCCGGCCGGCCCGGCCCCGCGGTGCTGCTGGTGCCGGCCGACCTGTTCGCCGACCGGCCGCGCATCGTCGCACCGCGTCGCGTCGCCGCACTCGGGCATTTCCCGCTCGACCGCAGCGTCGCCGACCCCGCTGCGATCGCTGAGGCCGCCGACCTGCTGACCGCCGCGGCGGCGCCCATCGTGATCGCCGGCGGCGGCGTGCACCTGTCGGACGCCGCCGCCGAGCTCGCTGCCTTGCAGGAAGCGGCGCATCTGCCGGTCGCCACCACTGTCATGGGCAAGGGCGGCGTCGACGAAGGCCATCC
Source organism: uncultured Pseudomonadota bacterium (assembly GCA_963786445.1). GTDB lineage: Bacteria > Pseudomonadota > Alphaproteobacteria > Acetobacterales > Acetobacteraceae > JAFKFJ01. The sequence continues at coordinate 18,351 of CAWAZU010000021.1, forward strand.
GCTGTCGGTCGGCGTGGTCGGTTACTTCATGGGCACGCGCGGCCGCACCCGGCACCTGCGCCCGCTTGCCGAGCAGGCCGATGTCGTGCTGCTGGTCGGCAACCGCACCAACCAGAACGGCACCGACAGCTGGACGCTGTATCCGCCGTCGGCGCGCTACATCCAGATCGACGTCGACGGGCAGGAGATCGGCCGCAACTACGAGGCGGTGCGGCTGCTGGGCGATGCGAAGCTGACCCTGGCGGCGCTGGCCGACGCCCTGCGCGCGCGTGACCTGGGCCGCCGTGCCGCCGCGCGTCCCGGCCTCGAGCGCCGCATCGCCGCCGGGCTCGCCGCGTGGCGGGAGGATGTCGCGCACCTTGCCGGCCTGGACCAGGCGCCGGTGCGGCCGGAACGGCTGATGCGCGACCTCGACAGCGTGCTGACGCCGGACAGCATCGTGGTCGCGGATGCGAGCTACTCGTCGATCTGGATCGCCAACTACCTGCACGCACGAAAGCCGGGCATGCGCTTCGTCACGCCGCGCGGCCTTGCCGGGCTGGGCTGGGGGCTGCCGTTTGCGCTCGGCGCGAAGACGGCACGCCCAGACGCGCCGGTGTTCTGCCTCACCGGTGACGGCGGCTTCGCGCATGTCTGGTCGGAACTGGAGACCGCGCGACGCATGGGGCTGCACGTCGTGCTCGCGGTGCTGAACAACCAGATCCTCGGCTACCAGAAGCACGCGGAAAAAGTGCTATTCAACGACTACAGCGATGCCTGCGACTTCACCGCGGTCGATCACGCCGCCATCGCGCGGGCCTGCGGCTGCCTCGGCGAACGCATCGCGGCGCCGGCGGAGTTCCTGCCGGCGCTGAAGCGCGCGTTCGCGGCGAAGGCCACGACAGTGCTCGATGTCAACACCGATCAGCGGGCCTATCCGCCGATCACCGGCTTCGAAGGCAGCGGCCGCCTGTCCTATTGACCGCCACGCGCGGCCGGACAGCTGGCGCGTGGGCATGGCGATCTCGCGGTGCGTTGTCTCGACCTTCGAAAGGTTGTTTGACAGCGGAAGCCCCGCAAGCAGGGTCAAGGGTGCATGGAGCGAAAGAGGGGGGCATGACGACGGTGCGGCTCTGGACGGACGACGACGTGGAGAAGGACCCGGCCGTGAAGGCCGTGTTCGACGACATCCGGCGCGTTCGCAAATCGGACTTCTTCAACAACTTCTGGCGTGCCCTGGCCAATGACGCGGCGACCCTGAAACGCACCTGGGAGAGCCTGAAGGCGATCATGGGCGGGGAGGGGGCGCTCGATCCGCTGACCCGGGAACTCATCTACATCGCCGTCTCGACCGCGAACGGCTGTTCCTACTGCATTCATTCGCATACGGCGGCGGCGAAGCAGAAGGGCATGACGGAGGCCCAGCACATGCATCTGCTCGCCATCATCGGCATGGCGTCGGAGACGAACAACCTCGTCACGGCGATGCAAGTCCCGGTCGACCGCGAATTCCTGGTCGCGGAATGAGCGATGCAACAGCTCCGTGCGCCTGCGTAGTCGCAGGCGGCAACGTCGGCATGCATGACCGCTGGCGCGAGGGATCGTTCCTTAACAGCGGCAGGTGGCGTCAAGTGAAACCGACAGCCTCTGGAAAGCAGGGCGTGGTCACCGCCGGGCACAAGGTTCCTTCCGAGGTCGGCCGCGCCGCCTCAACATGAGCATCCGTGGCGGGAGCCGCCTCAATGTCACAGCCGCGCGGGTCCGACATGTCGTCTGCCACGATCGCTGCGAGGTCGGCTCCGGCTCGCGTCCCGGCGAGGACGCCCCCTGCGGGGACCGGAGAGCGGAAATCAGGCCATCGCGGACCTCCACTCGAACTCCGTGCCGTCCGACCAGATGGCGTGCATCATGACGGCCAGCTTCCGGGCCACAGCGGTCTGCGCCTTCTTCAGGCCAGCGCGCCAACACGATCCTGAGGCCCCATTCCCGCAAGCGGGATCAAGCGGTTGATCCGCGTCAGCAGGACGTTGGCTGCCTCCACCAGGTAGCTGCGGGGGACCACCGCCTTGACGTGCAGCGAATCGCAAACCAAAGTGCAGTCTGCTGCTGCATTTTGGTCGCGGAGTCGAACGCTGTCGGAGCCGATTGTCATCGACTGCTTTAAAGGGCGATCGGCGCATCGATCAGTATTGGTTGGCTTCGCGCCGGCCGATCTTCTGTATCGGCTGAGCTTTCCCGACATCCTCGACGAAGATGGCGGCCGCGGTTATCAGCGCCCCTTCAACGAGCGTCACAGCCAAGATTTCCGCCGCTACATCAAAGGGGCGGGCAGCTCGACGATTCCGCTAACGCTTAATCTTCGACCGACGGACAACGGAGCTTGGCGGATCGTCGAAACCGGCGGGCAGACGGTCAAGCTCGAGGTCGCCCCTGATGCGGGCAAGATCATGGCGCAGGTCGATTGCCAGCACCGACTCGGGCACCTGGAAGACCTGCCGATCGTGCTGCCCTTCATGTGCTTCATCGGATTGTCGGAACGCGAGGAGATGGAGGTCTTCAACGTCATCAACAGCAAGGCGAAGGGCCTAAGCACCAGTCTCCTCGATTATCACGAGGCTCAATTAGCCGGGGCGCTCGCGACGGAGCGACCGGAGTTATACATTGCTCTCCAACTGAATGGCTTGGCGGAATCGCCGTGGCATCGCCGCCTAAATCTGGGGGGGAAGACGACCGCGGGCCTGAAGCGGATCGTCTCGCTCAGGATGATGCAGCAAGCGATCCATGAGTTCCTAAAGGCAACGCACTTCATACCTGCGCACACGCCCGACGACGCCGTGCGGGTGACCATGGATTTCTGGCGAGCGGTTGTGAGCGTCTTGCCGAAGGAATGGGCTGACGCGCGCCATCACATGCTGACAAAAGGTATCGGCGTCTATGTGTAGCGGCGCGCAATCGAAATGTGGCGGACGCGCAATCGAGGGCGGTTTCCGACGCAGATTAGCTGAGACTGGCGGGTGGGTCTGACGCACGTTGTTTGAGACTGGGCGCAGGCTCGGTGAGACGGACGCGAGATCAAGCGTTCTGACGCAGAATGTGTGAGACTGAGGGCGCCGCGGGGCGGCGGGTTTGCTGGCCGGTTCGCTCGGAAAACGGGCGATTTCCTGGCGGTCGCTCGAAGCCAGCGCTGAACGCCCGAAGGGCGCCCAGAAACCCGTCCGGAAATCAGTTCCAGCATTCCCTGCACGCCCCTTCTTTTCCAACACCCGCTATTAACCGGCACGCCAGCCGATCACGGCCAGCGCGGCGCAGTCCAGCGGCGAGCATGCGACCAAGCTCTTCCGTGTCCAGGCCATCGCCACTTACGGTGAGTTCTTCTATTTTTACAATGGCTTGCTCATTGCGCCGCCAGTCTCAGATAATGTGCGTCGGAACGTTTGATCTCGCGTCCGTCTCACCGAGCCTGCGTTCAGTCTCACATAAAGCGCGTTCGCTGCCGCCGATGTTCTCACGGATTGTGCGTCGAAATTGACCCTTGATTGTGCGTCGGCCACATTTCGATTGCGCGCCGCTACATCTACCAGTGCCTTTTTTGTGACGATTATGACGGAATCGACGATGTCCCGCGCCAACCATGAGAGCGCCAGGTCGAGGCCGATTTTTGTCTTCCCCAACCCCTGCTCGTGAAAGACCGCGGCATAGGGCATGTCCTTCAGCGCCTCGAGGGCCTCCACCTGATGCGGGAAAGGTTCCCGCTTCGCCGTAAGCGTCGTGGCGACAGCACGTCGGGTTTTGCTGGAGGGCGGTGAGCGTGGCGTGGCTATCGTGGGTGGCGCTGGAGGCTTTTGACGCGGTGTTTTTGATAGGCGGCGATTTCGCGGGCCAGTGGCAGACGGGCGTCGAAGCGCAGATGGGTGATGGACGTGAAGGCCGCATTCTCAACGTCCGGCCCAAGGTCGAGTTTGCAGACGATCCCGCCTTCATCGCCCGCGTAGCTGATCCATGTGATTGTGGCCTGAGCCGGGACCGCCGGCCCAGAGTTCTGGCGTCGCAGCACGTCCTTGCAATTCCGGCGTCAGGCGTGCCGGGACCGGCAGAGCGTCATTCAGCTTCGCGATCAGACGTTCGGTGATCTCCGGATGGTCGATCATGCAGCCCTGGCCTGCTGCATCGCGATTTCCGCGGTTGCTGTCTGCCCTTGCCAGTTCCATGGCAGCAGCGTGTGCAGGTCGCAAATCTTGGTGCGGCCGGAGACAACGCGTTTGAGCACGTCGGTGAGCCAGGCCATCGGCTCGATGCCATTCAGTTTGGCGGTCTGGATCAGCGTCATGGCGATCGCCCAATGACGTGCTCCGCCGTCGGAACCGGCGAACAGCGCATTCTTGCGCGTCAAGGTATGCGGGCGGATGGCGCGCTCCACGACATTGGTGTCCATCTCGATGCGGCCGTCGTCGAGGAACGCGACCAGGCCGGGCCAGTGTCGGATCGCGTAGCGCATCGCCTTCGCCAGATCGGACGTGCCGGAGACGCGTTCGACATGCTCGAGCAGCCATTCATGCAGGCCTTCGACGATCGGTCGACTTCGCTCCTGGCGCACCTGCCGTCGGTGTTCGGCGGACTGACCACGGATCCCGGCCTCGATCGCGTAGAGAGCGGCGACGCGGGCCAGCAGTTCGGCGGCCAGCGGCGACTTCGTCGAAGCGTGGAACTGGAAGAAGTCGCGCCGCATGTGCGCCCAGCAGAAGGCCAGCCGCACCGATCCGTCGGCGCGATCGCCGGCCAGGCGCTTGAACCCCGCATACCCGTCGACCTGTAGCACGCCGCCGAAGCCGGCCAGATGTTCGGCGGGCCGCGCGTCCTTGCGGTCCTGCGAATAGACATAGGCAACGCAGGGATGTGACGGACCGCGCCACGGCCGGTCATCGACAGCGTAGCACCAGAGCCGGCCAGTCTTGGTCCGCCCGCGGCCGGGATCGAGCACCGGTAGTGTCGTGTCGTCGGCAAACACTTTTGTCGACGACAGCACCGTGCCGAGCACTAATTCATAGAGCGGCGTCAGCCACCAGCAGGCACTCCCCACCCAGTTGCTCAGCGTCGCGCGGTCAAGCGACACGCCTTGCCGTGCCAGCATCTGCGTCTGCCGGTACAGCGGCAGGGAATCGCAGAACTTGCTGACCACGACATGCGCGATCAGTGCTTCGGTCGGCATGCCCCTGTCGATTGGCCGCTCCGGCGCCGGCGCCACCACCACGGCGCATTCACAGGCGCGGCAGGCGTAGCGCGGGCGCCGCGTGACCCGCACGCGCAGTTGCGCCGGCACGATGTCGAGTTGCTCGGTGCGCGCCTCGCCAATGCAGTGCATGGCGCCGCCGCAGCAAGGACAGGCCATGGGCTCGGCATCGATCACCACTTCGTAGCGGGGCAGATGTGGCGGCAACGCGCCGCGGTTGCGGGCGGGGCGATCGGTGCGGGGGTTTGCCGGCCGATCTCCGGTTGGTTCGGCCGCATCCTGACTGGCCTGGTTCTCGGCAACCGTCTGCTCGAGATCCTCAAGGCCGAGCTGCAACTGCTCGTCGGTCAGCTGCTCGGAGCGGCGGCCAAACTGGTGGCGCGCCAGACGCTGCAGCAGCAGTCGCAGCCTGTCATTCTCCGCGTACAGCTCACGCAGCATCTGCTGCAGCAAGGCGGGATCGTTCGGCAGGGGGGCAGGGTCGATCGGCACGGTGCCATGGTGAACGACGCCGCCGCGTCGGGGCCAGAGTTTGTGCGAAGGTTCGGCAAAGTTTCAGCCGGCGAGTTCGGGTCTGCGGCGTGCGGCCGGCGCCCGCCACTCGCAGCCGTCGAGCAGCGCCGCCAGTTGCGCCGAGGACAGCATAATCCGTCCCGTCGTGCTCGCCGACGGCCACGCGAACTGGCCGCGCTCCAGCCGCTTGGTCAGCAGGCACAGGCCGATGCCGTCGTGCCAGATCAGCTTGATCAGCCCGGCGCGACGCCCACGGAAGGCAAACACGGCGCCGCCGAACGGATCATCGCTCAGGCTCTGCTGCACCAGCATTGCCAGACCCACCATGCCCTTGCGCATGTCGGTGACGCCGCAGGCCAGATACACGCGCAGCCCCGGCGCGAGCGTGATCATCGACGGCCCAGCGCCTCCAGCACCCGACGGAGCGCACGGCCATCGACCTCGGCGTCCACGCGCAGCGACACACCGCTCGGCAGCATGATCTCGATCATTCCGATGGCGTGCGCCGGTGCGGGCGGTCGAGGCGGCGCGGTCTCGCTGATCAGCGCCGGTTCCGATGCGCCTGGCAAGGCCAGCGCTGTCTCCACCTCGGCAAACCGCGGCACGGCGCGTTCGATCATCGTCCCCGGCATGCCCAGCAATTGACGACGCCACGTGTAGAGCTGCCCGGAGCTGATCGCGTACCTGCGCGCGACCTCCGTCGGCGTCAGCTCAGAGCCCAGGCTCTCCGCGACAATCTCACGCTTCTGCTCCAGTGCCCACGAGCGCCGGCGCTCGCCCCGCGTGATGATCTCCATCGGACGATTGCGTGCACTCTTACGACCAGTCGTATGAGCGCTCTCGTCCAGCCCGCGCGTCTGCACAACTTCGTCCATCAACGCCTTGCATCACAGCAACGCATCGCGCCGCCATGTGCCGCCACCACGACGCTTACGCTTCGCCTGCAGATTGGCCTGTCTTTGAACCTTCAGCATGGTCGGTCGCCGCCCATCCAGCCCGTCATGTGAGCTCATCCAGCACGATGACCTGCGTCGTGTCCCCACGTCGCGACCGATGATGGGAAGCCTGGACGATCCGGCGGGCCGTCGCGCCGGCCGTGAGCGGAACACTCAGGATGAATACCCCGTTCGCGGTCACCGAGAGAAAGTCGAGAAAGGCGGCAATCTGCGCCTGCGAATGAGCCGTTTCGAGGTCACGCCGGGTTTTTGCCTCGCCAACGATCGTCACGGTCGTCGGTACGTCGATCGCATACACATCGGGGACAAACCCCCCAATCGGCGGCGGCCGCTCACCGCGCATGGGCGCGCTCAAGTCATCCCGAACGGCGATTTCGGCCAGCGACCCGAACCTTCCATCGATGAAGGCCAAGATTGCCCTGACCAAGCGACTGTGTGCCGCAAATTCAGGCATCGCCGCTGGTCAGGTCAAGCGACCGGTTCAGTCGCGTCAGCTCGCCCTGGGCCTCGATCAGGGCTTGCGATGTCTCGCTGCCCGGATCGGCCTTGAGGCGTTCCGTCTCTACCCAGGTGATCGACAACATCCTTGCGATCAGGGCCCGCGGCAGTTGCCCGAGGTCGGCCTCCTGAAGGGTCTTGCTGAGGTCCGGCTTTTCCAGCACCGCTTCGGCTTTGCGGGCACCGTGCTTGAGGAAGATTTCACGAGCTTTGTCGTGGCGGAGAATGCGCGGCAGCACCCGGACTTTCTGAAGGGGAAAGAGCTTTCCCTCGTGGATCCAGCGGGCGAAGTCGCTCAGGGTGAAACGGGCCGTGCTGATCGCCTGCTTGATGCCAGGCTTCTGCAGCTCGATGAAGCCACTGAACCGGGTCGTGTCGAACGTTCCGTCGTCGCCGACGATCGGTCGATCGTACTCCTCCATGTCAGCAAAGGCATTGATATGCTCGACAACCTCGGTCTGGCGCCCCCCGCAATAGTCGACGATCGTCGCAAACGGCAGGTGCTGCTCATTGCGAAGTTCGTGAAGATATTTGGCTTTCGAATAGGGATCCCACGGTCGCGTGCCAACCAAATAAATCTGGAGACGAATGGCATGAATGGAAGCCTCGTCAATTTCTGTATGGACGAGCGCCGGAATATGGGTCCAGTGGCCCTTCACGCCGGTCTTAGCGAAATGTTTGTAGAGGGCGACGCGGGTATTACCTTCGACGCAAACGAGAGAGCCATCGGCACGCCAATTCAGAATGATAGGCTGAATGATGCCACCATTTGTGATGATCGACTGCTTTAGTTTTTCAAAAGTCGTGCTGGTGGAATTGCCGCTATCGTCGTCGTTCCCCGCGCCGAGCGCGAGAAAAATCTGTTCCGGCGTCGGTTGCACGCCGTACATTTCAAGAAACTTACGAATGCGCGGGTTGGAGCGGTCCAGTTCAATATCGTCGACGGCTATCGACGAAAGCACACCCGAGCTGACCACCAACTTTCCCCTACAAACCCGCTCAACCCGCACGCCGCCGATCAACTCGGCTTCGGCGCCGACCTTAGATAGTCAGGGACGTAGGCACCAGGACCTTTCTGGAAGCGAACGGTTCGGGGCGCGGAGGAACGGCGCCGCCATGATGCCGTTTTCGCGGTCACGGCCCCTCACCGCTCGCGAAGCGCTCGACCAGGTCCCGGACGGCGCCGAGCGCCTGATCGAAGGTGATCCGTTCGCCGAGATCGGCGAACGACACCTCGCGCACGAAATCCTCATACTCGGTCGCCCACAGCCGATCGGCGCTCAGCCGTTCGAGCATGCCGGCGAACAGCGCGGCCGATGTGAAAGACGCGGTCGTCTCCCCTCCCCGACCGGTGTCGTCCGCGGCTGCCTTCTGCACCAGCTTCGCGAACTCCGGTGCTGCTTCGGCGCCGGCCTTGAGCGCGGCGAGATCGTGCAGGTGGCGGACGATCGTGGGATCGTCGCCGTCCGCGCCGCGTTGCCGCGCATGCACGCGCCAGGCGAGCGCGCTCAGCTTGTCGGCGGCCGTCTCGACCGGATCGACGCAGAGAAACGTCGCAATCTCCGGGGGATGACCTTGCGCCATGGCGATCAGTGATCCGATCGGGCGCGCGACCGGCGGCAGCTCCGGCGGCATCAACAACATCTCGACGCGGATGTGCGGGCGCAGGCCGCGCCCGGTGTCGAATATGCCCGGGTAGAACAGCTCGGCCGAGAAGAATCGGTTTTCGTCTCGCTTCGCGGGTTCACCGGCGAGTTCAAATCCGGCGCCTGTCAGCGCGGCGAGCACGCGTTTCCGATAGGCGCTGCGGTCCTTCCTGGCCTTGCTCCCGCTGGTGGAGAGCGGCATCGCTACCTTGAAATCGATGTCCTCGGAGAAACGCTTGATCACGCCCCAGGCTTTTGACAGCGACGTGCCGCCGCCGAAGGCTGGGACTGCGCCGTCATGATCAAAGGCCGCGAGTACGCCAATCGCGCGCGTGACGTGCCAGTCCTTCTCGACCAGGCTCGGGTCGGAACGGTGAAGCTGCCCCGATTTCGTGGAGTGTTTGAGGGCTTGGGGGATTACGTTGTCGAGATGACCGCCTCTGTTGCAGCTTCATAGTTCATGGGCGACCGGTAGCCCAAAGCGGAATGCAGCCGGACAGGGTTGTACCAGCCTTCGATGAAGCTGAAGCAGGCCATACGGGCCTCTGCTTGGGATGCGAAGCGGCGGCGGTCGAGCAGCTCGCATTCGAGCGTCGCGAAGAAGCTCTCGCACATGGCGTTGTCGTAGGCATCGCCGACCGAGCCCATCGACGGCCGCACGCCGGCTTCGCTGCAGCGCTTGCCAAACGCCAGAGATGTGTATTGGCTTCCCTGGTCGCTGTGATGAATGACGTTGCCGGGCCGGCGCTGGCCGATCGCCATCTCGAGCGCGTCCAGCACCAGCTCGGCGCGCAGGTGATTGGCCATCGACCAACCAACGATTTTCCGGCTCCAGGCATCCAGAACGACAGCCAGATAGAGGAAACCGCTCGCCGTCGGCACGAAGGTGATGTCGGCGACCCAGAGCTGGTTCGGCTGCGATGCCACGAAGTTGCGGTCCACCAGGTCCGGCGCCGGCCGCGCGTCCTTGTCGCGGCGTGTCGTCGTCACACCCGTCCGGCGGCGGCTCGCACCTACCAAGCCGGCCGCGCGCATCAGCCGGGCGATCCGCTTGCGGCCGTGCTTTTCCCCGCCGGCGCGCAGCTCGGCATGCACGCGCGGCACACCGTAGGTCTGGCGCGAGCTGGCGTGGATGGTCCGCACCCGCTTCAAAAGCATCTTGTCTGCAACAGCATGGGCAGACGGCGGGCGTTGCCGCCACGCATAATATGTAGAAGTTTCTATTTGGTCTGACGGACTACCGATCTGGCGTGGTGGGTGTCCGCCGGATCGAAGCTGTTGGCTGCCTCCACTATGCGGCCCTGGCCGGGTTCTGCTTTTCGCGCGCGGCGCCGGCGCTGTCGAGGAAGGTCTGCATCGGGGTCTTGCCGAAGCACCAACGCCCCTGGTGCGTGCGCTGCTCGTTATAGACCGTCATCCACTCGTCCAGGTCGGCCTGCAGGGCATCCGGCGTATCGTAGATTTTCTTGCGGAATGCCACCCTGTAGAACTCGTCGAGCAGCGTCTTGTGGAACCGCTCACAGATACCGTTGGTCTGCGGGCTTTTCACCTTGGTTCGGGTGTGATCGATGTTCTCGACCGCGAGGTAGAGCTCATACTCGTGGCGATCGTGAGCGCCGCAATACTCGGTGCCGCGGTCGGTCAGGATCCTGTCGACGCGGATGTCGTGCCCGTCGAAGAACGGGATCACCCGATCGTTCAGGATGTCGGCGGCCGTCAACGGTGTCTTGCGGGTGTAGAGCTTGGCGAAGCCCACCTTGGAGTAGGTGTCGATCACCGTCTGCTGGTAGACGCGTCCGACCCCCTTCAGCGTGCCGACATAGAAGGTGTCCTGCGCCAGGCAGTAGCCCGGGTGCTCGCTGTCGAACTCGCCGTGCGCCTCCTTGTCGAGCTTGGCCTTCTCGAGCGCGACCAACTGGCTTTCCGTCAGCACGCCGCCGTCCTGGGCGACGCGGGCCTCGAGCGCCTTCAGCCGCTTCTTCATCGTCTCCAGGTCGTGGCGCAGCCAGATGCAGCGAACGCCGA
>CAWAZU010000022.1:0-7381 GCA_963786445.1 uncultured Pseudomonadota bacterium
GGCGAGACCGGTAGTCGTGCTCTCGACACGCACGCGCCCGCGGGACCAGCGCCAAAGAGCGCGGCTCGTCATGCCCGCGCAGGCGGGCATCCAGGGGCACACGCGAGCAAGGCTCCCGTGTGCGACCCCGAACTCCCGCTTTCGCGGGAGTGACGACGGACGACAGGTCAGAATCTCGGTACATTGGTATTAAATCTATTTTTATTCCTATCGTAGCAGAAATTCTTACGCTGCCTACGAAACCGATCAAATATGGGCTAGAAGCGCCGATGCCGCTGGCGGTCTCGTCGTGCCTTTTATCAAGGTAGCACCAGGCGTGCGCCCGACGAATGTTTCCGTCCGGGACGTCGATTGGGAGGGCAGGAACAATCACTGGGTTCGGCACTGCACGGCGCGCGCGGCGCGAGACCTGCCGCAGCAACGCGATCGGACCAGCGGTCATCGTGCCGCGCCCATGATCCTGCATGCTTGGCTGTCCATCGCGCGGCCAAAGCTCTTGGCGAAGCCGGGCAGGCCACCGCTGCTGGCGCCGGCTCTGGCGGCTTCGGCCGGCGGTCATCGCGCGGACGGCGGGGGTGGCGAGCGTATCACCGTCGTGCGGCGGCTTGCGGACGCGCGCGCCGTTTGGCAGGAGCTCGCCGCGCGGTCGCGCTGCTACGTGTTCCAGACCTACGAATACGTTTCTATCTGGAACGAAACAGTCGGCACGGTCGAGCGGGTCGAGCCGTTCATCGTCTTTGTCGCCGACAGAGACGGACGGATCGGGAGCATTTTTCCGCTGGGTATCCGGCGTCGCTACGGTTGTCGCATCCTGGTGTTCCTGGGCGGCGACCAGACCGACTACAATGCCCCGCTGTTCGATCCCGAGTTCGCGGCAGCGTATGGCGGCAGCGAAATCAACCGGCTGTGGAACGCGATCCTGCTGAGCCTCCCGCCGGTCGATATCGTCTGGCTGCGGCGGATGCCGGAGAAGCTGCCGGACATCGCCAACCCGATGGTGTGGCAGACGCATGCACGATTGGGGGCAGACAGTGCGCATGCGGCAAGCCCTCTGCCGACAACGTTCGCGGCATTCGTGGCGCGGTCCAGTGCGAAGTATTTCAGCGAAACACGGCGCATGCGCCGGAGGCTGGAGGACCTTGGTCCGCTCACGTTCGACTTGCCCGGCCCTGGGCCGGAAGTCGCCGAAATCGTCAACACAATGCTGCGGCAGAAGCGACGGCATCTGCAGGAGATCGGCATGCCCGGCTGGCAGCCGCATATCGAGCGCTTCTACCGCGCCCTCGCAGAAGCCACGATCGCAGGCGGCGGCCGGCCCGTCGCGTCGTGCCTGCGCGTCGGAGGCGAGATCGTGGCCACGAATTTCGGCGCTACCTACCGCAAGCGCTTCTGTGGGCTGGTCATGAGCTACGAGCGCGGCCATTGGGCGCGCTACTCGCCCGGGCGCGTCCTGCTTCAGTTCCTGGTTGAATGGTGCATTTCCGAGGGTATCGAAACCTTCGACCTGACCTTGGGAGACGAAGGCTACAAGCGGTTCTGGGCCAACAGCACGCTGAAGCTGTACGAAAGCTTCTTTGCATGCACCCTGCGCGGGGCTTGCTTCATGGCCGCTTTCAAGGCCGTCGTTCGATTGCGGGCAGCGGCCCGGCGCTCGCGCTGGCTGCGATCCCCGGTCGCGGCCGTTCGCAACAAGCTGCCACGGCAAAACGCCCGCGATCGCGCCTGACCCTGCCGAAGCGTCGGCGTCCGCGGTGCGGCCCGCGCGTCAGGCGCGGGATTTGACCTTGACCTTGCCGCCTTCGCGGGAAATCTTGAGCCACCCCATGTCCGCGGTGAACTTCAGTTCCTGCTGCGGGAAATCGAATTTCGCCGCGCCCGCCGCCTTTTCCACCGCGTCAGAGATGAATTTGATCAGCTTCTTGCCTTCTTCATCGGTCTTGCCGTTTGCCACGAAGTTGTTGTTGCCGCGGTTGATCTCCTGCTGCAGCTGCGTCCAGTGTCCGTCGAGGCCCTGGAGGGTCTTGAACAGGTCCGCCACGCGCTGCGTGGTCACCGTGCGCGCCCATTTGTCGCGATCGGCGGTAGGAGCGGTGATGTTGTGCCGATCGGCGTCCTTCGCGTCATGCTTCAGGTCTTTGACGGAATCAGGTTTTGCCATTGGTCCCTCCGGATCGCACCCGGTCGGGACTATAAGCGGGGCGTAACGGCCGGTCAAAGCTCTCGTTTGCGGCTCGCTGTCTGTCGCAACGGCGATCCCGGCGGGGGCAGACTCCGCCGCCGCCGGGATGCCACGACCCGCCGCCTCAGCCGGCCGCGGCGCCGATGAGAACGGCGCCCCAGCCGGGGCCGGGGCTGGCCACCACCGTGGCGGTGGCGGCGAGCAGGAAGGTCAGGAGGGAACGCATGATACGAAGCCTTCGGATGTGTGACCGGGGCGCGGACGCCTCGGTTCGTCGGCGCTCGACATCGGGTGGGCGGGGTGCCGCCGCAACGCCGCCCGGCCGCGCCCGGTGCGGTGCTGCCCCGCGCCGGGGCGGGATGGCGGGCGCCGGTCATGCGCCCATGCCTATTTCCGCATCGCCCGGCGATTGACCGCGCCCGCCCCCGGCCGCACCCTCGCCGGCCACAATCGCCGCGCGAGCTTCCCATGAACGACACGACCCCGGACGCACCCCACGCCGCCGGCCGCCGCGGCGGGCGCCCCGCGCGCGGGAGCCGCCACGCCGGCGCGATCGCGCAGAAACCGTTCCGCCAGCCGCGCCGCCATTTCCCGCCGATGCAGATCGTCTCCGCCGACGAGTTGGAGGCGATCCATCGCACCTCGCTTGCCATCCTCGAAGAGATCGGCATGGATTTCCTCAACGCCGAGGCGCGCGCGCTGCTCAGGCACGCCGGCGCCGAGGTGAAGGACGACAGCCTGCGCGTGCGCTTCGACCGCGCGCTGATCGAGGAGAAAATCAAAACCGCGCCGGCCGAGTTCACGCTGCATGCGCGCAACCCGGCGCATAACGTGCAGTTCGGCGGCGACTGGGTGGCGTTCGCACAGATGGCCTCGGCGCCGAACTGCTCCGACGCCGATCGCGGCCGCCGGCCGGGCAACCAGGAGGATTTCCGCAACCTCGTCAGGCTCGGCCAGAGCTGCAACATCCTGCACCTGACCGGCGGCTATCCGGTCGAGCCGGTCGATCTGCACGCCTCGGTGCGGCATCTCGACTGCCTTGCCGACTTCGTGCGGCTGACCGACAAGGCGTTCCATGCCTATTCGCTCGGCCGCGTGCGCATCCTCGACGGCATCGAGATCGCGCGCATCGGCCGCGGCATCTCCGCACGGATCAGATGACGCGCGAGCCGAGCCTGCTCAGCATCATCAACTCGTCCTCGCCGCTGCGGCTGGACGATCCGATGCTGATGGGCATGATGGAGATGTCGCGGCGCAACCAGATCATCGTGATGACGCCGTTCACGCTGGCCGGCGCGATGGCGCCGGTGACGGTCGCCGGCGCGCTGGCGCAGCAGAACGCCGAGGCGCTGGCCGGCATCGCGTTCTGCCAGATCGTGCGGCCGGGCTCGCCGGTCGTCTATGGCGGCTTCACCTCGAACGTCGATATGAAGTCGGGCGCGCCGGCGTTCGGCACGCCGGAATACATGAAGGCGCAGATCGTCGGCGGGCAGCTGGCGCGGCGCTATCGCATCCCCTACCGCACCTCGAACGTCTGTGCCGCCAACACGGTCGATGCGCAGGCGGCGTACGAGAGCGTGTTTTCCCTCTGGGGCGCGGTGATGGGCGGCGGGCATTTCGTCAAGCACGCCGCCGGCTGGCTGGAAGGCGGGCTGACCTGCAGCTTCGAGAAGACCATGGTCGATGTCGATATGCTGCAGATGGTGGCCGAGTTCCTCGAGCCGCTGGTGGTCGATGAGGCGACGCTGGCGATGGAGGCGGTGCGCGACGTGGGGCCGGGCGGGCATTATTTCGGCACGCCGCACACGCAGGCGCGCTATCGCGACGCGTTCTATGCGCCGCTGATCTCGGACTGGCGCAATTTCGAGAGCTGGCAGGAGGCCGGCAGCCCGACCGCGATCGACAAGGCCAACCGGCTGTTCAAGGACGTGCTCGCCGCCTACGAACCGCCGCCGCTCGACCCGGCGATTGCCGAGGAACTCGACGCCTTCGTGGTGCGGCGCAAGGCCGAGGGCGGATTCAAGACGGATTTCTAGGCCGCCGTGCCGGCCGCGTAAGCGTCTTGCCGGCGCAACGTCGTCCGCTATCATTGCGGCGGCGAGGCGGCGCGGCGGGGACCGATGACCACTCTTACCTGGGCCGGCGGGTCGGGGAGCTGGGCCGATCCGGCCGAGTGGTCCGGCGGCGTCGCGCCGATTCCCGACGAGACCGAGATCGTCGATGCCGGCACGGTCGCGGTGCCGGCGGGCGGCAGCCTGGATGCCGAGGACGTGCTCCTCGACGGGGCGGCCAGCTTCGTCGGGTCGGGCACGGCGTTCGGCCATCGCTTCACCCTCGATGCCGCCGCGGTGACCGGCGCGGTGCTGCTCGCCGACGGCAGCGTCGGCATGTCCGGCACCATCGAGGCCACGTCCGGCACGCTCGCGATCGAAGGCGAGGCGGCGGGCGGCAGCCCCGGCGAACTGATGCTGCTCGACGGCGCGCAGATGTACGCGAACGGCGGCACCGTCGTGCTGACCGGCACGATCGCCAACCACGCGACCATCACCGTCAGCGCCGGCAGCACCTTCGTCAACGACGGCGAGGTGGCGCAGGCGGAGGGCGCGTTCGAGGTCGAGGCCGGCGGCACGCTCGCCGGCGACGGCGCCTTCGCGATCGGCCTCTACAGCTCGCTCTACCTGCAACCGGGCGCGGCGCCGAGTGCGCAGGACGTGAGTTTTACCGATGTCGGCGGCAGGCTGCTGCTCGGCGATCCCGCCAGCTTCGGCGGCACGATCGAGAATTTCCACGCCGGCGACCTGATCGACCTGACCGACACCCTCGCGGATTCCGTCACCTACGACGCGGCGAGCGGGCTGGCCGTGGTGCAGGACGGCGGCGCGACGGTCGCGACGCTCGATATCTACGGCCCGGCGAGCGGGTCGCTGATCGCGACGCCCGACGGCAGCGGCGGCACGCTGATCGAAGTCGAGGGCACGCAGACGCGCGTCAACTACACGATCGACGCCGGCGACCGCGCCATGGGCGCCGATCAGGTGCGCAGCACGATGAAAACGCTGGCCGGCGCGCCGATCGACGGCGCCGGCGTGACCGTCGGCATCATCTCCGACAATGTGGGCGACACGAGCGCCGCGATCGCGGACGGCTATCTGCCCGCGGACGGCATCGACGTGCTGGCGGGGTTCGCCGGCAGCGGCGACGACGAGGGCCTGGCGATGGCCGAGGAGGTGCATCAGGTGGCACCCGGCGCCACGCTCGATTTCGCCACCGCCGGCGATTCGCTGGAAAGTTTCGCCAGCGCGGTAACGGCGCTGCAGCAGGCCGGCTGCCAGGTCATCGTCGATGACGTCACTGACTACGACGAGCCGTTCTTCCAGGATGCCGGCCCGCTCGATGCCGCGATCGACGCGGCGGTGGCGGGCGGCGTCAGCTACTTCGCCGCCGCCGGCAACGATGCCGATGCCGCCTACAGCGCCGCCTGGACGCCGGGCATCGAGCGGCTGTACGACGGCACGCCGACCGAGACGGAACTGTTCGCGGGCGGCTCGCCATACCAGACGCTGACGCTGCCGGCGGGCGTCACCACCACGATCGCGCTGCAATGGGCGGCACAATACCCGGCCACCGGCCAGACGACGCCCGACCTGCTGTCGATGCAGCTCTACGACAGCAACGGCGAGCTGGTGGCGACTTCCGCCGGCGTCGGCACGGCGCCGGAGGCGACGCTGACCTTCACGCCCGGCACGACGGCGCAGTGACCAGCTCGCCATCACCGGCGCGCTCGCGTCCGGCACCATGTTCAAATACGTGCTGTTCGGCGCGGCGGGCGGCGGCAGCATTCCGGGCGGCACGATCGACGATCCGGCGGCGGACAATGCCGGGACGGTGATCGGGCACGCCATGCTGCCCGACGTGAACGCAGTCGGCGCCATCGACTTCGCCGAAACCCCCGCCTTCGGCAGCCCCGCCGCCTACACCGACTACTATTCCGCGAGCGGCCCCGCCGCGCTGCTGCTGAGCGGGTCGGGGGCCGCGCTGGCCTCGCCGACGCTGCTGACCAAGCCGGACCTGCTGGCGCCGACGGGCGAGGCGACCACGGTGTTCGCGCCGTTCAACGGCACTTCCGCCGCCGCGCCGAACGCCGCGGCGGTGGCGGCGCTGATGCTGCAGGCCGACCCGACGCTGACGCCGGCCCAGGTATCGGTGATGCTGGACCAGTCGGCGCTCGCTCTCGGGCTGCCGGGGTCCGTGGAGGGCGCGGGGCTGGTGCAGGCCGGGGGCGCGGTCGCGCTGGCGCTCGCCGCCGCCGCCTGTTTTGCGCAGGGCACGCGCATCGCGACCGCGCGCGGGGCGGTGCCGGTGGAGTGCTTGCGGCGCGGCGACGAGGTGATGCTGGCGGGGGGCGGCACCGCGCCGCTGATCTGGCTCGGCCGGCGGCGGATCGACTGCCGCACCCACGCACGGCCGGCGGCGGCGTGGCCGGTGCGGATCGCGGCGCACGCTTTTGCCGCGGGACAGCCGGCGCGCGACCTGTGGCTGTCGCCCGACCATGCGGTGTTCTGGGACGGTGCGCTGATCCCGGTGCGCTACCTGGTCAACGGCGCGACCATCGCGCGGCAGACGGTGGCGCGCATCTGCTACTGGCATGTCGAGCTGCCGGCGCATGGGGTGCTGCTGGCCGAGAATGTTCCGGCCGAGAGCTATCTCGACACCGGCAACCGCGGGGCGTTCGACGGCGAGGCGGGGCCGGCGGGGCAGGACGCGGCGCTCGCCCGGCGGTGCTGGCGCGAGCGCGGCTGCGCGCCGCTGGTGACCGGCGGTGCCAAGCTGGCGCGGGTGCGCGCGGCGCTGCTGCTGCGGGCGCAGCGTCTCGGCCACGCCCTGACCGATGCCGCCGCGCTGCGCGTGCTGGCCGACGGGCGGTGCCTGGCGCCGCGGCGTGCGGGCGGCGTGCTGCAGCTACGCCCTGCCGCGGGGCGTGCGGACGGTGCGGCTGCTCTCGCGCGCCTTCGTGCCGGCCGAGGTTCGGGTTGCGGATTCGGACGCGCGGCGCCTTGGTATCGCGATCGCGGGACTGCTTCTGGACGGCGACGGCTTGGCGCCGGACGATTCTCGCTTCGCCGCCGGCTGGCATGCGCCGGAGCCGCAGTGGCGCTGGACCTCGGGCGATGCGACCGTTGCGGTCGCGGGGGCGCGGGCGCT
>CAWAZU010000023.1:0-63939 GCA_963786445.1 uncultured Pseudomonadota bacterium
TGATCTTCTCGCTGTCAGGCGCCCTGGGCCGCAACTCGTGCACTGTGCTCATTGTCCCCTCCATCTACCATCCGTATGGATGGTAGATGGAGGGCCAGGGCGCGCCTGCAAGGGTTGGGCTGAGCACCCCGGCGGCGGGATCGGCCGGGGTGGTCGGCGCCTTGCAGAGGCGCAGCGCCGCGCCGTCCGCGACCACCAGATCGGTGAAGGAGCCGCCCACGTCGCACGCCAGCCGGACCATTTCCCCTCCGCCGGCGTTTCCCGACGCGCCCGCGACTATCGCGCCATGATGGGCCATCGCACCAGGATCTGCCCCGTCGGTCCGGCAGGACCGGGATGGGTTGGGCCGCCCTTGCCGGCATGGCCCGTCCGCGGTGGCGGCCGCGGCAAACGGGCGCTCGGCATCGGCCATACGTTGCCCTCCCTTCGCTCGGGTCGGTGGTGCCAAGGTCGCTGGTCAGCAGGCATTTGTTTCGCAAGCCACCGCGGGCAGCATGGTCACTGCAGAAGTGCGGTAAGCGCGGCCACGCCGCCGGCGGCGATGAGACGGGCGCCAGACAGGCGGGGCAGCGCATTGATTTGGTGTTGAAGACCGAGAAGCGCTTGAGGAACGGGATGGCGCTCGGCTCGTCGCCGTCGCGTTCGGCGCGCTCGCGCTCGGCCTCGGGAATGAAGCGGTCGGCATAGACCACTGTGGTGCCGCGCTCGCCCTTGCGGACATTGCCGCCGAGGGCGAGGGCCTGGCGGAAGGTGAGCCAGGCCTGGCCGGAATAGCCGCGCTCGATGACCGCGCCCCAGAGGATCAGCACGTTGATCCCCGAATAGCGTCGGCCGGTGGCGGCGTTCCTCGGCATGCCGACGGTCGCCCCGGTGCCCGATGCGCCCCAGGGCTGGATCCAGGGCAGACGCCCGGCTTCCAACTCGGCGATGATCTTGTCGGTGATTTCGGAAGAGAGGCTCGCCCGGTCCTGACCGGGGCGAGCGCGAGCGGCTGAACGTGACATCGCGGATCTCCGCGACGGGCGCCGCGAGCCTCTCTCGTGGTCCTCAACCCGTCACGGCCGACCCGGCCGAACTCTTACTCTCGAATTTTACCGTGCCTCAGCCGCGGGCCGCACGGTCAAACGACCCCCGACCGAAACCGAGGTTTGACCTGCCGGTCGGAACCGGCTGAAATTGACCCTTGGGCTGAATCACACTGACCGGGAGGCGGATGACGAATTTGAGCCTACGCCGGTCCCTCTCGGGTCTCATCGCGTTGCTCTGAAGCAGCCGTCCATTCAGCTTGGAACAAGTCTGCCCGGGTCGGGCCGGCGAGCTCCAGCCAGCCGGACCCGACTTCTGCTTTCAGCCGATTGGTCTTGATCAAAGCCGGTGAAGACCGCCTTCCGTTTCCTCGATGATCTGTGCGCGGCAGAGATTGCGATTGAGGTGACGCATCGCTCGGAGTGCCGGCTCTTCGGTCTGGTCGAGCTGCACTGCTCCTCGACGTGATCAGGTCGCCCTATGGCTCCTATCGAAATCGTAGGCCCGGACGGCCCCGGCACGGGATCATCAAGGGCGAGGCCCAGACGGAGGTGCCGGCACTATCCTCTATCGTCCGTTGAAAGGCGGACCACTTCATGCGTACACCCGAAAGCCAACGGCAACGTAACGCCAGGAAATGAACAGTCCGTCAGACAAACCCGGCCTGCCGCCCGAACAGCAAGACACAGCACGACTGCTGAGCGAGCTGCTCGGCAAAGCCATTGCGGCTCGATACGAGGACTTCTGCCACCTGTCCATGGGCGTGTTCGCCCTAAATGTGTCAAAGCCGATGGCGGCGCATGCCCTGCGCGAACTGGAGTCGATGCTCCGGGCCGTTCTCGCTGTCCCGATGGAGGCGGTGGCTATGGACGGCCCAGAGAAGGACGAGAAGCAGAAGGCTGTCTGGAAAGCGCTGAAGGAATTCGGTTACGACGACAACGTTGTTACTCGGGCGCTCGACGCACTTGCGCCGCGCACGAACCACAAGGACCAGATACGTCGCATCCTGACCCGCCTCGGGTTCGAACCGGATGGCGATATCGCCAATCTATGGATTGGCATTGTCGATAACTACCAGGTCGCGCATGGACGGTCGTTTCATCGGTCCATGGAGATCGACGCGGATTTCATCACGCGTCTCCAGCAACCGTTCGATACCATCATCCGCGCGGTTGTGGTGGCTCTCCGCAGCCACTACGCCGCCTTGATGCGGCGGGTCCAGGCGCTTGTGGCCATGCCGGATCGTAGCCACGCGGTGAAGCTCTTCGCCAAGGAGATTCCCGGGGCGATGCAGCTTCAGTGGTATTTCTTCCGCAACCTCACGACGGGCGACTGGCTTGAGCCGCTCATGCGCCAGGGCCTTCTTGGCGAACCGCCACGTTTCACAGATGAGGAGGGAGAGGGGCGTCTCTACGGCGAATGGCCCGCGGGCGACTATCTTCTCCGCATGGCGGGATCGGACGATGCGCCGACACGCCAGCGCGTGATCGCAGCGCTGCAAGCCGTGGCTGAGGCTGATCATCCGGACATCCTCAGCGGAGGCATCGCCATCCTGGCAACGCTTCCTCCGGCCGAGGCGGCTCTCCTTGCCGATCTTGCGGTAGGCTGGATGCGGCGGGATGTGCGTGCGCCGCATACGCTCGCGCGGACAGAATTGATCAAGCGACTGGCGGAGACGGGAGAAGGAACCGCTGCGCTGAAGGTTGCGCGCGAGGTCTTCCGTCTGTGGGGCGATGATGGCCGGATCAAGAGCCACTACGGCGACCACATGTATGAACACCACCTTCCGCTCCTGCGCGGGACACTCGCGACCGCCAGCGCACGCGGCACCCTGGAGCTACTGATCGATTGCTTGGGCCAGGCGGTCACGATCGAGGGGAGGAGCGGTTACAGCCATTTGTCTATGCACCCGGTTTCCCATGTTAACATTCCGCCGTTCGACATTGGCGATGTGTTGAAGACGGCCGTGCGCGAGACGGCTGAGGAACTCGTCCGCGATCGCACGGTGGCCGTGAGCGAGGTCGTCGGAATGCTGGCAGCCAACGGCGAGAAGATCTTTGTCCGCCTTGCCCTGCACGTGCTGGCTCAGAACCCTGCGTCCGCACCTGCATTGGCCACGGGCTACTTGCTTAAGGAGGAGTTGAGCACCGAAGGTTGGTGCAATCCGGAATACGCCACCCTGGCGAATGCTTGGTTCCCGTCCCTGTTGCCTGAGCAGCGGACAGCGATACTCCGGGGGATTGATGCTGTTCCCGGCCGATATCTCGATTGGTGGAAGGCACGCTTCGAAGAGCAGCAGCATGTGCCGCCAAGTCCGGAGGACGTCGAGAAGTTCACGATCAACTGCACCCGGGACCTGCTCTGGAGATGGCGTAGCGTCCTGCCACCCGATCGGCGCGAGCAGATCGAGAAAGCAGGCGATCCGGAGGCCTGGCGGCGATCGCTGGAAACACCCGATGAAAGCCCTCTGACGCCTGCCGACTTTTCAAGCAAGCCGGTCGCGGAAGTCATAGACATTTTGAGAACATGGCAGCCGTCGCGTGAGGCCAGCCGGATCACCCTAGGCGCGCTCGGGCAGGAGGTGCGGGCGGCGGCGACGGCACAGCCGGAGACGTTCTCGGCCGCGGCGGATCGGTTTGCCGGCTTGAGGCCTATCTACATTCGGCGCCTACTGGAGGGGCTCCAGCAAGCGGCGGCCAGCCGAAAACCGATCACCTGGCAAAGCGTCCTCGCGCTCATCGCGCTGACCTACAGCAAGGCATCCGAAGGCATCGACGAAAACGCGCGCGTCGATGGCGAAGACCCGTCTTGGGAATGGACGTGCAAAGCGGCGAGCGAATTGCTGATGACAGGATTGCGCCTCGGCGCACCGGGGATCGGCGTCGAACACCGGAGTTCTGTCCGATCGCTTGTAAGGGACACACTGGCGCTTGTTCCCGTCGCCGTCGAACTTGAGAATTTTGAGGTAAAATTCGAGCGTCACCCCTACTTCACAGCCCAGCAGACGTTCCGCGGCATTGCGACGGAGCTGTACGTTCTTCTCGTTCGCTGGCAAAATCTGAACGCCGCCCCAGGCGATCGGGGATCTCGGACAGCCATCCGCGACGATCCGGAGATCGCGCGCATTCTTGAGAAACAGCTCACGGACCGCTCGCCGGAGGGGCGTACCCCTCGCGCAATTATGGGTCGCTACCTCAGGCTTCTACACCATAACGACAGCGAGTGGATCAGGTCGCATGTGCCGATACTGCTCCCGGCTAACGACAGTGCGCTGCGGGAGGCCGCGTGGTGCGCCCACCTCATGGATGACGGCGGTCCAGTTACGGAGCTGATGCCGGAGCTCGGGCCGTGCTATGCTGAGGAAATTGCGCGCCTGGTGGGCAATGCGGCACATGAAACCGAACGTGACTTTCGACAGCAGCGTTTTGCCGAATACCTGATGGTTCTGGTGCTCACGGGCGCAGCGCCTCAGGACTTGCTTGCACAGTTCCTGCAATGCGCGCCCGCCGAGTTGCGGCGGCACGCGATGTGGTTCCTGGGTAACCAGGTGTCACTCCCGGCCAAGGATCTGCCCGATGAGATGCGTCGGCGTGGCTTGGCCTATTGGGAAATGCGCTTGGCGGCCGCTACATCTTCGTCGAATCCAAGCGATTACAGCTGGGAACTGGGGGTCATCGACCACTGGTGCTTCCACGGCAGGATCGATGAACTGTGGCTGGCTGACCAGCTTCTTGGGATGCTCGCTATCGGCTTGGTCCCCGGCAATGGCTACCACACCGTTGAGTGGCTCGCGAAGCTGGCCGTTCAGCACGTCGATCGTGCTGTCGAGATATTGCTTGGGTTCGTCCAGTATGCAGACAAAAACCGTTGGATCTACATGACGAACCAAACGCCGATCCGCTCTATTCTCAGCGAAGGGCGCAACAGGGGAAGCCCAGAAACGGCCGGCCGAGTGAGCCGTCTCGTGAGCCACCTAGCCCACCTTATTCGCCGGCATGGCAGCGATTCGCTGGCGGGCGTCGCATAAGTTGCTGATGCAGTTTACGAATTGGGTGTCGAAGCCATCCGTTCCCACGATCACGCCGAGCCACACCCGCCATGCCCGACGATACGATTGAGCGGTTCGGCTTTCCAGCCGTCGGACGCAAGAAAGTCACAGCTGCCTTTGACGGCGGACGGCTCACCTCCGATGGCGGCGTCATGCTGCTGGCGGCCGCCGAGCGCCGCCTGGGTATCGTCCAGCGACTGGCGGCGTTGATCAGCGACCCGCGCAAGCCGCAGTGTGTCACGCACAGCGTCGCCGACATCTTGCGCGCCCGCATCCTCGCCATCGCCTGCGGCTACGAGGACGCCGACGACCTCGATCATCTGCGCAGCGACCCCGGGTTCAAGCTGGCCTGCGGACGCTTGCCCGATACCGGTCGCGACCTTTGCTCGCAGCCGACCATGTCACGCTGGGAGAATGCGCCGAGGCTACGCGAGGTGATGCGCATGAGCTACGCCATGGTCGACCTCTACTGCGCCAGCTACGCCCATCCGCCTGCCGCCGTCACCCTGGACATCGACGACACCGTCGATGTTGTGCATGGCCATCAGCAGATGTCGTTGTTCAATGCGCACTATGACGAACGCTGCTTCCTGCCCATCCATGTCTACGACACCGCTACCTCTCGTCCGGTGACGATGCTGCTGCGGCCGGGCAAGACGCCGTCCGGGGAGGAGGTGCGCGGCCATCTCCGTCGCCTGGTGCGCCGCATTCGGGCACATTGGCCGAAGACCCGGCTGACCATCCGCGGCGATGGTCACTATGCCCGCCCCGAGGTGATGACGTGGTGCGAGGCAAACGCCGTGGCTTACATCTTCGGCCTGCCCGGCAACGCCGTGCTGAGCCGCTTGGTCGAGGCCACCGCGGACGATATCAGGGTCCGTCGCGCCGAAGCGCCGGCCACCGTGATGCGCGGCTACGCCGAGGCCAGCTATGGCGCCAAATCCTGGAAGTGCCGGCGGCGGGTGGCGGCAAGGATCGAGGCCAGCAGGCAAGGCCTGGATATCCGCTTCGTGGTGACCAACCTGGCCGACGGCAGCGCCGAATGGCTCTACGACACGCTGTATTGCGCACGCGGCCAGGCCGAGAACCTCATCAAGCTGCACAAGAGTCAGCTCGCTTCCGATCGTACGTCCTGCCGCTCGGCACTCGCCAATCAGGTGCGCCTGGTGCTGCACACCGCCGCCTACTGGCTCATGCTGACGCTGCGCGCCGCGATCCCCAAGCAGCAAACGCTGGCGACCGCGGAGTTCGCCACGCTGCGGATGCGCCTGCTCAAGATCGCAGCGCGCGTCACCGAGACCGCGACGCGGATCCGCATCGCCTTCGCCGCCGCCTGCCCCGAAGCCATCCTCTTCCGCGGCATCGCGCTCAGCCTCCAGCCCGCCGGTCCGTGACACACGGGGCCATCGCCCCGAACTCACCCGGTCCCGAAACTCCAACGCCGATCACGTCCAAGCCAAAACAGCGATGAAAAAGGCGCCAAAACCAACTGCGTCCTCGGCTCAGACAGCCTCGACACCAGCAACACGCTGAATAGGACAGACTAGCATCGCGTGGCGACGCGAGCTATCTCGACTTGGATCTGCCAAAGTCTAACTCGTGAGTGGTGCCGCGCGCCGCGCCCAGGTGGTCGTCCACTTTCCAGTACCGCCCTCCAAAGCTGCCCTTCGGGTTTCGGCCAGATCTTGCCAGTCAGCACACTATGCGGGAATTTCGGTGCTTGGCGCAGCGCGGCTCTCGGCGGTGGGGCCGGCAGATGTCTGCTTCCTCGCCCAATGATTCAATGGGGAGCTGAAATGATGGGCACCGCGAGCCATTCCCGGAGCTTCGACCACCGGCGGCGGCCCGATACATTGCGCACCGCGATGGCCACCGCCTTCCGGCTGCCGACCAGCACGACCAACCGCTTGCCCCGCGTGATGCCGGTATAGAGCAGGTTCCGCTGCAGCATGGCGTAGTGCTGCGTCAGCACCGGGATCACCACAGCGGGATATTCCGAGCCCTGCGCCTTGTGGATCGTCGCCGCATAGGCCGGCACCAGCGCATCCAGATCGCCAAGGCCGTAGGTCACGTCGCGCCCGTCGAACCGCACGGTGATTTCGGCTTCCTCGGTGTCGATCGCCTCGATGAAGCCGATATCGCCGTTGTAGACCTCGCGGTCGTAGTCGTTCTCGATCTGCATGACCTTGTCACCGGGCGCAAAGGTCCAGCCGAATTTCTCGACCTTCGGCGTCGCCTCGCCATTCAGCGCGGTCTGCAAGTCGATGTTGAGCGACCGGGCGCCGACCCCGCCGCGCGCCATCGGGCAGAGCACCTGGATGTCGCGCACCGGATCGAGCCCGAACCGGCGGGGGATGCGGGTCTTCACCAGATCGATGATGCGGGCTGTGGCCGTCTCCGGGTCGTCGGTCTGGACGAAGTGGAAATCGCTCCCGGCCTCGGCGCGGGTCAGGTCCGGCATCTCGCCGCGGTTGATCCGGTGCGCGCTGGTGATGATCCGGCTGGAAGCCGCCTGGCGGAAAATCTCGGTCAGCCGCACCACCGGCACCGCGCCGGAGCCGATCAGGTCCGCCAGCACCTGGCCGGGCCCGACCGACGGGAGTTGATCCACGTCGCCCACCACCAGCAGGGCAGCCGCCGCAGGGATCGCCCGGGTCAGCGCGTGCATCAGCGGCACGTCGACCATGGAGGCCTCGTCGATGACCAGCAGGTCGCACTCCAAGGGGTGATCGGGCCCGCGGCGGAAGCCGCCGGTGCGTGGATCGACCTCCAGCAGGCGATGGATCGTCCTGGCTTCGAACCCGGTCGCCTCGCTCATCCGCTTCGCCGCCCGCCCGGTGGGGGCCGCGAGCAGGATGCGCACCGATTTGGCGGCGAGGATGGCAAGAATGGCCCGCATGACCGTCGTCTTGCCGACGCCCGGGCCGCCGGTGATGACCAGCAGCTTCGAGGCAAGGGCAAGGCCGGCCGCCTGGCGCTGGCTCTCGGCGAGCGTTATGCCGATCCGCCGCTCGGCCCAGGGGATGGCCTTGCCAGCCTCGATCGCCGGCCAGGGCAGCGCGCCGGCCGCGATCGCGCGCAACCGCTCGGCGATGCCGCGCTCGGCGCGGTAGAGGCCGGCGAGGAAGACGCAGTCCGCCTTGCCGACGCGGTCGGCGATGACCGCGCCGTCGGCCAGTTCGAGATCGAGCGCGGTGCGGATCAGCCCCTCCGGCACCTCCAGCAGGCGCTCTGCGAGCGGCAGCAGTTCCGCGACGGGCAGTCCGCAATGGCCCTCGTCCATCGCCTCGGAGAGGGCGTAGCCGATGCCGGCGCGGACGCGGATCATCGCCGTCTTCTCGATGCCGAGCCTGCCGGCGATGGCATCCGCCGTCTTGAAGCCGATGCCGCGGATGTCGCGCGCCAGCCGATAGGGGTTCTCGCTCATCACCTGGATGGCGTCCGCGCCGTAGGTCTTGAAGATGCGCACGGCGCGCGCCGTGCCGACCCCGTGGCTGTGCAGAAAGACCATGATCTCGCGGATCACCTTCTGCTCGGCCCAGGCATCCACGATGCGTTTCGCCCGGACCTCGCCAATGCCGTCCACCTCGCGCAGGCGCTGCGGCGCGCCTTCGATGATGTCGAACACTTCCTCGCCGAAGCCGCGGACCAGCTTCTTCGCGTAAACCGGCCCGATGCCGCGGATCATGCCGGAGCCGAGATAGCGCTCGATCCCCTCGGCCGTGGTCGGCGCGGAGGTCTTCAGGAACCGCGCCTTGAACTGCTGGCCGTGGGTGCGGTCGTTGACCCATTCGCCGGTGGCGGTGATCCACTCGCCGGCGGCAATGGCGGCAGCGTGGCCGACGATGGTGACGAGGTCGCGGTGCCCGCGCGCCTTCACCCGCAGCACGGCGAAGCCGCTCTCGGCATTGTGGAACGTCACCCGCTCGACGATGCCGGCGAGCACCTCGCCATCGGGCCAGGGGGCTTGGCGCTCGGTCATCGCCTGGTGCTTCCCGTGTCCATTGTCGTATGGGGCTGGGGAAGGCGCTATGACGCCTCGTAGCTCTGCTCGAACAGCGGCTTGGCGCGTTCAAGGTCTGCCGGCTTGGACAGGGTGACTTCCAGGTCGCCGGTGCCGTAGTGGCCCACATTGCTGACATCGCGGGTGAAGCCGGGCTGCAGCTCGATGCTGCGCCGGATCGACTTTCAGATACGCCAGCAGCTTGCGCGCGGTCGGCTTGATCTCGATGCACGCGAAATTCTTCAGGCGCGTGAAGGCGAAGTAGTTCGTAAGCGTCGTGGCGACAGCACGTCGGGTTTTGCTGGAGGGCGGTGAGCGTGGCGTGGCTATCGTGGGTGGCGCTGGAGGCTTTTGACGCGGTGTTTTTGATAGGCGGCGATTTCGCGGGCCAGTGGCAGACGGGCGTCGAAGCGCAGATGGGTGATGGACGTGAAGGCCGCATTCTCAACGTCCGGCCCAAGGTCGAGTTTGCAGACGATCCCGCCTTCATCGCCCGCGTAGCTGATCCATGTGATTGTGGCCTGAGCCGGGACCGCCGGCCCAGAGTTCTGGCGTCGCAGCACGTCCTTGCAATTCCGGCGTCAGGCGTGCCGGGACCGGCAGAGCGTCATTCAGGTTCGCGATCAGACGTTCGGTGATCTCCGGATGGTCGATCATGCAGCCCTGGCCTGCTGCATCGCGATTTCCGCGGTTGCTGTCTGCCCTTGCCAGTTCCATGGCAGCAGCGTGTGCAGGTCGCAAATCTTGGTGCGGCCGGAGACAACGCGTTTGAGCACGTCGGTGAGCCAGGCCATCGGCTCGATGCCATTCAGTTTGGCGGTCTGGATCAGCGTCATGGCGATCGCCCAATGACGTGCTCCGCCGTCGGAACCGGCGAACAGCGCATTCTTGCGCGTCAAGGTATGCGGGCGGATGGCGCGCTCCACGACATTGGTGTCCATCTCGATGCGGCCGTCGTCGAGGAACGCGACCAGGCCGGGCCAGTGTCGGATCGCGTAGCGCATCGCCTTCGCCAGATCGGACGTGCCGGAGACGCGTTCGACATGCTCGAGCAGCCATTCATGCAGGCCTTCGACGATCGGTCGACTTCGCTCCTGGCGCACCTGCCGTCGGTGTTCGGCGGACTGACCACGGATCCCGGCCTCGATCGCGTAGAGAGCGGCGACGCGGGCCAGCAGTTCGGCGGCCAGCGGCGACTTCGTCGAAGCGTGGAACTGGAAGAAGTCGCGCCGCATGTGCGCCCAGCAGAAGGCCAGCCGCACCGATCCGTCGGCGCGATCGCCGGCCAGGCGCTTGAACCCCGCATACCCGTCGACCTGTAGCACGCCGCCGAAGCCGGCCAGATGTTCGGCGGGCCGCGCGTCCTTGCGGTCCTGCGAATAGACATAGGCAACGCAGGGATGTGACGGACCGCGCCACGGCCGGTCATCGACAGCGTAGCACCAGAGCCGGCCAGTCTTGGTCCGCCCGCGGCCGGGATCGAGCACCGGTAGTGTCGTGTCGTCGGCAAACACTTTTGTCGACGACAGCACCGTGCCGAGCACTAATTCATAGAGC
The DNA here is from genome assembly GCA_963786445.1 of uncultured Pseudomonadota bacterium. Taxonomy (GTDB): domain Bacteria; phylum Pseudomonadota; class Alphaproteobacteria; order Acetobacterales; family Acetobacteraceae; genus JAFKFJ01. The sequence goes on from CAWAZU010000023.1 coordinate 10,635, forward strand.
GGCGTCAGCCACCAGCAGGCACTCCCCACCCAGTTGCTCAGCGTCGCGCGGTCAAGCGACACGCCTTGCCGTGCCAGCATCTGCGTCTGCCGGTACAGCGGCAGGGAATCGCAGAACTTGCTGACCACGACATGCGCGATCAGTGCTTCGGTCGGCATGCCCCTGTCGATTGGCCGCTCCGGCGCCGGCGCCACCACCACGGCGCATTCACAGGCGCGGCAGGCGTAGCGCGGGCGCCGCGTGACCCGCACGCGCAGTTGCGCCGGCACGATGTCGAGTTGCTCGGTGCGCGCCTCGCCAATGCAGTGCATGGCGCCGCCGCAGCAAGGACAGGCCATGGGCTCGGCATCGATCACCACTTCGTAGCGGGGCAGATGTGGCGGCAACGCGCCGCGGTTGCGGGCGGGGCGATCGGTGCGGGGGTTTGCCGGCCGATCTCCGGTTGGTTCGGCCGCATCCTGACTGGCCTGGTTCTCGGCAACCGTCTGCTCGAGATCCTCAAGGCCGAGCTGCAACTGCTCGTCGGTCAGCTGCTCGGAGCGGCGGCCAAACTGGTGGCGCGCCAGACGCTGCAGCAGCAGTCGCAGCCTGTCATTCTCCGCGTACAGCTCACGCAGCATCTGCTGCAGCAAGGCGGGATCGTTCGGCAGGGGGGCAGGGTCGATCGGCACGGTGCCATGGTGAACGACGCCGCCGCGTCGGGGCCAGAGTTTGTGCGAAGGTTCGGCAAAGTTTCAGCCGGCGAGTTCGGGTCTGCGGCGTGCGGCCGGCGCCCGCCACTCGCAGCCGTCGAGCAGCGCCGCCAGTTGCGCCGAGGACAGCATAATCCGTCCCGTCGTGCTCGCCGACGGCCACGCGAACTGGCCGCGCTCCAGCCGCTTGGTCAGCAGGCACAGGCCGATGCCGTCGTGCCAGATCAGCTTGATCAGCCCGGCGCGACGCCCACGGAAGGCAAACACGGCGCCGCCGAACGGATCATCGCTCAGGCTCTGCTGCACCAGCATTGCCAGACCCACCATGCCCTTGCGCATGTCGGTGACGCCGCAGGCCAGATACACGCGCAGCCCCGGCGCGAGCGTGATCATCGACGGCCCAGCGCCTCCAGCACCCGACGGAGCGCACGGCCATCGACCTCGGCGTCCACGCGCAGCGACACACCGCTCGGCAGCATGATCTCGATCATTCCGATGGCGTGCGCCGGTGCGGGCGGTCGAGGCGGCGCGGTCTCGCTGATCAGCGCCGGTTCCGATGCGCCTGGCAAGGCCAGCGCTGTCTCCACCTCGGCAAACCGCGGCACGGCGCGTTCGATCATCGTCCCCGGCATGCCCAGCAATTGACGACGCCACGTGTAGAGCTGCCCGGAGCTGATCGCGTACTTGCGCGCGACCTCCGTCGGCGTCAGCTCAGAGCCCAGGCTCTCCGCGACAATCTCACGCTTCTGCTCCAGTGCCCACGAGCGCCGGCGCTCGCCCCGCGTGATGATCTCCATCGGACGATTGCGTGCACTCTTACGACCAGTCGTATGAGCGCTCTCGTCCAGCCCGCGCGTCTGCACAACTTCGTCCATCAACGCCTTGCATCACAGCAACGCATCGCGCCGCCATGTGCCGCCACCACGACGCTTACAGTAGTTCTTCAGCGTGCGTTCCTGCACGTCGTCACCAAGGGCACGCAGGAACGACCGGGCGGATTCGAACAGGTCGGTCAGGGCGGGGTCGGCGTCCGCGAGGTATTCGCTGACGGTCTTGTATCTGCCGGAACCGACGCCCGTTGCCTGGATCGGCGCGGCGGTTTCGGCCGCTGTTTGTTCGGCTCGCACTGTCGTGCTGGCGGTTGCGGTGACGAGATCGAGGAGGAGGAGGTCGTCGCCGAAGCGGCAGTAACGAACGAGTTCGATGTTGCGGCTGATCTGCTTCACCGCATGCTCGTCGTAGCGGGTGAAATCGCCGGCGATGCAGATCAGGCGGGGCGCGGACCACTCCACCTTCGCGGCTTCGTCCTTGCCGAAACGCTCCATCATCAGCCACTCGAAATCCCGCCGGTGGTCCATGAGCCAATCGAGGTAGAACAGGCCTTGATTAACGACGTTCTCATTCGAGGCGCGTTTGTACTCGATGATGACCGGGCAGAAGTTCTCGTCCATGCCGAGCGTGTCGATCCGGCCGCTGGTGGTGCGGTGCTCGGAGGCAAGGAAGCGTATGCCGAGCAGCGCGTCGAGGTTGCGCTCGAACAGGGTCTGGAGCGAGCGTTCGAGGGCGACAGTCGCGCCTTGCAGTTCGGAAACGCCGGTGGATGCGAGGCGAAAGAGTTTGAGGTCGCTCATGCGGCTTGCCTGCGGCGGCGGGGGGACTTGGCGGGTGTCGGGCCGCCTGGGCTCAGGCGCGCAGTGAGAGCGGCCGCGGGCTGGTCGCCGGGATCTTGAGTGACCAATTCACCGCGGAAGGCGCCGGCGAGGATGCGCTGTTCGAGGTGATCGAGCAGGGCGAGAGCACGGATTGCTTCATGTTCTATGCTCCGCGACGATGCCTCGGCACCGTCCAGGGCAGTGTCGATGCGTGCAGCATCGCCGGGCGGCGGGACCGGAACGGGCAACGCTGCGACCTTTGCCATGCTAATACTGGCAAGATTCGTCGTCTGCTTACCTTCGTTCAGGAAGTACCGCGCTCCAAAATGGTTTGCGTAACGCGACAGGAAGTATGGCGTCACCTCGGAACCACGCAGCCGCAATCTGAAAACGTGGTTCTGGTGGATGCAGTCGGGGACCTCGCCACCCCATACCCAGCCGCGACCCAACTTATCGCGGTCGCCGCCTTCATTCATCAGGATGTCACCGCGTCGGAGCGCCAGACGCGCGGCTTCAGGTAAGGGAAGCCGTATTGTCTTGATCTCGTCTAGCTTCAGGTGGCCGCGCTGTACGTTGGCGACGCGCAAATAGGGACGCTCCACCAGCGTCGCTTGGTCCGGGTATCTCTTTCCGAGCGTAATGCCGGACTTGATCTCTGCAAGGTCCCCTGCGGTGCTCGTGCGCCAACCCGCGTCCGGCTCGGGCTCATAAGCCCGCTTGGTAAGTGCTTCTCTGGTACCGTACTGCCAACGGTGCGATCCGTTCGAGGTCGGCGCGCGCGCGGCGGGTGCGGCCGAACAGCGCCTCGATGCGCACCACGATCCGGCGCTGTTCGGCGAGGGGCGGAAGGGGAACCCGAAGCGCGCAGAAAACGATCCTGTGTCAGATTAAGACCGCTATCACTGATTCCGCTCTTAAGATCCTCGATCTGGGCCAGAGCTTCCGGCGTGTTCAAAAACAAACCAACGTAGTGCGGATCGGCGGCCTCCGGCTTAGTTCGAATCCGATAGGCTTTGTCGCAAAGCAGGAGTTTGCCGGCCTGCGCGCATTCCACAACGCATGCAATACCGACCCTGCTTCGTGGTCCGGCCCTGGTGATGAGAAGTCGCCGGCTGCAGTCTGCAGCGGGGACGTGGCGTCCATGACTAGCAGGTAGGATTTTGTTTTCGGACGGCCAGAAGGAGAGCAGGCTGTATGGCGGTTGTTTTGATTACCGCCCATACGCTCGGGTCAGTCCGAACTGCCGTCCTCACATTGCGGACATCTCAACCTTGATCCAGCGACTCGATCAACTCGGCAAGCGCGGCCCCCGCGCCAACGTGTCGGCAATTCCCCGCTCACTCCGCCGCCTCCGCCAGCGACGCACTCGCCGAAAACTCGCCCGCCAGCGCCTCAACCTCCACCAGCGCTCGCGCCAGATGGGTGCGCATCGCCTCCAGGATATCCTCCGGCTCCTCCAACTGATCCTCGGCCGCCTCGTCGCTACCGCGCAGCCAGGCGATATCAAGGTTGTCGCTGCGCGCGGCGATTTCGGCGCTGGTGAAGCAACGCCACCGTCCCTCCGCACCCTGATCTTCGCGCGGCGCCTGCCCGTTCGGGTCGTCGCCATAGGCGGCCTCGAACGCGGCGAAATCGTCCGGCCGCAGCGGGCGCGTTTTGCCGTAGGCAGGCTGGCCGGCGCGCATGTCCCACACCCAGACGCGCTTCGTGTTGCCCTTCGCGCGCTCGCCGCGGCGCAGGAACAGCACGTTGGTCTTGACGCCCTGGGCGTAGAAGATGCCGGTCGGCAGGCGCAGGATGGTATGCAGGTCGGCCACATCCATCATCCAGGTGCGCAGCTCCCGCCCCACTCCGTCGGCGAACAGCACGTTGTCCGGCAGCACGACGCCGGCGCGCCCGCCGGGCCTCAGCGCTCGGACGACGTGCTCCACGAAGGCAAGCTGCTTGTTGGAGGTGTCGGCGGTGATGGTGAAATCCGCCCGAGCGGGACGGCCGCCGCCCTTCTTAGTGCCGAAGGGGGGGTTGGTCAGGATCAGGTCCGCTTGCCCCAGCGCCTCGCCGTCCGGGCCGAGCGTGTCGCCGCCGCGCACCAGGGCGCCGCCGATGCCGTGCAACAGCAGGTTCATCAGGAGCAGGCGATGCGTGTCGGGCACCAGTTCCAGCCCGCGGAAAGCCTCGTCACGCTGGAAGCGCCGGGCAGCCTCGGTCGGCAGGGCGAACAGGTCGTCGGTGCGCACCTTGATCCAGCGATCGGCGGCAACCAGGAAGCCGCCGGTGCCGGCGGCGGGGTCCTGGATCACCTTCCCGGCCTGCGGTTGCAGCAGCCGGACCATGCAGTCGATCAGCGGGCGCGGGGTGAAGTACTGGCCGGCGCCGGATTTCTTCTCGGCGGCATTCTTCTCCAGCAACCCCTCGTAGAGGTCGCCGAGACCCTCTTCCTTCGCGGAGTACCAGTCGAGCCTGTCGATCTGCGTGACCAGTTCGCGCAGGTTGGTGGGCTTGCGGAGGCTGGTCTGGGCGTCGGTGAAGATGACGCGCACGGCCAGGGGAACCGGATGGGGACCGCCGGCCGTGCCGAGCTTCAGCAGCAACGCGCGGTAATGGCTGAGCAGCGCCTCGCCCTCCCGCGCCGTCAGGCTGGACCAGCGCGTGTCTCCCGGAAGCTGATCCTCCCGCCCCGTCTCGGCCAGCATCTTCAGGAACAGCAGGTAGGTCAGCTCGGTGACATAGGCCTGATAGGTGATGCCGTCGTCGCGCAGGATGTCGCACAGGCGCCAGAGTTTTTGGACAATGTCGCGGGTGACGGAGGGGCGGGGGGCTGGGGTGCTCATGCGCTCTCTTTCCACGCTTCCTCGTTGATGTCGCCCAGAATTGCGCCGAGCCGGCCGGCGAACACCTTGTCGAGCCGGGCGAAGCCGCCGGCCGCCTCGCGGAACTGGCCTTCGTCGAGCGCGGCAGCGTCGGCAACGCCGATCTCGGCCACCTGCCTGCCGATGCGGCGGAGCCATTTCTGCTGGTCGGGCGTGAGGCCGCCGCGGCGGATGATGCGCGCGACGGCGCGCTGAACGCGGTCCGCCCACGGCTCCAGCGCGTCGCCCAGAGCCGCCTGCCGGATGTGGCCGATCAGTGTCGCGGCAACATCCTCCTGCCGTACCTGCCGCCATGCACTGCGGAGCGCGGCCTCCGAGAAACCTGCCTCCTGCAGCGCGAGGGCGAGCGCGCGCAGCTCGGTGCGGTTGAGATCGCGCGGGCGGCGAAGGACGAGGGAAAGGGCTGCAAGTCGGTTCTCGTTCTCGCGGATGAAGGCGCCGAACGCCGAGAGGTACTCCTCCGGCCTGCCCGCGGCGCCGTAGCCCACCGTCGTCGCCACATGCCGGTCTGGATGGAACGAGACGGCGAGCGGCACCGGCCGGCCGCCCTCCGGGTTCCAATCGAGGATCGGACCGAGACCGGGGCGGGCCGCGACCCAGCCGGCGAGGTCGGACGGGTCGGAGGTCTGCACGCGGGCCAGGGCATCGGTGGGGCTTTCGCCGGCAGCCGCAGTGAACTGCTCGCCGGCCTCCGGGGTCAGCCTGGCGATGCGCCGGCGCAGGCGGACAAGCAGTTGGTCCTGGATCGCGGCGCGGTGGGCAGGCTCTGTGACGCGGGCCAGATCGTCCAGCAACTGGGCGAAGGACAGTTTGGGGTCAACGACGACCGGCTTCATCTCGGTGAATGCCTGGATGGCGTCGGTACTGGCGCACGGCGTCGAAGACGCGAAAGCTCTCCTTGCCGATCTCGGGGCAAAGTCGCGTGGCACGGCCGATCATCTGATCATACAGGATGCGGCTGTTGACCCGCCGCAGGAACGCCAGATTGACGATGCGCGGCACGTCGATGCCCGTCGTGAGAAGATCAACGGTAACGGCGACCTTGGGCGACGGGTCGTTGCGGAACTTGCGGATCATCTGGCCGGGCTTGTCGATGCTGCCGGTGATCTTCTTGACCACGGCATCGTCCTGCGGACCGTGCTTCGCCGTGAACGCATCGGCCAGTGCCTTGACCACCATGTCGGCGTGCGCGTCGGTGGCGGCGAAGATCAGCGTCTTGCCCGGTGCGGCCGGGTCGATGTGGCTGGCCAGTTGCTCGCAGACCACCCGCGTGAAAGCTTCCGTGACGACGCGGCGGTTGAAGCTCTCCACCTCGAAGTCGAGGTCGTCGGGTGCGGTGGTGAGGTCGATGCTGTTCGTCAGCGGGTCGAGCAGCGGCAGATCCTCGCCGCGCGCGAAGTGGATGCCGCCCTGCGACAGCTCCGTCTCGATGCGGATCGGCGGCTCCTGATCGACCAGCCAATTGTCCACCACGGCTTCGCGCCAGCCATAGGTGAAGATTGGGCGGCCGAAAATCTCGGTGGTGTGGAGCGCCGGCGTGGCGGTCAGGCCGATGCGTACGGCGTCGAAATACTCCAGCACGCGGCGATACTTGCTGACGTAGTCGGCCTCCGAGCGGAACGCCATCTCGGCGTCGCTCATCTCGCGGTCGAGCGTGTAGCCGCGATGGCACTCGTCCACCAGCAGCAGGTCGTACTGATCGACGGGTGGCGCCTCCTCCGGCGTGGGCGCGTAGAGGACGCGCTTCACGAGGCCCTGGATGGTGCAGAGATGGACCTTGGTATCCGGGTCGGGTGCGGATTCGGACAGCGCCTTGAGGCCGAAGACGTCGGCGAAGGCGCGGGCGCTGACGACGCGTGTGGTGGCGAACTCACGGGCGGCCTGCTCGCCGAGGGCCGTGCGGTCCACGACGAAGCACACGCGCCGGAAGCGGCGGGTGTGGAGCAGACGGTAGAGCAGCGCGATGGCAAGCTTGGTCTTGCCGGTGCCCGTCGCCATCGCCAGCAGCATGGCGCGGCGGGTGTCGTCCGCGAGGCCGGCTTCGACGGCCTGGATGGCGCGCTGCTGGTAGTCGCGCAGGTCGAAGGCGAAATCGAACGGCAGCGCGGCAAGCGCAACCTGTGCCGCGGCCTGGTCGGCGCCGAGCATGTCCTTGAGGTCGTCCGGCGTCGGCCAGTCTGATCGGGCGCGCCGCGCGTTGGTGGGATGGCGCGCGTCGCGGAACCAGATGCCCGATTGCGTCTCGATCTGCTTGAGGTAGCCGCGGCCATTGGCAGCGAAATGAAACGGCACGCGGTAGGGCGGCTCTGTGGTCGCACTCGACTCGGGGGGCCAGGGGCTGCCGGCCGGCAGTTGCATCGCGGATTTCGGGCATGAAGCCCTGGGCGTAGCGCGCCGCCTGGTCCACCGCCGCCATGACGTTCCTGCGGCTGCGCTTGGCCTCGGCGACGCCGACGCACGTGGTGCCGATGAACAGTGCGTAGTCGGCGGGGCCGTTCTCCGTTGGCCACTCGGCGATGGCGAGGTTGCGGCCAGCAGTCGGGCGCGTGCCGGCGGAGTGGGGAGCGTGGCGCTATCGGCCTCCCATCCTCGGGCGCGGAGCCGGGCGTCGATCAACACGCGGGTCGCCGCTTCGTCGAGGTCGATCGCCTCCGCCGCCTGCCTGGCCAACTCCAGCGTCTGCTGATGAGCGGCGGCAGGCTCGGCGGCTGCGGCAGCCTGCAGCGCGGCCAACTGCTCGGTCAGCGCAGCACGAGTTGCTTCCGTCTCGGCGGCATAGTGCTCCCAGAATGCGCGATCCTCGGCCTCTGCATGCGCACGCTGTTCGGCGGACAGGCGCGCGGCTTCCGCGGCCTCAGCGGCTTGCCGCGCCAGGTCCACCGCGGAAAGGCCGGCGTCGCGTTCCGCGCGCAACCGCTCCAGCTCCTCCTGAAGTGCAGCGGTCGGGTCCGCCGGCGGACGGGGCGGTTGGAACGGACCGGGTTTGAAGCTCCGGTCGCCATAGGTCTTGTGGAACCAGATGGCGAGCTGCCGCGCGACCTTGAGGCCGCTCAGCGCGGTCGCATGATCGCCACGATGCTGGTGGGCAGCATCATTCCCGAAGCGGCGGAGGTCATGAAAGAGGTCGAGCACTTCGCGCGGATACCTGGCCTCCCGCCGGAGCCGCCCAAGCAACTCGGCCTGGGGTTCCTCCAGGGAAACGAGAACACCAACCCGGGCGGCCGCCTGTTGCGCCAGCAACTCGCCAAACTGCCGCAGCTTCATCAGCGTGGTCACGGGATCGCCCGGAAAATACTGTTCCGCAAACGCCGCGACCCGCACGAGCACGACGTCATAACGGGACAAGAAGCCGAAGTTCGGGCTGGATATTTCAGCGCACACGAGGCCGGCACGACCCTCCAACGAGCACATGAACAAGATGCGCTGCGGTGCGTTGATCGGGCAATAGCCGTCAAAAGGCTGGCGGAACGATCACCGTCTGGTTGCCCCTTCGGGCGCACCAGGATTTTTCGGGCCACCCGTGTCTCGGACCCACCCCCGGTCGCGCGATCATGGCGGGGGATGGGGCACGGGGCGATGTGCCAGGACGGTGCCGACGAGGGCGCCGCTCGGTCGGCCGCCGCCCCGTAAGCGTCGTGGTGGCGGCACATGGCGGCGCGATGCGTTGCTGTGATGCAAGGCGTTGATGGACGAAGTTGTGCAGACGCGCGGGCTGGACGAGAGCGCTCATACGACTGGTCGTAAGAGTGCACGCAATCGTCCGATGGAGATCATCACGCGGGGCGAGCGCCGGCGCTCGTGGGCACTGGAGCAGAAGCGTGAGATTGTCGCGGAGAGCCTGGGCTCTGAGCTGACGCCGACGGAGGTCGCGCGCAGGTACGCGATCAGCTCCGGGCAGCTCTACACGTGGCGTCGTCAATTGCTGGGCATGCCGGGGACGATGATCGAACGCGCCGTGCCGCGGTTTGCCGAGGTGGAGACAGCGCTGGCCTTGCCAGGCGCATCGGAACCGGCGCTGATCAGCGAGACCGCGCCGCCTCGACCGCCCGCACCGGCGCACGCCATCGGAATGATCGAGATCATGCTGCCGAGCGGTGTGTCGCTGCGCGTGGACGCCGAGGTCGATGGCCGTGCGCTCCGTCGGGTGCTGGAGGCGCTGGGCCGTCGATGATCACGCTCGCGCCGGGGCTGCGCGTGTATCTGGCCTGCGGCGTCACCGACATGCGCAAGGGCATGGTGGGTCTGGCAATGCTGGTGCAGCAGAGCCTGAGCGATGATCCGTTCGGCGGCGCCGTGTTTGCCTTCCGTGGGCGTCGCGCCGGGCTGATCAAGCTGATCTGGCACGACGGCATCGGCCTGTGCCTGCTGACCAAGCGGCTGGAGCGCGGCCAGTTCGCGTGGCCGTCGGCGAGCACGACGGGACGGATTATGCTGTCCTCGGCGCAACTGGCGGCGCTGCTCGACGGCTGCGAGTGGCGGGCGCCGGCCGCACGCCGCAGACCCGAACTCGCCGGCTGAAACTTTGCCGAACCTTCGCACAAACTCTGGCCCCGACGCGGCGGCGTCGTTCACCATGGCACCGTGCCGATCGACCCTGCCCCCCTGCCGAACGATCCCGCCTTGCTGCAGCAGATGCTGCGTGAGCTGTACGCGGAGAATGACAGGCTGCGACTGCTGCTGCAGCGTCTGGCGCGCCACCAGTTTGGCCGCCGCTCCGAGCAGCTGACCGACGAGCAGTTGCAGCTCGGCCTTGAGGATCTCGAGCAGACGGTTGCCGAGAACCAGGCCAGTCAGGATGCGGCCGAACCAACCGGAGATCGGCCGGCAAACCCCCGCACCGATCGCCCCGCCCGCAACCGCGGCGCGTTGCCGCCACATCTGCCCCGCTACGAAGTGGTGATCGATGCCGAGCCCATGGCCTGTCCTTGCTGCGGCGGCGCCATGCACTGCATTGGCGAGGCGCGCACCGAGCAACTCGACATCGTGCCGGCGCAACTGCGCGTGCGGGTCACGCGGCGCCCGCGCTACGCCTGCCGCGCCTGTGAATGCGCCGTGGTGGTGGCGCCGGCGCCGGAGCGGCCAATCGACAGGGGCATGCCGACCGAAGCACTGATCGCGCATGTCGTGGTCAGCAAGTTCTGCGATTCCCTGCCGCTGTACCGGCAGACGCAGATGCTGGCACGGCAAGGCGTGTCGCTTGACCGCGCGACGCTGAGCAACTGGGTGGGGAGTGCCTGCTGGTGGCTGACGCCGCTCTATGAATTAGTGCTCGGCACGGTGCTGTCGTCGACAAAAGTGTTTGCCGACGACACGACACTACCGGTGCTCGATCCCGGCCGCGGGCGGACCAAGACTGGCCGGCTCTGGTGCTACGCTGTCGATGACCGGCCGTGGCGCGGTCCGTCACATCCCTGCGTTGCCTATGTCTATTCGCAGGACCGCAAGGACGCGCGGCCCGCCGAACATCTGGCCGGCTTCGGCGGCGTGCTACAGGTCGACGGGTATGCGGGGTTCAAGCGCCTGGCCGGCGATCGCGCCGACGGATCGGTGCGGCTGGCCTTCTGCTGGGCGCACATGCGGCGCGACTTCTTCCAGTTCCACGCTTCGACGAAGTCGCCGCTGGCCGCCGAACTGCTGGCCCGCGTCGCCGCTCTCTACGCGATCGAGGCCGGGATCCGTGGTCAGTCCGCCGAACACCGACGGCAGGTGCGCCAGGAGCGAAGTCGACCGATCGTCGAAGGCCTGCATGAATGGCTGCTCGAGCATGTCGAACGCGTCTCCGGCACGTCCGATCTGGCGAAGGCGATGCGCTACGCGATCCGACACTGGCCCGGCCTGGTCGCGTTCCTCGACGACGGCCGCATCGAGATGGACACCAATGTCGTGGAGCGCGCCATCCGCCCGCATACCTTGACGCGCAAGAATGCGCTGTTCGCCGGTTCCGACGGCGGAGCACGTCATTGGGCGATCGCCATGACGCTGATCCAGACCGCCAAACTGAATGGCATCGAGCCGATGGCCTGGCTCACCGACGTGCTCAAACGCGTTGTCTCCGGCCGCACCAAGATTTGCGACCTGCACACGCTGCTGCCATGGAACTGGCAAGGGCAGACAGCAACCGCGGAAATCGCGATGCAGCAGGCCAGGGCTGCATGATCGACCATCCGGAGATCACCGAACGTCTGATCGCGAAGCTGAATGACGCTCTGCCGGTCCCGGCACGCCTGACGCCGGAATTGCAAGGACGTGCTGCGACGCCAGAACTCTGGGCCGGCGGTCCCGGCTCAGGCCACAATCACATGGATCAGCTACGCGGGCGATGAAGGCGGGATCGTCTGCAAACTCGACCTTGGGCCGGACGTTGAGAATGCGGCCTTCACGTCCATCACCCATCTGCGCTTCGACGCCCGTCTGCCACTGGCCCGCGAAATCGCCGCCTATCAAAAACACCGCGTCAAAAGCCTCCAGCGCCACCCACGATAGCCACGCCACGCTCACCGCCCTCCAGCAAAACCCGACGTGCTGTCGCCACGACGCTTACGCCGCCCCTCGCTGCACTCGAGACGATCGACCGCCGACGGAGGCGGCGCGATCGCTTGTTTGCCCACTCCGGCGGCTAGCAGGTCGCTGGAAAGCGGTGCGGATTTTGGCAGGTCGTTCGCTTTTCGGCGAGGTTTATCGTGGAGGGAGTGGCGGAAGCCGCTGCGCCGGAGGTTTTTGGCAGTTCGAAGTGGGTTGCGGACAGACCTCGGGTGTCATGCCGCCGCTCCCAGCAGCTGGGGCAGACGGATCAGGTTGCAGGCGGCCATCGCGAAGACGAACTGCCAGTCGATCTTCGGCAGTCCGCGATGGCGCGCCTTGCGCAACCCCGCCACGGTCTTGGCCCAGCCGAAGGTTTCCTCGATGCGCAGGCTGACGGCATGGCCGGGGTGACGGGTGGGGCGGCCGTCGATGGCCGGGCGCTGTCCGTTGTCGTTCTGCGCCACGTGCGGCGTGACGTTGATCTCGCGCATCTCGGCGACGAAGTCCTGCGTGTCGAAGCCCTTGTCGCCGCCCACGGTGATGCGCTGGGCGCGGTCGGCATGTGGTTCGATCAGGTGCCGGGCGGCCAGCCGGTCGGCATGACCCGAGGCGCGGGTGGCAACGGCGCCGACGATCGGGCCGTTGCGGTTCTCCATGGGCGCGTGCCGCATGAAACAGAGCCTGGCCTCCTTGCCCTGACCCTTGCGGTAGAGCCGGGCATCGGGATCGGTGGTGGAGGCGTGCGTCTCGTTGCTGCGCTTCTGGCCGTGGACGTCCTGCTCGCCGTTGCGGCCCGGATCGGGCGGCGGACCGGAGCCGTCCTTCGGGCGGAAACTCTTGGTGCTCGCCCATGCCTCCAGCAGCGTGCCGTCCACCGAGACATGATCGTCCGACAGCAGCGCCTTGACCCTCGGCTGCACCAGCACGGCGGCGAGGAACTTGGTCGCGATCTCGCCCGCCAGCAGGCGGTCGCGGTTCCTGGTGAAGGTGGTCGCGTCCCACACCGGATCGTCCATGCCCAGCCCGACGAACCAGCGGAACCGCAGGTCGAAGTCGATCCGCTCGACCACCTGCCGCTCCGAGCGGATCGTATGGAATGCCTGCAACAGCAGCGCCCGCAGCAGCCGCTCCGGCGCGATGGAGTCCCGGCCGAACGGCGAATAGAGCGCGTCGAACTCCGCCGACATCGCCACCAGCGTCGTGTTGACGATCTCCCGGATCACCCGCAGCGGGTGATCGGCAGGCACCCGCTTCTCAAGGCTCACGTAGCTCAACAGCTTGCCGCTGACTGCGTCGCTCCCGCGCATCCCCACCTCGCCAACCCACCGGCAGGGACGCAGGGAATTGCAATTCAGCCCACGCCGCCAGTGCCGAATTTCAGCAGCCTGTTAATGTCGTCGCCGGACGTCTTGCCCTCGTCGCCTTCCTCCCTCGCCTCCAGGCTCTTAGACGATCGATTCCGGCGAACAGACGGCGGTGATCTCACGCGCCATCGCCTGCGCCCGCTCCACGCTGACCTGCCGGAAGTTGTAGATCTCACCTGGGGTTGACTGGCCCAGTTTCCAGAAGGCCGCGGAAGGCACTGTATAGGGGTTGATGAACCCGCCCATGCTCGGCCCGTCATTGACCAGGATGATCGGTGTCTGGCCGCCGAGATTGATCGCGCCGAGTGGATAGCCCTGGTCGATGATGTTGGACGGCAGGCTGCCGTTCTCGGGCGCCTTGTCGGTGGCCTTGGGCGCGAAGGTCCATTCCGGGCCGATCAGCCGGAAGCCGGTGCGGTTCGAGCGGGACGATAGCTTCCAGTCGGCGGAGAGGAAGCGGGCGTGACCGGCCTCGTCGATCCAGTCGTCGTTGGGACCGGCGCAGACCTCGACCTCCCACCGCCTATCGGCGCGGATCGGCGGCCGGGCCTCCGGCCTGACGCGGCGGCCCGGCGTGCCGGCGCCCTCGCCGATTGGGATGCGTTGGCCCGGCCTGAGCGCGCTGCCGTCCATCCCGCCGATGCCGGCCTGGTGGAACGTGGCGCGCGAGCCGAGCCACGGCTCCGTCGCGATGCCGCCGGCGATCGCCAGATAGGTGCGCGCGCCGGCCCGCGCGGCGCCGAGCGCCAGTTCCTGCCCGGCGCGGACCGCGAAGGACTCCCACAGCGGCACCGGCGCGCCGTCCAGGCGCGCGGACATGTCGGCGCCGGTCAGCGCCGCCACGGCATCGCGGGCGAAGCGCAGGGTCGGGCCGAGGAACTGGCATTCCAGCCCCGCCGCGCCGGGCGGATTGCCGACAAGCAAGTTGGCGAGCCGGAACGACCACGAGTTCATCGGCCCGGACGGCGGGAAGCCCTGGCTCCAGTAGCCGATGCGTCCCGGCCAGTCCTGCACAGCCGTCTCCAGGCCCGGCTTGACGACGTCGAGCATGATCGCCTCCTTAGAACCGCCTGTCGCGGTCCAGGCCGGCCACCCAGGACTTGTACTGGGCGACAGAGAATTTCTGGTAGCCGACGACGTTGTACTCGTAGCTGCCGTCGGCGACGCGACGCTCGGCGTCGGCGAACTCCGCCGCGGTGCAGGGGACGAACCGGATGCGGTCGCCCGGCTGGAACAGGCAGACGGAGCGGTCGAACACGGCGAAGCGGCGCTTGGGGTCCCAGATCGGCACCGGGATGCGCGCGAGGAGCTGGTAGCCGCCCGGCGTGGCCACCGGATAGATCGAGGAGGAGGCGCCGCCGAGCCCGATCGCGCCCTCCGGCGTCCAGGTGCGCGGCGGGTTGTATTTCGGCGCGGTCAGCACGCAGCGCGGGTCGAGCGCCATCAGGAACGGCAGGCCGGGCCAGAAGCCGAGCGAGGCGACCCAGTATTCCGTCCCCGAATGCACGCGCACGAGCTGCTCGATGCCGGACAGCCCGTTGATGCGCGCGACGAAGGCCGGGTCGTATTCCTTCTCCGGGTTGATCTTGGCGGTGTAGTCCTCGATCGCGCCGCGGGTCCACGGATCGCAGTAGAGCGTCGGGAAGCAGAACAGCCGGCTCGGCAGATCAATGTCGTCTGACGGGCCGAGCGATCCGATCAGCCGCGCCATTTCCGTCTTCAGGTCGGCGAAACTGATCTCGTCGGGCTCGTAGTGCACCAGCATAGAGGCGAAGCACGGCGCGGTTTCGATCACGCCTTTCACCTGCCCCTCAGCGATGGCGCCGGCGAGGCCCTGGGCCATGAAGTTCAGCTCGAGGTTCATCTCGTTGCCGAACTCGATCAGCATGTACCGGTCGCCGCCCGGCAGGTAGCGCGGTTCCGCGTAGATCATCGAGCTGTTTCCCCCCGGCGCGCCGCGTTCAGGCGGCGGCGAGCCAGGGACGCACCGCCTCGCGCACCGTCTTCGCCACCTCGACGGCGTTGGGCGTGTCGGAATGCACGCAGATCGAGTCGCTGCCGACGCGCACGTCGCGCCCGCTGACGGTCTCGGTCAGCCCCTCCCTGATCGCGCGGACGCAGCGCGCCGCCGCCCGCGCGGCGTCCACCGGCGGATGCTCGCGCGTGATGATGACCCGGCCGTCCTCGCCGTAGTCGAGATCGGCGTAGTATTCGGCGACGAAGCGGTGGCCGCGGGCGGGATAGAGCGTCTCGTGCAGCGTGCCGACCATGCCGAACAGCGGCACCTTGAACACGTCGGCGACGTCGCAGATCGCGTGCGCGATCTCCTCCATGCGGGCCGCCATGCCATAGAGCGCGCCGTGCGGCTTGATGTGGTTCAGCGTCATGCCGTCGGCCTGCAGGAAGCCCTGCAGCGCGCCGACCTGGTAGATCAGGCAGTTGGCGAGTTCCTCCCGCCCCATCTTCATCTCGCGCCGCCCGAAGCCCTGCAGGTCGGGCAGGGAGGGATGCGCGCCGACGCGGACGCCGTGGTGCTTGGCGAGCTGCACGGTGCGCCGCATGTGGTTGAAGTCCGAGCCGTGGAAGCCGCAGGCGACGTTCGCCACGGAGATCAGCGGCATCAGACCATCGTCGTCGCCGAGGCGGTAGAGTCCGAATCCCTCGCCCATGTCGCAGTTGATTTCGGTCATCTCACCCTCCCTGCCTGCATCCCGTACCAGCCAGCGTGATCGGACGCGTCACTTGCGCGTACTCCGGGTAGCGCGACGTCGGTCGAGCAGTACCGCTGCCACCAGCACGATGCCGATGACGATCATCTGTGCGTTCGAGCCGATCCGCAACAGGTCCATGCCGTTGCCAAGCACCGTGATAAAGACCACACCAAGGATGGTGCCACCGACCCCGCCCTGGCCGCCGCGCAACGAGCAGCCGCCGATCACAGCCGCCGTAATCGAACGCAGCGGGAACTCCGCGCCGAGGAGGGGCTCACCGGAGGAAACCCGCGCTGTTAGCAAAAACCCAGAGAACGATGTAATCAGCGCGCACAGCAGATAGGTCGAAGTCAGCACGCGCGGCACCGACACCCCGGCCACGATCGCGGCTTTGCTGTTTGATCCGACCGCATACAGGTAGCGCCCGAAGCGCATCCGGTGCACCAGGACGTAGACTACCACCACCGCTGGTGCCGCGAGCAGTACCGCTATCGGCAGGCCGAAGGCGAAGCCGGAGCCGATGCTGTACACGAACGGCGAAGGCAGCCCGCTTACCTCAAGCCCCTGGCTGACCACCAGCGTGATGCCCTGGAAAATGGAGGCGGTCGCAAGCGTCACGATGAACGGATTGACGCCCAGTGCGCTGACCCCAAGCCCGTTCGCTAGGCCAGCGAACAGCCCCACCCCCAGCGTCGCACCGAAACCTGCGACTACGGCCAGCATCTCGTTGTCAGGTTGGACATTAAGCATCATCACCATGGCGTTGCCGCTTATGATGCTGGTGAGCGCCACGTTGGCGCCCACCGAAAGATCGAACCCGCCGGACAGCAGAACCGCCATCTGCCCGAGCGCAATCAGCAGTAGGTAGATGCCCTGTTGGAGCACGTTCAGCAGGTTGGTCTGACTGAGAAAGCGCGGATTTCCCGCCTGGAAAATCACAACGCACAGAAGCAGCAGTACCGGCAGGGCGCCGCCGCGCATGAGCAGCGCCAGCAGACGGCGCCGCGGCGCCGCCGGCACGGCCCGGCTGGCTTCGGCGCGTCCGCTCATTGGATCGTGGCGCCCAGTGCCAGCGAGGGCGGCGGCTCGCCGAAGGAGCATGCGACGACGACGTCCTCCGCCGCCTCCTGGGCCGTCAACTCGGCTACGATCCGGCCGGCGTGCATGACATAGATGCGGTGCGGAATGTGGATCAACTCCTGCAAGTCGGAGGTGATGAGCAGGATCGCCGCCCCTTCGGCGCACAAGCGTTCGAGCTGCACATAGAAGTCCTGACGCGCCCTGACATCGACGCCCGCCGTGGGTTCGTCGAAGATGTACACTTCGCGCTGCCGGCTCAGAGCGCGGCCCAGCACGACCTTCTGCTGGTTGCCGCCGGAAAGGTGCTCGACCGGCAGGTTCGGCACCGGTGGCCGCACGCCGAGCCGCCCGATGATGTCGGCGACCATGCCGCGCAGCGGCGCGGTCCGCACCAAGCCCCACCCGCCATACCGATCTTCGCGTAGGGCCTCCAGCGTGATGTTCTCCGCGATGCTGCGGTTGAGTGCGAGCGCTTCGCCGCGCCGGTCTTGCGGCAGATACACGAGCCCCTCGTCCAGCATCTGCCGCGGCCCTCGACCCGCGACGGCCCGGCCGTTGCGCCAAACCTCACCGAAAGCGATCGGCGTCAGCCCGAATACCGCACGCGCCAGGTCTCCCTTGCCGCAGCCCACAAGGCCGCCAAGCCCCACAATCTCGCCAAACCGCACACGCAGGGACACCCGGTCGAGTTGCCGATCCGCCAGCGACAGGTCCTGCACCTCCAACGCTGTGTCGCCGGCCCGTGCTGCGACGCGTGGGTAGAAAGTCGTCAGGGGTCGGCCCACCATGTCCTGCACCAGCCGATCGTTGGAGACCTCGGCGAGACGGTAATGGCCGGTGCGCTGTCCGTCGCGCAGCACCGTCACCACGTCGCCGAGGCGGCGCACTTCCTCCATGCGGTGCGTAATGTAGACGATTGCCCAGTTCTGCGCTCGTAAGCGGTCGACGATCTCGAACAGGCGCTCGGATTCCTCGTGGCTCAGCGTTGCCGTCGGCTCGTCGAGGATCAAGGCGCCAGGCTGGCCGCCAATCGCCCGCACGATCTCCAGAATTTGCTGTTCGGCCCGGCTGAGTTGGGAGACGGGAAGTGTCACATCGATCGGCACGCCGAGCCGGGCGATCGCCTCGCGCGCCCGCGCCTGCATCTCGCTCCGCCGCAGCATGCGCCCGCGCGTCAGCTCGCGGCCGAGGAAGTAGTTGTCCGCGACCGTCAGGTCGGGGGCAAGACTGAAGTCCTGCAGCACCGCATTGATGCCGAGCGTCCGGGCAAGGGCCGGTGAATGTTCGCCGATGACCTGACCGGCGATGGTGAGCGTGCCGCGGTCGGGCCGGTTCGTCCCGATCAGCAGGCTGACCAGCGTCGATTTGCCGGCCCCGTTTTCGCCGAGCAGCATATGCACCTCGCCGCGCCGTAGGACGAGATCCACGTCCTGCAACGCCGCGAAGTCGCCATAGAACTTCCAGGCGTGATCGAGCGAGGCAATGACCTCGCCCGATCCGGCCTGCGGTCGCGCAGCGGTCACTTGGGCTCGACCGTGAATTCCACCTTGTAGCCCTTGGGCGCGAACATGTCGGTCCACGGGATCGTCTTGTAGTTGGCGTGTGTCACCATCTCCGGCTTCGGGCCGGCGCGGTGAGCGGGGAGCTGCTGCTTCTCAAGCAGCCGGACCGCCATGTCCACCGCCATGCGTCCCTGTATGACCGTGAAGTCGGTGGGTGAGGCGGTCGTCACGCCGTGGACGATGTCCTCGTAGACCGGCGGGATGATGTCGAATGCCGCCACCTGGATCTTGCCGATCTGACCGGCGTTGCGCACGGCCACCGCCGCCGCCTGTGCCGCGATGTCCACGCCGACGAGGTAGTTGATGTCGGGATAGGCCTGCAGGGCGTTCTGAATCAGGTCCAGCTGGATGTTGAGGCCGGTGTCGCCGCGCCGGGTCACGGCCAAGCTCACGTTCGATCCCTTGATGGCGTCGTTGAGGCCGCGCACCGCGTCGTCAGACCACCCGGCACCTTCGGGACCGGGGAAGAACCCAACCACCGTCTTCTTGCCGCGCGAGGAGTTGATCAGGAACTTGCCCGTCGTATAGGCGAGTTCGTAGAAGCTGACGAGCGCGTGGCCCGAGACGCTCGGGTCGTTGACGCCGTTGACGAAATCGATCACCGGAACGCCGGCGCTGGTGGCCTTGCGGACCAGCGCGCCTACCCCATCGGCGCTGATCGCGCCCAGCACCACCGCGTCGAACTTCTGGGCGATGCAATTGTCGAATTGGTTGAGCTGCGTGTTCAGGTTGGTGTAGCCGCCGGCCTCGTAGAGCTGCATCGCCACATTGTCCCGCTTCGCCTCGGTGGCAACGCCGTAATCCGCGGCCACCCAGTACCGAATCCTTCAGATGCGGGAACAGCACGCAAATTTTCCAGTGCTTAGTCACTTGGTTGACCGGGATAGGTGTCCAGGTCGCATCGACCTTCTTCCCGTCCTTCAACAGTTCGGCTGGAAACGACCAGTCATCGGCGCGAGCGCCGATGACTGAAGCCGCTAGTATGAGCAGCGTGGCGGCCAGACACGTCCCGCTCTTCGCAAGTCGTCCAGGCAATTTGACCTCCCTCGTTTGTCATGGACACAGATCGTCCGTGCCGCTCCCACTTTTAACGCTTCTCGAGCGTGGTGGCAGCCGGTGCGTCCTCGCCGGATTGGCTCGTCAGCTACCATGCAGCGCATCGATATGCGATATAACACTTTGCGGCGCGGCACATGCTCTGTCAATGTGGCGGCAATGGAGCGGACCCTGCTTTCCGAGCGTCGCAATTGCCTTCCACTCGGGCTGCGGCCAGTCGGCCGGGGAACGCTGCAGGAGCAGATTCTGCGCCAGATCAAGCAACGGCTGATCACTGGTCAGTTTCGGCCCGGGCAACAGTTGCCGCTGCGGCGGCTGGCCGCCGAACTCGGCACCAGCGCCATGCCGGTTCGCGACGCGCTGCAGCGGCTGGCGAGCAACGGCGTGCTCATCGGCGGGGCGAACCGTCCGATGCAGGTGCCCGACCTGGACGCCGACCACCTTAATGAGGTCCGCGAGATTCGCGGCGCCCTTGAAGGGCTGGCCGCGGAACGCGCGGCCCGCAACGCCGATCGCGATGCCGTGGCGCGGCTCGATGCGTGCATGGCACGGCTTGACCTAGCCGCGCGCGCCGGCAAGCCCACTGAGTTTTTCCTCGCCAACTGGCTGTTTCACCTGGAACTGGTGACGGCCGCGGGCTCGCCGATGATGCTGACTATGATCGAGCCGCTGTGGCTGCGCATGGGCCCGGCGCTGCGCCTGTCCAAGCCGGAACCGCGCCGAATGCTTGAGGTCGTTCCGGTGCACGCCGAAATTGTCGCCGCAATCCGGGCGCAGGATGCATCCGGGGCGCGGAGCGCCGTGGTGCGGGATATCAACGATTGCTTCGACATGATCGGTGCGGCGGCCGCAACGGGTGGCCGCGTGCGTGCCGCAGTGCCTATGGGACCCGGAGCCGCTTACCGTACGTAAGCAAGTCATGTTCCTGCCTGAGCTGTGCCCGGCCGTTCCGTTGGGCGTCCTGCTGGCCGCGGCGCCGCTCACCGGCTGCGGCTGGCTGCTGACCGAAGCAACCGCGGCCGTTGCGGCCATCGCCGGGGCGGCGACCAAGGACGCCACCGTCGGCGCGGCGATCGGCCTGGGCGAGGTGGATGTGGCGCTGGCGCTGCAGCCGTGGCCCGAGACTACGCGCAACGACAGCCGTGCCCTCGCGGGTGTTGCCAATTGAGCCGATCCTTCTTCAGCCGGTGAGCAGCAAATCAAGATGGTTGCGTGCCCCCCCGCAGCCTGCCTGGTCGTTCATATGGCCACCGTAGAATGGTGGGATCGTCGGTTTCGCACCCCCGCAACCATCAGCAGGCGAGGGGAGGCAGTGTCAACTGTCGGTGGTTTCCTGCCCCCGCAACCAACGATCCCACCACTGTCCAGAACGCCCGTTCGCGGGCCGCACCACGCCGCCTTCCGCCAGATGCAGGAAGGCAGCAAGATCGCCGCGCAACTCCAGGCGCACCTCGCCGCGGCGCTCCCCTGGGTAGACCACCACGGCGTCGACCAGCGACCGCAGCGCCTCCACGGCCGCCGCGGACACCAAGGGGTCCTGCAGTGCTTGTTCCAGCCGCTCGACCTTCTCGCGATAGACCTGGGCGAGGTTGGGGTGCAGCGCCGGGATCGGCTCCGGCGTGCCGGCCGCCTCGATGTCAGACTTCAGCGCGTCCTGCCGCTGCTCCAGCCTCCGCAGCTCATCGACCATGGCCCGTGTGCCGCCGATCTCGGTGATGGTCCGCAGCAGCGCCCGGATCTGCCGCTCTGTGTGTGAATCGACGCGCAACCGGGACCCTGGTCCGACGCACGACAACGCTCTGATAAATTTTACAGAATTCGTTCGGCGTAGGGTCCCGATCGGCGCCGATCGGGACCCCACCTGAACGTCTGATCATCGAGTGAATTCAACGTGTTCTGCTGTATCGGCTCCGGGGTCCCAGGTGCGCGCCGATTTACAATTACCGACACGCAGCCCTTCGCCGACGCTCGCTCGTTGCCCCACGCCTGCCTCGGCTGCGACTGCCGGGCCGCCTGCGGCGGCGGCTGCGCCGGACGGCGGCGGCGGCTCGACGCGCTCGATCGGCCCGATCCATACTGCCCGGTGGTGCGCGGCGACGACCGGCGCCTGCCCGTCCGCATGGCGCCGGGTCGCGAATTGCCGAAGCTGGAAAGCGCCTGCACGACCATCGTGGTGGCGCGCGAGTAGCCTGCCTCACCGGTCGGTCATGCCGGCCTCGCCGACATCGCCACCCGCAGGAAGGTCGCGCTGATCCGCCATCCCGCCCGCAGCGAGCCGCCGAGCGAGCCGGCCACTTTCGACCTGCCGCCGGCGCGCCGGCGGTACGGCAGCGGGATTTCCT
Source organism: uncultured Pseudomonadota bacterium (assembly GCA_963786445.1). Taxonomy (GTDB): domain Bacteria; phylum Pseudomonadota; class Alphaproteobacteria; order Acetobacterales; family Acetobacteraceae; genus JAFKFJ01. The sequence goes on from CAWAZU010000023.1 coordinate 32,486, forward strand.
GGATGCGCAGGCCGGCGCGGGCCGCCTGCATCTGCATCTCGATGTTCCAGCCGTACGTCATCTCACGCAGATGCAGCCGTTCCAGCGCGTCGCGGCGGATGGCCCGGAAGGCGCACATGTCGCTGTAGCGCACCCCCGTCAGCATGCCGATCGCGCCGCCGACCAGGCGGCCGGCCAGGATCTGGTGCCAGCTCATCGCCCCCTTCGCGCGCGTCCCGCGCACCCGCGAGCCGATCACGAAATCATGCGTCCCGGCCAGGATCGGCGCCACCAGCAGGGGGATCAGGTCGGCGCGATCGCTGCCGTCGCCGTCCATGAACACGATGATGCCGCACGCCGCCGAGGCCGCCGCAGCGCCGGCGGCGCAGGCCCGCCCGTAGCCGCGTGCGATATCGGTAACGACGCGGGCGCCGGCGGCCGCGGCGACCGCCGCGGTGCCGTCGCCGCTGCCGCTGTCGGCGACGATGATCTCACGCGCGAGCGCGGGCGGAATCTCGCGCACCACTGCGGCGATCGCTTGCGCCTCGTTCAGCGTCGGGATCACCACAGCGACGCCGTCAGGCATGCCTAGAGGCTCCATCGCAGGCCGCAGTTCTGGCACGGCTTCCAGGGTGCGTCACTCAGCAGGGAGCGGCGCAGGTCCTGGTAGGCTGGGCCGTTCCAGATCTCGCGCAGGCTCTGCTGGGTGGCGTCGCCGAGCGTGTAGCCGGCATAGCCGCGCGCGGAGAACGGCGCGATGCAGCACGGCAGGGCGCGGCCGTGCGCGGTGAAATACATCAGCGACCAGGGTCGCCGGCAGGCCGACCAAGGCTGCGCCCCGCCCTGCTGCTTGAGGCTCAGCCCCGGCTCGGTCGCGCCCGAGGCGTCGAGCCGAATGCCGATCGTCTCAGCCAGCTCGCGGGCCGTTGCCAGCGCCACCTCCTGCTCATCGCGCAGGCGCTCGAACAGCGAGCTATCCGGCCGCGCCAGGCCGCGCCCGGCATTGTCGAACACCAGCCGCTGCAGATAGACCTCCCGCACCTCGACGCGGGCGGCGAGGCGCACGAAATCGGGCAGTTGCGCGATTGTCTCCTGCAGCCCGGTCAGCCACAGCGACACGCGCGGCGCCGTCGCACCGATCTCGCGTTGCAGGGCGGTGAAGGCACCGACATTGCGCACGATGCGGTCGAACATGTCGCGCCCGCGCACGCGCAGGAAGCCTGCGGCGTCGGCGGCGTCGAGCGAGACGCGCAACTCGTCGAGCCCGGTCTCGATCAGCGCACGGCGCCGCGCCGGGGTCAGCAGGGTGCCGTTGGTATTGAACAGCGCGTAGATGCCGCGATCCTTGAGGTAGCGGATCATGCGCGGCAGGTCGCGCACAAGCATCGGCTCGCCGACGCCGTGCAGCACCACGCGGGCGACGCCCGGCACCTGATCGACGATCGTGGTGAACAGCTCCCAGCTCATATCGGCCGGGGGTTCGAGCGCCTCGAAGGTGCGCGGGCAGGTCTCGCACAGCAGGTTGCAGCGGTTGGTAACCTCCAGATAGAGGCAGACCGGCGGCGCCTCGGCTCGGACCTCGCGGACGTCGGCGACCGCCTCGAAATAGCGCCGCGGATCGGTGGTCCTGGTCGCGGACATCATCGGCTCCTTGCCATCGGACCCGGGGCGTGCTGCGCGCGCCGCCGCCATGGCAGCAGCAGCGCGAGCAGAGGAGCATAGACGACGGCTGGCCACAGCAGCTTCACGCCGAACGGATCCTGGTAGATGGTAAAGCACAGCACGGTGAGGACCAGGATCGGCCAGGCCGGGGCGAGGCTGGCGGGCACCAGCAACCAGGCGAAATACCAGGCATAGTGCGGGGTCAGCGCGACCGTCAGCACCCCGGCCAGGAGCAGCGAGTTATGCGCCAGGCCGACCACGGTTGCCGGCCGCGACAGCATGCGCGCGCCGAGCAGCGCCAGCAGGCCCAGCACGGCCGCGAGGTAGGCCGGGCCGGCCCAGGACGGCAGCGGGAGCAATCGTTCAACTAGGTTGACGAAATAAATGCCCTGGCCGCTGGCGATGCCCTCCTCCCCGGCGTAGCCCGGCAGGAAACCGAGGACATGGGTGCCGACCCCGAGATACGGCAGATAGGCGAGGACGATGGTGGCCGCGAAGGCCATCGGAAGCCGCCACCCCCGCCCGCGCCACAGCGCCGGCAGCAGCACGCCGGGCAATAGCTTGGCCAGCACGGCGCCGGCGAGGGCCATGCCGGCGAGCGCCCGGCGATCGGTCGCCGCTGCGAGCAGCGCCAGTGCCACGCCTGCGATCGCCAGCGCATCGACATGGCCGTTGCCGGCGAACTCCCACACCGGCAGCGGGTGCCAGGCGTAAATCAGGACCTGCGCGCGCGGCAGGCCCGCACGCCCCAGCAGGGCCAGCAGGGCGCCGACCGCCACCACCTCGCAGGCGACCATCGCGCCCTTGATGCCGGTCGCGCCGGGGCTGATCCATTGCACCAAAAGGAAAAGCGCCTGTGCCGCCGGCGGATAGATGGTGCGCGCGGTGTCGGCCCGATTGATGAACGGAAAGACCGTGGCATCGCGCAGGAATGCCAGCGCCGGATTGGCCGGCAGATAGCGGTAGGGATTGATGCCGGCGGCCTGCACCCGGCCGTCCCAGATATAGCGGTTGATGTCGTTGGAGAGGAAGGCCGGCCCGGGCAGCACGATCGTGCGCAGCAGCAGCGCGACCCCAAGCACCAGCCAGAGCGTGTGCCGCGTCACCTGGCCGCGCAACACTATCCGGACCGCCAGCAGATAGACGCCGCCTGCGGCGAGGCAAACCGCGACGAAGGCCACCCGCCGCCAGTCGGAGCCGATGCCGAGTTGGCCGGGTTCGTGGATCGCGGCGCCACCGGCGGTGAGCACCACGAGTCCGGCGCCGAGTATGGCGAGGCGGCCGTCGGCCCGGCCAGGCATCAAGCGGGCATCGCCGCTTCGAGGCCCGGCCGGCCCGCAAGGTCGAGCCGTGCCAGCAAGGCGGAAGTCGCAGGGGCGCTGAAGGGCGCCAGTCCTTGCCGGCGGTCACCGCCGACAAGCTCGCCCTGCAGGCGCGCAAGTGCGGGCGGATCGTCCACGTCGTACCAGGACGGCAGCAATACGACCTCAAGCCCAAGCTCGGCCGCCCGCGCCCGCGTCTGCTCGGCGACGGCCGAGGTGCTCCAGGCGATGTCGGCGAACAGGTGGGGCTCCGGAGTTTTCAGGCCGATCAGGTAGTAGCCGCCGTCTTCAGCCGGCCCAAGCACCAGCCGCGGGCCTGGCCGCAACAGGGCGGTTGCCGCCTCGACCAGGATCGCCGTCGGCAGGGTCGGGCTGTCGGCGTTGACTAGGCAGACTGAATCCGCCGCCTTTGCCAGCAGCGCCCGTGTTGCGTGCAGCAGGCTGCGGCCGATGCCCATGACGCCGGCGGGCATTGGCCCCGTGCCGTCTGCCAGCACCAGTCTGGTGTCGGGTGCCAGCATCCCCGCAAACCCTGCCTCCGCCCCGGCGGGGGCATAGGCGACGTAGCCGGCGATTGGCGCCATGCCACCGGCGAGCGCGATGTTGGCGGTCATGTCGCAAAGGAAGGCGCCGCTCAATGCCACCGCCTCGGCCGTGGCCAGCGGGGGAGCCAGGCGCGTCTTCACCGCCCCGGACCGCGGCACCTTGGCCATCACCGCCATCGCACAGTACATCAGCCGATCGCCCAGGCGAGCGCCACGCCAAGCGGCCTGACCCGCGACACCGATGCCCGCAGCAGCACGTCGGCGCCGAGGCTGCGGCCCGGCGGATCGACCACGAACAGCAGCTGGATGACGATCAGGAAAAAATAGGTCCACGGCCATTCCCCGGGCGCCGAATAGAGACCGAGCCACAAATTGGTTGCCATCGCTGCCCCGGCCAGCGCGCCGAGCCTGCTACACAGGCCGAGCATCAGCGAGACCCCAATGGCCACCTCGATCAGATACACTAGCGGGCCGAAGAGGCCGATGTTCGGCAGCACGACGCGCGCCACGAAATCGCCCTGCGCCGGAATCGCGGCGTGCTCCGCCATCTGTTTCATCCAGTAGATCAGTCCGTCGTAGTTCGGCGGGATCTTCCAGAGCGACTGCTGCCACCACATCACGCCAACGATGAGCCGGAGCAGCCAGATCGCGACATTGCGTGCGGTGCGCTGCTCCGGTTGCCGCGCGGCGACAACGGCCGCGATCACGGCGCTGCCGAGCAGCAGCAGCCAGAAAATCGCCGTAGGCCATGCCGGTTTGGTTAGAAAGGCAAGCACGTCGTGAACCGGGTTCGGTCGCATGGCAGGTCAGTCCCTTGTTCGTCGCCCCTTGTTTGCCAGGTCGAGGCCGATGGCCGTTAGCCAAGGCTGTCAACTACCCAGGACTCCGCGTGCATGCACCCGTTACACTCGGTAGCACCAGGAGTTATGGGGTGGTCCGATAGCACCGTGTCTGGGCGAACAGCCGGGGGAAGCCGTCCGAGCATTTCGTGCAGGTCAATGAAGGCATTGCTGTGCACCACCTGATAGACATTCAGCCGCTGCGGTGCATCGAAGCGTTGCGCCATCTCGCCGATCCCGGCAAGACGCAAATCGGGCAAACGCCGCTCGCCGCACCGGCGGCGTCAGGCTGGTCGCCGGAGCCTCCTCGCAAGTGCGGCGGCCTTATCACCTGACCTTGTCGCTAATTCGCCATGGTGATCAGTCGCGTCCCGCGGCGGAATGTCACATAGGCCCACAGCCAGTTGAGCAAGACAGCCGCTCGATTGCGCCCTCCGATGTGAATCGGCGCGCAACCGGGACCCCGGTCCGACGCACGACAACGCTCTGATAAATTTCACAGAATTCGTTCGGGGTAGGGTCCAGATCGGCGCCGATCGGGACCCCACCTGAACGTCTGATCATCGAGTGAATTCAACGTGTTCTGCTGTATCGGCGCCGGGGTCCCAGGTGCGCGCCGATTTACAGGCGAGAGCGCGGCGCCGTTGACGAGGGCGTTGGGCGACCCAATGAGGTCACCGGCGACCTGTCCGCCGAGCGACAGTATCAGCACGCCGTGCGTGTAGGCGGTCGTCACCGGGATCGCCGCAAGCGCGAAGGCCATTCGCAAACGGCGCGGTATGGCAGGCACCTTCGGACGCCAGCGGTAGCAAGCCTGCGGGCCGGCATGGCGAGGCAAGAACCAGGTCGCGGCTAACAACAGGGCAAGGAGGACGAACAGGACCCAGAAGCTGAGATGGATCGGCCATGGCGCGTATTGCGTGAGCGTGCCGCCGAGGAGCAGAGCTGGGATTGCCCCGCCTTCGTGGACACCCTGAAGCTTTGACCCCAAGGTGTCCTTATGCCCGAAACCCGTCTGCCCTATGCGCCGGAGTTCCGGCGTCAGATGATCGAGTTGGCCCGCGCCGGACGTGATCCGGAGGATCTTGCTCGCGAGTTCGAACCGACCGCGCAGTCGATCCGCAACTGGATTGCTCAGGCCGATCGCAGCGAAGGCCGCCGGGAGGAGAAGGTGGAGCCGACGTCCAGTGCCGAGCGGGAGGAACTGATCAAGCTCCGCCGCGAGGTGCGCCAGCTCCGGCTGGAGCGTGACATCCTCTCAAAAGCCGCGGCCTGGTTTGCCCGCGAGAGCGGCGCGGTATCGTCCGGATCTTCGGGTTCATGAGCACCAACCAGGCCCTGTTTCCCGTCACGACCATGGCGCGCGTGCTCGGCGTCTCCACCGCTGGCTATTACGCATGGCGCGATCGTCCACCATCGACGCATGCGCGAGCCGATGACGCGCTGCTGACGCGCGTCAGAACCATCCACGCCAGCTCACGACAGCTGTATGGCGCGCCACGTATCCACGCTCAGCTCCGGGCAGACGGCGAAATGCATGGGCGCAAGAGGATTGCTCGTCTGATGCGCGCCGCTGGGCTGGTGGGCGCCTGTCATCGTGGACGTGGTCCCACGACAACGCGGCGGGATCAGGATGCCCGGCCAGCGCCTGACCTGGTCGATCGCAAATTCGTCGCGGAGGCGCCCAACCACCTATGGGTGGCCGACATCACCTTCGTGCCGACTGCGACCGGGTTCCTGTATCTTGCCGTGGTACTCGACGCCTGCAGCCGCAAGATCGTCGGCTGGTCAATGGCCAGCCATCTCCGCACGGAGCTGGTCACTGGACGCCTTGGAAATGGCCGTCGGACAACGGCGGCCGGACGATGTCATCCACCACTCCGACCAAGGCAGCCAATACACATCGCTTGCTTTTGGCGGCCGCTGTCGGGAGGTCGGCGTCCGGCCCTCAATGGGATCGGTCGGCGATGCTTACGACAACGCCATGTGCGAGAGCTTCTTCTCCACGCTCGAGTGTGAACTCCTGTCGCGAAGAAAATTCGCCTCGCAAACTGAAGCGAAGACCGCCTGCTTCAGCTACATCGAAGGCTTCTACAACCCGGTCCGCCTCCACTCAGCGATCGGATACAAATCGCCCATCCACTATGAGCGGGAGCTTACCCCAGAAACCGAAACCACCCGATAACCGCCCAAGCCCATCAACCGTCCACAAAGGCGGGGCAACCCCAGAGGCTGCCGCGAACCCGAAGGCCTGAGCGGCGGCCGTGATCGATGCGGCGCGCCACGACTGCCCCTCGGCACTGAACTCCACCATCGCGGCCGTCGAAGGTCCGGCGGTCAGGCTGACGCCAACGCCCATGAGGGCGCGACCGGCGAAGAGCCACAGTACGTCCGGCGCGACTGCAAACAGGAACGCACCGATGAGCGATGCACAAAGGCCCAGCAGCATCGTAGCTCGCCAGCCGACATGGTCGGAGATGTCCCCAAAGTCGATCAGGGCTGCGACGACGACGATGGGGTAAATGGCGAATATGCCCGTCGTCACCGTATGTGTCAGGTGCCATTCCTCGGCATAGAGTCGATAGGTCATGGCGGGCGCGGCGCTAGTCCATGGCGTATGGGCGACTACGCCCGCGGAAACCCAGAAGCTCGCCCGCTGCCCGAGGGCCAAAGGTCGGTGCCGGCGTGCAGGACGAATTCGACAACTCGTCGGTACGGATCATCGAGCTTAACATCAATCTGCTCCGCGCCGGCTGAGCGGCTTCAGAGCTTCGAGCCGCCATCGACCCGGATGGTGTCACCGGAGATCCAGCGCGCATCGTCGGAGGCGAGGAACGCGACCACGCCGCCAATGTCGTCCGGCTGAGCGAGACGCTTCAGCGCCTGGATGCCAAGCGTGTAATCGCGTCCGGCGTCCGTCTTGGTGAAGCTTGACATCTCGGTTGCGATGACGCCGGGCGCTACGGCGTTGACGCGGATGCCGCGCTCGCCTAGCACCGAGGCGAAGTGCTTGACCAGCGTGTCGATGGCGCCCTTGGTCGCAGCATAGGCCGAGAGCGTGCCGACGACGGCATGCGCTGCGAGCGATGAAACCAGGACGATGCTGCTGCCCCTGCTCATGATCGGGAGCAGCTGCTGCACCAGGAAGAACGGCGCGCGTACGTTGACGGCGAAGAAATTGTCGAAATCTTCGACCGTGGTGTCCTCGATCGTTGCAGCCTTGGACACGCCCGCATTCGCGACGAGGATATCCAGCCGATCGCCGACGATACTACGGACCTGCTTGGCGAGCTTGTGCGCGCCGTCCAGAGCGCCAAGGTCCGATGCGACCGCATCCGCGCGGCCGCCAATGTGACGGATTTCCTCGACGACAGCTTCCGCCTCGGCGCCGCCGCGGCCGTAGTGGACGAGCACCTGGGCGCCGGCCTTGGCGAGGGCGAGCGCGCCGGCGCGGCCGATGCCGCGAGACGCGCCGGTGACGAGAGCGGTCTTTCCCGAGAGATTGGTCGTCATGGTGTGATGTCCTTCTGGTCAGGTGTTGAGGCTGTCGCCGGCGCACTGGGCCCTTCGCCAACTCGGATGCATTGGCGATCTCTGAACCGAGGTCGGAATTCGCCGACGAAGCGGTGGCTCCCGCCGGGTTCAGGCGAAGGTCTCGCTAGTCCCCGCGCCGTTCTTCGATCGCGTCGACGCGATCAGGGTAAAAGGCGAGATGATCCTTGATGAGCCTCACTGCCGGATAGGGTGCCTCATAAGTCCACACGGCGTTCGTGGAACGACCCCTGCCGAGTGGAATGCTGAAATAGGAGCAGTCGCCCTTGTAGGGGCAGTAGGTAACGTGTTCGGTGCGCTCGAGCAGCCCTATCTCCACATCCCTGCGAGGTATGTAGTGAACCGCCGGATATTTCGCCTCGCGCAGGACCACAGCATCCCGCGTATCGGCCACGACCCGGCCGGCGACCGTGACCACGACCCGGTTGGGGTTGCGCTCGATGGTGATCGGATGATCCCAACCCGGAACGTTAATGGCCTTCTGCGTTGCCAAGCGGTGCTCTGACATGGCTTTACCCTTTCGCTTGCCGTTGATGTCGACGAACTGCGTCGGCACCGTCTGGCGAGTGTGGAATTGTTGTGGTCGCGCCCTTGCTACTCGGTCGACGCCGCGGGTACGAGAGCCAGGGCTGCTTGCGCGCAGTCGATGTCGTTCTGCACTGCGGGCGCCCCGCTCAGCCCGATCGCCCCGACAACTTCTCCGTTCACCTTAATGGGAAACCCTCCACCCCACGCCGCCACACGCGCAAGCGTGGGGATGCCGGCCAAAAGCGACGGGTCGCCTTGGATAAAGTCAAAAAACTCCCGAGTGGAGACACCGAACAGAGCCGTGTACGCCTTATTCCGCGCCATCTCGATGCAAAGGATCGGCGCCCCATCCATCCTGCTAAAGGCCTTGAGATTACCGCCGTCATCGAGAATCGCGACGTTCTCTGTAACGCCAATTCTTCTGGCCTTCGCCACCGCCGCGTCCACCATTTTCTGTGCTAGTGGATAGAGTCGAGACGGAAAGAACCCTCGCTCCGGCCCGCGCCGCCGGGCCTTCGGCCATTTGGCCCGGACTCGTTCGTCTGATTTTCACCACTAGCTCGGAAGAGATGCTGTGTTTCTTCACCACGTTGGCCATTGGATTCCCTCGCCACTTGATGTGTATCGCGCGTTGATCGGGTGTCGGTTCGTGATATGCGACTCTCTTGCGCAATCCCGGTCGATGAAGCGTGAACGGGAATCGCCTTCAGCCAGCCGTCTTGCCGCCATCGGCATTCAGAATGTGGCCCGTCAGGAACGAGGCCTTGTCGGACGCAATAAAGACAATGGCACGGGCAATCTCTTCGGGTTGTCCCAGCCGCCCGAGCGGCACGGTCGCCATCAGTCCCGCCTTTCTCTCGGCAGTGCCGGTGAAACGGTCAAGCATGCCGGTATCCGTCGGTCCCGGCGCCACAGCGTTGACGCGAATGGCCGAGCCGGCCGCTTCGAGGGCTGCGGACTTGGTCAGGCCCTCTACGGCGCGCTTGCTCGCCGTATAGACCGAAGCGCCCTTGGCGCCTTGATGACCGTAGGTCGAAGAGATGTTGACAATACTGCCGGCGCCCTTCGCCTGCATGACGCGAAGCTCATGCTTCATACTGAGCAGGGTGCCGAGTACGTTTGTGTCGAATGTCGCGGCATAGGTTTCGGCCGTCTGTTCGGTGACGGGGCCGAGCTTGCCTTCGGTGCCAGCGGCATTGACGGCGACATCGAGACGGCCGAAGCGCGCGACGGTACGATCGACGAGATCGCGTACTTCGTCCTCCTGGCGGACGTCGGCACGAATGAACTCGGCTTCGGCGCCGAGAGCGCGCAGCTCGGCCGTAAGTTGCTGGCCGGCATCTTCGCGGCGGCCGGCGACGATGAGTTGGGCTTCTTCCCTAGCGAAAGCGATAGCAGTCGCGCGACCGATGCCGGTCAGTGCGCCTGAAATCAAGACAACTGGGGTACTCATAGATCCACTCCTTCCGGTATGGCGGCCGCGCTCTGGCCATCGCGACCTGCAGGTAAAGGCGTCAGATCGTTGCAGCGCTTTGGCATTTGGGTTCTACTGGCTCCGCTGAAAAAGACTTTGTAGGTTTGGCGCCATATCCCCAAGGCATGGGTGGAGCATGGAGCTGAGGCATCTCCGGTATTTCGTCGCCGTGGCCGAAGAGAAGAGCATCACGGTCGCCGCCGAGCGGAGGTTGCATACGGCGCAGCCTTCGCTGAGCCGTCAGATGCGCGAGCTGGAGATCGAGGTGGGCGCCGAGCTGGTGACTCGCAGCGCGCACGGCATCGAGTTGACCGCCGCGGGCAAGGTGTTTCTCGATCATACCCGGCTCGCGCTGGCGCAGGTCGAAGCTGCCGCCGCCGCCGCTCGGCGCGCTGCTCACCCCGAGGAAAGGACGTTGGCCCTGGGGTTCCTCAGCGGATGCGAGCTGGAATGGCTGCCTGCGGCGATGCAGGTTCTGCGTGAGGAATTGCCCAAGATCGAGGTCACGATCTCCAGCAAGCATTCGCCGCAGCTTGCCGATGGTCTTGCTACAGGGGAGTTAGACGCGGCCTTTCTCAGGCCGGAGGAGCGATACCCCGATCTCGTCTACAAGGTGCTCATCAGGGAACCGCTCATAGCCGTTCTGCCGAGCGATCATCGTCTCGCGTCTCGCGAAGCGATCGGCCTGCAAGATCTCGTCGGTGAGACGTTCATTGGAATGGCAGACCAAGCCCCGGTGCTCCGCTCGATCATTGAAGACTACATTCGACGGTCGGGGCTCGACCTTGAGCCAACGCACCGGGTCGAATATCTCTCCATGGCGATGTCACTCGTTGCGTCGACTCGCGGGATAGCGTTGTTGCCGAATTTTGCTCGGAACTTCCTTACTTGGTCGGTCATCACCCGTCCGCTTGCTGGCGAGGCGCCGTCGATCGACTTGGTCTTAGGTTACCACAGGGCCAACAACTCGCCGCTCCTCCGAACATTCCTCTCACGAGCCGACGAAATGATCAGCCGGGTATCAAAGAGCGCCACGAAGTCGTAGCGTGCAGTGCACTTATTGCCGTGCGGACCGGCTTTCCCTAGACGATGCGCCGAGATGAGACTCCAGACGCTCACGAGACAGAACCGTCGAGGTCCGCTCCGGGTAACGTTCAGACGCTGGATGATGGCGGGATGTCGGCTCCCCACCCGAGGCGGCCATGGGCGTCCTTTAATCATACGTCCGCTTTGGAGAGGCCGCACGACCTCACTCAACGGCGAGGATGGGCGCGAAGCAGCCAGTCCTGCCGACCGAGCAGCTATGGCAGCTTCGTCTCCAAGACCGGACCTTGGTCGGCCGGCTCCGAATGTCGCAGTGGGGTTGGAATCGGACACCTGCCAGATGTTCATTGACACTCTGAGGTTGTCCCCTTCTGCGGGACAGTTTGGCGGCTTTGCTAAGCTTGGTTCTGGGTCATGTCAGGCCGCCAATCTCTCCTCCTCGTTCCTTCCGGCCGCGATCGCCGCATAGGCCTCGTCCGGGGTCATCCCCGCCGAGCGACGAATGAGGCCGGGCACCATTGTAGTAGCCAATCCATCCCGTCAGTCCCGCCCGCAGCTCCGATCCCGTTTCGAACGCGTGCAGATAGACGCACTCATATTTCAGGCTGCGCCACAGCCGTTCGATGAACACGTTGTCCATCCACCGGCCGCGGCCGTCCATCGAGACGCGCACGCCGGCCTTGGTCAGTACCTCGGTAAACCGGGGCGACGTGAACTGGCTGCCCTGGTCGCTGTTGAAGATGTCCGGCCGGCCGAACCGCGCCAACGCCTCCTCCAGCGCGGCGATGCAGAACTCAACATCCATGGTGTTCGACAAACGCCAGCTCAGCACCCGCCGCGTCGACCAGTCCATCACCGCGACCAGATAGAGGAAGCCGCGACGCATCGGAATGTAGGTGATATCCGCACACCAGACTTGGTTTGGCCGATCGACCACGAGATCGCGCAGCAGATACGGGTAGATCCGGTGCTCGGGATGCGGCACCGTCGTCCGCGGCCGCTGGTAGATCGGCGCCAGCCCCATCGTGGCCATCAGCCGCCGCACCCGCTTGCGGCCAACAGCGTGACCCAGACGGCGCAGATAACGCGTCATCTGCCGCGATCCATACCACGGCGTTTCCAGGAACTGCTCGTCGAGCAGCCGCATCAGCAGCAGGTTCTCCGCCGTCTCCGGTGCCGGCGCGCGGTAGAAGGTGGAGCGGCCGACCGACACCAGCACGCACTGCCGTACGGCCGACAGGTACGGGTGCCCGGGCTCGATCATCGCCCGCCTCCGGTCCGCGCTCATCGACCGAAGGCTTTCGCCAAGCGAGCAGGAACGTCAGCGAAGCTGGCGTAAGCCCGCGCAGCCGCGTTCCACCACCAGCTGCCCGATCTTGGCGTGCAGCTTCTCCACCTCTCCTTCCCGAGCGACTTGCTTCGCTTCCGCCTTGCCCGAGAACACCGCCGACAGCCCATCCACCGCCTGGCGCTTCCACTCGCTGATCATCGTTTGGTGCACGCCGTGCTTCGTCGCCAGCTGCGCCGTCGTCAGCTCACCACGCAGCGCCTCAAGAGCAACCTTCGCCTTGAAATTCGCCGAATATCGCTTCCGCTTGCCCGTCATCGGGTCCGTCCTCCAGCCAGGGCGAACCAAGCTTAAGCACCTGTCCGATTTTCCGGGACCACCTCAATCAGCCGTCTGGCCACCGCGCCCGTCAGCCGCTTCGCCGACCACAGCGCCTGGCAGCGGAATTCTTCCGGCCGGGCGATGCCGGTGAAACGGACAAAAATCGCGGATCGCGCTTTCATTCGAGATCGGGTTGGACTTCGAACCAGGCGTACCGCTGTGTCAGGATGTCGGGGCGGTCCTGTTCCGCCGCATGCGCGGTCTTTTTTTCAAAGTGATCCGGCGCCGCGCGAAGAAACGCCAGAGCGTGGCGATGCCAACACCGATGCGCGTCCTCACGAGGTCACGGGTGCCGCCGCCGTAGCGCGCCGTCCGCCACGCGTACGGGGCAGCGGCCGCACGACCGGCGTCTCCCGCAACAGCAGCACCAGGACGAGGCACGCGATCGCGATCAGGCCGAGCATGCCGAAGGTGTCGGCGTACGCCATCACGTAAGCCTGCTCGCTTGCTCGCGCCGATACTGATCCGGCCGCCGACTTGGAGATGTCGCCCGGTTGGACATTCAGCAGGATCATCGCCGAATGCACTCGCTCGCGCACCGTGATCACGGCGCCAGCCAACGCCGTACCCAGGGTGCCGGCGAGCGAGCGGACCATGTTGAATAGCGCGCCCCCAGAGGCCGCATTCGCCGGGGTGATCAGCGCCGTCGTGATCAGCACCAACGGCGGCATGATGAAGGGAAAGGCGCAGGCCTGCACGAGCTGGCTCGGCAGGAAATCGTCGATGATCCAGTCGCTCGTGATGTACGTCGCCATGTACGCGCCGGCCGAGAACGTGAACAGTCCGCAGGCGAGGAGAAGTCGAGCATCGATGTAGCGCAGCAGCAGGGCGGACAACGGCGTGAGCAAGAGCTGCGGCAGCGCCAGCCAGATCAGGATCTCGCCGATCTGCAGTTCGCGCCAGCCTTTTACCACTGCGGCGAATTGTGAAAGCACGTAGTAGGCGCCGAGCATGGCAAAGTTGAATGTCAGCAAAACGATCATCCCGAGCGTGAAATTGACCTGCTTGAATAGCCGCACGTCGATCAGCGGACGACCACAGGTCAGCTCGTTGACGACGAACGCCGCAAGGCTGACCCCGGCGATCACGAACAAGCCGTTGATGACGCCGGAATCGAACCAGTCCAGCGACTGTCCCTCGCTCAGCGCCGCGGTCAGCGCAGCCACGCCGAGGATGCAAAAGATAATCGCAGGATAGTCTGTGTCGCGGAACACCGCGAGCCGCAGTGGCTCGATCGGCAGCCCGATCATGATCGGGACGATCGCGACTGGTGCGACCACGATGTTCTGCCAGAAGATCACCTTCCACGAGAGATATTCGGTGAACCAGCCGGCCACCGGCTCCGCGACCGACGGCGAGATCGTGGTAATGCAGGCGTACAGCGCAATACCCCAAATGCGCTGCGGCAGCGGCGTGAAGCGCAGCACGGACATCAGCAGCAGCGGCAGGAGCGCGCCGGTGCCCACACCTTGCAGGAAGCGCAGCAGGACAATGATTGGATACGGCGGCACCGTCGCCAGGGCGCCGGCACTCGCGGTCGTCAGCGCGACGCTGACCACGAGCATGCGGCGCGCCGAGAAGATGCCGGTCAGCCAAGGCGTTGCCGGCACGATCGCGATGCTGCCGACTGAGAATGCCGTAGTGACCCAGTTGCTGAGATCAAGATCGATCCCCACCCCGCCACGCAGATCGGCGACGCCGAACGAGGTTAGCCGTGTGTTCAGGAGCGACATCACGCCGGCGACCAAGGCACCGAACAGGCCGAACATGAGGCGCCCGGTCAACGGCGGCGCCCCGGGCGAGTGGACCTGCCGCCCATCTGGCCCGCGCGCCACGAGCAGCGGCGGCCCGAGCGCCGCGAGCAGCCGCTTCACGGCCGCGACGCCAGTGCAGGTTGAGGTGTGGGCGGCTGCGGTTGCGCCGCCCCGCCGCTGGAGGTGTCCACGGTGGCTTCCACCGACAACCCGGGAAGCAGGCGGCCGATCAGCTCGTTCTGGAGTGCCTCGCCGGCGTCGATGCGGATCTTTACCGGCACCCGCTGCGTAATCTTGGTGAAGTTGCCGACCGCGCGGTCGGGCGGTAGCAACGAACCCAGCGCCTCGCTGCCCGGCTCGATGCTCTCGACGTGGCCGGCCAGCGTGATCCCGGGATAGGCGTCGAACGTCAGCCGCGCGCGCTGGCCCACGCGCATGTTCCGCAGCTGCGTCTCGCGGAAGTTCGCAACCACCCACACGTCGTTCCGCGGCACCAGCTGGATGAGCGGCGCGCCGGCTATGACGTACTGGCCGGGCCGCGCTATGCGGTAGCCAAGCCATCCGTCGCGCGGTGCCAGGACGCGCGTGTAGCCGAGGTTGATCCGGGCGGCTTGGAGCGCCGCCTGTTTCCCCTGCAGGTTCGCCTGCGCCTGCGCGAGGGTCGCGCGCAACACCTTGAGCTGCGCGGTCTGCGACGCGATGGTGGCGAGGTTGCCCGCCACCGTCGCCTGCAGCGCGAGCGCGTTCTGGGTTGCCTGCTCCCAGTTGCGTTGCAGATAGGCGGGCGTGCCGAACAGCCCGTTCTGACGGATGCGCTCCTGTTCAGCCTCGATCAGGTCCGACTGCGCGAGGTCGGCGTTGCTCTGCGCGACGTCGATCAGGCGGGTCTGCAGGCCGATCTGGGCCGCCGCGATGGCGACCTGCGCGCCGGCCTCGGCGACCTCGGCGGTCGCGAGGTCGACTTCGGCGCGATACTCGGCGTCGTCGATCTCGTAGAGGATCTGGCCTTCCTTCACCGCCGCCATGTCGGAAACGGCGATGCGGCTGACGTAGCCGGGGACATGTGCACTCAGTGTCGTCGGATTGCCGCGGAGATAGGCGTCATTGGTGCGCTGGAGGGAGCTGAGCAGCAGCAGATCGTCCCAGTCCACCATGAACAGGCCGCCGGCGAGCATGGCGAGTGCGACGATCAGCGCGCGGACGACGACGCGTCGCAGGTTGTCCGATGGCAGGGCGGCCGGGGGTGGTGCCGGTGCTGGCGCCGATGCAGGCGGGGGTGCCGCAGACGGCGACGGTGGCGCCGGTATGGCGGGCGGCGGCGTCGATCCGGGGACCAGCGCGAACCGTGCCACGGTCACGGGGGAGCCTTCGGCGTTCATCGCGCGGCCTCCTGTGCCGGTGCGTCGGTCCTCACGTCGACCCGCGCGGACATTCCGGGCCGGACCTGCCCGGTCAGGTGCGTCTCGGCGAGGTCGAGCGCGATCTTGACCGCGATGCGCTGGACGATCTTGGTGAAATTCCCGGTGGAGTTGTCGGCGGGCACGAGGCTGACCTGCGTGCCGGTGGCAGGCTGAATGCCAGCGACCTCGCCCCGGATGGGCGTGTCGCGGAACGCGTCGACATGGACCGTCGCGCGCTGCCCGAGACGGATGTTGGTAATCTGGCGCTCGGTGAAATTCGCGGTCACGTACACCTTATCGAGCGGCGTCACGGTGTCGACCTCGGTGCCAGGCGCGAGCAGCGCGCCCTTATGCACCTCGCGGACGCCGAGCGTGCCGTCAATGGGCGAGATGATATGGGTGTAGCCAAGCGCGATCTGCGCGAGCCTGCTCCGCGCGTCCGCCTCGCGCACCTGCGCCTCCGCCTGCAGGATCTGCGCATTCAGCAAATCGAGCTGGCGTTCGTTCACCGCCACTTCCGCCGTCGCCCGCGCCCGCGCCCGCGTCGCCTCGACCCGCCGCAGGTCGGCCTGCGCCGATTGGAGACTCTGCAAGAGCCCCGCCACGGTGGGCAGCAGCAATTGCTGGCGACGCACCTCGTTCAAGGAGTGGGTGAGCTGGGCGGTGGCGGCAGCGACGGAGTCTTGCGCCTGCAAGACTTGCTGCTGCAGCACCTCGCGCTTTTCCCTGAGTGCGGAAAGCGCCGCGTGCGCGGCGTCCACCTGGGCCTGCGCCTGTGCCACGGTGGCGCGATAGTCGTCGTCAACCATCTGCAGGATCGTCTCACCCGCGCGCACTGACTGGTTGTCGCGCACAAGTACGCTACGGACATACCCCAACAGGTGGGAGCTGAGCGGCGTGCGATCGCCGTCGACGTAGGCGTCGACCGTCACCGGATTGCGGCGCCGCGTGAGCTCGCCTTCCCAGCCGAGTGCGAGGGCGGCGCCGGTGGCCGCAAGGATGACGATGGTGACGACGATCAGCACAGCCCGCATGCGTGCTCCGGGGTTGCGGTGGCCCGTCCGGTTTCAGGGCACGTGTGGAGCGGCTAAGGCTCGCCCGGTTTAGGTAGCAGATGAACCAACATTTCCCATGTCTCGGCCCACCCGACCAACTGATCGGCACGATAACCGTCCGCCGAGGCGTTCTTCAACCGACATTGCCGGGATGGGCGGCTACTGCGCCCGTCCCGAGAGCAGGCTAGGCGCGGGTCGGCGCGATTTTCAACGATCGGGTCGCGGGCACGCTCTCCCGAGTCCTCAAAACGCCTTGATCGCAGGCGCGCGGGTTGAAATATCCACCGACCGGCTTCCATCTGAACGCACGTCTCCTGCGGACATCCAGTCAGGTCGAGTATGATGCTGTTTGTCAACTTTGGGCCGGCGGCGGCAGCGGACGGAGCGCTGCGATCGCGGCCAGCACTTGCCGGAACAACGGGCGCGGCACCGCGACCTCGGCCATCTGGAAGATCACGGAGCGGCCGTGACGAACGACCCTGGCGCCGATCTTCACCAACCGCTCGCGCAACGTCGTCAACGACCACTGCTTGGCGTCGTCGTGCAGCGCCAGGGTGCGCAGGAAGTTAGCCAGGTTGTAGGCGAGCGCGTGCAGTTGCAGCCGGACCGCGTTGGCGGCGAAGCGATGGCACGACAGCCGCGTCCAGGTGACGGCGTTCTTGCCATCCTTGATGTGCTGCTCCGCGGTGCCACGCTGGTTGTAGAACGCGACCGACCCGGTGCGCCCTCGGCACGGTGGGCACGTCGAGGTTGCACGCCTACGAGGCCGAGAAGTGCGAGTGCCTGGAACTTTGGGAGGCGCGTCTGTGGGCATCGTCACCGCGAAGCCGAAGCAGGAGGGCGCCGTCCCGCGCAGACACGCAATCACGGAGCAACTGGAATGGCTGGAAATTTCTCGAACGGGACGCTAGGTGCAGGTGATGTGTCGTCAACCTGGGACAGGGTCAGTTTGTCGGCCCACCTCGTCGACCGAACACACGGAAGCAAAAAGGTGATCATCAAGCAATCAGATTACCCCAGCCAGCGCACCCGGAATGCAAAGCCCAGCCCCGCCACTTGGTTCCGGTGACGCCATGGCGACCAAGGTGCAGCCACCACCGCCAGCCGCCGCTGCTTGGTATCGTATTGAGCAACAGGCGGATACATTCCGCCTCGTTGTCGGTGGCTTCTGGATTATCAGCGAGGCACGCCGGCTCGATCCGCTGATGAGGGCCCTCGACCCGAGGGGCTATGCCCGTGTCGAGATCGATTGCGCCGCTTTGGACCGGGTTGACACCGTCGGCGCCTGGCTCCTGTTGCGCACCAAGCGCGTGCTCGAGCACAAGGGTTTCGCGGTTTTGGCGGTTAACGTGCGCTCGGAATATCACGCGCTGGTGCGCACGATTGACTTTGAATGCCGGGCGCCGCCCGTGGCACTTCCGCCGCCGCATACCTTCATGGACCGGCTCGAATGGATTGGCCGGGGTCTCTACCAAGCTCTCCATCAGTGTTACGCCCTGGTCGGCTTCTTCGGCCTCGTCATCGTTGAGACGTTTGCCACCGTGCTGCAGCCGCGCCGACTGCGCGTCCCAGCCCTCGTTCATCAGGTGGAGGAGACGGGCCTCAACGCCCTGCCAATCATCGGCCTCCTGTCCTTCCTCATAGGCGTCGTCATCGCGTATCAGGGGGCGGATCAGCTGCGCCAGTTCGGTGCGGAGGTGTTCACCGTCAATCTGCTCGGGGTCGGAATCTTGCGTGAGCTCGGCGGACTGATGGCAGCAATCATCGTTGCCGCGCGATCAGGCTCCGCCTTCACGGCACAGATCGGCACGATGAAGGTTAACGAAGAGCTTGACGCGCTCAAGATCTCGGGCCTCAACACGATCGAGGTGCTCGTATTGCCGCGCCTTCTCGGTGTCATGATCACCCTGCCGCTCCTGACATTTTACTCGAATGTCATGGGCCTGATGGGAGGCGCAGCCATGTGCTATCTTGACCTCAGCGTTACCATTCCAGCCTTCCTGCATCAGCTTCGCAGCGCGGTGCTCGGCTGGACCTTCTGGGTCGGCCTCATCAAGGCGCCGATCTTTGCGTTTGTCATTGGGCTCGTCGGCTGCTATCAAGGCTTTCAGGTTGAGCGAAATGCGGCGAGCGTGGGTAGGCTCACGACACAGGCCGTGGTAGAATCGATCTTTCTCGTCATCGTCGCGGATGCCATCTTCTCGATCGTCTTCTCGACACTGAACATATGAACGACAGCGAGCGCCTTCCCCCGGTTATTCGCATACGCGAACTCGTGACCCGGATCGGCGGCCACGTTCTGCATGACCACGTCGATCTCGAAGTATCCTGCGGGGAAGTCGTCGCACTCGTCGGCGGTTCCGGAACCGGCAAGTCGGTTCTCCTGCGATCGATTATCGGGCTGCAGCAGCCGGCCGAAGGGAGCATCGAAGTACTGGGACACAATATCGCCCATCTCTCCTACGACGAGCTGGTGAAGTTGCAAATCCGCTGGGGTGTCCTGTTTCAAGACGGCGCTCTGTTCAGCGGCGAAACCGTGGCACAGAATGTTCAGCTGCCACTCCGCGAGCATGCGGATTTGCCGCAGCAGCTGATGGACGAGATCGCCTCCGTCAAACTGAGCATGGTCGGGCTGCAGCCTGACGCTGCCACGCAATACCCTTCGGAACTATCCGGCGGCATGCGCAAGCGGGCCGGCCTGGCCCGTGCCCTTGCGCTCGATCCGGAACTCCTGTTCCTTGACGAGCCGACGGCTGGTCTCGATCCAATCTCTGCCGCGCAGTTTGACGTACTTGTGCGCGAGCTCCAGCAGAGTCTCCGTCTTACGATCTTCATGGTGACGCACGACATTGACACGCTTCGCGCCACCGCCGATCGCATCGCGGTACTGGCCAATGGCAAGATCAAGGTCGGCACGATCGCTACCCTGACGCATGACACCGACCCCTGGATACATGAGTACTTCACAGGCGCGCGCGGCCGGGCAGCACTCGCGCGGTAATTGGAGAGCGTTACCATGGAGACACGAGCCAACTATGTTGCGGCTGGAGCCTTCGTGCTTGTGCTATTGGCTGGCCTCTTCGTTACGGTTCTATGGCTCGCGCGGGTCCAGTTCGAGACTGAATATAAGTATTACGAGACGGACGTTCCGGGCCCGGTGAGTGGGTTGGCCACCGGTGCATTGGTGCGGCTGAACGGCATCGAGATCGGACGGGTAACCAGGATTGGACTGGATCCAAAGGACCCCCAGCGTGTTGCGCTGATTCTGGAGGTGCGCAACTCGGTCGAGATTCGCGCCGACGCCGTGGCATCGCTTGAGAGCCAGGGACTCACAGGTGTCAGCTACATCGAGATTTCCGGCGGCACGCTCGGTGCACCGCTCCTGGTCGCTGCCGTGGGGCAGCAGTTTTCAAAAATTGCGTCGCGTCGGTCTTCCCTGCAGGAAGTGTTGAACACCACGCCGGAACTTCTGGCCCGCCTGATTGTCATCGCGGACCGGATTACATCCGTGCTCGACGACAAAAATCAGGAGGCGGTTGCCGAGATCCTGGCCAATATGCGGGATGCTACCGTCGTTTTCGGGCGCCGCACCAAGGACATCGACCAGCTTATCACTGATAGTGGCAGAACCATGCACAACTTGGCGAGCTCCAGCGATCTGCTGCAAGGCACGCTGGCCAACCTCAGGCAGACATCAGACAAGACGGATCGACTGGCTGACTCAGCAAATGCTGCGGTCAATCAGGCAGGGAAACTGGCTTCTGATCTCGACGGCGTCGTGGAGTCCAGCAGGCCGGGGCTGCGCGACCTCACAACCGACGATACCGCGCAGCTGAGCGAACTCTTAGGCGAAGCGCGTCGTCTGATTGCGAGCCTCAACCGTGTCTCGGTAGCGCTTGAGCGAGACCCCAGCCGCTTCTTGTTTGGTGACCGTTGGGACGGATACCGGCCGAAATGACGGGACAATTCCTGTCGCGTCGGCACATCTCTTGTTTCGCTTTATGTCTGATGCTGCTCGCCGGATGCGATTTGCTGATTGGCCAGTCGGCGCCACAACTTTACCGCCTGACGCCACAGCCGGGCGTGGCAGCAGATGCGCCATTTGTTCGTCGGCAGTTGGTGGTGGATGCGCCGGTGGCGCCCCAAAGTCTCGACACGGTTCGCATTGCGCTTACGCGCGGCCGGACGAAACTCGACTATTACGCGAATTCGGCGTGGACGGATCGTGCTCCGGGTACTGCTGCAAGGGGTGTTGGTTGAGGCATTCGAGAACAGCGGCCGGATCGCAGCTGTCGCGCGCGATGCCGGCAGTCTCACGCCCGACTATGCTCTGGAAACAGAACTGCGCGACTTCGAGGCGCGCGATGACGGCACAGCCAAGCAGTCGCCCACGGTTGTCGTGCGACTGATTGTCAAGCTCGTCAAGACGCCGGAGCGCCAACTCGTCGGAGATATGCAGGTGACGGAAATGGCGCTTGCGCAGGGCGACAGCCTGGACAGCGTCGTCGAGGCGTTTGATGTTGCCGTTGGCAAGGCGCTCGGCCAGATCGTCCCCTGGACGTTACGCGGGATGACGCATGGCCGGCACGGGGTTGGCGCCGGTTTCTCACGGAACCCTTCTGTCGCGACGAAGTCGGTTTTGCCAGTCATCGCAGCCGGCAGAGGCCAAAGCGATCGAACGCTCGCGAGGGTCCCTCCAACCGACCAGCGGTTCGAGACCGGCGCGATTTCTGACAGAACCGCCAGCCCGGATTAAAGCGACCCGGCCATTAACACTACTTTGGCATTTTCTGGGTGACCAGACGCAGTCGCTTATGGCAGTGCGGACACCGTGATGGAAGTCTTGGTGGCGCGAACAGGCGAGCACTGATGGCGCGACGCAGTTCGGGGAGTATCGGTCGTGGCGGCGGAGCGTTCGGTGGCAGATTTTTTCCCCCGCCCGGCGACCTTGAGCCGCAGGTGGTGGAGATAGGCAAACGCGATGCAGGTCATGAGCGCGTGTCGGTGTAAATCGGCGCGCAACCGGGACCCCGGTCCGACGCACGACAACGCTCTGATAAATTTCACAGAATTCGTTCGGGGTAGGGTCCCGATCGGCGCCGATCGGGACCCCACCTGAACGTCTGATCATCGAGTGAATTCAACGTGTTCTGCTGTATCGGCGCCGGGGTCCCAGGTGCGCGCCGATTTACACTTCAACTCCGATACCGCACCCAGCAGGTCTACGAACGGCCTCCAACTCGGCACGCGTCAGACTGGTCAGATCGGTCGGCGGGGACATCCCTCAACGAATCGTACCCGCTCGCGTCGGGGAAAGCCCAAATATCGGCGCCCGCCCGGGGTTTCGCCCCGGTTACGTTTTGGCGGGGCCCCGCTTCGGCGCCGATTCAACACCTGTGCTGATGTCGCACTGAGAGCGGAACGGCCCCCGCGCGTCGTCATAAGGTGGCGGTCGGCTTTCGTTGGTCTCGACGGTCACGCCGCCGATCAGTGGCGCGCGATGGCTCCGCTGGCCAACTCCACGACCTCGGCGGTGATCTCCTCCTGACGGATCTGCCGTTCCAAGGCCTGCAGGTCCGATCGCATCTGCTCGAGGTTGCCCTTGGCCGCCAGCATCGTCGCGACGCGCGCTTCGTTCTCCGCCGCAAAGGCGGTCAGCGCAGCCTCACAGAGCTCAGCGAACACGTATTCCTCTGCCAGCCGTGCAAGCAGCACCGATGGTGGCAACGTAGTTAGCGGCGGCTGGCCCGAGGCCGGGACTGCGAAGCGGCGAAAGTCGAACGGCAGCAACAAGCGGCGCTTGGCCGCCACCCCGCCCGCAGCAGACCAGGTGGGCACGATGACATCGACGCGATGCCCGGCGGGCTCGGACAGCCAGCCGTAGAGTGCGTGTGCAATCCGTCCCGCCAGAGCCGGGACGAGGCTCGCGTGCGGAACCATGCCGGCGTGCCAGACCAGCGGGATCCGCCGCTCGTCGGCCAGCATGATCCCGCGCGTGCCGATGAGGAAAAGATCGCGCGCTTCCGTGCTGGTTCCGGCCTCCTCCAGCATCCGATCGTTGAATGCACCGGCGAAACCCTGCTCGGCGCAGAACAAGATGACTGCAGTCCGCCGCGCCCTCGCTCTCGCTGGCCGGTGCTCGTCCGGGAGCAGGGCGAGCGCCTGGCCGATCGCACGGGCGATAACCGACGCATGGGCACGCACTCCAGGCAGCAGCCCATGCGCCTGCTGGGCTCGGCTGGCGGCGATCCCGCGCATGGCGGTCACCACCACCTCGAGCTGATGGACGTTCTCGATGCGCCGCGTGGTCTCCGCGAGCCGTTCGGTCACGGCTCCGGACCCTTGGATGCACACTGCTGCGCCAGTGTGCGTAGCGCCGAGGAGAGAAGACCGCGGTGCTCCGGATCCATCTGTCCGCTTGCCTCCATCATCCGGACCGCCGACCCAGCATGCTGACCGAGCCATGCCGGGAGCGCCTTTCGGAATTCAGCAATGTTGCCGGGCGCGACGGCATCGAGCATGCCATCGCGTAGTGCGAGCGCCAGCCCCACCTCGTCAGCCAGCCGAAGCGGCGCGTATTGCGGCTGCGAGAGCAGCGCGCGCAGCCGCGTGCCCCGCGCCAGTTGCATCTTGACCCGGGCATCGGAAACGCCACCGAAGCGGGAGAACATCTCCAGTTCCAGGAACTGCGCATAGTCGAGCCGAATGGTACCCGTCGCCTCGCGCAGTACCGGCGCTTGCGTCTTGCCCCCGACCCGGCTGACGCTGGTGCCGATATCGATCGCGGGTTTCTGGCCTTCCTGAAACAGCCGCGCATTCAGCACGAGCTGGCCATCGGTGATGGAGATCAGGTTCGTCGGGATGTAGGCGCTCAAGTTGCCGGCATCGGTCTCCGCGATGGGCAGCGCCGTCAGCGACCCGCCCCCTTTCTCAGGTGACAGCTTGGCTGCACGCTCCAGCAGCCGCGCATGCAGATAGAACACGTCGCCGGGATAGGCCTCCCGCCCGGGCGGTTGACGGGTCAGCAGCGCGATCTCGCGGTGCGTGGCGGCGTGCTTGCTGAGGTCATCGATTACCAGCAGCGCGTGACGGCCATGGTCGCGAAAGTGCTCGGCCATCGTCATCCCGGCGAAGGGAGCGATCCACTGCAGACCCGGCGATGCGGTCGCGGGGGCGACGACGAAGATACACCGCTCCGGCGCGCCGTGCCGACGCACCGCATCGATGACGCGCGCCACAGAGGAAGACTTCTGACCGACGGCGATATAGACGCAGATCAGGTCGGAGGTCCGCTGGTTGATGATCGTATCGACTGCAATCGAGGTCTTGCCCGTGCTGCGGTCGCCGATGATCAGCTCCCGCTGGCCTCGGCCCAGTGCGAACAGGGCGTCGATCGTCAGAATGCCGGTCTGAACCGGCTCAGTGACCAGGTCACGCTCGACGATGGACGGTGCCGGCCGCTCGATCGGGTCGTGCGCGTCGGCCTGGATCGGCGGGCCGGCGTCCAGCGGGCGCCCCAACGGATCGACGACGCGCCCGAGCAGGCTGGCGCCGACGGGCGCTCGGATCACCTCCCCGGTGCCCCGCACCAGATCGCCGGCTTCGATCGCCTCGGCGCCGTCGAGCACAACGCAGCCTATCCGGTCGCGGTCGAGGGTCTGAGCGAATCCTAACTGGCCGCGTTCAAAGCGGAGCAGCTCGTCAAGCCGCGCCGAGGGCAGGCCTGAGACCATGGCGATCCCATCCGCCACGGTCTGAACCCGGCCGAATTCCTCGACCACCGGACCCAGCGCCGCGGCGCCAACCCGGGCGACTGCCTGTTCAAGCCAGGGCGAGCTGCTGGTCATCCCGGCTCAGCTTCTCTGCGATGCTGTCGAGATCCGCCCGCCAGTTGTTGCGCAGCCTCGCATGCGCACCCCGCAGCTCGATGCCGGCGATCAGCGACGGATCGGTGCCGAAGCGGAGTGCTGCGGCGCGCCCAAGCTGTCGCGCCAGCGTCTCCGTGCATGCCGCCTGCGTCTTCGCATCCAGCGGGGTGGCCGTGACGACCTCCAGCGCCTCCATAGGCTGCACCAGGGCATGCACCTCGTCCGGCGGCAGTGCTGCAAGCCAGGTCTCGAGCGATTGCAGCAGGGCAGCGTTCACGGCTTCCGCTGGCACGCGGCCGAGCAGGCGCGTCGCGATGGTCACCGCAAGACGGCGTGCCTCCGCCTCCAGCTCGCGGCGCATCTCCCCGCGCTCCCGTTCCAGGGTCGCCAGTGCCGCGTCGCGCGCCTGCGCGGCCTCACCCTTAGTCTGCGTCAGCAGCCGCGTTCGCTCCGCCTCGGCCGCCGCGCGGGCATCGGCCAGGATACGGTCGCCCTCGGCCGCCAGCTCCGTCTCGTGACGCGTAGCCTCTGCGGCCGCAGCTTGAGCACGCTCACGCACGGCTGCCGCCTCGGACAGCAGCTTGTCCGCGGCATTCCTGCGCTCGGCGATGATGTTGACCACCGGGCGGAACAGGAATCGCCGCAGCAGCCAGAGCAAGACGAGGACGTTGACCGTCTGTAGCGCTAGTGTGGACGAATCGAAATGCATCAGTGCACAAACGGGTTCGCGAACAGCAGCAGCAGAGCGATGACCAGGCAGTAGATCGCCATCGTCTCGATCATCGCGAGGCCGACGAACAGCGTGCGCGATAGCGTGTTCGCCGCCTCAGGCTGGCGTGCGATCGCGTCCATCGCGGCGGCGACGGCGCGGCCTTCGCCAAGCGCGGGGCCGATCGCCCCGAAGGACACCGCCAGGGCTGCGCCCAGAATGCTGACGATCTGGATGAGGTTCATGGCGGCGCTGCCTTTCCTTCGCGTTTCGTTTCGCGCCGCGCCGGCTCACCATCGCCGAGTGCGCCGGCGATGAAGACCATGGCCAGCACGCTGAAGATGTATGCTTGCACGGCGCCGGTCAGCAGGTCGAGCGCCATCAAGGGCACCGGCACGAGCAATCCAACCAGGGACAGCACGATCCCGATCACGAAGACACCGCTCATCACATTGCCGAACAGACGCACCACCAGCGAGAAGCTGCGCGTTACCGTTTCGACCAGGTTGAGCGGGATCATCAGGAAACTCGGCTCGGCGAAGGTGGCGAGATAGCCCCGCAGGCCACGAACCCGGATGCCGAAATAGGCAACCGCGACGAAGACGATCAGCGCGAGTGCAGCGTCGGTCTCCAGATGCGCTGTTGGCGGCTCGAAGCCGGGCAGCAGGGATGACCAGTTAGCGGTGAAGATGAACAGAAAGAGCGTGCCGATCAGTGGCAGATAGGGCCCGGGCTCGACACGCATCGTGTCCCGGATCTGCGTCTCGATCGCTTCGACCAGCACTTCCAGCGCCGCTTGCGTGCGTGAGGGATGCACTGACAGCCGTTGCGTCAGCAGCCAGCTCCCGCCCGCAAGCAGCAGCATAATGGCCCAGGTCGCGACCACCGGCGTGGTCACGGCTATTGAGCCGATGCGAAAGACGACGGCGAGGGTGAGTGGGGAGCCGGTCATGGCGTCGCCATCCAGCGGATGACGAGCGGTCGCGCGATCACCAGGCCGAGCGCGGCGAGCAGCAGTGGTAACGCCCCTTGCCGTGCCACGAGCGCGAGCAGGCCAGCGGTCACGCTGAGACGCAGTAACTGCATGACAGCGGCTGCCCAAACCCGGCCGGCCCCTGCGTAGAGCGCTGTGTTCCACCGCAGCAGCGCGAAATGCAGCGTGCCCGCGACGAAACCGGCTGCCAGGAACCTCGCGTCGAGCATCATCGGTTGTGCATCCACCGCCATGCGGACCAGCAGCCCAAGGCCAGTCCCAGCAACAACAACGGGCCGGTCCAGAAGATCCCCGTCCCGAGACGGCGGTCGATCCACCGGCCCAGGAAGACCCCGAGGAGGGTCGGCACCACGATGGTCCAGCCGAGCGCGCCCACTTGTGCGAGATAGCGCGCGAACGACGGCTCGCCGTCCCGCCGCCAACTCTGATGCCGGGCACGGCACCGGCGCACCGACCGCAAGAGCCCGTTTGGTTCCTCGGTCATGCACCGATTTCCGGTTGGCGCTCAGGGCGTAGCGCTTCCACGATCCGGCGGATCGCCTGCGCTTGCAACCGCATCGCCGCAACGCGCCCGGTACGCTCGGCCTCCGCCTCGGCCCGGAAGCGGGCCAGGACGGACGCTTCAAGCTGCTCGAGGTCAGGTCCGAGTTGCCCCTCTCGGGTAGCGATCGCGACCTGCTTGCCGCCCCGCACGCTCAGCACGCCACGCCGGACAGCACAGTATCCTGCACGTCCGTCCGCATGCCGCCAAGACACCACCGAGACCGTGAGAACCGTAAGCAGGTCGGCATGGCCGTCGAGAATGCCGAAGCTGCCGCTCTCGTCCTCGGCACGCACGCTCGTCACGTCGGCATGATCGGCCAGGACGGCGGTCGGGTCAGTGATCAGCAACCTCATGGCGTCTTCGCCACGGCACCCGCCGTCCGCCGTGCCTCTTCAATGCCGCCGATCATGTAAAGCGCGTTCTCCGGCCAGTCGTCCGCCTCGCCGTCAAGAATGGCGCGGCAGCCGGCGAGAGTGTCCGCCAGTGGCACGGATCGGCCCGGCATGCCGGTAAAGGCCGCAGTCACCGCGAAGGGCTGCGTAAGGAAGCGCTGCAGTCGCCGCGCCCGCCCCACGATCAGGCGATCCTGCGCGCCGAGTTCCTCGACGCCGAGGAGAGTGATCACATCACGCAGCTCCCGCCAATGCGCGAGCGTCTCGCGCACGCGTTCCGCGATGGCGTAGTGTTGTGCGCCGACGACCAGCGCATCGAGCAGTACGGACGACGAGGCGAGCGGATCGACTGCCGGATAGATGCCCTCCGCAGCCATCGCCCGCGACAGCACGATCGCACATTCCAGGTGGCTCGAGATGGTGGTCACCGCCGGATCGGTGAAGTCGTCGGCCGGCACATAGACCGCCTCGATTGCAGTGATGGAGGCGCCGGCCACCGACGCGATGCGCTCCTGCAACGCCGCCACTTCAGTGGCCAGCGTCGGCTGATATCCTACCCGCGACGGCAGCCGGCCCAACAAGCCCGAGACCTCGCTGCCTGCCTGGACGAAGCGGAATACATTGTCCATCAACAGCAGCACGTTCTGATGCTTCTGGTCACGGAAATACTCGGCGACGGTGAGCGCGCTCAGCCCCACCCGCCAGCGTGCCCCCGGCGGTTCGTTCATCTGGCCATAGACCAGCACGGTGCGGCCTAGGACGCCGGAGCCGCGCATGTCGTGCAGCAGCTCATGGCCTTCGCGGGACCGCTCCCCGACGCCTGCGAACACAGAGATGCCCTGATACTTCTCCACCATGGCGTGGATGAGCTCCATCACCAGAACGGTCTTGCCCACGCCGGCGCCGCCGAACATCGCGGCCTTCCCGCCCTGGGCGAGCGGCACCAGCAGGTCAATCACCTTGATGCCGGTCTCGAAGACCGCGCCGGTTTCCGTCTGCGCGGTAAGTGGCGGTGGCCGGCGATGGATCGGCCAGCGCTCGATATCGGCTGGGAGCGGGGTGCCGAGGTCCCTCACCTCTCCCACGGCGTCAAGCAGCCTGCCCAGCACCAAATCGCCGACCGGCATGGTGATTGGCCCGCCGGTGGCTTGCACCGGGGCGCCGCGCCGAAGACCTGCGGTCGGCTGCAGCGCGACTGCGCGCACCGTGCTTTGATCGAGATGACTTTGCACCTCGGCGGTCACTCGACCGGACGGTCCGCCATTAACTCGCAAAGCTTCTTCAATCGGCGGTAACGGGCCAGCGTCGAAGGCAACGTCAATGACAGGGCCACGCAGCGCGACGACCCGGCCGCGCCCAGTTGCGAGCGATGATGACATGACACACGATTGGCTGGTTGCCGGCTCAGATCGGCTCAGCCACGGCGTCCGGCGTGCGTGCCAGCGCTCGCACGACGTCTGCGCGGCTGACGATACCGACCAACCTGCCCTCGCGCACGATGGGTACACGTTTGATCCGATGGCGAGCCAGCAGGTCGGCCAACTCCGGCACGCTGGCATCCTCCGGTGCGGTGATCACCGGTGTAACCATCAGGTCGTGCGCACGCCGGCTATCCAGCCGGATGTAGTCCAGAAAAACGGGGGCAAGATCGGTGCCCTCGGCCAGCAGGTTGAGCCACCAGGCGCGCTTCAATGCGTTCTCCTTGCCGAACGGACGCATGAGGTCGCCTTCGCTCAACATGCCGAGCAGCCTGCCCTGGTCATTGCAGACCGGCACGGCGCTGATCTCGTGATCGCTGAGCAGCTTCGCGACCGTGGCGACGAAGTAGTCCGGCCGGGTTGTCACCACATCCCGGGTCATGATGGTGGCGGCATTCAGCGGCATTTCTTCCTCCGTCCGGCGTGGTCGGCGAGCTATTTAAACTAGGGCACGATCGGCGCTGCGGGCATTGATCTGTCTCAATCCTTGCAGTTTCCGGCAGCACCGCGGCGCAGGCGAGCAGGGCGCAAAACGAGTGTCCCGGACCTGCGCCGACCGGGCGCCTCACGCGACGGCAGGCACCAGTGTAGCTACCGCTTCGGCGGCCGCGCTGGGCGGCCGCGCAACGTCCACGGCGAGCGCCAGCAGCTCCGATCCCGACAGCGTCTCGCGGTCCAGCAGTTCTTTCGCGCCACGGTGCAGCAGCGCCAGGTTCGTCTGCAGGATGGCGCGGGCTCGCTCATAGGCCGCGTCGAGCAGTCCGCGCACGGCAACGTCAATTCCGGACGCTGTGTCATCGCTGTAGCGACGCGGCTCCCACGCGCTCGCAGCCTGCGAGCCGAGCAACCGGGCGCGTTCGGGTTCGTAGGCCACCTGGCCGAGGTGCTCATCCATCCCGAATCGGGTCACCATGCCGCGGGCGATCTCCGTCGCTTTCACTAGTTCGCCGGCGGCACCGGTTGACGAGTCGTTGAAGACCAGGCTCTCGGCCGCGCGTCCGCCCAGTAGGACCGTCATATGGTCGAGCAACTCCGCCCGGCTCATCAGGAACCGGTCCTCCAGCGGCCGCTGCATGGTGTAGCCCAGCGCGCCGATCCCGCGCGGGATAATGGAAATCTTCTGCACCGGGTCAACGCCCGGCAGCGCCATGGCGACCAGCGCATGGCCGACTTCGTGATGCGCCACCACCTGCCACTCGCGCGGGTTCAGCAGGCGGTTCCGCTTTTCCAACCCGGCCACCACGCGCTCGATCGCCTGTGTAGAGCCGAGGCGGCCCGGTCGCGCCGCGCTGGCCGATCACTCCGGTTTCGCGCCGCTTGCGCCCGCAGCCCACACTGCCTTCCGGCGATCGGTGGAAGCTGCCAGCGCTCTTGTTCGAGACCCGCGTGGTCCGCAGGCGCCGCGCGCAGCATAGCGCCTGCGGATCAGCGGAATGCCGGTTGGCGTATTTTGGCCATCTGCCAAAGCGTTCCAGTTCAAGCCCGTCGCCAGCGTTACTCGAACTCGGCCCTCTTCTCGAGGCCTTCGATAGCTGCCGCGTCGACCGCCGACCGATCCCGCACTGCAATCGGCTGCACCTCGATAGTCACCTTGTGGATCGTGCCGGTAAACGATGCCGGGACCTTATACTCCTCGCTCACCGGCATCGCCAGATCCTCGCCGACATCGGCACCTTCATCGGCGGAGAATATGAAGGCATGGGTTCGAACAATCCGCCCTTCAGCGACCGCGGCACCATCGACCGAGATCCGCCCAAGCCCGCCGGAGCCGGGCTTGCCGCCGTCATACGCGAACGCGAAGCGGACTTTGCGGTGGCCCAAGGGCACGGGTCCGTTCGCGGCGATTTCGTACCGCTCGACGCCGAGCCAGTTGTAGGTAAATCGCGGCCGCCCGTCCTTCAGCCAGAGGCTCCAGCCGCCGAACCTTCCCCCCTGTGCCAGGATCACGCCCGACGCACCGGAACTCGGGATCTCGACATCTGCCGCGATCGAAAAGGAACAATTCTTCACATTGATGAAGGCGTTTTCCATGAGGCCGGACATTCCCGGATAGACGGTGAGCGAGGTCCGCCCGCTCATCAGGTCGGGGCGACCGGCGACCGCAGCGTTGAGGCGCTCGACGCTGCGGTCGTCGATCGGCAACGCATGATTCTCTATTGCGACCCTGGTGAAGAGATCCTGCATCTCCTTCAGCTTGGCGGGGTTCGTCGCGGCAAGGTCGTTCGCCAAACTGAAGTCGGAGCGCGTGTCATAAAGCTCCCACTTGTCATCGGCAGAGACTCGCGCGAGGCTTCAGCTCCCACGGGGCCTTATGAACGGTTCCGGCCAACCAGCCGTCGTGATAGATAGCCCGGTTGCCGACGATTTCGAAATACTAAGTCGTGTGGCGATCCGCCGCGTGCGCATCGTCGAATGAATAGACCATGCTCACGCCCTGCATGGGGATCTGCGCCGTTCCGTTGACGGATTTCGGTTCCGGCAGGCCGGCGGCCTCAAGGATGGTCGGGGCGATGTCCACTACGATGGTGCCATTGTGAGCGCACCTCGTTCCTGGCCTTGATGCGCTTCGGCCACGAGACTACCAGCGGATTACGTGTGCCTCCGTAGCTGCTGGCCACCTGCTTCGTCCAGGTGAAGGGCGTGTCG
>CAWAZU010000024.1:0-21908 GCA_963786445.1 uncultured Pseudomonadota bacterium
GGCACCACGATGCCGGCGCGCCCGCCGGGCCTCAGCGCGCGGACGACGTGCTCGACGAAGGCAAGCTGCTTGTTGGAGGTGTCGGCGGTGATGGTGAAGTCCGCCCGCGCCGGACGGCCGCCGCCCTTCTTGGTGCCGAAGGGCGGGTTGGTCAGGATCAGGTCCGCCTGCCCCAGCGCCTCGCCGTCCGGCCCGAGCGTGTCGCCGCCGCGCGCCGAGCACGCCGATGCCGTGCAACAGCAGGTTCATCAGCAGCAGGCGATGCGTGTCGGGCACCAGTTCCAGCCCGCGGAAAGCCTCGTCACGCTGGAAGCGCCGGGCAGCCTCGGTCGGCAGGGCGAACAGCTCGTCGGTGCGCGCCTTGATCCAGCGATCGGCGGCAACCAGGAAGCCGCCGGTGCCGGCGGCGGGGTCCTGGATCACCTCCCCGCCCTGCGGTTGCAGCAGTCGGACCATGCAGTCGATCAGTGGGCGCGGGGTGAAGTCCTGGCCGGCGCCGGATTTCTTCTCGGCGGCATTCTTCTCCAGCAACCCTTCGTAGAGGTCGCCGAGACCCTCTTCCTTCGCGGAGTACCAGTCGAGCCGGTCGATCTGCGTGACCAGTTCGCGCAGGTTGGTGGGCTTGCGGAGGCTGGTCTGGGCGTCGGTGAAGATGACGCGCACGGCCAGGGGAACCGGATGGGGACCGCCGGCCGTGCCGAGCTTCAGCAGCAACGCGCGGTAATGGCTGAGCAGCGCCTCGCCCTCCCGCGCCGTCAGGCTGGACCAGCGCGTGTCTCCCGGAAGCTGATCCTCCCGCCCCGTCTCGGCCAGCATCTTCAGGAACAGCAGGTAGGTCAGCTCGGTGACATAGGCCTGATAGGTGATGCCGTCGTCGCGCAGGATGTCGCACAGGCGCCAGAGTTTTTGGACAATGTCGCGGGTGACGGAGGGGCGGGGGGCTGGGGTGCTCATGCGCTCTCTTTCCACGCTTCCTCGTTGATGTCGCCCAAGATCGCGCCGAGCCGGCCGGCGAACACCTTGTCGAGCCGGGCGAAGCCGCCGGCCGTCTCGCGGAACTGGCCTTCGTCGAGCGCGGCAGCGTCGGCAACGCCGATCTCGGCCACCTGCCTGCCGATGCGGCGGAGCCATTTCTGCTGGTCGGGCGTGAGGCCGCCGCGGCGGATGATGCGCGCGACGGCGCGCTGAACGCGGTCCGCCCACGGCTCCAGCGCGTCGCCCAGAGCCGCCTGCCGGATGTGGCCGATCAGTGTCGCGGCAACATCCTCCTGCCGTACCTGCCGCCACGCACTGCGGAGCGCGGCCTCCGAAAAACCTGCCTCCTGCAGCGCGAGGGCGAGCGCGCGCAGCTCGGCGCGGGTGAGGTCGCGCGGGCGGCGAAGGACGAGGGAAAGGGCTGCCAGCCGGTTCTCGTTCTCGCGGATGAAGGCGCCGAACGCCGAGAGGTACTCCTCCGGCCTGCCCGTGGCGCCGTAGCC
This sequence comes from uncultured Pseudomonadota bacterium, assembly GCA_963786445.1. GTDB lineage: Bacteria > Pseudomonadota > Alphaproteobacteria > Acetobacterales > Acetobacteraceae > JAFKFJ01. The sequence continues at coordinate 1,479 of CAWAZU010000024.1, forward strand.
CACCGTGGTCGCGACGTGCCGGTCCGGATGGAATGAGACGGCGAGCGGCATCGGCCGGCCGCCCTCCGGGTTCCAATCGAGGATCGGGCCAAGACCGGGGCGCGCCGCGACCCAGCCGGCGAGGTCGGACGGGTCGGAGGTCTGCACGCGGGCGAGGGCATCGGCGGGGCTTTCGCCGGCAGCCGCGGTGAACTGCTCGCCGGCCTCCGGGGTCAGCCTGGCGATGCGCCGGCGCAGGCGGACAAGCAGTTGGTCCCGGATCGCGGCGCGGTGGGCAGGCTCGGTGACGCGGGCCAGATCGTCCAGCAACTGGGCGAAGGACAGTTTGGGGTCAACGACGACCGGCTTCATCTCGGTGAATGCCTGGATGGCGTCGGTACTGGCGCACGGCGTCGAAGACTCGAAAGCTTTCCTTCCCGATCTCGGGGCAAAGTCGCGTGGCACGGCCGATCATCTGATCATACAGGATGCGGCTGTTGACCCGCCGCAGGAACGCCAGATTGACGATGCGCGGCACGTCGATGCCGGTCGTCAGAAGGTCCACCGTAACGGCGACCTTGGGAGACGGATCGTTGCGGAACTTGCGGATCATCTGGCCGGGCGTGTCGATGCTGCCGGTGATCTTCTTGACCACGGCATCGTCCTGCGGACCGTGCTTCGCCGCGAACGCATCCGTCAGCGCCTTGACCACCATGTCGGCGTGAGCGTCGGTGGCGGCGAAGATCAGCGTCTTGCCCGGTGCGGCCGGGTCGATGTGGCTGGCCAGTTGCTCGCAGACCACCCGCGTGAAAGCTTCCGTGACGACGCGGCGGTTGAAGCTCTCCACCTCGAAGTCGAGGTCGTCGGGTGCGGTGGTGAGGTCGATGCTGTTCGTCAGCGGGTCGAGCAGCGGCAGATCCTCGCCGCGCGCGAAGTGGATGCCGCCCTGCGACAGCTCCGTCTCGATGCGAATCGGCGGCTCCTGATCGACCAGCCAATTGTCCACCACGGCTTCGCGCCAGCCATAGGTGAAGATTGGGCGGCCGAAAATCTCGGTGGTGTGGAGCGCCGGCGTGGCGGTCAGGCCGATGCGTACGGCGTCGAAATACTCCAGCACGCGGCGATACTTGCTGACGTAGTCGGCCTCCGAGCGGAACGCCATCTCGGCGTCGCTCATCTCGCGGTCGAGCGTGTAGCCGCGGTGGCACTCGTCCACCAGCAACAGGTCGTACTGATCGACGGGCGGCGCCTCCTCCGGCGTGGGCGCGTAGAGCACTCGCTTCACCAGGCCCTGAATGGTGCAGATATGGACTTTGGTATCGGGGTCGGGTGGGGTGTCGGACAGCGCTTTGAGGCCGAAGATGTCGGCGAACGCGCGGGCGCTGACGACGCGGGTGGTCGCAAACTCGCGCGCAGCCTGTTCGCCGAGGGCCGTGCGGTCCACGACAAAGCACACGCGCCGAAAGCGGCGGGTATGGAGCAGACGGTAGAGCAGCGCGATGGCGAGCTTGGTCTTGCCGGTGCCCGTCGCCATCGCGAGCAGTATGGCGCGGCGGGTGTCGTCCACGAGGCCGGCTTCGACGGCCTGAATGGCGCGCTTCTGGTAGTCGCGCAGGTCGAACGCGAAATCGAACGGGAGGGCGGCAAGGGCAGCCTGCGCCGCGGCCTGGTCGGCGCCGAGCATGTCCTTGAGGTCGTCCGGGGTTGGCCAGTCCGACCGGGCCCGCCTCGCGTTGGTGGGGTGGCGCGCGTCCCGGAACCAGATGCCCGACTGGGTCTCGATCTGCTTGAGATAGCCGCGGCCATTGGCGGCGAAATGGAACGGCACGCGGTAGGGCGGCTCTTTGGTCGCGCCCGACTCTGCCGGCCAAGGGCTGCCGGCCGGCAGTGCACGGATTCGGTAACGAAGCCCTGCGCATAACGCCCGGCCTGGTCCACCGCCGCCATGACGTTCTTGCGGCTGCGCTTGGCCTCGACGACGCCGAGGCAGGTGGTGCCGATGAACAGCGCGTAGTCGGCGGGGCCGTTCTCGGTCGGCCATTCGGCGATCGCGAGGTTGCGGCCGGCAATGGGGCGCGTGCCTGCGGAATAGCGGAGCAGGGCACTGTCGGCATCCCACTCACGGGCGCGGAGCCGGGCGTCGATCAGGGCGCGGGTCGCAGCCTCATCAAGGTCGATCTCCTTGGCCGCTTGTCGGGCCAACTCCAGCGTCTGTTGATGCGCAGCGGCCGGCGCCGCGGCGGCGGCGGCCTGGAGGGCGGCCAATTGCTCGGCCAGCGCCGCACGGGTGGCTTCCGTCTCGGCGGCATAGTGTTCCCAGAACGCACGGTCTTCCGCCTCGGTGTGGGCACGCTGCTCGGCCGAGATGCGTGCGGCTTCCGCCGCTTCCGCGGCCTGGCGCGCCAACTCGGCGGCGGAAAGGCCGGCATCGCGTTCCGCGCGCAACCGCTCCAACTCCTCGTGCAGCGCGGCGGTCGGGTCCGCAGGCGGACGGGGTGGCTGGAAGGGACCAGGCTTGAATCGCGGGTCGCCGTAGGTCTTGTGGAACCAGACGGCGAGCTGCCGCGCGACCTTGAGGCCGCTCAGCGCGGTCGCATGATCGCCACGATGCTGGTGGGCAGCATCATTCCCGAAGCGGCGGAGATCATGAAAGAGGTCGAGAACTTCGCGCGGATACCCGGCCTCCCGGCGGAGCCGCGCAAGCAACTCGGCCTGGGGTTCGTCCGGGGAAACGAGAACACCGGCCCGGGCGGCCACCTGCTGCGCCAACAACTCGCCAAACTGCCGCAGCTTCATCAGCGCGGTCACGGTATGGAAAAATACCGTTCCGCATGCGCCGCGACCCGCACGAGCACGATGTCGTAGCGGGTCAGGAAGCCGAAGTTCGGGCTGGAAATTTCAGCGCACACGAGGCCGGCACGACCCTTCCACGAGCACGTGAACAAGATGCGCCGCGGTGCGTTAGTCGGGCAATAGCCGGTGAGAGGCTGGCGGAACGATCACGCTCTGGTAGCCCCTTCGGCCCGACCAGGAATTTTGGGAACCCCTACCTTTCGGACCCCCACGCCGGATTGCGCGATCATGGCGGGAGACGGGGGCACGGGGCGATGCGCCAGCAGCACGGTGCCGACGAGGACGCCGCTCGGTCGGCCACCGCCCCTCGCTGCACTCGAGATGATCGACCGCCGACGGAGGCGGCGCGATCGCTTGGAGCGGCAGCAATATCTGGATCTGCTTCCACGATACCTTCCCTACAACCCATATGCACGCGAGTTGAAGGTGCCGCAGTCGCTGCGTATCGCTAACAAGACGGGCTTCAATATCGGAGTGCGTTGCGACGCCGCTTTGCTTTTTCTCCCGGACCGCACGCTCGTGGTCGTGGGCTTTACGAGGGACAGCAGAGACTTGACCTTTAGCCCGGACAATGAGAATGCCATCTTCCTTGGACGGGTCGGCCTAGCAATTCACGACTACTTCCTGCGGTCGTGAACTCAGGGCGTCGGGTGCCGGGTAGGCGTGGCCATTCGGCGACTGCCGCAGCTTGCTTGCGCCCCCGCGGCAGCATCCGTGAGCATCTGCGGCCGATGCAAGGTTGGAAGCTCATGTGGGCGCGAGACGGGCGACCGGCGACGCGACGGAATACGTCGACCAGTCAGGCGCGGGGATCGACGGGATCAAGTCGGGCGCCTCATGGTCGAAAATTAATCAGGATGCCGCAATGAACTGGCGTTCATGTTGTTGCTGGAAATGCGGGGAACCGCGTTCGACATAAGTGGCTTCGTGCCCCCGATTTGAACCTGCGAGGCCCGTAACCGATCAGCGGGCTACCGTCGCCTCCCAGTGCCCAGTTTCATCGCACACAGCACGCCAAGCAATTCCAAGATGTTATGGTGTGTCGGCGGCAGCGGGCCATACGGCACTGGGACGGCATCCATGGTGCCGGACGGGGCGGGACGGTGCGGGACGGTGCGGGAGGCAGCCCAACCAACGTCAGGCGCATGCGCTACGCGGGGTCCGATTCCGCAGCGCCGAGACCGGCTTGGACGCTATCTCGCCCAGCGGGCGGCTGACACGGTTTACTCTGTTGACCCTGTGGCCGGCTGGCCCTGGCGATCAAGGGCGTGCGCCGCCGGATCGAAGGCCCCTTTCATATGGAGCGGCTACGCGGCTATGCTAAAGGCAGCCTTTCATATGGCGCCACGGTTGGGCCATGTGAAAGCGACACTTTCGTAGGGCGCCAGGAGACCAACATGCCCGCCGATGCGACAAACTCCGGGCGGCCCGCTGCTTCCCGCGCGGGAACCTACCGGCGCCAGCCACAAGGCTACTGGGCTTTCATTCCCGCGGCGATGCCCCCCAACCCGGCGGTTCGGATCGACGGGCAGATACAGTCACTTCTTTCGCGCGCCGATTTGGCACTTGGGCGCTTGGCAGGTGCAGTGGACACATTGCCCAATCCCGATCTCTTCGTGTTCATGTACGTTCGCAAGGAAGCAGTGCTGTCGAGCCAGATTGAGGGCACCCAGAGCTCTCTTCAGGATGTGCTCTCGGCTGAGGCCCAATTGTTTGCTCCCGACCGGCCGCGCGACGTAGACGAGGTGATTAACTACGTCGCTGCTATGAATTATGGACTCGAACAACTCGCGTCGCTGCCAGTCTCCGTCCGCCTCGTTCGAGAGATTCATCAAATGCTACTAGCGGGGGTGCGCGGCTCGCATCTTACGCCCGGCGAGATTCGAACCAGTCAGAACTGGATCGGCCCCGGTCGCTGCACGCTCAACGAGGCAATTTTCGTTCCTCCCCCACCGGCCGAAGTTTCGGGCGCGCTTGGCGATCTGGAACGATTCCTGCACGCCGAAGACACCCTGCCGCTGCTCATCAAGATCGGTCTCGCGCACGCGCAGTTCGAGACGATACATCCTTTCCTAGACGGCAACGGCCGAATAGGGCGGCTGCTCATCACATTCCTGCTTTGTGAAAAACAGGTTTTGCAAAAGCCGGTGCTTTACCTGTCGCACTATTTCAAGCGGCACCGGCAGCAATACTATGATCACCTCCAAGCAGTACGCGCCTCAGGGGCATTCGAGGACTGGCTTGCTTTCTTCCTTGTGGGCGTCGCCGAAGTAAGCGCGGAAGCAAGCGTCACCGCCCATCGCATTCTGCGGATGCGCGAACAGCACCGTGACCTCATAGCCGAAAAGCTTGGCCGCGCGGCAGGGAACGGGCACCGTACGCTGGAGCATCTATTTTCACGCCCGATCGTCTCGGTGAATGAGGTGCGCGGCTTGATCCGCACGACCTATCCCGCTGCGAACCATCTAGTGGAAAAACTCGCGGAAATCGGCATCGTAGCTGAGGTGACCGGTCAGGCGCGGAATCGACGCTTCCGGTACGATCCGTATATTCGGCTGTTCGCTGAAGATGTACGCGACCACGAACAAGCGCCGTGAGGACACGGTCGGGCATAGCGCACTTCTCTACGCACGTCGTGGCGTGCCCACACCCAGCAGCTCCGGCAATCGGGCGATGCCGGCCGCGAGACGGCGGCCTTCGTCCATCGTCAGCACAGCACGAGACGGGCGCCGATCTCCCCGTTACCGATACGGATAGGGCGCCACGGGCGCACCACCGGGCGGCTTCTTCATCACCACGAACCCGGCCAGCTCAAGGTGCTTGACGAGCGTCTCTGCGGCGATCCGGGCCACGAAGTCGGCTCCCATCCGGTGCGCCTTGCCGCGTTCGTTGAAGCGCAGGGAGTAGGACAGCGCCTGCACCAGTTCATCGGTCGTGGCGGCCCGCAGTAGGGTGTCCACGAAGGCGGGGCAATCCCATTCTCGGGCGTCCCCTTGGCATGGTCACTCCTTCGCTGTCTTGTCGTGAGCCGTGGCGACCGCCGGGGCGTCCCGCGCCGTGAGCCGCTCGAACTCCTCGACTGCCATCACCACGACGACAGGGCGCCCATGCTTGGCGACCGCCACCGGCTCGGCGCGGGCAAGGTCGATCAGCCGGCCGAAGCCGTATTTGGCGTCCTTCGCCGCTAGGGTTTTCATCTAACTCCTCGCGCCGCTTCTCGTGAGTTTTGGCCAATATGGCCGGATACGCAATGGCGTGGCTCAATTGCCCTACCCATGCCCGCCGATTTGGCCAAACGGATCAGCCATCGACCGCCGCCTGCCGCAGGTCCGTGAGCCGCAGCAGCATTGCGAGCATCCGCTCAAGCTTGCGGTCGAGATGCACCTCATAGCGGCCGAGCCGCTCCAGCTTGTCGGGGTCCAGCGCCTCGCCGAACGCCTGCTCGCGGATCAGCGGGCAGTTCGCCAGTTCCTTCTTCCGGGCATCAAACCACGGCAGCACCTTGGCCGCCAGGAAGCCGAGCAAGCCCTCGGTGTCGTCGGTGGCCGGTTCCTCGCCCTCCCCAGTTCGTCCGGCTCGCGCGCCAGCATGTCCGCCCACCACGCCTAAAACCCCAAGAAACCCGCGCGCGCGGTCTAAAAACCAAAAACGCGGTGGCGCTGCGGTGCATCAGGGCGCCAGGGCCGCTCCGGCGGTGCCGGGTGCCGCGCGATGACGCTGCCGACGCCGCGGGGCGGCTGGTGACGCGCTGCGCCGGCTGCGTGGTGGCGTTTGCGCGTGGGGCGCCTGCGCAGCGCCGTGGTGGCGGCGTGGGTGCCGCCGGCGTTCTCGACCAAAATAGTCAAGATAGTGTCCATGGCGTGGCCTCGCGGCGCGGGCGCTGGCGGGAAATCGCGGCCGGATTGCGGACATGGTGCGGACATGGCTCGGTGTGTGTGCTGGTAATCAGTTGATAACATTTACGTATTCTCGCCTGCCGCGCCAGATTGGTAATCAGTGGAAGGGCTGAATCGGGAAAATTCCGCGCCGAAATGCGGATGCTGGATGAGTTGACCAGCACGGCTCGACACCTGGCCGGCCGAGCAGGAGATCACGTCGCTGCTGCGGCGCTGCGCCGAGGAGGGGATCAGCGTCGTGCTGATCGAGAACGCCACCAGGTTCGCACGCGACCTGATGGTGCAGCTCGCCGCGCATGCGCTGCTGCGCAGCCGCGGCATCGACCTGGTGCCGGTTTACGCGCCGGATCATTTCACTGATCCCGGCCCGACCGCCGAACTGGTGCGCCAGATCATCGGCGCTGTCTCGCAGTTTGAGAAAGCGGCACTTGTTGCCAAGCTGAAGCACGCGCGGGAGCGCAAGCGGGCCGTGAGCGGACGATGCGAAGGCCGTAAGGCGGTGCCGGACGAGGCGGTGAAGGCGGCGCGGAAGCTGGCGCGGCGGCATCCTCGGACGGGCGAGCGGCGCAGCTTGCGTGAGATCGCCGCGGAATTGGCCGCGCTCGGCCATGTCGGGCCGTCCGGGCGGCCCTATCTCCACGGCAGCGTCAAGCGCATGCTCGCCAGTGGTGTAGAGCCGCAGCGACGGCGCAGCGTCGCGCGCGCACGCGCGAGACAGGGGCGCGGCGGGTGTTGTGCGGCATCAGTCGCCATCCCTGCCGCGGGTTGATTTGCGGGCTTTGCGGGTTGTGCGGGTTTTGTTTGAGCGCTTGACGTACGCGAGACTCGTATTTCCGGGTGTGGATAGGTCGGGATTAAGTGAGTCCGGGGGCGCACATGGGCCAAAACAAACCCCGCAAACCCCGCAAACCCCGCAAAGGAGGCATCGGGTCACGTCTTCTTGACGTGAAAGCTGAGTGTTTTGGTGTGCGTGTCTTCCGTTTCCATGAGGCAGAGGGTTTTGTCGCCGTGCTTGACGGGGTCGCCGACGTGGCGCTTGAGGCGCTTTCCGGCTGATTTGGCCGTGATGGTCTGTGCGGCCGACAGGTTGGGGAATAGGAACTCGCGCAGGGTGGTTGTTCGTTCCTTGTGTTCGGCCGAAGCGTAGATGTCCGGTTCGTTGAGGAGTCGGGCGAGGTCGGCCGCCTGGAAGGAGCCGGTTCGTCCCGGCCAGACGATGGCGTCGAGGACGACGAGGGCGTCGCTGAGGCTGGCGCTTTCCTCGTCATCGCCTTCCTGGGCGAGGAATATGTCGCGGAAGTTCAGCTTCGATGGCGGGCAATTCGGGTTCGCGTCGATCACCAGGGCGGCGACGCGCTCGCCATAGGTGTCGGCGGCGTGTTCGACGGCCGAGCCGACGAGTCGCCACCACATCTTGAAGCGGGTTTGAGGAGGGGTGTTCGATCCCGGCCGCAGGTTCGGGTTGCCGAGCAGGATCGTGTACAGCGCGGCCAGGATGCGTCCGCGGTGCGCTTCGGTCCACTCGATCGGGTCGGAATGGACAAAGGGCCGGTTTTCCGGGTCGGCGCGGTCCACCTTGAGGCGGATTTGCAGGCTGCGGCTGGCGAGGTCGCCGCGAGGCGCGATGTTGTTTCCTGTGAAGAAATGAATGACGGCGGCGGCCACGGCGATCAGTTCTGACACGCCGAGCCGCCGGTCGGAGTAGAATGCAGTGGTGCAGCTTTTCTCGATATGCGGGCAACTGATTTGCGTTCCGCGCGGGATATTATCCCATACTATTGCGCTGACGGCTTCCAATAGGTAGGCGAGCAGCGCTTTGCGCCTCTCTTCTTCGTTAGGCGACCACGCCGCGGCCGGGGGGCGTACGCCTGTGACGGCCGATAGCAGCATGATGAGCGTGGTCGTTTTGCCGCCGCCGCGCCTGCCGGCAGTGACGAAGAAGCACGGCCGCTCGGCAAGCGTCGAGCGTTCGATCACGGTCAGGGCGGCGGCGATCAACGCGCACTTGCCGGCAAAGTCGGCGGTCACGTCCACCAGCCATTCGTCGATGAGAAACCGGAATGCCTCAAAAACCGCGGTTTCGTCGCATTGTCCTGGTGTTGGCAGGATCGCGAGCAGTTCGTGCGGGATGCGGAATACGATTCCGCGTTTGCGGTCGAGTCCCTCACCGGCAAGGATAGTTCCGTCCGCGAGCACGATCGGCAGGGTGGCGATGGCGGCGACAAGCGGCAGCGCATCGTCCTGGCGCGTGTGGAAGTGCTTGACGAACGGGGTTGCCAGATGAACCGGCCGGCCGGTGTCGCACACGTAGTCTATGTGCCGTTCGATCATCTCGGCAAGCTGTGGTTCGGTCAGGCGGCTCAAGAGCGGCTGCTCCGGCGGCGGCAGGCGGGTTTCGTCGGAGTCCTCTTGGTTTGATCCCTTCGCGGTCAACATGTGCATGTTCGGCACCCGCCGCACCCGCACCTGCGCGACCACACCGTCAATATCGCGCATCGGCGGCTCGGCCGCGGTCGATGCGCCGAGAACTTCGTTGAGCGTGCCCATCGTCGGCAGCCACGGCGCATCCGGTGCTGGCGCCTCGATCTGTGGGCGCGGGTCGCGCCGTTCGGCCGTGCGGCGCTGCTTTTCCTCAGCCCGTTGCTGCCCGGTGCGCTGGCGCTGGGCGGTTTTCAGGTCGCGGTCGATGGCGCGCTTGCCGATGCCGCTGCGCTCTGCGGCGAGATCGCGTAGTTCCTCGGCTTCGGCTTCGTCCAGTTCGGCGATCTGCGCGAGACGCACGAACAGCGCGACCACGGCGTCGGCGGGGGCCTTGTCCAGCGCGGCGCGGACGGCAGCGGCATCGTACCTCAACTCATAGGCAGTGCGGCCGTGTGCAAACGAGTTGATCCAGGGCGACCCGTCCGCCCGGCGCATGACCATCGCCTTGGTTCGGCCGTAGATCGTGCCCTCGACAGGATCGGCGAGCGTGGCGCCGACGAAGCGGCCCGGATCGGCAAGCACATCGGCGACGGTGCAGCCGGCCAGGTCGGGTTCATCAAACGGCAGCACCACATCTGGCAGCAGCGTGCCGCCGCATTGATGGGCGATGATGCTGGCGGCGCGTTCGGGCGCCATGCCGGTGCGCTCGGCCATCTGCTTCGCTTGCCGGGCCGTGAACGCCTCGCGGGCGCGGGCGGCGTCCGGGGCGAGCCGTTGCCCCTCCTTCGCCTGCAGTTCCCTGAGGCGGCTCTGTTCAACGATGGTGAGCGGCGGGCATGCGGCCACGGTATCCAGCGCGGCGCCATGCTGCACAATTGGAGCGCGAGCTGCGCCGTCCTGTGCGAGCGGCGCATCGAGGACCGGCGCGCCCTCGAACACCAATCGCTCAGGGCCACCCACCATTCGGTCCACGATGCTGCGTTCAAGCAATTGGCCGCCGGCGCCGACCATCGACCAGCCCAGCCCGGCAAGCCACGCGCGTTCATGCAGTGTGCGGAGGAAGCGTTCGATGTCGCCCCCGTCGCGCACCAGCACGAACAGGTGGAAACCGCCGGAGCCGGGGAATTTTTCGTTTGTGTCCGTGCGGTAGATGCCGGCGCTGGTGGACGGGCGCAGGATGGTGGCGGCTTGCGCGAGGTCGGGCAGGATGGCCCGCAGGGCTGGCACGAATCCGCCGAGGTCGGCGATGCGCTGGGCCGCGGCTTTGGGCATGCCTTTCGTGTCGATGTCGATGAGCGCCAGTGCGCGCTGGCCGGCGCGGTAGCTTATATGTTCGGCGGTGCGCGCGATCAGGCTGGGGGCGGCGTTGCCGTTCAGTGCGTCGAGTTTCAGCTTCGTCGTGATATCCACTCGGTCGGGCAGGTCACTGCGCAACGCACCCAGCGCAATCGCCTCATGCGGCTCGAGGCGGCCAATCAGCGCGGCGAACTCTTCTGCGGTCGCGATCCGCGCGCGCAGCGCGGTTCCCATCGACATGACGCACGCGCTGCCGTCGCTGATGACCTCGCCTTCGCTGGTCAGGCAGATACGCTTCGTGAGCGGTCCGCCGGTTTTGGTCAGGCGCGTGATTTCGATCATGGCGCGGCGTCCGCACCCAACCGCGCCTCGATCTCCGCGCGCGGAGTCTTGTGGTGCGTGGTCTGGAACACGGTCCAAACGGCTTTGCTTTCCCCACTCGGCTCGCGCATCCCCCAAGTGCGCCGGAATTTCGCGCCTTCCTCGCCGAGCCATTCATCCGGTGTGGCGAACGGGCGTTGTCGCAACCATTCGATGTGCTGCCAGGGAATCCCGAACAGGCCGAACAGTAGCCATTGCCGCTGGGCTTCCTCGCCACATCCGGCGAAGACGTTGTAGGACGTGTCATGGATCGCCAGCACAACCTTAGCGGCAGCCCGCAACCCCAAATCCGCAACGGTTTCGGATTTCAGCCCCAGCTTTGCGACGCGCATGTAGAGCTGCGCGGTGCGCTCGGAGAGTTGGCAATGGTCTTTGAGCCAAGGCAGCCATTGCCCATGCTTCAGGAGTGCCTTGGCTTCTGTCAGCATCCGGCCGGCGTCTATGGCACGCTCTGCCGCCGTCCTGGCGGCCTCCCTCACACCGGCATGCGCATCGCGGATGTTCGCCGCCAGCACGGCCAGCCGGTTGTCGCCGAGCGCGCTCATTGCTTGGTTCCCCGCCGGCCGTGCCGCGCCCGCAGGTAGCTGGTCGCGTCGATCTTCTCGCCGGGCGCGCCGCTGCACCCGAAGCTGCACAACCGCGCCTGCGGATCGAAGATGTCTTGCAGTGCGGCGATCAGGTGGCCGATGTCGTCAACGCTGGTCCACGACTTCTTTTGAAGCTGAAAAATCCAGTCCAGCACAGCAGCCGAGGTGTTCATCCGTTCAAGGTCAACGAAATAGCGGCTGCCGCCTTGATTGTTGGTGTAGATGAGTTCCAGCGTGTTTGTATCGAGGTGCCACGGCCCCCATTGACGCCTGGCGCGTCGTTCGGCCCGCTCCTGCTCGGCACGTTGGCAAAGCTCGGTCCAATCCATGACGTGCAGAGAATTACGCATCGGCGCGTGCCCCTTGCGCCTGCCGGAGAACGTGTTCCGCATAGGGCGCGAGCGGCAGAAGCAACGGCCAGAACAGGGAATGGAAGCCTGGGCGCCCGCTGCTGGCCGCCCCGATCAGGCACACCAGCGCGGGACAGATCGCGCGTTCGCGGATGGTGTCGATGGCGCGGCCGAGGCTCTCCCGCCCAGCGGGCGCCAGTGTCGCGAAGAGGGCGCCGAGGATCGGCACAGCAGCATCGCCAATGTCGCGGCAATGCTCTCCCGGCCGGCCGCCGGCGTGCTCCAGCATCGCGAGCACGATGCTCGCGATTCCCCTATCCCAGCCGCACGCTGGTCCGCCGACTTCCTCGGCCGCGCGCACCATCTCTTCGATTGCGTCGGTCGCCGAAGCACCGGCGATGAACCCGACATGAACCGTCGTGACGCGGGCCGCATCCGCAAGTGGGACGATCGCCGCCCCCGCGGACACGTCGGCCACCGCACCGGCGTGAAAGCCCCGCGCGCCGACCGCTACGACTGCGGGCTTTATCAATTCAAGTTGCTGGCCTGCGATCCTCGCGGCCCCGGCAAGGCGCTCCCGCGCGTCGTCGCTCGGGAGCAGGCGGAGCAGCCGATCGCCGGCGTCGTCATCAAAGTCGAAGTCGGGCGCCTGGGTGGCATCGCTGCGCCGGAAGCGCGCGCTCGCACCCTGGGCGCGGACGGCCTCGCGCTGCTGGCGGCGTTGGTTGTCTCTAGGGGTCGTCATCGCGCGGCCTTTCGAGCTATCGCGCGGTCTTGACACTTGTGGGATCGAAGTTGACCGAGTATGCTCGCGGGCGTCGTCTCCCCGAAATCGGCTGAACCCCACATCGCTTGTGGCCGGGAACCGCGGCGGTGTGGGGTTAGGCTGCTTTCCGCGGACGGCCACGGCCGCGAGGCGCGGTGTTCGCCTGCTGCTTCGCCAGCGCGGTGCGGAAATCGGCAGGTTTGACCAGCCGCTTGCCGAGAACGCGGACGTAGGGGATGTGGAGCTGGTCGATCAGATTATAGATCGACCGCTCGGAACAGCCGAGCGCCGCGGCAAGCTGCTGGTAGGTCCACAAATCGCCGACTAGATCAGCAAGCCCCGGCGGCGCAGGGGGCATCAGGGGGACGGCCGCGGAAGTGAGAACGTCGGTCACTGCATGGCTCCGTGTTGGTGCGGAGCCTTTCACCGCGTCTCAGAATGGGTGTCCATTTTCGCCGCGAATTTCGCCGGATGGAAGTCAGGTTCGTAGATAAGAACTCGGCTTTTGCCGCGCTATTTCGCCGGCCCAGGTTTATTTCGCCGGTCGGCGCGCGGCCCGCGCTTGCCTTCTCCATACGCGTCGGCAAGAATCTCGCGAACGGGTTGGCGCGTAACCCCTGAGAAGTTTCGCTCAAAGAAGGCAATAGCATCGTCCTGCGCCGGCCGCTCTTTCCACGGTCCACGCAGTTTTTCGGCGGCGAGGAGGGCCCTTGCCTCTGCCCTATTGAATGGTGGAAGAGGTTCCGGCGTCGGCACGTCCCCCAGCTTCTCGATCGCTGCCGGGCGAACCAACACGTCCGTGTATTCTGTCCCGCTCCCCGCCAGTGTGCCGCGCAAGAGGTCCACGTCAGCCCCGGCGAGGTCGCGTGGGCCGAGCGTTATCTCCCTGCCATCGGCGGCCCGCGCGGTCACCTCGTAGCCGCCACCCAAAAAAACACGCCGCAGGTGGTTGGGGATGACCGCTTGTAGCGCATGGTGCGCCAGCGAGCGTTTTTGCTCCATGCGGTGCGCGATTTCGCGCTCCAACAACCGCAGGTGCTCAGGATTCTTCCACAAAAGCCGGCGAACGGCGCGGTCCTCGTCGTCACGTCCCGGAGCAGGCCGAATACACGTCCCTGGTTCGCCGATGGGCGGTTCGGCGGGCCACCAATCGGGCCGCTCACTGCGTTTGGCGCTGATCTCTGCGGCGGCGCTCCTAATACTGGAGTCGATGGCCAGAAGGTGTTTTTCCGCGCGTTCCAACTCCGGCGCCGACAAAGCCGGATTGAGAAGCGCCCGATCCATGCGACGGCACGTTCCAGGCCAGATGGTCTGTGCCAGTTGTCGCAGGTTCAGCCATCCTCCTCCGGGATTTGGCCCGCTCGGTGGGGCAGCTGGGCTGTTTTTGACCGCTGAAGTCACGTTGCTGCGCCTACCCGCTTTGTGGCCGGTGAGGCCGCCCGGCGCCTCATTGCCTCCGCTCACGCCCGCCTCCCGGTCGGCAGCGTCACCACCTCGGCGCTGGGCTTGCCGGCGCCCGCAATGACGGCCCCTGCCCGCTCGGTGGCGGCGCGCAGCGGGTCGTCCAGCAGGTGTGCATATCGCGCCGTGGTGCCCGGCTGCGTGTGCCCCAACAACCCGCCGATGATCGGCAGGCTCAGGCCGGACGAGGCGAGGATGCTGGCGAAGGTATGGCGCAGATCGTGGATGCGGACACCGGAGAGCTTCGCGTTGCCGCAGACGGCAGCCCAAAAGTGCTTAATGTCGCCGAGCGGCTTCCCGTCCACGCCGGGGAACAGATAGAGGATCGGCGCCAACCCATGCTTGGCGCGGCGCGCATCCTCGATGTCCGCCGCCGCCCTCATGCCGGCCAGCAGCGCCAGCGCGGGGGCGGAGAGCGGAACGCGGTGCAGCTTCGCCGTCTTGGTTGTCGCGGCCGGCTTTGACCACGCGCCGGCTTGCAGATCGAAGTCCGGCCAGCGGGCGGCCAGCGTCTCGCCCTTCCTCGCGCCGGTCAGCAACAGCAGCCGGACGACGTTCGCGCTGGTGCGCTCGGGATGCACCGCCAGCACTTCGGACAGCCGCGCGATCTCCGCCCCGGTCAGGTAGCGTTCGCGCTTCTGCTCAGGCGCCCGCTCGACGCCACGGGCCGGGTTGTCGCCGCGCAGCTCCCACTTCACCGCCAGGGACAACATTTTGGACAGCACCGCCACCGCGCGGTTCGCCGCGTAGGGCGCACTGCCGGCGATCTTGCTGTGCATCGCCTCGATGTCATGGTGCCGCAGATCGGCCACTCGCTTGCTGCCGATGGCGGGGCGGATGTGGGCACGCAGCAGCCGCTTGTACTCGTCCTGGGTGCTAGGCCGCTTCCTGGGCAGATATTCCGCCTCGAATCGGTCGGCGAGGCCGTTCACGGTCGGGGCCTCGCGCTGGGCGTGCCGGTCGGCCATAGGGTCTTGGCCGCCGTCGATGCGGCGCTTTAGGGCAGCGGCTTCCTCCCGCGCCTTCTTCACATTCCAGTCCGGGAAACTGCCGATCGTGATACGCCGCTCGCAGCCGCCCGCCCGGTAATTGAGGATGAAGGCCCGCGCGCCGGCCGCGGTGATGCGCACCCCGAAGCCCTTTATCTCCGAATCGTAAGCGATCCGGTTTCCCGTCACAGGGGCGGCCAGTTCCTTGACCAGCTTGTCCGTGAGTTGTTCGGCCATCGCACCGTGTCCCGTGTCCGCACTGTGTCCGCGCGGAATATGCGCTCGCGTTCCATATCGTGCAAGAATTTTCACGAGGCCACGCCGCTATGCGGCAGATTTTCTAGTGTGGTGGCTTGGGGTGGCGCGGACACCCAGAACTATGTCCGCGCCGGGGGAAACTCTTAATCAGCGGGCCGTAGGTTCGAGTCCTACTGCGCCCACCATGCTTTCAAAGACTTGGCGGCCATCCGCCAGAAGCTCCCCGATAAATGTCATGAAGTGGCATGGGCGGAAGCCATCCTTGATCCTGCTCTGACGCGGCAGTGGGCTGGGGCATTCGGCCCCGCTCCGGCATGCGCATGCCCCCTCGCCGTGATTGGCCCTCGCCGTCATGCAGGCGATGCTGCCCTGTGCTGGCGCTGGACGGGGATGCAAACGGCTGGCAACGCCATTGCAACGGCCCTGGCCGGCACGGCGCTGAGCGCAAGCACAGGGGGCAAGCCGGATTATCCTCGATTGAACGTCCGTAACCGCTGCGAGACCGCCACCTCGCGGCACGGGCAGTTGCGGGTCCAGTCTTAGGGATGGGGACTGGGGTTGCGGGTGGGCGGGATGGATAGTGGCAGCGATAATGCCATGCATCAGCACAGGCACGAAGGCGGCGAGTATCGCCGGATCGAGCTGATCACGGGAGTTGCGCGGCGCCGTCGATGGACAGCTGAAGAGAAGGCGGCACTGGTGGCAGAGAGGTAACCGCTGCGGACCCGCCACCTCGCGGCACGGGCAGTTGCGGGTCCAGTCTTAGGGATGGGGACTGGGGTTGTGGGTGGGCGGGATGGATAGTGCCAGCGATAATGCCATGCATCAGCACAGGCACGAAGGCGGCGAGTATCGCCGGATCGAGCTGATCACGGGAGTTGCGCGGCGGCGTCGATGGACAGCTGAAGAGAAGGCGGCACTGGTGGCAGAGAGCCTGGAGCCGGGGATGAATGTCTCGGCGCTGGCGCGTCGGCGCGGCGTTGCCCGCGGGCTGTTGCAGACGTGGCGACGCGCGGCGATGCGGGAGGCAGCGGATCGCGCGGGGATGTTTGTGCCGCTGCGCATCGAGGACGCCGCTTCGCCGAGGGACTGCGGCCCTCCAATAGCTGACGCAGGTTCTTCGGCATCGCCCGCGCCGGCTGCTGTGACGATGGGCTTGATCGAGATCGAGCACGGCGGGCTGCGGGTTCGCTTTTCCGGCCAGGTCGACGCAGCAGCGTTGCACGTGGTGCTCGCGCATGTGGGGCGGCGGGCGTGATCCTGGGTGTGCCGTCGCGGCCCGGGTTGCGGATCATGGTGGCGTCCCGGCCGATCGATTTCCGCAAGGGCATGGACTCGCTGGTGGCGTTGGTCGTGCAGGCGCTCGGGACCGACCCGTTCGCCGGCGATGTCTTCATCTTTCGGTCGAAACGCTCGGATCGGCTGAAGCTGCTGGTGTGGGACGGTTCCGGGCTGTGCCTGGTTGCCAAGCGGCTGGAGAGCGGCGCGTTCACCTGGCCGCCGGTGCGCGACGGTGCGGTGACGCTGACGGCGGCGCAACTGCGGCTGCTGTTCACCGGCCTGGACTGGACGCAGCTCGGCGTACGCACGGTGGCGGTGCCGGCCGAATAAATTGCCGCGGCTGTGCTGCAACTCTGGCGAAACGCCTGCGCGGGTCCGTATCATCCCGGCATGGCGCCCGATGTTGCATCCCTGCCGCGCGAGCCGGACGTCCTGATCGGGATGATCGTCGAGCTGCGCGACGAAAACGGCAAGCTGCGGGCAATGCTGGAGACGGTGAAGCGGGCCCTGTATGGCGCGCGCTCGGAGAAGTTCGACGCCGATCCCGCACAGCTGTTGCTCGGTCTCGGTGATGTCTCGACAACGCCGGTCGAGCCGGCGCCGGATCCCGCAAAGCCACGTTCGCAGGATCCGCGCACGCGCCGTAAGGCGGCGCGCAACGTCGGGGCCCTGCCGCGACATCTGCCGCGGGAGGACGTTGTGATCGATCCCGGGGTCACCGCCTGCCCCTGCTGCCAGGGCACGCTGCATCGGATCGGCGAAGACATCAGCGAGATGCTCGACATCGTGCCGGCGATCCTGCGGGTCAAGCGGATCCGCCGGCCGCGCTACGGCTGTCGCGCCTGCGCGAGTGCCGTGGTGCAGGCGCCGGCGCCGGCGCGTGCGGTCGATGGTGGCCTGCCGACCACGGCACTGCTCGCCCATGTCGCGGTATCAAAGTTCGCCTGGCACCTGCCATTGTACCGGCAGGCGCAGATGCTGGCGGGACACGGCATCGATCTCGACCGGTCCACGCTGGTGCGCTGGATCGAGCGGGCGGCGTGGTGGCTGCAGCCGCTGCATGCGCTGCTGGTGCAGACGGTGATGACGGCGCCGAAAGTGTTCTGCGACGACACGCCGCTGCCGGTATTGGATCGCACGCGACGGCGAACGCGGATCGGCCGCCTGTGGTGCTATGCCGTGGATGACCGGCCCTGGCAGGGGCCCGCGCAGCCCGCGGTGGTCTACCGCTACGCCGAGGACCGCCGCGGCCGCCATGTGAAAGAGCATCTTCAGAGGTTCCATGGCGTGCTGCAGGTCGACGGCTATTCCGGGTATGACGACCTCGCCAAGCCGGACCGCCCGGGCGGCGCGATCACGCTGGCCTACTGTCTGGCGCATGCGCGACGGGAATTCTTCGATGTGCACAAGCAGACCGCAGACCCGATCGCCGCGGACGCACTGCGCCGGATCGGCCAGATCTATGCGATCGAGGCCCGCGTCCGGGGCCTGACCGCGGCACAGCGCCTCGCCGTCCGCCAGGTCGAGACGAAGCCGCTGATGGCGGCGCTGCGGTCGTGGCTGATGGAGCGGCTTGCCGAGATCTCGACGAAATCCTCGCTGGCGGCCGCGATCCGCTACACGCTCGGGCATTGGCAAGGGCTGACCGTGTTCCTGGGCGATGGCCGGGTCGAAGTGGACAACAACACGGTCGAGCGCAGCATCCGGCCGATACCGCTCGGGCGGAAAAATGCCCTGTTCGCCGGCTCGGCCGCTGGCGGTGAACGCTGGGCGGTGCTGGCGTCGTTGATCAACACCGCCAAGCTGCACGGCATCGATCCGCAGACTTGGCTGGCCGACGTGCTCGACCGCATCGTCTCGGGCCGCACCAAGGTCAACGCGCTGCGTGAATTGCTTCCCTGGAACTGGCGAGCCGCGTCCGGGATCGACCGGCTCGCGCCCGGCATCGCGGCCGCCGCATGATCGACGAAGCCGTGCTTGACGGGCGCACAGCAGCGAGCGAGGCCGCGTCGACGTGGCTGGCCTTCCTGGCATCGCCGGCGGCGCCGGCACGCGCGATGTCGCTGCTCGAACTCGATGGCTATCTGACCGGCGTGATCGTCGCGCCGAGCCTGATCCGGCCCTGCCGATGGATGGCGGGGCTGTGGGCCGACGGCGAGCCGATCTTCGACGATCCCACACAGATCCAGTCGGTGCTCAGTGCGGTCGGCATCCTGTTCAACATGCTCAGCGCGAGGATCGACCGGAGCCTGCGCCGGCTTGAGGCCGAGCGTGTCTGCGACTACCGCCCGGCGTTCCAGCCAACCGAGAGCAAGCCGTCGCACGACGCGGTCAAGACCTGGGTCGGCGGGTTCTGGCGGGCCATGGCGCTGATCCCCGCGGACTGGCACGCGCTGGCCGCCGACGAGCGCACGCAGGTCATCATCGCCCCGTTCGTCGGCTTCATCGATGCCGGCGACGAGACTTTCGAGCCGGCCGCGGACATCGACGACCGGCTCGACGAAGCCGCCGCGGAGATCCCGCGTGCGATCCTGCTGCTGAGAAAGATCGCGCAACTGCGGGCAAGCCGATCCCAAGCCCAGCACGATGCGCGACGCACCAAGATCGGTCGCAATGACCTCTGTCCCTGCGGCTCAGGCAAGAAATACAAGCGCTGCTGCGGCCAAGCCTGAACCCAGCTCGCACCCCGCGTGATACCCTCGCATCGGTTACGGACGTGCGGTCGGAAGCGAGCTGACTCTTGTGCAGCTTGATGAGGTTCTCGGCCTGGCCGCGTGCGCAATACAGCGTGTCGTAGAGCCATTCGGCGCTGCCGTCGGCCAGGTTGGTCACCACGAAGCGGATATCCAGGCCTTGCCTGCTGGCCTCGATCCTTGCCGCCACCTGCCGCCGGCACTTCCAGGATTTGGCGCCGTAGCTGGCCTCCGCGTAGCCGCGCATCACGGTGGCCGGCGCTTCGGCGCGACGGACCCTGATATCGTCCGCGGTGGCCTCGACCAAGCGGCTCAGCACGGCGTTGCCGGGCAGGCCGAAGATGTAAGCCACGGCGTTTGCCTCGCACCACGTCATCACCTCGGGGCGGGCATAGTGACCATCGCCGCGGATGGTCAGCCGGGTCTTCGGCCAATGTGCCCGAATGCGGCGCACCAGGCGACGGAGATGGCCGCGCACCTCCTCCCCGGACGGCGTCTTGCCCGGCCGCAGCAGCATCGTCACCGGACGAGAGGGAGCGGTGTCGTAGACATGGATGGGCAGGAAGCAGCGTTCGTCATAGTGCGCATTGAACAACGACATCTGCTGATGGCCATGCACAACATCGACGGTGTCGTCGATGTCCAGGGTGACGGCGGCAGGCGGATGGGCGTAGCTGGCGCAGTAGAGGTCGACCATGGCGTAGCTCATGCGCATCACCTCGCGTAGCGTCGGCGCATTCTCCCAGCGTGACATGGTCGGCTGCGAGCACAGGTCGCGACCGGTATCGGGCAAGCGTCCGCAGGCCAGCTTGAACCCGGGGTCGCTGCGCAGATGATCGAGGTCGTCGGCGTCCTCGTAGCCGCAGGCGATGGCGAGGATGCGGGCGCGCAAGATGTCGGCGACGCTGTGCGTGACACACTGCGGCTTGCGCGGGTCGCTGATCAACGCCGCCAGCCGCTGGACGATACCCAGGCGGCGCTCGGCGGCCGCCAGCAGCATGACGCCGCCATCGGAGGTCAGCCGTCCGCCGTCAAAGGCAGCGGTGACTTTCTTGCGTCCGACGGCTGGAAAGCCGAACGGCTCAATCGTATCGTCGGGCATCGCGGGTGTGGCTCGGCGTGATCGTGGGAACGGATGGCTTCGACACCCAATTCGTAAACTGCATCAGCAACTTATGCGACGCCCGCCAGCAAATCGCTGCCATGCCGGCGAATAAGG
>CAWAZU010000025.1:0-424246 GCA_963786445.1 uncultured Pseudomonadota bacterium
TGGGCGCAGTAGGACTCGAACCTACGGCCCGCTGATTAAGAGTCAGCTGCTCTACCAACTGAGCTATGCGCCCGCCCGTCGGGGTCGGCGCGGCTCATAGCAACCGCCGGGCCGGCTGTGAACCCCCCGCCGGCACGCCATGCGCCCGCTTGCGCAGCACGCAACCCCGTGCTTCGGTGCGTGCATGGACACCGCCACGACAGTCGCCGGAGGGGGCTTTTGGCCTACGCGCTGCAACAGCTGATCAACGGCATCACCCTCGGCATGATCTACGGACTGATCGCCGTCGGCTACACCATGGTCTACGGCATCATCGGCATGATCAACTTCGCCCACGGCGACCTGTTCATGGTCGGCGCCTTCCTCTCCCTCATCGGCCTCACCCTGCTCGGCGGCTTCGGCATCACCTCGGTGCCGATCGCGCTGGCGCTCGCCTTCATCGCCGCCGCCGTCATCGCCGGCATCTACGGCTGGACCATCGAGCGCGTCGCCTACCGTCCGCTGCGCGGCTCGTTCCGGCTCGCCCCGCTGATCTCCGCCATCGGCATGTCGATCGTGCTGGAGAACTTCGTCCAGGTCACCCAGGGCGCGCGCGACCTCAACCTGCAGCCGCTGATCCCCGGCAGCATCCAGCTGATGGACCAGGGCGGCTTCGCCGTCGAACTCTCCTGGATGCAGGTGCTGATCAGCGTGGTCACGCTGGTCATCCTGGCCATCTTCACCTGGCTGGTCACCCGCACGCCGCTTGGCCGCGCCATGCGCGCCTGCGAGCAGGACCTGAAGATGGCCAGCCTGCTCGGCATCGACACCGACAAGACCATCAGCCTCACCTTCGTCATCGGCGCCGCACTGGCCACCGTCGCCGGGCTGCTGTTCCTGCTCTACTACGGTTCGATCAACTTCTACATCGGCTTCACTGCCGGCATCAAAGCGTTCACCGCCGCCGTGCTCGGCGGCATCGGCAGCCTGCCCGGCGCCGTGCTCGGCGGGCTGGCGATCGGCCTGATCGAGAGTTTCTGGTCGGCTACGCCAGCGTGCCGTACAAGAACGTCGCCGCCTTCTCGGTGCTGGTGATCGTGCTGATCTTCATGCCCTCCGGCCTGCTCGGCCGCGCCGACGTCGAGAAAGTATGAACCCGCACCGCCCCACCGCTGCCGCCGCGCTGCGCGATGCCGGGCTCGCGGCGCTGGTCGCGTTCGGCCTGTTCTGCGCCATGATCGGCCTGCACCTGGTGCCCACCGACAACGGCCTGACGCTGATCGCGCGGCCGGCGGCGCTCGCCATCGTCGTCGCTGCGGTGTTCGTGGGCCGGCTGCTGATGTTCGGCTGGCGCGCCTGGCGCCCGGCCGGCACGCCCTCGCCGCGGCTGCTGGCCGAGGGCGTCACCCGCGCCGGGCGCCTGGTCGGCCCGGTCTTCCTGCTCGTCGCGCTGACGCTGCCGCTGTACAGCGGGCGCTACGTCATCGACGTGGGCGTGCTGGTGCTGACCTACGTGATGCTCGGCTGGGGGCTGAACATCGTGGTCGGGCTGGCCGGCCTGCTCGACCTCGGCTATGTCGCGTTCTACGCCGTCGGCGCCTACTCCTATGCGCTGATCTCGACCACGTTTCATGTCGGCTTCTGGACCGCGCTGCCGATCTCCGGGCTGCTGGCCGCGTGCTGGGGCGTCATGCTCGGCTTTCCGGTGCTGCGGCTGCGCGGCGACTACCTCGCCATCGTCACGCTGGCGTTCGGCGAGATCATCCGCGTCGTGCTGATCAACTGGACCAGCTTCACCGGCGGCCCGAACGGCATCTCCGACATCCCGCGCCCGACGCTGTTCGGCCTGAAATTCAATGGCAGCGGCGATCCCGGCACGTTCGCCGCGTTCTTCCACGTCGACCCTACAGCATCACCCAGCGTTTCGTTTTTCTGTACTACGTCATCCTCGCCCTCGCGCTGCTGACCAACTGGGTGTCGCTGCGGCTGCGCCGGCTGCCGCTCGGCCGCGCCTGGGAGGCGCTGCGCGAGGACGAGATCGCCTGCCGCGCGCTCGGCATCAACGTCACCTGGACCAAGCTGACCGCCTTCGCCATGGGTGCGATGTTCGGCGGCTTCGCCGGCGCGTTCTTCGCCACCCGGCAGGGCTTCATCAGCCCCGAAAGCTTCACCTTCATCGAGAGCGCGCTGGTGCTGTCGATCGTCGTGCTCGGCGGCCTGGGCAGCCAGCTCGGCGTGGCGCTGGCCGCCCTGGTGATGATCGGCGGTTCCGAGCTGTTCCGCGATTTCGCCGAGTACCGCATGCTGATCTTCGGCCTCGCGCTGGTGGTGATGATGGTGCTGCGCCCGCGCGGCCTGGTGTCCGGGCGCACGCCCTCGATCGCGCTCGGCGCGCGCAAGGAGATCGCCGCCGAGCTGGTGGCCCAAGGCCGTGGCTGACAACGCCGGGGCGGACGCGCCGCCGCTGCTCGCGGTCGAGCGCCTGACCATGCGCTTCGGCGGCCTGACCGCGGTGAGCGAACTCAGTTTCGTCGCGCGCGCCGGCGAGATCACCGCCGTGATCGGCCCCAACGGCGCGGGCAAGACCACCGTGTTCAACTGCATCACCGGCTTCTACCGCCCGACCTCCGGCAGCCTGGCGCTGACCCACGAAGACGGGCACCGCTACACGCTGGAGCGGATGCCCGGCCACCGCATCGCGCGCCATGCGAAGGTTGCGCGCACCTTCCAGAACATCCGCCTGTTCGCCGGCATGACGGTGCTGGAGAACCTGATGGTGGCGCAGCACAACATGCTGATGCCCTCGGTCGTGAACGGGCTGCTGGCGGTATTCGGGCTGGGCGGCCATCATGCCGCGCGAGCACGCGGCGCTGGTCAAGGCGCGCGCCTGGCTGGAAACGGTCGATCTGCTCGGCCGGGCCGACGAGCCGGCCGGCGCGCTGCCCTACGGCGCGCAGCGGCGGCTGGAGATCGCGCGCGCGATGTGCACCGACCCGGTGCTGCTCTGCCTCGACGAGCCGGCCGCCGGCCTCAATCCGCGCGAGAGCGAGGAACTGTCGGACCTGCTGCGGCGCATCCGCGCCGGCGGCTGCTCGATCCTGCTGATCGAGCACGACATGGGCGTGGTGATGCGCATCTCCGACCACATCGTCGTGCTCGACCACGGCAAGAAGATCAGCGACGGCGCGCCGGACGCGGTGCGCGCCGACCCGCGCGTGATCGCCGCCTATCTCGGCGAGGGCGACGAGGACGAGGAGCCGGCGCCGCTCGCCGCGCGCGTCGCCTGATGTCGGCGCTGCTGCGGCTCGCCGGCGTCACCGCGTTCTACGGCGCCATCCAGGCGCTGAAAGGCGTCGATCTGGAGGTGAACCAGGGCGAGATCGTCACGCTGATCGGCGCCAATGGTGCCGGCAAATCGACGCTGATGATGACGATCTGCGGCATCCCCGCGCGCGCGCCACGGCAGCATCGAGTACGACGGCCACGACATCACGCACCTGCCGACCTATGCGATCATGCGCCTCGGTCTGGCGCAGGCGCCGGAGGGGCGGCGCATCTTTCCGCGCATGACGGTGCATGAGAACCTGCTGATGGGCGCGCACGGCCATGCGCCGGCCGAGGCCGAGGAGGCGATGACCGAGGTTTTCGGCCTGTTCCCGCGGCTGAAGGAACGGCTGGCGCAGCGCGGCGGCACGCTGTCGGGCGGCGAGCAGCAGATGCTGGCGATCGGCCGCGCGCTGATGGGCCGCCCGCGCCTGCTGCTGCTCGACGAGCCGAGCGCTCGGCCTGGCGCCGCTGGTGGTGCGGCAGATTTTCGGCGCCATCCGCGAGCTCAACCGTGCGACCGGGCTGACGGTGCTGCTGGTCGAGCAGAATGCCTACCAGGCGCTGCGGCTGGCGCATCGCGGCTACGTGCTGGTCAACGGCGCGATCACCATGGCGGGCGGCGGGGCGGAGCTGCTGGCGCGGCCGGAGATTCGCGCCGCCTATCTCGAAGGCGGCGATTGACGACGCCCTGGCCTACCGCCGCAACCCCGCATCCGCCGCCGCGCCGAGCGCGATCGCCGTCCAGTCGAGGTCGCCGCGGCCCTGCGCCATCGCGGCCAGGAAGCGGTCGCGCAGCGTGGACGCGAACGGCATCGCCACCTGCTTCTCCTGCCCGGCGGCCAGGGCGAGGCCCACGTCCTTCGCGCCGAGCGTCAGCTTGAACCCCGGCGGACTGAACGCCTGATCGAGGATGAAGCGGCCGTAATTCGCGTAGATCGGGCAGGCGAACAGCGACTGTGCCATCAGGCCGTGCCAGATGCGGCGATCGACGCCGCTCTTTTCCAGCAGCGCGAACGCCTCGCCCATCGCTTCCAGCGCCGCGGCGATCATGAAATTCCCGGCGACCTTGCCGGTCGGCGCGGCATCGGGCGCCTCGCCGATATCGACGACGCCCTGGCCGATCGCTTCCAGCACCGGGCGCGCGCGCGCCTTTGCGGCGGCGGCGCCCGAGTGCAGGATCCACAGTTTTCCGGCCGCCGCCGCATCGGGCCGGCCGAACACCGGGGCGGCGACGAACTGGCTGCCGCGCGCGGCATGGCGCTCGGCGAGCGTGCGCGCCAGCGTCGGGCTGATCGTGCTCATCGACACATGCACGCCCTGCGGACCGAGGCGGCCCAGCACGCCGTGCTCGCCGCCGGTCACCGCCTCCACCGCCGCGTCGTTGGCGAGCATGGTGATGACGACGCCGTCTTGCGCCGCGGCGTCGGCGGGGCTGGAGGCGCGGCGCGCGCCGCGGGCGACCAGCGCGTTGGCGGCGCTGGCGGTGCGGTTCCAGACCGCGACTTGCTGCCCCTGGTCGAGCAGCCGGTTGGCAATGCCGCTGCCCATGCCGCCGAGGCCGACCACGCCGACCGAAATTGCCATCGTCCCTGCTCCCCCAGCATGTCCGCGCCGGACATCGGCGGGCGAGGTCGGGGCGTCAAG
Organism: uncultured Pseudomonadota bacterium; assembly: GCA_963786445.1. Lineage (GTDB taxonomy): Bacteria > Pseudomonadota > Alphaproteobacteria > Acetobacterales > Acetobacteraceae > JAFKFJ01. The sequence continues at coordinate 4,951 of CAWAZU010000025.1, forward strand.
CCGGCAGGGGCTTCCCGCGCTTCACGCTTCCGCTTAGGGTGCATATCAGCCGCGCGTCTCAGCGCGGTTTCACACTGCGGGGGAATATTACGATGTTGAGACGAACTCTGTTCGTCGGCGCGGCGGCCCTGGCTTCGGCGCTGCTGCTCGCCGCGGCGCCCGCCAGCGCCCAGATCAAGGTCGCGACGGCCGGCCCGATCACCGGCGAGTACGCCACCTTCGGCAAGCAGATGAAGGACGGCGCCGAGATGGCGGTTGCCGACATCAACGCCAAGGGCGGCGTGCTGGGGCAGAAGCTGGTGCTGGAGGTCGGCGACGATGCCTGCGATCCGAAGCAGGCGGTGTCGGTGGCCAACAAGTTCGCGAGCGATGGCGTGAAATTCGTGGACGGGCATTTCTGCTCGTCGAGCTCGATCCCAGCGAGCAAGGTCTATACCGAGGAGGGGATCCTGCAGATCACGCCAGCCTCGACCAACCCGAAATTCACCGACGAGGGATCCTGGAACACGTTTCGCACCTGCGGGCGTGACGACCAGCAGGGCGAGGTTGCCGGCCACACCATCGCCAACGAGTTCAAGGACCGGAAGGTCGCGATCCTGCACGACAACACCACCTACGGCAAAGGCATCGCCGACCAGACCAAGAAGTTCATGAACGAAGCCGGCAAGAAGGAGGCCATGTACCAGGCCTACGTGCCCGGCGAGCACGACTACACGGCGCTGGTCAGCCGGCTCAAGGAAGCCGGCATCAACCTGGTCTATTTCGGCGGCTACCACTCCGAGATCGGCCTGATCGTCCGCCAGGCCAAGGAGCAGGGCCTGCAGGCGACGTTCCTCGGCCCCGACTCGCTGGTCACCAAGGAGTTCTGGCAGATCGCCGGACCGGCGGGCGAGGGGCTGATGATGACCTTCCCCTCCGACCCGCGCAACCGCCCGACCGCGGCCGCGGTGGTGAAGGAGTTCAAGGCCAAGGGGATCGATCCCGAGGGCTACGTGCTCTACACCTACGCCGCCATGCAGGTGTTCGCCCAGGCGGCGGACAAGGCCAAGACCACCGACCCGAAGAAGGTCGCCGAGATGCTCAAGTCGAGCGGCCCGTGGCCTACGGTGCTGGGCGACCTCTCCTTCGACAAGAAGGGCGACGTGACCAAGGCGGACTACGTCTGGTACATCTGGCACGACGGCAACTACAGCCAGATGTAATACCCTTGCGCCGATGCCCGTTTCCGTCACTCCCGCGCAGGCGCTTGCGTGGGAGTGACGGACGGGCGGGATCAGGCCGGCAGCTTCCGGCGGACCGGGTGATAGCGGCGGCCGAAATAGATCAGCCCGTCATGCACCGAGCCGTGGCGGATCGCCAGCACGTGGGCGAACATGACGCTGTGCGTGCCGATCTCGGTCACCTGCGCGATGCGGCAGTCGAACGACACCACCACCCCGTGCAGGACCGGCGCGCCGGTCGCCAGCGTGTACCAGGCGCCGGCGGCGAAGCGCACGTCCGGGGCGTTCGCCGCGTCGGCGAACAGCGCCGAGATGTCCTCCTGGCCGGCCGCCAGCGTGTTGACGCACAGCACGCCGTTGGCGAGCAGCGCCGCGTGGCTCTCGTTCTGGCGGTTGACGCAGACCAGCAGCGTCGGCGGGTGGTCGCTGACGCCGCACACCGCCGAGGCGGTGAAGCCGCGCCGTCCGGCGGGGCCGTCGGTGGTGACCACGCTGACCGCCGCCCCGAACCGCGCCATCGCCTCGCGGAAGCCCTGCCGCGTCACCACGCCATGCCCTCGCCCTCGCCCCTGCCTGCGTAACTGGCGCGCGCGCGGTGTCGCGGCAAGGCGGAAACTCTGCGCTCGCGGTTGCGGACCGGTTCGGGGATAGTCGCGGGGCCGAGCGGGGAGAGCGTCGTGACGGCGGCCGAAAGCACGCTGCGCAGTCTGAGCTGGCTGAATTTTGGCGTCGCCGGCATGCAGGCCGGGTTCGGCCCGTTCGTCTCGCTGCGCCTGACCGCGAGCGGCTGGAACCCCGCCACGATCGGCCTGGTGCTCAGTGCCGGCACCATCGCCGCGGTGGCGGCCCAGGTGCCCTCCGGCTTCGTCATCGACCAACTCGGTGCGCGGCGGCAACTCGTCCTCTTCGCCATCCTGGCCAGCATGGCGGCGCTGCTGATGCTGACGCTGGCGCCGGGGTTCGCGCTGGTGCTGGCGGCCGAGATCGTGCAGGGCGCCGCCGGGGTCGGGCTCGCGCTCGCCATCGCGGCGATCACGCTCACCGTGTCGCGCGAGGAGCACCTGGGCGAGCGGTTCGGTCACAACGTCCGCTTCGCCGCGATCGGCGCGGCCGGCGGGACGGCGCTGCTCGGCGTGGTGGCGAGCTTTGTCTCGCCGTCGGCGGCGTTCCTGCTCGCCGCCGCGTTCGGCCTGCCGGCGCTGCTGGCGCTTGGCGGCATACGCGGTGCCGACGTCGCCACCGCCGATCGGCGCACCAGCCACCACACCGCGCCGCCGCCGCATTGCCGCCGGTCGCCGCCGATGTCCGCGCGACAGCTGCTGCGCGACCGCTCGCTGCTGGCGCTGCTGGCCGTCGCGGCGCTGTTCCAGCTCGGCAATGCCAGCCTGCTGCCGCTCGCCGCCACCATCTTCACGCACGAAGCGGGCAGCCGTGCCGGCCTGGTCACCGCCGCCGCGGTGATCGGCTCGCAGCTGTTCGGCGCGGCGCTGTCGCCCCATATCGGCATCGCGGCGAACCGGTACGGCAGGCGCCTCGTGCTGATGCTCGGGCTGGCGGCGGTGCCGCTGCGCGCCGCCGGGTTCGCGCTCACCAACGCGATCGCGCCGATGCTCGCCATCCAGCTGCTCGACGGCGTCAGCGCCGCCGCGATCGGGGTGCTGGTCCCGCTGATCGCCGCCGACATCACGCACCGTGGCGGCCGGTTCAACCTGGCCCTCAGCATGGCCGGGCTGGTCAGCGCGCTCGGCGCCTCGCTCAGCACCACGATCTCCGGCCGCCTCGCCGTCCACGCCGGGCTGCCGGCGGCGTTCCTGGCCCTGGCGGCTTGCGGGCTGGGCGCCATCCTGGTGGTCGCGACCCTGCTTCCCGAAACCGCCCACCTGCCGGCCGCGCTGCCGGCGGACTTGCACCGGAGAGTTGCCCCATGAGCCTCGAAATCCAGGTCGGCACGCCGCACCTTACCATCCACCAGGGGCAGACCGTCTGGCTTTCCGACCCGGACGGGCAGCTCACGCCGGGCAGCGCGCGCGGGCTGCTGTTCCGCGACACCCGGCTGATCAGCGCCTGGAGCCTCTATGCCGACGGCGCGGAGTGGGAGCTGGTGAACGGCGGCGCCACCACGCATTACGCGGCGCGGGTGTTCCTCACCAACCCGACGATCCCCGCGCAGGACGGCGACATCCCGGCGCGCACCGTCAGCCTGACGCTCGGCCGCTGGGTGGAGGGCGGCATCCACGAGGATTTCGACATCGCCAACCACGGCGCGCGCCGCGCCCGCTTCAACCTGGAGCTGATGCTGCGCGCCGACTTCGCGGATTTGTTCGAGATCAAGTCAGGACGCATCGTCCGCCGCGGCCGGATCACCACCGACTGGTCGGAGGCGTCGCAGACGCTGCGCACGGAATACCGCAACGCCGATTTCCTGCGCGCGGTCAGCGTCGCCGTGAAATGCGACGGCAGCGCGGGGTTCGCCAACGGGCGATTGACCTTCGCGATCGACCTCGCCCCCGGCGAGACGTGGCACGCCTGCCTGCTCACCGACCTGCAGGACGGCGACGAGGTTTTTGCCGCCCCGACGGACTGCATGCAGGACAGCGATGCCTCCGGAGTTGCCCGCCTGCTGGGCGACTGGCGGCGCGACACGCTGCAGCTGCGCACCTCCAACGAGGAGTTCTACCGCACCTACCACCAGGCGGTGGACGACATGGCGGCGCTGCGCATGGCGGTCGAGCTCGACGGCCACACCGAGCTGATGCCGGCCGCCGGCCTGCCGTGGTTCGCCGCGCTGTTCGGCCGCGACAGCCTGATCGTGGCGTTGCAGACCGCTCCGGTCACCGCGGGCTTCGCCGCGGGCGCGCTGGCCGTGCTCGGGCACTGGCAGGCCACCGCGCGCGACGACGCGCGCGACGCCGAGCCGGGCAAGATCATGCACGAACTCCGCTGCGGGGAACTGGCGCATTTCAAGCTGGTGCCGCACACGCCGTATTACGGCACGGCCGACGCGACGATCCTGTATCCGATCGTGCTGCATGAAGCCTGGAGCTGGACCGGCGATCGCAGATTGCTGGAGCGGCACCTGCCGAACGCCGAGGCGTGCCTGCGCTGGATCGACGATTATGGCGACCGCGACGGCGACGGCTTCCAGGAATACCAGACCCGCTCGAAGCAAGGCTACGAGAACATGGGGTGGAAGGATGCCGGCGACGCGGTGCTCTACCCCGACGGCAGCCCAGTGAAGGGGCCGAAGGCGCTGTGCGAGCTGCAAGGCTACGTGTTCGACGCCTGGACGCGCATGGCCGAGGTATTCGATGCGCTCGAACAACCCGACCGCGCCGCCGCACTGCGCGCGAAGGCGCAGGCGCTCGCCGAGCGTTTCGACGCGGCGTTCTGGGACGACGATTTCGGCGGCTTCGCTTATGCGTTGGACGGCGACAAGCGGCGCGTGCTGACCAGCGTGTCCAATGTCGGGCAGTGCCTGTGGTCGGGCATCGTCAGGCCCGAGCGGGCGAAAGCGGTGGTCGCGCGGCTGCTGGCGCCGGACATGTTCAGCGGCTGGGGCATCCGCACGCTGTCGTCCAGGCACGCCGCGTACAACCCGTATTCTTATCAGAACGGCTCGGTCTGGCCGCACGACAACGGCTTCATCGCGCTCGGCTTCAAGCGTTACGGTTTCGCCGCCGAGGCGGCGCGGGTCGCCCGCGCGGTTTCCGGCGCGGCATCATATTTCACGCTGCACCAGGTGCCGGAACTCTATGCCGGGCTGCCGCGCGAGTCCGCCCCGTTCCCGGTGCAGTATCTCGGCGCCAACGTGCCGCAGGCCTGGGCGGCCGGCTCGGCGTTCAGTTTCCTCTCCGCCCTGCTGGGGATGCGGCCGGATGCGGCGCGGGGCGTGCTGGTGCTGGACCCGGCGCTGCCGCCCTGGCTGCCCGACGTGACGCTGCGCGACCTGCGCTTCCGCGGCGAAACCTTCGAGCTGCACGTCCGGCGCATCGGCGACACCAGCGTGGTCGAGGTGCTGCACGGCGATCCTGCAAAAATCGTGCGGGCGGCTGGCGCCGCCGCCGGCAGCGCCTGATGCGCCGAGGCATCCGCCGGCCTTGGTCTCGGGCGAACGCAGGCTCAGGCGCGGGCCGGCCGCGCCGGCGCGCCGGCCAGTTGCGGCTTGCGCATGGTCTCGGTCGCCCGGGCATAATGGTTCAGCAGCGACACGGTGAGCGCGAACAGGTAGTAGTGGAACGGCTCGAACGCCACGCCGATGAAGGTCGCGCCGGCGAAATACGTCGCCGCCGAGACCAGCATGGCCGTCGCCAGGTCGGAAATCCACACCAGTTCCTCGATCCGGCGGGCGCGGCGCCGGAGGTTCCAGGCGCTGACGACGAAGGTCACGATCATGGCGCCGAAGATGCCGGCGCCGACGAAGCCTTGCTCGCCCAGCACCTCGAACCACGAGCTGTGGAAGGCCCGGCTCTGCTCGGTCAGTTCCACGCCGTCGATGACCACGTCGGACGCGCCGATGCGATAGACTTCGAAGCCGCCGCCCAGCGGGTGGTTCAGCGCGTAGTGCCAGGTCCAGTCCCACACCGCGAGCCGCGTGGACGCCGATTCTTCGTGCAGCGGGTGCAGGATGGTCTCCATGCGGGCGCTGTAATTGGCGCCCATGAACGAGGCCAGCGCCATGCCCACCACGACGAAGCCACCGAGCAGCAGCAGCTTGCGCCGCGACGTCCACCAGAAGAACGCGGCGAAGACACCGAGCGAGACCAGCCCCGCGCGGGCATAGGTGCCGACCGCCGCCAGCACCGCCGCCCCGGCGAGTGCCAGGAAACCCAGACCGCGCAAGCGCCAGCGCGGCACGATCTCGCTGTGCCGCGCGAGCCAGCCCAGCAGCGGCAGGATGGAAACGCAGTTGATCGCCAGCGTGCTGCCTTCGCCGAAGCCGGAATTGCTCAGCACCAGGCCAAGCCGCTGGCCATAGCCGCCGCCGGAGAGCAGCGTCTTGCCGCCGAATGCCATGGCATGCGCCGAGATCGACAGCACGATCACCAGCACCGCCGCCTCGATCTGCACCCGCGAGCGGAACATGAACGGCATGAAGGCGGAGAACAGGATGGTCTTGTAGGCCCAGTCCCATTTCAGCCAGGCCGCTTCCGGCACTTCCGCCCAGAGCGTGGTAAGCGTCACCCAGATGGCCCAGGTCACCGGCAGCACGATGCCGAGCCGCGGGCCGGGCGGGGCTTTCAGGTCGACCAGCAGGTAGCCGGCGATCGCCCCCACTCCCATGATCAGCGACACATGCAGCGAATTGATCAGGCCGGGATCGACGTATTGCGGCGCGAACAGATCCACCCACAGATAGCCGAGGCCGAATGCGAACGGCGCGCGGAAGCCCTGTACGAACAGGCACAGCCAGACCAGCAGGATGATGTACGCCTGCATGCGTCGCGGAGCCGTTCAGCCGACCGGCCGGCGCGTGCTCCGCCGCGGCCGGCGGGAGAACCAGGACCGCTCGGCATCGAGCCGAACCGCGCGCCACGCGACCAGCACGATCGCCCCACAGGCCAGCAGGATGGAGAGGTTGTCGATCATCGTCCGCCGTGAGAACCTTCCGCCGTGCTACCGCTCCGCGGTCCAACATGCCACCCGGCCACCACCTTGGCCCGGAGGTGACGAAGATTTCAGCGCCGTATCGTAGGCAAGGTGCGTGGGCCGGCACAAGGACCGAATGCCAACCGATGCTCGGTCCTCCGCGACCTCCGCAACGCCCTCGCCGCTGCACCGTCCGGCCGCCTGCTCGCGCACCCGGGATGAGCAATGATCGCTGTCCTGGGCTTCCGGGACCATCCGTTGCCGACTATACTGCTGACAATTGGGGCGTATCCCGCTCCGGAACGTCTGGGGACGGCCCATGTCGCGCACGGAAGCCGCACGCCATTTGCCAGGATTGCTTCGGATCAAATACGGCGATCCTCGCGACCTGCAGTGGGCGCCGAGAATGCGGGCAGCGTTCGGCTATAGCAGCTCGGACGGTCCCTGATGCAGCGCCAGGCTGACCGCGAGGCGCATGGCGTGCATGCCGGGCGCCGGGGATCCTGAGCGCCCGTGGATGAACTGGCGTCCGAGCTTGCCGGGCGGATCGTGCTGCTGCTCGGGGCGCCGCGGTCCGGCACCACGTGGCTGGGAAAAATCTTCGACAGCCATCCCGACGTGCTGTACCGCCACGAGCCGGATACGCTCGATCGCGGCGGGGACCTGCCGAAAATGGTGCCCGCGCCGGACATCCCGGTCTGGGCGGACGAGGCGCGCGCCTATCTGCTGCGGCTGGCGGCGCTGGCGCGGCTGAAGACCGGCGGCAAGCTGCCGCTGTTCCGAAAAGCCTACCGCTCGGCCGCCGGCGACCGTTGTTATGCGGCGCAGGTCGCGCTGCTGCGGCTGCTGGCGTTGACGCCGGGCGTCGGGGCGTTGCCTGCCGCCGCGCCGCTGGCCGATCTGCTCCAGCGCGCGCCGCTTCGCGTGGTGATGAAATCGGTCAGCGGCTGCGGCTGTGCCGGCATGTTCGCCGCCGCCCTGCCGGAGGCGCGCATCGTGTTCGTGCAGCGCGCGCCGTTCGGCCAGGTCGCCTCGATGCTGGCGGGCACGCGGCGCGGCCTGCTCGACGCCGGGGTGGCGATCTTCGGGCTCGACACCTGGCCGGGCGCGACGCAGTACGGCCTCACCGCGTCCGCCCTGGCGCGGCTGCACCTGGTCGAGCAGCTGGCCTGGTACTGGGTGCTGCTGAACGAGAAGGCGCTGGCCGAGCTCGCCGGCCGGCCGGCGCTGCGCGTGGTCCGCTACGAGGCGCTGTGCCGCGATCCGCAGGGCGCGGCGCGGGCGCTGTTCGATTTCGCCGGCCTCGACTGGGCCGACGCGACCGCCGCCTTCCTGGCCAGCAGCACGCGTTTCACCGGACGCGCGCGCTACTTCGGCGTCCGGCGCAATCTGGCGCAGGCCGAGTCCGGATGGCGGGAGGTGCTCTCGGCCGACGAGTGCGCCCGCATCGCCGCCGTGGTGCGGCAATCCTCGCTGGCGCATTGCCTCGATGCCGCGGCCGGCGAACCGGCCGGCCTCGCGGCCGAGCCGCCTTGAGCCGGGCGGCGCCGCGCTGCCTGCTGGTGGCGCATAATTTTCCGCCGGTGCTCGGCGGCTCCGGTGCGGTCTATGACAGCCTGGCCCGCTGCGCGGGCGGCGCGATCGCGGTGCTGACGTCGCGGCGCGACCACCGCACCGGCGCCGAACTGGCGGGCTGGCGCGAGGCCGATGCGGCGGCGCCGTTCCTGATCCGCCGCCGTGCGCTGGTCCGCCCGCCTTTGGCCGCATCGTCCGCGTCCGGCCGGCTGGCGCGGCGGGCGCACTGGCCCTGGCATGCCTTCGTGCTGGCCGCCAGCGTCGCCGCGCTGGTCCGGCGCCAGCGCATCGCAGCGGTCTGCGTCTGCGACGACGACACCGTGGGCTGGCTGGTGCCGTTCGTGCGGCACGGGCTCGGCCGCGTCGCCGCCGTCTATTGCCATGGCGACGATCTGGTGGAGACCGACGCGCGCCAGGTGCGCCGCCGCGCCCGCTGGTTCGGCCATGCCCAGGTCGTGTTCGCCGCCAGCGGCTTCGCCCGCGATCGGCTGGTGGCGGCGTATGGCGTGAAACCGGAGCGCGTGGTGCTGCTGGCGAACGGGGTGGATGCGGCGCGCTTCGCGCCGCGCCCGCCCGCGCCGGCGCTGATCGCGCGCTACCGCCTCGCCGGCCGGCGCGTCATCCTGGCGGCGAGCCGGCTGGTAGCGCGCAAAGGGTTCGACCGGCTGATCGAGGCCATGCCGGCGATCCTGGCGCGCCACCAGGACGCGCTCTGCCTCGTCGTCGGCGACGGGGAGCAGCGTGCGGACCTGGAAACCCTGGCAGCCCGGCTCGGCGTCGCCGCCGCAATCCGCTTCGCCGGCGCGGTCACCCCCGCCGACATGCCGGACCACTACGCGCTGGCCGAGCTGGTGGCGCTGCCCAACCGCGCCATGCCGGGCGAGGCCGACGGCATCCCGCTGGTGTTTCTGGAGGCGAACGCCGCCGGCAAGCCGGTGATCGGCGGGCGCGCCGGCGGCACGCCGGAAGTGGTCGCGGACGGGCGCAACGGCTTGCTGGTGGACGGCAACGACCCCGGCGCGATCGCGGACGCGGTCTGCCGCATCCTCGGCGATGCCGCGCTGCGCGCGGCGCTGGCGCAGGGCGGGCTGGCGATGGCGCGGGACGCCGGCTGGCCGGCGCGTGCCGAAGAATTCCTCGCCGCCCTCAGCGCAGCCGCGGTTCCACCTCGGCGCGCAGGCGGCGGCGCAGCGCCGCGGTCTCCTCGGGCTTGGCCAGGTGCGCGCACAGGCGGTCGATGAACTCGGCGGGCGAGGTCGCCTGCTGGGCCGCCTGGCGCACCAGCACGCGCGCGATCGGCCCCATGAACTGCGTCAGCGCCGCCTGCGCCGCCGCCACCGCCTCCGGCGGGATCGCCCCCGACCCGCTCGCCGTCCCCGCGGTGGGGGCCGGTGTCGCCGACGCGGCGGTGGGCGGGCCGCTCAGCGTCGGCTCCAGCCGCCCGCCGCCGGCCAGCGAGCGCAGGAAGGCGCTGCGGTCGGCGGAACCCTGCAAGCTGCCGGCGAGCGCCTGGTAGAGCGTCTCGGCGTCACCCGATGCGCGCGCCGCCTCGGCGACCATGACCCGCGCCATCGGCCCGACATATTGCGCCAGCGCCCGCTCGACGCGCGCCAGCGTGCGCGGGTCCCAGCGCCCGGTGCCGGCGAGCAGCGTGTCGTCCGGGGCCGGTCGCGCCGCCGCGATGCGGGCGGGCGGCACCTGGGCGGGCGGCGGCGGGCTGGCCCTGGCGGCGGCGAGGGCGGCGGCGAACGCCTCGGCGGAGGCGAAGCGGCGCGCCGGGGCTTTTGCCAGCGCCTGCTGCAGCACCGGCACGAAGGCGCCCGCACCGGCCGCCTCGACCGCCACCATCGAGGCCGGGTCCGGCCCGGCCAGCCGCTGGATCGTCTCCAGCGCGCTGCGTCCGGCGAATGGCGGCCGTCCGGTCAGCGCCTCGTAGAGGACGGCCCCGACGGCGAACAGGTCGGTGCGATGATCGACCGGCGCGTCGCCGATCTGCTCGGGCGCCATGTAGCTCGGCGTGCCAAGCATCGCGCCCGCCTGCGTCAGCGTGTGCCCGCCGGCGAGGTCGGTCAGCCGGGCGATGCCGAAATCGGCGATTTTTGCCCGCCCGGCTTCGGTGACGATGATGTTGGCCGGCTTGATGTCGCGGTGCGTAACGCCGAGGCGGTGGGCGTAGCCGAGCCCCTCCAGCACCTGGCCGAGCAGGTCGGCGATCGGCAGCGCCGCGCGCGCCGCCGGCCCGCCGCGCAGCAGTTCGGCGAGCGAGCGGCCGGCGACGAACTCCATCACGATGGCGGGATTGGCGCCGTCGCTGAGCACGTCGTAGACGGCGACGATCGCCGGATGGCCGCACCGGCCGGCGGCCTGTGCCTCCAGCCGGAAACGGTCGAGATATTCGGCGCGCGCCGCGGAATCAAGCGCGTCGGTGCGCACCACCTTGATCGCCACGGCGCGGTCGATCACCGGGTCGTGGGCGCGATACACCGTGCCCATCCCGCCGGTGCCGAGCACGGCGAGCGGGCGGTAGCGGCCGATAGCGGCTGGCAGTGCCGCCGCGTGTGCTTCCATCAGCGTTCCAGCATGCGCATGGCGCTGTCGAGGCTGCGGCGCATCCGGTTGAAGGCGGCGGACAGCACCGCGATCTCGTCACGTCCTTTCTTCTCGTATTCCTCGGCGTCCATCTCGCCCAGGCTGACCGCGTTGGCAATGCGCGAGACGCGCACAACCGGGCGGATCACCATGTAGTGCAGAAGGACGTTCAGGATCACGACGATGACCACGAACATGGCGACCAGGACCGCCATGAAGGTGAGAAAGGTCTGCCGCGCCGCCGCCAGCGGCAGCGCCATCGGCAGCGAGACGACGTGGGCGCCGACGATTTCGTGCATCTTCCAGCCGAAGCCGTGGTCGCTGCCGTAGCTGGCGAGCATCGCCGCCGGCGCGCGCTGCGGCGTGCTGTGGCAGGCCAGGCAGTCGGCATTGTCCACGGCGATCGGGCGCGCCAGCGACAGCGACGGGCCGGTCGGCGTATCGCGCTGGCCGACCAGTTCGTGCAGGCTGGGGTCGTTGCGGAAGCTGTTGATGAAGTCCGCTTCCCAGTCGGTCGCCCGATCGGCGGGGTTGGTCGGGTTGAGCGCCGGCTCGCGGTAGGTGTAGTCGGGGAACTGTTTTTGCACGTCCTTGAAGACGGACACGGCGGCGAAGAACGGCACGCTCGCCGTCATGAACTTGCCGCCGGTTTCGACGCCGAGCAGCGGCGCCACCTGGGTGTCGGTGTACTGGCGGACGGCGTCGGCCGCGCTCATCATGATGCGGGCGTTCTGCAGCACCTGCATGCGGGCGTCGGCGACGAACAGCCGCTGCAGCCCGACCGCGGCCAGCGCGAAGCCGATCACGAAGGCGGCCAGCACCGCCAGGTTGAACTTCGCCCGCAGCCCCATTCTGTCCGCCCCGGTGGTCGATTGCGTGGAATGGGCCACGCTAGCAGCCGCCCGCCAGGGGACTCAACCTTTGCCTCGGCGCTGCGCCGATCCCGGGAGCCTCCGCCATGACCGCCGGCCGCCATCCGATGCACGGCCCGAACCGACTGAAACTCGGCGTCTTCTCGGCCAATGCCGAGGGCGGGCTGGCGCTGACCCGCGCCCCGGAACGCTGGCCGGCGCAGTGGCCGGAGATCGTCGAGGTGGCGCGGATGGCCGACCGGGCGGGCCTGGAGTTCTTCCTGCCGATCGCTCGCTGGAAGGGTTTTGGCGGCGTCACCAACAGCCGCGAATGGTCGTTCGAGACGCTGACCGAGGCCGCCGCCCTGGCCGGGGCGACCGAGCGCATCGCGCTGTTCGCGACCGTGCATGTGCCGATGGTGCATCCGGTGTTCGCGGCGAAAGCGCTCGCGACCGTCGATCACGCGAGCGCCGGACGCGCCGGCCTCAACATCGTCTGCGGCTGGCATCCTGAGGAATTCGCCCTGTTCGGCGTGCCCATGATCGAGGAACGCTACGCCCAGGGCCTGGAATGGTTCGAGATCCTGCGCCGCATCTACACCGCGGATGCGCCGTTCGATTTTCACGGCCGTTTCTACGACCTGCGCGGCGTGTCGGGAAAGCCGCGGCCGTTGCAGCGTCCGTGGCCGGTGACGCTGAACGCGGGCTTTTCGCCGCCGGGCCGCGACTTCGCCGCGCGCGCCGCCGACGTCCTGTTCACCACGTTCGTCGAGATCGAGGACGGACGCACGCAGATTGCCGACATGCGCTCCCGCGCCGCCGCGCACGGCCGCAGCGTCGGCGTGTACACCGCCGCCCACGTCGTGTGCCGTCCGACGCAGGCCGAGGCCGAGGACTATTACGAGTGGTACGCGGTGACGATGGAGGACACTGCCGCCGCCGATCGCCACATGGGCGCCAAGGAAAAATTCTCCTCCTCGCACGACCCGATCGCGTATCGGCGGCACCGGAAACGGTTCGTCGGCGGCGCCGGTACCTATCCGCTCGTCGGCACGCCGCAAGCCATCGCCGATCAACTGGTGCGGATCAGCGACGCCGGGTTCGCCGGCGTGGCGCTGTCATTCGTGAACTACCGCGCCGAGCTGCCGTATTTCGTCGCGGCGGTGCTGCCGTTGCTGCATGAGGCCGGGCTGCGCGACGCTCCGGGCTGACTCCCCTCACGAAGGTTCATCCGCAGATGACGCAGATTGGCGCAGATAAGAGCAAGAATGAGTATCTGCGGAAATCTGCGTCATCTGCGGAGAACACTTGCTGCCGCGCCGCGGCTCAATCGCCTCAGGCAGGCGCCTCGATCACCACCGCGGTGACGTTGTCGCGCGCCTCCCGCTCCAGCGCCGCCGCGATCAGCGCCTCCGCCGGATCGTCGAGCTTCATCAGCGCCGCGATCGCCGTCTCCGGCACCGACTTGGTCAGGCCGTCGCTGCACAGCAGCAGCCGCTCGCCGGGGCGCAGCACGTCGCTGACCTTGTCGAGCGTGAACGGCGTCTCGCTCGCCGCGCCGACCGCGCGGGTGACGATGTTGGCGTGCGGATGCCCCTCCGCGTCGGCGGCGGCGAGCTGGCCGGCATCGACCAGTTCCTGCACCAGGCTGTGGTCGTGCGACACCTGTTCCAGCACGCCGTCGGCGAAGCGGTAGGCGCGCGAATCGCCGGCCCACAGACAGGCGAAATGCGCCCCGCGCACGCACACCACGACGGCGGTGGAGGCGATGATGACGTCGGGGCCGCGCCGCGCCGCCTCCGCCAGCAGCGCCTCGTGCACCTCGCCGATGCGGTTGCGGATTTCGTTCAGCGTCTCCGGCGCCGGCAGGTCGGGCGGGATGCCGGCCAGCGCCTCGACGATCATGTGCGAGGCGACCTCGCCCGCGTCGTGCCCGCCGGCGCCGTCGGCGACCGCCCACAGGCCGAGATCGGGCCGGTCGATCATGGCGTCTTCGTTGTGCGGGCGTCGCGCCCCGCAATGGGTTACCGCCCACGAGCGCAGCGCCGTCATGTCCCCGCCTCCGCTGTCTCAGCCGTCTCCGCCCCCAGCATGGCAGCGAACTGGTCCGCGCCCGGCAGCCCGGGCAAGGCCAGCCGCCGCGCCGTCACGCGCGGTCCGCCCGCGCTCCACCACAGGCTGCCCGCGGGCGCCGCGGCAGCGTCGTCCGGCGCGGCCGGCGGCAGGCGGTGCAGCACCTCCTCCGGCGTCGCGTCCTGCTCCAGCGCCGCGCGCCCGGCCGCCTCGCAGGCATCGAGCCAGGCGGGTGCGGCGACCGGCAGCATGGCGGCGAAGGTCAGCGGGAAATAGCGGCCGACGCGATCGACGCTCGGCAGCCACAGCCCGCTCGCCGCCGCCGCGCCGCACAGGCCGGGCGCCAGCGCGAAGCGCCACACCGGCGCCTCCAGGAATGCCGGCAGCCAGTCCTCGCCCATGCGCGCGCGGCTGGCGGCGATCACCTGCTGCAGCCAGCCGTCCCAGGCGGCGACGAAATCGCCGGGCAGGCCGAGCCGCACGAAATCGCCGCGCGCCGGCAGCTTGCCGAACAGCCCGATTGCGCCTGCGGTCGGTCGATCTGCCAAGCAGCGGCCTCCAAGCGAAGCGCCGGCCGACGCGGAGCACGGCGGGCGGCGGCGCGACTCGCCGCGGAACGGTAACGCACCGTCCGTCCACTCGCCAAGGCCGACGAGCCTCGGTTGCGATTCTTGACACGCAACCAATGCAGCGAAAGCACTGCCGGAACGGGCGGGATCGGGTATGATCCGGCGCAGTCACGTCCCGGCTCGCCGCCGCAACAGGAGGTTCCGCCCATGCGTCCCGTCCTCGCCGCCGTCCTCGCCGCGCCGCTCGCGCTCGCGTCCCTGCCCACGCTGGCGCAGAACGGTCCCTCGGCCGACCAGATCATCCAGTCGCTGAAGCCGAGCGGCGCCGGGGTCAACGATACCACCCGCGGCATCCGGCTGGCCAATCCCAAGGAGAGCGCGCCCTCGGTCAGCCTGAACGTGCAGTTCGCCACCGGCTCGGCGGAGCTGACGACGCAGGCGCGCGAGATGCTCGACCGGCTCGGCCGCGCGCTGAGCAGCCAGGATCTCGCCCAGTACCATTTCCGCATCGAGGGCCACACCGACACGGTCGGCACGCCGGAGGCCAACAAGGCGCTGTCGCAGCGCCGCGCGGACGCGGTGGCGGCCTATCTCGAACAGCATTCCGGGGTCGGCGCCGCGCGGCTGCAATCGGTCGGCATGGGCGAGGAGGGTCTGGCGGTGCCGACCCCGCCGCAGACCGCAAACGCGCAGAACCGCAGGGTGAAAGTGGTCAACCAGGACGCCGCCGGATGACGAGAAAAGCTGACGGAGCGCAAGCGAGCCTGTTATGATACGGGCCGGTGCCCGATGCACTCACGTCACGTCCGGCCACGCCGCCGCCATGCTGCCAGAGGAGGTTTCACCATGCGCCCCATCGTTTCGCACGCCGTCATCGCGTCCCTGATCGCCGCCCCGCTCGCGCTCGCCGCCGCGCCCGCGCTGGCGCAGAACGCACCCTCGGCCGACCAGATCATCCAGTCGCTGAAGCCGAGCGGCGACCTGTTGAAGGGCAACACCCGCGGCATCCGCCTCGCCAACCCGTCCGGCGCCGCCGCTGCCACGCCGCAGGCCGCGCCGGCAGCCGACGCCTCGGCCGCCCCGTCGGTCAGCCTGACCGTGGAGTTCGCCACCGGCTCGGCCGACCTCACCCCGCAGGCCCGCAAGACGCTCGACCAGCTCGGCCGCGCGCTGACCAGCCAGGACCTCGCCCAGTTCCGCTTCCGCATCGAGGGCCACACCGACACGGTCGGCACGCCGGAGGCCAACAAGTCGCTGTCGCAGCGGCGGGCCGACGCGGTGGCGGCGTATCTGGAACAGCAGTTCGGGGTCACCGCGACGCGGTTGCAGTCGATCGGCATGGGCGAGCAAGGGCTGGCCGTGCCGACGCCGCCGCAGACCGCGAATGCGCAGAACCGCCGGGTGAAGGTGGTCAACCTCGGCGCCTGATCCGACGCATTTCCCGATGCGCCGGCCGGCGGTGGACGACGACGCGACGGTGGTGATGCGTCAGCCGCCGCCGCCCCGCCCGGCGCGGCGCGTGCGCTGGGTGCTGGCGGGCGGGGGCGCCGGCCTGGCGCTCGCCTTGCTGGTCGTATGGGCGCTGTGGCCGCGGCCGGTGCCGCTCGCACCCGCCTGTCGTCGCCCCTCCGGTCGCGCCGCTCGTGGCGCGGCCGGCGGCGCCGCCTGTCGTCGCACCCAGGCCGGCGGCGCCGCCGGCGCCGTTCGCCATCGCCGCCGCCGACGAGGCCGCCATCCGCGATCATGTCGCGGCGACGTTCACCGTGTTCCGCTTCGCCCCCGACCCGCGCATCGTCGTGCTCGATTTCCCGACGCTGCACGAGCAGGGCGAGATGCTGAACCGCGTCGCCGCCCTGGTGGAGAAGGCGGGGCTGCCGCGCGACCGGGTGCTCGACGACGCGGCGCTGGCCGCGGCCATCAAGGCGAGCGGCGACACGCCCGATACCTATTATTTCGGCCACGACTACAGCGCCGCGGCGCTGGCGCGCTTCTTCGCGCTCGCCGATGCCGAGCACGTGGCACTCGATCCCGAGGAGGAAAAGCTGCGCGCGCTGCTGCGCCAGCTCGGCTGGTTCGCGCCGGGGGCAAGCGGCGGGCTGATCTCCATTCCGCGCGTGCCGCAGGACGAAATCGCCGCGCTCGACGCGGCGGCGCGCGCCACCATCCTGCATCACGAGCTGTCGCACGGCCTGTTCTTCAGCGATGCCGGCTACGCCGATTACGTGCATCGTTTCTGGCTGACGGCGCTGACCGAGGCCGAGCGCGCCAGCGTCCGCAAGTTCCTCGGCTCCGAGGGCTACGACACCGCCGACGAGGAGCTGATGTACAACGAGATGCAGGCCTATCTGATGTTCACGCCCGATCCGCGCTTCTGCCAGGCGTCGAACCTGGGCATGACGACGGCGCGGCGGCAGGCGCTGGCGACGGAGTTCTTGCGCGGCATGCCGCCGGGCTGGCTGCACGACGCGCTGGCGGCGGGCAAGGCGGCGCTGCGCTGAGCGGCGGCCGTTCGCGCGTATTGACACCGCCGGGCGCCTGCGTTGTGCTCCGGCCTCGCCGGACCCACCGCCGCCGGCGCAGCGACATGCCCGGGGGACGCATGAGGCGACAGGCCATACACCAGGGCGATGGCCTGGAATGGGGCTGGCTCACCTTCGAGCACGCATTGCTCGCGGCGACGCCGTTGCCGTATTTCGAAATCCGTGCCGCCCGGCCGGGTGCGAGGCTGGCGCTGCTGGCCGGCATGCACCCCAACGAAGTGTCGAGCATGGAGGCGGCGCTGCGGCTGAAGGGCGCGTTCGCCGGCCAGCTCGAGCGCGGCAGCGTGTCGATCCTGCCGATCCTCAACATGCCCGGGCTCTACGAGCATGCGCAGACGGTCTGCCCGGTCGATGGCAAGAACATCAATTTTTCCTTCCCCGGCAGCAGCGACGGCACGTTCAGCGAGGCGCTGGCTGCGTCGATCATCGACGAATGGTGCGCGGGGGCGGACGTCTTCGTCGATCTGCACGGCGGCGACCTGCGCGAGGACGTGGCGAAGTTCGTGATGTGCCAGATGACCGGGGACGCGGCCTTCGATGCCCGCTCGCGCCAGCTCGCCCAGTGCTTCGACGCCGACCTGATCGTCGAGTTCCAGCCCGGCCAGACCAGCAACACCGGCCGCGCGATCAATGCGCTGCCGGCGCGCGGCCGGCACGGCGTCATGTCGGAGGCCGGTGCCAACGGCCGGATCGACGAGGCATCGGTCGGCTTCCATGTCGGCGGCGTGCTGGAGATCGCGCGCCTGCTCGGCCTGATCGGCGGCGTGCGCGTGCCGCGCGGCCGCGCCAACCGGACGCTGCGCGGCTACGAAAAAATCCTTTCGCCGGCGACCGGGCGGTTCTGCCGCGACGTGGACGTGAACGCGCTCGTCGCCGAGGGGCAGCGCCTGGCGGTGATCGACGACCTGTTCGGCGCCCGCATCGCCGAGATGCGGGCGCCGCTGGCGGGCCGCGTGGTGATGACGGTGACGCACGCGATCGTCGAGGCGGGCGAGATGGTGTTCGGGATCGGCGAAGCGATCGACGCATGAGCGGCGGCGCACAACGGCGGAGGGGGATCGGCGGATGAGACATCTAGGGCGGCGTGCCGCGATGGCGGCCATGCTCGCGGCGGGCTGCGCCGCCGGCGGCGCGGCCGGCGCGGCCGAGACGACGTTCGTCGCCGCGCGCCGGAGCAAGCGGCTCGTCGTCGGCATCGCCAACGAGAAGCCGTATGGCTATGTCGGCACCGACGGCAAGCCGACCGGCGCCATTCCCGACGTCATCCGCGCGACGCTGGCGCCCTACGGGATCACCGAGCTCGACGCCAAAGTGGTCGATTTCGGCGCGCTGATCCCCGGCATCAACGCCCATCGCTTCGACATCATCGGCGCCGGCATGTACATCAAGCCGGCGCGCTGCCGCGCCATCGCGTTCTCCGATCCGGTGACGCGCTCGGGCGGCGCCTTCATCGCCAAGCGCGGCAATCCGCGCGGCGTGCACAGCCTCAAGGACGTGGCCGCCAAGCCGGAGGTGAAGCTGGGCACGCAAACCGGGTCGAGCCAGGTCGAGGAGGTCAAGCAGGCCGGGATCGCGCCGGGCCAGACGCTGCTGTTCTCCAAGGACAACGAGGCGCTCGCCGGATTGCAGGCCGGCCGCGTGGACGTGATCTATTTCCCCGACCTGGAGGTCAACACGCTGCTGGAACTGGCGAAGGACCCCGGCCTGGAGCGGGTGTCGCCGTTCCAGCAGATCATCGGGCCGGACGGGCAGCAGGCGTGGAACTACCAGGCGCTCGGCTTCCGCGCCGGCGATGCCGACCTGGTCGCCGCGGTCAACACGCAGATCGCGAGCCTGCTGGCCTCCGGGCGCCTGCTCGAAATCCTCAAGCCGTACGGCTACAGCGAAAACGAACTGCCGCCGCCGGGCGTGCGGTCGGCCACGCTCTGCGCCGCCGCCTAGCGGGCCGCCGTCCGCGAGCGGCGGGCCGCAGGGGAGGCAGGGCTCGCCCATGCACGACGTGCTGGAGCTGCTCCCCGAACTCCTGCGGGGCGCGCGGCTGACGCTCGAAGTGACGGCGATGGCCGCGGTGCTCGCCCTGGTCCTGGCCTTCGCCGTCGGCCTCGCCCGCCTCAGCCGCATCGCACCGCTGCGGTTCGCCGCGACCGTCTATGTCGAGGTCCTGCGCGGCACCTCCGCGCTCGTGCAGCTGTTCTACCTGTTCTTCATCCTGCCGCTGGTCGGCGTCACGCTCGATCCGGTCGCGACGGCGGTGATCGGGCTGGGGGCCAACTTCTCGGCCTACGGATCGGAGATCGTGCGCAGCGCGATCCTGGCGGTCGATCCCGGACAATGGGAGGCGGCGCAGGCGCTCGACCTTTCGCGCGCGCGGACCTTGCGCCACGTCATCCTGCCGCAGGCCGTCATCACCATGCTGCCGTCCTTCGGCAACCAGCTTGTCGAGTTGCTGAAGGCGACGTCGCTGGTCTCGCTGATCACGCTCACCGACCTGACCTTCGCCGGATCGCGCCTGATCACCGCGACCGGCCGGCCGGCGGAGATCTGGACGCTGGTGCTGGTGCTGTATTTCGTCATGGCGTTTCCGCTCAGCCGGCTCACCCGCCGCCTGGAGCTGCGCCTGGCGGTGTTCAAGGGGGCAGCGCCCTAGGCCGCGCCATGCCCTTCGACATCCATTTCGCGCTCGCGATCCTGCCGGACCTGCTGCGCGGCGCCGTCGTCACTCTCGAGGCGACGCTCGGCGGGTTTCTGCTGGCGCTGGCCGGCGGGCTGCTGCTGGCGGTCGGGCGGCGCACGCGCCTCGCCGCGCCGGCGGTCGCGTATATCGAGTTCATGCGCAACACGCCGTTGCTGGTGCAGATCTACTTCATCTTCTACGTGCTGCCGTTCGCCGGCCTGACGCTCGGGGCGATGGCGAGCGGGGTGCTGGCGCTCGGCCTGAACTACAGCGCCTACACCGCCGAGGTCTATCGCGCCGGCATCGAGGCGGTGCCGCGCGGGCAATGGGAGGCGGCGCGTTCGCTCGGGCTGCCGGAGCGGGTGACATGGCTCCGTATCGTGCTGCCGCAGGCGGTGCGGCCGATCGTCCCGGTGCTGGGCAACTACCTCATCGGCATGTTCAAGGACACGCCGCTGCTGGCGACCATCACGGTCCCGGAAATGTTCAACGCCGCGATCCAGATCGCCGGCACCACCTACCGCTACGACGAGCCGTACACGCTGGTGGCGCTGATCTTCCTGGCGATGAGCTATCCGGCCTCGCTGCTGGTCCGCCACCTCGAACGGGCACGGCGCACGCCCGGCTGAGGCAATCGCCGCGCCGCCTACTTCGCCAGCGTATCGACCAGCAGCAGCGTGCCCGCCACCCGCGTTCCCGCCTGCCGCGCCGCGGTGATCGCCGCCGCCAGGTCGCGCAGGTAGGTGCCCGCATTGTCCTCGGCGTTCGCCGCCGGCAGCCTGGCAAACAGCGGTGCGGAGGAGGCGACGGCGACGATCATGTCGGTGCCGTAGGGCGGCCCGACCTCCCAGATCGGCTTGCCCGGCCCGCTGTCGCCGAGGGCCAGACGCTCGCCCGGGGCGAACCGGCGCGGCGGCTGGGCGGCGACTTTCTGCGACGGATCGGCGGCGGTCGGAAACAGATGCACCACCGACCCGTCATGGCCGAGGTAATCGACGCGCAGCTGGCCGGCGAAGTCGGGCATGGTCACGCGCGGGCGGATGCGCTCGCCGTCGTGCAGCGCGGTGCGCCCGCCGTCCAGCGCCAGCGCCAGTCCTGCGGGCGCCAGCGCGACCGGATGCAGCACGTCGAGCGCGCTGCAGAACACCGGGTCGATTCCCTGCACGCTCCAGTCGAGCGCCGCACCGTTGGCCGCCGCCGTCGCCTGGGATTGCAGCGAGGCCGCTTCGGTGCGCCCGGCGATGCCGGTGACGCCGAGCGCGCCGCTGTCCTGCACCGTCGCATCGGTGATGGCGCAGCGTGCCTGCGCCAGAGTCTGCCGCAGCGGTCGCAGCCCCGCCATCGCCAATTGCTGCGACGTCGGCGGCGGCGGCGGTGGGGCGGGCTGCGGCTGCGGCGCCGGCGTCTCGGCGGCGGCAGGCGGCGGTGCCGGCTGCACCGTTGCCGCCGGTTCCGCCGCCGGCGGGGGCGCGGGTTGCACCTGCGGCGCCGGAGCGGGTTGCGCCTCGGCCTGCTCCTGCGGAGCGGGAGGTTGTACCTGGGGGGCGGCGGGTTGCGCCTGTGCTGCCGGTGCGGGTTGCACCTGGGCGGGGGCGGGTTGCGCCTGTGCTGCCGGTGCGGGTTGCACCTGCGGCGCGGCGGGTTGCGCCTGTGGCGCCGGCGCGGGTTGCACCTCGGCAACCGCCTTGGGTGCGACCACCGGTGCCGAGGGCCGCAGCAGGAACCAGCCGCCGCCGCCGAGCAGGACCACCAGCACCACCGCCGCACCGGCCAGCAGCGGCACCCGCGATCGCGACGGTCCGGCCGGGACGGGTGCCGCAGCCGGAGCCGCCGCCGGCCGCGCCGGGCGGGGGGCCGGCGGCGGCGCGGCGGCGCGGGCTGCGGCGCTGCCGATCAGCGTCGCCTCGGCATCCTCGGTCGCTCGCGCCGCCGCCGGCGCGTCGAGGGCGGCGCGGATCCCCTCGGCGAAGGCGGCGGCCGAGGCGTAGCGGTCGTCCGGCCGCTTCGCCATCGCGCGCTTCACCACCGCGTCCAGCGCCGCCGGCGCCGTCACCGCCAGCTGCGAGGGCGGCGGCGGGTCGGTGTTCAGCACCTTGTGCATGATGGCGGTCAGCCCGCCGTCGAACGGCCGCTCGCCGGTCAGCAGCTGATACAGCAGCGCGCCCGCGGAATAGACGTCGGTGCGGGCATCGACCACCTGGCCCATGAACTGCTCGGGCGACATGTAGGCCGGCGTGCCCAGCATGGTGCCGGCCTGCGTCATGCTGCTCATCTCGATGCGCGCGATGCCGAAATCGGCGATTTTCGGCTGGCCCTCCTTGGTCAGCATGACGTTGGCCGGCTTGATGTCGCGATGCACCACGCCGCGCTCGTGGCTGAACTGCAGCCCGGCCAGCAGCCCCTCCATCACCCGTCGCAGGTCGGGGACGGCGAAACGTTCCTGCTTGTCGAGCAGCCCCTTCAGCGACGGCCCTTCGACGAATTCCATGACGATGTAGGCGAGGTCGCCGGTCTCGCCGTAGTCATAGACGCCGACGATGTTGGGGTGGGAGAGGCGCCCCGCCGCCTGCGCCTCGCGCTTGAAGCGGGCGATCTCCTCGGCGGTGTCCGGGTCGGGGTTCTCCGGCAGCGGCACCGTCTTGATCGCGACACGGCGCGCGATCTGCGGGTCCCAGCCGTCATAGACGATGCCCATCGCGCCGCGCCCGAGCGTGCCGCGAATCTCGTATTTTCCCAGCGTCTGCGGCGCGTCCATCGGCATACCCGCGTTATAGTCCCGCCGGTGGCGCAAGCGAAGCCTGTCGCGCGGCCCCGGCCGCGCCCGGGCCGCCGCCGCCGTCGCCGATCGCCGCGAACGGCGCCCAGAAGAACGGATGCGCCACCTCGGCCGGGAACGTCGTGCCGGCGCCGTCGAGCAGGCTGAGCTGCGCCGACCGCAGCGCCGCCGCCGCGCCGAGCGAGGGGTCGGCGCGCATGCGCTGCAACGTGCCGGCGACCAGGTAGGCCGCCACCTGGTCGTTGACCGACCAGTGCGTCACCAGCAGCGTGCGCGCCCCGGCATAGAAGAACGCACGCGCCAGGCCCGACAGACTCTCGCCCGCCGTGCTGCCGCCGGGACCGCCGGAGTTGCAGGCGGACAGAATGACCAGCTCGGCGTCGAGGTCGAGCCCGGTCACGTCGGACGCGGTGAGCAGCGCCTGGCTGGCATCGGCCGCACCCGCCGGTGCCGAGGTGACGATCGCCGGCTGGCTCTGGCAGCGCAGCTCGGCGGGCAGCAGCGCGTGCGCCGCGAAATGCAGCACGCGGTATTGCTTCAGCTTCGCGTGCAGCACCGCCGGCACGGTGAAGGCCGGGCCGAGCAGCTCGTCGCCGGGGCTGCCGCCGAGCAGCGCCTGGGCTGCCGCCAGCTCGCGCTGCGCATAGGGCAGGCGCGGCAGGCCGGCGAGCAGCTGCGCGCTCTCGCCGCAGGAGGCGCCGGGAAAGCTGCGCTCGGCCTCGGCCAGCGTCACCGGCACGAAGTCGCCGAAGCCGAACCACGGCCGATCGGCGCGCGACTTGCCGGCGGTCTTGCGCAGGCTGACGAAGTTGCCCGGCGCCGGCACGTGGACCAGCGTGAAGCGGCGCACCAGCCACGGCGCTTTTGCCAGATGCGCCGGATCGGCCGGGCCGGTCAGCAGCACCTCGAACGGCAGCGCCAGCAGCGGGCCGGAGGGCGAGACGGTCAGCCGCGTGATGCCGCCGAACGCCGCCGCGACCGGCGCCAGCGTCGCGTCGTACAGCGCCCGCGCGTCGGCGACGTCGAAGGTCGGCAGATTGTCGGTCAGCTCGATGCCGGCGCGCACTTTCGCCACCAGTTTCGCGGCCTGCGCGGTGCCGATCGGCACGCGCCCGGCGGCGATGCGGCCGTCATGCAGCAGCAGCACCCAGCCGTCATGCGGGCCGAGCGCGATCTCGGCCAGCCCCTCGTGCGGATAGAGGCTGGCCAGCACGACGGAGGCCGGCACCACCGCCTGCGCCAGCTGGCCGAAATTCGGCGAGGCCGCCTGGAGCGCCGCATCGGCGTCGGCGACCGCCGCCTGCGCCTCCTTGATTTTCGCATCGAGCGCGGCGGCGGCGGCGGTCGGCGCCGCGCCCTGGGCGCCGGCGGCGGCGAACTCGTCGCGTTGGCGATACAGCGACTGCAGCGTCGCGGTGGCGTCCTGGCGGCGGCGGATCGCCTCGGCGACGCGCGGGTCGCGCGCGTTCTCCTGCAGGCGCGCGGTGGCCTGGGCGATCTGCTGGCTGGTGATGCCGCCCTGGCCGAGCTGGGCGGCGGCGAACATCTCGGTCAGCAGCGCCTGCCGATGCTTCTCGTCGGCGGCGGCCGCGGCGGTGCCGTAGGCGTCCATGCACGGCTCGATCAGCGCCGGCGTGGTGCCGGCCTCGAGCGTCACCAGCGTGGCGACGGCGTGCTGGCACAGCGGCAGCGCCTGGCCCTGGCGCCCGCTGCGCGCGAGTTCGCCGGCGCGCAGCAGGTCGGTGTCGGCGAGCGACTTCGACTGCGGCAGCGCGCGGCCGAAATCGCGCGTGGCGGCGTCGAGGTCGCGCAAGGCCAGCGCGGGGTCGCCGGCGGCGGCTTCGGTGACGCCGCTGGTGCGATAGAGCCGTGCCGCCAGGATCGGCCGCACCAGCCCGTTGGCGGTGGCGATGCCGTTGGCGCGGGCGAGCACGGCGCGGCTTTCGACGTATTTGCCCTGGTCGCGGAGCAGCAGCGCCTGATTGCGCTCGACCTCGATCAGGCCGAGCAGGGCGGCCTGCGCGGAGGGGTCGCTGAGCAGGTCCTGGTTGGCGACCAGCGAGGCGCCGGGCCGCGCGAAGGCGCCCGCGCTCTGCCGTTGCGCCGCCGTGTGCATGGCTCCCGGCGGGATCTGCGCGAGGTAGGCGGAAGCGGCCTGCTGCAGCAGCGCCAGCGCCGTCTTGCCGTCGCCGTGGTTGACCGCGTCCAGCGCGCGATAGTGCAGCAGCCGCGCTTGCGCGATCGGGTCGGCCGAGCGCGGCACCAGCCGGTCGGCGCGCGCGAACAGCGCCGCCGCCTCGACATAGCGGCCCTCGTCGGAGAGCTGCAGCGCGAGCGTCATCGCCACGCTGGCGGTGTTGGGGTTGTTGGCGCCGAGCGCCTTTTGCTGCAGGCTGAGGGCGGCGCGGAACGCCGCTTCGGCGGCGGTGGGGTTGCCGGCGAGGTTGGCGCGGGTGCCGGCGGCCATCAGCGTGTCGAACTGGCCGATGTCGCCGGAGCTGACGGATTGCGCGGCGAGGCGCTGGGCGAGCAGGGCGTCGGCGGCGGAGCTGGCCGGTTCGGCGTCGGCGCGCAGCAGTCCGGCGCGCACGCCGATGGCGCGTTCCATGACGGTGGCGGCGGGCAGCACGCCGTCGGCGTACCAGAGGCGGCCGTTGACCAGGGCGATGAGGGCGACATGCGGCCAGCCGCCGCGACGCTGGGTGCAGGTGAGCAGCTCGGCCTGGCGGCCGTCGAGGATGGCGGTGGCGGTGGGTTTCTCGCAGGCGTAGCGCTGCTCGATGCCGGCGCGCCAGGGGCTGGCGGTGGCGAGGCCGGCGAGGTCGGCGGCGCCGGCGGCTTCGCCTTCGCGCACGCGGGCGGAGGGCTGCTGCCAGGTGCCGCAATAGATGTCGGCGGTGTCGCCGGAGTTCTGGATGGTGCAGTTCTCGCCGACGGAGTTCTTGCCGATCGTGGCGGCGGTGGCGGCGCGGCCGGCGGCGGTGCCGGTGACGTAGGCCGATTGCGGCGGCCTCGCACAGGACGCGGCGGCGAGCAGGAGCAGGAGAGGCAGCAGGTGTTTCGCGGCCCACGTGGAACGCTGCGGCGTGAGAACGGATGGCGTGCGCTTGGGGGTCATCGTCCGTCTGGCCTGTGAGCGGGGTACGTCGCGGCACGTAGTTTCGGCCAGTGTCGCATGTTGCGCAACCGATTGTTGCGGCGCGCGGGGCAGGGCGTGCCGGAGGCGACCGCCGCCGGGGCCGATCATCCAGCCGCCAGCACGCTGACCGTGCCTGCCGAGGCTCCTGTGCGTCGCTGCATCGCCTGCGGGAACGTCTGCCCGGCCCGGCCGACCCATGCCCACCGGCCTCAGTAGTCGTTGTCCGACACGATCGGCAGCAGCAGGTCGTCGTCGTCGCTCTGGTTGAACGCCGTGCCGAGGTAGAAATTCTCCAGCGGGCTGGCGACCGGGATGGCCTGCACCGGCAGCAGCACGCAATCGACCGAGTGCAGCGCGCAGTTGTTCAGCCGCACCGTGGTGTCGGGCTGCGGCGTGATGTCGCCGCTGCCGGCCGCGGCCTGGCCGCCGATCTGGTTGATCGTGCCGAACAGGTCGGCCGAGACGCCGCCGCCGCCGGCCGGATAGACCACCGTCAGCGCCTTCAGGAACACGTTGCCGGTGGCGCGGCTGCCCTGGCCCCCCGCCCCCGTGGTCAGGCCGAGGATCAGCCACGTGCTCTGCCCGTTGAGGCCGAAATTGGGGTCGAAGCTGATGGAGCCGCCGTTGATCGCGTCGATGCGCAGCACGCTGTTGCTGCCGCCGAGCGCGGCGACGTCGCTGCTGCCGATCTGGTTGAGGCTGCCGACGGTGAAATACGCCCCGGCGCCGCCGGAGGTGGCGGTGGGCAGCACGGCATCGGTGAACGAGGTGCCGGTCGGCGCGGCCTGCCCGCCGGTGTCGATGGTGGCACCGGAGGCGAGCGTCAGCGCGTGGCCCTCGGTGTCGATGACGATGCGCGGCGCAGCGATGATGCCGGCCAGCGTCAGCGCCGTATTGTCCGTCAGCGTCAGGCTCTCGGCGTCCACGAAGTTGGCGAGCTGGCTGACCGCGTTGGCGGTGCCGACGAGCGTCACCGCGCCGGCGATGCTGCCGAGGCTGGTCAGCGTCTGCGCGGCGAGCACCGCCGCGGTGTCCTCGGAGACGCCGCCGTCGGCCAGCGTGACCGACGGCGCCGAGACCGCTGCGCCGGCGGCGAGCGCGATCGTGGGCGCGGTGAGCGTGAGCTCCGCCGAAGCCGCCAGCGCGCCGGTCACGTCGAGCGAGGGCGCGGTGAGGGCGACATCGGCGGCGCTGACCGGGCCGGTGACGGTGAGCGCGATGCCGTCGGTGAGTGCCAGCGTGCCCGCGGCGGCGAAGCCGCCGAGCGTGCCGATCGCGTTGGCCGCGCTCTGCAGCAGGACCGACCCGCCGATCGTGCCGGTGCTGCCGAGCGTCCGCAGCACCAGCGCGGCGCCGCTGGCCTCGGTGACGCCGCCGGGGGTGGCGAGCAGCAGCAGCGGCGCGGCGATGGTGCCGGCGAGTGCCAGGGCGGTGGCGTCGGTTATCGCCAGGGTGCCGGACGCGGTCATGTCGGCGAGCGTGGCGACGGCGTTGGCGGCGCCGAGGAAGCTGGCGTTGCCGGCGATGCCGAAGCTGCTGGCCAGGCTGGCGGCGGTGATCGTGGCGCCCGCTGCCTCGGCCACGCCGCCGGCGCTGGTGGTGAGGTCGATCGCGGCGCCCGGCTGGCCCAGCACGGCGCCGGCGGCGAGCGTGATTGGGCCGGTGGCGGTGGCGGTGATGGCGGGTGCGGCTAGCGTGCCGCCGGCCACCACCACCAGCCCGGCGGCGCCGGTGGTGACGGCGAGCGTGTCGGTGGCGATGACCGGGCCGCCGACGCCGATGCCGAGCGCATCGGCGAGCGTGACCGCGGCGGCGGAAACCGGCCCGCCGACGGCCAGCAGCGCGGCATCGACAAACTGCAGCGTGCCGCCGACGGCGAACGGGCCGAGCACGCCGATCGCATTGGCGGTGCCGAGCAGGAGGGCATCGGTCGCGATGCCGCCGCTGCTCATCAGCTGCGCGCCGAGCAGCTGCGCGCCGGCAGCTTCCGCGACGCCGCCGGCGGTGGTGGCGAGGTCGAGCGTGGCGCCGCTCTCGCCCAGCACGGCGCCCGACGCGAGGCCGATGCTGCCGGCGGTGAGCGTCGCCTGCGCCGCCGCGAGGCTGCCGGCGACGCTGAGGGCGGCCGGGGTGACGATGGTGGCGCTGCCGGCCGCGACGGGGCCGGCGACGGTGAGCGCCGTGGCGTCGGTGAGCGCCAGCGCGCCGCCGACCGTCATGCCGCCGAGCGTCGCGATGCTGTTGGCGGTGCCGCCGAAACTGGCGCCGTCCTGCAGGCCGCCGGCGCTGTCCAGGGCGGCGGCGGCGATGCGGGCGCCGGCAGTCTCGGTCAGCGGGCCGGCGGCGGAGACGTCGAGCGTCGCCGGCGTCAGGATGCTCGTCCCGTCGGCCAGCGCGATCGACCCGGCGCTGACCAGGGTGACGTTGCCGCTGCCGGCGAGCTGCGCCGCGCCGGCCAGCGTCAGGCCCGGCGCGCCGGCATCGAGGCTGATGGCGCCGCCGCTGGCGCTGACGCTGCCGCCGATCGTGAGGCCGGCCGGGTCGTTCACGGCCAGGATCGTGCCGGCGCTGCCGGTGACGGTGAGCGGCCCGGCGATCTGCAGCGCCGCGGCATCGACCAGCGAGAACGGCCCGCCCTGCACGGCGAAGCCGCCGAGTGTGGCGATCGCGTTGGCGGTGCCGGCCAGCGTGGCGGCGCCGGTGACGCCCTGGCTGCTGAACAGCACCGAAGCGGTCAGCACCGAAGCCGCGTCCTCGGCGATGCCGGCGCTGCTGCCGAGATCGACCGTCGCTCCGGCTTCTCCGAGCGCCGATCCGGCGGCAAGCGTGATGCCGGCGGCGTCCAGCGTGACCAGCGGTGCGGCGAGGCTGCCGGCGAGCGTCAGCGCGTCCGGGTCGGTGATGGTGACGCTGGCGGCGCTGACCGGGCCGGCGACGCCGAGCGCCTCGGCATCGGCGAGCGTGACGCCGCCGGTCGCGGCGAAGCTGCCGAGTGTCGCGATGTTGTTGACGCCGTCGGCGAGTGCCACGTCGCCCGCGACGGCGCCGCGGCTGGTCAGCGTGCCGATGGTCAGCGCCGCGCTGCCGCCCTCCTGCACACCGCCGCCTTCGGTGCCGAGCGCGAGCGAGGTGGCGTCGAGGCTGCCGTCGAGCGCGATGCCGCCGGCGCCGCTCGCCAGCGTCACGCCGGTGCCGGTGAGCCTGCCGGCGAGCGTCAGCGTGCCGGGCGGTGCGGCGGCACCGATGCTGATGCTGCCGCCGGCGGCGACGGTGCCGCGCGAGCGTGAGGCTGGCGGCGGCGCCGTCCTCCAGCACCAGATCGCCGCGTGCCGGAGAAGCCGGAGAGCGTGGCAATGTCGTTGGCGGTGCCGCCAAGGTCGGCGGTGCCGGCGACGTTCGGCGCCACCAGGCTGGCGGCGAGGATGCGGGCGGTGGCGGCCTCGGCGATGCCGCCGGCGGAGGTGTCGAACGCAACCGCGGCGGCGGGATCGCCGAGCACCGCGCCGCCGGCCAGCGTGATGCCGCCGGCGCTGGCGAGCGCGATGCCGGCGCCGTCCACGCGGGCGGCCGAGCCGAGCGCGATGCCGCCGGCGCCGCCGGTCAGCACCACGCTGGGCGCCAGCACGCTGCCGGCGATGCCGAGCGTGGCGGCGTCGATGGTCGCGGCGGCGGCGGTGACCGCGCCGGTAACCGCAAGCGAGCCGGTGTCAACCAGCGTCACCGCTCCGGTGACGCCGAGCGTGCCGATGCTGGCGAGCGTGTTCGACCCGGCGCTGAAGTCGAGCGAAGCGGCGGTGCCGGCGAGCGTGCCGGCGACCAGCGTGGCCGCGGCGGTTTCCAGCACCTTGCCGGCGTCGTCGAGCGCCAGCAGCCCGCCGGCGGCGAGGCTCACCAGCCCCGCCAGCGTCAGCGTCGGCGCGGTGAGGCTCGCGTTGGCGGCGGCGAACGGGCCGTCGATGGTCAGCGGCACGCCGTCGGCGAGCGTGGCGTTGCCGCCGACGGTGAGGCTGCCGACGCTGGCGATGCTGTTGGTGGCGACGGCGAGCGACAGGTTGCCGCCGATCGTGCCGTCGCCCGTCAGGTGGCCGGCGGTGATGACGCCGCCGGTCTGCGTCACCGTGCCGGTGCTGCCGAGCGCGAGCACGCCGGCGCCGACACCGACATTGCCGGCGAGCGTGACGGAAGGCGCGGTGAGCGAGGCCGATGCGGCGGTGAGCGGGCCGATGACGCTGAGCGGCGCGGCATCGGCGAGCGTCAGGTTGCCGCTGAGCGCGAGGCTGCCGAGCGTCGCGATGGTGTTGCGGCCGGCCGACAGATCGAACGTGCCGTCGCCGCCGCCGGAAAGCGTGCCGAGGCTGACCGTGGCGCCGGCGGCCTCATGCAGGCTGGCGATGGTGTCGAGCGTGGCGCGCGAAGCGGTGAACGGCCCGGCGATGGTGAGTGGCTCTGCGTCGGCGAGCGTGACGTTGCCGCCGACGGTCAGGCTGCCGAGCGTGGCGATGTCGTTGGTGCTGGTGGCACCGGCGAGGGCGAGGTCGCCGGCGATGGTGCCGAAGCCGGCCAGCGTGCCGGCGGTGAGGGTGGCGCCGATTTCGCTGACCGTGCCGCTGCTGCCGAGCGCCAGCGTGCCGGCGCCGACATCGAGATTGCCGGCGAGCGACGAGCGTCGGCGCCGACAGCGTCGCGTCGGCCGCGACGACCGGCCCGTTCACGCTCAGCGCGTGCGCGTCGGCGAGCGCGAGGTTGCCGCCGACGGTGAGGCTGCCGAGCGGTGGCGATGTCGTTGGTGCTGGCGGCATCGGCGAGGGCGAGGTCGCCGGCGATGGTGCCGAAGCCGGCCAGCGTGCCGGCGGTGAGGACGGCGCCGGTCTCGCTCACCGTGCCGGTGCTGCCGAGCGCCAGCGTGCCGGTGCCGACATCGAGGCTGCCGGCGAAGACGAGCGTGCCGGCGGACAGCGAGGCGCTGGCCGCCACGACCGGCCCTGCGACGGTGAGCGAGCCGCTCTCGGCCAGCGTCAGGGCGCCGGTCAGCGCGACGGAGCCGAGTGTCGCGATGCTGTTGCCGGTGGAGTCCAGCATGAAATCGGCGCCGCTGCCGGCCAGCGTGCCGAGGCTGACGGTGGCGCCGGCGGCCTCGGTGAGCGTGGCGACGTTGAACGCGGCGGTGATGGCATGCAGCGGCCCGTCGAGGGTCAGCGGCTGTGCGTCGGCGAGCGTGAGGTTGCCGCCGACGGTGAGGCTGCCGAGCGTGGCGATGCTGTTGTTGCCGCCGTCGAGCAGCAGGTTGCCGCCGATGGTGCCGGCGCCGACGGTGCCGCTGCCGGCGAGCGTGCCGGCGATGATCGTGGCGCCGCTCTCGCTGACCGTGCCGGCGCTGCCCAGCGCCAGCGTGCCGGTGCCGACATCGAGGCTGCCGGCGAAGCCGAGCGTGCCGGCCGACAGCGTCGCATCGGCCGCATGGACCGGCCCGGCGACGCTGAGCGCGCCGCTCTCGGCCAGCGTCAGGTCGCCGCTCAGCGTCACCGAACCGAGGGTCGCGATGCTGTTGCCGGTGGAGGCCAGCATGAACGTCGCGCCGCTGCCGGCGAGCGTGCCCAGGCTGATGGTGGCGCCGGCGGCCTCGCTCAGCGTTGCGACGTTGAACGTGACGGCGGTGGCGGAAAATGGCCCGGCGATGGCCAGCGGCTCTGCGTCGGCGAGCGTGACGTTGCCGCCGACAGTGAGGCTGCCGAGCGTGGCGATGCTGTTGTTGCCGCCATCGAACGCAAGGTCGCCGGCGATGGCGCCGGCGCCGACGGTGCCGCTGCCGGCGAGCGTGCCGGCAATGAGTGTGGCACCGCTCTCGCTGACCGTGCCGCTGCTGCCGAGGGCCAGCGTGCCGGTGCCGACATCGAGGCTGCCGGCGAAAGCGAGCGTGCCGGCGGACAGCGTCGCATCGGCGGCGCTGACCGGCCCGGCGACGTTCAGCGCGCCGCTCTCGGCCAGCGTCAGGTCGCCGCTCAGCGTCACCGAACCCAGCGTGGCGATGCTGTTGCCCGAGGCGGCGAGCATGAAATTCGCGCCGGTGCCGGTCAGCGTGCCGAGGCTGACGGTGGCGCCGGCGGCCTCGCTCAGCGTGGCGACGTCGAACGTCGCGGCGGTCGCGGTGACCGGCCCGGCGATGCTGAGCGGCCGCGCTGTCGGCGAGGGCGAGCGTGTCGAGGCTGACGCCGCCCAGCGTGGCGATGCTGTTGCCGGTCGAGAGCAGCACGAAACTGGTGCCGCTGCCGGCGAGCGTGCCGAGGCTGAGCGTGGCGCCGGCGGCCTCGGTCAGGGCCGCGGTGTCGAACGTGGCGGTGGTGGCAACCAGCGGCCCGTCGAGGATCAGCGGCTGTGCATCGGCGAGCGTGAGGTTGCCGCCGACGGTGAGGCTGCCGAGCGTGGCGATGCTGTTGTTGGCGCCGTCGAGCAGCAGGTCGCCGCCGATGGTGCCGGCGCCGACGGTGCCGCTGCCGGCCAGCGTGCCGGCGATGATGGTGGCGCCGCTCTCGCTGACCGTGCCGGCGCTGCCCAGCGCCAGCGTGCCGGTGCCGACATCGAGGCTGCCGGCAAAGCCGAGCGTGCCGGCCGACAGCGTCGCATCGGCGGCGCTGACCGGCCCGGCGACGCTGAGCGCGCCGGTCTCGGCCAGCGTCAGGTCGCCGCTCAGCGTCACCGAACCCAGCGTGGCGATGCTGTTGTGCGACGCGGTGAGCACGAACAGCGTGCCGCTGCCGGCCAGCGTGCCGAGGCTGACGGTCGCGCCGGCGGCCTCGCTCAGCGTGGTCACGTCGAACGTGGCCGCGGTGGCGGAGAGCGGACCGTCCAGGGTCAGCGGCTGGGCGTCGGCGAGCGTGACGTTGCCGCCGACGGTCAGGCTGCCGAGCGTGGCGATGTCGTTGGTGCTGGTGACATCCGCCAAGGGCGAGGTCGCCGCCGATGGTGCCGAAGCCGGCGAGCGTGCCGGCGGTGATGGTGGCGCCGGTCTCGCTGACCGTGCCGCTGCTGCCGAGCGCCAGCGTGCCGGTGCCGACATCGAGGCTGCCGGCGAGCGAAAGCGTCGGCGCCGACAGCGCCGCATTGGCCGCGCCGACCGGCCCGTTCACGCTCAGCGCGTGTGCATCGGCGAGCGTGAGGTTGCCGCCGACGGTCAGGCTGCCGAGCGTGGCAATGCTGTTGCTGGCGCCGTCGAGCAGCAGGTCGCCGCCGATGGTGCCGGCGCCGACGGTGCCGCTGCCGGCCAGCGTGCCGGCGATGATCGTGGCGCCGCTCTCGCTGACCGTGCCGGCGCTGCCCAGCGCCAGCGTGCCGGTGCCGACATCGAGGCTGCCGGCGAAGCCGAGCGTGCCGGCCGACAGCGTCGCATCGGCGGCGCTGACCGGCCCGGCGACGTTCAGCGCGCCGCTCTCGGCCAGCGTCAGGTCGCCGCTCAGCGTCACCGAACCGAGTGTCGCGATGCTGTTGTGCGGCGCGGTGAGCACGAACAGCGTGCCGCTGCCGGCCAGCGTGCCGAGGCTGACGGTGGCGCCGGCGGCCTCGCTCAGCGTGGTCACGTCGAACGTGGCCGCGGTGGCGGAAATCGGTCCGTCCAGGGTCAGCGGCTGGGCGTCGCCGAGCGTGAGGCTGGTGGCGGTCAGGCTGCCGAGCACGTTGATGCTGTTGAGCGTGGAGCCGATGGCGATGCTGCCGCCGGCATCGGCCAGCAGCGTGCCGACCTTCAGCGCCGCGGCGTCGGTGATGCCGCCGAGGCTCAGCAGGTCGAGCGTGTCCACGGTGCCGGTCAGGTCGATCGCCGCCGCGATCGTCACGCTGGCGGCGAGCGGCGTGCCGGTGATGCCGCCGATGGTCAGCGTGTCGGCGGTGAAGCCCGGCAGGTTCGTGCCGTTCAGCGACAATGTGCCGCCGGTCGCGCCGAGGCTGAACGCCTCGCTGGTGGAGAACGGCGCCAGGTCCACCGCGCCGCCGGTGGCCTCCAGGCTGGCGCCCGCGGCGGCGGCGAAATTGTCGGCGACCAGCGCGATGCGGCCGGCGGCATTGGCCGACAGCAGGGCGGTGCCGAAATTGAGCGTGTCGCCCGCGGCGGCGACGGTGACGGTGAGGTCGTTGCCCGTCAGCGTGCCTTGCAGCAGCATCGAGGTGGCGCTGGCCAGCACCAGGTCGCCGCCGGTCGCGGTGATGCCGTCGGCGACCGCGATGGTGTTGCCGGGGTTGCCGAGCGTGACCGCGCCGGCGGCGGCGCTGGCCGACAGCGTGGTCGCCGCGATGGTGCCGTCCGGCTCGCTGATGGCGCCGGCGGCGGTCAGCGACACCGTGCCGCCGGTCAGGCTGCCGGCGGTGTCCGGCGTGCCGGCGATGCCGATGGCGATCGAGTTGCCGGTGCCGGTGGCCTGCAGTGCCAGGGTTTTTGCGCTGCCGGCGCTGACCGCGCCCGCCACCGTCAGCGATGCGGCATCAACCAGCAGAAGGTTGCCGCCGACGCCGAGGCTGCCGAGCGCGGCGATGTCGTTGCTGCTGGTGACATCCGCGAGCAGGAGGTCGCCGGAGATGGTGCCGAAGCCGGCGAGCGTGCCGGCGGTGATGGTGGCGCCGGTCTCGCTGACCGTGCCGCTGCTGCCGAGCGCCAGCGTGCCGGTGCCGACATCGAGGCTGCCGGCGAGCGAAAGCGTCGGCGCCGACAGCGCCGCATTGGCCGCGCCGACCGGCCCGTTCACGCTCAGCGCATGCGCATCGGCGAGCGTGAGGTTGCCGCCGACGGTGAGGCTGCCGAGCGTGGCGATGCTGTTGTTGGCGCCGTCGAGCAGCAGGTCGCCGCCGATGGTGCCGGCGCCGACGGTGCCGCTGCCGGCCAGCGTGCCGGCGATGATGGTGGCGCCGCTCTCGCTGACCGTGCCGGCGCTGCCCAGCGCCAGCGTGCCGGTGCCGACATCGAGGCTGCCGGCGAAGCCGAGCGTGCCGGCCGACAGCGTCGCATCGGCGGCGCTGACCGGCCCGGCGACGCTGAGCGCGCCGCTCTCGGCCAGCGTCAGGTCGCCGCTCAGCGTCACCGAACCCAGCGTGGCGATGCTGTTGTGCGACGCGGTGAGCACGAACAGCGTGCCGCTGCCGGCCAGCGTGCCGAGGCTGACGGTCGCGCCGGCGGCCTCGCTCAGCGTGGTCACGTCGAACGTGGCCGCGGTGGCGGAGAGCGGACCGTCGAGGGTCAGCGGCTGGGCGTCGGCCGAGCGTGACGTTGCCGCCGACGGTCAGGCTGCCGAGCGTGGCAATGTCGTTGGTGCTGGTGACATCCGCCAAGGCGAGGTCGCCGCCGATGGTGCCGAAGCCGGCGAGCGTGCCGGCGGTGATGGTGGCGCCGGTCTCGCTGACCGTGCCGCTGCTGCCGAGCGCCAGCGTGCCGGTGCCGACATCGAGGCTGCCGGCGAGCGAAAGCGTCGGCGCCGACAGCGCCGCATTGGCCGCGCCGACCGGCCCGTTCACGCTCAGCGCGTGTGCATCGGCGAGCGTGAGGTTGCCGCCGACGGTCAGGCTGCCGAGCGTGGCGATGCTGTTGCTGGCGCCGTCGAGCAGCAGGTCGCCGCCGATGGTGCCGGCGCCGACGGTGCCGCTGCCGGCCAGCGTGCCGGCGATGATGGTGGCGCCGCTCTCGCTGACCGTGCCGGCGCTGCCCAGCGCCAGCGTGCCGGTGCCGACATCGAGGCTGCCGGCGAAGCCGAGCGTGCCGGCCGACAGCGTCGCATCGGCGGCGCTGACCGGCCCGGCGACGTTCAGCGCGCCGCTCTCGGCCAGCGTCAGGTCGCCGCTCAGCGTCACCGAACCGAGCGTCGCGATGCTGTTGTGCGGCGCGGTGAGCACGAACAGCGTGCCGCTGCCGGCCAGCGTGCCGAGGCTGACGGTGGCGCCGGCGGCCTCGCTCAGCGTGGTCACGTCGAACGTCGCCGCGGTGGCGGAAATCGGTCCGTCCAGGGTCAGCGGCTGGGCGTCGCCGAGCGTGAGGCTGGTGGCGGTCAGGCTGCCGAGCACGTTGATGCTGTTGAGCGTGGAGCCGATGGCGATGCTGCCGCCGGCATCGGCCAGCAGCGTGCCGACCTTCAGCGCCGCGGCGTCGGTGATGCCGCCGAGGCTCAGCAGGTCGAGCGTGTCCACGGTGCCGGTCAGGTCGATCGCCGCCGCGATCGTCACGCTGGCGGCGAGCGGCGTGCCGGTGATGCCGCCGATGGTCAGCGTGTCGGCGGTGAAGCCCGGCAGGTTCGTGCCGTTCAGCGACAATGTGCCGCCGGTCGCGCCGAGGCTGAACGCCTCGCTGGTGGAGAACGGCGCCAGGTCCACCGCGCCGCCGGTGGCCTCCAGGCTGGCGCCCGCGGCGGCGGCGAAATTGTCGGCGACCAGCGCGATGCGGCCGGCGGCATTGGCCGACAGCAGGGCGGTGCCGAAATTGAGCGTGTCGCCCGCGGCGGCGACGGTGACGGTGAGGTCGTTGCCCGTCAGCGTGCCTTGCAGCAGCATCGAGGTGGCGCTGGCCAGCACCAGGTCGCCGCCGGTCGCGGTGATGCCGTCGGCGACCGCGATGGTGTTGCCGGGGTTGCCGAGCGTGACCGCGCCGGCGGCGGCGCTGGCCGACAGCGTGGTCGCCGCGATGGTGCCGTCCGGCTCGCTGATGGCGCCGGCGGCGGTCAGCGACACCGTGCCGCCGGTCAGGCTGCCGGCGGTGTCCGGCGTGCCGGCGATGCCGATGGCGATCGAGTTGCCGGTGCCGGTGGCCTGCAGTGCCAGGGTTTTTGCGCTGCCGGCGCTGACCGCGCCCGCCACCGTCAGCGATGCGGCATCAACCAGCAGAAGGTTGCCGCCGACGCCGAGGCTGCCGAGCGCGGCGATGTCGTTGCTGCTGGTGACATCCGCGAGCAGGAGGTCGCCGGAGATGGTGCCGAAGCCGGCGAGCGTGCCGGCGGTGATGGTGGCGCCGGTCTCGCTGACCGTGCCGCTGCTGCCGAGCGCCAGCGTGCCGGTGCCGACATCGAGGCTGC
The DNA here is from genome assembly GCA_963786445.1 of uncultured Pseudomonadota bacterium. GTDB lineage: Bacteria > Pseudomonadota > Alphaproteobacteria > Acetobacterales > Acetobacteraceae > JAFKFJ01. The sequence continues at coordinate 41,579 of CAWAZU010000025.1, forward strand.
CGGCGAGCGAAAGCGTCGGCGCCGACAGCGCCGCATTGGCCGCGCCGACCGGCCCGTTCACGCTCAGCGCGTGCGCATCGGCGAGCGTGAGGTTGCCGCCGACGGTCAGGCTGCCGAGCGTGGCAATGCTGTTGCTGGCGCCGTCGAGCAGCAGGTCGCCGCCGATGGTGCCGGCGCCGACGGTGCCGCTGCCGGCCAGCGTGCCGGCGATGATGGTGGCGCCGCTCTCGCTGACCGTGCCGGCGCTGCCCAGCGCCAGCGTGCCGGTGCCGACATCGAGGCTGCCGGCGAAGCCGAGCGTGCCGGCCGACAGCGTCGCATCGGCGGCGCTGACCGGCCCGGCGACGTTCAGCGCGCCGCTCTCGGCCAGCGTCAGGTCGCCGCTCAGCGTCACCGAACCCAGCGTGGCGATGCTGTTGTGCGACGCGGTGAGCACGAACAGCGTGCCGCTGCCGGCCAGCGTGCCGAGGCTGACGGTGGCGCCGGCGGCCTCGCTCAGCGTGGTCACGTCGAACGTGGCCGCGGTGGCGGAGAGCGGACCGGCGAGCGTGAGGCTGCCGTTGTCCACCAGCGTCAGGTTGCCGCCCGAAACGTCGAACGACCCCAGCGTGCCGATCGCGTTGTTGCTGCCGGCGAGTTTGACCGTGCCGGTGACGCCGCTGCTGCTCTCCAGCGTGCCGACGGTGAGGGTTCCGGTGCTGGCCTGGGTCACGCCGCCCGAACTGGCGAGGTCGAGGGACGCGGCGGTGCCGGTGAGGCTGACCGCGCCGGCGATCGTCACGCCGTCGGCGGTCTGGCCGGTGAGGCCGCCCGCAGGCGTCACCCGGCCGATGACGAGGGCGGTCGCCGATCCGATCTGGCCAAGCAACGTCGTATCGACGCCGAGCGTGCCGCTGCTGCTGGCCGCGCCGAGGGCTGCGGCAACATGGGTGGAGAACGGCGCGATCTCGAGCGTGCCGGGGGAGTCGAGCGTGCTGCCGGTGATCTCGGCGAGATTGTCGGCGACCAGCGAGATGCGGCCGCCGGCGGCGTTCAGCGTCAGCGTGGCCGGAATCGCCGCGGTGATCGGCGGGCCCGTCACTTCAGGGCTGCCGATCGACAGCGTGCCGCCGGCCAGCGCCGCCGCGATGAAGATGTTGTTGCCGCCGACCGTGCCGTCGAGGGTGACGTTCAGCGTGTCGGCCAGCACCACGTCGCCGCCGGTGGCGGTGACGTTGCCGATCTCGCCGATGAAGTTGCTGGTGTTGGCGAGTGTGATGCCGCCGGCGCTGGCGGTGGCGTCGAGCGAGACGGCGGCGACGATGCCGCCGGTCTGCGCGATGCTGGCGGCGTTCAGCGACATCACGGTGCTGGTGACGCCGGCTGCGAGTGTCAGGGAGCCGGTGGTGGTCAGGTCCAGGAACGCGGCGGCGGTGAGGCTGCCGCCGCCGGCCAGCAGCGCGCCGGCGACGGTGAGGTCGTGGGTGTCGTCGAGCGTGATGTTGCCGCCGGCGGTGATGGCGCTCAACGTGCCGATGGCATTGTGGCTGCTGGTGAGCAGCAGGTTGCCGGTGATGCCGCTGCCGCTCTGCAGCGTCGTCGCCGCGATCGCGCCGGAAGCGGTTTGCGTCACGTCGCCCTGGGCACTCACGTCGAGCAGCGTGACGCCGGTGACATGCGCCGCGCCGAACGCGACGCCGCCGCCGGCGGCGGCAATGGTCAGCGTGCTCGCGCCCAGCGTCGCCCCGTCGAGATCGATGCCGCCGCCGTGCGACTCCAGCACGAGGCCGCTCCAGCCCCCGATCGACGCGCCGGCTGCCATCGCCAGGCCGCCGGTGCCGCCCACCGAACCCGACAGCGTCTCGCCGGCGTCCAGCGTCAGCGTGCTCGCCGCGACCGCGGCACTCAGCGTCACGCCCGCATCGACCTGCAGGTTGCCGCCGGACTGCAGCGTGACGTTCACGGACTTGGTGAAGGCGACCGGCTGCTGCACTTCCAGCAACGTGCCGGCCTGCAGCGTGATGTTGCCGGTGAGGTTGCCGAGCGCCGTCGCGTCCACCGTGTCGGTGCCGGTCGGGTCCAGCAAGTAGGATACGCTGCCGGGGTTGGTGATGGTCGGCGAGGTGCCGGTGCCGATGTCGAGCGTCGCGGGATCGAACAGCACGCTGCCCGGCGTGCCGGCGGGTGCGCTCACGTCGATCGTGCCGGCGAACCCCAGGTCGTTGCCCGATGCCTCGACGGTGCCGCCGTTGCCGCCCCGGGCGCCGCCGCGCGCGCTGATGGTGCCGTCCATCACCGTCAGCCCGCTCGACAGCACCGCGACGTGCCCGCCGTCGCCCGCCCGCGTCGCATTCGCGGCGATCCGCGCACCTGCCTGCACCACCGTCGCCGCCGACTGCGCAGCGCCCGCGACCGAAGGACCGCCGGAGGCGCGCGCCAGCGTCGTGCCCACCGCCACCACGCCGCCGCCTTGCGTCCCGGAGGCGTCGAGCCGGGCGGTGGCGGCGAGCGTCGCCGTGCCGCTCGGCAGCACCGCGATCTGGCCGCCCTCGGTGCCGGTCACGGCGAGCTGTCCGGTCACCTGGATGTCGCCGCCGATGCCGTCGAGCACGATGGTGCCGCCCGGCGCGCCGCTGGCCGAGGCGGAGATGCGGCCGCCGGCCTCGACCAGTTCCTGCACCAGGCCGTCGGCGGCGCGCGCGGTGAGCTGCACCGTGCCGCCCTGTGCCAGGATGGTGCCGCTGTTGGTGACCAGCGCGGTCGCACCGTTCGGCGCCTGCGTCACCTGGTTGGTCACGTCGAGGGCGACCAGCCCGTCGCCGTAGAGGTCGAGGGTCGCGGTGCGGGCGCCGGCCAGCACGACATGGCCGAACTTCGCTGCGATGACGCCGGAATTGGCGACCTGCGGCGCCACCAGCGCGGCCAGCCCCGCCTGTTTGATGGTGATCGTGCCGGCATTGACGATCGCGGCACCGGGATGCGCCGGCTGCGTGAACGCCATGCGCCCGGCCATGAAGTCCTGGTCGGCCATGCCGGCGGCGGAGGCGACGAAGCCGGCGGCGTTGACCTGCGCGCCGCGATAGAAGGTGATGCCGTCCTGGTTGATCAGGATGACCTGGCCGTTGGCGTCGATCCGCCCGGCGATCTGCGACGGGTTGGGGCCGGTGACGCGGTTGAGCGCGACCGCGCTGGCGCTCGGCTGGCGGAAATCGACGCTCTGCTGCGCGCCGACATTGAAGCTCTGCCAGTTGATCGCGGCGCGCTGGCTCGACTGCGTGATGGTGGTGGCGCTGCTGCTCCGGCTGATCGCGGCGCTGCCGGCGACCACGGCGCCGCCCATCGGCCGTGCGTTCGGCGCCGGCTGGGCGCCCGCCAGCTGCGGCAGCGCCAGCAACGCGGTGCCGGCGAGCAGCGCGGCACGGAACGAGGCTTGCGCGGAAGGCATAATGGTTATTCCCCTAAAACCGTGCCAGCACGCGCCAAAAGAACGCCGACGGTACCAGCGGCTTGACGCTGACGCTGGTGCCGGTCGGGTATCGGTTGAGCCGCGCCAGCCCGGTCAAGTCGATCTCGGCATAGCGGGTCGCGGTGATGCGCACGCCGCCGCCTGCCGAGTTGATATGGATCTGCAGCGACTCCCGGTCGTTCTGCCAGTCCTCGCCCCAGTCGTAGAATGCGTAGAATTGCGTGGGCACCCGCTCGGAAATGCCGAAGGCGCCGAGATTGATGCTGGTGTCGAGCTGCAGTTCGGCGGTCGCCGCCAGCGCCTTGTCGCCCGACACCTCGCCCGAATAGTAGCCGCGGGTGAATTGCAGCCCGCCGAGATAGAATTGCTCGGCCGGCGGCAGCACCTGCGGACTCCATTGGCCGGTGACCAGCCCGAGCAGCGAGACGGTGGCGTCCTGCCAGGGCGAGAACAGCACCTGCGTGCGGCTGAGCAGGCCATCGACCTTCATGAAATCGATGCGCTCGCCGGGGCGCGGCAGGTTGGCGCCGCCATCGGCGGAGGCGCCGAGCATCGGCAGCCCCTGCGACAGCCGCACCGTCATCGTGTTCACCGCCGAATGGTCGCCGCCGAGCAGCACGTCGGAGCGCACGTAGGTTGCGCCGATCCGTGCCACCCGCAGCGAATCGGCGCTGGTGCTGGCGGCGGTGTGGATCTCGGTGTCAATGGCATCTAAGCTGATGGCGAGGTTGAGCGTCTGCTGCCGCGCGCGGATCAGCGGATAGGTGAAGGCGCCGCCGAACACGGTGGTGATGCCGCGGTAGTTCTCCGCCGCCAGCGCGCCGGTCGGCACGGCGATCCCGTCGCCGCCATAGAGCTTGAACTTGAGGCCCGAGTTGCCGAGGAACACCTCGGTGGACGCCTGCCCGAAGGTCTGGCTGTTGAGCCAGGTGTGGTACAGCGAGATCTGCGTCTGCTCGCCGTATTCGGTGAAGCTGTTGAGGTTGGCGACCAGCAGCGACTCGACCGGCCCGGTGTAGGGCGAGGCGTAGTTGTCGCTGGTGGCCAGCCCGCCGATCGGGGCGCGGCTGACCTCGGCGATCAGGTTGAGCGCCCCCGGTTCCTCGGTGGAAGGCTGCAGCACGGCGTGCAGCGTGACGCCGGGAACGTCCTGCGCCAGCAGCAGGTAGCGCTCCAGCGTCGCCTCGTCGATCGGCGTCTTCTCGGTCAGCCGCTTGAGGAAGCGCAGCACCTGCACGCCGGCCGGGCCGATGTCGCGCGACAGCTTGACGCTGGCGATGCGCCCCTCGGTGACCACGAAGCGCAGCGCGCCGGCGGCGTCGATGCTGGCCGAGACGGCGCTGAGCACGTAGCCGTCGCCGCGGTAGCGCTGCAGGATCGCCTGCCGCGCCGCCTCGATCTTCGCCAGCTTCACGGCGGGGCCGACCAGGCCCTGCGCCAGCGCCGCGATGGCCGGGCGCGGATAGGCGGTGACGCCCTCGACCGCGACCGAGGTAATGCGCACCATCGCGTTCGGCGTAGCGGCAACCGCCGGCGCGCCGGGCGCCGCGGGCAGGGCCACCGGCGGCGGCTGCTCCGGCAGCACGCGCGGCAATGGCGAGCCGGGCGGCACCGCCTGCAGCGCCCCGGGCGGGATCTGCGCCACGGCCGGCAGCGCCGCGCCGCCGATGCCGCCGAGCAGCAGCACGCCGCGCAAAGCAAACGCCCGCCACGCACTCCTGACGCTGGCCACTGATCACCCCCGATTGAGGCCGCACCCTTCGCGATTACGTGAGATACGTCAACGGAATTCTTGCGTTTGCGTCCCATCCCTGCGGAAAACGCAGTCGCCGTGGCGCCCGCACCCGGCTGCATTTTGCCGCTGGAAGGCCTAATATCGCGCGGGGCGAACCCGCGGGGGGACGGATGAAGATCGAGGAACACACCGAGCACGCCGAGCATGCGCACGAGCATGGCAACAAGAACGCGGCGCTGCTGATCGCGGTGCTGGCGGCGATCCTGGCGATCTGCGAGCAGCAGGCCAAGCGCGCCGACATCGCGGTGGACGAGAGCGCGATCTCGGCCGCCGACACCTGGAACCAGTACCAGGCGAAATCGATCCGCTCGGCGCTGTCGCACGACCTCCAGGACTTTGCCGCCTCGCTCGACGTGCCGGGAGATGCCGCCAAGGCGAAGCTGCGCGCCGACTACCTCAAGCGGATGGCCTCCGACCAGCAGCACTACGAGAAGGACCCCGGCAGCGGCAAGGCGGCGCTCGCCGTGCGCGCCCGCGGCTACGAGACGGAGCGGCAGGAGAGCCTGGAGCGCGCCCACACCTACGACAACTCCGCGGCTTCGCTGGAGCTGGGCATCGTGCTGTCCACCGCCTCGGTGATCACCTCGTCGAAGCTGCTGCTGCGCTTCGGCTTCGTGATGGGCGCGATCGGCGTGGTGCTGGGGCTGTTCGGCGCCATCGCGCCGGGGCTGGTGGTGTTCTGAGCTACCCCTGCCGCCGCAGCGCCAGCAGGTGGCTGCGGTAGCGCACGGCGGCGCGGTCGTGCAGCCGCGTCTGCCACGGGAAGGCGGCGTCTTCGCCCAGCACCGCCAGCCCCGGCACCGACTGCGGATGCGCCCCCTCGGTCAGCAGCGTGCGCAGGAACGGCTCGGCCGCGCCGCGGTGCCCGGCGCGCTGCGAGTGACCGCCGATCCAGGTCTCGACCGGCGTGGCGCGGGTGGACCAGTCATAGGGGGTGGCCAGCAGCAGCCGCCCGCCCGGCGCCAGCGCCGCCGCCAGTTCGGCGAGCAGCCGCGCCGGTGCCGCCACGCAGTCGAGCAGGTTAAGGGCGGCGACGAGGTCGGCGCCGCCCGGCGCGAACGGCAGGGCCAGCGCATCGCAGGCCCAGAAATCCACCCGCTCGGCCCCCGGCGGATCGACCGGGAAGCACCGCCGGTCGTAAACCAGGCCGACGCGCCGGCGCGGATAGGCGATGCCGCCCCTGAGCGCCCCCTGCGCCAGCCGCAGCAGGGCGAGGTTGAGGTCGAGGCCGAGCACCAGCGCGCCGGGCTGGCGCGCGGCGAGGTCGAAGGCGGTGCGTCCGGCGCCGCAGCCGAGGTCCAGCACAAGCCCGGCCGCGTCCGGCCGCCCGGCCAGATCGAGCAGCCGCGCCAGGCAGCGCCGCACCGCACCCGGCGCAGCGTCCTCCGCCGGCGGCTCCGCCGGGTCGAGATCGGCCCAGCCGTCCCAGGCATAGGTGGACAGCGTCTGGCGCAGCGTGTCGAACCAGCTCCCCGGGCCGATCGCGTCGCCGAGCAGGCTTTCCAGCGCCGGGTCCAGGTCCTGGCGCAGCATCAGCTCGATGCCGCGCTCGGCGAGCAGTGCGCGCAATCCGGGCAGGATCAGCGGAATGCCGTCGATGATCGGGTATTCCTGCTGGCAGGACGGGCAGTGCAGGATGCCGGCGAGCACGTCCTCGCCGTGCTCGGCGCGGATGTCGGCGAGCACCAGCGCGTGGCGGCCGGCGCCCTCAGCGGCGCAGCGCGGGCAGTGCGGGGCGAAGGCGGCGAAGTGGCGGCGGCGCACCCCCGGTCAGCCGCCGATCATCACGGTCGGGCAGCCGGGCGGGATGATGGTGCCGCTGGGGCCGGGGATCGGGCCGACGCAGGCCACATGCGTGGTCGAATCGCCCGCTCGCGCGGCGGGCAGCTTGCCGATCATCACCGTCGCCGATCCCTTGGCGATCATGCCCGGCCCGCCCGGCACGCAGCCGGGGATGTTGCAGGGCTGCGTCTGGTCGGTGGCGCGGGCGGCGAAGGCGCCGCCGATCTTCACGGTCGGGCAGCAGGGCGGGATGATTTCGAGCGGCATCGGCGGATGCGGCATGGGCGTCGGCACCAGCGCCGCCGGATGCATCGGCGCGTGGCAGTGCGGACCTTCCTGCAGCACCTTGTCGCCCGCACGGGCGGCCGGTGGACACATGGCTTCAGCCCTTTCGCAGACCGGCTGCGAGCCTAGCGCACCAGACACCCTGCGGTCGAGCGCGACGCGGCGCGGCGGGGCCGTTATGATGCCGCCACGGAGGTCCGCGCATGGGATGTTTCTGTCACGCCACGCTGGCGCCGCTCAAGCTGGTGCTGCCGCAGCTCAATGTCTCGGCTTCGACCGCACTCGGGCTGCCGGGGGCGAACGTCGCCATGGAGCTGGCGGCGTTTCTGTCGGCGCGCGCGCTGCCGGCCGAGCCATGGCTGCCGGAGCCGGGCTGGCTCGCGCTTCCCCTGCCGCGGCTTAAGCTCGGCATGCAGGCGGTGGCGACGATCTCGGCGCTGGCGTCGCTGCGCGCGCAGGTGCTGGCGCAGTTCGGCATCGACCTGTTGGACCCGAAGCAGGCGCAGGCGTTCGCCCGCATCGTCGCCACCATGAACGCGCGGCTGTCGGCGATGGCGCAGACCGCGACCGCGTTCAACCCGCTCGCCTGGATTCAGCTCGCCCAGCTCAACAGCGCCATCGCGCAGGTGGAGCTGGCGCTGCAGGCCGGGCTGCTGGCGCCCTCGGCGAGCCTGATGCTGTCGCTGACCGTGCCGGGCGGCATCCCGATGGCGCGCTGGACCAGTTTTCTGGCGCTGCTGCAGGCGCTGGCGCCGATGATCGCGGCGACCGCGCAGCTCAATGCCAGCCTGACCGAGACCGCGCAGCTGGCGGCCAATCTGCGGCTGATGGCGCGGCTCGCCCTGCCGGCGCTGGCGGCGCCGCAGCTGATGGCGAGCCTGACCGCCGCGTTGTCGGCGGTGGCGAGCCTGACCGCGAGCCTCGGCCTGGGCGCGGGGGGCAGCCTGCAACTCGGCCTGCCGGGGCTGACGCTGCGCGTGCAGGCGCGGCTGGCGGCGCTGCTGGCGGCGCTGCGCGTGCAGCTGGGGGTGCAGCTGCCGCCGGGCGGGGATCTGCTGGCCGCGCTGCTGGCGCTGCTGCCGCCGCTGCCGGTGGTGCCGAGCAGCTTCGCCACGTCGGCCGTGGTGCAGGCGGCGTTGCGCATGCAGGCGGTGGCGGCGCTGAACTGGCAGGTGCCGGCGCAGCTGCCCGCGGTGCAGATCGGGCTGGCGACCTGCGCGCTGACGGCCCAGCTGCAGGCGGCGCTGAACATCGCCGCGGTGCTGCCCGCGCCGTGCGGCAGCGGCTGCGACGCCGCGAAGCTCATGCGCGCGCTGGGCTGAGCCGCCGGCGGTCCGGCGCCGCGCTCATTCGCCGTCGCCGCTTCAGCTCCCTGACTTGGCGGTGTTGGTGTTCACCAGCGACAGCGGACCGACATTGACGACGACGCCGGGCGAGCCGTCGTTGTTCTGCGGCCGGTAGCGCAGCGTCAGCGTGCGATAGACGAATTTCATGTCCTCCTTGACCGTGTCGTCGCCGATCGAGAAGCTCATGTCGGTGATCAGCACGTCGTCGAAATCGACGCGCAGATAGGGGATGTTGCCGGTCGATGTGCCGGTGCCGGCGCTTTTTCGCTTGACGATGCTGACCTGGTTCAGCGACTTGGTGTTGAAGCAGCTTTGCAGCAGGATCGTGGTCGAGCTGTCAACGCGCAGTTCGACCGAAACCTCGTCGAAGGTGACGGGATAGAGTTCCTGTCCGGCACCCAGCTTCAGGTTGGCGCCCTGGATGAATTTCTTGAACTTGCCGTCGTACGTGATCTCTTCGCCCTGACGGTTCTGCGACGGCCCCGGCATGTCCTGGTCAACCAGGCTGATGCCGAACGAGAAATCCTTGATCTCGACGAATTTTCCCGGCGTGAAGTCCTTGGTCAGCTCGTCCTGCTTGTCGACGGTCGCCAGCGTCTCGCCAGGGATGCCGAGAAAATTCCCGTCCTTCTTCATCCTCATCAGAATGTCGGTGGTCACGGTTGCCTCCTGTTGCGGGCAGAGTCATTGCGTGGGCAGGCGCGAGACGAGCCGCAGCGCCGCGGTCAGGCCTTCGAGCTGGAAGTGCGGGCGCAGGAAGAAACGCGCCTCGTACTGGCCCGGCAGGTCCTCCTTGGCATCCACCGTCACCTCGCCCTCGACCAGCGGGTGCGAGGACTTCCACTCCTCGCTGGAATCGTCGGGCGAGCCGTCGATGTAGCTGCGCAGCCACTTGTTGAGCCAGTTCTGCAGCTGCGCGCGGTCGGAGGCGCCGCCGACCTTGTCGCGCACCATGCATTTCAGGTAGTGCGCGAACCGGCAGCAGGCGAACAGGTACGGCAGGCAGGCGGCGAGGCTGGCGTTCGCGGTCGCCGCAGGGTCGCTGTATTCCTGCGGCTTCTGCAGCGACTGCGCGCCGATGAAGGCGGCGCTGTCCTCGCCCCTGCGGTGGACCAGCGGGATCAGGCCGTTGCGCGCCACCTCCGCCTCGCGCCGCTCGCTCAGCGCCACCTCGATCGAGCAGCGGTGATCGACATCGCCGTCGGCGGTGGGAAAGCGCAGCACCGGCAGCCCTTCCACCGCGCCGCCGCTGTCGATGCCGCGGATGCGCACGCACCAGCCATATCGGCTGAACGCGCGCACGATGTTCGCCGCCATCGCGTAGGCCGGGTTGGCCCACAGATAGCGGCTGCTGTCCGGCCCCTCGGCGTCCTCCTCGAAGTCGAACCCGTCGGCGGGTTCGGTGGCGGTGCCATACGGCACGCGCGCCAGCATGCGCGGCAGGCAGAGGCCGAGATAGCGGGAGTCCTCGCTCGCGCGCAGCGCGCGCCAGGCGGCGTAATCGGGCGTCGAGAAGATGCGCGTCAGGTCGCGCGGGTTGGCGAGTTCCGCCCAGCTCTCCATCTGCATCACCGCCGGCGCCGCGGCGGCGATGAACGGCACGTGCGCCGCCGCCGCCACCTGTGCCACGTCGGCGAGCAGCTGCACGTCCTCCGGCCGGTGGTCGAACGCGTAGTCGCCGATCAGCACGCCGAACGGCTCGCCGCCGAACTGGCCGTATTCCTCCTCATAGACCCGGTGGAACAGCGGGCTCTGGTCCCAGGCGGTGCCGCGGAACTTGCGCAGGCTGCGCGCCAGTTCGCGCTTGCCGATGTCAAGCAGCTTGATCTTCAGCGTGGCCCCGGTCTCGGCGCTGCCGACCAGGAAGCGCAGGCTGCGCCACGTCGCCTCCATCTGCTGGAACTCGGGATGGTGCAGCACGACATTGAGCTGCTCGGAGAGCAGCCGGTCGAGCTCGCCGATGACGGTCTCGACGCGCCGGCGCAGGTCGGGCGCGCCGAGTGCGCTGATCACCGGCGCAAGCTCGGCGAGCGCATGCACGCCGCGCCGCACCGCCGGTGCCGCGACCTCCTGCTCCAGCAGCAGCTCGAGTTCCGCGCTCGCCATCTTCGTGCCCGCTCAGTTGATGTTGACCATGCTGCCTTGCAGCGTGAGCTGGCCGGTGGCCTGCACCTGCGTGTTCCCGGTCGAGGAGGTGCCGATCTTGGCGCCGCTGATCGTCACGCCCGAGGTGTCGATGGTGATGCTGTTGCTGCCGACCTGCAGCGTGATCGACTGGTCGGATTGCACCGTGATCGCCTGCTTGGCGGTGATCGAGCTGCTGCCCGCGCTGACGGTGATCGAGTGGTTGCCCTGGCTGACGGTGAGGCTGTCGTTGCCCTGGCTCACCGTCGTTGTGTTGTTGCCCTTGCTGACGGTGAACGAGTTGTTGCCGTCGGTCACGGTGGCCGAGTTGTCGCCCTTGACGCTGAACGTGTTGGTGCCCTTGGAGATGGTGAAGGAATTGTTGCCCTCGTTCAGCGTGTAGGAACGGTTGCCCTTGTCAACGGTCACCGTCTCGTTGTTGTTGACCAGCTTGTTGTAGTCCTTCTGTGCCTGGAAGTACACCTCCTCGGAGCCCTTCTTGTCCTCGAAGCGCAGTTCGTTGAACCCGCCGCCGCCCTTGCTGGAATTGGTCTTGATGGTCGAGCGCGTCATGTTGTCGGGCAGCGTGTACGGCACCGTGTTGGTGGCGTTATAGACGCAGCCGGTGACGATCGGCCGGTCGGGGCTGCCGTCGAGGAACTCGACCACGACCTCCTGGCCGACGCGCGGGATGTAGATGCTGCCCCAGCTGGTGCCGGTCCACATCTGCGCCACCCGGATCCAGCACGAGGAGTTCTCGTCGTTCTTGCCGAGCCGGTCCCAGAAGAACTGCACCTTGATGCGGCCGTACTGGTCGGTGGTGATCTCGTCGCCGCTCTTGCCGACCACTTTTGCGGTCTGCGGGCCGCGCATCGTCGGCCAGCGCGTGTGGCCGTCGAGGCGGAACGCGCTGGTGCCGACGATGGCGCTGAACGCGCAGCGGAACGAGTCCGCCTGGTCGGCGCCGGAGGCCTGCACCGACTCCGCCCCGGAGACCGTGTAGGTGGCTTCGATGATCAGATACTCGCGGTTCTGCGCCTTGTCGGGGAAGTCGGAGAGGGTGAACTTGCCGCCGGTGTAGAGGTCGCGCGAGTTGCTGCTGGCCTGCAGGGTCTGCCGCTCGGTGCCGAATCGCTGTGCGCGCACGGTGGCCAGCTTGGTGCCGTCGGCGGCGACGCCGTGCGGGCCGGGATACTCGTAGATCTCCAGGTCGCCATACGTGTGCTGGCCCTTCTGGATCGACTTGCCGGTCAGGTCGGCGGACGGGGTGGTGAAGTTGTAGTCCGTGAAGGTTGCAGCGCCCGGCTGCAAGGTCAGCTCCGACGTCCAGCCCCAGACATGCGGGTCGGTGGTGCGGTAATCGGTCTGCTTGTAGGAATAGGCGATCGCCTTGCCGATCGACTGGTGCGAGTTGGGATCGTCGGCCAGCACCAGCGTGTGCTTGCCGTCGGCGTGCGTGAAATAGTAGTAGATGCCGTACACCTCCATCAGCCGCGTCACGAAGTCGAGCGAGGTCTCGTTGTACTGCACGCAGTACTCGAGCACCTGGCTGCCGGCCTGGTTCTGCCGCTGGTCGGAGAAGTCGGTGAAGTTGTTGTTGCGGAACACGCCGGTGATGACGTCCCAGATCGTCTGGCTGGGCTTCTGGTAGATGCGGCAGTCCTGCGTGCGCGACAGCAGCCAGATCCACGGCCGCAGCTCCAGCCGGTAGCGGTACGCGCCGCCGACCATGCCGGCGAAGCGGATGCGTGTGACGATGCCGTTGAAATACCGCTTGCTCTTGTCGGGCTTGGTGATCGTGACCGTGACCGAGCTGCCGAGCACCGACGTGAGGTCGCCCTTGGGGGTGTCGCTCGAAACCTCCAGCGTGTATTCGAACGGACGGCCGAGCTTCTCGGTGCCGTTCAGCGCCTCGAAGTCCAGCGTGAAGCCCGGGTCCGGGCTGATCGCGAGGCTGATGAAGCCGCTGCCGCTGCCGCCACCGCCACTGCTTCCTCCTGACATCTCTCTCCCCTACAGCTTGGCCGGGCAGCGGAACGCGCGCAGCGCGCTCAGCGTGAACGGGTTGCGCACGCTGCTGGCAGCGAGGTCGAACACCGCGCTGCCGGCCTTGCTGACGAACGCGATCTGGAACTTGTCCGGCTGACCGCTCGGCGTCAGCCGCGCCGCGTCGAGCAGGCGCAGCAGCGCCCACGGCCCGTTCTCCTCCAGCACCGTCGCCGGGCCGCCATTGGCCGGCGTCAGCGTCACGCGCACCTGGGTGACGTTGTTCGCCGCCGGCCATTGCAGCGGCATCGGCTCGACCGGGCCGTGCGCGTAGGTGTAGTGCTGGCCGCCGATCTCGATGCTGACCTGGGCCAGCCCGGGATCGAGCTGGCTCGGCTGCAGCTGGAACTTCACCGAGACCTGCGGGCCGCTCGGGAACAGCGCGTCGCGGATGTCGGCTGCGCGCTCGAGCTGCGCCAGGCTGGCGTCGGACAGGCCGAGCTTGGCGTTGCCGCCGGCCTGCCAGCGCCAGGGCCGCACGGTGGTATCGACCAGCGGCTTGAGGTACTGGTCGAAGAACTGGTCGATCAGCCCGCCCGGCCCGAGCAGCTTGACGAAGTCGTCGAGCGGCACGTCCTGGCTGCTGCCGGCGACGAACGGGTAGCGGTTGAACGCCGCCTGGCACAGCGGCAGCACTTTCGACTGCCAGGCCTCGTTGAGCTGCGCGCTGGCGCCGTTCGCGGTCACGTCCGAACTGCTCGCCGAGACGGTCTTCAGCATGTCGGCGACCGGCTTGGGCGCGCCCTGCGCCGCCGCCGCCAGCCCGGCCGCGGCCCCGCCGCCGGCGCCGCCGCCGCCGACCATGCCGAGCAGCGCCTGCCCCTGGTTGGGCGCGTTCGCCGCCTGGTTCAGCCCGGCATAGACCTGCTGCAGCTTGGCGATCACCGCCTCCAGCTGCGCCGGCTGGTCCTTGCTGCCGGCGACGAACTCGTGCAGCGAGCGGAAATGCGCGTCGACCCGCTCGGCCGGATCGACCGGCTTGCCGCCGCCGGCGGCGTCGCCGCCGAACGCCGAGGCGATCACGCTGGCCGCCTCGTTCTGCTCCAGCGTCAGGCCGGAACGGGCGAGATAGCTCGCGAACCCGCCGAGCTTCTTGCCGGCCTTGGCCGCCTTCGCGCCCGCCTTGCCCAGCGCCTTGTCGCCCGCCGCCGCCTTGCTCAGCTGCGTCTGCCCGTCGATCGCGGTCAGCAGGTCGCGCAGCGGGCTGTCCGGCGCCGACAGCACGAACAGCTCGTCCTGCCCCTGCTGCAGGCTGCCGAACGGTTTCAGCGCCACGTCCGCCAGCAGCTCGTCCCAGCGGCGCGTGTAGTCGTCGAGATAGAGCGACAGGATGTCGCGGCGCAGCTTGCCCATTTCCGCCACGTTGCCGACCAGGCCGCCCTTCGACTGGCGGCCGAGCACCCAGCCGTCCTCGGTCACGTCCTTGGTGATGCGCGGCAGCAGCGTGAGGAACACGGTGTGGTAGCCGTCATAGGTGAAGATGCCGGGCACGCCGGTCGCGAGCGACTTGCCGTCGCGCAGCTCGAACACCCGCCCGCCGGCCGGCCCGGCATTGTCGGCGACGGTCCATTCCGGCAGCCCCTGCACGATCGCGGTGCGCAGCATGCGGTTGTAGACGTATTCGGCGAGCGGCTGGCGCGACAGGATGGCGCGCACCTCGGCGACCAGCGGCCCGTTCAGCGGCAGCGCGCGCAGCGGCAGTTCCAGCATCGCGTGCAGATGCGCGCCGAGCGCCTCGCGCGTCTCGGCCATGTCGTCGCCGGGATAGCTCGCCTCGATGTCGGCGCCGATCCATTGCTCGACCAGATCGCGGTCGAGCGGCCCCTGCCGGCCGAGGATCAGATAGACTTTCAGCGCCTCGTAGAGGATCTCGGGCTTGTCGAGATGCGACTGCATCTGCGCCTCCAGCCGCGCCAGCAGCCGCGGCAGCAGCAGCCCGTTGAGCGCGCGGTCATAGGCGTCGATCGCGGCGGCGGAGAGCTTGCTGCCCTGGTAGAGACCGAAGGTGAGCGTGAGCGGCGTGGACTTCTCCATCGTGTCGTAGCCGCCGCGCATGTTGCGCAGCGTCGCCAGCGCCGGCAGCACCGCCGGCAGGTCGGTGTCCTGCGGCCCGCGCTTGACGATGGCGGCGTATTGCTGCTGGTAGTGCAGCGCCGAATCGTGCGTCCCGGCGAGCACCGCGCGGTTGCCGAACCAGCTGGTGGCCCACAGGCCCGTCAGGATCAGCAATATGACGGCGGCGATGGCGTAGGCGCCGATATGCGACAGGCGCTGCCGCCGCTCCACCTTCGGGTCGAGGCTGACCAGCCCGGCCTCGCCGAACACCACCTCGCGCATCAGGCGGCCGAGGAAGTAGCTGCGGCCGGCGCCGCTGAACGCGGTCACCGCCTGGCGCTGCAGCCCGAACTGGCCGGCCATCGCGCCGAGCAGCCGGTCGATCGGCGTGCCGTCCTGCGTGCCGCTGGTCATGTACGCGCCGCGCAGCAGCGGCCGCGCCTCCAGCCGGCTGGGGCGGAACACTTCGGTGAGGAACTCCACCGCCACGTCGCGCAGCGAGGCGATCTGCTGGGGGAAGCTGTAGATCAGCCGCCGCCGCCCCAGGTCGGTCTCCTGCTGCAGCCGCTCCAGCATGCGCTCGTTCAGCCGCGCCAGCAGCGCATCGAACTCGGCGGCGAAGCCGGCGACCGCGCCGCCCTCGTCCTTGCCGTCATCGAGCTTGAACGTGGCGCCCCAGACCTGCTCGCGGTCTTCCTTGCCGAGATCGGCGAAGAACTCCATGAAGCCGGCGACCAGGTCGGCCTTGGTGAACAGCACGTAGGCGGGGATGCGCAGGCCGAGCTGGTCGTGCAGTTCGCGGATGCGCTTGCGCACGGCCTGCGCGTGCGCGGTCCGCTCGGCGTCGCCCTGGCTCGCCAGGTCGGAGAGGCTGATCGCCACCAGCACGCCGTTCAGCGGCTGGCGCTTGCGGTGCTGCTTGAGCAGTTTCAGGAAGCCGAGCCAGGCGCTGCTGTCCACCGCGCTGTTGCTGTCCTGGGTGGTGTAGCGGCCGGCGGTGTCGATCAGCACCGCCTCGTCGGTGAACCACCAGTCGCAGTTGCGCGTGCCGCCGACGCCGCGCACCGCCTGCGGGCCGTGCGTGTCGGCGAGCGGGAATTTCAGCCCGGCATTGACCAGCGCCGTGGTCTTGCCCGCGCCCGGCGGGCCGATGAACATGTACCAGGGCAGCTGGTAGAGGTATTTCGCCCCGCTGCCGCCGAGCTTGGCCTTCTTCAGCGCCGCCAGCGCCTCCTTCAGCCGGTCGGTGAGCAGCGCCATCTCCTCGGCCGAGGCGGTGCTGTCGGGGTCGGCGGCCTGCTTGGCGACGCCTTTGACCAGCTTGTCGTCTTCCTTGCGCGCGCGCAGCGCGTGGACCAGGTTCTCGACCAGCCAGCCGACCGCGATCACCGCCACCACGATGCTGCGCACCACCACGCTGTCCAGCGGGTGCAGCGAACCGACGCCGAGCAGCGGGCCGAACACCCACACGATCAGCGCCAGCAGCACCGCGCCCGCCGCCGTGCGGATCCAGCGGTTGCGCATCAGCATCATGCCCCAACCGACGTTCCTCATGGCAGGGTCGCCGTCTTCATCAATACGACCTCCGTTCGCCGGTTGGTCTGCCGCCCCTCCGCGGTGGCGTTGGTGGCGATCGGGTCGGCGTCGCCCTTGCCGACCGCGCGCACGCGCTTGGGATCGGTGAGCCGGGCTGCGAGCACTTTCGCCACCGCCTCGGCGCGCGCCTGCGAGAGCTGCCAGTTGGACGGGAACTGCACGGTATGGATCGGCTGGTTGTCGGTGTAGCCGTCCACCAGCACCTGGCCCTTCTCGGTCTGCAGCGCGTCGCCGATGCGCCCCAGCAGCGCCAGGTAGCTCGGGTTCAGCGTCCCCGAGCCGGAGCCGAACATGTTGCGGTTGGTCAGGCGCACCGTGGTGGCCTGCGGGTCCTCCAGCACCGCCACCAGCCCCTGCTTGATCTCGGGCGCCAGGAAGGTGCGCAGCTTCGGCGCCAGCGGGCTCACGGCCGCGATCACCTGCGGCGGCAGCGGCGGCGGCGGCGGCGCGAGGGCGGCGCGCGGCACGATCACGGCACCCTGCGGCGGCAGCCCGGTGAGTTCGGTGAAGGCCAGATCGGAGGCGCCGGCGAGCGAGAAGTTGAACAGGATATAGATGACGCAGGCGATGCCGACCGTCGCGACGGCGAGAATCCAGATCGGCACGCGGCTGGCGAGCGCGCGGTAGGTGGTCTCGATGCCGCGCCAATGCGGCGACAGTTCGCGCTCGAACTCGCCGCGGCGCTGGCGGATGCCGCGATACAGCCCGTCGCGGAACTCCGTCATCGCGGCGGTGCCGCGCGGCATCACGCGGTAGCGTCCCTCGAAGCCGAGCGAGGTGCAGAGATACATCAGCTCCACCACCTCGGCATGGCGCCCGAGATCCTTCTGCATCTGGTCGAGGATCTCGAAGAAGCGTTCGCCGCCGCTGACCTCGTTGTGGAAGATGCTGGTCAGGCTCTGCGCCGCCCAGGAACTGGCGCTGCCCCAGGGGGTGCTGAGCACGAGGTCGTCGATGGTGGCGCACAGCGCGTAGCGGGCGGCGCGCAGCGATTTTGTGTCCAGGCCGGTCGCCAGCGCCCGCTTCTCGAACGCGCGGATCGCCTCGACCAGGCCGCGCTTGAGCCGTTCCGGGTCGGGCTGGCGGGCGCCGCCGATGCGGATGGCGGCACTCAGCACCGGCGCGGCGGCGGCGATCAGCGGGTTGACGCCGACCGTCGGCAGGTCGGCCGGTGCCGGCGGCGCGGCGGCGGAGGCGGCGGCCGGTGCCGCGCCGGCGCGGCCGCCGGGCCGCGGGCGGATGACGGTGGCCTCGGCATCCGACGGCTCGGCGAAGGGATCGTCGCTCATTGTCTGCTCATCCCCTGATGGCCCAGCATTCCAGTTCCAGCCCCGGCACGTCGCCCGCGACGTGGATCGCAATGCCGCCCGAGCGCGCCAGCGCCGCCCAGTAGGGGCCGGTGCGGTCCAGCTCGAAATAGCTCGTTCCGGCATAGTACGGCAGCTGCCGCGGCGCCACCGGCAGGGCGCGCACCGGGATGCCCGGCAAGGCCACGTTGATCAGCTCGCGGATCTGCTCGACCGGGCCGATCTTGACCTGGTTGGGAAAGCCGCGGCGCAGCGTCTCGGCCGGAACCTGCGCCTTGACCGCGAGCACCCAGGTGGCGGTGGTGACCAGCGTGCGGTCGGCGATCGGGCCGACGCGGATGCCGAACTTTCTTTCCTGCAGCGGGATCGGCACCGCGTTCTGCTCCAGCACCGCCGACAGCGACTGGCGCAGCGACGCCATCACCGGGCGGAACGTCGCCTGCAGATCGTCGTGGCGATAGGCCGGGAAGGTCGTCGGCCGCTTGCGGGTCTCGGTGAAGGTCGCGAGCTCGCCGGCGAGGCTGACGCAGACGCGATAGAACGCCTCGGGATGCAGCTGCCCCACGATCGCGGCGAGATGCGTCAGCAGCGGCTCGTAGCGGTTGGCGAGCTGCAGCATCAGGTAGTCGGCGATCTCGGCCGCGCCGCGCGTCGCATTCTCCGAGACGCGGCCGGCCAGCGCCTCGGCGCGGTGGTGCAGCAGGCCCTGCAGCTGGGTGGCGAAGCCCGCCAGCGCCGGCGAGGCGCTGGTCAGCAGCAGCGGCGGGATGTAGGTGTCGTCGAGCACCACGCTCTTGTCGGGCCGCACCTCGGCGATGCGGGCCAGCCCGATCGCGGTGTGGCCGTCGCGCGCCTCGCCCTCCAGCGCATAGCGCAGGCGCAGCTTGCCGACCGGCAGCGTGGCGATGCCCTGGTAGCCGGCATTGATGTCGTTCGCCTCGTGCTCGGCGACGACGAAGCGCGCGACGGTCTCGGTGAGCTCGGCGGGCGCGGTCTCCACGCCGCCGGCCTGGCGGGTCGGCAGCAGCAGATAGACGATCGAGTTGCGCGCCGCCTCCGGCACGTCCAGCGGGCGCGGATGGTCGGCGTCGCCGGGCAGGTTGAACGGCGTGCCGTCGGGCAGGATGCCGGCGACGCTGCGCAGCGCGAATTTGCCGAGGGTCAGCAGGTCGGCGTCGAGTTCGAGCTGGCTCAGCCCGTAGCTGAACGGCACCAGCCCGGCGGTGCTGGTGCGCACCAGGCGCTCGACATAGCGGTCCTGCTGCTGCAGGTGCTGCGGCTGGAGGAACAGTCCCTCGGTCCAGACGACCTTGTTCTCCCAGCTCATCGTCACGATCCCGGCTGGCTGGCCGGTGCCGGGCCGCCGGGGGGCGGGCTGATGGTCAGGCCGGTCGGCCCGGCCTGCACGGTGATCTTCGTGGTCTTGTGCGGCGGGATGTCGGCGGTGACGCGCCAGATGGCGTGGCCATAGTCGCGGTAGCCGGCGAACACGCCGATCGACTTCGCCTGGTCGGTCGGGGTCAGGTTCAGCGTCTTGCTCTGGCCGGGCGCCAGCGTCACGTCGTCGCGCTTGATCAGGTCGGTCTTCAGCGTCGCCTGGTCCTGGTTGAACAGGTCGAAGAACTCGGCGCCGTTGAAGGCGCTGGTCGAGGCCAGCTGATAGACCCGCAGCACCACCGGCGCGCCCTTGCCGTCGGGGGTCGGGTTCGCGTTCGCCGCCGCGGTGAGCGTGACCGCCACCTGGGTCGGCGGCGGCGGTGGCGGGGCGCCGCAGCCGGCGAGCAGGGCCGCGAGGCCGAGCCCCAGGGCAGCACCCAGCGTCTGGGCAGCGCGAAGCCGTCGAGCCATGCCGGTCATCCCCCTCACATCGGTGTTATGCATCCGCCGCCAGTATGTGCCCCGGAACGGTCGGCGCGGAAAAGCTTTTTGCGCGCGTTTCAGAGCTTCTGCATCTGCGCATCGTAGGCGCGGGCGAATTCGCGGCCGAACACGCGACTGGAAGTCGTCCTCCGCCTCGCGGGCGATCTCCTTGTAGGTGGCGCAGAACAGCTCCCAGGTGCGGGCCTTGCGCGCGGCGGGCAGGATGTTGCCGAGCATGCCGGGTTCCAGCCGCTTCTCCAGCGCGGTCGGCTCGAAGCGGCGGAGCAGGCCGAGCAGCGCGGTCTGCACGCCCGCCATCACCGCCATCTCGTGGCTGCGCACGTCGGCGAACGCCTCGCGCGCCGCCGCCACCGGCGGCTTGTAGCCGGGACGGTTGGGCGCCAGCATGGCGGCCAGCGCGTCCTCGGCGGTGACCGAGAATTTCAGCGCGTTGTTGTCGCGCGCCCGCAGCATGGTCTGCTCGACGCGGAACTCGTTCTTGATGGCGGCGCGCGAGATCAGCACGTCGCGGATGCCCTCCACCATGGTGCGGAACACCTCGCCGGCGGCGCGCAGCGTCGCCTCCGCGTCAGGGCCGGTGGCGAGCTGCGGCACGCCCGCGCCGTGCAGGAAGGCGGCGAGCAGCCGCGCGGCGTCCGCGGCAGACGCCGGCGCAGGCGCGGGGACCGGGGCGGGGGGCGGCGCGGCGGCGGGGAGGCGGGCGGCCGGCGGCGGCGCGGCTGCGCGGCGGCGGCGCCGGCTGGACCCGCGGCGGCGCGGGCCGCGGGGCGGGCGCGGCCTGGCCGGGTGGCGGCTCGTCGCCGAGCAGCGCGTCGATGTCGAGGTCGTCCAGGGAGGCGGGCACGATCGCCTTCGGCGCCGCGAAGGCCTGCATCGGCGCGTCCACGTTGTCGGCCTGCGACGGACCCTGCCAGTTGTCCACCGGCACGATGCCGTGCATCAGGTCGTCGTCGGGATCGAGGCTGCCCAGGTGCGGCGCCGCGCCGGCGCGCGGCCGCGGCGATGCCTCGTCGGCGACGTCGAACGGGTCCTGCGCGCGCAGCGCCGGCGGCGGTGCCGCGACCGGGTGGGCGAAGCCGGCCGCTTGCGGCCCGCCGAACGGGTCGTCGAGCGAATCGGCGAGCGGGTCGGGTGCCAGATCGGCCGGACCCGCCAGCGGATCGGCCCGCGCCACGCCGCCCGCGGCGAGCGGCGCATGGGCCGCCAGCGGCGGCGCTTCCGCCACGGCCTCGGCGACACGGACGATGTAGTCGCCGAGGCGGAACTCGTCGCCGTCGGTCAGCTCCACCTGGCCGTCGCGGGGCACCCGCGAACCGGCGCCGTTGACGAACACGCCGTTGGTGCTGAGATCGGTCAGCACGTAGCGCCCGCCGGCGGCGGCGATCACGCAATGCGTCTTCGACAGCAGCCGCTCGGGGTCGGGTAGGACCCAGTCGTTGCCGGACGCCCGGCCAATGGATAGAGTCCCGCGGCTGAGCGTGCGCGTCTCGCGCGGGCCTGCGCCCTCCAGGGTCAGCGTCAGCGGCATGGCCGGTCGTCATCCATTGTCGGGGAGGCTTTCATGGCAGACATCACGCTCGCCGAGTTCAACGGGTCGGTCTGGCTGGTCGGCGGGGATAGCTACTTCGACGACCTGCTGGCCAACACGCTGGCCTCCGATATTAGCATCGAACTGGTGCAGTGCGAGTCGCAGTCCGACGTTCACGACCTGTGGGTGCAGCATTGCGGCATGCCGAGCGAGGGCAGCATGCCCTGGGTGATCAACCCGATGATCGTCACCCGCATCCGTGGCCGCTCGCCGGACTACGCGGTGTTCTTCGCGCAATGGTCGGCGTTCCTCGATCAGGACGCGGTCGCGGTGGTGCGCGCCGCGGCCGGCTGGGCGGCCGAGAACCCCGCCATGCCGGTGCGGCTCGCCGAATATCTCGACCCGCAGGGCCCGCAGGCGATGGCCGACCTGGCGCGGCTGCGCGCGCAGCTGATCGAGGACAAGCTGGTCGAGACCGGCATCGACCGCGCCCGCATCGGCCGCATCCGCCGCGACGTGTCCGACATCGCCGGGATGCCGCAGGAGAGCCAGCGGATCGACATCATCGTGCGCGCCGAGTAGCGGCTCCGTCGGCTATTTCAGCGAGGCGAGCAGCGCGTCCAGGTCCGGCTCGGTGGCGTCGGCGGCTGCGGCCTCCGGCTCGGCGTTCAGGCCGGCGAGCAGCGCATCCAGGTCGTCGGTCGCGGGTGTTTCCTCCTCCGCCGGCGCTTCGGCCGCGGTTTCGTCCGCGGCCGGCGCGTCGGCCGATGCGTCCTCGGTGGCGGCCGGTTCCTCGGCGGCCGGTTCCGCGGCCGTTTCGGCCTCCGCCTCCGGCTCGGATTCGGGCGTCGGCGCCGGCGGCACCGTGGTGTCCGGCGGCCCCCAGAACCCGGCGAGCGGCGTGCCGGCGAGCGAGGTGAAGCCGCCGAGCCGCACCTCCGGCCGGCCGCGCAGCGTCACCAGCGGCATCACCCGGTAGTTCGCCACCTGCACCGCCTGCCGCTCCGACCACAGCCGCTCGGTGCAGGGCAGCGCCACCTGCTCGCCCTCGGGATCGACATAGACGTAATAGGCCATCTCGTTGACGCCCATCACGCTGCCGAGCCGCATCTTCGCGCCCTGCTGGGTAAAGGTTTCGGCCAGCAGCAGCCCCGGCAGCAGCGCCGGGTGGCCCCACAGCATGCCCGACAGGCCCTCCTGGCGGGTGAACTCCTCGAAGGCGAAGGCGTCGATCGGGTCGGTCTTCTTGCCATACGGCAGGCGCATCAGGAAGCGCGGCGCGGCGAGCCCGAGATAGGCGGCTTCCGGCAGGCCCTGCAGCGCCGTCCAGGCATCCTGGATCAGCGGGTTCTGCTCGTGGAACTTCTCCATCAGCGGGTCGGGCGCGATGCCGGCGATGAACGGCGCCTGGCCGCCGGCGGCGATCTGGGCGATGCGGCCCAGCAGGTCGGCGTGCGGCGGCGCCAGGTCGAACGTGTAGAGCCCGATCAGCGCCGACAGCGGCCCCTGATGCGCGTCCATCGCCGGCTGCTCGATCAGCATGCCGTAGAGGCCGCTGTCCTCCAGCGCATCGGTGGCGGCGAGGTCGGCGGCCAGTTCCTCGGCCGAGACGTCGTAGAGCACGATCTCCATGCGCGCGCCGGTCTCGATCCGGCGGGCCAGCAGTTCGACGCCGCGCCACAGCGCCTCGGCGGTCTGGAAGTCCGGGTGGTGCAGCACGCGCCGCATCGCCGCCGACAGCGCCTCGTCCACGCGCGCCACCAGCGCGTCCTGCCGCGCGTCGCGCGCCGGCACGATGAACGGGCCGACCAGCCGGCGGATCAGGTCGTCGGCTTCGGCCTCGGCGGCCTCGGCGGTCGAGGGGCGGCCGACCAGGCGGGCGAAGTCGGACAGTTTGCGGTCGGTCGCGACCGCCGCGCCGCGGGCGCGGCGGCGCGGATGCGGCAGCGGCGCCTGGCCGCCCCAGGACAGCACCTGCTTGGCCGCGCGGTCGAAGCCGGTGCGGCTGGCGAGGTTGCGCCGCAGGTCGCGCAGTTGCGAGAACAGATCGAGATTCTCGGCGAGCTGGTCGGGGTGGAAGTCGTCCATGCTGCCGATCGGCACCGCCACCGTGCCGCCGTCCTCGGCGAGCGGCAGCGCGAGCGACAGTTTTTGCCGCGCCAGCACGGTATCGAGATTGTCCACATCGACCTTGAGCGGCTTGCGGGAGGCCAGCGCGGCGCCGGTTTCCACGGTGCCGGCATTGGCGCGGCCGGAGAAATCGCCGAGCAGGGCGAGGCGGAATTTCGTCCCCGGCCCGGTGGCGACGGCGCGCGGCGCCCGGCCGAGACGGCCGAAATTGACCTCGTACTGCATGCGACGTCTCCGCGTGGGTGGCGACAACGATAGCATCCCGCGCCGCCGCGCCAATGGGCTTTCCAGCGGGCCGCGGCACGATGCTATAAGAAGAACGACATCCGCGACCGCCAGCGAGGGATACCATGGCAGAGGCACAGGACGACCTGATGAAGGTGGGCGAGCTCAAGACCGTCCTTGCGCTCGCCGACAAGCAGCCGATCAACTGCGCCTTCGGGCTGGCCGCCGACAAGTCGGCGCTGCTGCTGGTGCACAAGCAGACCGCGCCAAAAATCCTGGTCAAGCAGGTCGAGCTGAAGGCGAAATCGGCCGACAAGAATTCGCTGCGGTTCGGCCGCATCACGGTCGATGCCGCCGACCCCGGCACGCTGAAATTCACCACCAACAAGAAAGAGATCGGCGGCACCGTCATGGGGCTGGTGAAGCTGGCGAAGAAAGCCGGCTACCAGGCCGTCGTGCTGAACGAGGACCCGGCGCTCGAAGGCGGCGACGCCCCGGCCGGGACGTCGGCTGCCGCCGCCGGCGCAGGCGCAGGCCGTTCCGCCGCCGCCCCCGCTGCCGCCGGGGCAGCGACCGGCGCCGCCAACGCCGCCGCCCGCCGCCGGCGGGCAGCGGCCGGCCGCTCCGCCACCGCCGCCGCCGCCGCCGGCGCAAGGGCAGGCGGCTCCGCCACCGCTGCCGGCGGGGCAGCGACCGGCCGCTCCGCCACCGCCGCCGCCGCCGGCGGCGCAGCGGCAGGGCGTTCCGCCTCCGCCGCCGCCCCTTCCTCCGTCGGCCGGGCGACAGCCGCAACAGCCGCCCGACTGGGACGCGCTGAACAAAGACGCTGACCGGGCTCGTCCAGCAGATCCCGACCGCCGTCGGCGGCAACCCGATGCTGCAGCAGCCGCTGGTCAAACTGGCCGGCGCCGCCCAGGCCGCCCTGAAGACACGAAAGGACCTTGCCGGCACGACGGCCGCCGTCGAGGAGTTGCGCCGCGCCGTGGCCACCGCCGCCGAGCAGGCGAAACTCACCCAGAAGGCGCAGGCGGGCGGCGGTCCCGTGGCCTACGCCAAGTCGCGCCTCGCCTGGATCGCCGTGCGCAAGAAGGTGGAGGGCGACATCGAAAAGCTGCGCACCACGATCATCGCCACCTACCAGCAGGACGGCATCGCCGCCGAACTGGACAAGGCCTACCAGGCCCGCGTGGCGCCGGTGCTGGCGGCGCTGGACGAGCGGCTGGCCGACGCGCTGGACGATGCCACCAACGCCACCGACCCCAGCAAGCGCGCGGCCCTGGTGGCGGAGGCGAAGGAGATCATGGGCGACTACACGACCTTCCTGAACACCGACAAGACCATCGCCGAACTCGACGCCAATCCGTTCATGCCGCTGTCGATCCAGAACACCATCGCGGCGACGCTGAACACGCTGTCCAAGGCGGTGCAATAAGGACGTCGGCGCCGGGCATCGGTGCCCGGCGCCGACCAACGGTCATTGGGGGATCGGTCATGTCAGGAAACAATCAGCCGAACCAGCAACAGGCGACGCCGATACCGCCGAATGTCAGCGAGGAAGATCGCTGGACCAGCAGCTTCTCGGGGATGCACGTCGATCGGGGTCCCCGCCTGCTGGGCGGCTCGCCGTCCACCGGCTCGAAGCCGCTGCCGCCAACTCCCCCCCGCGAAGGCCGGCCGCCGCTCTCCACCGGCTCGAAGCCGCTGCCGCCGACTCCGCCCCGCGAAGGCCGGCCGCCGCTCTCCACCGACTCGAAGCCGCTGCCGCCGACTCCCCCGCGCGAAGGCCGGCCGCCGCTCTCCACCGACTCGAAGCCGCTGCCGCCGACTCCCCCCCGCGAAGGCCGGCCGCCGCTCTCCACCGGCTCGAAGCCGCTGCCGCCGACTCCCCCTCGCGAAGGCCGGCCGCCGCTGTCCACCGAGCCGCAGGTCACGACGCCGGAAGGCGGGACGCCGCCAACCGAGCCGCAGGTCACGACGCCGCCCACCGTCGAGCCGGAGCGGACGGAGTTCCAGGACAAGCTGAACAAGCTCGGCGAGACGCTCGGCAAGATCGACGAGCGGGTCAAGAAACTGACCTCTCCGCCGGCCGCGGTCACCAAGGCGCTGAAGGCCGCGACCGACGCCAGGGGCACCGCCGAAAAGGCGGGCGAGGCGAAGCCCGCGGACTGGCCGGCCGCCAACGCATCGCTGGAAGAGCTGCAAAAGAAGCTCGACGCGGTGAACACCGCCTGCCTCGACGAGGCCGGCAAGCTGGCCAAGGGGTTCGACCAGCGGTTTGCCGACAAGGACAAGCACAAGCCCGCCGGCAAGGACATCGTCGCGAAATACACCGCCTATGGAAAGGCCAGGAAGGCGCTGCAAGGCCAGATCGCCGGCAAGGACGGTCTGGCGGCCCTGGAAGCCTGCCCGGCGACCGAGACCGCGCTCGCCGAGTTCGAGACCGCCGCCGCGCCGTCCAGCCAGGTCAAGCGCCAGAAGGCCGAGAAAGCGTTTGACGACCTCAAGAAGCTCAGCGACGAGGACCTCGGCAAGAAGTCGTTGCAGGAACAGGCGGAACTTGCACTGGACCTGTGCGCCAACGGCACGCCGTCCGGCTCCGTCCAGGTAAGCAGCAACCCGGCAAAATTCCTCCCGGCTCCCGGCAGCACCCTGGAGCAGCTCACCAGGCTCTATAAGCATTCCAAGCCCGATGAGAAATTCATGAACAAGCGCGCGCAGCAGCGCGAGCAGATCGCCGATGAAGTCGCGAAGATGGAGGAGATCAAAAAGCTCCACAAACCGAACGGCGACCTGGATGTTGATTATTGGAATAATTTTACTAGCGACGGCGATAAGGTAATTCAGATGCTGAAGAAGATTTGCGATGTGCAGGCTGACGCCTTGGGCATGGCGCGCATATCCGTGACGCAAAAACCGATTCCGGGCGCAAAGAATGGGAACATGGGCGGATATGATCCCGCAACGAATTCCATCACCGTAAACTGCTGGCCCGGTTACCTGAAGCCGGTGAGCGAAGCACTCGACACGATCATCCATGAGACGTTCCACGCCCATCAGGATGTCATCGTGAAGAAGCTGAAGGCCGGCGAAATCGCGCCGGGCGATGACGACTACGCCACGGCGATGATGTACATGGTCAACGACATCCCGGTCGGATACGTTGGCTCGGGGACGGTGGGCAGCGAGAACTACAAGACGCAGCCGACCGAGTTCGACAGCTTCCACCATGCCGGCAAGACCATCGAGAGTCTGATGGTCAAGGCGAAGGCAGGTGCTCAGGGCACCGGCGGCTGACAGGGGACGTGACATGACCAAAACACCAGCGGCCAGCGAAAAATTCACGGTCACCTACGGCGCGCCGTTCGAGGCGTCCGGCGTCGCCGCCGGCGTGATCGCGATCGACGCCACGCATCATCTGACCGTCGTCTCGGCCGAACCCGGCTTCGCCGACAAGCTGGACCTCGCCACCAGCATGCTCAACAGCAGCGACGACTTCCTGCTGCGTGACACGCCGCCGCCCGAGGCGTCGCCGCGCGCGCAATACCGGCGCATCGTCTCCCGCGACGCGGCCGATGCGCGTCAGGCGCTGCTGGAGATATTGCAGGGCAACTACGGCTTCGAATTGACGCCCGCCGGCTGATCGCGCCACCCCCACGGCAGACCCGGACGAAGCCCCGGGACCGGTCCGGCCGCGGGTCCGGTGGCCGGGGCGCCGCCGCGGGATAGCGCTTGCCCAGCCCGGCCATGTTGTGTTCCTACTTCCGTTCGTGTTCCCCACCGTCCTCCCCGCCCCGGCGGACCGGTTCGCCCGCGTCATCGACCTGCTGTGCCGGGCCATCGCCGCGCACAGCGCCGGCGCCCCGCGCGTCCGGCCCCTGCTGCTGCTGGTCTGGTCGCGGCTGCGCCGCATGGCCGTCCGGTTCGCCCGCCTCGCCGCCCGGGTCCAGGCCGGCGCGCCGCCCGCGACACGGCCGCGCCCGGCCAGGTCGGGGCCACCGCCAAAACCGCTCCCGCGCGGCTTCGCCTGGCTGGTGCGGCTGGTGCCGGCCACGGCGGCCAGTGCCGCGCAGTTGCAGCACCTGCTCGCCGATCCCGAGATGGCGGCACTCATCGCCGCCGCCCCGCAGGCGGGCCGCATCCTGCGCCCGCTCTGCCGCATGCTGGGCATCCGCCCACCGCCCGGCCTGAGCAGACCGCCGCCCGCCGCGCCGGCGGCGCCGTCCCGCCCCGCCGCTACCGGCCGGGCGCCGCCGCCCGCCTCACCGCGCGACCGGCCACCCCGCCCGCCGCCGGACCCGACCATCGGCCCTCACACCATCGGCCCGCCCGTTCCGGCGTGAGCGCGCCACGCCCCCGCACGCCGTCATCGTTCCACAATAACAACGACACTTCCGCTCGGCCTCAGTCGAACGCGTACGTAAACTCCCCGTCCGCAACCCCAACCTGCACCCGCTCCACCGGCTTGCTTTCCAGCATGCGGGTGAGGAAGGCGCCGCTGATCGCCGGCAGCATGGTGTTGGTCAGGATCGCGTCGATCATGCGCCCGCCGCTCTCCGGCTCGGAGCAGCGGCTGGCGATCAGCTTCACCACGTCCTCGTCGTAGCCGAACGGCACCTTGTGCCGCTCGGCGATGCGCGCCGCGATGCGGCCGAGCTGCAGGCGGATGATGTCGCCCATCACCGCGTCGCTCAGCGGGTAGTAGGGGATCACGATCAGCCGCCCGAGCAGCGCCGGCGGGAAAGGACTTTCAGCAGCGCCGGCCGCAGCGCCTTCGCCACCTCCTCCGGCTCCGGCATCAGCTCCGGGTCGCGGCACATCCCCATGATCACGTCGGTGCCGACATTCGAGGTCAGCAGAATGAGCGTGTTCTTGAAGTCGATCACCCGCCCTTCGCCGTCCTCCATGTGGCCCTTGTCGAACACCTGGAAGAAGATCTCGTGGACGTCGGAATGCGCCTTCTCCACCTCGTCGAGCAGCACCACGGAATAGGGCTTTCGCCGCACCGCCTCGGTCAGCACGCCGCCCTCGCCGTAGCCGACATAGCCGGGCGGCGCGCCCTTCAGCGTCGAGACGGTGTGCGCCTCCTGGAACTCGCTCATGTTGATGGTGATCAGGTTCTGCTCGCCGCCATAGAGCGCCTCGGCGAGCGTCAGCGCCGTCTCGGTCTTGCCGACGCCGGACGGGCCGCACAGCATGAACACGCCGATCGGCTTGTGAGGGATTGTCGAGGCCGGCGCGCGAGGTCTGCACGCGGCGCGCGATCATCTGCAACCCGTGGTCCTGGCCGATCACGCGCCTGCCGAGCGTGGCGGCGAGGTCGAGCACCGCCTGCACCTCGTTCTTGACCATCCGCCCGACCGGGATGCCGGTCCAGTCGCCGACCACGGCGGCCACCGCCTGCTCATCGACGCTCGGCAGGATCAGCGGGGTTTCGCCCTGATGCGCCGTGAGCTGCGCCTGCAGCGCCTTGAGTTCCGCGAGCATCGCCGCCCGGTCCGGCGCGCCGCCGTCGCTCTCCACAGCCGCCGCGCCTTCGCGCAGCTTGGCGCGCAGCGCCAGCACCTGGTCCACCAGCGTGCGCTCCACGCCCCAGCGTTCCTCCAGCCCGCCGAGCCGCGTCCGCTCCACCTCCAGCGCCGCGCGGGCGGAGGCGTCGCGGGCGGTCGGCGTCGATGCCGATGGCGCTCTCGCGGGCGATGATCTCCAGTTCGGTTTCCAGCGCCTGGATGCGCCGGCGGCTGTCATCGACGGCGGGCGGCACCGCGTGCTGGCTGACCGCGACGCGCGCCGCCGCGGTGTCGAGCAGGCTGACCGACTTGTCGGGCAGCTGGCGCGCCGGGATGTAGCGGTGCGACAGCCGCACCGCCGCCTCGATCGCCTCGTCGAGGATCTGCACGCGATGGTGCTTCTCCAGCGGCGAGGCGATGCCGCGCATCATCAGGATCGCCTTCTCCTCGCCCGGCTCATCGACCTGCACGACCTGGAAGCGGCGGGTCAGCGCCGGGTCCTTCTCGAAATATTTCTTGTATTCGGCCCAGGTGGTCGCCGCGACGGTGCGCAGCGTGCCGCGCGCCAGCGCCGGCTTCAGCAGGTTGGCGGCATCGCCGGTGCCGGCCGCCCCGCCGGCGCCGATCAGCGTGTGCGCCTCGTCGATGAACAGGATGATCGGCTTCGGCGAGGACTGCACTTCCTCGATGACCTGGCGCAGCCGCTGCTCGAACTCGCCCTTCATGCTGGCGCCGGCCTGCAGCAGCCCGACATCGAGCACGCGCAGGCGACACGTCCTTCAGCGCCGGCGGCACGTCGCCCTGCACGATGCGGTGGGCAAACCCTTCGACCACCGCGGTCTTGCCGACGCCCGCCTCGCCGGTGAGGATCGGGTTGTTCTGGCGGCGGCGCATCAGCACATCGACGACCTGGCGGATTTCCTGGTCGCGGCCGACGATCGGGTCGATCTCGCCGTTGCGCGCCCGCTCGGTCAGATCGGTGGTGAACTGTTTCAGCGCCTCCTGCTTGCCCATCGCGGCCGGCGCCATCGCGCCGCTGGCCTCGCCCGGCGTGCCGACGCGCGAGCCGTCGGAGGCGGCCAGCGCCGCTTCCGGCGAATTCGCCAGAATCTTCGCGAAATCGTCGCTCAGCGTGTCGGGCTTGATGCGCTCGAACTGGCGGCTGATCGCGTTCAGCGCGTTGCGCAGCGTCGGCGTCTTGACCGCGCCGAGCACCAGATGGCCGGTGCGCACCTGCAACTCGTCGAACATCAGCGTGCCGAACACCCAGCCGCGTTCGACCGCCTCCTCGACCAGCGGCGAGAGGTCGGAGATGGCGGTGGCGCCGCGCGGCAGCTTGTCGAGGAAGCCGGTGATGTCGGCGGCGAGCCGCGCCGGGTCCAGCTCGAAATGCCGCACCAGGCGGTGCAGGTCGGAATCCTGCACCTGCAGGATCTGATGGATCCAGTGTGCCAGCTCCACATAGGGGTTGCCGCGCAGCTTGCAGAACACGGTGGCGCCCTCGATCGCGCGGTAGGCGACCGGGTTGAGCTTGCCGAACAGGGCGGCGCGGCTGATTTCTGTCATGGAATGGGTTCCGTTGCTTTTGCTGGCGTGCCGGCGTCGAGCGTCCGTGCCATGCTGTCGGCACTCGCATCAAGAAACAAGTCCGCCGCGTCGGATTCGCTGTGCCGCGGCGTCAGCCACGTGGTCCAGCCCAGCCCGTTGCGGCGCCCGAGCTGCAGCGGCGGCACCTGGTCGCGCTTGAGGATCAGGTTGACGTCCCACAGCAGCGTGTCGCCGACATAGTTGCGCACGATCGGGATCAGCCGGTTGAAGCTGGCGCCGCCCGGCAGCAGGCGCAGATAGTCGGCCAGATCGAGCGGGCCGAACACGATACGGAATTTTTCCTGCCGGCTCCACACCCGCCCGCCGACCAGCACGGTGCGGCCGAGGGCCGCCGTTTGCGGCGAGGCGCCGAGCCGCGTGCGGTCGGCCTCCGCCAGCGTGAGCCAGGCGCCGATAAAACTCTCGATGCGCACGTCCATCTGGAAGAACGCCGACAGGATCGCCGCCAGCCCCTCGGCGTGGCGCGTCTGGGCCGCCAGCAGCCCGGCGAAATGCCGCTTGGCCAGGTCGGGCATGGCGTCGCGGTCGTGCAGCGATGCCGTGCCGATCCCGAGCAAGGCGCCGACATAGAGCGCGAAGCGGTCCTCGTTCGGACGATCGAACGCGACCGTCGGCCGCACGTCGGCCCAGGCGCGGTAGAACAGCGACAGCGCGCGGTGGTGGAAGACATCGGCGAACCGCTGAAAGCCCGGGTCGCGCTGGTTGCGGCGCCGGTCGCGGGCATATTCGGTCAGGTGCAGCGGCAGCGGCCCGTCCGGCCCGAACAGGCCGAAGAAATGCACCAGCAGCCGCGGCGCCGCCTCGTCGCGCCCCGCCTCCCAGCCGGCGAGCGTCGCCGGGGCGAATTCGACGGAGGGTTCCTGCGCCAGCCGCACCGCGTCCTGCGCCGGACGGGTGGAGCGGCCGAAGCGCGGCCGGTCGGCGTGCGCCGCCTCCAGGCGCCGCATCGCCTGATAGAAGCTCCAGGACCACGGCGCCGCCGCGAGCCGATCGACGAACGGCGCGGCGGCGGCGGCTGCCGGTGTCACAGGACCGGGCGCAGGCCCAGCCGCATCGGCCATCGCATCACCTCGCCCCGCTCGGGGTTGCGCAGCACCGTTTCGACGAACGCATTGATCGATACGTATTTGGCGAAGAAACGATCCAGCACGGCGGCGAGCAGGATGCCGCCGGCGCCGCCGAACGGCGTCTCGTCGATGGTGAGCGTCAGTTCCAGCCCGCGGCCGACCGCGATCGGGCCGGCGCCCGGGATGCGGCGCACGATCGGGCGGCAGCCGATCGAGGTCAGCCCTTCCAACTGGCGCGCCGCGACCGAGGTGGCCGAGGGAACGTAGAGCCGCAGCAGCTCGCGCAGCGCCGCCCCGCCCTGCAGCGCGTCGGTATCGACCAGCGTGAGGTAGTTGAGGCCGAGATGGCTGATGAACCGCCAGGCGTACTCGCCGTCGCCGCGGCACGGGCGCGGCGCGGTCGGGCCGACCAGGCAGCGCACCGCGCCGACCGGCGCGCTGATCGCGATGGTGAAGTCGGTGTGCTGCTTGCCGACCGGCATCGACAGCGGCAGGTCGCGGTTGGTGCACAGCAGGTCGAGGCCGAGCTGGCGCAGGCCGGGCGGAAACGGCACCTGCTCGGCATCGACCAGCGAGATGAAGACCTCGTGGCCGAGATAGCTCGACCGCGGGCCGACGCGCCGCGCCCGGCCGGAGAGCTGCCGCGGCTCGCGGCGCAGCATGTAGTAGGCGCGGTGCTCGACATTGTGGCTGAGGTCGTTGGCCGCATAGAACGGCAGGAACGGCTGCGGCGTGCCGCCATCGGCGGCGTAGCCCTCGGCCGCGACGACGCTGAACACCTCGAAATCCAGCGGGCGCATGCGGTCCGGCACCACATGATGCTCGGCCGCGTGCTCGTTGAGGTTGATGCGGTCGCTGCGCTTGGCGAACAGGTTGGCGGCCGGGGTCGCGAACAGCGCGAACTGGTCGGCGCCGAACGAGGACGCCAGCGCCGGCTCGCTGCGGTCGAGCAGCAGGATCAGCTCCAGCTCGCGCCCCTGGCAGCGCGCGACCGGCCGCTCCAGCTCGCCGAGTTCGACGCACAGGAACCGCTCCGGCATCGCGTAGTATTCCTGCAGCAGCCGGTAGCCGTCGAAGGATTGCGGGGCGCGCGGCAGCAGCGCTTCCTCCGGCTCGAAGCCGAGCGGGCGGAGGGCGTGGGCGCTGAGCCGCTCCTGCCAGGGCAGCGGCCGCTCGGCCGGGCGGACATAGACGGCGGCGAGATCGCTGAGCAGCTGCTCGTAGAGCCGCACGCGCGCGCCCTCGGCGCCGGCGAGGAACAGCGGCAGCCGGGCGAGGGCGAGCTTGGCGAACGGCATCTCGCCGGTGACGCGCAGCCGCACGCGGATCGCCGCCTTGACGCCGCGCTGCTCCGGCAGGCCGAGGGCGGCGACCGCGGCGGGCGAGGCGATGTATTCCGCATCCGCGATCTCGATCGGCAGCAGCTGCACCGGATGCGCGGTGCGGAACTCGCAGTTGGTCTGATCCTCGGTGCCGAGCAGGCTGCGCAGTTCGGTGCCGGCGGGCAGCACCGCGCCGTCGGCGATGGTGCGCAGCGTCGGGTCCGGCTGGAACTGCACCACCGCCATCGAAGGCGTCGGCGCGAGATAGTGCGGATAGACCATCTGCAGCAGCGACTGCGTGAAGGTCGGGAACTCCGCCTCCATCTTGAGCTGGATGCGGGCGGTGAGGAACGCGAACCCCTCCAGCAGCCGCTCGACATAGGGATCGGCGACTTCGAGGCTGCCGAGGCTGAGCCGGGAGGCGATTTTCGGGTACTGGCGCGCGAACTCGCCGCCCATGTCGCGGATATAGGCCAGTTCGGCCTCGTAAAGGCGCAGCAGGCGCGGGTCCATCAGCCGCGCACCGGCGCGTCGGTCACCACCGCGAGCCGCGTCTCCAGCTCGATCGCGGTTTCCAGGAACAGCTGCTGCGGCACCGGCTGCGCCCACAGCTCGCCCTGGATCTCGAACGTCAGCGCCGAGGTCGGCTGGTCGTCGCTCGGCGGGCGCAGCCGGACCACCAGCGTCTCCGGGCGGATGCGCGGCTCGAAGGCGCGGATCGCGGCGGCGATGCCGCTCTCCAGCGACGACAGCCGTTGCGAGGTGCCGACCATGCCGGTGAAGCCGGGAATGCCGAAATTCAGCGTCGAGCCGGCGGTGAGCGAGGCCGGGTCAATCTCCTCGGTGGCGGCGAGGTTGGTGGTGTTGAGCAGCCAGGCGAGATCGCGCAGCACCGCCTGGCGCAGCTGCATCATGCTCAGCGTCTGCTGGTCGAGGGTTTCGCGTCGATGCTCCGGGGCGGCGTCGGTCAGCCGGTCGAGCAGGGACGGCTGCAGCCGCTCCCGTCCTGCGAGTTCGCTCATGGTTCAGGGAGCCGCCTCCGCGGCTGCGGCGAATGCGATCCGGCGCACGTCCATCAGCGGGAATTCGCCGGCATCGGTCGCCAGGATGCGCTGGCCGCGACCGAGGAACCAGCCCTCGCCGCGCTCCTGCCATTCGCTGCGGCGGGAGAGTGCCAGCGCCGCATCCGCCTGCAGCTCGGAGCCGGGGTAGCGGGTGGGGATGAAGCCGAACGCTTCGCCGCCGTTGCTCCAGACGAAATGCGCCGGCAGCCAGACCTGGTCGCGCAGGTCGGCCGGCGGCTCGATGTCGAGCGCCTGCAGCCGGGTGAACGGCACCCAGTAGTATTTGCCCTCGACGATCGCCTCCAGCATCGGCCCGAGTCGCGGGTCGGCGTCGGCGATCCAGGCGAAGCTCTGGCCGTCGATGCTGCCGCTCGCCTCCGGCGCCTGTTCGAAGGCGGCGTCGCGCAGGCCGGCCGCTTCCGCCGCACGGCCGGCGGCGAGCACCCGGTTGGCCTCGATCAGCAGCGACATCCACGGCGCGGGATCGCCGAAGATGGTCGGGGTGCGGCTGCCCTCGAACACCCGCGCGCGCAGCAGTTCGCAGCGGATGGTGGCGCGGTAGGTCTGCATCATCGGCAGCGCGAGCGGGTCGAGCTCGCCCGCCACGGTCAGCTGCGTGACCGCGCGGTCCCACTCGCCGAACACGCAGAACAACTGGAAGAGGAAGGTGCGCAGGCCCGCATCGCGCGGCGCCTTGCGCACCTCCTGCTTCAACTGCTCCAGCGCGGCGCGCGGGTCGCCGGACCGGAGCAGTTCGCGCGCTTCCATCTGCTGGCTCGCGGCTTTCGTCGATCCGTCAGGACGCAGCGATGGTCGTGTCCGGACCGGCGGCGACGTTCTTCTGCTGGTTCCAGCCGGCGGGGAACACCGTGCCCGGCGTGCCGTTGTTGTTCTGTTGGCAGTACCGCATGATCAGCGCGCCATAGACGAAGGTGATGGTCTCCTTGGGGCTTTCGTCGTCATGCGCATAGGAGATCGTCTTGACGCCGACCAGCTTGAAGTCGAAGCGCAGGAAGAAGATGCCCGAAGAGTCCTCGCCCGCGCTTTTGCGCATCCCCAGGCCCACGTCGGAGAACGCCTTGCCGTTGCACGACATCTGGAACATGGTCGGCGAGGCTTTGTCGATCTTGCGGGTGATCGAGAACGGGTTGAACGAAATCTTGCCGGCGCCGATGCCGGTGCTCTGGCTCGACAGGTTGAAGCTCTGCTCGGTGTCGAAGCTGTAGTCCGAGACCTCGAACAACCCCTGGGCGTTCTGCGCGGACTGAAAATCCGCCGCCAGCGTGTCGCCGGAGACCGGCTTTGACAGATCGACCTGCGACTCACCCTGCAGGTACGTGCCGCCGTACTGTTTGAAGAACATATATGCGTCGATTGCCATGGCTCATTCGCTCCTCTATGGCGGGGGGGCAGATACGGCTACGGTGTTACTTCGGCATGCGCGAGACAAGCCGGAGCGATACCGTCAGGCCCTCAAGCTGGTAGTGCGGCTTGAGGAAGAACTTGGCGCTGTAGTATCCGGGATTCTCTTCGTTCTCGGCCACCTCGACCTTGCCTTCGGCGAGCGGATGCGTGGCCTTCCATTCTTCCGTGGAACTGTCCGGGCTGCCGTCTACGTATTGCGTCAGCCAGCCCTGCAGCCACATCTCCAGCTGCGCCTTGGTCATGGTGCTGCCGATCTTGTCGCGCACCATGCATTTCAGGTAGTGCGCGAACCGGCAGCTGGCGAACAGATAGGGCAGGCGCGCCGCGAGGTTGGCGTTGGCGGTCGCCGCCGGATCCTCGTATTCCTGCGGCTTCTGCAGCGACTGCGCGCCGATGAACGCGGCGAAGTCGGAATTCTTCTTGTGGATCAGCGGCATGAAGCCGTTCTTGGCGAGTTCCGCCTCGCGCCGGTCGGCGATCGCCACCTCGGTCGGGCACTGCATATCGACGCCGCCGTCATCGGTCGGGAAGGTGAAGGTCGGCAGACCTTCCACCGCGCCGCCCGATTCGATGCCGCGGATGCGCGTGGTCCAGCCGTACATCTTGAAGGCGCGCGTGATGTTGGTGCCCATCGCGTAGGCGGCGTTGGTCCAGCAGAACTTGGTCGGATCGCTGCCGTCCACGTCCTCCTCGAAATGGAATTCCTCGACCGGCGCGGTCTTCTCGCCGTACGGCAGGCGCGAGAGGAAGCGCGGCATGCACAGGCCGATGTAGCGGCTGTCCTCGCTCTCGCGCAGGCTGCGCCAGGCGGCGTATTCGGGCGTCTGGAAGATTTTCGTCAGGTCGCGCGGATTGGCCAGTTCATTCCACGTGTCCATGCCGAACACGGTGGGGTTGGCGGCGGCAATGAACGGCGTGTGCGACGCCGCCGCGACCTGCGACAGATCGCCCAGCAGCTGCACGTCCTGCGGGCTGTGGTCGAAATAGTAGTCGCCGAGCAGCAGCCCGAACGGCTCGCCGCCGAACTGGCCGTATTCCTCCTCGTAGATGCGCTTGAAGATCGGGCTCTGGTCCCACGCCGTGCCGCGGAATTTCTTCAGCGACTTGCCAACGTCCTTCTTGGCGACGTTGAACACCTTGATCTTGAGGGACTCGTCGGTTTCGGTGTTGTTGACGAGGTAGTGCAGTCCGCGCCAGGCGGATTCGAGCTGCTGGAAATCCTCGTGGTGCAGGATCGCGTTCAGCTGTTCGGACAGCTTGCGGTCGATCTCGGCGATCAGCCCTTCGATGGTGCGCAGGCTGTCGGCGGAGATCAGCTGCGTGTTGGCGAGCGCCTGCTGCGCCAGCGTCTGCACCGCCGATTCGACGGCGCTGCGGGCGGTGTCGGATTTCGGCTTGAACTCGCGGGTCAGCAGGGAGGCGAAGTCGCTCGTCTCCTGGGTGGCGACGCCGGCAGCGGGCGCGGCGCTGGTCTCGGTGCCCGACATGGTTCAGCCCTCCCCGCCCTTGTCCGCCGGTTTCGGCGCCGCGGCGAGCGACTGCAGCAGCGCCGGGTCGTTCAGCACTTTGGTGATCAGGTCTTCGGCGCCGCTCTTGCCGTCCATGTAGGTGAGCAGGTTGGACAGCTGCGTGCGCGCCTCCAGCAGCTTGTTCAGCGCATCGACCTTGCGCGCCACCGCGGCCGGCGAGAAATCGTCCATGCTCTCGAAGGTGATGTCCACCGCGACATTGCCTTCGCCGGTCAGCGTGTTGGGCACCGTGAACGCCACGCGCGGCTTCATCGCCTTCAGCCGGTCGTCGAAATTGTCCACGTCCACTTCGAGGAACTTGCGGTCCGCGACGGGCGGCAGCGGCTCGGTGGGCTTGCCCGACAGGTCGGACATCACGCCGACCACGAAGGGCAGCTGCACCTTCTTTTGCGACCCGTACGTCTCCACGTCGTACTCGATCTGCACGCGCGGCGCCCGGTTGCGGGCGATGAATTTTTGACTGCTCGCTTTGGCCACGGCCTTGCCTCGCTACCCTTTGGGGTTGATGCTGCGTTTCGCACGCCGCCGCCCGGGGCCGGTGTGACCCCGGTTACGCATCGCGGCGACCGATGATGTTCTCTGCTTGCGACAGCCCATCAGGGGCCAGATCGCGCAGAATGTCGAGAAAATCCTTTTCCGCCAACGTCCGTGCCCGATCGATCAGCAGCGGCAGCGGGCTCGACGGCTCGTAGCGCTGATAGTAGCGGCACACAAGGTCGAGCAGGCGCAGTGCATCGGCGCGCGTCGTCACCTCGGTCAGCGCGGCCGCGTTCACGCCCCCGCCGCGCCGTGCCGGCGCCGAGTCGGCCGCCGCCTCCGGCAGGTCGGCCGCCGCGGCTTCCCCGGCCGCCTCATCCTGCGCCGGCGCCGCGGCAGAGACATCGGCATAGCGGTCGATGGTGCGGACGATGTCGTGCAGCAGCTTGCCGAGGTCGGCAAAGTCCGGGCCGCTGCCGGCCCCGCTGCGGCCGTCGAACACCGCCGGGATTGCCGTCACGGCGGCTGCGGCCTGCGTCGCCGCCTCGCGCAGCACCATCAGCCGCGCCGGCTCGGTCTCCCGGAACGCCGCGCGGATGCTGGATTCGTTCGGCTTCTCGGTGCCCGCGTCGGGCTCCATCGCGCCGGTGGCGACCGCCACGTCGCGCCAGGAGAACTGCGCCACCCGCGGCGAGCCGGCCAGCGGCAGGGTGCGCAGCCGCTTCAGCACCCGCACCGGATGGCCGATCCCCAGCAGCGCGTTGGCACGCAGCGTCGGATCGTTGTCCTCCTCCGGGTCGAGCTGCGGATGGACGCTGTCCCAGCGCGCCTCCAGCAGCTCGCGCGTCAGCGTCAGCACCTCGGCAAAGGCGGCAAGCCCCGCCAGTTGCAGCTGCGCCACCGCCAGATGCGCCAGCACGCGCAGGTCGCGCGTCCGCTCCAGCAGCGCCGCGGCCTGAGCGGCCACGTCCTTCCAGTCCGGTTCTTCGGCCGGGATGACGGTGCTGCCGTATTGCTGTTCCGGCTTGCCCTGCGCGGCGCGTTCCAGCGCCCCGAAATCGGCGTCGAACTCCAGGTTCGGCCCGGTCGGCGCGTCGTCGGACACGGGGGCCAGCAAGGCGGTGGCGTCGAACGGCATGTCAGCAGCGCCGCAGCCACGCGCCGGCGGCGCGCGTCCGCGGTCCACGTCTCATCGCATCAACACTGCAGCCGGCTTGCGCCACCACCGATCCCCATTCGCAGCTTCCCGCTTGATGGTTATCTTCGCGTACGGAGATCGAAAAGTCCAGGAATAGGAAGCATCTGCGCCACCGGAAACGGCCGGCGAAAATCCGCTCGCCGCGCCGCGGCCCGCCCCCGCGCGGCGGCGATGCGCCGCCCGCCGCCGCCGGACGCCTATTCCGCGCGGATCACCACCTTTCCGACATGCGCGGCGCCCTGCAGGTGCCGGTAGGCCTCCCGCGCCTGGCCGAACGGGAACACCTTGTCGATCACCGGCCGCAGCCGGTGCTGCGCGATGGCGCGGTTCATCGCCGCGAACATCTCGCGCGAGCCGACGAAGATGCCGCGGAGCGTGACGTTGCGCCGCATGATCGGGGCCGGATCGATCTGGCCGCCGGTCAGCACGCCGATCAGCGCCACCTGGCCGCCGACCCGCGCGGCGGCGATCGAGCGCGGCAGGGTGCCGGCGCCGCCCACTTCCACGACATGGTCCACGCCGCGCCCGTCGGTCAGCGCGCGCACCGCGTCCTGCCACTCGGGCTGCTCGCGGTAGTCGATGCCGTCCGACGCGCCGAGCGCGCGGGCGCGCGCCAGCTTCTCCGGGCTGGAGGAGGTGGCGATCACCCGCGCCCCGGCGAGACGCGCGAACTGCAGCGCGAAGATCGACACGCCGCCGGTGCCGAGCACCAGCACGGTCTCGCCGGGCTGAACCGCCCGGCCGCCGAACAGCGCGTTCCAGGCGGTGACGGCGGCACAGGGCAGCGTCGCCGCCTCCTCGAAGGAAAGGTGCGAGGGGATGGCGACCAGATCCTCCTGGTCCACCAGCACATGCTCGGCCAGCACGCCGTCGATGCCGCCGCCGAGGGCGCGCCGGCGCGCGTCCTCGATCACCTCGCCGCCGAGCCAGCCCTGCATGAAGGTCGGGCAGACCCGGTCGCCGGGTTTGGCGCGGCGCACGCCGGGGCCGACCGCGACCACCTCGCCGGCGCCGTCGGACAGCGGGACCAGGTTCGGCGCCGTGCCGGCGGCGCCGTAGCGGCCGGTGGCGACCATCAGGTCGCGGTAGTTCAGCGACCAGGCGCGCATGCGCAGCAGCACCTGGCCGCGCTCCGGCTGCGGCGTCGCCGCCTCGGCCAGCGTCAGGTCGTCGATGCTTTCGGCCTTCGGCAGGCGATAGAGGTGCATGCTGATCTCCCGTCGTTGCCGTGGCCCGGATGCTTGAGTGGCGCGACGCCGCCGATGGTCCGCCCGGCTCGCGGCACACATGGCGTGCCGCGGCGGACAATGCCATCGTGGCGTGCGCGAACGCGGCGCAGGGTCGGTGTGCGGGTGCGGCGGCCTCAGGCGCGCGCACGGCTCCGCGATGGGCCTGGACGCGGCGCGACGCGGCGGATGAAGCTGCCGGCCTCGGCAGGACAATGGAGTGGTGCCGTGGGAGGGGTGCCGTGGATGCGGTGACGCCCAGGATGCACGACCGGCCCGGCGTCGCGGCGGCGCCGGAGCTGTGCGTCGTCATCCCCGTGCTGAACGAGTGCGCCAATATCGGCCCCCTGGTCGAGCGGCTGCGCAGCGTGCTGGCCGGCGTGGCATGGGAGGCGATCTTCGTCGATGACGACTCCGCCGACGGCACCCGCGCCGCGGTCGCCGCCATCGGGCGCGAGGATGCGCGGGTGCGGCTGCTGCACCGCATCGGCCGTCGCGGCCTGTCTTCCGCCTTCATCGAGGGCGCGCAGGCCAGCCTCGCGCCCTATGTCGCGGCGATGGACGGCGACCTGCAGCACGACGAGGCGCTGCTGCCGCGCATGCTGGCGGCGCTGCGCGACGACGGCTACGAGGTAGCAATCGGCAGCCGCTACGTCGCCGGCGGCCGGGTCGGCACCTGGGACCGCACGCGCGCCGGCATGTCGGGGTTCGCCACCAAGCTGAGCCGGCTGGTGCTGCATGCCCCGGTCAGCGACCCGATGAGCGGCTTCTTCATGTTGCGCCGCACCACCCTCGATGCGGCGGTGCGCAGCCTGTCGGCGATGGGGTTCAAGATCCTGCTCGACCTGCTCGCCTCGCTGCCGGCGCCGCCGCGGCTGATCGAGCTGCCCTACGAGTTCCGCAACCGCGCCGCCGGCGAGAGCAAGCTCGATGCCGGCGTGCTGCGCGACTACGCGCTGCTGCTGGGCGACAAGCTGGTCGGCCATGTCGTGCCGCTGCGCTTCGTGTTGTTCGCCACCGTGGGCGCGCTCGGCATCGCCGCGCACCTGATCATGCTGCGGCTCGGGCTGACGCTGGCGGGGCTCGGTTTCCAGTCCGCCCAGGCGCTGGCGACGGCGGTTGCGATCGTCGGCAATTTCACGCTCAACAACCTGTTCACCTTCCGCGACCGCCGGCTGCGCGGCCGGCGCTTCGTGATCGGGCTGGTGACGTTCTCGCTGATCTGCAGCGTCGGCGCCGCCGGCAATGTCGGCGTGGCGGAGTTCCTGTTCGGG
Organism: uncultured Pseudomonadota bacterium; assembly: GCA_963786445.1. GTDB lineage: Bacteria > Pseudomonadota > Alphaproteobacteria > Acetobacterales > Acetobacteraceae > JAFKFJ01. The sequence continues at coordinate 82,821 of CAWAZU010000025.1, forward strand.
CACAACCACTCCTCCTGGTGGCTGGCCGGGGCGGCCGGGGCGCTGATGAGTCTCGTCTGGAACTACGCCGTCAGCTCGGTCATCACCTGGCGGCGATAGCGGGCGCGAGGGCCGCCGGCACGCCAACGCCGTGCCGTGGGGTCGTGTCGCAGTCTGAAAATCGACGCCACCGCTTTCTCCCCCTCTCCCTAGCGGGCTTGGGCTGCGAAGCAGACCAAGGTTGGGGGGAGGGGTGCCGCGGCCCGCGCGGTCGCCGATTGGCGGCCGATTTGCGCACCGGCCGGCTTGCCCAGCCCGCCACCGGCCATGTTAGTATCCCTGTCGTGCAACCCCCCGTTTCCCCCGCCCTGGCCGACCGCTTCGCCTGTCTGATCGAGGGGCTGCGCCGCGCCATCGCCGCCCGCGGCGCCGGAACTGGGCCTCGCCGTGCCGCTGATGCTGCTGCTCTGGTCGCGGCTGCGCCGCACCGCCGTGCGGTTCGCCCGCCTCGCGGAAAAGGTCCGTGCCGGCACACTGCCACCGCCGCGCCGCCGCCCGCGCTCCCCCCGCCCGGTCCAGCCCCCGCCGCTGCGGCTGCCGCGCGGGGCCGCCTGGCTGCTGCGCCGGCTGCCGCAGGCCGCCGTCCGCCGCCTCGCAGTTGCAGCACCTGCTCGCCGATCCCGCCATGGCGGACCTGCTCGCCGCCGCGCCGCAGGCCGGGCGGCTGCTCCGCCCGCTGTGCCAAATGCTGGGCGTCTGCCCGCCGCCGCCCGGCTCCGCAGCAGGTCCGGGCCCCCGCCGTCTCGCCGGTCCGGCCGGCGGCCCCGTCCCGCCCCGCCTTCCGTCCCCGACCGCCGCCGGTCGCGCGGCCCCGCCTCCGCCCGCTGCCTGGCCTCTCGCCGCCCATCCCCCGCGCCCCGGCCGTCTCTCGTGCCCCGCCTGTTCCGGCGTGACCGCGCGGTGCCCCTGCGCGACGTGACTGTTCCACATTAGAAACATACGCGGCCGCGCCACGGCGTGCGAGTGGAAACTGCGACACGGCCTGCCGTGGCAGCCGCTTGACGGCAGATATGTTACGTTATATCGTCTCCAAACTTTCCCGCCCGCTCGGCACATTCCGGAGATCAGAATGAAAACGCTGTCCGCCTTGGCCGCAGGCGCCGCCCTGCTGGCGATCCCGCTGCTCGATCCGGGGCCGGCACGCGCCGCGTCCCCCATCGCCGTCGTTGCCGCCGAAAATTTCTACGGCGATGTCGCCCGGCAAATCGGCGGCCCCGACGTGACGGTGACCAGCATTCTCAGCAATCCCGACGAAGACCCGCATCTGTTCGAGGCGAGTCCCTCCGTCGCGCGGGCGATCGCCGGGGCGCGCATCGTCATCTCCAGCGGCATCGACTACGACCCGTGGATGGAAAAGCTGCTCGGCGCCACCAGGGCCGGCGACCGCCGGACCATCGTGGTGGCCGCCCTCACCGGCCACAGGATCGGCGACAACCCGCATGTCTGGTACGACATCGCGACCATGCTCGCCTTCGCGCGCACGCTGGCCGACGACCTCGCCGCCGCCGACCCGGCGCACCGGGCCACCTACCGGCAGCGTCTGGCGCGGTTCGAACAATCCGTGCAGCCCGTCGCGGAAAAGATCGCCGCCCTGCGCGCGCGGCTGGCCGGCACCCCGGTGACGGCGACCGAGCCGGTGTTCGGCTACATGTTCGCCGCCCTGGGCATGAAGGTGCGCAACATGGCCTTCCAGATGGCGGTGATGAACAACACCGAGCCGAGCGCCTCCGACGTGGCCGCCTTCGAGAACGACTTGAAAACGCACCAGGTCGGGCTGCTGCTCTACAACAGCCAGGCCACCGACCCGATCGCCGAGCGCATGGAAAAGCTGGCCCACGCCGCGCACGTGCCGGTGGTCGGCGCCACCGAGACCGAGCCGCCCGGAACCACCTATCAGGCCTGGATGCTGCGCGAACTGGACGCCGTCGATCGCGCGCTGCCAAAGTAACGGCGTGAACGCGATCGCGCTGCGCGACGTCCGCCTTGCCCTCGGCGGGCGCGTCATCCTGGACGGCGTCAGCCTGGAGATCGGAACCGCCGAGTTCGTCGGCGTGCTGGGACCGAACGGCGCCGGCAAGACCACGCTGATGCGCGCCATCCTCGGGCTGCTGCCGCCGCGAAGCGGCACCGTCCACGTCCTCGGCCGTCCGGCGACGCGCGGCAATCCCGCGATCGGCTACATGCCGCAGCTGCGCGGGCCGATGGCGAGCCTGCGCCTGCGCGGCCGGGATTTTGTCGCCGCCGTGGTCAACGGCCACCGCCTCGGCCTGCCCATCCAGGGCAGGGCGGGGCGCGCGGAGGTCGATCGGGCGCTCGACCTGGTCGGCGCGCGCGCACTCGCCCGCCGCCCGCTGGCGGAAACCTCGGGCGGCGAGCGGCAGCGTCTGCTGCTGGCACAGGCGCTGATCGGCCGCCCGCGTCTGCTGCTGCTCGACGAGCCGCTGATCAGCCTCGATCCGCACCACCAGCGCGGCGTGGTCGAACTGGTCCGGTCGCTGCAATCCGAGCTCGGCATCACGGTGCTGTTCAGTGCTCACGAGCTGAACCCGCTGCTCGGCGTGCTCGACCGGGTGCTGTATCTGGGCCGCGGCCAGGCGGCGCTCGGCACCGTCGATGAGGTCATCACCGGCCCGGTGCTGTCGCGCCTGTACGGCTCGCCGATCGACGTCGTGCGGCTGGCGGGCCGCATCTTCGTCATGTCCGGCGGCCACGAGGTGGAACGCGACGAGCACCGGCACGAGCCGCACGGGGCGCATCATGGCCATGCTTGACTACGACTTCATGCGCACCGCCTTCGCCGCCGCCGGCGTGGTGGCGCTGGTGGCCGGCACGGTCGGCTATTTCCTCGTGCTGCGCGGCCAGACTTTTGCCGGCCATGCGCTCGCCCATGTCGGCTTCACCGGCGCCACCGGCGCGGTGCTGGTCGGCGTGGCGCCGCTGTGGGGGCTGGTGCTGGCGACGCTGGCCGCCGGCATCGGCATGGGCGCGATGGGCGAGCGGCTCGCGCAGCGGGACGTGGCGATCGGCCTCGTGCTGGCGCTGGCGCTCGGGCTCGGGCTGCTGTTCCTGCATTTCTATACCGCTTTCGCGACCCAGGCGACGGCGCTGCTGTTCGGCAACGTGCTGGCGGTGGACGAAACCACGCTGCGGATGCTGCTGGCGCTCGGGGCGATCAGCCTCGCGGCGCTGGCGGTGATCTCGCGCCCGCTGCTGTTCGCCAGCCTGCAGCCGGAGCTGGCCGAGGCGAAGGGCGTCTCGCTGCGCCGCTACGGCGTGCTGTTCCTCGCACTGGTGGCGCTGGCGACCGCGGAGTGCGCGCAGATCGTCGGCGTGCTGCTGGTATTCGCGCTGATGGTCGGCCCGGCCGCGGCGGCGCAGCGCCTGACGTTCGGGGTCGGCGCGGGCGTGCTGCTGTCGGCGGCGCTGGCGCTGGCCGAGGCGTGGCTCGGCCTCGCGCTCGCCTATTACACCGACTGGCCGACGAGTTTCTGGATCACCGCGCTGAGCGGGGCAGTGTATCTGTTCGCCGTTTTGCCGCGTCCGATCCGAGCCATCGCCGGCGCCGAGGAGTAGCCCCGCCGGCGCGGCGGCATTGTTCGGCGTCGCGCGCGCGGCGATCAGGCCGGATCGGCGCAGGCGGCGCAGGTGCCGTCGATCTCGACCACCGCATGTCCGGGACGGAAGCCCTCCCGCGCGGCGGCGCGTGCCAGCGCCCGTGTGATGGCGTCATCCTCGATCTCGGCCACCGTGCCGCAGCGGCGGCAGATCAGGAACTGCGCGGCGTGATCGTGCGGGTCTGCCTCCGCGCAGGGAATGAACGCATTCAGCCGTTCGACCCTGTGGATCAGCCGCTGGCTCAGCAGGAAATCGAGCGCGCGATAGATCGTCGTCGGCGCCGCCCGCTTGCGTGTCTGCTGCAGCCGGTCGAGCAGCTGATAGGCCGTCAACGGCCCCTCCGCCGCCAGGATCAGCCCGAGCACCAGCCGGCGAAGTTCCGTCAGCTGGCCGCCCTGCCGCACGCAGGCCAGCGCGGCCGCGTCGAGCTGTGCCTCGATGTTCGGATGGTCGTGCGCGTGCATCGGTCAACCTCGGGCTGGCGTGCCGGACGCTACAGTATAGCGGCGTAGGCGGGGCGGCTCCATCACCGCTTTGGCGGCGTGACCGGCGCCGCCGCGCCACATGTCATTCTGTACGATGGCCGCAACTTCCAATTGCTCTGCCGGCCCGGAATGATCCATGTCTGCCGGAGCGAACGCCTGGAGCACCCGATGCCCGACGCCGGCCTGCCGCCCGTTCCCGCCTCGGCCGAGCACGACGCTGCCTCGGCGGCGGCGGCGTGCGAGCGGGGGCTGGCGGCGCGGCGGGACGGCAATCGCGAGGCAGCCGTCGCCTGGTTCCGCCGCGCGCTCGCCATCGAGCCGACGCTGCGGCGGGCGCGGATGGACCTCGCCACCACGCTGCGCGAGCAGGGGCGCTGGGCGGAGGCCGAGCCGATCTTCCGCGCCCTGCTGGCCGAGGAGCCGGGGTCGTGGCCGGCGCTGGTGGGCCTGGGCATCTGCGCGCGCCAGCGGCGCGACCTGGCGGACTCGGCGGAGCACCTCGCGGCGGCGCTGGCGCTGGCGCCGCGCGAGCGGTCGGTGAAGCACGAATACGCCACCACGCTGCGCGAGCAGCGGCGGATGGACGAGGCCGAGGCGCTGTATCGCGGGTTGCTGGCCGAGGACCAAAAATTCTGGCCGGCGCTGGTGGGCCTCGGCATCTGCGCGCGCCAGCGGCGCGATCTGCCGGCCTCGGCGGAGCATTTGGCGGCGGCGCTGGCGCTGGCGCCGCACGATCGGTCGCTGCGGCACGAATACGCCACCACGCTGCGCGAGCAGCGGCGGCCGGACGACGCCGAGCCGCTCTATCGCGGGCTGCTGGCCGAGGACCAGAAATTCTGGCCGGCGCTGGTCGGGCTGGGCCTGTGCGCCCGCATGCGGCGCGATCTGGCGGCCTCGGCGGAGCATCTGGCGACGGCGCTGGCGCTGATGCCGCGCGAGCAGTCGGTGCGGCTGGAATACGCCACGACACTGCGCGAGCAGCGGCGCCTCGACGCGGCCGAGGCGGAATACCGCGCGCTGCTGGCCGACGATCCGGCGTCGTGGCCGGCGCTGCTGGGCCTCGGCCTGTGCGCGCGCATGCGCCGCGACCTGCCGGCGGCGGAACAACATCTCGCGGCGGCGCTGGCGCTGGCGCCGCAGGAGCGCACGCTGCGCCTGGAACACGCCCATACGCTGCGCGAGCAGCGCCGCGTGGACGCGGCCGAGGCGGCGTATCAGGCCCTGCTGGCCGACGCGCCCGGGTTCTGGCCGGCGATGCTGGGGCTGGGGCTGTGCGCGCGCATGCGCAACGACCGCGCCGCCGCGCTCGCGCACCTGCTCGCAGCGACCGAGGCCGCGCCGGAGGCCGAGGCGCCGTGGTTCGAACTCGCCGGCGAGCATCGCGACGCCGGACGTTTCGCGGCGGCGCGGGCGGTGCTGCACGCGCTCGCCGAACGCGATCCGGCCGGCGGGCAGGCGTGGCTCGGCCTCGGGCTGGTCGAGCGCGCGGCCGGCGACCGCACGGCGGCGCAGGACGCCTTCCGCGAGGGTTTTTCGCGCGATCCGCAGCGCCACCAGCTCATGCTGGAGATCGCCAACGAGGCGCGCGCCCTCGGCAGCTTTGCCGAGGCCGAGCGCTGGCTGCGCCGCGCCGCCGAAATCGACACCGTGGCGCCGCAGGCGCTGATCCAGCTCGGCGACCTGGCGCGCGCGCGCCAGCAGATGGAACCGGCGCTCGACCTGTTCCGCCAGGCGGCGGCGCTGCCCGGCGCGCCGGTCGGCGTGCATCCGGCGCTGGCGCAGACGCTGGCCGATCTCGGCCGGACGGACGCGGCGTTCGCGGCGCTGGACGCGGCGGAACGCCAGCTCGGCGTCTGGCCGGAGATCGCGCTCAAGCGCGTCACCCTGCTGCGCCGCGCCGGCTTGCGCGAGCAGGCGCTGGCGGCGGTGCGCGCCGCGGCGGCGGCGATGCCCACGGATTTCCCGCTCTGGTGCGAGTGGTTCGAGACCGAGCGGTTTTCCGGCGATTTCGCCGGCATGGACCGCGTGCTGGCCGCCGCCCCGCTCGGCACCGTCCAGCAGCGCGCGCAATGGCACAACGCTGCCGGCCAGCTCGCCGCGCAGCGCTGGCGGTTCGACGAGGCCGACGCGGCGTTCCGCGCGGCGGTGGCGCTGAACCCGCTGATGACCGGGGCGCACGAGGCGCTGGCGCGCGTCAGCCTGCTGCGCTTCGACATCGCGGCGGCGCGCGGGCATCTGCGGATTTTCCAGCAGCAGCGCGCGCCGCAGCAGGTGGCGCTGGGCCTGTCGCCGCACCTGTCGCACACGCATATCGGCAACCTGTTCGACGAGTTCGCGATCGACCAGGACGCCCTCGCGGCGCTGGCGGAGGCGCAGCGCCTCCCGCCGGCCGCCCGCGTCGCCCCGCTGCTGGCGCGTCTGCGCGAAGCCCCCGGCCACACCGCGACCGCGGTTGCGCTGCTGGTCGCATTGCGGCAGGCGGGGCAGTTCGACGGGCCGTGGCCGGAGGCCGACGGCCCCGCCATCCCCGCCACGATCGCGCAGTTCTGGGACGAGGCCACCCCGCCCGACGACATCGCCGCCCTGATGCAGACCTGGCGGGAGTGCAACCCGAGCCACCGCTACCGCCGCTTCGACCGGGAGTCGGCGCTGGCCTGGCTGGCCGGGCACTGCGCGCCCGAGGTGGCGCTGGCGTTCCGGCGGGCGCGCGAGCCGGCGATGCAGGCCGATCTGTTCCGCCTCGGCTTCCTGTTCGCCGAGGGCGGCTGCTACGCCGATGCCGACGACCGCTGCCTGCGCCCGGTGGCCGAGCTGCTGCCCGGCGCGGTGCGGTTCGTCGCGTTCCAGGAGGAATACGGCACGCTCGGCAACAATTTCCTCGCCGCCGCGCCGCTGCATCCGGTGCTCGGGCTGGGGCTGGAGCTGGCGGTGCAGGCGGTCAACCGGGGCGACGAGGACATGATGTGGCTGGCGACCGGCCCCGGCCTGATCACGCGGGCGTTCGCGGCCACGCTCGGCGCGTCGCAGCTGCTGCCCGGCGCGTGGCTGGAGCGCACGCGCATCCTCGACCGCCACGAGCTGGAGCGGGTGGTCGCGACGCATTGCGCGGTCGGCTACAAGCAGTCGCGCAGGCACTGGCTGCGTGCCACCTTCGGCCAGCCCAAGGCGGTGGCGCGGGGTTGACCGGCGCGCCCGACCTGCAGGGGCGGCTGGAGGCGCTGCTGGACCTGCTGGCCGGCACGGGCGAGGGGCGGGGGCTGCTGCGGCGGCTGCTGGCCGACGGGGAGACGCCGGAGCGCATCGCCGCGCAGATCGCCGCCACCCCCGCCTTCGCCGCCCGCTACAAGGCGGCACGCACGCTCGACATCGGCGTCGCGGGGGTGAAGGAGGCGGATGCGGCGTTCGTCGGCCTGACGGCGCTGCCGGACGGGCTGGCGTTCGCCGAGCAGTTCGACCGGCATTTCCGCCCCCGCCTCGGCCGCCGCGCCGACGGGTTCGCGGCGATTTTCGCCGCCCTGGAGACGGCGCGCGCCGACCTGCTGGTGCTGGAGACCGGCTGCATGCGCATCCCGGACAACTGGGAGGGCGACGGGCAGAGCACGTTCATGTTCGACGCGCTGGCCCGCGAGCGCGGCGGGGCGGTGATCTCGATCGACATCACGGCCGAGAGCATCGACACCGCCCGGCGCGCCTGCAGCTCGGCGACGCAGCTGATCCTGGGCGATTCGGTGGCGGCGCTGCACGCGCTGGCGCGGCTGGCGGCGCGGCCGGCGAGCCTGCTCTATCTCGACAGTTTCGATCTCGACCCGGAAAACCCGCTGCCGAGTGCCATCCATCATGCGCTGGAACTGGCCGCGGCGCGCCCGCTGATCGGGCCGGGGACGGTGGTGTGCGTGGACGATTACGGCGTCGGCGGGCAGGGCGGCAAGGCCATGATCGTGGACCGCTTCTTCGCCGCCATCCGCGCCGACGTGCTGCACAGCGGCTACCAGAAAGTCTGGCGGGTGCGCTGACGCGAAGCGGGCGCAAACCGCCTGCTCCCGCCTTCGCAGGTTTATATGTTTCTATATCGGAACAGTTTGGGCGTGCGGGGGCGCCGCGCGGTCAGGCGGGAACGGGCGGGATGCCGGGGACGGGCGGGGAGAGGATGCGGGGCCGCGCGCGCGGCGGCGGCCGGGGACGGCAGGCGGGGCGGGACGGGGCCGCCGGCCGGACCGGCGGCGGAGGGCGCTGCGCGGGGGGCGGCGGGCGGATGCCCAGCATCTGGCAGAGCGGGCGGAGCAGCCGCCCGGCCTGGGGTGCGGCGGCGAGCAGGTCGGCCATCGCCGGATCGGCGAGCAGGTGCTGCAACTGCGAGGCGGCGGCGGCGGCCTGCGGCAGCCGGCGCAGCAGCCAGGCGACGCCGCGCGGCAGCCGGAGCGGCTGGGGCCGGGCCGGGCGGGGGGAGCGGAGGCGGCGGCGCGGCGGCGGCAGCGTGCCGGCATGGACTTTTGCGGCGAGGCGGGCGAACCGCTCCGCGGTGCGGCGCAGCCGCGACCAGAGCAGCAGCATCAGCGGCAGGGCGAGACCCAGGCCCACGCCGCGGGCGGCGATGGCGCGGCGCAGCCCCTCGACCAGATGGGCAAAACGGTCGGCCAGGGCGGGGGAAGCGGCGGGCGGCATGGCAGCGATACTAACACGACCCGCGCCGGGCTGGGCAAGCCGGAAGGTGCGCCAATCGGCCGCCAATCGACGGCACCCCCTCCGCCCAACCTTGGCCTGCTTCGCAGCCCAAGCCCGCAAGGGGAGGGGGAAGGAAGTACTTGATCTGTCGTGCTTTCTTCTCCCCTCCCCTTGCGGGAGGGGCCGGGGGAGGGTGCGAGCCGAGGACGCTGGAGCCGCCGGTTACCGGGACGCGGCGTTGGGGAGTGCGCGGTCGCGGTAAGCTTGCGCGAGCACTATGGCCTCATCCGCGTCAGAACCCCGGCGGGCGCGACTTACGCAAGCCTCCAGTTCCCTTTTTGCGTAGATTTGTACTTCAGCTGAGGAGCGTCGCGAGATATCGTCCTGTAGTGGGCAGTACTCAGCAAGGTCCGGACACCCGAGGAAGCACTACCCATCGTCCTAACAAACGCCCTCGTGACCAAACCCGGTCCTGTCGCGTGCCACACATCAGGTTGTTGTGGCCGGTTTTCCGAAAGTAGCGTCGTTATCGCCTCATCCAACGCGGATTTAATGATTTCGCATCCTGGCTTGGCGCCGATGAAACCATTCTGGAGCGTCGCTGGCGTGCTCCGCGCCACAACGAGCACAATTGAAGAGTGTTTCCAACCCTGATATTCGCCCCACAGGGGCCGGACGCAGACTTCGTCAAAATCAATGTATATCCCCCCACGCCTATATAGAAACGCCAAACGAATGAAGTCCGATTTCATTGCGGCGTGGTGACAACGTCCATATGCCTCGACGAATCGTCGATCATAGTCCAATTCCAGGAACCGTTCTGCGGCCCCGCTGTCAAAGATAATTTGTGCGGGGGCACCGTCTGTGTTCCTCCAGGACCGCATGCAGGCAGCCACGTCCTCCGGTAAGTCTTCGCTATCCCAATATTGGAATAGTTGATACGGAATATCGTCGGGCAGCGGCGGCCGCAATTCTCCAACATCATGATAATTATGAAATTCCAGTGTTCCATCTGCAAGCTTAAGACTAAGCATACACTGGCAAATATCTGTCCTATATCCACTCTCCGACGCCGCTTCACTAATTATATCGCTTATTTTCGGTCTTAGCTCCGGACACATTAGCGCAATTCTGGTCAGTAGTGCGGGAACATCACCCATGCGCCATGTCATTCCGTGCGCTGCCAGGGTCTCCACAGCGGACTTATAGTCCCCCATGTCGATCTGAGACCGCACGAGCTTCATAGCAAGGTGATTTCGGCCGTTACGGGCGACCACACCTTTGAGGGAAGCGGTCGCCGGTCCTAGGCCGGCGACCCGGACACCGATGCTATACTCCGCTTCAGCTAAATGCACCTCGTCGGCTGACCCACGCAGTTGAGAGACTAGCGCCTGCGCAGCCCGAAGCCGCCCTAGCTCGGCAAGCAGTGTCGCCGCGCGAACAAGATTCGGTGTGCCAGCCTGCTTTCGCCGTTCGCTGAGTATGCGCAGAACCTCTCGGCGGATGCCTTGCATCTCACGACGCCCACGTTGCGAAACGGCCAGCCAGAACGGCTCCTTTATCGGTTCAATGCGGCCAAAGAATCCAAGGGCCAAGTCAAACCGGCGCAGCGCGAGATGGGCACTACCCAATTCGAACCAAGGTTGCCGCTGCTCGGGATCGATGGCGGCGAGGCGCCGAAGGTATCCGATTTGCGCCGAGGGGCGCCCTAGGTTTCCCATCAACAGAGCGACCCGCAAAAGAGCGCCTGCATCCTTCGGATACTTGCTTAGGCACTGGTCGTATTTCTCCGCCGCCAAGGAAAGTTGCCCCAAGTCCTCATGGATGTCCGCGGCGAGAAGATGCGTAACACGATGCAAAGGTCGCAGACAGAGAATCGTCTCACAAAGAACCAGCGCCTCCCGCAGCTGACCTTGCTTCCTCAAGTAATTCGCAATTCGATAAGCACTGTCGCCTATCGTTGCCAGATCCGGCCCTGGTTGTTGCGAGCGATCAATGTAAATGTAACTCCGTAGGAATGGAATAAGCTTGCCTGCAAATTCGTCGGATTTAACAAGTTCGCGTATTGTTTCCTCGATGTCATCTCCACTTCTCAGTCGCGCGGCATAGATGGCGACCGCAGCCGGATCAGGCTCCCTGAACAAGAGCACGCGATGTAAGGCGCGCGCCAGTACGTTCGCAGATACCGCGGCACTTGGCTCGTTACATGCGGCGTCGGACATTTCGGGGACGCCGGCTTCGTGGGACGGAACGAGTTTAGAGCCAGGATCACTCAAGGCGATGCTTCCTGCACGTTGTCATATGCCGCTTCTTTAGTTCCAGGTGCGCCGGGAGGTCGGCGGCTGGCAACCGCTCTACGCGTACTAATCGGGCGGGAGGGGAAGTGGAAGGTCCGGCGAAGGCCCGGCACCGCTTCGTAGCGCGCTCGTAGCTGCACCCGCGAGGCGCAGATACCAGTCGCTCGGTAACCGACACCCGTCCGCGTCCAGGGTAACAAATGTCGCTCCGTTCGGTATGCCGAGGACCGGCGCTTGTGCGGCGCTGTTTAGCATCTTGAGCATCGCGGTCCCCTCATTGACCTCGTCGAACATCGCGCCATAAATCATCGAAGCGCCGGCCGTCACTGCATTGTAGACTTGCCGCCAGTAGAAGCGGCCGCAGCGGCGGGGAATGACGTTCGGAATCGCCTTGTGCGGCTCATGACGCACGCGCATGACATTCGCCCACGAGAAGCCGGGAAACACCACCGGCATGTAGTCCACGCCAAGCGCCCGAGTGGCCTTCAAGTCCGGCTCTAACACGCTGCGGCGATATACGTCGGCCGCGGCGTCAGTGCCGAAACGTCCGACCGACCACGGGCTGATGACCCCTACCCTGCGCCACACTTGTTGCCAGCCGGGGTCGGCAGAGGCATCATTGTTACGAGTCCGCCAACTCGACGGCACGCCAGCCAGGATGGTCACACCGCCAAATGGCGCGCTCACGCGAGCGAGCCCATCAAGCAAGTTGTCGGCGTCGCGCGGGGTCAGCGTCCGGCCCGCGAAGCCCAGCCCCCAAATCCCGAGCAACGGATGGCCGCGATGGTCCAGATATGCCCGGCTGCGGGAGATCCCGTTCTTCAATAGCCGTTCCCAGTCCCGCGTCACAGCGGGCAGATTGCCGGGCATCAGGCCGGATAGGTCGTACATGACGAAGAAGACGCGCCCATGATTCTCGGCAGCCCTACGGACGTTATCCAGAATTAGGTCGCGTGCCTTCAGCGTCGGCTCGTGCAGCAACTCGGTCGCGAACCGCTGAAGGGCGACGCCGTCCAACCGGTACCGCTGCATCCACGCGAAATGCAATTCTACCGTTGCACGATTGTAGCTGCTAAAGAGTTCTATCTGTTGTCCGTCGGCCCTCCTCATCGGCGTCGGACAGCGTTCCGCGGCCGAAAGTTCCCTTACGTCTGGGAGCATATCAACGGTCGGTCCCGCTCCATTCGACCAGTTTCCCCAGTGCCCCCAACCAAGCTTGGTGCCGTCGCCCGGGCAGGCAAACCAGCCCTGGTAGCCCATGATCAGCTTGCCCGTGAGCGTGCTCGGGTCAACGCGATCTCCGGCTCGGGCCGTCTGCGTGGCACATGCGACGAGCATGACGATACAGGCGCCCATGAACCAGGACCGCATGTAGGTCCTGGTCGGGATGTTTGCGAATTCCATCGTGAGCCCACTTCAGCGTTGCGCCGCGCCAGTCGCGGTGGGCACGTATGTTTCAGAGAAGTGCCTGTACTTCTCGGCAAACTCAGGAGACCTTAGAATATTGCGCATAACATCCTCGATCGGCCGGCCGCCGCGTATCTGTTCGATGCGGCTGTCCAGTCCCACGGCGTCAGGCTCCCGGAGCAGCAGCACGCGATAGAATGCGCGCACCAGCGCCGGCACGAGGTCGTCGGCAGAGGCGGTTTCAGCGGGAGCGGCGGTCGGCTGCGTTGGCACGTCGGCCGACAGCGGAGGCGGCTTCGCGACGCTCCGGACGACAGAGTCGTGAATCACTGTGTCCCACTTGCCGAAGTGGTCCAGAATTCCGCGCTCCGCCGGTTCCAGCCGTTCCATTTCCTCCGTAAAGCTATCGCCTTCCCTGGACGCGTTCAGCCGCGGAACGCCACCGAACCGCAAGCCCATTCGCTGCTCTAAAAACGCGAGCAGTTCGTTCAGGCGGTCTATATCGCAGACGAAGAAATTGCCCGCCCTGATATTGGAGAGGGCAAGGTATGCGACGTCGTCGTACTCCTCCCTGAGCGGCATTTTTCCCGCAAGCATGCGGACTTGGATGTTGTCGATCTCGCCCCGAACGTTCGGGTTGTCGGCAGCCAAGCGCAAGAATGATGCGAAGTTGTGCGTACATTCGTTCAGGACGTTATGGAGAGGATGATCTTCCTGGCTAAGCACGAACCGGTAAAAGCTGAATGTCCTTTGCGCCGGCTCGCGGACCGAGGCAACATACTGCACGGGGCGTGTGAACAACGTGTGCAGCCCGTAGGGGAAATGCCCGAACAGGAAGTCTATGCGATCCCGCGCGGCCTGCGACATTGCACGCAATGCCTCGGCATTCCCAGGCAGAGAGTACGCAAAATGCTCGCCTTTGATGGCGTCACCCAGGAGCGCATTGATCGTCGTTCCGGCCGACTTAGGAATATGGATGTGAATGACGGTGGGTTTGGTCAGAGCCTCAGCCATCAGAACCTACATCCGGTACACTCGGAGCATCACACCACCAGACTCGTCAGCACATCCAGCCGGGTCTTCAAATCGTTCTCCGGCACCACGATGAACCGCTCGAACCCGATCGTCGGCATGCGGCCGTCCAGCGCCGCGATCTGGCTGCGCTGCTCGGCGGCTGAGGTCAAGCTCCGCCCCGACCCGCAGCCGCCACGCCCGCCCCGCCTCCGTGCGCTTGCGCACGCGCAGCATGATGTTCTTCGACTGCGCGCCGATCCGGCCCTGCCACAGCCGCTCGCCGTTGGCCAGCAGCCGGATCGGCTGCTCGTGCAGCACGCCGCACACCCGCAGCAGCAGGAACACGTAGTAGTACTGGCTCGGCTCCGCCGCCAGGCTGAACACGACATCGCCGCCGGAATGGCACAGCCACGTGCCCCACCGCTCCGGCTGCGCCCACGAGCCGCCGGAGCGGATCGCCTCGCCGAGCAGAAACGCCTGCTGGGCGAGCATGTCGTGGCGGAAATGCCCCTGCCGCGCATCGACGATGCGCTCCAGCAGCAACTCGCCGGTGCCGTCGGTGTCGGCATCGAGGCGGCCGAAGCTGACCTCCGTGGCATAGGGCAGCTCGGTATAGGGATACGGCTCCGGCCATGCCACATCCAGCGACGCCTCGCACGCCGCCACCACGCGCTCGGCGACCGACTGCCAGGTGATCGGCACGTAGTCGCGGCGGATTTTCGCCTCCAGCCGCCGCCGCGCCCGGTCGTCGCGGACCAGCTCGCGGATCACCCGCAGCGACTGCGCGGCATCGTCGATGTCGATATAGACGCCGCACTCGCCGGCCACCTCGGGGACCGAGGCGCGGTCGCTGCACACGCAGATCTTGCCCATCGCCAGCAACTCGCCGACCGGCAGGCCCCAGCCCTCGTACAGCGTCGGGCAGACGGTGAACAGGCAGCGCTGGTAGAGCAGCCGCAAATCGGTGTCGGACACCTCGCGCAGCAACTGCACGCGCCCGTCGAGGTAGTTGGTCTCCACCAGCGCGCTGACGAACTGCGTCGCCTTCCAGCCCAGCCGGCCGACGCAGATCAGGTGCGGCGGGTCGTCGCCCTCGGCGATCATGCGCTGCCAGAGCTCGTAGATGAACTGGTGGTTCTTGCGCCCCTCGATGGTGGCGACGAACAGCACGAACCGCTCCGGCAGGTCGCGCAGCGTGGCGCCGCCCGGCTGCGCGCCGGTCAGGAACTCCGCGAACGAGGAGCCGTTGCGCGTCACCGTGACCGCCGGCTCCGGCAAGCCCAGCGCGGCGAGATAGCGGCGCACGTCGCGCGCGGTGTTCTCGGAAACCGCCAGCACATGATCGACGTGGCGCAGCGCGCGGCGCATGAACTCCTCGAACACCCGCGCGGTGTCCTGGTCGCAGGTCTCGCGCGCGTAGATCGGGATCAGGTCGTGGACCGTCATCACGAAGCGGGTGGCGAACCGCCGCTTCAGCGCCAGCACGCGATGGATGTAGTCCTGATGCACCCAGGCGGCGCCGAGCAGGCACAGCACCGAGGGATTGCCGTCGTCGAGCACGCCGGCGCCGTCGAACGGCCGGGCGCCGGGCAGCAGGCCGTAGCGCGCTTCCTCGGCGGGGAAGCCGACCAGCCGCTGCGGCTCGGGCAAGAAGAGGTCGCGCAGCAGGCTGAGCAGGAACCCGGTCGGGATCGCCACCCAGTTGCGCGTGCGCGCATTGAAGCTGAGGAAGGTCACCGCGGCGGGCGCGATCACGCGGCCGTCGATCATGGCGAGCACGATGCTCGACTGCACCCGCTGGATGCCGGTGAGGTTGGCGTGTTCCGAGAGGTAATAGACCAGATCGGAGACATCCACGAGCAGGTGGGTGCCGGCCTGCGCCGCGGCGGGGAACCCGGCGGCGCCGCCCGCCGCCGGCCGCCGGGCGGGGAGCGCGAACGGGCGGAGGATTTCGGCCTCGGCGCGCGGCGCGGGCGGCGGGCGTTCCAGCTCCGCGCCGATGCCGGTCAGCGCGGGACCGGCGGTGCCGGCCGCCGAGCGCCAGCGCCGCTTCTCGCCGGTGAGCGCGACGCCGCTCTCCTCCTCGACGATCTCCAGCAGATGCTCCTCGCCGTCGAGCAGCGCGCGCGGCATCTCCAGGCTGAAGGCGTAGCAGCCGTCGCCGATGCCGGCGGTCAGCAGGTCCTCGCGATAGCGGGACGCGACGGCGCGGGCGAGCACGCGCTCGTTCTCCTTCAGCACGACGACGCGATGGCGCGACGGTTCGTTGCGCGCGACGATCCAGCCCGACGCCTCGGTGTCGGTGATCTCGTCGAGGTGCCAGCGGAACGCCGCCGCCGGTGTCCCGGCCAGGGGTTCGATGGTCACCGGCGAGCCCGGCATGGCGGCGCCGGTCTCGGCGCAGCGCAGGTGCAGCACGTGCGGCCCGTCCGCCAGCAGGCCGGGCTCCAGGTCGATGGCGAAGGCGTGCCGGCCGTCGCCGATGCCGGCGCCGGCCAGGCCGGGCCGGTCCTGGTCGGCGACCCCGCCGGCCAGCGCCACGTCGCCCTCGACCAGTTCGAGCCGGATGCGCGCCTCGGGCGTTTCCGGGTCCCACACCCAGCCCTCGATGCCGGTCCAGGCGGCGCGGTCGATGTAGCCGTGCAGGGTGCGGACCGGCGGGGCCGCCGCTTCGGCGACGAGCGGCGGCGGGGCGGCGAGGACGACGGCGTCCTGCGTCGCCGCATCGATCGCATCGACCGGCGCTGCCATCAGCTTGCCGTTCCTCGTGCCCCTCACGGCTCTCGCCATAAGACCCTCACCCGCGCGTCTGGAAGAATTGCGATCGACATCAGAATTCGTCGATCAGTTGTCGTGGCCGCCCCGAGTGTTCGCGGACCTTCCGCCCGACTGGCCCGCGCCGTTGCCGTGGCTGCAAGCTTGCGATGCCCGCGGCAAGCAGAGGCGCGGCGGTGCGACGGGTGCGTTACTGGACAATGCGGGCAGAGCCTTGACAATTTCGTGATCTGTCGCACGGCGAGCGGATGATTGTCCAGTACGGACTGTGCCGGCGACCCCTGCCGGTCACATGCGGCGCACGCCAGCCGCCGGCCGGTCCCGTGTCTCGGCCCAGCCGACGATGCGCGCCGCGTTGCCGCGCCATGTGTAGTCGCGCCGCATTAGTTCCGCCCGTGCCGCGGCGCCGAGGCGGCGGCGCAGGGGCGCATCGTCGATCAGCCGCGTGATCGCCTGCCACATCGCCTCCGGCCGCGCCGGGTCGAACAGCAGCGCGGTGCGCCCGTCTTCCAGCACCTCGCGGATGTTCGGCTGGTCCGGGGCGACGATGGCACGGCCGGCGGCCATGTAGTCGAAAATCTTCAGCGGCGAGGCGTAGTCCACCACTCGCGGCTGCACGGCGATGGCGAAGCCGGCGACCGCTTCCGGAACGGCCTCGTGCGCCAGCAGCCCGGCGAACGCCACCCGGTCGGCCACGCCCAGCCGCTCCGCGAGCGCCGCTAGCCCCGGCCGGGCGGGGCCATCGCCCACCACGGCGAAACGCAGCGAGCGGTCCGGATGCGCGGCCAGGCCGCGGATCACCGCGTCGAGCCCGTGCCAGTCCCGCACGAAGCCGACGAAGCCGAGCACGACAGCGCCGT
This sequence comes from uncultured Pseudomonadota bacterium, assembly GCA_963786445.1. Lineage (GTDB taxonomy): Bacteria > Pseudomonadota > Alphaproteobacteria > Acetobacterales > Acetobacteraceae > JAFKFJ01. Next base: position 99,975 of record CAWAZU010000025.1, read on the forward strand.
CCGCAGGCGCCGCGGCGAGCGGGAAACGCTCCGGCACCACCCCGTTCGGCACCACGCGCACGCGCGCCGGATCGACCCCCGCGGCGACGAGGCGCGCCTTCAGCACCTCGGTGACGGCGAGCACGCAGTCGGCGGCGCGCCAGACGCGGCCCTCCGCCAGCGCCGCCAGCCGGTGCAGCCGCAGCCCGCCGTGGCGGCTGCGTTCTTCGGCGAGCGGCGCGTTGACCTCCAGGAAATACGGCACGCCGAGCCGCCGGGCGAGCGCGGCGCCGGCGAGATAGTAAAGGTTGTAACGTTCGTAGATCAGCTCCGGCCGCAGCTCCCGCGCGGCGGCAGCGAGCCGGCGATAGGCCGGCAGGTTGTAGGCCAGTTCCGCGGCCTCGGCGAGCGCGCCGGGCAGCATCCGGCGCAGCGCGGCGACGCGCCGGCTTTCGCCCCCGAACCCGTGGCCGGCGTAGAAGCCGGGACCGACGACGCGCACCGCGTGGCCGAGCGCCCGGAAGGCGGCGACCAATTCCTCGACATGGACGCTCTGCCCGTCGCGCGACTGGATGCGGTGGCTGTAGAGAATTCGCATGCGCAACAGTATGCCGGCCGCGGCCGCCGCCGCAAGGCTGGCGTCGCGGCCGGCTTGCGTGTTGCCGCCCGGCGGGGGCATTGCTGGGCGGGAAGAGGGCGAGCATGACGCAGGAATTCCTCCGGCTCGGGGCCGAGGTCGCCGCGGCGCTGGCCGCGCGCCGGGCGGTGGTGGCGCTGGAATCGACCATCATCACCCACGGCATGCCGTTCCCGCAGAATCTTGCGATGGCGCGCGGCGTCGAGCAGGTGGTGCGCGAGGCCGGCGCGGTGCCGGCCACCATCGCCGTGCTCGACGGAAAACTCGTGGTCGGCGTGGCCGGCGAGGCGCTGGAGCGGCTGGCGGCGGCCGGGCCGGGCGCGGCCAAAGCCTCGGCGCGCGACCTCGCGCCGCTGCTGGTGGCCGGTGCCACCGCCGGCACCACTGTCGCCGCCACCATGCGCATCGCGGCGCTGGCCGGCATCGCCGTGTTCGCCACCGGCGGCATCGGCGGGGTGCATCGCGGCGCCGAGCAGAGTTTCGACGTTTCCGCCGATCTGCTGGAACTGGCGGCCACCCCGGTCGCGGTGGTCTGCGCCGGCGCCAAATCCATCCTCGACCTCGCGAAAACCCTGGAAGTGCTGGAGACGCATGGCGTGCCGGTGCTCGGCTACCGCACAAACGAATTCCCGGCCTTCTTCGCCCGCGGCAGCGGGCTGCCGCTCGACCACCGCTTCGACACCGCCGAGCAGGTGGCACAGGCGATTGCCTGCCACCGCCGGCTCGGCGGGGCCGGCGTGCTGGTGGCCAACGCGATTCCCGCTGCCGAGGCGCTCGACGGCGCCGCCATCGAGGCGCGGGTCGCCGCCGCGGTGGCCGAGGCGGCGGCGGCAGGGGTGGGAGGGAAGGCGCTGACGCCGTTCCTGCTCGGGCGGATCGTGGAACTGACCGAGGGGCAGAGCCTGCGCGCCAACATCGCGCTGGTGCGCCACAACGCCGCGGTCGCCGCCGCCATCGCCGTCGCGCTGAGCCGGCTGCCGCCGCCATGACCGGCGCGCCGCCGCCGGGAGGTGTGCTGGTGGTCGGCGACGTGATGACCGACCTCATCGTCCGCCCGGAGGGGCCGCCCGCGCCCGGCTCCGACCGCAGCGCCACGATAAGCGAGCGGCCGGGCGGCTCGGCGGCCAACCAGGCGGCGTGGCTCGGCCATCTCGGCGTGAAGGTCACGCTGGCCGCCCGCGTCGGCGCCGCCGACCGGGAGCGGTGCGCGGCCTGGCTGCGCGGCTTCGGCGTGCGTCCGGTGCTGGCGGCCGATGCCCGCCGGCCGACCGGGCGGCTGGTCTGCCTGCTCGACCCCGACGGCGAGCGCAGCTTCCTCACCGACCGCGGCGCCAACGCGGCGCTCGGCCGGCGCGACCTGCCGGCCGCCCTGCTCGACGGTGCGGCGCTGCTGCACGTGTCCGGCTATGCGCTGTTCGCGCCGGGGCCGCGCGCGGCGGTGCGGGCGCTGATGGCGGCGGCGCGGCGGCGGGGCATCGCGGTCAGCGTCGATGCCGCCTCGGCGGCGCCGCTGCGCCACGCCGGGGCGGCGAATTTCCGCGCCTGGACCGCGGCGGCAACGCTCGGCTTCGCCAACGCGGCCGAGGCGGCGGTGCTGGCCGGCAGCGACGATCCGGCGACGCAGCTTGCCGTGCTGGCGTCGTGGTATGGGCTGGCGGTGGTCAAGCGCGGGGCGGCGGGGGCGGAACTGGCGCGGCGGGATGGGCTGCGGCTCGCGCGGCCCGCGCGAACGGTCGCGGTGCGCGACAGCACCGGCGCGGGCGATGCGTTCCTGGCCGGGTTCCTCGCCGCCTGGCTGGCCGGCGCGCCGCCGGCACGCTGCCTCGCCCGCGGCATCGCGCTCGGGACGCTTGCGGTCACGCGGCTGGGCGGGCAGCCGCGCCAGGGAGAACGCCGGCCCCTCGCGGGGCCGGCGCCGCTCCTACCGCGGACGCACGACGATCTTGACCTTGATGGTCAAAGTCACCAGAATCAGCGGCAAGAGCCCACGATGTTCTGCCATCGTTTGCTCCCTTGAGGCGGCGGCCGGGCCCATTCCCGGCCGCCGTTTCCGTTCGTAGCGGATCACGCCGGCGCGAGCGACCGGGCGCGGCTCAGGGCATTACCGCCGCAGCCGGATTGAAGCGCACGCCCGGCGGCAGGTCCGTTGTCTGCCAGCCGCCGCCCAGCGCCTCGATCAGCGCCACCGACGCGACCAGCCGGCTCTGCTGCACCGCCAGCGCCGTCTGCTGGTCGGCGAGCAGCAGCGTCTGCTCGGTGATGACGGCGGTATAGACGACGGTGCCGGCGAGGTACTCGTTCAGCGTCACATCGACCGCGCGCGACGCCGCCGCCACGGCCGCATCCTCCGCCGCCGCCTGCTGCTCCAGGATGCGCAGGGAGGCCAGTTCGTCCTCCACCTGCTGGAACGCGACCAGCACGGTCTGGCGGTAGGCGGCGACCGCTGCGTCGTAGCCGCCGCGCGCCGCCGCCACCGTGGCCAGCCGCAGCCCGCCCTCGAAGATCGGCTCGCTCGCCGCGGCGCCGAGCGACCAGACGCGGCTGGCGACGGTGAACAGGCCCTGCATCGGCGTGGCGGCGAAGCCGAACACGCCGCTGAGCGTGATGTCCGGGATAGTAGGCGGCGACGGCGACGCCGATCAGCGCGTTCTGCTCCGCCATCGTGCGTTCCGCCGCGGCGATGTCGGGCCGGCGTTGCAGCAGTGCGGAGGGCAGGCCGGGCGGCATCACCGGCACGTCGCGCGCCAGCGGCGCCGGCGGGATCGTGAGCTCCGCCGGCGCATGGCCGGTCAGCACCGCGATCGCGTGCTCGAAAATCGCGCGCTGCACGCCGACGCCGACCAGCTGTGCCTGCGCCGACTTGAGCTGCGCGTCGGCGGTGACGACGTCGCCGCGCGAGGCGGTGCCGGCGTTGTATTGGTTGTGTCGTGATCTGCAGCGCGCGCCGGTAGGCGACCACGGTGTCGCGCAGCAACTGCGCGAGCGAATCCTCGGCGCGCAGGTCGAAATAGTCGGCGGCCAGCGCCGCCTGCGCCGACAGCAGCGCGTTGGCGAGGTCGGCGGCGCTCACTTCGGCGAAGGCCTGCTGGCTCTCCACCTGGCGGCGGATGCGGCCCCAGACATCGAGGTCCCAGCCGGCGCTGCCCTCGATGCTGTATTGCGTGATCGCCTTGCCGGCCGCCGCCGCCGAGCGACTGGAACGAACTGTTCAGGCTGCTGCGCGAGATGGTCGGGCTGACGCCGAGCGTCGGGAACAGCCCGGCCTGCGCCTCCGCCACCAGCGCGAGGGCCTGGCGGTAGCTGGCCTCGGCCTCTTTGACGGTCTGGTTGGTGATGACGACCTGCCGCTCCAGCCGGTCGAGCAGAGGATCGTGGAACACCGCCCACCACGGCCCTTTTGCGTCGGCGTCGGCGGGGGCGGCCGGCTGCCAGCCGGCCAGCTCCTTGAACGCGGCCGGCGCCGGCGCGGCCGGGCGGTGATAGTCGGGGCCGACCATGCAGCCGGCGAGAACGAGCGGCAGCAGCGCCGCACGGTTTCTCATTCCGCCGGCCCCGCGACCGCCGCCGGGCCGCCCCGTCGGCGCCGCACCCACAGCTGCAGCCGGTCGAGGTAGAGATACACCACCGGCGTGGTGTAGAGCGTCAGCACCTGGCTCATCAACAGCCCGCCGACGATGGAGATGCCGAGCGGCCGGCGCAGTTCGCCGCCCTCGCCGAAGCTGAGCGCCAGCGGCATCGCGCCCAGCATCGCCGCCATCGTGGTCATCATGATCGGGCGGAAGCGCAGGCGGCAGGCCTCGAAAGATCGCCTCGCGCGGATGCAGGCCCTGCTCGCGCTCGGCGGCGATGCGCGAAGTCGATCATCAGGATCGCGTTCTTCTTGACGATGCCGATCAGCAGGATCACGCCGATCAGCGCGATGATGGTGAACTCGGTGTGGAACGCCATCAGCGCCAGCACCGCGCCGACGCCGGCCGAGGGCAGCGTCGAGAGGATCGTGATCGGATGGATGAAGCTCTCGTAGAGCATGCCCAGCACGATATAGACCGCGACCAGCGCGGCCAGGATCAGCACCGGCTCGCTGCGCAGCGACTGCCTGGAACGTCTGCGCGGTGCCGGCGAAGCTGCCGTGGATGCTGGCCGGCATGCCGATCTGCGCGGCATCGCATCGTCGAGCGCCGCCACCGCGTCGCTGAGCGAGCTTGCCCGGCGGCAGGTTGAAGGAGATCGTGGTGGCGACGAACGGCCCCTGATGGTTGACCGCCAGCGGCGTGTTGCCGAGGCCGTAACTGCGTGAAGGCCGCCAGCGGCACCATCGTCTCCTGTGCTGGTGCTGACCGCGGCGCCGGACGAGGCGGTGCCGTGGCCGGTATTGGCGAGGGCGTTGGTGGCGGCGTTGCGCGCCGAAGCCGCGGCGACGCCGACGCGGCGGCGGTCGTGCGCCGACGACGACGTGGCGGTGCCGGGCAGGGCGTTGGTGGTCTGGGTGCCGCTCGCCGTGCCGCCGGCGGTGCTGACCCAGATGTCCTTCAGCGTCGCCGGATCCTGCCAGTAGCGCGGCGCGACCTCCATGACCACGTGATACTGGTTCTGCGCGCTGTAGATGGTCGAGACCTGGCGCTGGCCGAACGCGTCATAGAGCGTGTTGTCGATCTCGGCCGGATTGACGCCGAGCCGCGCAGGCGGTGTCGCGGTCGATGACGCAGGTCGGTCTCCAGCCCCTTCTGCTGCTGGTCGGAGTTGACGTCGCGCCAGCACGCTGGTCGTGCTCCAGCGCGGCCACCAGCTTCGGCGCCCAGGCATACAGCTCGCCGGTGGTGTCGGCCTGCAGCGTGTACTGGTAGGCGGCGTTGCTCTGCCGGCCGCCGACGCGGATATCCTGGACCGGCGACCAGGAACAGCGTCGCCCCCGGCACGTGCGCGAGCTTGCGGCGCAGCCGCGCGATCACGTGGGTCGACGTCGCGATGCCGCTGCGACAGCGGCTTCAGTGCGACAAAGACGGTCGCCGAGTTGGTCTGCGACCGCCCGCCGCCGCTGCCGCCGGTGAAGCCGACCACGTTCTCCACCGCCGGATCGTGCTGCACGATATCGACCAACTGCGCCAGCTTCTGCTTCATCGCCTGGAACGAGATGCTCTGGTCGGCCTGATCGCGCCGATCAGCCGGCCGGTGTCCTGCTCGGGGAAGAAGCCTTTCGGGATCGACCACGTACAGCACGACGTTCAGCGCCGATCGTGACGAACAGCACCAGCATCACCATCGCGCCGTGGCGCAGCGCCCAGCGCCAGCGTGCGCTCGTACAGCCGACAGCACGCGGTCGAACAGCGGTGCGCCGCTGCGGCCCGTCGCGCTCGCGCGCCGCGGCCGCAGCAACAGCGCGCACATCATCGGCGTGGTGGTCAGCGAGATCACCAGCGAGACCAGGATCGCCAGCGACAGCGTCATCGCGAACTCGCGGAACAGCCGGCCGACGATGCCGCCCATCAGCAGGATCGGCAGGAACACCGCGATCAGCGACAGGCTGATCGACAGCACGGTGAAGCCGACCTCGCGCGCGCCCAGCAGCGCCGCCTGCACGCGCGGCATGCCCGCCTCGAGATGGCGGGAGATGTTCTCCAGCACCACGATGGCGTCGTCCACCACGAAGCCGGTGGAGACCGTCAGCGCCATCAGCGACAGGTTGTCCAGGCTGTAGCCCAGCAGGTACATCGCGCCGAACGTGCCGATGATCGAGATCGGCACGGCGATCGCCGGGATCAGCGTCGCGCGCGCGTCTGCGCAGGAACAGGAACACCACCAGCGTCACCAGCGCGACCGCGATCAGCAGCGTCGTCTCGGTGTCGTTCAGCGTGGCGCGGATCGTCGTGCTGCGGTCGTTGGCGATGGGCGACGCTCATGTCGCGCGGCATCGCCGCCATCAGTTGCGGAGATCGCCGCCTTCACCGCCGTCGACGGTGTCGATGATGTTGGCGCCGGGCTGGCGGAACAGGATGACCAGCACCGCCGGCTTGCCGTTGGCAGAGGCCCGCGTTGCGCAGGTTCTCGACCGAGTCCTGACGACCTCGCCGACGATCGGACAGCCGCACCGCGGCGCCGTTGCGGTAGGCGACCACCAGCGGCTGGTAGTCGGCGGCATGCGACGGCCTGGTCGTTGGTGTAGATCTGCTAGTGCCGGTCCGCCTGCCTCGATCGCGCCTTTCGGGCTGTTGGCGTTGGCCGAGGCGAGCGCGGCGCGCACGTCCTCCAGGCCGATGCCGTATTTGAACAGCGCCGTCGGGTTGAGTTCCACGCGCACCGCCGGCAGCGCCGCGCCGCCGATGATCACCTGGCCGATGCCGCCGATCTGCGACAGCCGCTGCGACAGCACGTTGGTGGCGGCGTCGTAGATCTGGCCGCGCGTCAGCGTCTTCGAGGTCAGCGCCAGGATCAGGATCGGCGCATCGGCCGGGTTGACCTTGCGGTAGGTCGGGTTGCTGCGCAGGCTGGTCGGCAGGTCGGCGCGCGCGGCGTTGATCGCCGCCTGCACGTCGCGCGCCGCGCCGTTGATGTCGCGGTCGAGGCCGAACTGCAGCACGATGCGCGCCTGCCCGACCGAGCTGTTCGAGGTCATCTCGGTCACGTCGGCGATCTGGCCGAGATGGCGCTCCAGCGGCTCGGCGACCGTGGTGGCGACGGTGTCGGGGCTGGCGCCGGGCAGCGACGCCGTGCACCGAGATGGTCGGGAAATCCACCTGCGGCAGCGGCGCGACCGGCAGCTTGAAGATAGGCGAACATGCCGGCCAGCGCGATGCCGATGGTCAGCAGCGTGGTCGCGACCGGCCGCGCGATGAACGGGGCGGAGAAGTTCACGGCGCGCCCGGCCTCACTCCCCCGCCTCCGGCACCGCATGCCGCGCGCCGCCGCCGGCGAGGCGCTGGGCCAGGCGGTCGAAGGTGAGGTAGATCACCGGCGTGGTGAACAGCGTCAGCACCTGGCTGACGATCAGCCCGCCGACGATCGCCACGCCCAGCGGCCGGCGCAGCTCCGATCCGGTGCCGCTGCCCAGCATCAGCGGCAGCGCGCCCAGCAGCGCCGCCATCGTCGTCATCATGATCGGCCGGAAGCGCAGCAGGCACGCCTGATGGATCGCCTCGCGCGGCGGCTTGCCCTTCCTCGCGCTCGGCGGCGAGCGCGAAGTCGATCATCATGATGGCGTTCTTCTTGACGATGCCGATCAGCAGCATGATGCCGATGATGGCGATGACGTCGAGGTCGTCGCCGGCGATCATCAGCGCCAGCAGCGCGCCCACGCCGGCCGACGGCAGCGTGGACAGGATCGTGATCGGATGGATGAAGCTCTCGTAGAGCACGCCCAGCACGATGTAGACGGTGACGATCGCCGCCAGCACCAGCAGCAGCCTCGTTGACAGCGAGGACTGGAACGCCGCCGCGGCACCCTGGAAGGCGGTGATGAAGCTGTCCGGCAGGTGCGATGTCCGTCTCGGCCTGGCGGATCGCCGTGCACCGCCGCGCCGAGCGAGGCGCCGGGTGCGAGGTTGAAGGAGATCGTGGTCGCCGGGAACTGCCCGAGATGGCTGATCTGCAGCGGCCCGCTGCTGCTGCTCCAGATGCACGATCGCCGACAGCGGCACCTGCCCGGTGGTCGAGGACGCGGACGACGGCAGGTAGATCTGCGACAGCGCCGTTCAGCGACGTCTGCAGCGTCGGATCGGCCTCCATGATCACGCGGTACTGGTTGGACTGCGTGTAGATGGTGGAGATGATGCGCTGGCCGAACAGGTCGTACAGCGCGTTGTCGACCGTCGCCGGCGTGATGCCGAAGCGCGCGGCGGTGGCGCGGTCGATGACGATGTCGAGCGCCAGGCCCTGCTGCTGCAGGTCGCTGGCGACATCGGCGAGCACCGGGCTGGCTTGCAGGCGCTGCATCAGCTTCGGCACCCAGGTCGTTGAACTCGGCCAGGTTGGCGTTCTCCAGCACGAACTGGTACTGCGTGCGGCTGACCGTCGGCATCGATCGTCAGGTCCTGCACCGGCTGCAGGTAGAGCGCGATGCCCGCGACATCGGCGACCTCCTGCTGCAGCCGGCGGATGATCTGGCTCGCGTTCAGCGCGCGGTCGTCGTGCGGCTTCAGATTGATCAGGAAGCGGCCGGTGTTCAGCGTGGTGTTGGTGCCGTCCACGCCGATGAACGAACTCAGCGCTGACGACGTCGGGGTCTTTCAGGATGGCATCGGCCAGCGCCTGCTGATGCTCCGCCATCGCGGCGAACGAGATGCTCTGCGCCGCCTCCGAGATGCCCTGGATCACGCCGGTGTCCTGCACCGGGAAGAAGCCTTTCGGGATGACGACGTAAAGCACGACCGTGATCGCCGAGCGTCACCACGAAGACCAGCAGCGTCAGCGCCTGCTGGTCGAGCACCCAGTTCAGCGCCCGGTCGTAGTGATCGATGATCCAGTCGAAGCCGCGTTCGGCGCCGAGGTCGAAGCGGCTGCGCTCGGCGTCGGGGCGGTGGCGCAGCAGCCGCGCGCACATCATCGGCACCAGCGTCAGCGACACCACCGCCGAGATCACGATGGTCACCGCAGCGTGATGGCGAACTCGTGGAACAGCCGTCCCACCACGTCGCCCATGAACAGCAGCGGGATCAGCACGGCGATCAGCGAGACGGTCAGCGAGATGATGGTGAAGCCGATCTGCCCGGCGCCCTTCAGCGCCGCCGCCAGCGGCGCATCGCCCGCCTCGACATAGCGGGCGATGTTCTCGATCATCACGATCGCGTCGTCCACCACGAAGCCGGTCGAGATGGTCAGCGCCATCAGCGACAGGTTGTCGAGGCAGAAGCCGAGCAGGTACATCACCGCCGAACGTGCCGACCAGCGACAGCGGCACCGACAGGCTCGGGATGATGGTCGCGGGCAGGTTGCGCAGGAACAGGAAGATCACCGCCACCACCAGCACCACCGCCAGCGCCAGCTCGAACTCCACGTCGGCGACCGAGGCGCGGATGGTGTCGGTGCGGTCGGTCAGCACCGACGACGTCGAGCGCGCCGGGCAGGCTGAGGCGCACGTTGCGGCAGCAGCGCCTTGACGTCGTCCACCACCTGGATGACGTTGGCGCCAGGCTGGCGCTGGATGTTCAGGATCACCGCCGGCGTGCGGTTCGCCCAGGCGGCGAGCTGCGTGTTCTCGGCGCCGTTGACGACTGTCCGCCACGTCCGACAGCCGCACCGGCGCGCCGTTGCGGTAGGCGAGCACGACGCGGCCGTACTGCGCCGGCGCTGGTGATCTGGTCGTTGGCGTTGATCGTGGTGGCCTGCGCTGCGGTCCGTCGAAATTGCCTTTCGGCGTGTTGACGTTGACGTTGCCGATGGTGGTGCGCACGTCGTCGATGGCGAGGCCATAGGCGGCCAGTGCCTGCGGATTGAGCGGATGCGCACCGCCGGCCGCTGGCCGCCGCTGATGCTGACCAGCCCGACGCCGGAGAGCTGCGAAATCTTCATGCGCCAGCCGCGTGTCGGCCAGGTCCTCCACCTGCGTCAGCGGCAGCGTTTTCGACGTGACCGCGAGCGTCATGATCGGCGCGTCGGCGGGATTGACCTTGGCGTAGATCGGCGGCGCGGGCAGGTCGGCGGGCAGTAGGTTGCTGGCGGCATTGATCGCCGCCTGCACTTCCTGCTCGGCCACGTCGATGTCGAGCGAGAGCGCGAACTGCAGCGTGATCACCGAGGCGCCGCCGGAACTGGCCGAGGTCATCTGGTTCAGGCCCGGCATCTGGCCGAACTGTTCCTCCAGCGGCGCGGTCACCGCCGACGTCATCACCTCCGGGCTGGCGCCGGGATAGAAGGTCTGCACCTGGATGGTCGGGTAATCGACTTCCGGCAGCGCCGAGAGCGGCAGGAAGGTGTAGGCCAGCGCGCCGGCCAGCAGGATCGCCGCCATCAGCAGCGTGGTGCCGACCGGGCGCAGGATGAACAGGCGCGACGGATTCACGGTGTCGCCGCCGGCTGGCCCTGCTGTGGGTGGCGCTGGCCGGGCTGCGTCGGCGCCGCCGCATCGCCCGCGGCCGGCTTGCCCGCTGCGGTGGCGGGGGACTGGATGGTCACCCGCGCGCCCTCGCGCAGCCGGTCGGTGCCGTCCACCACCACCTTGTCGCCGGCGGCCAGCCCGGAGACGATCTGCTCGCGGTCGCCGTCGGTGACGCCGGTCTTCACCTTGCGCACGGTGACGGTGCCGTCGGGCTTGACCAGATAGACGTAGGTGCCGGGCGCGCCGCGCTGCACCGCGGCGGTCGGCACGGTGACCGCGCCGTCCAGCGTATCGACCAGCAGGCGCACGTTCACGAACTGGTTCGGAAACAGCATCTCGTCGGCGTTGGGGAACAGCGCCCGCAGCTTCCAGGTGCCGGTGGTGGTATCGACCGTGTTGTCCATGGTCGAGAGCGTGCCGGTCGCCAGCTTGGTCGTGTTCGACCGGTCATAGGCGATCACCGGCAGCTTGGCCGCGCTGTGGTAGCGCCGCAGCACCTGCGGCAGATCGTCCTCCGGCAGCGGGAAGATCACCGACATCGGCTGCTCCTGGGTGACCACGAACAGGCCGTTGGCATCGCTCGGCTGCACGAAGTTGCCGGGATCGACCAGGCGCAGCCCGATCCTGCCGTCCACCGGCGAGGTGATGTGGCAATAGACCAGGTTGAGCTTCTCGGCGTCGATCTGCGCCTGGTCGGAGCGCACCGCGCCTTCGTACTGCTGCACCAGATAGACCTGATCCTCCGCCTGCTGGCGGGCGATGCTGTCCTGCCTGAGCAGGGTCTGGTAGCGCTTCAGGTCGGCCTGCGCCTGCTGCTGCAGCGCCTGGTCGCGGGCCAGCTGCCCCTGGTATTGCTCCAGCAGCGCCTGATAGGGCCGCGGGTCGATCTGGGCGAGGAAGTCGCCCTTGTGGACGACCTGGCCCTCGGTGAAGGCGACCTGCTGCATCTGGCCGGCGATCTGCGTCTTCACCGTGACGGTGGCGAGCGGGGTCACCGTGCCCAGCGCGTCGAGCACGACGCGCACGTCGCCGGTCGCGGCGGTGGCGATGCCGACCGGCTGCGGCGGCGCCGCCGCGGTGCGGCCCGCCGGCGAGTGCGCCGGGCCGGGGCCGAGCACGTACCAGGCAACGGCCGCGGCGCCCAGCAGCACCAGCAGCCCGAGCAGCAGCCGGCCCGCGCGCAGCCGCCGGCGCGTCGCGGGCGGTGCCGCGGTGCGCGCCGCGACGTCCGCGCGTGCGGGCGGGAGGCGGGTGGTCTCGACGTGCTCGTCCATGGTCGGATTATATCGCGCGTCAGGCCGGGATGTGCCAACGCCTGACAGTCACGTGCGGCCCCAGGCGCAAGCGGCCGCGGGCGGCGCGAGGGGAGGAGCGCGCCGCCCGCCTGCGTGCGTGTCCGGACGGCTCAACGCCAGGAGCCGCCCCGCCACGCCCAGCCGTGCGGGCCGTGGAACCGCAAGCCCGCCCGCCAGACCGCGCCGTGCCACGCCGGCGGCGCCACCACGACCGGCGGCAACGCCACCATGACGGGCGGCGCCACGACGACGGGCGGGGCTACCACCACGCCCGGCACGCCGAACCCGAAATCCACGAACACGCGTGCCTGTGCCGCCGCGGCACCGGCGCAGAGCGCAGCCGCCACCGCCAGACCGCCCAGCGTGGCACGCCGCAGCGAAACCGAATGTCTCGTCAGTCTCACGACACCCTCATTTGCCAGACCTGCGCCCGAGCGGCGCCGGTTGAGTGAAGCAGGTCGGGCAGATGGGGTTGGCAATCCGCGTGCCAGCGGCCGGACGGCCCGCCAGGCCGCCTTGCGGGTCTCGCCGGGAGTGCCGGGCGTCCGTTTGCGCGACAGGACCGTCCGCGCTGCCGACAGACCGGTGCCGAAACAAGCCTCAGATCAGGCAGTCGAGCAGGCGGATCACGGCGAGCCAGAGCCCGGCCGACAGCATCGCGATCACCAGCGCCGCGACGCCGAGCGACAGCCGTGTCGGGTCGGTGTTCGACCCGGGACGCGAAAGATCAAGCTGCTTTGCCGATGGCGCCACCGTCTGCTCCTTCAGGGCGGGACTTCGGCCCGGAACGCCACATGTCCGGGCCGGTGGTGCGGGTCATTATCGCCATTACAATGACGAAACGCCAGAAGATTTCCACGACCACGGAAAAATGAAGCGTCTTACACTTCGGGAATATATTAGGAGGGTAAACGTCTGAATATGGCGTTAACCGCTCACCGACTGGCGAGTGTTTCCGCTAGTCCTGGTTCGAGCCGCGTCGTCGCGGCGATCCCGAGCCAGGCAACGGCCCGCGCCGGGTCGCCGAGCGAGTGGGCGATGTCGCCCGGCCGTGCCGGTGCATGGTCGATCGCAGGCGCCGCGCCGAGCAGTTCGGCGAGGATCGCCGCCAGGGCACGCACGCTGGTGGCCCGTCCGGTGCAGACGTTCAGCACCGTCGCCCCCTCCGCCGCGCGCAGCTTGCGCATCGCCGCGATCAGATGGGCCGCCACGTCGCCGACATGGACGAAGTCGCGCGTCTGGCTGCCGTCGCCGTGCAGCGTCAGCCGCTCGCCGCGGGCGAGGCGGGCGGCGAAGATCGACACCACGCCGCTGTACGGCGAGGACGGGTCCTGTCGCCGGCCATAGACGTTGAAGAAGCGCAATCCGAGCGTCGGCACGCCATGCACCTGCCAGGCGACGCGGGCGTGCAGCTCCGACCCCAGCTTGTCGGCGCCGTAGGCGGTGCGCGGCACGCAGGGCGCGTCCTCGCGCGCCACCGCACCGTCGAGGTCGCCGTACACCGCCGCCGAGGAGGCGTACACCACCGGCAGCCGGCCCGCATCGCGCGCCGCCTCGAACACCGCGATGCTGCCGCCCTGGTTGATGCGGTGCGTGCCGCGCCAGTCGGCGTTGCCGCGCGCGACCGAGGCGATGGCGGCGAGATGAAAGCACCCCGCCATGCCCGCCATCGCCCCGCGCAGCACCGCGGGATCGGCCACGTCGCCCACCACCAGCTCGCAGCGCGGATCGAGGTTCTCCCGCCTGCCGGTCGAAAGATCGTCGAGCACGCGCACGCGCGCGCCCGCCGCGAGCAGCGCGTCGGCGAGGTGCGAACCGATGAACCCGGCGCCGCCGGTGACCAGGAAGCCGTCCATGGCGCCGCCTTAGCGCATCCGCCACGGCGTTGCGAAGCGCGCGGCCAGCCGTCCGGCGAGGTGCCGCGCGATCGCCGCGGCGCCGGCCGGCTGCCAGGGCGGGCACAGCTGCACGCCGATGCGCTGGCGCCGCTGCCCGGTCCAGCCGGATTTGTAGGCATCGTCGCCGCGGCCGAAATCCAGCGCCGCCGCGCGCTCCTCGTCGAGCAGGTGGCGGATCATCAGCGCGGTCAGCACGGTGCCGGGCGAGTGCGCCCGCGCCGCCGCGTCATGGGCCAGCTTGTGGACGGTCGCGACGCCGCCCGCCACCACCCAGAGCTGCGCCGCCACCGCCTCGCCGCCCGCGCGCAGCAGCCCGAGCCGCAGCGCGCCCGCCCCGGCCGCCGCCCGCATCAGGGCGGCGGGAAACCGCGCAAAAGGTTCTGCCGGCTTCCAGCTGCGCGCATAGACCGACGCGTAGGCGGCGATCCCCGCCTCCAGCGCGGCGCCGCCGCTGACGATATCGAAGCCGATTGCCGCGTCGCGTGCCGCGTGGGCGAGCCGGCGGCGGATGGTGTTGCGCAGCTCGCCCGGCCGCGCCGCCAGATACGCCTCCCAGCCCAGTCCCGTGGTATCGAGATGCCAGTTGCCGAACGCGGCGAACCGCAGCGTCCACCATCAATCCGGCCCGAAACCCGGCGAGCAGCGGCGCGAGGCCGGGCCAGCCGGGGTCCAGCGCATCCAGACGCAGCGCCCCGGCGCCGCGGCAGAAGCGCGCGAATTCGTGTCCGGCGGCGCGCAGGTCGGCCGGCGTCGCATCGGCCGCGACCAGCGGGCGGAAGACGCTGGTATAGGGCGCGGTCAGCCCCGCCAGCCCGCCATCGGCGTGGCGCATCAGCGGCAGCACGGCGCGCACGCGCCCCGCCGCGCGCGCCAGCAGCCAGAGCGGGCGCGCGCCCGCCGGCAGCGCCGCCGCGGCGATGGCGCCGAACCAGGCCGCGCCGAGCTGGAATTCCGCCGGGTCGTACAGCGAGACGGCATCGTCCGGCAGCGTATCGCAGGCTTCGGCCCGCATCAGCCGAGCGCCCGCCGCAGCGCGTACCAGGCGCAGCCGATCCATTCGTGCAGCGCGAAATAGCTTTCCCGCCAGGCGCCGACGACCGGCACGAAGGCGCTCGGGCGCAGGCGCGGCAGTGCGTCCGGCGCCAGCGGCGCCGGCGTGACGGTCAGGCCGGTGCCGGCGAAGGCGATCAGCGCCCGGCGCATGTGCCAGGCATGGGTGACGACATAGACCCGGCTGATGCCGGACGCGTGCAGCAGGACGGCGGAAAGCCGCGCATTCTCGAACGTGTCGTGCGCCGCCGGCTCCACCCAGCGCGCCGGCGTGGCAAAATCGTCGGCGAGGCTGTGCGCCATCAGCACGGCGACCGGCGTCGCGTCGCGCGCGCCGATCGGGCCGCCGGTGACCAGGATCGGCAGATGCGTCGCCCGCGCCAGCGCCGCCCCGCCGCGCAGCCGCTCCAGCGTCAGCGCGCCCACATCCTCGGCGTCCGGCGCCCCGGCGATGTGGCGGACATCGCCGCTCAGGATCACGATGGCCTGCGGCGTCGCGCCGGCCGGCGCCGGCAGCCCGATTTCCAGCGACACCAGCAGCAGCCCGGCGACGCCGGGCAGCGCCAGCAGCAGCAGCAGCACGAGCGAAACCGCCGCCAGCAGGCGCCGGCGGAGCAGCACGGCCGCCAGCGCCAGCATGGCGAGGTTCACCGGCGGCACCAGCAGGATGTCGGCGATGGCGTTCATCATGCGCCCCACATGCCGCAACCGTGCGTCGCGGCATAGCGGCGGGATTGCAACCGCTCGCGTTCCTGCGCCACTGAGGCGGCGTGACCCCGCAAGCCCGCATCACCCTCGCCCCGGTCCGCGACTTTTCCGCCGTCGCGGCGGCATGGCGCGCGCTGGAGCCGGACGCCGCGCCCTCGTTCTTCCAGAGCTGGACCTGGGTGGGCTGCCGCGCCGAGGCGCGCTTCCCCGATCCCTGGCTGCTGCGCGCCGAGCGCGCCGGCCGCGTCGTCGGCCTCGCGCTGCTGAACCGCCGCCACGGCCGGCTGTGGCTGAACGAGAGCGGCACGGCGGCGCTGGACGCGCCCTATGTCGAGCACAACGGCGTGCTGCTGGCGCGCGAC
This sequence comes from uncultured Pseudomonadota bacterium, assembly GCA_963786445.1. Classification (GTDB taxonomy): domain Bacteria; phylum Pseudomonadota; class Alphaproteobacteria; order Acetobacterales; family Acetobacteraceae; genus JAFKFJ01. Next base: position 115,931 of record CAWAZU010000025.1, read on the forward strand.
GCCGGCGACCTGCTGGCGTCCTGCCTCGCCGTCCTGCTCGGCGGGGCGCGGCGCCTGCGCCTCTCCGGCGTCGATGCGGCGCAGCTGGCGGCGGCGCGGGCGGCCGGCGCGGTGCGGGTGCGGCGCGAAAGTGTTGCACCGTTCGTCGATCTGGCCGCCCTGCCGCCGCGGCCGGACGCCTGGCTCGCCGGCCGCTCGGCCAACACGCGCCAGCAGCTCCGCCGCTCCGACCGCAGTTTCGGCGCGATCGCGCTGGTGCGGGCGGCGACGGTGGCGGAGGCGGAAAAATTCCTCGACGCGCTGGCGGCGCTGCACCAGGCGAGCTGGACCGCCCGCGGCCAGCCGGGCGCCTTCGCCAATCCGGAATTTTTCCGGTTTCACCGCGCGCTGCTGGCGCGCGCCGTGCCGCGCGGCGAGGCCGACCTGCTGCGCATCGACGGCGAGCGTGGGGTGATCGGCTATCTCTACAATTTTCGGCTCCGCGATCGCGTGCTCGCCTACCAGTCCGGGTTCGACTACGCGGCGTCCGGCCGGCACGGCAAGCCGGGCCTGACCTGCCATCACGCCGCGATCCGGCTGGCCATTTCGGAGGGCGCGGCGGCGTACGACTTCCTGGCCGGCGCCGACCGCTACAAGCTCAGCCTCGCGACCTCGTCGGAGCCGCTCTACTGGCTGGACGCGGCCGCCTCCCGCTCGGCGGCGGGGCTGGCGCTGCTTCTCGCCGCCTGGGCCAGCACGTGGCGAAAGACGGCGAGCTGGCCGCGGCTGGTGTCCTCCCAGCCGAACCGCTCGGCATAGGCGCGCGTCGCCGCCCGCGCCGGCGGGGCGGCGAACAGCGCGCGCACCGCGGCGGCGATGCCCTGCGGCGTGTTTTCCTCCACGATCAGCCCGGCATCGCGCGACTGCACCACTTCGGGGTTGCCGGGGATGTTGCTGGCGATCACCGGCGTGCCGCAGGCCATGCTCTCCAGCAGCACATTGGCCCAGCCCTCGCGCGCGGAGGCCAGCACCATCGCGTCCGCCGCGCCATACAGGGCGGGCAGTCTTGCGTGCGGCACCGGCCCGAGCAGCCGCACCCGTCCGGCCAGGCCCAGCCGCGCGATCTCGGCCGCGAGCCGCGCCCGTTCCGGCCCCTCTCCGGCGATGAGGAGCGTTGCGTCCGGCAATTCGGTCATTGCCGCGATGGTCAGGTGGTGGCCCTTGCGCGGGATCAGCCCGCCGACCGACAGCAGCGTCGGCCCGGTCAGCCCGAGCGCCGCCCGCGCCGCGTCGCGATCTTCGGGCGGGCGGAACGCCTCGGTATCGACGCCGTTGCGCAGCACCGTGACGCGGTCGGGCGCCGCGCCGAGTTCGATCAGCCGCTCGCGCAGCGCGGCGCTGACCGCGATCAGCGCCGCCGCCTGGCCGATCGCGGCCGCGATCTGCCGCCGTGGTCCGGGAAAATCCGGCAGTTGCGTGACATCCGAGCCGCGCGCCGTGATCACGACCGGCAGGCCGAGCGCCGCCCCGATCCGCACCGCCGCCACCCCGTCGGGATAGACGTAGTGCGCGTCGATCAGGTCGAAACGCTGCCCGTTGGCGATCAGCCGGCGCAGCGCCGCGAGCCCGGCGCGGGCGAGCAGCGCCGGCGCCACGTTCATGCCGAGGCGCGGGATGACCAGGTAGCGCGGATGGTCGACGCGGATGCCGTGCCGCGTCTCCGCACGCGGCGCGCGCGCGTAGCGGCCCCAGGCGCCGAACATCGCCGCCCCGCTGGGGAACCAGGGCACCGGCGCGACCACATGCGCGCTCGCCTCGCCGGTGGCGAGCAGGTGGCGCAACCTGTTCTCCACGAAAACACCGTGGTTCGGCTGCGCCGCGTTGGGGTAGAGCGTGGAGAAGGTCAGCAGCCGGATCGGGGGCATGCGACGATGTTGTTCCGGGTGGAGGTCGCCGCCGCTGTCAGCGTGCGAGCTGGCAGCGGATGCACTTCCAGGTCGATCGCCATTGCGAGCCGCTGCCATCGCACCGTCCGGATCGCCTGACGCCGATGAGTCACCTCGCTCGCGCAGAATCGCTTGCTCGGCTGGCAGGCGTCGCGACTGGAAGTATCTGCGGCGGATCGCGCCGCGGCCTGACGGCTGCCGTTCTCTCGGCGCTGCACGTGCCGTTGCGCTGGTGCTGCGGCACATGGCTCGGACAGCAGCAGCCCAGGTGCACAGCTACGGCGCAGTCGTAGCGGAACCATCCGACGCCGGAAGCTGCTGCCGCGATCAAGCTGCGGAAATCGGCGTCGGCGGTACACGACTGTGCCGGAGGCGTTCGCATGCTGACTGGGCGCGCGTATTTGCCGTTCGGCGAGCTGACGGCTGCGACTCGTGCCGGCAACGATGCTGCGGCGGACGGCGCCGGTCATCGTCGCCAGTCCACAGCCGGCCGATGCTGGTTCAGCCTGCAGCAGCGTCGAAGCGCCATTCGACAGCACGTCGACGATCGTGCTCGCATCTCAACCGCCAGCCAGATATACGGCTGTCGCGCCGAGCTATCCGGCCTCGCGTCAAGGCATGCGCTTGGCAGACTACGTGATCGACGCACGGGCGGGGCCAACGTCCTGGCAGGACGTGCTCGCCGGCCTGCATGCCGGAATGGGCGGCGGCGCCGAGCCGGCGACCGTTCCGAGCACCTCTGCGGCTGGTTCGCTGCTCTCGCGCTCTATCGCAACCACGCCGATCCACGACGGAATGCGGCCTTGATGCCGCAACAGTGGCGCTGGCCCTGCGGATCCGCCGCATCGCCATCGAGCACAATCCGCTCTGGCGTCTGGAAGCGAGCATACCTGGATGCTTCTTCTTTCATGCGATCGCCGCCGCTGCGCTGCGCCCCACGGCCGGCTCGATGGCGACGACCGTTGCTCTGTCATCGCGTCCCGACCTGTGCTAAGCCAGCACGGTCACGCGGAGACACCCCCATGTGCGGCCTCGCCGGCATCTTCCATCCCTCCGGCGCCGGCAGCGTCGATGCCGCGCTGCTGCGGCGCATGACCACTTCGCTCCGCCATCGCGGGCCCGACGGGGAGGGGTTCCATCTCGAACCCGGCATCGGCCTCGGCCATCGCCGCCTCGCCATCATCGACCCGGCCGGCGGCGAGCAGCCGATGTTCAACGAGGATCTTTCCGTCGCCATCACGTTCAACGGCGAAATCTACAACGCCGCCGACCTGCGGCCGGAACTGGAGGCGCTCGGCCACCGCTTCCGCAGCCGCTGCGATACCGAGGCGATCATCCATGCCTGGGAAAGTTTCGGGCCCGCCTGCCTCGACCGCCTGACCGGCCAGTTCGCCTTCGCGATCTGGGACCGCAACCGCCGCACGCTGTTCCTCGCCCGCGACCATTTTGGCAAAAAGCCGCTCTACTACGCGACCGACCGTGCCGGGCGCTGCGTGTTCGCCTCGGAACTTTCCGCACTCGCCGAGGTCGCGGCGCTGTCGCGCACGCCCGACCCGGCCGCCATCGAGGATTTTTTTACGTTCGGCTACGTGCCCGATCCCGCCTCGATCTTTCGCGAGATCAGGAAACTGCCGCCGGCGCACTGCCTGGAGTGGCGCGCGGGCGAAGCCATGCCGGCGCCGCGGCGCTACTGGCAGGTGCCGCTGCAGCGCATCGCGCTGCCGGAGACCGAGGCCACAACGCAGTTGATCGAACTGCTGTCGGCCGCGACCGCGCGCCGGCTCGTTTCCGACGTGCCGCTCGGCGCGTTCCTCTCGGGCGGCGTCGATTCCTCGGCCGTCGTCGCCTTCGCCGCGCGCGCCCGCACGACCCCGCTCGACACGTTCACGATGGGCTTCGACGGCGCCGAGGACGAGACGCCCTACGCCGCCGCGGTCGCCGCCCGCTATGGCACGCGCCAGCACAACGCGCGCGCCGCCGCCATCGACCTGATCGACGCCGCGCGCACGATGGGCAAAGTGTTCGGCGAGCCGTTCGGCGACATCTCGGCGCCGCCCACGCACGCCGTCTGCGCGCTCGCCCGCCGCCACGCCACCGTGGCACTCTCCGGCGACGGCGGCGACGAAGTTTTCGCCGGCTACCGGCGCTATCGCTGGCATCTGCTGGTGGAGGCGGCGCGGCGCTACCTGCCCGCCCCGGTGCGGCGCAGCGCCATAGCGGGCCTCGCGCGCCTCTATCCGAAACTCGACCGCGCGCCGCAATTCCTGCGTGCCAAGCACACGCTGACCGAACTCAGCCTCGACACCGCGCGCGGGTTCGCGGCGACGGTGACGAAGATGCAGACGCAGCAACGCCGCGCGCTGTTCGCGCCGCGCGCTGCGCGCGGCGCTCGACGGCCACGACCCGGCCGCGCGCTTCGACGCGCTGCTCGACGAAGCCGAAGCTGCCGAGCCGCTGGCGCAGGCGCAGTACATGGACCTGCACACCTGGCTGCCCGGCGACATCCTGGTCAAAGTCGATCGCGCCAGCATGGCGAACTCGCTGGAGGTGCGCGCGCCGTTCCTCGACCCCGCGCTGGTCGGCTTCGGCCTCGGCCTGAAGACGGCGCAGAAAATCGCGCACGGCGCGGGCAAGTACGTGCTGAAGTCGCGCACTCGCGCCGTATCTGCCGCACGATCTGCTGCACCGGCCGAAACAGGGCTTTGCCAGTTCGCCGGCCGCGCTGTTCCGCGCCCAGACGGCGCGGCTGCGCGCGCGGCTGCTCGGGCCGGCGATGGGCGATTGCGGCCTGTTCCAGCCCGCCGCCATCGCCCGCCTGATCGACGAGCACGCGTCCGGCGCCTTCGACCACGGGCAAAAGCTGTGGCTGCTGCTGGCGTTCGAGGGTTTCCTCGCCGCCGAGGCGGCGCCGGCCGGAATCGCGGAGGCGCCCGCGCTCGTGCCGGCATGACCGGCGACGCGCCGGCGCCGCTGCTGCTGCACGTCTTCCCGAGTTTTTCCGTCGGCGGCGCGCAGCTTCGCATGGCGGCGATCGCCAACCGTTTCGGCCGCACCTGGCGCCACGCCGTCGTCGCCCTCGACGGCAACACCGAGGCGCGCGCGCGCCTCGCTGCCGATCTCGACGTGAGTTTCCCCGCGATTGCGCTCAGCAAGGGCGACACGTTGCGCAGCATCTGGCGCTGCCGGGCCGCGCTGCGCGCGCTCGCCCCCGACGTGCTGGTGACGCACAACTGGGGCACCATCGAGTGGGCGATGGCGAATTGTCTCACCCGCCGGCGCCACATCCATATCGAGGACGGGTTCGGCCCGGAGGAGCGCGCAAAACAATTGCCGCGCCGCGTGCTGACGCGGCGGCTGGTGCTGCGGCGTGCCACGGTGGTGCTGCCGTCGCGCACGCTGCTGCGCATCGCGACCGACATTTGGCGCCTGCCGGCGCGGCGCGTGCGCTACATCCCGAACGGCATCGACCTCGCCCGCTTCGCCCCTGCCGCCGCCGAGGCGGCGCCGCCCTGGCCGCGCGACCTGCCGGTGATCGGCACCGTCGCCGCGCTGCGGCCGGAGAAAAACCTGTTTCGCCTGCTCGATGCGTTTGCGCTGCTGCGCGCGACCCACGCGGCCCGGCTGGTCATCGTCGGCGACGGGCCGTTGCGCGCGGCGCTGCAAGCACACGCCGGCGAGCTCGGCATCGGCGCCGCGGTGCTGTTTCCCGGCGCCACCGACGACGCACCGCGCGCCTGTCGCAACTTCGACGTCTTTGCCCTCTCCTCGGACACCGAGCAGATGCCGCTCTCGGTGCTGGAGGCGATGGCAAGCGCGCTGCCGGTCGCCGCCACCGATGTCGGCGACGTGGCGTCGATGCTGGCCGAGGCCAATCGCCGCTACGTCGTGGCACCGGACGCAACGGCCCTCGCGGGCGCGCTCGCCGCCCTGCTCGCGGCGCCCGCCGAGCGTGCGGCGGTCGGCGCCGCCAACCGCGCCCGCGCGCTCGCCGCGTTCGACCAGGAGGCGATGTTCGCCGCCTATGCGGCGCTGTTCGGCGCGCGCTGACCGGCCCGGCCTAGCGGTTCCGCAGCAGGTCGAGCGCCCGGCGCGCCAGGTGCCGCGCCGTCTGCTTCAGCGCGTCGTAGCCCTCGCGCGCCGCGTGGCGCAGCCGATACGTCCAGGCCCCGCCGGTGCTCTCGACCACGCCGTGCGGGCCCGGATCGTTGGCCTCCAGCACGGCGCTGCGGCCCGACCAGTTGAGCAGCAGGATGCCGCCGCCGGCGAGCGTGTCATGGCGCAACGCCAGCGGCGCGTCGCCGTCGGCTGCGGGCAAGGCCAGCACCGCCGCCCTGCGGTCGCCCCGCACCGGGCCCGCCTGCAGCGTCGTGCCGTCCAGCGTCAGGCCGCCGCTGACCTGCACGGTCGCGCCCAGCGGCCGGGCCGCGGCGGCGATGCGGCTGCCGCTGATCTCGGTCATCGCGGCAGCGGAGGCGATGGCGATGCCGGCCTTCTCGTGCGCGAACTCCGTGTTCCGCACGACCAGGCGCGCCATCCCGCCGACCTGCAGCGCCGCCGCCGCGCGGTCGGTCTCGGTCACGCCGTCGTCGATGAAGCTGCAGTCGATGACGCGCAGCGTGCCGCCAGGTTGGGGCAGGGCCAGCAGCCCCTGCTGGTCGTTCTCGAACCGAACGCGTTCGACCGTCAGGTCCGCCCCTTCGGCGCGGATGCCGGCACCGTTGCCGTCGGGCACGCGGATGCGCGCCAGGGTGAGGTCGCGCACCGTCACGCCGCGGCCGCCGATGACGAAGCTGGCCTTGCCCTGGCAGGCGGTGTCGGTCAGCACGGTCTGGTCCGGCCCTGCGCCGGCGATCACCAGCCGGTCCGCGTCCCAGACCGCGCAGTCGTAATAGGTGCCCGGCAGGATGCGCACCTCGTCGCCGGCTGCGGCGGCCCGTGCCGCCGCGCCTGGTGTGGCGTAGGGCTGCCCCGCCCCCACCATGAGCACGCGCGCGGTCGCCGGCGCCGCGGCGGACAGCCACGCCGCGGCGACCGCAGCGGCCATAAGCGGGGCCGGAAAAAGATAGTCTTCCGAACTGTTTCCCGCTATGCCGCGGCATGATCCGGCGCAAGAAGGAATGACGGTCATGGTTCGCTCTCGCGGTCTGGCGGCGTTGGCACTGCTGCTTGCTCTGGCACAGCCGGCGGTCGCGCGCACGCTGGAAGTCGGCCCCGGCAAGCAATATGCGCAGCCGTCCCAGGCCATCGCCGCGGCGCAGGACGGCGACCGCATCGTGATCGCCAACGGCTCGTATTTCGACTGCGCCGTCGTCGGCCAGAGCGATCTGACCATCGAGGGCACCTCGCAGGACGGCACGGTGATGACCGACAAGACCTGCCAGGGCAAGGCGCTGCTGGTGACTCAGGGGCGACCGGATCACGGTGCGCAACCTGACGCTGACGCGCGCCCGCGTGCCGGACGGCAACGGCGCCGGCATCCGCGCCGAGGGCAACGGCCTGCTGGTCGATCATGTCAGCTTCATCAACAACCAGGAGGGTATTCTCGCCGCCAATCAGCCGACCGGCACCATCACCGTGCGCGACAGCACCTTCCTGCGCAACGGCGCCTGCGACCAGAGCTGCGCGCACGGCGTCTATGTCAACCAGCTGGCCCTGCTGCGCGTCGAGCACAGCACATTCGGCGAGACCAAGCGCACCCACGACGTCAAGTCGCGGGCCCTGCGCACCGAGGTGGTGGGCTGCAACTTCTACGACGGTCCGACCGGCACCGGCAGCTACGCGATCGACATCCCGAACGGCGGCAGCGTCGTGGTGACGGGCAACCAGTTCGAGAAGGGGCCGAAGGCGGAGAACCACACGGCGGTGATCATGATCGGCGAGGAAGGCATCACGCAGCCGACCCGCGAGATCACCATCGAGAACAACACCGTCCGCGCCGACGGCAGCTATCCCACGGTCTTCGTCTATAACGGCACCGCGACCGAGGCGCAGCTGCGCGGCAACCATCTGTCGGGCCGCATCCAGCCGCTGCACGGCGACGGATCGTCGAGCTGACGGGAGGCGCGGTCGCGTCGCGTCGCGGTGCGCATCCCGGTCTGCCGCCCGCTGCTCGCGGCCTTGCTGCTCGCTTGCGTTTGGCTGCCCGCCGCCGGCGCACAGGCCGCCGGCTGCGTGCCGGTGCTGAAGGCGGACCTGCCGCTGACGCTGGCCGACCACCGCGCGCTGGTGGCGCTGACCATCGACGGTGCGCCGGCGACGATGCAGCTGGACACCGGCGCCGAGCGCACGCTGTTGAGCGAAACCGCCGCCAAGCGGCTGGGGCTCACCGCGCACTACACCTACGCCCGCATGATGGGCGGGGTGGGCGGCGCGGTGAGTGCGGGCGAGGTGCGGCCGCGAGCGTGTGGGTTTCGGCGGCGCGTCGATGCCGGGCTTCTTCATCGCGGTGGCGCGGGTGAATTTTCCGCCGGCGGACGGGCGCACGGTGGATGGGCTGCTCGGGGCGGACATGCTGGTCGAATACGACCTGGAACTGGATTTCCCGCACGGCCGCGCCCGCCTGTACGCGCCCGCCGCCTGCGCCGACCCCTTGCTGCCCTGGCCGGCGGGCTACGGCCGCGTCGCGGCGCACAAATCCCTGCACCGGCACCTGTTCTTTCCGGCCCGGCTGGACGGGGGCGAGGTGACGGCGTTCATCGACACCGGCGCCCGGATCAGCGTGCTTGCCGCCGCCGCCGCGCGGCGCCTGGGGGTGAGCCGGGCGGCGCTGGCCGGCGACCCGCCGCTCGCCCTGCGTGGCGTGGCCGGGGCGGCCACCGGCCGGCTGCACCGTTTTGGCCGCGAGGCGGTCGCGGGCATCGTCTGGACGCCGACGCCGATCGCGGTGCTGAAGCTGCGCCTGGACGACGCCGACCTGATCCTCGGCGTCGATTTCCTGGAGACCCACCGCGCCTGGCTCAGCTACGCCGCAGGGGCGGTGTTCGTGGCGCCGCCGTAGCTCAGTCGGCATCGCGACAAAGCGATCGCGCCGCCAGGCTCGGGATGGCGAGGTAGGCGAGACGCTTCATCTCCCGCCGGCCGCGCGTGACGGAATCGAGGATCAGGCCGCAGACGAAGGCCAGGAACGACAGCAGCACGAGGCCGGTCGCCAGCACCGCCGTGGGCAGGCGCGGCACCAGGCCGGTGTGCAGGAACTCCAGCACCACCGGCAGGCCGAGCGCCAATCCCGCCAGCATGAGCACGGCGCCGACCGCCGAGAAGAACGGCAGCGGGCGCTCTTCCTTCACCAGGACCACGATGCTGCGCAGGATGCGCAGCCCGTCGGCATAGGTGTGCAGCTTCGAGACCGAGCCGGGCGGGCGGTCGCGATACGCGGTGCGCAGCTCGCCCACCGGCATGCGCAGTTCGAGCGCATGGACGGTGAATTCGGTCTCCGTCTCGAACCCCGAGGCGAGCGCGGGAAACGATTTGACGAAGCGGCGGGAGAACACGCGGTAGCCGGACAGCACGTCGCTGATGCGGTTGCCGAAGATGCCGCCGATCATCCCGGTCAGCACCCGGTTGCCGAGGCGGTGGCCGGGACGGTACGCCGCGGCGATCGCGGTGGTCCGCGCGCCGTTGACCATGTCGAGCTGCCGGTCGATCAGCAGCCGCACCATCGCCGGCGCCGCGGCGGCGTCGTAGGTGTCGTCGCCGTCCACCAGCACGTAGATGTCGGCCTCGATGTCGGCGAACATGCGGCGGACGACGTGGCCCTTGCCCTGCAGCGCCTCGCGCCGGACGATCGCGCCGGCCGCCGCGGCGGCGGCTTCGGTGCCGTCGCGCGAGTTGTTGTCATAGACGTAGATGCGCGCGTCCGGCAGGCTGGCGCGGAAGCCGGCGACCACGTTCGCGATCGCCGCGGCCTCGTTGTGGCACGGGATCAGCACCGCCACGGCCCAGGGCTGCGGTGACGTCATCGCCGCCGCTCGGCCGCCGCCATCAGGCCGCCGGCCAGCAGCGTCGCCAGCAGGCCGAACGCCGAGATCGCCAGCGCAATCCGCTCGACCGGCGTCATCGTCGGGCGCAGCTCGATGCGGCTCTCGCCCGCCGGCAGCTTCAGCACGATCAGGTCGAGCGCCCCCCGCAGCATCGGCACCGCGGCACCGTTCAGCCGCAACTCGGTCGCCGGGTACCAGGGATGGGCGAGCTGCACATAGGCGGGGGCGCTGCTGTGCACGGCGATGCGCACCGATTGCAGCCCGACGCGGTAGTCCAGCAACTCGGCGTGCCAGTCCGGCGCCTCCGCCGCCTCTGCCGCGCCGGCGGGCAGCGTGCGCACCGGCAGCGCGGCGGCGACGTGCCGGGCCGCGTCGATGCGGGCGAGCGCCAGGTAGCGATCCTCGAACCCCCTGATCCGCGCGATCCGGTCGGCGGTGTCCGGATCGGCGCCGGGGCCGAACGCCTCCGCCCAGAGCATCGGCTTATCGAGGCCGGGCGGCGGTGCGAGCCGGGTCAGCGCCGGCGCGAACAGCACCGGACTGGCCGCCGGCAGCGGCAGCGCCTCGCCGAGCGGACCTTCCGGCCGCACGTCGGCGAAGTTTCCCGGACAGCCGGTGCGGAACGAGCCGAGGCAGACGATGCGCCCGACATTCAGCACGTCGAGCAGCGTCTGCGTCGCCGCCGACAGCCGGCCGTTCGCGCGCAGGTCCCGCTCGGCGTCCTTGGCCGCGGTGACGATGAAATTATGCGCCCGCGTCGCCGCCATGTTGTGATAGCCGGCGACGCGCTGCGGCATCGCCGCATAGCTGGGCGGGCCGGCGCCCGGACCGATATCCGCGGCGATGCCGCCGTCGCTGGCGAGCGTGATCTCGATGCTGCGCGACGGCGGCTCGGCCTGTGCGAGATATTGCCCGGCAGCGACCAGAAACTGCTTGTCGGTGCGTGCCACCGGCTGGATGGCGGTGCTGGACACGTCCAGCAGCACCGCCGCGGCGGCGATCAACTGCGCGCGGCCCTGCCACGCGCCCGCCAGGCTCTCGGTGCCGAGGGCCGCCAGGACGGCGACGAACAGCAGCACGAACATCACGTCGCGCACCACCGGGTTCCACAGCACCAGGCTCAGCGCCAGGCACGGCAGCAGCGCCAGCACCAGCGCCCGCCGCTCGGCGCCCAGGCTGCCGCGCAGCGCCCGCGCCGCACCCAGCACCGCGAGCACGACCAGCGCGATGCCGAGATAGGCCCAGTAATCCATGCCCCATGTCGTGCGCGTGTCGCGCCACAGCACGAGGTGCAGCAGCCGTGCCGGCGTGGGCAGGTGCAGGCGGAACAGCGCCGAGGCCGGCTCGATCATCACCCAGTCGGCTTCGCGCAGGATCGGCAGCACCGCGGCCGCGCCGATCACCACGCCGGCCACGCCGGCAGACGCCAGCGCCGGCAGCCGGCCCGGCCGCCAGCGGCCGAGGGCAAGGCTGCCGGCCCCGAACAACGCCAGATAGGCGGCGGTGAACAACGCGTGCGGCTGGTGGTTGAGGATCAGCCCGCCGGTCGCCAGCGCGGCGGCGAGCCAGTCCGCGGCATGCACGCGCGCCCGGCGCATGATCCCCTCGGCGGCCCAGAACAGCAGCACGACGAAGAAAATGGTCAGCGCCTGCGGGAACACGCCGCGGTAGATGAACAGATGCAGGTAGGCGAACGAGCCGGCGAAGCCGATCGCGCCGGTGAACGCCGCCCCGCGCCCCATGCCGAGCCGCCGCAGCAGCGCGTAGCACAGGAGGCCGGTGCCGATCTGGCTCGCCGCCAGCAGTAGTTTCGCGGCCAGCACCGCGCCGCCGACCAGCAGCGTCAGCGCCCCGCCCACCACGTAGAGCAGCGGGCCGGTGAAGATCAGCAACGGGCTGCCGAGATACTGGAAATTGGTCCATAGCGGCAATTGGCCGGCGGCGAAGGCATGGGCCACCTCGAAGAAGCGGGCGATGTGCGAGCCGCTGTCGCCGCCGAGCAGCACGCCGGGATAGGCGCAGTACTGCGCCTGCCACGCCAGCGCTGCGACCAACACGACCAGCATCTGCACCGGCGTCGCTGTGGCGAGGAAGCGCGACACGGCGCGCCGCCGTTCGAGCGCCGCCAGGGTGGCCAGCGCCAGCAGGGCGAGCGCCGCCAGCACGGCATCCGCGCCGTTCAGCGCCGCCAGCAGCGGACCCGGCGCCAGCGGCCGGCCGGCCGCCGCCAGCGAAGCCGCGCGGGCGGCGACATGGCCGATCCCGTGGACCGCCAGCGCCGCCGACACCGCGGCCAACGTCACAAAGGCGGCCACCACGGCCCACGTCCCGGAGGGTGCGATGGTCGCCTTGCGGGTCGACGCTCCCGCATATCGCTACCGCCCCGCCACCGCGCTCGCCCGCGCCGCCGCCGCAATCAGCGTCGGCTGCCCGGCCAGGAACTCTTCGAGGCGCTGCTGCGCCGCCGCCCGCGCCTGCGGCTGCGCGAGCGAGGGCGGGCTGAGGGTCGCCACCAGCACCACCGGCGAGCCGCCGCCGACGATGCTGTCCCAGCCGAGCTGCAGCCGCGCCGCGAGACCGCCCGCGCTCGGCGCGCCGTCGGCGAAGGCGATGGACGCGCTGACGCGGGCGGGGCTGGCCGTCTCGACCAGGTGCCAGCGCAGCCCGGCCGCGGTGAGCGTGCCGCGCGTCACGTCCTCGGCGTCGCGCTCGCCGCTCGCGGCCAGTGCCGCCCGCACGGCGGCCGGCCCCGATCCGGCCGGCAGCGCCTGCACGCTCGCGGCGAGCGTCATGCCGTCGCAGTCGAAATGGCGCAGCGCGCCCGGCGGATCGACCGCCCGGCACCCGCCGGCCGCCGCGAACGCGGGCAGGGCGGGGAGCGGCTCCGCCGCCAGCCCGCGGTCGAGCTGCGCCGCCGCCGCCGGCCCGATCGCCGCCAGGACCAGGGCCGTCGCGGTCGCGCGCCACGCCGCCAGCGTCCCGCGCGACGGCGGCGCGGCGTCGTCCGGTGCCGGCGCGCGGGCGGCACGCTGCCTTGCGTCCTCGCGGAACGGCAGCCCCGCCGCGGTGAGCAGCAGGATCACCGCGCTGAAGAACCCCCAGCCGTAGATCAGGTGGTCGGCCGTCGCCGCCTCGGCGCTGCCGAGGATGTTGCCCAGCACGACGATGCCGAGCGCGCGCAGCCCGTTGGCGATCACCGGCACCACGCAGCACGCCGCCAGGAACAGCAGCCGCCGCCCGGGGCTGCGATACATCAGCAGGCCATAGAGCGCGCCGAAGGCGACCGCGGCGACCAGGAAGCGCAGGCCGGCGCAGGCCTCGGCGACGAAGAACCGGCCTTGCGGGATTTCGATGATGTAGTGGGTGACGACGTGCGGGATGCCGATCACGTCGAGGCCCACGTCGATGAAATCCGCGGTGAACGACTGCAGCGCCGGCGTCAGGAACGCGCCGAACGGCACCAGGAACACGAGATAGGCGAGGGCTGCGGCGAACACGCGCGCCAGCCGCCAGCCGAGCCAGCACACCAGCAGCGTCTCCAGCAGGCCGAGGGCGGCCAGTTGCCGCCCCTCCATGATGCCGAGCCGGTCGGCCGCGAACCAGGCGAGGCCGAGCGGCAGCGCCGCCAGCGCCGGCCAGGCGGTCGGCCGCAGCGGCAGCCCGGCGGCGCCGCCGCGCCGGTCCCAGGCCAGCCAGAGCGCCAGCGGCAGCACGAAGAAGCCGTGATTGTAGGCGGTCGAATCGATCCAGACCCGCACCGCCGCCGCGATCTCGACGCGGAACAGCAGCCCCCAGCCCAGCACGCCGAGCAGCAGCGCCGGCAGCGCCAGCTTCAGGCCGCGGCGGCGCGATTCGGCGAGCGACGGCGCCAGCGAGGCGACGCTCATGTCACGATCTCCTGCACGTCTGCGCGTGTCGCCTCGCCCGGCGGCGCCATGATCGCCGCGAGGCCGGCGAGGGTGGAAGACCAGGCGTAGCGGTGCAGCACCGCGTCCCGCGCGGCGGCGCCGATTCCGGGGTGGCGCCCGTCCAGCACCGCGGCGACGGCGGCGGCAAACGCCGCCTCGCCGTCGGCGACCAGCAGGTCTTTTCCCGGCGTCGCGCGCAATCCGGCGAACGCCTGCGGGGTCGCCACCACCGGGCGCGCCATCGCCATCGCCTCCAAAACCTTGTTCTGGATGCCGCGCGCCAGCCGCAGCGGCGCCACGGCGAGGGCGGCGTGCGCGAGATACGGCCGCACATCGGCGACGCGGCCGGTGACGATGACGCCCGGACGTGCCGCCAGACGCCGCACCGCGGGCGCGGGGTTGGCGCCGACCACGGCGAAGCGCAGACCGGGCCGCTCGGCTTGCAGGCGCGGCAGCACGGCGGCGGCGAACCATGTCACCGCGTCGATGTTGGGCCGGTAGTCCATGGTGCCGGTGAACACCACGACCTTCCCGCCCGGCGGATACGGCGAGGCGCCGCCATGCGAAGGCGCGAACCGCGCGGCATCGACGCCGTTGTCGAACGCGAGGCACCGCGGCGCCGCCTCCGGTGCGAGGGCCAGGAAGGCGGTGCGCTCGTCGTCGGAGACGAACAGCGTGCGGTCGAAATCCGCCGCGGCCCGGCGCTCGAAGGCGAGCAGCGTGCGCGCCTCGCGCGCCCACACCGCGCGCATCGGCCAGGACGCGCGGGCGGCGTAGTCGGCCCATTTGGCGCTGTCCACATCGACCATGTCGAGCACGCGGAACAGGTTCTGTGCGCCCATCACGTAGGGCGCCATCGCCGAGCAATAGACGAAGGCGCGGTCGATGCCCTGCGCCCGCTTCGCCGCCACCCAGGCTTCCATCCGCCGGTCGGAAAAATAATCGAGCGAGAGCGGCCGGCCGGGGCGCATTCGCAGCAGCGCGCGCAGCCGCCGCCGGCGCGGGTGCAGGCGGAATGCGGCGAGATCGGCGCAGTGCGCGGCCAGCGTCGGCACATGCGAAAGATCGGCCGGATCGTCGATGAAGCAGCCGAGATGGATGCGGTGCGTCTGCGCGAGCGCCAGGAACTCGTGCCAGGCGCGGATCTTTTCCCCTTTCTCGGGCGGGTAGGGGATGCGGTGGGCGAGGAACAGCAGGTCGCGCATCAGCCGATGCCGCGCACGATCGGCGGGCCCAGCGCATTGGCGAGCGGCAGCGGCAGACGTTTCCAGGCGGCCACCATCAGCCGGTATTTCGGGTTGAGCGGGTTGTGTTCCGGGATCGCCGCCCCCGGTGCGAGGCGAAAACGGTATTCCAGCGGGGCGGGCGCAAAACCCCAGTTCTTCTTGAAGGCATATGCGCCGGTGCCGAGCTTGCTGCGGCCGTAGTCGAACAGCCGGCAGCCGCGCGCGGCGGCGCGGCGCATCACCTCCCAGTACATGAAGTCGTTGGCGTGACATTCCCGTGCCGCTGCTGTCCCGCCTCCGTAATAGGGCAGAACCTCGTCGCGCCAGTAAAAATTCATCACCGCGGCGACGGCGCGCTCGCCGTCGCGGACCGTCAGGATGTCCATGCTGTCGCGGAACGCCTCGGCGAGCAGCCGGAACCAGCGCCGCGCGAACACCGGCGTGCCCAGGTTGCGCACGCTCTCGGCGTAAATCCGGTAGAGCCCGTCGATGTCCTCGCCGACCGAGGCGGTGAGGCCGCGCTCGATCCCCTTGCGCACCACCGCGCGCTGCTTGCGCGGGATCGCCTTCATATTCGCCTCGTCATCGCCGGTGATGGGCTTGCGGAACGTGACGTAGAGGTCGGGGCGTGCCACGAACGAATCCGTGTCGAGCCAGCCTTCGGGCGGCGCGTCGCGCAGGCGCAGCTCCAGCGCGCTGGCCCGTGCCGGCCCGAGCAGGGCGGCGGCCTCGCCGCAAAGCGGCGGCAAATGCCTCGGCATCGGCGGCGAGCGGGCCGCCATAGACGCAGAACGGCAGCGACACCAGCGTGCGCCCGAACAGCAGCGAGCGCAGGTGGAACAGCGGCAGCACGCCGACCACGGCGCCGTCGCGCTCGGCCATCAGGTAGTGCGGCTGGTGGCCGAACGCGGCTTCGATCACGCGGCGCCAGGCGGCGCGATGGAAGAAGGTGGCGTCGGGATGCGCGGCCACGAACGCATCCCATGCGACCTCATCGCGGTCGTCGAGCGGGTGGCAGCGCAGCGTCATCGCATCAGCCGGCGGCGCCGCCGGACAGCAGCGCGGCATAGACGCGATCGATGCGGTCCCAGGCGAAATCGCGCAGCAGCCGACCCAGCCGCCGCTCGGTCGCGGCAAGCCCGGTATAGTGGCGGAACCGCGCGCGCCAGCCCGCGCCGGGCACGCGCGGCTGGCCGGGGTCGATCTCCCACGGATGGGTATAGAACACCGCCGGCCGCGGTTCGGCGGCGAGCGCGGCGCGCAGGAGGGCGCGGAACGCCGCATAGGGCAGCAGGCGGAACCAGCCGCCGCCGGCCGCCGGCCAGTTGCGGCCGAAGCGATGCAGCGTCGTCATCGGCAGCTCCCACATCGCCCCGTCCGCGACGCGATACGGCGCGCGCGGCGCGTCGGGGCTGCCGTAGAGGTCGTGGCGCACCGGATAGATGCTGGAACTGTAGCGGTAGCCGGCCCCGGCCAGCACGCCGAACGCCCAGGGCGTGCGCACGCCGAGCGAGAAGGTGGGCGCGCGATAGCCGCCGACCGCGACGCCGCCGGCGTCCTCCAGCACCGCGCGGGCGCGCGTCACGTCGGCGCGGAACGCGGCCTCGCCGATGCGATCGACCAGTTCGTGCCCGTAGCCGTGGCTGGCCAGCTCATGGCCGGCGGCGACGATGCGGCGGATCAGCGCGGGGTGCCGCTCGGCGACCCAGCCCAGGGTGAAGAACGTCGCCTGCACGCCGGCCTGCCCGAACAGGTCCAGCAGCCGTTCGGTGTTCGCCTCCACCCGCCGCGGCCAGCTCTCCCACGCATCGCGCGCGATGGTGCCGGCGAACGCCTGCACCTGGAAATAGTCCTCCACATCGACGGTCAGCGCATTGGGCATCGCGGTCATGGCGACCTCCCGCTCAGCGATCGCCGGCGGCGGCGAGCAGGTCGAACAGCCGCTGATACATGCGCTCGCGCCGCGCCAGCCTCGCCTCCACCGCGTCGAGCCGCCGGCCGAGCGCGGCCGTGTTGCCGTCCGCGCCCACGACCGCGGGGAGCGTGCCGGGCGCCGGCGGCAGCGCGCCGCCTTCCAGGTCGGTGGCCAGTTCCTCGGCCGTGGTCCGCACCATCTCGGCGGTGATCTCGCGGCTCTGCTCCAGCGCGCCGAACAGCAGCACGCGCGAACAGAGCCGGTTGATGCGGCGCGGGATGCCGCCGGTGTGGTCGTGGACGACCTCGAACGCCGCCTCCTGCCAGGCCGGGTTGCCGTGCCAGCCGGCGGTGGCGAGGCGGTGCAGGATGTAGCGGCGCGTCTCCTCGCGCGTCAGCGGGCCGAGATGATAGGACGCCAGCACGCGCTGGCGCAGCTGGTCGAGGTCGGGGCTGGCCAGCATGCGGCGGAACTGCGGCTGCCCGGCCAGCAGCGTCTGCAGGCTTGCCCGGCCGCCTTCGGTCAGGTTGGACAGCATGCGCAGCTCCTCGAGCGCGGTCGGCGTCAGGTTCTGCGCCTCGTCGATGATGAGCAGGCTGCGCCGGCCGGCCATCCGGTGGTCGCGCAGCACGTCCTCGAAGCGCAGCAGCAGCGAGGACTTCGTGTCCTGCGGCGCATCCAGGCCGAACCCGGCCATCGCGAGGCGGAACAGGTCGTCACCGGAGACCTGCGTGGTGTTGATCCGCGCGACGACATAGGCGTTGCGGTCGAGCTGGCCGAGCAGCCGTTCCAGCAGCGTGGTCTTGCCGGCGCCGACCTCGCCGGTGACGACGATGAAGCCCTCGCCCTGCGCCAGCCCGAAGGTGAGGTGGGCGCTGGCCCGGCTGTGCGCGGCGCTGTCGAAGTAGAACCGGCTGTCGGGAGTGAGCTGGAAGGGCGGGGCGCTGAATTCGTAGTAGCGCTCGTACATCGGGGTTGCCTCGGGGAGGATTCTCGCGAAAGCGCCATCCGGTCAAAAGGTCTTCTGTACGCCCGCCACCACCACGTCGGCGGCGTAGCCCGGAATCGGGCTGCGGAAGCTGTCCATCGTGTGGCTGTATTGCAGGCTGGCGCTGAGGCTGGCCGAGATGGCGTAGCTGATCTGGCCGCTGCCGACCAGCACGGTGCTTTGCTGCGCGCTGCCGCCGTAGGCCCATTGCGACACGCCGTACTGCACGTACAGCGACGTCTGCACCGCCGGGCTGAGATCGTGCAGCCAGGTCAATGTGCCGTAGGTGCCGGTCACGGCCGCATTGATCTGGCCGGCGGCCGCGACATTGAGCGGGGCCTCGGCCTGGTAGTCGACGCCGACCTGGAACGTGTCGCGGTCCAGCAGCAGCGCAGCCGTGAGCGCGCCGCTGGTAAGCCGATAGACGCTCTGGTTGAGGCCGAGAAAATTGTTGTTTTGTAGCAACGGCGTGCCGGTCTGGGCGCTCACCAGGTTGCCGGCGGCGTCGGTCGTGGCGTTGGTGAGGGCGCTCTGCAGCTGCTGCTGGTCGGTCGAGACCGTCACCGAGTAGTTGGCGGTGACGCGGGTGCGCGCGGTCGGGTCGTAGCTGCCGCTGACGAAGGCGGCATTGATGCCGTCGCTGCGGCCGTAGCGCACGGTGATGCTGCTGACCGGGTCGGGCGTGAACTGGAAGCCGACGTTCCACAGCAGCCCGCTGATGTTCACCGGCGGGATGCCGCCGTAATGCAGGTCTTGCCAGCCGATGGTGCCGAGCAGGTCGAAGGTGTGCGTGACTGCGTAGGCCGCCTGGTAGCTGACGCCGTTCTGCGACCCGCCGCCGAACACGCCGGTGCCCCAGAATTGTTCCGCCGAGCCGCTGACGGTGCTGAGCAGGCGGCCGAAATCCTCGCCGGAGGTGAAGTTGATGAATTCCTGGGTCGACGTCACGTTCTGGCTGTTCACCGCGACCGCGGGCAGGCCGGGCAGCGCGGCGGCGACGACGCCGCCGGGCACGATCTGCGCCATCTGGCTCACCGAGCCGCCGATCTCGGCGGTGCCGGTGCCGCCGAACCGGTGCATCAGGTACGGGGACAGCGAGACGCTGTAGTCCTGCGCGGCGTTGGTCTGGTTCGGCTGCACCGTGCTGGCCGGTCCGAGGCCGCCGGTGATGGTCTGCTGGCCGGCGAAGGCCGAGAGATCGACGAACAGCGTATCGGGCAGCAGGATGGCATGCCCCTGGGCGGACAGGTTCTGTGCCAGGACGTTCTGCCCGCGCGGCGGCTCATACACGATCAGGTCCGGCGTATAGGTGGCGGAGAGCGTCAACCGCTGCGTGTCGGCGGTGACCGATACCGACGGATTGACGCTGGTGAAGAACGCGCTCTCGGCCGGGGCGCCCGGCACGGCGAGGGCGTTGTTGGTCCAGCCCTGCTGCAGGCCGATCGCCGGATTGACCTGCACCGCCGGCGGGGCGGGCGACGGGGCGGCCGGCACGCCCAGCGCGCTGCCGAGGCGATCGCGCAGCGTCTGGCCCCCTTGCATCGGCAGGTTGGCGGGGCCGGTCTCGATCCCGTCCGGCTGCGGCGGCAGGTTCGGCAGCAGGCTGCCGCCGCCCATTCCGGTGCTTCCGCCCGCGCCGGTGCTGCCGCCGCCTGGCGCGGCCATGCCGGTGTCGCCGCCGCCGCCGAGATCCACGGTCTGTCCCCGCGCCGCCGCCGGCAGTGCCGCCGCCAGGCAGCAGGCGGCCGCCCCCGCGAGCAGGCGGCCACTCCGCCTGCGACACCGCCATGAGCTCATTCCGGGGCGTCGAAGTAGTAGTAGGAGCCGAAAGAGTGGCGCTGCGTCAGCTGCGCCTTGTTGAGCACCAGGGTGATGTTGGTGGCCGCCTTGAGCAGCTCCAGCGCCGCCTCGACCTCGTTGCGCTGGGTGCGCTCGGCCTCCACCACCAGCAGCACCTCGTCCACCATCGCCGCCAGCGTGCTCGGGTCGCTGGTGGACAGGCACGGCGCGGTGTCGAGCACGATGACATGGCGCGGGAAACGCCGGCTGAGCCGCTCCAGTGCCAAGCTCACCGCGCGGGTGATCGCCCCCTCCGCGCCGGGCCGGCGCGCGCCCACCGGCATGAACGACAGCCCCTCGATGGCGGTGCGCGCGATCAGCGCCTCCGGAGCGCGCCCGTTGCCGGCGGCCCCGCCGGCCGCCAGGTCGAGCACCCCCTCGCGCCCGCCAAGGCCGAGCTGGGCCGAGAGGCAGCGGGGCTTGCTGTCAAGATCGACCAGCAGCACGTCGGCCAGCCCGTTCTGGGTAATGCTGGCGGCGATGTTGAGCGCGGAGAAGCTTTTTCCCTCGCCGGGCCGTGCCGAGGTGACCATCAGCAGGTTGGCGGTGCCGGTGCGCCCGGCGTGGCTGCCGCGCAGCGCCCGCAGCGCCCGCGCCACGGTGATGCGGTACTCCTCGGCAATGCGGCTGCGCCCGCCGGCGAGCATCAGGCCCGCCCGCTGCAGCGTTTCCAGGTCGAGCAGCGGCGGGGCTTTCGGCTCGGCGGGCGCTGGCGCCGGCTCGTCAGCCGGCGCTGCGGCGGCCGGCGGCGCCGGCGCGGCGACGGGCGGCAGGCCGCTCTCCGCCTCGGTGAACGGAGCCTCATCGCGCAGCCTTGCGTCGGCTCGCATCAGGGCGGCGGCACGCTCCACCAGATGCGTGGGCGCGGACGCCGGCACGCCGTCGGTCGCGGTGTCGTTCATGCGCCGGCGGCCGCCCGGTGCAGCAGGCGCAGCAGCAGCCCGCCATACAGCGCGCACAGCAGCAGCAGTGCCGCCGCGAAGCCTGCGGCCGGCATCAGCCGCCGGTGCAGCGGCACGCGGGCGGCAACCAGCGAGACGCTGCCGACCACCGGCAGGCCCAGCCCGCGCAGTTCCTCGATCGTGTGGAAGGAGGTGTCGAACTGCTGCAGCAGCACCCCGATCGCGATGCCGGCGGCGATGCCGAGCGGCAGCACGCCGGTGATCAGCGCGACCCGGTTGGGCGCGACCGGGATCTGCGGCACCTGCGGCGGATCGACCACCTGCAGCTTGATCTTCTCGGCGTTGGTGTCGGCGGCCGCCGACAGCCGCATCGCCTCGCGCCGGCCGATCAGCTCCTCGTAGTTGCGCCGCAGCACCTCGTAGTCGCGGTTCATGTCGGTGTATTCGGCCATCAGGCCGGGGGCGCCGCGGGCGATCTTGTCCAGCCGGTCGCGTTGCGCGCTCTTGTCGGCGATCTGCTGGTGCAGCGACGCCGCCGCCGCCTCCAGGTCGAAAATCTGCAGCCGCAGCTTCTCGGCCACCGGATTGGAGATGAACTGGCCGCGCGGCGTCGGCGTCGCGCCGGTGTCGGCGAGGTGGCCGCCGTGCTTCAGTTCCTCGACCAGCGCCTTCTGCGCCACCACGTCGGGATGCTGGTCGGTATAGCGCAGCCGCAGCTCGGCCAGGTGCTGCTCGGCCCGCGCCAGATCCGACCCGCCGAGCGCCCGGCCGGTGGCCGGATCGCTGTCGGCGGAGATGGTGGTCGGCGTGGAGGCGAGCTGCTGGCGTGCCAGTTTCTCGCGCAGTTCGACCTGCTTGAGCTGCTCCTGCAGGGTCGCCAGCGCCGTGCGCGCGGCGTCCAGCTTCGAGTAGCCGTTGTTGTCCGGCAGCAGGTCGAGGTATTTCGCGGTGAACGCGGCGCGCTGCGCCTCGGCGCTGCGCAGCTTGTCCTCGTAGTTGGAGATCTGCTGCTGCAGGAACTGCTTCGCGTTCGCCATGTCGCTGCGGTTGTTGCCGGTCTTGCTCTCGACGAAGATCGACAGCATCGTCTGCACCACGTCGTAGGCGAGCTTGGGCTGGGTGCTGCGGTAGCCGATGGTGAACAGGTTGCGGGTCTGCGGCGTGATCTTGATCGCGACGCCGAGTCCGGCGACCATCCGCTCCAGGTCCGACGGGTTGCGCACCTTCAGATCCAGGTCGGTCTTGGAGACCAGTTTTTCCAGGTTGGGCCGGCTGAGCAGCGTGCGCTGCAGCACGTCGAGCTGGTTGGTGGGATTGTTGTCGAGCGCCAGGCCGCGCAGCAGCGGGGTCAGCACCGCGTCGGAATCGACATAGAGCCGCGCGTTCGCCTCGTACTGGTTGGGGATGCGGCTCACCACCGTCCAGCCGCCGAGGCAGACGACCCAGGTGGTGGCGAGCACCACCCAGCGCCAGCGCCAGATGCCGAGCAGGTAGCGGCGCAGCAGCGCCTGCAGGTTGACGACCCCGAGCAATGGTCCCTCCTGTGCGTTCCCGGCCGTTCAGAACCAGGTCTGCGGGATGATCAGCGTGTCGCCTGGGCGGATCGCGATGTTCTGGGCGATGTCGCCGTCCTTCAGCAGGTCGGAGAGGTGGACGTGGATGGTCTCCTGCTTGGTGCCGTCGCGACGCACGATCAGCGCGCGGTTGCCGGCGGCGTAGCGTGTCAGCCCCTTGGTCGCAATCATCACATCCAGCACCGTCATGCCCTCGCGATACGGGATCGCCTGCGGATCGGTCGCCTCACCGATGACCCGGACCTGGCGGTCGAACGGCCCGATGAAGCCCTTCATCATCACCGTGACATGCGGATCCTTGATGTATTCCTTCAGCCGCGCCTCGATGTCGGTGCCGAGCTGGGTGGGGGTCCTGCCGGCGGCCATCAGGTCGGAGATCAGCGGCGTGGAGATGCGTCCGTCGGGCCGCACCGGGAGATCGGCGCTGAGCTGCGGGTTGTCATAGACGAAGATGCTGAGGAGATCGCCCGGACCGATCACATATTGGCTCGGTGTCGCAACCGCCGCCTGCGGCGGCACGTGCGGCGGCGCATTGCCGCATCCGACCAGCAGCAGCAGGGCCGCAAGACCGCTCGTCCAGCTGGCAACGCTCATCGCTCCGCCTTTCCTTGCGCCCGTTCGCGGGCGCTGACCTTGCTCATCCGCTTCGTCACGATGGTATGGCGACGACGCCCGCGCAGCGGGCGCGGCGGTCGTACGGCGGCGCCGGCCGCGTGCCGGTAGGCGCGGAAGGAATCGAACCCCCGACCCCTGCCATGTAATGGCAGTGCTCTGCCCCTGAGCTACACGCCTGCACCTGTCGCACCCGCCGCGAACCTGCCTGCCCGCCACCAGAAAGCCCGATATCCGAAGCGGCATATTCGTTTATCACATCAAACATTACGGCGTAAAGCACTGATGCGCGCTCGCGATCCGCAGGTGGGCATGCCCGCATCAAGTGCAATGGTGACGGCATCCCGATTGTTGTTAATGGTGTGAAATTGCTTGACCGTATCATTGGTGTCTGCTATGTCGCGCTTGGCTCCAAGGGATGGTCGGCATGCAAGACGGTGTTGGGCGGGGGATCGGCATGCGCCGCCGCGAATCGGCTCGGTACCGGCGTTCCGTCGGCCGCCCGTGGGGGACGCCATGAACGGTTCCGACCCCGGCGAGCCGCGCCCGGGGCGGCCGCGGGTGCGGGTGCGTGCCGTCGCCCGCCGGCGCGTGGCGGAGACCTGGCTGTCGCGGCTGTTCGCGCGCCATCCCGCACCCGAACTCGTCATCCTTTGGCTCATCGAGGTGCTGGCCTGCGCGCTGCTGGCGGACCTGATGCTGGCCGGCGGCACCGGCGCGTCCGGCCTGGCCGCCGCGAACCAGGCGGCGGCGCTGGCCCTGACCTTCGGCATCATCTCGATTGCGGTCGGGCTGTACAGCCCGGACACCTACCTCGAAACGCGGCTGCTGCTGATCAACACCGCGGTCGGCGCGATGCTGGCGTTTCCCGCCTTCTGGCTGGTCGGGCGCATGCTCGGGATCGACCTCGCGGGGTTTGCCGGCGGCGGGCTGCGCGCGCTGGCGGTGCTGCTGGCGACGACGCTGCTGCTGTTCGCGCTGCGCATCGCGTTCAGCTGCGCGCTGCGCGCCAACCTGTTCGTCCGCCGCGTGCTGATCGTCGGCCCGCACGCCGCCGCTGCCCGGCTCGACGCGGCCATCCGCACGGTGCGTCGCGGCTTCTTCGAGGTTGCCGCCGTGCTGCCGGTCGAGCAGGCGCACGCGCTGGCGAGCGGACGCGCCGACGGCAAGCGCGTCTGGGGCGTCATCCTGGCCGGCGCGGCGGCCGACGCGGTGCCGGCGCGCCAGTTGCTGCGCGCCCAGGCGCGCGGCCTGAAACTCTACACCGACGGCGAGTTCTGGGAGCGCCAACTGCGCCGCATCGACGTGGCCGGCGCCGCCATGCCCGCCGACGATGCCGCCGGCCTCGACCCGGCCGCCGAAGCGGACGAGGCGCGGGGCGGCGAGCCGCGGCCGACCGGCCGGCTGCAAGCGGCCCTGCATCGGCTGTTCGACATCACGCTCAGCCTGGCGATGCTGGCATTCACCCTGCCGCTGATGCTGTTGGCGGCGCTGGCGATCCGGCTCGACAGCCGTGGTCCGGTGCTCTACCGCCAGGAGCGGGTCGGCCTGCACGGACAGACCTTCACGCTGCTGAAATTCCGCTCCATGCGCACCGACGCCGAAGAATGCGGCCCGGTCTGGGCGGAGCAGGGCGACCCGCGCGTCACCCGCGTCGGCAGCTTCATCCGGCTCACCCGCATCGACGAGTTGCCGCAGCTGCTCAACATCCTGCGCGGCCAGATGAGCTTCATCGGCCCGCGGCCGGAGCGCCCGCATTTCGTGGCGCAGCTCGAGCAGGTGCTGCCGCTCTTTGCCGAGCGCACGCGCGTCAAGCCCGGGCTGACCGGCTGGGCCCAGGTGAACTACCCCTACGGCGCCTCGGTCGAGGATGCGCGGGCGAAATTGTCGTATGACCTCTATTATGTGAAACACCGCAGGCTGCTGCTCGACCTGCTGATCCTGCTGGTCACCGTGCGGGTGGTGCTGTTCCAGCGCGGCGCACGCTGACCCGGCGCGCGAGACGCAATTAGCGGCAGACGGCGCTCGGTTTTGTCGTTACAGGGCGCTATCGTGATTCCGGTCGTGACGGCGTGACCGGAAGGCAGGGGAGCTGCTTCATGCGTAAACTGCTCGTCGCGGTGCTGGCCGTGATCGTGCTCGCCGGCGCGGCCGCGGGCGCGCGCTGGGCCTATCACCGCATGTTCCGCGATCCGCTGAAGGAGGCGCACACGCTGCTCGCCAAGGGCGACCTGCAGGGTGCGGCGCTGGAACTGCGCGAGGCGGTGCAGCGCAACCCGGCCAACGCCGAGGCCCAGGCCAGGCTGGGCGGGGTGCAGATCCTGCTCGGCGATCCGGTGGCCGCCGAGCGGGAGCTGCAGGCCGCCCGCAGCGCCGGCTACAAGGGCTCCGACCTGATGCCCTTGCTGGCCCGCGCGATCCTGGAGCAGAAGCGTGGCAACGAGGTGCTGGCCCAGTTCAAGCCCGACGGGCTGCCGCCGACCGAAGCCGCCGATCTGCTGGTGACGCGCGGCCTCGCCCATCTCGGCGCCCATGATGCCGGGGCGGCCCAAAGCTCTGCCGAGGCCGCCGAGTGGCTGGCGCCGAAGCTGGCCGAGGCGCCCCTGCTGGCCGCCCGTGCCGCGATCGCCGAGCGGCAGCCAGGCTGGGCGCTGGCCAGCCTCGACCGGGCGCTGCGGCTGAAGCCCGACCTCACCCAGGCGCTGCTGCTGAAGGCCGGTGTGCTGCGCGCCGAGGCGCAGCCGGAAGAGGCGCTGCCGGTGCTCGCCGCCGCCGAGGCCTCGGCGAAGGTGCCGCTCGACGTCGCCGCCGCGCGGTTGTCGCGGGCCGGCGCCTTGCTCGCGGCCGGCGACGATGCCAAGGCGCTGGCCGACCTGGACCTGCTGCTCAAGCAGTTCCCGAAAAGCCCCGGCGGCAACTTCCTGAAGGCGCTGGCGCAGATCCGCGCCAAGGACTGGGCAGGCGCCGACGCTACGTTGGAGACGATCCAGCCGGTGCTGACGCGGCTGCCGCGCGGCCAGTACTACCTCGCGCTGGTCAAGGCCAACCGCAATCAGCTCGAGCAGGCGGCCGACGCGATCTCGCACTACACCGCGCGGTTTCCGGGCGACCCCGACGGCTGGCGGCTCATGGCGCGCATCGACCTGCTGGCCGGGCGCAAGGACGACGCCAAACAGGCGCTGGCGCGGCTGGTCGGCCTGCCGCCGAACCGCACCGCCGGCGAGGTGAGCAGTGCCGCGGCGGTCGCCGAAACCCCGCGCGAGCTGACGCAGCTCGCGTCGCTGCAGATCGGCTCCGGCGACACCACGGCCGCGGAGCAGGGGCTGGAGCGGTCGCTCGAGCTGCTGCCCTCGCCGGCCAGCCGCGCGACGCAGGCGGTGATGGCGTCGCTGCGGATCGGCGACCTCGACCGCGCCACCGCGGCGCTGGCGACGCTGCGCCGCCAGCCGAAGGCGAGTCCCGCCGAAGTCGCCGCGCTGACCGGCGCGATCCGTCTGGCGCTGCTCGACCTCGACGGCGCCCGCGCGGCCTTCGCCGAGGGGCTGAAGGCGGAGCCCGATTCGGTGTCGCTGAAGCTCGACCTTGCCCGCGTGCTGCTGCTGCAGGGCCATCCCGAAGACGCCGAGGCGCTGCTTGCCCCGGTGCTGCAGGCCCATCCTGCCGGCACGCTGGTGCTGGCCACGATGATCGAGATCTACGGTGCCGAGAAGCGGGTGGACCGCATCCAGGCCGCGATCGCCGCCGCCCATGCCGCGGCGCCCGCGGACCCGGCGCCGTTGCTGCTGGAGATCGAATTGATGGTGCAGAACGGCGACCTCAAGGCCGCAGCCTCGCAACTGGAGACGGCGCCGCCCGAGCTCGCCCATCTGCCGGCGGTGCAGGCGCTGCACGCCAGCGTGCTGATCCGCCTCGGCCGGGTCAAGGACGCGATCGACGTCGACCGCCAGCGGCTGGCCGAGCAGCCGCGCAATTTCGCGGTGCGCCGCGAGCTGATGAACCTGCTGCTCGGCGACCACCAGGGCGACGCCGCGATCGCGCTGATCCGCGACGGGCTGCAGGCGCAACCCGGCAACAGCGCGCTGCTGCTGGCCTATGTCGCGGCGACCCAGCACGTCTCCGGGGTCGATGCGGCGCTGGCGCTGGCCGCGAAGCTGCGGCAGGACCCTGCCAACCTGCCGGCCGCGCACCTGCTGAAGGGCGAGGTGCTGATGGATGCCGGCCGGCCGGCCGATGCCGCCGCCGCTTATGCCGCCGAGGCGCACGCGGTGGCACCGTTCGGCGCGCTGGTGATCGCCGAGTCGCGCGCGCTGCAGGCTGCCGGGCGGGTGGACGAGGCGCGCCAGCTTCTGACCGACTGGATCGCCCGCCAGCCGGACCCGACGGTGGCGGACGCCCTGGCCTCGCTGGAGATCGAGGCCAAGCGGATGGATGCCGCCGCCGCCGCGCTCGACAAGGTGCTGGCGATGCGGCCCGACGATCCGGTGGCGCTCAACAACCTCGCCTGGGTCGATCAGCAGCAGAACAAGCCGGAGGCGGTGACGCTGGCCCGCCGCGCCTACCTGATCGCGCCCGGCGGCGAGACCGCCGACACGCTCGGCTGGATCCTGATCCAGCAGAAGCAGCCGGAAATGGGGCTGCTGCTGCTGCGCCAGGCCGCGCTGCGGCTGCCGCGCGACCCGTCGGTGTACTACCACCTCGCGGTGGCGCTGAACGACACCGGCAAGCCGCAGGACGCCGTGCGGGTCCTGGACGCGATCCTGGCGTCGAAGCTGAGCTTTGCCGAACGCGACGCGGCACAGATTCTGCGCCAAAAGCTCGCAGCCGTCGCCGCATGTACCGGCGAAGTGACGCAGCGCGGCTGTGTCCTCGTACTGCTGCTGGCGCTGTTGGCGCCGGCCGCCGCCAGGGCGGAGTGGCGGCACTTCGAGGTGATCCTGTGGCACGACCACGGGAAGGCGGCACGGCTGGGCGCGGCGCGGCTCGGGGTGGACGCGATGATGATGCTGGGGCAGCGCGGCCCGTTCGATGCCGCGTCGCTGCAGCAGCGCGCCGCGGCGCTGCGCCAGGCCGGGCTCGGCTGCTATGTCGAGAACATCGCCACCGACTTCTACTCCGCCTACCACCGCTGGCAGCCCGGCCATCCGGTGACCTGGGCATTCGATCAGGTGCGCGCGCTGCACCGCCGCGACCCCGCCGACCCGGCCGCCTGGCTGCGCCGGCCGAGCCTCGCCGATCCGGCCTGGCGCGACGCCATCGCGGCAAGGCTGCGCGCCCACGTCGCCGCGCTGGCGCCGTTCGCGCCGCTCTACTACAGCCTCGGCGACGAGACCGGCATTGCCGACCTGGCCGCCGCCTGGGATTTCGACCGCTCGCCGGACTCGCTCGCCGGCATGCGCGCTTGGCTGCGCGGGCAGTACGGCACGCTCGCCGCGCTGAACGCGGAGTGGGGCAGCGTGTTCGCGCGCTGGGACGACGTGGTGCCGATGGGCACCGACGCCGCGATCGCCCGCCGCGACGGCGATTTCGCCGCCTGGAGCGATTTCAAGGCCTGGATGGACGTCTCGTTCGCGACCGCGCTGCGCGCCGGCACCGAGGCGGTGCATGCGGCCGACCCCGCCGCGCGTGCGGCCATCGAGGGCGCGCAGATTCCCGGCTGGGGCGGCTACGACTACACGCACCTCGCCGGCGCCGTCGATGTCATGGAGATCTACCAAGGCGCCGACAACATCGCGATCGCCGCCTCGCTCGACCCGGCGCTGGTGCTGCTGACCGACACCGGCGGGGGGCCTGCGGAGGCGCACGACATCTGGCATGCTGCCCTGCAGGGCTTGCGCGGCGACATCCTGTGGGACCCGGACGGCACCGTGGTGCGCGCCGACGGCACTCCCGGCCCGCGCGGCGCAGCACTCGCGCCCGTGTTCGCCGCGCTGCACGGCGCGGCAGGGGCACGGCTGCTGGCGAGCCGGCCGGACTACGCCCCGGTCGGCATCCTCTATTCGCCGGCGAGCGAGCGGCTGCGCTGGCTGCTCGACCGCCGCGACGAGGCGGCGCGCGGCCTGCCCAACTGGAGCAGCCGCGACGCCGAGGCGGAATGGGGAGACACCGCCCCGCGGGCGGCAAGGCGGCGCGCCGTGGCGGCGCTGGAGCGGCATTTTCTCACCCCGCGCTTCCTCTCGCCCGAGATGCTCGAACGCGGCGGCCTGGCGGCGTCGGGGCTGCGTGTGCTGGTGCTGCCGCAGGCGCTGGCGCTCTCCGATGCCGCGCTGGCGGCGATCCGCGCCTTTGCCGCGTCCGGCGGGGTGGTGCTGGCCGACGTGGCCCCAGGCGGCTTCGACGCGCACGGCCGTGCCCGCGCCGCGCCGCCCGCGGACCTGGGGGTGCGGCTGCTGCCGGGAATGGCCGAACCAGCGGTCGCGGCCGCGGTCGCCGCCGCCGGCGTCGTGGCGCCGTTCGCGCTGACCCGGCCCGACGGTGCCGCGGTGCCGGATGTCGAGATCCACCTGCGCCGCGACGGCGATGCCGTCCTGCTCGGCCTGCTGCGCGAGCCGCCGCCGGCGGGCGCAGCGGCGACGGAGGACGTGGTGCTGACGCTGGCCGCGCCGCGCCTGGTGCGCGACCTGCTTGGCACCGCGCCGCACCTGCCAACGGCGCGTCTGGCGCTGCGGCTCGATGCGTCGCGGCCGGCGCTGCTGCTGGTCAGCCCCGGCGGCTGACCGGCACGGCGTCGCGGGAGGCGCGGTCTTCTCTGCCGGCGCCCGGCCGGGTCGTGTCGCACCTTGAAAATCGACGCGGCTCGGCCGGCTTGCCCAGCCCGCCACTGGTCGTGTTAGTATTGCTGCCATGCCGTCCGCCGCTTCCCCCGCCCTGGCCGACCGTTTTGCCCATCTTGTCGAGGGGCTGCGCCGCATCCTCGCCGCCCGCGGCGCCGGCGACTGGCTCGCCCTGCCGCTGATGCTGCTGCTCTGGTCGCGGCTGCGCCGCACGGCGGAGCGGTTCGCCCGCCTCGCCGCAAAAGTCCATGCCGGCACGCTGCCGCCGCCGCGCCACCGCCTGCGCGCTCCCCGTCCCCGGCCCCAGCCGCTCCGGCTGCCGCGCGGCGTCGCCTGGCTGCTGCGCCGGCTGCCGCAGGCCGCCGCCGCGGCCTCGCAGTTGCAGCACCTGCTCGCCGATCCGGCGATGGCCGACCTGCTCGCCGCAGCACCCCAGGCCGGGCGGCTGCTCCGCCCGCTCTGCCAAATGCTGGGCGTCCGCCCGCCGCCGGCCCGGAGCCTGTCCTCGGGCCGGAAGCAGGCCGGTCCCGTGGGCCCTCCGCCGCCGGTCCGGCCGGCGGCCCCGTCCCGTCCCGCCTGCCGTCCCCGGCCGCCGCCGCGCGCGCGGCCCCGCATCCTCTCCCCGCCCGTCCCCGGCATCCCGCCCGTTCCGGCCTGACCGCGCGGCGCCCCCGCACGGCCATAATGTTCCGACATAGAAACATACCAGCCTGCGAAGGAAGGGAGCAGGCGTTTTGCGGTCGTTCGAGTTGAAACTGCGTCACTGCCCGCGCGCCCGCGCGCCCGCCGCCTTGACGGCGCCGCGGGCCTGCGGTGAACTCGGCTCAGGCGCAGCATGACCCGATCTTCCGAGCCTTCGAGCCCCGCGATGACCGGCATCGGCCAACCCCTCGCGCGCTACGCCGCGTGCAAGCGCGCCGGCGACTTTCTGTTCCTCTCCGGCGTGATCGCGGTCGATCCGGCGCGCGGGCGCGTGGTCGGCGGCTTCGCCGACCTGCAAGACGCCGTGCGCGCCGAACTCGGCGAGACCGGCGAATTCTCCGTCGACATCCGCCAGGGGCCGATCCTGGCGCAAAGCTGGTTCGTGCTCGACCGCATCCGCAGCATCCTGGGCGAGCACGGCGGCACGATGGATGATGTCTGCCGGCTGGTGCAGTATTTCCGCGACCTGCGCGACTACCCGCTCTATGCCCGCGTGCGCCGCCAGTTTTTTTCCGGCGCCCCGCCGGTCTCCACCGTGGTCGAGGTCTCCGCCATGCTGCCGAGTGCCGAGGTGCTGGTCGAGGTCGAGGCCACCGCCTTCCTGCCCGCAAAAACCTAATCCGCCCCCTCCTGCAAAAACCGCCAGCGCGCCACCGCCGGCTCGGCCAGCGCCCAGTGCCAGCCGTCCGCTGCCCGGCAGATGCTGGTCGCATACCAGCGCGGCGGATGCGGCTGATCCGCCACCGAGAAGACGAGGTCGCGGCATTGCGCCAGCTTGGTGTCGATCACGCGCAGCACCCGCACCTCGCCGTGCTCGTCGCCGATCGGGACGAGGTGGTCGATGTGCCAGGGGGCGGCGTCGCCTTGCCGCAGCGACCCGGCCGTCGCGGCGATCGCCTGCTGCTCGGCGTGGGTGCGGGTGCGGCCGAACCACTTGAACAACCCGTCGGCGGCAACGGCGGTGCCGATGCCGACCAGGTAGCCGACCGCCGGGCTGGCCGTCGCCACCCCGGCGACGCCGCCGGTGGCGATGCCGGTCAATTGCGCGCCGGACGTGCAGCCGCCGAGCAGCAGCACCGCGCCCGCCAGCGCCGCCGCGCGCCTCATTGCAGCGCACCCCAGCGCGAAGTCGCCGGTTCGGCCATCGCCCAGCGCCATTTGTCGCCGTCGCGGCAGATCGTGGTGGTGAAAAACGAACGATGCAGGTCGGGCGTCTTGCCATCGTCCACCGAAAAAATGATCTCCTTGCAGGCGAAGTCGGGACCGTCGATCTCGCGGCTGACCGCGACCTCGCCGTGCGCGTCGCGCTCGATCGGGATGGCGTGGGTGGAACGCCAGGCGCCGACCCCGCCCTCCGGCAGTGGTCCGGCGGCGGCGGCGATGGCGTCCTGGGTGCCGCTGTGGATGCGCCGCTCGACGTAGAGCAGCCCGGCATTGGCGCCCGCCGCGACGCCCAGGCCGATCGCCGCGCCGACGGTGGCGTTCCTGCTGATCGCGCCGGCGATGCCGGCCCCGGCGATGCCCGCGCCGGTCGCCGTGCCCTCGGTCAGCAGCGAGCCGCAGCCCGCCAGCGGGGCGGCGGCCAGCAGCAGAAGCAGGGGCACGGCAGCATGCCGGCGGAACGCGCAGCGCATGCCCGCCTAAATGCGGCCGGTGGTTCCGGTTTCCGTGCGCAACTCCGCGAGGAACGGATTGTTTTGGCGCTCCTCGCCGATCGAGGAGCCGGGGCCGTGGCCGCAGAGAAAACGCACGTCGTCGCCGAGCGGCAGCACTTTCTCGGCGATCGAACGCAGCAGCGCCGCATGGTCGCCGTAGGGGAAGTCGGTGCGGCCGATGCTGCCGCGGAACAGCACGTCGCCGAGCACCGCCAGCCGCAGCGTCGGCGCGAAGAACGCGACATGGCCGGGCGTGTGGCCGGGGCAGTGCAGCACGTCGAAGGCGACGCCGCCGATCGTGACCTGCTCGCCCTCGGCGAGCCAGCGGTCGGGCGAGGCGTTGTCGAGGCCGGGGATGCCGTAGGCGCGCGCCTGCGCGGCGATGCCGTCCAGCAGAAACTGGTCGCGCCGGTCCGGCCCCACGATCGGCGCCGTCTGCCCCTCCGCCGCCAGCAGGCGTTTGAGCTCGGCCGCGCCGCCGGCATGGTCGAGATGGCCGTGGGTGAGCAGGATGGTTTCCACGGTCACGCCATGCGTGCGCACCGCATCGCGGATGCGCGGCGCGTCGCCGCCGGGGTCGATCACGGCGCCACGCCGCGTCGTCGCCTCCCACAGCACGGCGCAGTTCTGCTCGAACGGCGTGACGGGGACGATCGCGAGTTGCAGCTTCGCCATGCGGCAGGCTCCTCGGCCGTGCGGGTCAACGCGCCAGCGTGCCGAACGTGGCGCCGCGCAGCAACTGGTTCTGCAGGAAGAACGCCACCAGCAGCACCGGCGCCAGATAGATCGTGCCGGCGGCGGCGAACAATCCCCAGTCGGTGCCGAAATCCGCCCCCAGCACGCGCAGCATGGCGACCGGAATGGTGCGGGTATCCACTCCCGTCAGCATCTGGCTGAACAGGAAGTCGTTCCAGGTAAACACGAAGGCGATGATCGCGGTTGCCGCCAGACCGGCGCGCATCTGCGGCAGGCAGATGCGCCACAACACGCGCAGCGGCGGCGAGCCGTCCAGCCACGCCGCCTCCTCGGCGGCGCGCGGCAGTTCCAGGATGAAGCTGCGCAGCATCCAGACCGCGAACGGCAGGTTGAACGCGGTATAGACCAGGATGATGCCGACATAGGAGCCGCCGAGCCCGATGCGGCTGAACAGCACGTAGATCGGGATGATGGTGGTGAGCGGCGGGATCATGCGCAGCACCAGCGTGTAGAACAGCAAGGTGCCGGCGCCGCGGACCGGCCGGCGCGCGAACCCGTAGGCGGCGAGCACGCCGAGCAGCAGTGCCAGCAGCACGCTCGCGCCGCAGATGAAGACCGAGTTGAAGATGTAGCGCGAAAAGCCGGTCGGGAACACCTGCTTGCCGTCGCTGGTGAAGCCGGTGAACAGGCTGCGGTAGTGCTCGAACGTCGGGTGGAACAGCAGTTTCGGCGGCACCGCGAGCGCATCCTGGCGCGTCTTGATGGCGGCCAGCAGCATCCACACGACGGGAAAGAAATACACGAGCCCGATCAACGCCGACCCGGCGGTGCGGCGCCAGCCCGCCGGGCGGAACAGCGGATGCGCTTCGTCCTGCGTCATGGCGACGGCCTCGCGGGCGGGCGGCCCGTCGCCGGGACGATAGGGCGGCGTGGTCCGCAGGCGCAAGCGCCGGTGCGCCGCGAAATTTCCATTGCGCGGCGGCACAAGCAGGTCATACCAGTAGCAACCGGACGGGCAGCGTATAACAAGCCCGTCATTCCGCACTGCGGCATCACGGGAAGGGGACGTCGGCGGCGATGGATCTGGCGATCAGCGACCTGCACAAGCGTTTCGGTACCGTAGCGGCGCTGCAAGGCGTGTCGCTCGCGGTCGGCGCGGGAGAATTCTTCGCCATTCTCGGCCCCTCCGGCGCCGGCAAGACCACGCTGCTGCGCATCATCGCCGGCATCGAGCACGCCGATTCCGGCCGCGTGCTGCTCGGCGGACGCGACGTGTCGCAGACGCCGGTGCGCGCCCGCAACACCGCGATGGTGTTCCAGACCTTCGCCCTCTATCCGCATCTCTCGACCTTCGAGAACCTCGCCTATCCGCTGCGCGAGGCGCGGCTGCCGCGCGCGGAAATCCGCCGGCGCGTCGGCGAGATCGCCGAGATGCTGCGATTGAGCCACACGCTCGCGCGCAAGCCCGGCACGCTCTCCGGCGGCGAGCAGCAGCGCTGTGCGATCGGGCGCGCCCTGATCCGCCGCCCGCAGCTGCTGCTGCTCGACGAGCCGCTGACCAACCTCGATGCCAAGCTGCGCCACGACACCCGCGCCGAGTTCAAGCGGCTGCACCGCGAGCTCGGCAGCACCACGATCGTCTATGCGACGCCCGACCAGCTGGAGGCGCTCAGCATGGGCAGCCGGATCGGCGTGCTGCGCCAGGGCCGCATCGTCCAGGTGGCCGGACCGACGGAGCTGTACGAGGCGCCGCGCGACGACTTCGTCGCTTCCCTGGTCGGCGACCCGCCGATCAACCTGCTGCCCGGTACCTTGCACGCCGGCGCCGGCGGGGCGCGCATCGACCTGCCGTTCATGGGCCTCGATGCGCGGCCGTGGCGCGGCACGCTCGCCGGGTTTCCCGCGGGCACGCGGCTCAAGGTCGGGCTGCGTCCGCAGGCGATCCGGCCCGCCGGGGGCACCGGCGAAGGGCCGGGCTTCGGCGCACGCGTGTTCCTCACCGAGCCGCTCGGCGACGTGACCATCCTCGACATCGTCGCGCACGGCGGCACGCGGCTGCGCATGGTGCTGCCGCAGGACCAGGCATGGCGCATCGCGGTTGACGACGCCATCGACTGCACCGTCGATGCGGACCAGATCTGCCTGTTCGCGGAGGAGACCGGCACGGCGCTCCACCGCGACCGGGCGGAGGCGGCCGAACAGGGCAGGACCGGCCCGCCGGCCGCATGAGCGGCAACGAAAACGTCCGACAACGTCCAAGGGGAGAAGCAAGACAATGACGTGGCTGCAATCAGGTTTTGTGGCGCTGGCGACGGCGGCGGGTGCGCTGCTGGCGGGGGCCACGGCGCCGACGCCGGCGCTGGCGAAGGACATCATCATCAACATGGCGGCCCCGGACTGGCTGCCGACGCGCTTCATGCAGGAGGAATTCAACCGCACCTACCACGCCAAGAGCGGCAACAACGTCAAGCTGGTGATCGACTTCATCCCGTGGCCGAGCTTCTACCAGCGCGTCGCGGCGTCGTTGTCGTCGGGCGAGAAGAAGTACCAGATGATCGTCACCGACAGCCAGTGGCTCGGCGACTTCGTCGAAGGCGGCCATTACCTGAAGCTCAACAAGTACATCGACAAGGACCCCGAATTGCAGGCCATCATGGCCGACATGCACCAGGTGCTGAAGGATACCTCGTCGAGCTATCCGTACAAGTCGCACAACTACTACGGGTTCCCGCAGTTTCCCGACAATCTGGTGACGTTCTACCGCACCGACCTGTTCTGCAACAAGACCGAGCGGGCGAACTTCCTGGCGAAGTACCACAAGACACTGCCGTGCTACTACAATGAATGGCAGGACGTGGACTGGAACCAATGGGGGCAGATCGGCGAATTCTTCACCCGCAAGAAAGGCGCGAAGCTCGGTGACGGCGTCGCCGATGACGATTTCTACGGCGTCGCGTTCCAGGCCGGGAAGGGCTACGATTTCTCGTCGATGCAGATCAACACCATGGTCTGGGACGACGGCGGCGACATCTGGGACGAGACCAACACCAAACCCGCCAGCGGCGTCGTCAATTCTCCCATCGCCGTGAAAGCGTTCGAGCAGTATCTCGATCTGCTGAAATGGGCGCCGCCGGTCGCGAAGACCGGGCAGATGGACATCTTCGTCGTCCAGGACCTGTACATGCAGGGCAAGGTGGCGGCGGTGGTGGACTGGGTCGGCGTCGCCGGACCGGTGGTCGATCCGAAGGTCTCCAAAGTCGCCGACCGGAGCGCCTTCGCGCAGTCGCCGGGCACACGCCGGCCCGACGGCTCGATCAACCGCTTCGCCAATATCGGCGGGCAGCCGTTCGTGCTGACCACGTGGAACAGCGACGAGGTGGTGCATGAGTCGCTGGAAATCGTGAAGTGGTGGCTGTCCACGCCGACGCAGGTCAACTTCGTCAAGCACGGCGGCGGCGAGAGCGGCATGCTGAGCGTGCTGAACGATCCGGCCTACGGCACCTGGGCGCCGTTCTCCCGCGCCTTCGCCGACAACCTGCAGTACCAGAAGGACATCTGGCACATCCCGGAATTCTTCCCGCTGCTGACCGAGCAGCAGGAACAGTTCGACAAGGCGATCACCGGCCAGATTTCCGCCCAGCAGGCGCTGAACACGGTGGCGGCGTTCCAGGACAAGCTGCTGAAGGAAGACGGGCGCATCAAGTGATCCGCGCCTGACCCGCTTCGGGGCCGTCCGGCGACGGGCGGCCCCGGCCTGTTTCCCACGTGCCGAACGGTTGAGCCGCATGACCCTGCTGACGCCGGTGCCGACGCCGCCGGAAACGATCGCCGCGACCACGCCCACGCCGCGCGGCGCACGCGGCTTCCTCGGCTGGCTGATGGCGCCGGAGCGGCGCGGGCCGCTGCTGATCGCACCCGCGATCGCGACACTCGTCGTCGTCAACATCTTTCCGCTGCTGTGGTCGTATGGGCTGAGTTTCTTCAACTACAACGCCAAGCGCATCGCCGTGCCGCCGCGCTGGGTCGGGCTCGGCAACTACATCGACCTGTTCACCGACCCCGACGTGTGGGGCCGTTTCGTCAACACCGCCGTCATCGTCATCGCCAGCGTGGCGCTGCAGCTGGTCATCGGCTTCCTGCTGGCGCTGCTGTTCGCGCGCGAGTTCCCGCTGCGCCGCTATCTGCTGATGCTGGTGCTGGCGCCGATGATGCTGTCGCTCTCGGCGGTCGGGGTGTTCTTCAAGCTGTTCTACGAGCCGACCTTCGGCTTCATCCCGCGCCTGGTGCAGGAGTTCACCGGGCAGCCCTTCGTCATCCTCGACACGCCGGCCAAGGCGATGGCCGCCATCGTCTGCGCGGATGCCTGGATGTGGTCGCCGTTCGTGATGCTGCTGGTGCTCGCCGGGCTGGTCAGCGTGCCGAAATACCTCTACGAGGCGGCCGAGATCGACCGCGCCAGCGGATGGCGGCGGTTCCGCACCATCACCTTCCCCTATATCCGCAGCCTGCTGCTGCTGGCGCTGCTGTTCCGCACCATCGAGACGTTCAAGATTTTTGACGTGCCCTACGTGCTGACCGAGGGCGGTCCGGGCACCTCGACCGAGACCGTGTCGGTCTATCTGTTCCGTCTCGCCTTCAACTACTTCCAGACCGGGCGCGCCTCCGCGCTCGGCTACATCGTGCTGTTCGCGGTGATCGTGCTGACCAGCCTCTATCTCTACGCGATCCAGTCCCGCCGCAGCGAGCCGGGATGAGGACGCAGCCGCGATGAGCAACCGCGAAGTCCGCAGCATCGGACAGGCCGGCTGGGGCCGCACCCTCGGCGCGGCCGCGATCAGCCTGATCTACTTCTTCCCAGTGCTGTTCATCATCCTCGCCGCCTTCAAGTCGCGGCAGGACATCCTCACCTGGCCGATGAAGTTCATCTTCACGCCGACGCTCGGCAACTTCGTCTCGGTGTTCCTGCGCGTGAGCGTGGAGGGCGGCGATGCCGAGGCGACCGGGTTCGGCCTGTATTTCTTCAACAGCATCTTCATCGGCGGATCGAGCGTGCTGCTGGCGCTCATCGTCGGCACCGCGGCGGCCTACGGGTTTTCGCGCTTCCCGCTGCGCGGCAACGACACCTATTTGTTCATGATCCTGGCGACCCGCATGATGCCGCCGATCATCGCCATCATCCCGATTTTCGTCCTCTTCCGCATCTTCGGACTGTCGGGAACCTATGTCGGCATCATCGCGCTCTACACCGCGTTCAACCTGCCGTTCTCGATCTGGATGGTGAAAAGCTTCTTCGACGATCTCGACCGCGACATCGAGGATGCGGCGCGCATGGACGGCAGCAGCGAATGGCGGCTGTTCCGCAGGGTCTGCCTGCCGCAAGTCTATGCCGGGCTTGCCGCCACCTTCGTGTTCGCCGTCATCCTGACCTGGAACGAATTCGTGTTCGCGCTGCTGCTGACGGGCACGCAGACGCGCACCGTGCCGGTGCAGATCGTGCGCACCATCGGCGGCGCCATGGGCGTCGATTGGGGCCTGCTGTCGGCGCTGGAGACGCTGTTCATCATCCCCGTCGTGCTGGTGACGTTCGCGCTGCAGAGCCAGCTGCTGCGCGGCGTCACGTTCGGCACCATCCGGCGCTGAAGGGGGGCGGCACGTCATGTCGGACATCCGCCTGGTCGGCGTCAGCAAGCGGTTCCAGAGCCTGCTGGCGGTGGACAACGTCGATCTGCAGGTCGATCCGGGCGAGGTGATGTGCCTGCTCGGCCCGTCCGGCTGCGGCAAGACGACGACGCTGCGCATGATCGCGGGTCTGGAGAATGCGACGTCCGGCGACATCCTGATCGCCGGTCGGCGCGTCAACGCGCTGCCGGCGCGCGAGCGCAACGTGGCGATGACCTTCCAGTTCTACGCGCTCTACCCGAGCCTGACGGTGGCCGAGAACCTGGCCTATCCGCTGCACGCCGACCGGCTGACGCGCGCCGAGATCGCCGAGCGCATCGCGCATGTCAGCCGCGTGCTCGACCTCGGGGCCATCCTGCACCGCCGCCCGCACCAGCTCGGCGAGGGCGAGAAGCAGCGCGTGGCGGTCGGCCGCTCGATCGTGCGACAGCCGACCTGCTTTCTGTTCGACGAGCCGCTGAGCCGGCTCGACATCCAGCTGCGCCAGCAGATGCGCACGCAGATCAAGGAAGTGCTTGAGCAGCTCGACAAGCCGACGGTGATCGTCACGCACGACCAGATCGAGGCGCTGACGATGGCCGACCGGATCGCGGTGATGCGGGACGGGCGCATCGAGCAGGTGGCCAGCCCGCACGACCTGTTCGCGCGACCCGCCAACACGTTCGTCGCCGGCTTCATCGGCACGCCGCAGATGAACCTGGTCGAGGCGACGCTGCTGGCGGCGGAGGCGGCGGCGGACGGCGGCGCCGCGGCACGGTTCCAGGTGCTCGGCGAGGCGTTTTCGGCGCCGGCGGAGGCGGCGGTACAGCGGCTGGCGGCCGGCAGCGCGGTCACGCTCGGCATCCGCCCGCGCAGCTTCGTGCTGGCGGCGCCGGATGCGCCGGACGTGCTGCGCGCGACCGTCGATCTGATCGAGCCGATGGGGGCGGAGATGCTGGTGCATCTGGTGCAGCACGGCGCCGACCTGCGCTGCGTGGTGCCGCACACGACGCGCATCGCCGTCGGCGCGCTGGTCGGGCTGCGCTGCAAGGCGGGCCAGCTGCACGTGTTCGACGGCGAAGGGATGTTGGTGCAATGAACGAGGACGCGAGCGCACGGCCGCGCGGGCTGTCGGCGCGCCAGGCCTATGTGCTGGAGATGGCCATCGTGGCCGCCAGCATCCTCGCGCTGGTGATGATTTTTCAGCCGTTCTGGCTGGCGCTGTTCAGCGTCGGCGCGGCGGCGGTCGTGATCGTGGGCTTCCTGTTCAACCTCGTGCCGCTGCTGCGGCCGGGCGTGCGGGTGGCCACGCTGGTGAAGGCGACGGTGGCGATCGTGGTGATCTTCGTCATCGTGACGGCGCTGTCGCTCGCCTCGGCGGAGCTGTACGCCTACTACATCTCGCCGGTGGATTAGCGCCGCCGCACCGCGGAGCGTCAGCCGGCCGCCGCCCAGCCGTCGCGGATCAGCCGGATGCCTTCGGTATAGACTTGCGCCGGGTCGGGGGAAAAATCGCGCCAGACGCGGGTGGCGGCGGCCAGCGCGGGCAATGCGCGGCCGAACGCCTCGATGGTCAGCCAGCCGTCATAGCCGACCGCCCGCAGCGCCTTGAAATGCGCCGCGAACGGCACGTGCCCACGCCCCGGCGTGCCGCGGTCGTTCTCGGAGATATGCACGTGAAGCAGTTTCGGCGCCGCCTGGAAGATGATGCCGACCGGGTCTTTTTCCTCCAGGTTGGCGTGGAACGTGTCGTGCATGACGCCGAAATTCGGGTGATCGACGCGCGCCGCGTGCGCCAGCGCATCCGCCATCGTGTTGACGATGTAGGCCTCGAAGCGGTTGAGGTATTCCATGACGAGCGGCATGCCGTGCCGTGAAGCGGTCTCGGCCGCCGCGTGGTGGACCTCGGCCAGCCGGGCTTTTTCGGTCTCGGTGGGGGCCTCGCCGGTGAACAGGCCGAGCGGCTGGTGGATCGGCCCGCAGAGGATGGGCGAGCCGAGCGCCGCTGCCCATTCGGTGGCCGCCGCGAGGTGGTCCACCGCCGCCCGCCGGTGGGCCGGGCTGTCGCTGAGCGGGTTGTGGGCGGCGTCGGGGATGATGGTGATGGCCGTCGCCGCCAGCCCGAGGTCGCGGATCTGCCGGCCGAGGCGCTGGTAGTGCGGGGTGTCGCCGCCGAACATCGGCACTTCCACGCCATCGTAGCCGGCGGCCTTCAGGGCCTCGACGTGCCGCAGGTGGCTGTCGTCGACGTGCGATGTCCACAGCAGAAGATTGAAGCCGGCTTTCATGGCGCCCACTCCCGTTTGCGTTGCTTCGCCCCATGAAAGCGGTTGCGGCCCGGCATCGCAACAAGGATTGCGGTTCAGCCGGTTGCCAGTTTGCGCATCCAGAATGCGCCCCCTGGGTTACGCTTGTACAGCGGCAGCATTTCGTACAGCGACTGGGCGTGGCACTGCGCGAGGAAGTGATTGAAGAAAAGCACTTCCCACTCGCGATTGTTGGTCAGGAAGGCCTGCAGCCAGTACAGCTCGTTCCAGGATCGGTTCTCGTCGATGACCCAATGACGCGGGTACTCGAACGGCCAGAACACGTCGTGGAAATGCACGAGCACGCCCGGCTTCAGGCGCGGCAGCACCTCGGTCATGTAGAACGCGACATCACTGCCGGTTTTCAGCACGTGCGTCGAGTCAATGAACAGAATGTCCCCCGCTTCCAGCGGGTCGAAAACCGCCAAATTTGCGTCCTGGATTTTGGCGACATGCACACTGATCCGCTCCCGGTCGGTCGGCTGGAGCAGGCTGAAAAGCAGGTCCGGGTACGGTTCAATGAAGACGCAGGCCGTGCGCCAGTCCAGGAAGCGTTCGACGATATCGAGCGTGAGCGCGGAGGAGAACCCCGAGCCGATCTCGATCATCCGGCGCGGCCGATGTTCCATCAGCATGCTGGCCAACGTGATGCCGTCGCCATAGGAATAGGCGGGGTTCTCGTAGTGATAGCGCAGGCCGGGATGCGGTGCACCGTGGAACGGCAGCCGGATGCAGTGTGCGCGGACTCTTGGCAGGAATGCTAGCTGGGCAGACTCGCGCAGATCGATGCCGGGCGGCGTACGGGCCGGATCAAAGAGCCGCGTGGAAAGCTGCGCGATTGCCGAGGGGTCCACGACCGGGGAGTAGAAATGCCCGGGTGGCACGAACAGGGGCGGGCTCACGGTTTCCATTGCCGCGTCACAGGCCGCACCTCAGGCCGCGAGCGGCTGCCGATAGCCAAGCCGGTCCAGGACACCGCGGATGGTCAGGCCGGGGACGGGTTTTCGCAACCCGAGATCCAGTTGCACGGACGGCGCAACGACCGTGCTGCTGCGTCGCTGTGCCAGGAACGCGTTCGCGCGCTGCCACTCTGCGCGATTGGCACCAGTGAAGGATGATTCGGTGAGGATGGAGTTGCTGCCGTCGGATTTCAGGTAATAGTCACCTACGATCGTGTCCACCAGGCTGAAGTCAGAACGAACACTCGCGCACACCCGCAGGAGAAAATCGTAATCCTCGTGGCGGGTCAAGTCGGTTTCGAACCGCAGTCCCGTGGGCAGCTTCGTCCGTTCGAAAACAAAGCTGTGGATCGGACAGAAATTATTTGCGAGCTGATCTGCCAGCGTTCGCCCCTTCCACGGCCGCTCGCGCGATCGCACGTAGAACACCTGGTCCTCGACCTCGACCGTCTTGACGGCAACGCCGCCAAACGCAATTGCCGATGACGTCTTGGTAAGTTGTCGTATGAGCGTCGAATACGACCCAGGGTACATCGTGTCGTCGTAGTCCAGAAACGCAGCATAGCGGCCCTTGGCCGAATCGATTCCCATATTTATCAACGCCGACCGCGCGTCAAGCGGGAGAGGATCCTCGTAGTTCAGGACATCAAGGGTTGGCGCATCCTCCAATGCAAGCAGCGGCGTTAGTGTCTCGCGCACGTCAAGGAGCATGCCACGCGTGAACCGCTGCGTGCAAAGCAGCATGTTAAGTGGTCTGTAGTCCTGTCCCACCAATGAAAAGACTGCACGGCTCAATTCGGAGAGGCGGGCGGAGTCATGCATTCGCATGATGACGTCGAGTGTTTCGTTTTGCGACATGGTGGCTTCACCAGCGGGTCGGAGCAAAATGGAAAAGCCGGCTGAAGTCGGCAATCTGCCGGTGCTGGAGCGGAACCTGCACCACGTGATCCGACTTAATTGTTGCGCCCATTGCGGTGAGTTCCCTGGTGCGCTCCTCCGCGAATTGCGCACTCCCCCACTTCAGGGCCAGGTACCGCCCGGACTCCAGATACATGCGCCGGGTCGCCTCGCTGACGGCACGGTTGGCGGTGTGGTGCAAGAACAGCCCGCGTGGACACAGCTTCACGGCAAAGCCTGCCGCCCGGGCGCGCCACGAGATGTCCACATCCTCGCAATACATGAACAGGCCTTCGTCAAATCCGC
The DNA here is from genome assembly GCA_963786445.1 of uncultured Pseudomonadota bacterium. Lineage (GTDB taxonomy): Bacteria > Pseudomonadota > Alphaproteobacteria > Acetobacterales > Acetobacteraceae > JAFKFJ01. The sequence goes on from CAWAZU010000025.1 coordinate 158,748, forward strand.
CGATTGCCTGATGCACGATGCGCGGAATGGCGAGACAGGCGCCCGATGCCCACGGGGTATCGAATGTGATCGGGTCGTAGATCTTCGGGTGCTCTTCCGGGAACTGCAGCGCCTCGACCAGCGCGCGTCCCTCGGCGGCGCGGACCATCCGTACCAGCGCGCCGACCGCCGCCGGATGCAGCAGGCCGTCCGGATTGACGGCGATGTAGAGTTCGGCGCCCTCGGCGAAGGCCGCGTCCATCAGCGCGTTGTGCCCGGCGCCAAACCCGATGTTGCCGCGCGACGGCAGGCGGTGCAGGCACTCGTCGTCGCCGGTCGCGGTGCTCGGTGCGCCGTTGTCGATGACGAAGACTCGCCCGGACGTGCGCGATCCCGCCTGCCGTAACGATCCCTCGGCCGCTCTGATGGTACGGCGCAGCTCGTGTTCGGGCGAATTGAAGGTGACGATGCCGATGGCAACGTCGGCGATCGGCGCCGGCGCGATGTCGAGGCCGAGATGGTGGTGGCGCTCCCGCGCGCGTGACGAGGCGTCGTCGGATGGCGCTGCCGCTGTCGGCGCTGAGTGTGCGACGGGCCGCGCCAGTCGGCCTTCGGCGCGGCCGTTGCGCACGTAATGCAGCAGCGGGTTCAGCCCCGACGCTGCCACGTCCGGGTATGCAGCGAGATACCAGGCGGCATCGAAGCCGGCGCTGGGATTGCGCCGATCGACCGTACCGTGGACCGCGTAGTGCTGCAGCGGATCGATGCCCGAAGCGGCGACATCGGGATACTCGCGCGTGTACCACTCGGCATCGAACAGACCGGAATCGCTGATCCGGCGCAACGCGCGCCGCTGCGTCCAACCTCGCCGCAATGGCAGCCTGGCCAGGCTCCAACCTCGATGCATGGCGTTGTACAGCGGCTGGCGCACCACCCGCGGCATGCCGTGTGCCAGCGCACGCAGCGCGGCGGCGACGCGCCACGCCGCCGAGTGCATCAGGATGGCACGTTCACGCCGCAGCTGCTCCAGTTCCTCAGGCAGCCTGAGCTCCGGTCGCCGAACGGCCGCCGCCGCGGCTTGCTGTGCCACGGCCAGGGCAAGTTCCGCCGCCACGGCACGTTCTTGTTGCTCCGCGGCAATCCGGGTCGCTTCGAGGCACCCGCGCTCTTCGGCGTCCGCGTGCTGTTGCCACCGTTGCGCCGTCGCTTCGGCTTCGGCCAGGCGCTGCTCGGCCTGCAGCCGCTCGCGGCCGGCCTCGGCGGTGCGCTCCTGCCAGGTCAGGGCCAGCTGTTTGGCGGCGTCCCGCTCCTGCTGCGCGGTCTCGGCAAGCCGTTCCAGCCGGGCGGCCGTCGCCTGCACGGCATCCAGGCGCTGAGCCGCGTCGGCGCGTTCGCGTTCGGCGTCATCGCGGCGTCGCTCGCCGGCGGTGCGGAGCTCCGCGATTTCCTCGGTCAGCGCATGCTGCCGGTGCTCGGCGATCATCCATGCGCCGAGCCGGGCAATGCGGTCGCGAAGCCGGACCGCATACGGGCCATGCTCGAGTTCGCACAGCCGCAGCACGGGTTCCGGTGCGTGACGCCCGACCGCCAGCACCCCCAGCCCGTGGCCGTGCAGGAACGAGAACGACGGGAACTGCTCGCGCAATTCCGCCCACAGCCGCCAGACGCCGAATTCGCGCTCGCGCACTTCGGTGTCGTGCAACAGCACCACCGCGTGGTCGCTCAGCTTGGGCAGCCACGATTCATAGTCGTGCCGCACCGCCTCGTAGGTGTGCAGCCCGTCGATGTGCAGCAGGTCGATCGTGCCGTCGCCGACATACGCCAGCGCGGCATCGAACGTGCCTCGCAACAGCGTCGAGAACTCGAGGAAACGCCGGTCGTGGAAGCGGCGGAATTCCTCGTAGATGTGTTCGTCGTAGAAGCCGCCGTGGACGTCACCTTCCCAAGTGTCCACGGCGATGCATCGCGTGCCGATGCCGCCCCGTTGCACCGCGGAGCAGAACGCGCTGTAGGACACGCCGGCATAGGTTCCCAGTTCGACCAGCAGTCGCGGGGCGAGTGCGGTGACGAGCCACTGCGCAAACGGCACGTGTCCCCACCAGGCCGCTTGCGTCGCGATCCGCTCCGACGGCCAGAACAGCGCCTCGATCGCGGGATCGGCAAGCCCCAGCAGCGCTGTCTGCTCGGGGCCGGATTGCAGGGCCTTGGCGACGGACCCGTCCGGTACAGACAGAACATTCATTTTTGCAATCAACACAATTGCGAAGAGATCGGAGTCATACAGTACCTGCTACACAAAAAATTTATGAGCGTCAACGGCGACGCGGATATGCAAAATCCGCAGCCAGAAACACGTAACGTCGCTGTCACCGAATGCCGGCCGCCGTTGTTCCGGCGCGAATAACTCCCGGATTTACCTCCGGATGGCCGGACCTGCAGGTCACGTTTCCGTCAGGCCCGGATTCGCTTCTGTGCAATCCGTCGTGACTTGCCCGATATCGCGCTGTTGTCGCGAGAACTTCGACTATAGGTGCATCTCGCCGTCACCCGGACGCTTCCACGCTCGCCCCCCGCAGCACGTCGATCGCCACCAGACCGCCCTCCCGCTCAACGTGCCAGAACGTCCAGCCGTTGCAGGACGGCGCGTGCTGCACCTGCGCGCCGACCTTGTGGATCGATCCCTGGATGGCGCCGACCCGGATCGAGCCGTCCGCCACCACGACCGCCTGGACGCGCCGCGTCCGGTCGGAAAGGAGCGTGCCGGGCGGCAGCACGCCGCGCTCTACCAGGCTGCCGAACGGCACGCGCGGCGCCTCGCGCCTGCCCAGCGTGACCGCCAGCGCATCCGCCATCGCCGGCCGCACGCGCAGCAGCCGCCCCAGCGCCGCCTCGACATAGGCCGGATGGCGCTCGATGCCGATGTAGCGGCGATGCAGCCGGCGGGCAACGGCGGCGGTGGTGCCGGTGCCGAGGAACGGGTCGAGCACGATGTCGCCCGGCCCGGTGCTCGCCAGCAGCACGCGATGCAGCAGCGCCTCCGGCTTCTGCGTCGGGTGCAGCTTCAGCCCGTGCGCGTTGCGCAGCCGCTCGGCGCCGGTGCAGAGCGGGATGAACCAGTCGCTGCGCATCTGCACGTCGTCGTTGAGCGCCTTCATCGCCTGGTAGTTGAAGCGGTGCCGCGAATCGCGCCCGCGCGCCGCCCAGATCAACGTCTCGTGCGCATTGGTGAAACGCCGGCCGCGAAAATTCGGCATCGGGTTGGCCTTGCGCCAGATGATGTCGTTCAGCACCCAGAATTCGAGTTCCTGCAGGATCGATCCGATACGGAAAATGTTATGATAGCTGCCGATCACCCAGAGCGTGCCGTCCTTGCGCAGCAGCCTTCGGCACTCGCTCAGCCATTCGCGCGTGAATGCGTCGTAGGCGGCGAAGTCGGTGAAGCGGTCCCAGTCCTCGGCGACGCCATCGACCAGGCTGTCGTCGGGCCGGCGCAGCTCGCCGCGCAGCTGCAGGTTGTACGGCGGGTCGGCGAACACGCAATCGACGGAGCCCGCCGGCAGCATGCGCATCACGCGCACGGCATCGCCCAGCAGCACCTGGTCGAGCGGCAATTCGCAAACGAGTTCCAAAACGCAAGCGGCTCCGGCGCGAAGGCGGCATGGTGACGAGAGGCCCGCGGTCGCGTCAACCGAAACGGCGACGCGCGCAACATTCGGCCGACCAGCCTGGGCAGCGCCTGCCACCATCCGGCCGCTTCTGCTGCCGGCAGGCCGGCCGCGCAGAACGGGTTGCCGGCATCGAGGGCCGTCACGACTCCGCCAGGGCCGGCGCCTCGGGGCGGGCCGCCGCATGGGCTGTCGCGAGGGCGCCGGCCTGCCACGGCCGCCCCCGCCGCGGCGCGGCCAGGAAGCCATGCCCGTCACGCAGCGAGAAGTTCGGGCCGTAGAACGGGTCGGCGTGCAGCGCCGCGCCCCAGCGCCGGCGCATATACGCCACCTCGCGGCCGTAGCGGGCCTGCTCTGCGGCGGCGAGGTCGGAGGGGCGGGAGGCGCTCTCGAGGTGGAACAGCTCGGCGAACGGGGTCCACAGCACGCGCCAGCCCCGCTCGCGCACGCGCAGGCAAAAATCCACGTCGTTGTAGGCGACCGCGAGATGCGCCGCATCCATGCCGCTGACCGCCGCGTACACCTCGCGGCGGACCGCGAGGCAGGCGCCGGTCACCGCGGCCACGTCGCGCACCAGCGCCAGCCGGCCGCCGTAGCCGGGCGCGCCGCGCGGCGCCAGCAGGTCGGTGTGGCCGGCGACCCCGCTCACGCCGAGGGCGACGCCGCCGTGCTGCAGCCGTCCGTCGGCGAACAGCAGCCGCGCGCCGACGACGCCCACCTCCGGCCGCACCACGTGGCCGACCAGTTCGGCCAGCCAGTCCGGGCCGATCACGTCCACATCGTTGTTGAGCAGCACCAGCACTGCGCCGCGCGCCGCGGCGGCAGCGGCGTTGTTGAGCGCGGCGTAATTGAACGGCCCGTCTTGCGGCAGCACGCGCACGCGCGGATTTTCCGCGAGCCGCCGGAACAGCGCGCGCGTCTCCGCTGCGACGCTGCCGTTGTCCACGACCAGGAACTCAAGGTTTTCGTAGTCGGTGCGGTGCAGCACGCCCTCGGCGCAGCGCGCCAGCAGCGCCGCCCGGTCGCGGGTCGGCACGATCACGCTGACCAGCGGCGCCGGGTGCGGCACCGGCCAGCGCACGCGCAGCGTGCCGGGCAGGATCGGGTTCGCCTCCACCCGCGCGCCGGCGACGCCGCGGCGCGCCAGATGCCGCGCCACCGCTTCGGCGTCGGCCGGGCCTGGGCCGTCCGGCGCGCGGCGATGCACCAGCACGGCAGGGATGTGGCGGATGCGCGCCGGCGGGATCGCCTCGGCGAGGCGCAGCGCGCGGTCGTGGCGGGCGGCCGGGTCGCCGATGCCGCCCGCCCGCTCCCACGCCGCGCGCCGCGCCACCGCGAGGTCGCCGAGCGCCTCGCAGCCGAGCAGCAGGTCGGGGCTCCAATCGGTCTTGAACTGCGGCGCGCGCCGCCGGCCGCGGGCGTCCAGCCGGTCCTCGTCGGTATAGACGAGATCGGCGTCCGGGTTCGCAGCGAAGCTGGCCGCGACCTCATAGAGCGCCTGCGGCGGCAGCCGCGCGTCCGCCGGCAGCAGCGCGACGAAGTCTTCCGGCGCCAGCGCCAGCAGGTCGCCCTCGGGCGCCACCGCCACGGCGATGCGCCCCCCGGCGTCGAGCGCCGCCACGACGCGCGCCTCACCGGCAATTGTCGGGCCGGCGGCGGCGATGGCGAGCCGCCAATGCGGGTAGAACTGGTCCCGCAGCGACGCCACCGCATCGCGCACATGCGCCAGCCCGGCGCGGTCCAGCGCCATGACCAACGCGATCGGCAGCGCCGGCAGCGCCGCGACATGCGCCGCGATCGCCGCGCGATCCGCCTCGGTCAGCGTGTCATGACGGCGCGCCCAGGCGCGATAGCTGGCGGGGGAGTGCGGCGAAAACTGGCCGAACAGCACGCCCCGCAGGATGGGAAAGCGCCGCAGCATACGCCGCCCGACCGCACCGACCGGGCCGTGGCGCCAGCGGTCCCGATCGAAGATCCGCGGCGCGGGTGCGTCGGGCAAACCGCTCTCCTTGTGCCGCGGCGGTGGGGGTTGGCAGCCGCCCCGGCGGCCGTCAAGCTGACCTCCCTTAGCCGTGACAGGAGACGATGAGCAACGACCGCGTGGCGGTGGTAACCCGCACGAGGCAGCGCCCGTTGCTGCTCGGCCGTGCCGTCGCCAGCGTGCTCGGGCAGACGCACGCCGACTGGACGCACATGATCGTGAACGACGGCGGCGACCCGGCCGAGGTCGAGGCGTTGGTCGCCCGCCACGCCGATGCCTATGCCGGGCGGGTCCAAGTGCTGCACCATCCGCGGCGGCTCGGCATGGAGGCGGCCTCGAATGCCGGCATCGCCGCCTCGGAGTCGCGCTGGATCGCCATCCACGACGACGACGACACCTGGCGGCCGGCGTTCCTCGCGCGCACGCTGGCCGCCATCCACGCCTACCCACTGCCCGATTGTCGCGGCGCCGTGGCCTGGGCCGAACGGGTGGAGGAGCGGATCGCCGGCTGCCGCGTCAGCGAGCTCGCGCGCGAAAGCTACAACGGCCATCTGCATCGGGTCGAGCTGTGGCGGCTGTTGCAGGACAACCTGTTCCCGCCGATCGCCTTTCTGTTCGCCCGCGCGGCGTGGCAGGAGCTCGGCGGGTTCGATGCGGCGCTGCCGGTGCTCGGCGACTGGGACTTCAACCTCCGCTTCTGCGCGCGCTTCGAGATCGCGGTCGTGCCCGAGCACTTGGCCGGCTACCACCATCGCGTCGCCGGCACGCGCGGTGCCTACGCCAACACGGTGGTCGACGGGGCGGCGCTGCACGCCGACTGCCGCGCGTGGCTGGTCAACCGCTGGCTCCGGCACGACCTCGCGGCCGGGCGCGTCGGCATCGGCGTGCTGGCGGCGATCGCGGGCGAGACGCAGGTGCTGCGGCGGCGCGCGGAGTCGCCGCGGCGGGCGGCGCGCGCCGTCGCGCGCCGATTGTTCGAGTTTTTTGCCGGTTGAGCCGAGGTGTCCGGTATCGCGGCGCGACCGGGCCGTGGTAGCGTTCCAGGTCACAGGCGGCGCAACAGACCGCGGGGAGGGGCGCATGGCGGGCAAAAAAATCTTGATGCTGGTCGGCGAGTTCAGCGAGGAATACGAAATTTTTGTTTTCGAGCAGTGCATGCACGCGGTCGGCCATACCGTGCATGTCGTCTGCCCCGGCAAGAAGTCCGGCGACGTGATCAAGACCTCGCTGCACGATTTCGAGGGCGATCAGACCTACACCGAGAAGCCCGGGCACAACTACACGCTGAACCGGAGCTTCAAGGACGCCCGCGCGGAGGATTACGATGCGGTCTATGTCGCCGGCGGGCGCGGGCCGGAGTATATCCGCATCGACAAGGGCGTGCAGAAGCTGGTGCGTGACTTCCACGAATCCGGCAAGCCGATCTTCACCATCTGCCACGGCGCGCAGGTCCTGATGGCGGTGGACGGCGTGCTGCGCGGGCGGAAGGTGGCGGCGCTGCAGTATTGCGAGCCGGAGGTTCGGCTGGCCGGCGGCACCTATATCGATGTGCCGCCGACCGGCGCGTTCGCCGACGGCAACCTGGTGTCGGCCAAGGGCTGGCCCGGCCTGGCCGCGTTCATGCGCGAGTGCCTGCGCGTGCTCGGCACCGAGATCACCCACCACGACGTGTCGGCGGCAACTCCGGCCAAGCCGAAGAAGCAGAAGGCGCAGGCCGAGGCGGCGTAGCGGCCTTCAGCGGCTCGCGTCCAGGGCAGCTTGCAGGATGTAGGCCGCCGCCGCCCGGTCCACCACCTCCGCCCGCCGCCGCCGGCTGAGGTCGGCCTCGCCGATCAGCATGCGCTCGACCGCCAGCGTGGACAGCCGCTCGTCCCACAGCGCGGCGGGCAGGCCGGTCGCGGCCGAGAGCGCATGCGTCCAGTCGCGTGCCGCCTGTGCCGCCGGCCCCGCCGTGCCGTCCAGCGACAGCGGCAGCCCGACCACCAGCCCGCAAGCGCCCTCGCGCCGCGCGATCGCCGCGATCTCGGCCGCGTTGGCCGCCAGCTTGCCGCGTTTGAGGCTGGCATAGGGGCCGGCCAGGCGCAGCTCCACGTCCGACAGCGCAACGCCGATCGTGCGCCTGCCGGGGTCGAGGCCGATCAGGCGGGCACCTTTGGGCAGGTTCGCGCGCAGTTCGGTCAGGTTGATGACGGGCATGGGCGCCGTTATGGTCCGCGCCGCATCCCGCACCAAGAGGAGATGGCATGTCGCTCGATCCCGCGACCGTGCGCCGCATTGCCCGGCTGGCCCGCATCCGCCTGGACGACGCCGAAGTGCCGCAGCTGCAGGCGGAACTGAACGGCATTCTCGGCTGGATCGAGCAGCTGAACGAGGTCGATGTCGAGGGCGTCGAGCCGCTGACCGGCGGGGCGCAGATGGCGCTGAAGATGCGCGCGGACGAAGTGACCGACGGCAACCTCCGCGACGCCGTGCTGGCGAATGCGCCGGAGCGCGCCGGCGACTTTTTCGCCGTGCCGAAAGTCGTCGAGTGATGCACGGATTTTCCATCGCCACCGCACGCGCCGCGCTGCGCGCAAAAAAGATTTCCGCGCGCGAACTGGCGGATGCGCATCTCGACGCGATCGCGGCGCTGAACCCGCGGCTGAATGCCTTCCTCACCGTGACGCAGGATGCCGCGCGCGCGCAGGCGGGTGCGGCGGATGCGGCGCTGGCGCGCGGCGAGGCGCGCGCGCTGACCGGCATCCCGCTCGCGATCAAAGATCTGTTCTGCACCGAGCGGCGTGCGCACCACGGCGGCGAGCCGCATCCTCGAACCGTTCGTGCCGCCCTACGAGAGCACCGTGACCGCAAATCTGCTGCGCGACGGAGCGGTGTTTCTCGGCAAGGCGAATCTCGACGAGTTCGCGATGGGGTCGTCGAACATGACGTCGGCGTTCGGCCCGGTGACCAACCCGTGGACGCGGCGCGGCGACAATTCGCCTCTCGTGCCGGGCGGCTCCTCCGGCGGGTCCGCCGCGGCCGTGGCGGCGCGGCTGGCGCTCGGGGCGATCGGGACGGACACCGGCGGCTCGATCCGCCAGCCGGCTGCGTTCTGCGGCGTCGCCGGCATCAAGCCGACCTATGGGCGGTGCAGCCGCTGGGGCATCGTCGCCTTCGCCTCTTCGCTCGACCAGGCCGGGCCGTTTGCGCGCACGGTGGAGGATTGCGCGATCCTGCTCGGCTCGATGGCCGGCCACGATCCTAAGGACTCGACCTCGCGCCGACGCTGCCGTGCCCGACTTCGCCGCCGCCTGCGCGCGCGGCGTGAAGGGGTTGCGCATCGGCGTGCCGCGCGAATACCGCAGCGACGGCATGGCGCCGGAGATCGAGGCGCTGTGGCAGCGGGGTATTGCCTGGCTGCGCGAGGCCGGCGCGGAGATCATCGACGTGTCGCTGCCGCACACGAAATATGCGCTCGCCACCTACTACATCGTCGCCCCGGCCGAAGCGTCCTCGAATCTCGCGCGCTACGACGGCGTGCGCTTCGGGCTGCGGGCGGACGGCGAGGACCTGATTCAGCTTTATGAGAACACGCGCGCGGCCGGGTTCGGCGCGGAGGTGCGGCGGCGCATCATGATCGGCACCTATGTGCTGTCGGCCGGCTACTACGATGCCTATTACCTGCGCGCGCAAAAAGTGCGGGCGCTGATTCTGCGCGACTTCACCGAGGCGTTTCGGACCTGCGATGCGCTGCTGACGCCGACCGCACCGTCCGCCGCGTTCGGGCAGGGCGAGAAGATGGACGATCCGGTCACGATGTATCTGAACGACGTGTTCACCGTGCCGGCGAACATGGCCGGCATTCCCGGCCTGTCCGTGCCGGCGGGGCTGGATGCGCAGGGCCTGCCGCTCGGGTTGCAGGTGCTGGGCGGCCGTTCGACGAGGAGACGGTTTTCGCGGTCGGGGCGGCAGTCGAGCGGGCTGCGGGATTCGACACGGTGCCGGCGATTCGGGCGGGAAAGTAAGAATTATCCACAGATGACACAGATTACACAGATTAAGGAAGAAGACCGCGGCATCGGTGTGCGAGACGAGCAGAGCTATGCCGTGATCGGTGCGGCGATGGCCGTCCATCGGGAACTGGGGCACGGGTTCCTGGAGGCTGTCTATCAGGAGGCTTTGGCAAAGGAATTTGCCGTTGCGGACATTGGATTTGAACGTGAACCGGGTTTGGCGATCCGCTATCGCGGCGAATTGCTGAACGCCACCTATCGTGTGGATTTTGTCTGCTTTCGGTCGCTCATTGTCGAGATCAAGGCAGTACAGCGGCTTTCCGGCGCCGACGAGGCACAAGTTATGAATTATCTGAAAGCTTCTGGTCTGCGGAGAGCGCTCTTGATCAATTTCGGAACGCCAAGCCTCGGTTACAAACGTTTCGTGTCATAATCTGTGAAATCTGTGAAATCTGTGGATCGAACTTCTTCCTTCACGGCTGGAGCGGAGCAATGACCTACACGATCGAAGGCACCACCGGCGCCTGGGAAGTGGTGATCGGCCTGGAAGTCCACGCCCAGGTCATCAGCAAGGCCAAGCTGTTCTCCGGCGCCGCGACGACGTTCGGCGCCGCGCCGAACACGCAGGTGAGTTTTGTGGACGCCGCGTTCCCCGGCATGCTGCCGGTCATCAATCGTGAATGCGTGGCCCAGGCCGTGCGCACCGGCCTGGGCCTCAGCGCGCACATCAACCTGGTCAGCCGCTTCGATCGCAAGAACTATTTTTACGCCGACCTGCCCGCCGGTTATCAGATCAGCCAGTATCAGCACCCGATCGTCGGCTCCGGCCGCATCGAGATCGAACTGGCCGACGGCAGCACAAAAAGCATCGGCGTGACGCGCCTGCATCTGGAACAGGATGCGGGAAAAAGCCTGCACGACCAGCATCCGACGAAAAGCTACATCGACCTCAACCGTGCCGGCGTCGCGCTGATGGAGATCGTCAGCGAACCGGACCTGCGCAATCCCGAAGAAGCGGGCGCCTATCTGCGCAAGCTGCGCACCATCATGCGCTATCTCGGCACCTGCGACGGCAACATGGAGGAAGGTTCCATGCGCGCCGACGTGAACGTCTCGGTGCGCCGGCACGGCGAGGCGTTCCGCACGCGCTGCGAGGTGAAGAACGTCAACTCCATCCGCTTCGTCATGCAGGCGATCGAGGCGGAGGCGAAGCGGCAGGTCGCGGTGTGGGAAGGCGGCGGCACGGTCGAACAGGAAACGCGCCTGTATCGATTCGACGCGCGGCGTCACGCGCTCCATGCGCAGCAAGGAGGACGCGCACGACTACCGCTATTTCCCCGACCCCGACCTGCTGCCGCTGGTGCTGGACGAAGCGTGGGTCACTGAACTCGGGCGCGGCCTGCCCGAACTGCCGGACGCCAAGCGGGCGCGTTTCATGCGCGACTACGGGCTGCCGGTGTACGATGCCGGCGTGCTGGTGGCCGAGCAGGCGACCGCGGATTTTTATGAGACCGTCGCCAAGGGCCGCGATGCAAAACTGACGGCGAACTGGGTGACCGGCGATCTGTTCGCGGCGCTCAACCGCACCGGGCGCGGCATCGACGACACGCCCGTGTCCGCCGCCGCGCTCGGCGGCCTGCTCGACCTGATGGCCGACGGCACGATCAACGGCCGCATCGCGAAGGACGTGTTCGAGGCGATGGTCGAGACCGGCGCCGACGCCGCCGCGATTGTGGCACAGCGCGGCTTGCGCCAGGTGACCGACACCGGCGCGATCGACGCCGCGGTGGCACAGGGTTCTCGCAGCGAACGCCGACAAGCTTGCCGAGTACCGCGCGGGGAAAGAAAAACTGTTCGGCTACTTCGTCGGCCAGGTGATGAAGGCGATGGCCGGCAAGGGCAATCCGGCGCTGGTCAACGAGGCGCTGAAGAAGCAGCTCGGGTAACCGCTGTCTTCACCCCATCGCGCCGACCTCGTGCGACACCGCTGTGCCGATCTCGCGCACCAGCGCGAACAGCCGCGCCATCGGCGCGAAAATCTCGGCATGCTCCCGCGCATACGCGGCGGCGGCCCGCGGTGCGCGCGGCTCGGAGTAATCGCGGTCCGCCGCCGGGTCGGGCGTGGAAGGAAAAACTTCCGCCAGAAACGCCAGCGCCGACGGCACGTCCAGCCGCAGGATGCGCTGATCGAGCGCCGCGCGCGTCACACCGTGGCGCGGCGAGAAATCCGGGATCGCGCTCGCCAGCAGCCAGATGCGATGCACCAGCGCCAGCCGCAGCGAATGCAGCAGCAACTCGCGATCGGCCAGCCGCGGCGCCTCCGGCCAGACCGCGCGCAGGCTGACATGGTCGGCCTGGATGCGGCGGAACATCGCCTGCGCCTGCGCCCACAGATCGAGCCGCTCCAGCGCCCGTGCCACCGCGACCAGCGCCTGCCGCCGCCCGGGGATGCGCGCATGCGCGGCGCGGTCGAGCCACATACCGGGGTCGAGCGTATCGACGACGGCGCGCAGCACGTCGAGGTCGGAATGCGCCAGCGCGTGCGCCGGCAAAGCGAGCGCGTTGCGAAACCGCGCGCTGCGCTCGCGCAGTTCCACAAAAGTCTCCGGGTGGCGCGCGGCGGCGCCGCCGAGGCCTTGCAGCGTGTTCGCCAACCAGCCGAGCTGATGCAGGATGGCGTTGTTCGGGATCGCGCGCAGCTCGCGCGGATGGCGGATCATCGCCGGCCCCGCCATGCCGTCCGCCTGCCGCGCCGACGGGCGCGAGCCGGATTTGTCGAGCAGCGCCGGCCCGAACGCGCCCAGCAGCGCCGCATAGCCGGCGTCGTCCACCAGTTCCTGCATCCCCGCCCGGCAGGTCGCAAAAAAATCGGCGGAGAAATCCGCCTCGTCATAGATCGGGTCGGGCGGCGGCGCCGGATCGGGCGGAAAAGCGTGCTCGGCGATCCGTGCCACCGTCGCTTCGGCGAGTTCCGGCGTGCCGAACAGCAGATAGCCGTCGCCGCCCTGGAACGCCAACTCCTCGCGCGTCGCGATCCCCGCCGCCGCGAGCGCCCGCCGCGCGGTCGGCGGCGAGAGATAGGCGAGCCGGTCGCCCAGCGACCCCGGATGCGCGCCGCGCCCGACGCTTTCGCCATGCGTGTCGAACAGCAGCACCTCGATCCCGGTCAGGCCGTGACGGGTCAGCGCGCCGACCAGCTTTAGCCGCAGCCGCTCGATCAGGTAGGTCGCGGCGAGCGGGCCGATATAGCGCCCGGAATCGGAATAGCCGAACTGGATCGCCAGCCGCCCGGTGGCCTGCAAGTAGGCGCGCCAGTGCGGGCTGCGCAGCGCCTCCTCCAGCACGCGCACGCCGGACTCCAGCGCCTCCGCGGTCTCGAAGAGAGGAGAAATCTCGATCATCCGCTCGACGCCGAACAGGCGCGCGAGCCACAGGCAGGCGAGCAGCGTGTAGCCGGATTCGGTCTCGGCGATCAGGAAGCGCACCGGCGTGGCGCCGTCGATGTGTTTGACGAGCTGAGCGACCGTCATCATCAGCCGCGCTGCCGACGCGCCCTCGGCCAGCAGCGCGCCGAAATCCACCGGCACCGGCACGACCGCATCGAGCGCGGCGTTGATGGCGCCGAGCAGCACGCGCCGTCGCGACGGGTCCTCCGGCGGGTCGGCCAGGCCGAGGCGCTGGCGCACCGCGTTATGGAGCTGCGACGAATTCAGCCGCACATGCGTGTGCGCCAGCCCCAGCCCGTGCGACCGCAGCCCCGCCCGCGCCACCGCCAGCGCCATCCGCGCCTCCGCCGGCGCGGCGGCGATGGCGTCGCGGAACAGCGCATCGAGCGGCGCCGGCGAGGTCAGCGCCGCCTCGCGCCGCTCGACCAGGGCATGGGCGAAGGCGGCGGTGGCGTCGGGTTCGCCGCCGGCGGGGGCGGCGGCGCGCTGCGCCTCGACCGCCTCCAGCGCCGCCGCAACGCGCGCCGCGATGGCGGCGCCCTCGGGCAGCGGCGCAACCTGCGCGTGCAACCGCGCGAGTTGCAGCCGCTTCATCTCCAGCCGCAGGCGCAGCGTGTCCCACCAGCCGATATCGGTGCGTCCGTCGGTGTCGTAGCCGACCCAGCTGGTCAGGATCACCGGCGCCGGCACGATCTCGGTCCAGCGGTTCGGCCAGGAGGCGCGCGCGGCGGACAGGATCGCTGCGGTCAGCGCATCCAGCGCGTCGCGCCCGTGCGCGATGGCGCGCGCCGCCTGCGCGAACTCTTGCTCCAGCGTCACCCCCGGCGAGCGGTGCGAGGCGAAGCAGACTTCCGGTGCCCGCCCGCTCGCCGTCTCGGCCAGCGCCTGGCCGATCTCGGCGGGCAGCGAAAAGGTGGGGTGGGCGGTGAACACGGCGGCGAAGCGCGGACGCTCCACCAGCGCGCGGAACCTCGCGAGCGGCACCGGACTGTCGGCCGGGTCGGGGCGGACCAGCCGCTCGGCCAGCTGCGCCATCGCCCGCCGCGTCGCCGCCGTGTCGGTGCCGCCGACATAGGCAGCGAGCCGCGCCGCCCGGCCGGCAAACGCGGCATCGCGCAGGTGGCGGACCAGCCCCTCGATCTCCTCCGGCGTCATCGCCCCGGCGTCGATCCGGCGCGACACGGCGAGCGCGATCGACAGCACCGGGTTGCCGAACGGGTCGGCGTCGTGGCTCTCGCGCAGGCGCGCGGTCAGCGCGAGCAGGTCGCGGGCCAGGGCAGGCACGGTCGCGAGCGCCGGATGCTGCATGTGCGAAGTGTGCCCGGATGATGCCGCGCGCGCAACGGGCGTGGTCGCGGCTCGGCTTGCCGCAGAACCGGCATGGCGTGGTAGCGTCTTTTCCCGCATGGACGCTTCCCCGTTCCACCCCCCGGTGGCGAGCGAGTCGGACGCCGACCGCGCCGCGCGGCGCACGCTCGCCCGGCACAAGGCGTTCGCGACTGCGCTGCTCGTGCTGATGGCGATCGTGACGCTGGCGAGCTACGCGCTGCCGGCGGGCTTCGCCACCGCGGTGCTGCAGGCGGCGGCGAAGGCGGGGTTCGTCGGCGGCATTGCCGACTGGTTCGCCGTCACCGCGCTGTTTCGCCATCCGCTCGGCCTGCCGATCCCGCACACCGCCATCATCCCGGCGCAGAAAGTGCGGCTCGGCCGCGCGCTCGGCCGCTTCGTCGCCAACCACGTGTTCACCGACGCGGACGTGCGGCGCATGATCGGCCGCATCGACCTCGCCGGCATCGTCGCGCGCTTCCTCGCCGACCCGGCGGCGACCCGCCCGGCGGCGGAGGCGCTGGCGGCGATGCTGCCGCGGCTGCTGGCGAGCGTGGAGGACGGCCGCGCGCGCCGCCTGCTCGCCCGCATCGTGCCGCGCGTGGTCGGCGGCCCGGCGGCCGGGCGCGTGGTCGCTGCGGCGCTGCGCAAGCTGGTGGAGGGCGAGCGGCACCAGGAGGTGTTCGGCTTCATCCTGTCGCGGCTGAAGCTGGTGCTCGCCGAACGCGAGGACGCGCTGCGGCGCGTGATCGAGGAGCGGGTGCGCGAGCAGGGCGGCGTGCTGGTCGGCTGGGCGCTCGGCGCCTCGATCGCGCGGCGGGTGCTGTCGCAGATCAACGCCGAACTCGACAAGATGGAAGCCACCGGCTCCGAACTCCGCGCCGCCTTCGACGAGTGGAT
The DNA here is from genome assembly GCA_963786445.1 of uncultured Pseudomonadota bacterium. Lineage (GTDB taxonomy): Bacteria > Pseudomonadota > Alphaproteobacteria > Acetobacterales > Acetobacteraceae > JAFKFJ01. The sequence goes on from CAWAZU010000025.1 coordinate 174,037, forward strand.
GCGCCGCGAGATCGCGCGCATCGAGGACGACCCCGACCGTGCCGCGGAAATCGGCCGCGCGCTGCGCCGCGCGCTGGCGCACGAGACGATCCAGGGCTGGGCGCGCGACGTGTGGTCGCGGCTGCGGCTGGCGCTGGAGGCCGATGCGGCAAGACCCAATGGCCACACGCTGGCAGCGATCGAGAGCGCGCTCGGCAATTTCGGCACGCTGCTCGTCGCCGACCCGGCGGCGCGGGCACGGCTGCAACGCGCGGTGGAGGGGGTGATCGCGAGCCTGCTGCCGTCGGCGCAGGCCTCGGTCGCGGACTTCATCGCCGATGTGGTGGCGAACTGGGACGCCGCGACCATCACCGACAAGCTGGAACTGCGCGTCGGCCGCGACCTGCAATACGTGCGCGTCAACGGCACGCTGGTCGGTTTTCTGGTCGGCGGGCTGGCCTATGCGCTGCTGCGCGCGGCGTTCGGGCCGGTCGCGTTCTGAGGCGAATCAAGCCATACGTTTGGGGTGGGCGTTGTCAGCGGCGTCGGGGTAAGAACTCCGGCTCGGCCAATGCCCACCCCAGCCGCTCGGGAGGGGATGGGGTATTCGTTGCGACTATGCCTCTTCAAGCACGTTAGCGTGGCCCGTTAGGTCGAAGTCACTCCGGTCGAGATGGTCCGCAAGCTCGATGACGCCGATTTTCGCGCCTGGCGCATGATGCTGGAGCCAGACGATTTCGCCATTACCGATGGCGAGCCCGACCCGGCGCCGACCGACCTCGTGGACCCGAATGTCTGGCACGGCATCATGGACATCGCCGACGACGTGGCGATCCGCACCACGTCTTATCAGGGCAGCCGTGTGGGCTTGCTGTATGAGCTTTGGGGCGGCTGGCTTGAAGTGATGCCCGAGGGGAGCATCGTTGGCTATGCCATGCTCGACTGTGCCGACGACTTCTCGGCAAGCATTCTGTCGCTGCTGCACGGCTTCTACCGGCAGGCCGTTGCGAGCCTGCGGAGCGCGTTGGAGGTAATGGTCTTCGCCTGCGACTGCCAAATGCGCGGCGACGCGAGGCGCTGGGAAACCTCGGAGAGGGGCGAAGACATGCACTTCGTGCATGTTCGGCACCGGCTACGCACCACCGTCGCGGTGGAGGCGCTGGAGGACAAGGCAAGGACCGCCACTGGCCGCACCATGTTCGACGACAAGAACGGGACTGACCCAGGCGGCTGGGTTACCGCGCTCTATGGGCGCCTCTCGAGTTTCGCCCATGCCCGCGGTGACCTGTCCAATGCCCGCATTTGGCAAAGCAACGGACCGATCTATAGTGCGCGCGGCATGAAGCTGAGCTATCACAGTTACCTTGAGACCTACGCGCTCCTGCTCTTGTTGGCGAAAATCGCGCAACCGCAGCTCGCTATGCCGAAACAGGCTGCTGTTCTATTTTACTATGACAGCCGCCGGCGGTATCTCGGGCCGCCGGACCGGAGGCTGTGCGGCTTCCTCAAGACGGAGGTTTTTGGCTGACTTCCTGAAAGATCACGCTTGCCCAGCCCTCGGGCTTTGTGTTCCTATTCCGTTCGTGTCCGCGCCCGCTTCCCTCACCCCGGCCGACCGGTTCGCCCTGATCATCGAGGGGCTGCGCCGGGCCGTTGCCGCGCGCGCCGCTGCGGAGCGGATGGCCGGGCCGCTCTTGGTGCCGGTCTGGTGCTGGTTGCGCCGTATAGCCAGCCGGTTCGCCGTCCTCGCCGCCCGGCTGCCGGCCAGCACCCTGGCCGCCGCCGCGTCCGCCCGCCGCCCCGCATCGCCTCGCTGTTCGGCCGCGCGACGCTCCCCGCCGCCCGATCGGGCACGCCGCATTCCGCGGGAGTCTGCCTGGCTCGTGCGGCTGGTCCCGGAGGCGGCGTCCGCAGCCTCGCAGCTCCGGCATCTGCTTTCCGATCCTGCGATGGTGGCCCTCATCGCTGCGGCTCCGCAAACGGGCCGCATCCTGCGCCCGCTCTGTCGGATGCTGGGGGTCGGTCCCCCGCTTGGCCTGCTTGCGCCGGCACCCGCTACCGCGGCGGCAGCTCCCCGCCCCGCCGCTGCCGGCCCAGCGCCTCCGCGCGTGTCGCTCGCCGGCCGGCCGCGCCGCAAGCCGTCTCGACCGGCGCCGTCGGCCCGGCTGCACGCATGCTGCCTGCCCGTCCCCACCTGAGCGCACGGTGCCCAGCCGCGCGACTATTGTTCCACATATACAACGAACCGGGCGTGCCCACTCCGCGGGTCTTTTCGCCTACATCGTCCGGCCGTGGCAGTGCTTGAACTTCCGGCCCGACCCGCACGGGCAGGGCGCATTGCGCGGGCTGTTGTGCCAGGTGCTCGGATCGTTGCGATCGACCGCCGCCGTGCCCAGCGCCATCGCCGAAACCGCGCCGCCGCCGCCGCCCGCCATCTCCAGCATCGGCTCCGCCCGCGCGATTGCGAAGACGGGCTGCGGATGATCCTCGACCATCGGCGGCGGGGGCGGCGGCGCCGGCGGCTGCTCGACATTCGGCTCGATGCGCGCAAGGAAGGTCGTCACCCGCTCCTTCAGTTCGTCCAGCATGGCGTTGAAAAGCGCAAAAGCCTCGCTCTTGTATTCGTTCAGCGGATCTTTCTGGCCGTAGGCGCGCAGGCCGATGCCCTGGCGCAGATGATCGAGCGCCAGCAGATGCTCCTTCCACACTTGGTCGAGCACCTGCAGCAGCACGCTCTTCTCCACGTAGCGCATCAGTTCCGCGCCCAGCCGCTCCGCCTTGCCGGCCATCAGCGCCTCCGCCGCCGCCTCCAGCCGCTCGCGGATCTGCGTCTCGTCGATGCCCTCCTCGCGCGCCCAGGCGGCGACCGGCAGGTCGAGGTTGAGCACGCGCTGCACGTCCTGCTGCAACTCGGCCCCTTCCCACTGCTCGGCAAAGGCTTTTTCCGGGATGCGTCGCGCCACCATCTCGCCGATGATCTCGGCGCGCATGTCCAGAATGGTGTCGCGCACGTCCTCGGCCTTCATGAACTCGCGGCGCTGCGCGTACACCTCACGGCGCTGGTCGTTCATCACGTCGTCGTATTTCAGCACGTTCTTGCGCATGTCGAAGTTGCGCGCTTCGACTTTCTTCTGGGCCTTTTCCAGCGCCTTGTTGATCCACGGATGCACGATCGCCTCGCCGTCCTTGAGCCCGAGGCGTTGCAGCATCCCGCCCATGCGCTCCGAGCCGAAGATGCGCATCAGGTCGTCTTCCAGCGAGAGGAAGAAGCGCGAGGCACCGGGGTCGCCCTGGCGGCCGGAGCGTCCGCGCAGCTGGTTGTCGATGCGCCGGCTCTCGTGGCGTTCGGTGCCGACCACGAACAGGCCGCCCGACTGCTTCACCGCCTCGTGGTTGCGCAGGATTTCCTCCTGGATCTCCGCCTCCCGCGCGGCGGCGAGGGCCGGGTCGGCGATGTCGGCGAGTTCCAGCTTGACGCGCATCTCGAGGTTGCCGCCGAGCTTGATGTCGGTGCCGCGGCCGGCCATGTTGGTCGCGATCGTCACCGCGCCGGGCGCGCCGGCCTGCGCCACGATCACCGCTTCCTGCTCGTGGAAGCGCGCGTTCAGAACCTGGTGCGGCACTTTCTTCCGCTTGAGCAGCTCGCTCATCAGCTCGCTTTTCTCGATGCTGGTGGTGCCCACCAGCACCGGCTGGCCGCGCGTGCGCGCCTCCTCGATCAGCTTTGCCACCGCCTCGTATTTCTCGGCGGCGCTGCGGTACACCTCGTCGTCCCCGTCGGTGCGGACCACCGGAACGTTGGTCGGAATATCCACCACTTCCAGCTTGTAGATCTCGGCGAACTCGTCGGCTTCCGTCATCGCCGTGCCGGTCATGCCGCCGAGCTTGGGATAGAGCCGAAAATAGTTCTGGAACGTGATCGAGGCGAGCGTCTGGTTCTCCGCCTGGATGGTCACCGCCTCTTTCGCCTCCAGCGCCTGGTGCAGGCCCTCGGAGTAGCGGCGGCCTTCCATCATGCGGCCGGTGAACTCGTCGATGATGACGACCTTGTCCTGCCGCACGATGTAGTCCACGTCGCGGGTGAACAGCGTGTGCGCGCGCAGCGACTGCTGCACATGATGCACCACGCTGACGTTGAAAATGTCGTAGAGGTTGCCCTCGGTGATGATGCCCGCCGCGCGCAGCATGTCTTCCACGCGCTCGCTGCCCGGCTCGGTCAGCGCCACCGTGCGGGTTTTTTCCTCCTTTTCGTACGTGGACTCGTCCTTCACCAGCTCCTGGACCACGGCATTGACGCTGCGGTAGAGGTCGGAAGAATCCTCAGCGGGGCCGGAGATGATCAGCGGCGTGCGCGCCTCGTCGATCAGGATGCTGTCCACCTCATCGACGATGCCGTAGGCGAAGTCGCGCTGCACCATGTCGTCCAGCCGGTACTTCATGTTGTCGCGCAGGTAGTCGAAGCCGAATTCGTTGTTCGTGCCATAGGTGATGTCGGCGGCATAGGCGGCGCGCCGCTGCACGTCGTCCAGCCCGTGGACGATCACGCCCACGGTGAGGCCCAGAAAGGTGTAGATGCGACCCATCCATTCGGCGTCGCGGCGGGCGAGGTAGTCGTTCACGGTCACGACATGCACGCCCTTGCCGGCCAGCGCGTTGAGATAGACCGGCAGCGTGGCAACCAGGGTCTTGCCTTCGCCGGTCTTCATCTCGGCGATTTTTCCGTCGTGCAGCACCATCCCGCCGATCAGCTGCACGTCGAACGGCCGCAGCCCCAGCGTGCGCCGCGACGCCTCGCGCACCACCGCGAACGCCTCCGGCAGCAGCTGCTCCAGCGCCACGCCGTCGGCGAGGCGGGCGCGGAACTCGGCGGTCTTGGCGCGCAGCGCGTCGTCGTCGAGCTGCGCCGTCGCCGCTTCCAGCTCATTGATCTGCGGCACCCGGCGCTGATAGGCCTTCAGCGAGCGATCGTTGCTGGTGCCGAAGATGGCGCGGGCGATGCTGGCGAACATGCGAGGAGCCTTCCGGAACGGGCAGCGCCGGCCGCCGCCGGGCCAGCCTGGCGGGCGCCACCGACCCCCGGCCGCCCGTCCAGCCACCCTGGGGGGCCGTTCTGGTCAGGGCTGTCAGATAGGAGCCGCACCGCTCCCGGTCAACGACGGCGCCCCGGCCCTGCTTGTCGCACCTGTCCGGTTCCGCCATACATCGCGCCGACTGAGGTAGGGATCGCCCATGCGGAGTTTCAGCTTAACCGTCCTCGGCGTGCTCGCTTGCCTCTGCGGCACGGCGCTGGCGCAGACCACTCCGGCCCCGGCCCCGGCCCCTGCGCCGGCGGGGCCGCCCGACCCGGTGGTGGCGACGGTGAACGGCACGGCGATCCGGGCCAGCGACGTGCGCGATGCGATGGCGGGGCTGCCGGCCGAATACCGCAACATGCCGCCGAACATGCTGTTCCCGATGATGCGCGACCAGCTGGTCGATCGCAAGGCGCTGGTCATGCTGGCGCAGAAGCAGGGGCTGGACAAGGACCCGCAGGTGCAGCGGCAGATGACGCGCGCCGCCGATTCGGCGCTGCAGACCGCGCTGCTGAGCCGCGCGATCGGCCCCGCAGGTCACCGAGCAGAAGGTCAAGGAGCGCTACGACGCCACCCTCGCCAGCAAGCCCGGCGACGAGGAGGTCCACGCCGCGCACATCCTGGTCGCCAGCGAGGACGAGGCGAAGAAGATCATCGCCGAGCTGAAGGGCGGGGCGGATTTCGCCCAGCTCGCCAAGCAGCACAGCAGCGATCCGGCGGCGGCGCAGGGCGGCGACCTGGGCTGGTTCAAGAAGGGCGACATGCTGCCGGCCTTCGCCGACGCCGCCTTCGCGATGCAGCCGGGCCAGATCAGCGAGGTGCCGGTGCATACGCAGTACGGCTGGCACGTGATAAAGGTGCTGGGCCGCCGTCAGGCGCCGCCGCCGACCTACGAGCAGTCGCGCGACCAGATCCGTCAGGACATGATCCAGGAGGGCGTGCGAAAAATGGTGGCCGAGGCGCGCGAGGGCTTGGCCATCCAGAAATTCAACGCCGACGGCTCGGCGCCGCAGGCGACCGACAGCGCCGAGCCGCCGGCGCCCGCTGCCGCCAAGCCTTAGCCGGCATCCCGGTGGCGCCCGCGCGCTCGCCGCTGGCGGTGGACCTGCCCGCCCTGCCGCCGCTGGCGGGGGTGCGGCTGGGCGCGGCGGCGGCCGGCCTCCGCTATCAGGGCCGCACCGACCTGGTGATGGCGGAGCTGGCGCCCGGCACCACGGTGGCCGGCGTGTTCACGCGCAACCGCTGTCCCGGCGCGCCGGTCGATTGGTGCCGCGCCATCCTGCCGGCGGGGCGGGCGCGGGCGCTGGTGGTGAACGCCGGCAACGCCAACGTGTTCGCCGGCCGCGCCGGACGCGAGGCCGCCGAAGCCACCGCAACTTCCGCCGCCGCCCTGGTCGGCTGCACAGCGCAGGACGTGTTTCTGGCCTCCACCGGCGTGATCGGCGAGGCGCTGCCGCACGAGCGGCTGACCGCGGCCCTGCCGGCGCTGCACGCACGCCTCGCGCCCGACCTGTGGGAGGCGGCGGCGCGCGGCATGATGACCACCGACACCTTCCCAAAAGCCGCGACGCGCACTGCACGGATCGGCGGGGCCGCGGTGCGGATCACCGGCATCGCCAAGGGCAGCGGCATGATCGCGCCCGACATGGCGACCATGCTGTGCTTCGTGTTCACCGACGCGAAGCTGCCCGCCGCCGCGTTGCAGCCGGCGCTCAAGCGCGGCGTCGATGCCAGCTTCAACTGCACCACCGTCGATTCCGACACCTCGACCAGCGACACGGTGCTGCTGTTCGCGACCGGCCAGGCGCAGCACGACGCGGTGCCGCCGGAGGGCGGCCCGATGCTGCGCGACTTCCGCGAGCGGCTCGCCGAGGTGCTGCACGACCTCGCCCTCGCCGTGGTGCGCGACGGCGAGGGGGCGCAGAAACTGGTGCGCATCGACGTGGCCGGCGCCGTCTCGGCCCGCTCGGCGCATCGCGTCGCCATGGCGATCGCCAATTCGCCGCTGGTCAAAACGGCGATCGCCGGCGGGGACGCCAACTGGGGCCGCATCGTCATGGCGGTCGGCAAGGCCGGCGAACCCGCCGACCGCGACCTGCTCTCCGTCGCCGTGGGCGGCGTGTGGGTGGCGCGCGCGGGCGGTGTCGTGCCCGGCTACGACGAGGCGCCGGTGGTCGCGCACATGCAGGGGCGGGAGATTGCGATTGCCGTCGATCTCGGCCTCGGGCGCGGGCGCGCGACCGCGTGGACCTGCGACCTGACGCACGGCTACATCGACATCAACGGCGCGTATCGTTCATAGCCGCCGTGCCCTTGACTTTCACCGCGCCGCATTCTTTCTACCGGCGTTCGGACCCGCCGCTTGCGGCGCGGCGGCGGCGGGTTCGCGAGGGGTGTAGCTCAATTGGCTAGAGCGCCGGTCTCCAAAACCGGAGGCTGGGGGTTCGAGACCCTCCACCCCTGCCACCAGGCCGCCGGCGCGCGCGGGGCGGCGTGGGAATTTTTCCCGAACTCTTTTCGGAAGGTTTTGACGGAGCATGAGCGGCGAAGCATTTAACCCGGCTAAATTCGTCCGCGAGGTGCGCGCCGAAATGGCCCGCGTCACCTGGCCGTCGCGGCGGGAGACGCTGGTAACCACCGGCCTCGTGCTGGCAATGGCGGCATTGACCACCGTTTATTTCTTCGTCACCGACCAGGTGATCGGCGTTGCCGTGCGCGCGTTGTTCGGCGGCACGGGCGTCTGAGGCAGGAGCCGGGCATGGCCAAGCGCTGGTACGTCGTCCACGTCTATTCGGGCTTCGAGAAGAAGATCGCCCAGCAGATCAAGGAGCAGGCGGGGCAGAAGGGCCTCGGCGAGCAGATCGACGAGGTGATGGTGCCGTCGGAGGAGGTGGTGGAACTGCGCCGCGGCCAGAAGGTCAACGCCGAGCGCAAGTTCTTCCCCGGCTACGTGCTGGTGAAGATGGAGCTGAGCGACGAGGCGTGGCATCTGGTGAAGGACACGCCGAAGGTGACCGGGTTCCTCGGCACCAAGCTGCGCCCGACGCCGATTTCGGACGCCGAGGCCGAGCGCATTCTCAAGCAGGCGCAGGAAGGCGTGGAGCGTCCGCGGCCGTCGGTGCTGTTCGAGATCGGCGAGCAGGTGCGTGTCGCCGACGGTCCGTTCACCAGCTTCAACGGCACCGTCGAGGAGGTGGACGAGGAGAAGGGACGTGTGAAGGTCAGCGTCTCGATCTTCGGCCGCTCAACCCCCGTCGAGCTGGAATACGGGCAGGTCGAGAAAGTCTGACGCGGCGGCTCAGGCGGCGGTGAGCGCCACCGGCCGCGTCGCGTCCGCCTCGGCCGCGTGATCCAACTCGCGCATCATGTAGCCGCGCCCCCACACCGTCCCGATCAGGTTGCCGGCGCCCGCCTGCGCCAGCTTCTTGCGCAGCTTGCAGATGAACACGTCGATGATCTTCATCTCCGGCTCGTCCATGCCGCCGTACAGGTGATTAAGGAAAGTCTCTTTCGTTAATACGATGCCCTTGCGCAGCACCAGCAATTCCAGGATCGCGTATTCCTTGCCGGTCAGGTGAACGGTGCGTCCGGCGACCGAGACCTCGCGGCTGTCGAGGTTGAGCTGCAGCGGGCCGATGCGCAGCGTCGGCTGGCTGTAGCCCTTGCTGCGCCGCACCACGGCCTGGATGCGGGCCAGCAGCTCGGCCTTGTCGAACGGCTTGCTGATGAAGTCGTCGGCGCCGAGGCCGAACCCCTTCACCTTCGCCTGCGGCCGCGACAGGCCCGACAGGATCAGCACCGGGATGTCGATGCGTCCGGCCCGCATGCGCCGCACCACGTCGTAGCCGTCCATGTCCGGCAACATCAGGTCGAGCACGACAATGTCGTAATCGTAATGACGTACCAGCTCCAGCGCCTCTTCGCCGGTGTCGGCGGCATCGACGACGGCGCCCCCGGATTTCAGCATGAGGGCAATCCCCTTGGACGCCGTAAGGTCGTCCTCTACCAGCAGTGCGCGCATCTTGACCTCCGTGGACAACTTATGGTTGTAGGGGAAGTAGCAGGCCGTTCACGAATCGTCCACAAGATTTTTACCGGAGAGCGCCTCTTTGCAGAGACTTGTTAAGGCGGATGGAATGTCCTGTCGGCCCGGCACATCAGCGAATTGACAAGGAAAATGCCCAGTCGGCGCTTCCCCCTGACGGCCGCGCAGGCCAGCGCGCGGCTCGCATCACTTTCCGGCGAGAGCGTGCGCGGCGAGGTGGCGGCGCTGTCCGGCCTGGCCGTCGAGCTGCGCGGGCTGGCGGCGCATCTGTCGGTCGGCGACCGGCTGGCGCTGCACCCGCGCGACCGCCAGGCGGTCGCCGCCGAAGTGGTGGGGTTCCGCGGCGGGCTGGCGCAGGCGCTGGCGTTCGGGCCGCTCGACGGGCTGGGGCCGGGGCGCGCGGCGGTGGCGGCGCTGCGGCCACGGCCGGCGACGCTGGCCGTGTCGGACGCCTGGATCGGCCGCGTCCTCGACCCGCTGGGCCAGCCGCTCGACGGGCGCGGGCCGCTGCCGCAAGGGGCGGACCGGCGGCTCGTGCGCGCGCCGCCGCCGCCGGCCGCCGGCCGCGCGCGGCTCGGGCCGCGCATCGAATTCGGCGTCAGCGCGCTCGATGCCTTCGTCACCTGCCGGCAGGGGCAGCGGCTCGGCCTGTTCGCCGGCTCCGGCGTCGGCAAGTCGAACCTGCTCGCCATGCTGTCGCGCTACGCCCAGACCGACGTGGCGGTGCTGGCGCTGGTCGGCGAACGCGGCCGCGAGGTGCGCGAGTTCCTCGAGGACGATCTCGGCGCCGCCGGCCTGGCGCGCGCGGTGGTGGTGGTCGCCACCTCCGACGCGCCGCCGCTGCTGCGGCGCGAGGCCGCCCATGCCGCGCTCGCCGTCGCCGAGCATTTCCGCGACCAGGGGCGGGGCGTGCTGCTGCTGATGGACAGCCTGACGCGCTATTGCCTGGCACTGCGCGAGATCGCGCTGGCCGCCGGCGAGCCGCAGGGCGCGCGCGGCTTTCCGGCCAGCGTGTTCGCCGAGCTGCCGCGGCTGCTGGAGCGCGCCGGCCCTGGCCCGGATGCCGTGGGCGGGCAGATCACCGCGCTCTTCACCGTGCTGGTCGAGGGCGACGACATGAACGATCCGGTGGCCGACGCGGTGCGCGGCATCCTCGACGGGCATATCGTGCTCGATCGCCGGATCGCCGAGCGCGGGCGCTATCCGGCGATCGACGTGCTGCGCTCGCTCTCGCGCACCGTGCCGGGGTGCCTGACCCCCGCCGAGGCGGCGCTGGCCCGGCGGGCGCGGGCGGTGCTGGCGCTGCAGGCGGAGCTGGCCGACCTGGTGCGGCTGGGCGCCTACAAGCCCGGGGCCGACACGGAGGCCGACGCGGCGCTGGCGGCGGCGCCGCGCATCGAGGCGGTGCTGCAACAGGACCGCGACACCGCGTGCGGCCTCAGCGACAGTTTTGCCCGCCTGCAGGCGGCCCTCGGCGGGGCCGCGCCGTGAAGGGCGGGGCGTTGCAGCGCGCGCTGCGGCTGCGCGGCGATGCGGTCGCGGCGGCGCGCCGCGAACTGGCCGAGACGATCGCGGCGGAGCGGGACGCCGCAGCGGCGCTGGCGGCCCGCACCGCTGCGATCGGGGCGGAGATCGCCGCCGCCAGCCGTGCCGAGGCGGACGATGCCGTCGTCGAGGCGCTGGGTCCGTGGCTGCGCGAGGCGCGCGTCGGGGCCGCCCGTGCCGAGGCGGCGCTGGCGGCGGCGGAGGCAGCCATCGTGCGGGCGCGCGCGACGCTCGCCGCCGCCGCCTCGGCCGAGGCGGTGGTCGCCGCGCTGATCGAGGCGCGCGCCGCCGCGGAGGCCGCGCGCGCCGCCCGGGCCGAAGCCGAGGGGCTGGCCGAGGCGGCGCTGCGTCCGCCGCCGCGGCGCAGCAGCGACGAAACCGACCCTTGACCGGCGCACCCGCGCCGCGCCACCAACGCCCGGCCAGGTGAGGAGAGGGAACGCGGTGCGGATCGCGATGATCGGTGGCGGCTATGTCGGCCTCGTCTCCGGCGCCTGCTTCGCCGAGTTCGGTGTCGAGGTGGCACTGATCGAGACCGACCAGGCCCGCCTCGCGGCGCTGCGCGAAGGGCGCCTGCCGATCTACGAGCCCGGCCTCGATCAGCTGGTGGCGGACAATGTCGCCGCCGGGCGGCTCGCATTCGGCGACGATCTCGGCGCCGCGGTTGCCGGAGCCGAGGCGGTGTTCATCGCCGTCGGCACGCCGGCGCGGCGCGGTGATGGGCACGCCGACCTCAGCTACGTCTATGCCGCGGCCGAGCAGGTGGCGCGCGCGCTCGCCGGCTATGCGGTGATCGTCACCAAATCGACCGTGCCGGTCGGCACCGGCCGGCGCATCGCGGACATCGTGCGCGACGTGCGGCCGGACGCCGCGTTCGACGTGGCGTCGAACCCGGAATTCCTGCGCGAAGGCAGCGCCATCAACGATTTCCTCCGTCCCGACCGCGTCGTGATCGGCGTCGAGAGCGAGCGCGCGCAGGACCTGCTGCGCCGGCTGTATCGCCCGCTCTACCTGATCGAGGCGCCGATCGTGTTCACCGGCCTGGAGACCGCGGAACTGACCAAATACGCCGCCAATGCGTTCCTGGCGATGAAGGTCTCGTTCATCAACGAGATGGCGGATCTGTGCGAAAAGGTCGGCGCCGACGTGCATGACGTGGCGCGCGGCATCGGGCTGGACGGCCGCATCGGCCGGAAATTCCTGCACGCCGGCCCGGGTTTCGGCGGCTCCTGCTTTCCCAAGGACACGCTGGCGCTGGTGCGCATCGCGCAGGACGCCGGCGCGCCGAGCCGGCTGGTGGAGGCGGTGGTCGCCGTCAACGACGCGCGCAAATCCGCGATGGCGGCGCGCATTGTCGCCGCCTGCGGCGGCAGCGTGCGCGGCAAGCGCATCGCCATCCTCGGCCTGACCTTCAAGCCGGAGACCGACGACATGCGCGAGGCGCCGTCGATCCCGATCGTCTGGCGGCTCGCCGAGGACGGCGCGGAGCTGCGCGCCTTCGACCCGGTCGGCACGGCACAGGCGCGCCCGCTGCTGCCCGAGCGCGTGCAGTACTGCCGCGACGCGCTCGATGCCGCCGACGGGGCCGATGCGCTGGTCGTCGTCACCGAATGGAACGAGTTCCGCGCGCTGGGGCCGGAGCGGCTGGCCGGCGCGATGCGCGGGCGGGTGATCGTCGATCTGCGCAACATCTTCGATCCGGTCGCGATGCGCGCTTCCGGCTTCGCCTATCACGGCATCGGGCGCGCGGCGCCGTGAGCTACCCCGACATTTACAATCCCGACCTGCTCGACCGCATCCCGCTGACCGCGCGGCTGGTGCTCGACATCGGCTGCGGCAGCGGCGCGCTCGGCGCGGAATACAAGCGGCGCAACCCGCGCGCGCGCGTGCTCGGCGTGGAGCGTGATGCCGACGCGGCACGCATCGCGGCGACGCGGCTCGATCATGTGTTCGAGGCCGATCTCGACATCGACGCGCTGCCGTTCGGCGAGCGGATCCTGCCCGGCAGCGTCGATTGCCTGATCTACGGCGACACGCTGGAGCACGTTTCCGACCCGTGGGGCATGCTGCGCGCGCAGGTCGCACTGCTCGCCGAGGACGGCATCGTGCTGGTCTGCATGCCCAACCAGGAACACTGGAGCTTTGCCGAGCGGCTGCTGCGCGGCACCTGGGACTACGAGCCGCTCGGCCTGCTGGACCGCACGCATATCCGCTGGTTCTCGCGCGAGACCACGCGGCACCTGCTGCGCGAAGCCGGGCTGGTGCCGCTCGACGTCGTCCCGCGCGTGTTCAATGCCGAAGCGGCCGGCGCGTTCGCCGACGCCATGGCGCCGGCGCTGCGGCGGCTCGGCATCGACGTGCCCGCCTATCGCGAGCGTGCGTCGGCCCTGCAGCACGTCTGGCGCGCCCGGCGCGGCGCGGTGCGTCCGCTGCCGCTCGTCTCCACCATGCTGAGCCCGGTCGGCGGCGTGAGCCATGTGCGCGTCACCGAGCCGATGCAGGCGCTGGCGGCGGAGCCGACGCTGCAGACGCGCATCCTCAATCACGGCGAACCGGAGCTCGATGCCGCCGAGCCGCCGGGCATTTTCATTTTCCACCGGCCGCTGCTGGCGGGCGAGGCGGGGATCGCGCGCGTGCGCAGGCTGCTGGCGCGCGGCTGGCTGGTGATGTGCGAATTCGACGACCACCCGGACTACATCCCGGTGCTGCAGCGCCCGGACGTGATGAATTTCCGCGCTGTGCATGCGGTGCAGACCTCGACCGAGCCGCTGGCCGAAGTGCTGCGCCGCGACAATCCGGAGACGCGGGCGTTCGCGAACGGCATCGCGCGGCTGCCCGAACTGGTCAACCACCGCACGCCGGGCCGGCTGACCATGCTGTTCGCCGGGCTGAACCGCGAGACCGAATGGCCGCCCTGCCTGGACGCGCTGAACCGCGCCGTGGTCAAGGCGGGCGATCGTCTGCACGTCGTCATCGTCAACGACCGGGGCCTGTTCGAGCAGCTGACGACGATCCACAAGACCTTCGTGCCGCTGTGCGGCTACGACACCTATCAGGCGCTGCTGGCGGCGAGCGAGATTTCGTTTATGCCGCTGCTGGACACGCCCTTCAACCGCTGCAAGTCGGACCTGAAATTCATCGAGGCGGCGGCGCACCGCGCCACCGCGCTGGCCAGCGCGTATCGTGTACGAGAACTCGATCGAGGACGGCGCGACCGGCGTGCTGTTCCGCTCGCCCGAGGAGCTGGAGCAGCGGCTGCTGCGGCTGGTGGCGAACCCGGACATCACGCGCACGATCGGCGATGCGGCCCGCGGCTATGTGGCACGGGAGCGCATGCTGGCCTATCAGATCGCGGAAAGGACCGCATGGTATCACGAACTCTGGGCACGCCGCGCGGAGCTGCACGCGGCGCTGCTGGCGCGCGTGCCGGAGCTGGCGGGGTAGTCGGCGCGGATCTCATCGCCGCGGCTTTCGCGGGAATGACGGTGACGCGCCTCACCCCGTCGTCGGCATCACGTATTGCGCCCCGGCGCGGATGCCGGCCGGCCAGCGCGACGTCACCGTCTTGAGCCTGGTGTAGAAGCGCACCGCCTCGCGGCCATAGACGCCGTGGTCGCCGAACAGGCTGCGCTTCCAGCCGCCGAAGCTGTGATAGGCCACCGGTACCGGAATCGGCACGTTGATGCCCACCATGCCGACCTGCACCCCGTGCATGAACGCGCGTGCGGTGTCGCCGTCGCGCGTGAACACCGCGGTGCCGTTGGCGTATTCGTGGTCGTTGACCAGCTTCAGCGCATCGTCGAACTGCGGCACGCGCACCACCGACAGCACGGGGCCGAAAATCTCTTCCTTGTAGATGCGCATGTGCGGCTTCACGTCGTCGAACAGGCAGCCGCCGAGATAGAATCCGTCCTCGTAGCCCTGCAGCCGCAAATCGCGGCCATCGACCACCAGTTTTGCGCCTTCTGCGACGCCGGTATCGACGTAGCCGCGAACTTTTTCCATGTGCTGGCGCGTCACCAGCGGTCCCATCTCGGCGTCGGGGTCGGTGCCCGGCCCGACTTTCAGTCCCCGCACGCGCGGCGCCAGCCGGCTGACCAGCGCATCGCCGACGCCGCCCACCGCGACCGCGACCGAGATCGCCATGCAGCGCTCGCCGGCCGCGCCATAGCCCGCGCCCATCAGCGCGTCCGTCGCCTGCTCCAGATCGGCGTCCGGCATCACGATCATGTGGTTCTTGGCCCCGCCGAGCGCCTGCACGCGCTTCCCGTGCGCCGTGCCGGTCCGGTAGATGTACTCGGCGATCGGCGTCGAGCCGACGAAGCTGACCGCGGCGATGCCGGGATGCTCCAGGATCGCGTCCACTGCCTCCTTGTCGCCCTGCACCACGTTGAACACCCCGTCCGGCAATCCGGCCTCGCGGAACAGCTCGGCCAGCAGCAGCGAGGCCGAGGGGTCGCGCTCGCTCGGCTTGAGGATGAAGGCGTTGCCGCAGGCGAGCGCCATCGGCGCCATCCACAGCGGCACCATCGCGGGAAAATTGAACGGCGTGATCCCGGCGACCACGCCGAGTGGCTGGCGGAGCGAAAAACTGTCCACGCCGCGCCCGACCTGGTCGGAGAACTCGCCCTTGAGCAGGTCGGGGATGCCGGCGGCGAATTCCACCACCTCCAGGCCGCGCGTCACCTCGCCGCCGGCGTCCGACAGCACTTTGCCATGCTCCGCGGTGATGATGGCGGCCATGTCCTTGGCATGCGCGTCCAGCAGTTCGCGGAAGCGGAACATCACCCGCGCGCGGGCGAGCGGCGTGGTGGCGGCCCAGCCCGGCTGTGCCGCGGCCGCGGCGGCCACGGCGGTGTCGACATCGGCGCGGGTGCCCAGCGCCACGCGCCGCGCCACCTGGCCGGTGGCCGGGTTGAACACGTCGGCGAACCGGCTGGCGGTGCCGCCGGTGCGCTGCCCGCCGATCACGTGCTGAACCACTGCGTCCATGACGCTCCTCCCTGCCGTGCCTCGCCATCAGTTACCGCGGGGCGGGGTCAGGCGCCAGCCCGCCCGCTTCCGAGGCATGAAGCGGATGCAGCCCGGCCCCGCGCCACCGACCGTCCGGCATTCGGGCCGGCGGGCCAATCTGACGTTGATATGCCATTCGCGGCGGGAATAGAACGGTCGTTGCTGGTTGCGCACCGCACCGTTGTGATATCTGCGTCGCGGCATCGTCTGCCGAAGGAAAACCTTCTTGTCCGATCGCCTGTCCCATCTCGCGCGCCTGGAAAACGAGAGCATCCACATCATCCGCGAGGTCGCCGCGGAATGCCGGGCGCCGGTGTTTCTCTATTCGATCGGCAAGGACTCCTCGGTCCTGCTGCATCTGATGCTCAAGGCGTTCCATCCGTCCAAGCCGCCGTTTCCGCTGCTGCACATCGACACCGGCTGGAAGTTCCGCGAGATGATCGCGTTCCGCGACGCCACCGCGGCGCGGCTCGGCCTGCGCCTGATCGTGCATACCAACGAGGACGGACAGCGGCAGAACGTTAACCCGTTCGACCACGGTGCGGCCTACTACACGCACGTGATGAAGACCGAGGCGCTGAAGGCCGCGCTGAAGCTGCACGGGTTCGACGCGGCGTTCGGCGGCGCGCGGCGCGACGAGGAGAAAAGCCGGGCGAAGGAGCGCGTGTTCTCCTTCCGCAGCGCCAACCAGGAATGGGACCCGAAGAACCAGCGGCCGGAATTCTGGAACCTCTACAATGGCCGTATCCACAAGGGCGAGTCGATCCGGGTGTTCCCGCTCTCCAACTGGACCGAGCTCGACATCTGGCACTACATCATGCTGCACGAGCTGCCGATCGTGCCGCTGTATTTCGCCGCCCCGCGCCCGGTGGTGGTGCGCGACGGCAGCCTGATCGTGGTCGATGACGACCGCATGCGGCTCGCCGCCGGCGAGATGCCGGAGACGCGCGTGGTGCGGTTCCGTTCGCTAGGCTGCTATCCGCTGACCGCGGCGCACGAATCCCTGGCCGCCACGCTGCCGGAGATTGTCGCGGAAATGCTGGTCGCCCGCACCTCCGAGCGCGGCGGACGGCTGATCGACCGCGACGAGAAGGACAGCATGGAAAAGAAGAAGCGCGAGGGATATTTCTGAGATGAGCAGCACCCTCGCCCAGCAGCCCGACCTGGCACCGCTGCAACGCTTCCTGGCACGCCAGGAGCAGATCGGCCTGCTGCGGTTCCTGACCTGCGGCAGCGTGGACGATGGCAAATCGACGCTGATCGGCCGGCTGCTCTATGACACCAAGCTGATCTTCGACGATCAGCTCGCGACCCTGCAACGCGACAGCGTCAAGCACGGCACCGCCGGCGAGCACATCGATTTTGCCCTGCTTGTCGATGGGCTGGAGGCGGAGCGGGAGCAGGGCATCACCATCGACGTTGCCTACCGTTTCTTCGCCACCGAAAAACGCCGCTTCATCGTCGCCGACACGCCGGGCCACGAGCAGTACACGCGCAACATGGCGACCGGCGCGTCAAACGCGGACCTCGCCGTGGTGCTGGTCGATGCGCGGCACGGCGTGCTGACGCAGACGCGGCGGCACTCCTTCATCGTCTCGCTGCTCGGCATCCGTCATGTCGTGCTGGCGGTGAACAAGATCGACCTGGTCGAGTTCAGCGAAGCCCGCTTCAACGAAATCCGCGACGACTACGCGCGCGCGGTGGCGGGGCTCGGCTTCGCGTCGCTGACCGCGATCCCGCTCTCGGCGCGCTTCGGCGACAACGTGATTGCGCGCAGCGCGCGCACGCCCTGGCATGGCGGGCCGAGCCTGCTCGAATATCTTGAGACGGCGGATGTCGATGCCGCCGCTGCGGTGCGGCCGTTCCGCATGCCGGTGCAGTGGGTGAACCGGCCGAACCTCGATTTCCGCGGCTATTCCGGCACCATCGCCGCCGGCACGATCCGCGCCGGCGACCGCGTGACGGTGGCGGCGTCGGGGCGCAGCGCGACGGTCGCGCGCATCGTCACGATGGACGGCGACCGCGACCGCGCCGGTGTGGGCAGCGCGGTGACGCTGACGCTCGCCGAGCCGATCGACATCTCGCGCGGCGACGTGCTGACCGCGCCCGGCGCGCCGATCGCGGTCGCCGACAAGTTCGACGCGCACGTCGTCTGGCTGACCGACCAAAAACTGTTCGCCGGCCGCAGCTACATCTTCAAGCTCGGCACGCGCACGGTCTCCGGCAGCGTCACGCATATCCGCCACCGCATCGATGTGAACAGTTTTGCGCAGGTGCCGGCGGACTCGCTCGGAGTGAACGATGTCGCGGCGATCGGCGTGTCGCTGATCGCGCCGATCGCGATGGAGCGTTTCGCCGACAGCCGCGAACTCGGCGGCTTCGTCGTCATCGACCGGCTGACCAACGCTACCGTCGGCGTCGGCATGATCGAAACGATCACGCCCGGCTCCACCAACATCGTCTGGCACGACATGGCGGTGGACAAGGAGGCGCGCGCGGCGCTGATGGGCCAGCGGCCGGCGGCGCTGTGGTTCACCGGGCTGTCCGGCGCCGGCAAATCGACCATCGCCAACCTGGTCGATCGCAAGCTGCACGCGCTCGGCCGCCACACCTACATCCTCGACGGCGACAATGTCCGCCACGGCCTCAACCGCGACCTCGGCTTCTCCGAGGCCGACCGCGTGGAAAACATCCGCCGCGCCGCCGAGGCCGCGCGGCTGATGGTGGATGCCGGGCTGATCGTCATGGTGTCGTTCATCTCGCCGTACCGCTCCGACCGCGACGCGGCGCGCGAGCGGTTCGAGGCCGGCGAGTTCATCGAGGTGTTCATCGACACGCCGATCGACGAATGCCGCCGGCGCGATCCGAAAGGCCTGTATGCACGCGCCGATGCCGGGCAGATCCGCAATTTCACCGGCGTCGATGCGCCCTATGAGGCGCCGATGGCGGCGGAGCTGCACCTGCGCACCACGGAAGCGGACCCCGAGGCGCTGGCCGACCTTGTGATCGAGGAGCTGCGGCGCCACGCCGTGATCGCCTGAGCGTGCCCGGGGGGACGGCTGGCGGATTCTGGCCCGCCGCGCTGGCGGGGGCAGCCGGCACGCTGGTCGGGATCGGACTGGCGCGCTTCGCCTATACGCCGCTGATCCCGGCGGTGATCGCGGCCGGCTGGTTCAGCCCTGCGCAGGCAGGCTATCTCGGGGCGATCAATCTGGTCGGCTACCTGATCGGTGCGATCGGGGCGCGCGCGGCGGCGCGACGCAGTTCGACCCGCATTGCGCTGCGGCTGGCGATGCTGCTGGCCACCGCCTCGTTCTTCGCCTGTGCCGAGCCGGTGTCGTTCCTGTGGTTCGCCGCTTGGCGCCTGGTGGCGGGGGTGGCGGGCGGCTTCATCATGGTGCTGGCGGCGCCGGCGGTGCTGGCGCTGGTGCCGGCCGGGCGGCGCGGCCTCGCGGGCGGGGTGGTGTTCACCGGCGTCGGGCTGGGCATCGCGCTCTCCGGCGTCGTGGTGCCGCCGCTGCTGCGGCTCGGGCTGCCGGCCGCCTGGCTCGGCCTTGGGTTGCTGGCGGCCGTGCTGACCATCGCCTCCTGGACAAGCTGGCCGAGCGCCGTGCCGATCGCCGCCGGACGGCGGCCGCGGCTGGGCGGGGCGGTGCTGGTGGTCATCGTGGTCTATGGGCTGAACGCGTTCGGTGTCGTGCCGCACATGATTTTTCTCGTCGATTTCGTCGCCCGCTTCCTTGGCCGCGGCATGGCGGCGGGGGCGGCGTGCTGGGTCGCGTTCGGGATCGGCGCGATGCTCGGGCCGGGCTTCGCCGGCGTGCTCGCCGACCGCATCGGCTTCCGTCTGGCGCTGCGCCTGGTCCTGCTGGCCGAAGCGGTGGCGGTGGCGGCGCCGCTGGCGTCCACCGCCACCGCCACGCTGCTGGCCTCTTCGGTGGTGGTGGGCGCGTTCACGCCGGGCGTGGTGCCGCTGGCGCTCGGCCGCATCCACATGGTCCTGGCGCCGGGCAGTGATGGGGCGCGCGCCGCCTGGAGCGGGGCGACCATCGCCTGGGCGGTCGGGCAGGCGGCGGGGGCGCAGGCGATGGCCGTCGTGTTTGCCCGCACCGCGAGCTATGCGCCGCTGTTCGCGGCCGGAGCCGCGGCGTTGCTGGCGGCGCTGCTGCTCGACCTCGGCTCCGGCCGGACGCGCCCTGCGTAACGCGCGAAGGGCGCCGCGCGGCTGCGCGACGCCCCGGTTTCGCAGCGCGCTGGCTCAGGACCTGTCGGCGGCGTCGCGGAGCGTGTCCTTGGCGCTGCCGACGGCGTTCTGCACTTTTCCGGCGATCTTCTCGCCCTTGCCCTCGGCCTCGGTCTTGGCATCGCCGGTCGCCTTGCCGATGCCTTCCTTCACGGCACCCTTGGCCTGGTGCATCGTGCCCTTCACGCGATCTTCGTCCATCAAATCCTCCATTCTCCCAATCACGGAGAGAACGGGCGGAACGGCGGCCGGTTGCAGGTCAGGGCGGCGAGGCGCCGTGGCCGGCCGCCGGGATGGCCGAAAGCGGCGGCGCCACGTCCTCCAGCGGGCGGCGTTCGCTGGCCACGCCCATGACCGCCTCGACGATCCCGGCGCCGACCATCAGGGCGCCGCCGAGCGCGTAGCCGTAAAAAATATTGCTGCGCGAGCCGCCCTGGATCAGCACGCCGAACAGTGCCGGCCCGGCAACGCCGCCCAGCCCGGTGCCGAGCGCATAGAAAATGGCGATGGCGATGGCGCGCACCTCGAGCGGGAAGCTCTCACCGACCGTGAGGTACGCCGAACTCGCCGCCGCCGAAGCGACGAAGAAAATAATGGTCCAGGCCGCGGTCTGTCCCGCCGCGTCGAGCACGCCGCGGGCGAACAGCCAGCCGGTCGCGGTCAGCAGCACGCCGGAGAGCACATAGGTGGCGGTGATCATGGTCTTGCGCCCGATGCTGTCGAAAAACCGGCCGAGCAGCAGCGGGCCGGCAAAATTGCCGGCGGCGAACGGCAGCATGAACCAGCCGATCCGGCCGGAGGGGATGCCGTAGAATCGCGTCAGGATCAGCGCATAGGTGAAGAACACCGCATTGTAGCAGAACGCCTGCGCGGCCATCAGCGCCACGCCGACGATGGTGCGGCGGCGATAGCGCGTCAACAGTGCGCGCAGTCCGGCGCCGAACCAGCTTGTCACGTCGCAGCGCAGCCGGATGCGGGTGTCCGGTACCGGCGGAAGCGTGCGGCCGGTGTCGCGGCGCACCCGCTCCTCGATCCCAGCCACCACCGCCTCGGCCGCATGCGGCTGGCCGTGCGTCATCAGCCAGCGCGGGCTTTCCGGCAGCCAGCGTCGCAGCAGCAGCACCACTAGCCCGATCGCGCCGCCGACCACGAACGCCGCGCGCCAGCCGATATCCGGCGGCACCACCGCCGGATCGAGTGCGACCAGCGCCGCGACCGCGCCCAGCGCCGCGCCGAGCCAGAAGCTGCCGTTGATGACCAGATCGGTGAAGCCGCGCCGCCGGGCCGGGATCAGTTCCTGGATAGTCGCGTTCACCGCCGCGTATTCGCCGCCGATGCCCGCGCCGGTGATTGCACGGAATATCGCGAACGACCAGAAATCCCAGGCGAAGCCGGTGCAGATCGTGGCGACGACGTAGATCAGCAGCGTGATGGTGAACAGCTTCTTGCGCCCCAGCCGGTCGGTCAGCCAGCCGAAGAACAGCGCACCCGCGACCGCGCCGACCAGATAGGCGCTCGCCGCCGCGCCGATCCCGGCGGCATTGACGTGCAGCGTCGGGCTCTCGGCGATCGCGCCCGACAGCGACCCGACCAGCGTGACCTCCAGCCCGTCGAGAATCCAGGTGATGCCGAGCGCGCTGACGACGAGCCAGTGGAACCGGGACCATGGCAGCCGGTCCAGCCGCGCCGGCACATCGGTTTCATGCGAGGTGGGGGCGGCACTGTCCACGGGCACGTCAACGAGGCCGGCGGGGCTCGGTTGCGCTCAGGCCGCCGCCTGCAACCCCAGCATGTACGGCCCGAGCACTTCCGGGGTCAGCGCCTTCCCGTTCTCTAGCCGGGCGACGATCCGCCCGCCGAATATCACCGCGACCCGGTCCGACAGCGACAGCAGTTCGTCGAGGTCGGCGGTGATCAGCAGCACCGCGGAGCCTTGCTCGGCCAGTTCGATCAGGCGGGCGCGGATGAACGAAGCCGCCTGGATGTCGATGCCGCGCGTCGGCTGGTCGGCGATCAGCAGTTTTGGCTGGGCGGCGAACTCCCGCGCCGCGATCAGTTTCTGCGCATTGCCGCCGGACAGCGCCCCCAGCGCCTGCCGCGGCCCGGTCGCGCGCACGTCGTAGGCGCGGATCAGTTCCGCCGCGCGCCGATCCGCCGCCGCGCGGCTCAGGAACGGCCAGCGCCCGAGCGCCCCGGTTCGATGCGCGTTGCCGA
This sequence comes from uncultured Pseudomonadota bacterium, assembly GCA_963786445.1. Taxonomy (GTDB): domain Bacteria; phylum Pseudomonadota; class Alphaproteobacteria; order Acetobacterales; family Acetobacteraceae; genus JAFKFJ01. The sequence goes on from CAWAZU010000025.1 coordinate 196,148, forward strand.
TCGTGTTGTCGGCCAGCGACAGCGTGCGCGCCCCGCCCTCGGCGTAGCGGTCGGCGGGCAAGTGGCCGAGGCCGGCAGCTCGCAGCGCGGCGGTGTCCATGTGCGAAAGGTCGCGGCCGAGGAATTCCGCCGCCCCGCCGCCGGCACGGTGCAGCCCGGTCAGCACGCCGACCAGCCCGCGCTGGCCGTTGCCCTCCACGCCCGCCAGCCCGAGGATTTCGCCCGCATGCACGGTGAAAGTGACGTCCGTCAGCCGGTCGGCCGGATCGAGCGAGGCCAGGGCCAGCGCCTCGACGCGCAGCACCTCCGGCCCGGACGCGGGCCGTCGTTCGCGCTGCACGACGCGCACGTCGCGGCCCATCACCAGCCGTGCGATCGTGCTGTCGTCCAGCTGTGCGATCGGCGCATCGCCGGTCACACGGCCGTCGCGCAGCACCGTGACGTGCTCGGCCAGCTGCCGCACCTCGCGCAGCTTGTGGCTGATGAACACGATGGTCAGGCCCTCGGCGCGCAGATGGCGCAGCCGCTCGAACAGTTCCTCGGTCTCCTGCGGCGTCAGCACCGCGGTCGGCTCGTCGAGGATCAGCAGCCGCACGTTGCGCGCCAGCGCCTTCAAAATTTCCACTTTCTGCTGCGCCGCCACCGACAGCGTCGCCACCCGCGCGTCGGGCTCGACGGCGAGGCGGAAGCGTTCGGCCAGCCGCCGCACTTCGGCCGCAGCCGCCGCGCGGTCGATCAGCGGGCCGGCGGTCGGCTCCCGCCCCAGCACCACGTTCTCGGCGACGGTCAGCGACGCGACGAGGGAGAAATGCTGATGCACCATGCCGATGCCGGCGGCGGCGGCGGCGCGCGGCGAGTGGTCGGGGCCGATCGGACGGCCGGCGATCTCGATGTTGCCCGCGCTCGGCGTCTCCAGGCCGAACAGGCATTTCATCAGCGTCGATTTGCCGGCGCCGTTCTCGCCGCAGATGGCGTGGCAGGTGCCTTCCGCGATGGCGAACGACACCCCGCGCAGCGCCACCACGCCGTTCGGATAGGTTTTCGCCACGTCGCGGAAGGCGACGAGCGCGGTCACGCGGCCCTCCGCGGCGTCACGGAAGGATCAGGGCCGCACCTTGTCGCGCAGTGCGGCGATCTGCGCCGTGGTCATGCCGAACGCCGTCGGCACCACGATCGTGCCGGCGGCGATGTCCGTCTCGGCCTTGCTCACCTGGTCGCGCACCGAGGCCGGCACCAGCTTCTCGTACACCGCATTCTTGACGATGCCGACCGCGCCTTCCTTCAGCCCGAGCGATTCCGTGCGGCCGACCGGCAGCTTGCCGGCTTCCAGCAGGTCGAAGGCTCGCAGCAGGCTGTTGTCCACGCGCTTGAGCACCGAGGTCACCACCTTGTCCGCGGTCGCCGGGTCGGTCTTGCGGAAGATCGCCTCCTGGTCGGAATCCACGCCGATCGCGAGGCGATCCATGTCCTTCGCCGCGGCGAGCTGCCCCAGCCCCGCCTGTCCCGCCACGTTGAAGCCGATGCCGACGCCGGAGCGGTACTGCACCAGCGCCAGCTCCTTGCCCTTCGCCGCGTCGGAAAAACTGCCGATATAGGAGACCGCGATCTTTGCCGCCGGATCGACCGCCTGCGCGCCGGCGACGTAGCCGGTCAGGAAGTCGTTGATCACCGGGATGTCGATGCCGCCGAGGAAGCCCAGCGCGGTGCCGTTGCTGGCCGGGATCGCGCCGGTCTTGATCATCCCCTCCGCCATCAGGCCGGCGAGATAGGATGCCTCGTTCTGCTTGTAGGTGATCGAATAGACGTTCTTGTTGGCGCCCTTGGAGTAGTCCATCGAGGAGTCGAAGATGACGAAGGTGCGTTTGGGGTTCTCGGCGGCGACCGGGGCCAGGATGTCCGGCAACTGGTAGGTGCCGCAGATGATCATGTCCCAGTCCTGTCCGGCGATATCCTCGAAGGTGGGCTGCCACTTGCTCTGGTCGTAACCCATCTCGATCACGCGGGTCTGCACGCGCTCGCCGTATTTCTGCTTGATGAGCTGCATGCCGTGGTTGGCGCTATCGAAGAACGACTTGTCGCCGAGCGTGCCGCTGACCAGAAGCACCACTTTTTTCGGTCCGGCCGCCTTGGCGGGATCCCCGGTGGCGGCAAGCGTCAGCCCGATGGCGGACGAGGCGGCGGCGGAGAGGAGGCTGCGTCTGTTCAGCATGGTGGGTCCCGCGGTTTGTGTTCGGCCGCGAATCTCATACACCGCCGCGGCGCCGGTTGCATCACGAAGGATGCAAAGCGGTTTCGGAACGCCGGCGTAATCTGGGTCGGGTGGTCACGGCGGGCCGCCCGCCGAAGTGGCCGATGCGCGAGATCGTCAACGCCTGATCCGCTCCACGCCAGCGTGTTCCAGCGCGTGCCACAGGCTGTCGGCATAGCTGCGCGGACAGGCGAGGTCGTAAGTCGGCGCAGCGTCGATCTGGCGCAGCCGCACGTCGATATGCGCGGCGACGCTGGCGGCGGCGTGGCCGGGCGCGAAGACGCGCGGATGCAGGTCGAGCGGCAGCAGCCGCGCCAGCACGTCGCGGCTGGCGGGACCGGAGAGGCGCAGCGCCGCGCACGCGTCCGACACGTCGATCACGCCGCCATGCGGCCCCGCCGCCGCGGCGAGTTGCCGCGCCAGATCGGGCATGTCCGCGTGCTCGATCTGCCAGTGATCGGGACCGAGCCAGACCGAGACCAGCGCGCCGGCCGCGGTCCAGCGCCGCGGCGCGGCCAGCGCCAGCCCGAACGCCGTGTGCAGCCGTTCGCCCAGCGCCGCCGTTGCGCCCGGCCAGGCGGTGACGGAAACCGCGGTCATCGGCTTCATCCAATGTGCGTCCGCGTCAGCCACGCAGCCGCATTCCGTCCACGTCGATGAAGCACGGCGGCGCGACCTGCGCCTCCGCGTCGCCCCCGCGCACCGGGTCGTACGCACGCACCACCTCGCCGTGCCGCGCCGGCCCGTTCGCGAGCATGGCGAGCGCGATCCAGTGGCCGAGCGTCGGCGAGAACGCGGCCGAGGTGATCCAGCCCTGGTCATGCGCGATCGCCGCCGGCGCGCCGCGCGGCAGCAGATGCGCGCCGGCGCGCAGCCGCGCTTGCCGGTCGGTGGGGATCAGCCCGACCAGCGTCGGCCGCATCGGATCGATGAGCGCCGGGCGCTGCGCCAGCGCGCGACCGACGAAATCCTTGCGCGGCGACAGCATCTTTCCGAGCCCGAGATCGCGCGCCGTGGTCTGCCCGTTCAGTTCGCCGCCGGCGGGATGGCCTTTCTCGATGCGCAGCACGCCGAGCGCCTCCAGCCCGTACGGCACGATGCCGTGCGGCGCGCCCGCCTGCATGATGCGCCGAAGCACCGCGTCGCCGTCGCGCGCGGGAGCGGCGATCTCGTACGCCAGCTCGCCGGAGAACGAGATGCGGAACAGCCGCAGGTTCGCGAACGTGCCGCACGCCATGTAGGGAAATGCCGCGTCCGATACGTCCACGTCGAGCAGCGTCCGTACCACGTCGCGCGCGAGCGGCCCGGCGATCGCGTACTGCGCCCAGCGGTCGGTGACGGAGACGAAGGCGACGCGCAACCCGGGCCGCAGCACCTGATGTGCGAACTCCATGTGCGCCAGCACGCGCGGCGCATTGGCGGTCGTCGTGGTGATGACCCAGCGCTCTGCTTCCAGCCGCGCCGCGGTGCCGTCATCGAACAGAAACCCGTCCTCGCGCAGCATGATGCCGTAGCGCACGCGCCCGACCGGCAGCGTGGACATCGTGTTGGCATAGACGAAGTCGAGCAGCGCGCCGGCGTCCGGCCCGACGAGTTCGATTTTTCCGAGCGTGGACACGTCGCTGACGCCGACGGCGCTGCGCACGGCCAGCACTTCGCGGTTGACCGATTGCAGCCAGTCGGTTTCTCCGTCCTGCGGGAACCATTGCGCGCGCAGCCACGGCCCGCTTTCGACGAACGACGCGCCCTGCGCTTGCGCCCAGGCGTGGCCCGGCGTCAGCCGTGTCGGCCTGAAATCCTTGCCGCGATGCGCGCCGGCGAGCGCGCCGATGGCAACCGGCGTGTACGGCGGGCGGTGCAGCGTCGTGCCGGTCTCCGCCATGCTGCGGCCGGTGAGCGCCGCCATCATCGCCATGCCGAGCACGCCGCCGGATTTGCCCTGGTCGGTCGCCATGCCGTGCGTGGTGTAGCGCTTCATGTGCTCGACGGCGCGAAACCCCTCGCGGTGCGCGAGCGCGATGTCGTCGGTGGTGACGTCGTGCTGCAGATCGACGAAGGCTTTTTTGCCCGGCATCAGCCAGATCGGCGTCGCGGCGAGCGCGTCATCGGCGGCACGCGGCGGCGCGGGCGGCGTGTTGGCGAACCCCGCATCCGCCGCGGCGGCGCTGCCCGCCTGCGTGCCGTCGCGCAGGCACGCCGCCAGCCCATAGCGTCCGGCGGCGGCGCCGACGACTGTCATGCCGGGCGGCAGGTTCGCGGGCGGCAGGAAGGCGGCGCGGTCCTCGTCCCAGACCGGCCGCCCGCCGAGATGGCAGGCGAGTTGCACCTGCGGGTTGTACCCGCCCGCCACCGCCAGCAGGTCGGCCGCGATCGGGTGCAACCCGCCGGTAGCGCTTTCCACGATCACGCCACGGAGATTGGTGGCGCCTCGGGTTGCGCCGATGCGCCCGCCGGCGAACAGGCGGGCGCCGATCCGTTGCGCGAGCGCCGCGTCCGCGTCCGCCACCTCGGGGCGGCGATCGACCACGGCGGCGACCGCGATGCCGTGCCGCGCCAGTGCCGCGACGGTGCGCCAGCCCTCGGCGCCGCCGGTCAGCACCATTGCGGTGCGGCCGGGGGCGACGGCGTATCGTTCCAGGTAGCAGCGCACCGCACCGGCCAGCATCACGCCGGGCCGGTCGTTGCCGGGAAACGCCGCCGGCCGCTCGACCGCGCCGGCCGCCAGCACCGCCCGCTTCGCCACGATCCGCCAGACGCGCTGACGCGGTTCGCCCGCATCGGGCGCCGGCTTGTGGTCGGCGACGCGCTCCAGCGCCGCAAAAGTGCCGTGGTCGTAGGCGCCGAACACCGTCGTGCGCGTCAGGATGCGCAGTTCGGGACAATCGCGCAGCATCGCCTCGGCGGTTTGCGCCCACACCGCGCCGGGCTGGCCGTCCACGTCGTCCGCGTCGGACAGCAACGTCCCGCCAAAGCGGCAATCGGATTCGCACAGCACCACGCGCGCGCCGCTGCGCCCGGCCGCCAGCGCCGCCGCGAGGCCGGCCGGACCGGCGCCGATCACCAGCACGTCGCAGAACAGGTGCGCGCATTCATAGGCATCGGGATCGGGCAGCGAAGCCGCACGACCCAACCCGGCGGCGCGGCGGATCAGCGGTTCGTACACGCGCTCCCACCACGACGCCGGCCACATGAACGTCTTGTAGTAGAAGCCGGCGGGAAACAATGGCGACAGCAGCGCATTCGCCGCCATCAGATCGAAGCGCAGCGACGGAAAGCGGTGCTGGCTGCGCGCCTCCAGCCCGTCAAAAAGTTCCACGACGGTGGCAGGAACGTTCGGCTCGCGCCGCGCGCCGGCGCGCAGCTCGACCAGCGCGTTCGGCTCCTCCGGCCCCGCCGACAGGACGCCGCGCGGGCGGTGGTATTTGAACGAGCGGCCGAACAGCCGCACGCCGTTCGCCAGCAGCGCCGAGGCCAGCGTGTCGCCGGGATGGCCGGCGTAGCTTCGTCCGTCGAAGAAAAACCGCAGGCTGGTGCTGCGGTCGATCAGTCCGCCCGAGGCCAGCCGCATCATGCGCGCACGTCCGCAACGGCGGCGATCGCGTGCGTGCGCGTGTCGCGCGTCACCACCAGCCAGCGCCGGCAGCCATGCACGTGATGCCAGAATTCGCGGAGTTCACCGGCCGGGTTGTCGCGCAGATGGACGTAGTCCTGCCACGCCTGCGCGGGCGCATCCGGTGCCGGGCGCACCGGATCGGCCGCGCCGAGATAGGAAAACTCGTCGCTGCCGCGCTCGCTGCAATGCGGGCAGGGAATGCGCATCAATGCCCCATCTTCAATGCAGGTTCGGCTGCGCGCCGGCGCCCTTCTCGTCCAGCACCGCGCCGGACGCGAAGCGATCGAGCCGGAACGCCGCCGCCGCTTGATGCGGCGCGTCGCGCGCGATCAGATGGGCAAAGCACCAGCCGGACGCAGGCGTCGCCTTGAACCCGCCATAGCACCAGCCGGCATTGAGATAGAGGCCCTCGATCGGCGTCGTGTCGATGATCGGCGAGCCGTCCATGCTCATGTCCATGAGGCCGCCCCATTGCCGCAGCACGCGCAGGCGCCCGAGCAGCGGCAGGATCGCCATGCCGCTCTCCATCACGTCCGCCACCGCCGGAAGACTGCCGCGCTGAGCGTAGCTGTTGTAGCCGTCGATGTCGCCGCCGAACACCAGGCCGCCCTTGTCGGACTGGCTGATGTAGAAATGCCCGGCGCCGAACGTGATGACGCCGTCGATCAGCGGCTTTATTCCTTCCGAGACGAAGGCCTGCAGGACGTGGCTCTCGATCGGCAGCCGCAGCCCGGCGAGCGCCGCGACGCGGGAGGAATTGCCGGCACAGGCCAGCGCCACTTTCCGCGTTGCGATGTCGCCGCGCGTGGTGCGCACGCCGCGCACCGCGCCGTCGGCGATGTCGATGCCGGTGACTTCGCAGTTCTGCACGATATCGACGCCGCGCATGTCGGCGCCGCGCGCGTAGCCCCACACCACCGCGTCGTGCCGCGCCGTGCCGCCGCGCCGTTGCAGCAGCCCGCCGCGGATCGGAAACCGCGCAGCGCCGAAATCGAGATACGGATGCAGCGCCCGCACCTTTGCCGCGTCCAGCAGCTCGGCATCGGCGCCGTGCAGCCGCATGGCGTTGCCGCGACGCGCAAAGGCGTCGCGCTGCGCGTCGGAGTGATACAGGTTCAGCACGCCGCGCTGGCTGACCATGGTGTTGTAATTCAGCCGCTGCTCCAGTCCTTCCCACAGCTTCATCGACAGCTCGTAAAACCCCTCGTTGCCGGGCAGCAGGTAGTTGGAGCGGATGATGGTGGTGTTGCGCCCGGCATTGCCGGAGCCGATCCAGCCTTTTTCCAGCACCGCGATGTCGGTCATACCGTGCTCGGTCGCGAGATAGTAGGCGGTGGCCAGCCCGTGCCCGCCGCCGCCGACGATCACCGCATCGTAGCGCGGCTGCGGCGCCGCGTCGCGCCAGGCCGGACGCCAGCCGACATGCCCACGCAGCGCCTCGCGCGCCAGCGAAAAGAACGAATAGGTCATCAGTGGCCGAGCGTCGTCTCGCGCTCCCAGGCCGTCAAGTGGCGCGTGTATTCGTTCCGCTCCTACATCTTCAGGGCAACGCAGGCACGCGAAAGATCATCGCCGAGCGCCGTGCGCAGGGCGTCCGACATCGCGAACGCCCGCAGCGCGCTTGCGCGCTTGGCAACCAACGCTATGCCCTCTCTAAGCGCGGCACGCGACCGTGGCACGGCGTGGCTCGATTGCGGGTGCCAGAATGTCGATCACCGGCAGCGCCGCGCCGCCGTTCAGATCGACATGCGGAACGGCAAGCAAGGCGCCGCCAAGGACGACAGCATCACAGTCGCCGTCCGCCGCAACCTCCGCGATTGCCGCCCGGCACCGGGCGAGCAGATCCGCACGTGTCTCCGGCCCGTCCCCGATTCGCTCGCGCAGCGGCATGATCCGCACCGCCTGGCCGTGCTCGCGCGTCCTGCCGCAGCCGCCCGGCCCAGAACACGGAGGTCGTGACGATGCCGATCCGTGCGGGCAGCATGGGCGCGACCGCGAAGCAGGCATCCGAAAGCGAGACGATCGGGCGGCCGATCAGGCGCCGCATCGGAGCATCCGCGAGATCGCCGAAACAGCCGAGCAGCACCGCGTCGCAGTCGCCGCTCCGCGCGGCAAGCGCGCCGTGCAGCGCCGCACGCGCCGCAGCGATCGCCGCCTGCGAGCCGATGAACGAAGGGCCGGCCGTGGCGGTCGCAGAGCCGAGCGTGTCGTTGTCCCCGAGCCGCGCCCGCATTGCCGCCGACAGTCGCGCGGTCAGATCGCAGTCGGTGTTCGGATTGTAGAGCAGCAGTCTCATGGAACGGCTCACCGCGCCTGCGGCTCCCCCCCGGCCGCGACACCTCGGTCGGCGAAGACGCTGGCGATGTCCTGGGCGGGCACAGGTGGCACATCAAGCCGCAGCCGCCGTTCCATCGCCTCCAGATGCTCCGTCATCGCCGCACAGGCGCCTGCCTTGTCGCGTGCGATGATGCGCCGCGCGATTGCCGGATGGGCGTCGGGCGAGCAGTCGGCGGCGCCGCGCGGCTCGAATGCGGCGATGATCAGCGACGTGCGCAGCGTCAACTCGTCGAGGAACCGCGTCAGCACCAGGTTGCCGGTCAGCCGCCCCAGCAGCGGGTGGAAGTCGCCGGTCGGCGACAGCGTGTCCCAGCGGTCGTCGTGCGCGTGGGCCGCCTCTCTCTCGACGTGCGCGCGCAATTCGGCGGCCGTCCCGTCGGTGAGCCGTTCGATCAGGTCCGACGCGCTGGCGCAGGACCGCGAGGCCGCCGTACTCGCCGGCGTCGAGGTGGACCGAATGTCGGCGATCGGCTTCGGCATCGGCGCCGGGCTGGCGGGGATCGCCGGCGCGCTCCTCGTCACCGTCTCCGGCGTCAACACCGGCATCGGCACCGCCATCAGCATCAAAGCGTTCATCGTGATCATGATCGGTGGCGCCGGCGTGGTCGCCGGCTCGCTGCTCGGGGCCGTTGTGCTCGGCTTCGCGGAGGCGCTCGGCTACGCGCTGATCCCGGGCTCGGTCACCTATCTGCTGATCTTCCTCTGCCTGATCCTGTTCCTGATCGTGCGTCCGCACGGGATCATGGGAAAGCCATGGGGATAGGCGACGCGAGCGCGTCGTCGTCTGGCGAAGCCATGCGCGCGGCGACACCGGAGCGCGCCCGCCTTTCCGTGCGCCGGATCGCGGCCGCCGGCGCTGTCGCGCTGGCGCTGCTGATAGTCATCCCGACCGCTTTCCGCGGCGATCCGTACTGGCTGGGGGTCGCGACCAACGCATGCGTGCTCAGTTGCGGCGGCCTCGGGCTATGGCTGATGTTCGCGATCAGCCGGATCGACATTGCCCAGGGCGCCTTCGCCATGCTCGGCGGCTACGCGACGGCGATCCTGGTTGTGCGCTACGGCGTGGCGTTCTGGCTCTGCCTGCCGGCCTCCGCGCTCGTCGCCGCCGGCGTGTCGCTGGTGATCGGCCTGCCGATCCTGCGTCTGCGTGGCGTCTATTTCGCGATGGTCACGTCGAGTCTGGGCGAAGTGGCGCGCCTCGCCGCACTCGACGGGGGCGATCTGACGCGCGGGGCGCACGGCTTTACCGACATGCCACAGAGCGCCTCGTTGGCGACGCCATGGGCGCAGTACGTCCTGGCGGCGGTCCTGCTTGTCCTCGCCCTCCTGCTGGTCTGGCGAATCGCCGAGAGCCGCATCGGCCGCGTGTTCCGCGCCATGCGCCAGAACGAGGATCCGGCCGCGAGCTTCGGGATCGATGTGGCGCGCTACCGTGTGATCGCGTTCGCGCTGTCCAGCGGCCTCGGCGGCGTGTGCGGCAGCTTCTTTGCCGAGGTGCAGCAGAACATCTTCCCCGGCACCTACTCCGTCGTCGATTCGATCAACTTCATGCTCTACTGCTTCCTGGGCGGCATCGATGCCGTACTCGGGCCGGTCGTCGGCGCATTCCTGCTGGTGTTCGCATTCGAACTGCCCGATGCACTGCAGCACTATCAGGCGCTGTTGTACGGAGTGCTGGTGATCGCGGGCATGCTGGTGCTTCCCAATGGGCTGCTCAGCGTTCGCCTGCCGGGCCCGAGGAGGCGCCGGTGAGCCTGCTCGCCGTCGAGGGCGTGACGAAGTCGTTCGGCGGGCTGGTCGCCGTCAACGACGTGAGCTTCACGGCCGCCGCCGGCGAGATCCTGTCGATCATCGGCCCGAACGGCGCAGGCAAGAGCACTCTGTTCAAGCTCATCGGCGCGTTCCTGGCGCCGGATGCCGGCCGCGTGGCGTTTCATTGCCGGACCATCTCGCGGCTCAGGCCGCACGTCGTCGCACGTCTCGGCGTGGTCAAAGTCGCGGGGCCGTCGTGTCGCTGGCGATGCGCGTCACGTGCCAGCGCCCGAGATTTGCCGCGTACAGCGCCGCGCCGTCGAATGCGATGTTGGTGGGATGGCACAGCGTATGGGCGGTCGGGTCTTCGATATAGACCTCCGCCTTGCCGTCGGGCGCGACGCGGAGAATCCGCGACGGCTCGTAGCACGCGACAAACAGCGTGCCGGCGGCATCCAGCGCCAGCCCGTCGGGCAGGCCGGGAAGGTCGGCGGCGACCACGGTGCAGGCGCCGGGCGCGCCGGTCTCGCCGATGGCAATGCGGCAGACGCGGCGGCCAAAAGTTTCCGCGACCAGCAGGCCGCGCCCATCCGGCGCCAGCGCCATGCCGTTGGCGAAATTCAGGTCGCCGCCGAACCACAGCCCGCCCGCGCCGGTGCCGAGATCGTACCGCCAGACGCCGGGGCCGGGCGTGCCGAAGGCGTGGCTGTCGGAGACGTAGAGGCAACCGCGCGCACGGTCCACCACCGGAAAGTTTGCGATGCGGATGCCCGGCGGCGTGAACCGTTGCAGTGCCCGCGTGGCGAGATCGAGGCGGAACACGCAGGCGTGGCGCAGGTCGCACGCGAACAGATGGCCCGCGCCGTCGAAGGCCAGGCCGAGCACGAACCCGCCGGTGGTGGCAATCTCCTCGATCGCGCTGCCGTCCGGCGCGATGCGCAGGATCTGCCCGTTCTCGCTGCCGCACCACACCGCGCCGTCCGGTGCGACCGCGACGCCCTCCGGGTGCTGCAGCCGCGGCGTGGCGAACAGCCCGTCGAAGAACACCTGCGCCCGGTCGAGCGGCAGCACAGGGTTCGCTGCGGTGGTGAAGTTCATGGCGCGGTTTTCCCCTTGTCAGTCGCCCTTGATGGTCAGCCCGCCATCCACCTTCAGCAGCGTGCCGGTGATGAAGGCGGCACGGTCGCTCGCCAGGAACAGCACGGCGTCTGCGACTTCTTCCGGCTGCCCGAAGCGGCCGATCGGGTGGGCGGCGTTCCAGCGGTCGATCAGCGCCTGCGGGTCGGCCAGATCGCGGAAGATGCGCTCGTTCATCGGGGTCATGATCGTCCCCGGCGCCACCGCATTGACGCGGATGCCGTGCGGGGCGAGATCGAGCGCCGTCTGCTGCGTCAGCGCGTTGATGCCGCCCTTGGCGGCGGCGTACGCGGCCCAGCCGTGAAAGCCCGTCAGTGACTGCACCGAGCTGAGATTGACGATGGCGCCGCGACGCTGCCGGCGCATGTGCGGCACCACGCATTTCATGCCCCGCCAGACGCTGGTGAGGTTGGTGCTGAGCACCGTGTTCCAGCTGTCCTCGTCGATCTCGTCCACCACGCCGCCGATGGCGCGGGCGGCGTTGTTGACCAGGATGTCCACCGCGCCGAACGAAGCCAGCGTCTGCTCGGTCGCTAGCTGCAAATCCGCCAGCACCGTCACGTCGGTCCGCACGAAGCGGGCGCGCCCGCCGGCCGCCGTGATCTCGTGCGCGGCTTGCTCGCCGAGTGCCGTGTCGATGTCGGCGAGGGTGACCGCGGCACCGGCGCGCGCGAGCGCCTGCGCCGTCGCCTTGCCGATGCCCTGCGCCGCCCCGGTGACGATGGCCGCACGCCCGTCGAGTTCGCCCATGGTCATGCGCCTCCGAAGGATGGCGACCGTTTCGCGAGGAAGGCGTCGATCCCTTCCTGGCCGTCGCGTGTGCCGTACAGGCGGAACAGCACTTCCTGTTCCAGGCTGAGTGCGGCCGGCAGCGCCGCATCGCCGCCGAGCCGCAGCAGCCGCTTCATCTCCGCCTGCGCCAGCGGACCGAGTTTGAGCATCGCGCGTGCCTTCTCCAGAGTGGTCGCCAGCAGCGCCTCCGGCGGGCAGAGCGCGGCGGCGAGGCCGAGCGCGTAGGCGCGTTCGCCGGTCAGCCGCGCGCCGGCCAGCAGCAGGTCGGCGGTGGCGTGGCGGCCGATGCTGCGCAGCAGGCGCTGGGTACCGCCGCCGCCGGGGCAGAGGCCGAGCAGTCCCTCCGGCAAGCCGAGCCGCGCCGAGGTGGCGACGACCAGCACATCGCAGCACAGCGCGAGTTCCAGCCCGCCGCCGAGCGCGTAGCCGTTGATCGCGGCGACGGTCGGGCGGGGCAGCGCCTCCAGCCGGTCGAACAGGCGCCGGCTGTCGAACTGGTAGGCGATGAAGGCGGCATCGCGGCGGCCCTGGTATTCCGCGATGTCCGCACCGGCCGCGAAGGCGCGGTCGCCCGCGCCGGTCAGCACCACGACGCGGATCGCCGGGTCGGCGTCCACCGCATCCAGCGCCGCCGCGAACTCGTCCAGCATCTTGGTGCTGAGCGCGTTCAGCTTGTCCGGCCGATTGAGCCGCAGGACGGCGATCGCGCCCTCCACCGTCTCCCGAAGGACCAGGTTTTCCGCCATCACACCACGCCCCGCGCGCGCAAGTCGGCGATGCGCGCCGCGTCGTAGCCGAGTTCGCCGAGGATCGCGTCGGTGTGCTCGCCGACCAGCGGCGGGGCGAGACGGATGCTGCCCGGCGTCTCGCTGAACACCACCGGCACGCCGATGACTTTCATGCGGCCGGCGCGCGGGTGCTCGATCTCCTGGATCATGCCATTGTGCGCGACCTGCGGATCGACCAGCACGTCATCGAAATCCTGCACGCGTGCGCACCAGAGGTCGCGCGCCGACAGTGCTGCCAGCACGTCGGCGGCACGGCGGTGCGCCAGCGCATCGTCGAGGATGCGGCGCACCTCGTCGCGCCGCCGATAGGCGCTGGCCTCGTCGGCGTAGGCGCGCAACGCCGGCAGGCCAAGCGCCTCGCCGACCGCCGGCAGCGGATTCATCGAGATGGCGACATGGCCGTCCGCCGTCGCGTAGATGCCGAACGGCGCCGCGAGCCACGGCGCGCCGATCCCGGCCGCGCTCCGCTCGCCCTTGGTCGGCAGGTTGAAATGCGCCAGCAGCTCCTGGCACTGGATCGCCAGCGCGGTGTTGAACAGCGACACTTCGAGTTTCTGCCCGACGCCGGTGCGCTCGCGGCAGAACAGCGCGGTGACGATGGACAGCGCCAGCATCAGCGCCGTGCTGGCATCCATCACCGAGCATGCCGACGGCACCGGCGGTTCTCCCGCCCGCCCGTTTTGCGCAGCGTAGCCGGACATCGCCTGGATCAGCAGGTCCTGCCCCGGCCGCGCCACATACGGGCCGGTGGCGCCGAACCCGGATCCCGAGGCGTAGACGATGCGCGGGTTGATTTTTCGCAGGTCGTCGTAGCCCAGGCCGAGCTTGTCCAGCACGCCGGGGCGGAAATTCTCCACCACCACGTCGGCATCGCGCACCAGCGCGCGCACGACCGCCTTGCCGTCCTCGGCCTTGAGGTCGAGCGTCAGGCTGCGCTTGTTGCGGTTCATCGCCAGGAAGAACGGGCTGTCGCCGCCGAGCATCTGGCCCATCGCGGCCAGCCCGCGCTCCCACTCGCCATGCACCGGGCGCTCGATTTTTATGATGTCGGCGCCCATGTCGCCGAGGAACTGGGTGGCAAACGGTCCCAGCATCATCTGCGTGAAATCGACCACGCGCACGCCGTCGAGCGCCGCCGGCCGAGCCTGTCTGTCCCGTGTCATGCCGCCTATCCCTTCACCGAGCCGGCGGTGAGGCCGGCCACGAACTGCCGCTGCACCAGGAAGAACGCGAGCACCACCGGCAGCGACACCAGCACCGAACTCGCCATCAGCTCGCCGTAGCGGATGCCGTACTGGCCGATATAGTCGTTCATGCCGACCGGCAGCGTCGCCATCTCCTTCGTCGAGGTGAACGAGAGCGCGAACAGGAACTCCTGCCACGTCACGATCAGCACGAACACGCTGGTGGCGACCAGGCCGGGGCGGCAGAGCGGCACCACGACGGCGAAGAAGGCGCGCAGCTTCGTCGCGCCATCCACCGCCGCCGCTTCCTCCAGCGTGGCGGGGATGCTCGCCAGGAATCCCCGCAGCATCCAGATCGCCACCGGCAGCGTGATGGTGATGTAGGCGATGATGAGCGCGGCATAGGTGTTCAGCAGGCCGGCGGCCTTCACCATGCGGTAGATCGGGATGATGATGGCGCTGGACGGAAACAGCTGCGCCACCATGACCGCGACCAGCAGCACGGCCAGGATGCGCAGCTGGAAGCGCGTGAAGGCATAGGCCGCCAGCAGCGCAAGCGTGATGGTGATGGCCAGCGTCGCGGCGGAGACGATGATGCTGTTGAGGAAGTAACGCTGGAACTCGGGACGGAACGCCGAGCCGTAATTGGCGAGCGTCGGGTGTTCCGGCCACAGCCGCGCGGGAATGGCGAACGGCTCCGTCGCCGGCTTGAGCGAGACGCTCAGCATCCAGAAGAACGGCAGCAGGATCACCACCGCGAGCAGGACCTGCCCCAGCAGCAAGCCGGCGCGGCGCACAATGCGGCGGCGGTGCATCTCAGGCCCCCCGAAACTGCCGGCGCTGCAACAGCAGGAAGCCGGCGACGAAGGCGGCCAGCACCGCGATCGAGAACACGCCATACACCGCCGCCTGCCCAAAGCGGAACTGGCCGAAGCCGAGTTCGTAGATGCGCGTGGGAAAGATCTGCGTGGCGTTCTGCGGGCCGCCGCGCGTCAGCACCCAGATCATGTCGAAATAGTTGAACGTCAGGATGGTCGTGATCAACAGGTTGGTCGCGATCACCGGCCGCAATGTCGGCAGCACGATATGCCGCAGCCGGCGCACCGCGCCCGCGCCGTCGATGGTCGCCGCCTCCATCTGCTCGCGATCCACGCCTTGCAGGCCGGCGAGATAGACCACGGCGGAGAACGGGAACCCCTTCCAGATCGCGGCGACGATCGCCGCCGGCATCGCCGTGCGCGCATCGCCCAGCCACGCGATCCCGCCATGCACCAGGCCCGAGCTGATGAGGAACGAGTTGATGAGGCCGAGTTGCGGGTCGAACATGAAGCGCCACAGGATCGCCGCCACCACGCCCGGCAGTATCCAGGGCAGCAGCACCAGCGAGCGGATCACGCCCTGTCCCGGGCCGCCCTGGTTCAGCAGCAGCGCGACTAAAAAGCCCAGTACGTTCTGCCCGGCGACAACCGCCGCCGTCCAGACCAGCGAATTGACCACCACGCCGCGGAAGCCCGGATCGGCGAGCACGTGCGCGTAGCTGGCGAGACCGACGAAGCGGGGCATCGGGTTGATGAAGGAACCAGAGTAAAAGCTCTCGATGACCGTCCCGACCATCGGATAGTACATCAGCACGGCGACAAGCACGGTGGCCGGCGCGGCCAGCAGCAACGCCAACCAGCGGTCGCGCACGGGCGCGCGCATGCGTCGGGCAGGGAAGGCCCGGAGCGGCAGGCGCCGCTCCGGGGGGAGGGAGCTCACTGGGCGAGCGCGTCGATCGCCTTGCAGGCCGTCGCCGCCGCCTGCGCCGCGTCCTTGCCGGACAGCACGTCTTGCGCCAGCGCGACCTCGATGTCCGACACCTCCAGGTAGCGCGGCGACAGCGGCCGCGGCCGCGCATTGTTCAGGTGCGCCATGATGAGGTCCGGGTGCTTGCGGTTCTTGGCCAGGAATTCCTTCGCCGCCTGCACGTTCGCCGGGATCAGGTCCACCACGGCGCCGTTCACGTCGGGGCGGGTGAGGAAGCGGACGAACTTCCATGCCGCGTCCTGGTGCTTCGACGCCTTGTAAACCACGAGGTTCCAGCCGCCATAGGTGCCGACCGGGGTTTTCCCCGCAGGCGCGGTGCCGACGACAAAATCCCAGTCGAGCTTGCTCTTCTGCAACGTCGGCTGCTCCAGCGCCGGCCAGAACTCGGTGGCGAGCGAGCCATTAAGAAACAGCTCGCGCATGTCGCCGCTCGCCGCATTGAGAATGCCCTTCGGCGCATAGGGCGCGAGCGCGGCCATGTATTGCAGCGCCTGCACCGCTGCCGGCTGCGCCAGCGCACACTTGCCCTGCGCGTCGAGCACGCTGCCGCCGTTGGAATAGATGAAGCTGTCCATCACAACGACCGTGTCCTCGCCCTTGTGCGCGAACAGGCCGACGCCGAAGCGGCCTTTTGCGGGATCGGTCAGCTTCTTGCCGGCTGCCAGCAATCCCTCCCAGGTGGTCGCGGAGGCCGGATCGACGCCGGCCTCGGCGAACAGTTTCTTGTTGTAGTAGGTGAAGGACCAGACGTCGACATTGAACGGGATGCCCCACAGCTTGCCGTCGTAGTTGGCGCTGTCCCAGGCGCCCTTGAAGAACTCGTCGGGCTTGATGCCGGCACGCCCGGCGAGGTCGTCGAGCGGTTCGATGGCGCCGGCCACGGCAAAGGCGGCGTTCCAGATCTGATCGACCGTCGAGACGTCCGGCGCATTGCCGCCCTGCACCGCGGTCAGCAGACGCTGCTGGTATTCCGGATACGGCACGGTGACCACGTTCACCTTGATGCCGGGGTTCTCGGCCTCGAAGCGCTTGACCGCTTCCTTCTGATACTGGCTGAGACCGGATTCGGTCTGCTGGTTGTCCCAGAATTGCAGGGTGGTGTCCGCGGCGCGTGCGGGCGCCGAGGCGGCGAGTCCGGCCAGCGCAATCGCCGCCGAGGCAAGTATGGTGGCACGAAGCATGATGGGCGTCTCCTCCGTCGGGTTCTCGTTGCGCCGCGCGGGTCTCCCGCTACAGCGTCACGACGCGTTTTTCGCGGATGCTCTTATCGGCGGCCAGCACGATCCGCAAGCTGTTCACCGCATCCTGCATGTGGTCCGTGAGATCACGGTCCTCGCGGATTGCGCGCAGCAGGAACGCCTGTTCGCGTGCGCACAGTTCGTCGTGCCCCGGCTCGTCGTCCATGCGGAACACCTCGTCCGGCTGCGCCAGCGAGTTGTCCGGGTTGAGGGCGGCGTGATGCAGGCGGATCATGCTGGTCTTGGTGTGGGTGTCGATGTCGGCCGACGTGGTTTCCGCGGCACCTTCCTCGGTGCCGCGGGCCTGCTCCGGCATGACGATGCTGACCGCGCCTTTCGGCCCCACCACGTCTTTGACGAAGAACGCCACCTCGCTCATCATCGGCCCCCAGCCGGCCTCGTACCAGCCGACCGAGCCGTCCTCGAACTCGACGTGCAGGTGGCCGTAGTTGTAGGTCTTCACCTCGTCGGAGAGATGCGCGCCGATGCCGTGCACGCGCACCGGCCGGGACTGCGTCATCTGGCACATCACGTCCACGTAATGCACGCCGCAATCGACGATCGGCGGCAGGCTCTGCATCAGCGCGCGGTGCCATGTCCAGGCCGCGCCGATCGACTGCTGGTTGAGGTTCATGCGCATCACCAGCGGCTTGCCGAGCGTGCGCGCGATCTGCACGAACTTCGTCCAGGACGGATGCACGCGCAGGATGTAGCCGACCACCAGCTTGCGCCGGTGCGCGATCGCAGCATCGACCACGCGCTGGGCATCCTCCACCGTCTCGGCCAGCGGCTTTTCCACGAAGACATGCGCGCCCGCCTCGATCGCACGCTGCGCGTAGGCGGCATGCGTGTCGGGATAGGTGTTGATCGAGACGACATCCGGCTTCACTTCGGCCAACGCCGTGGCGAAATCGGCAAAGCGCGGCACGTCGCGCCACTCTCCCGGCAGATCGCCGCGTTGGGCTATCGAGCGGGCGCACAGCCCGGCAAGGCGAAATCCGTCGAGCGCGTGGTAGGCGCGCGCATGCGACATGCCCATGTTGCCGAGTCCCACGACCAGCACACGCAGATCATTCGCCATCGTCGTTTCCTCCTGTGCTACCAAGGTGGCGCGAACACGTCCGCGTCGGCGGGCACGCTGCGCAGCACCTGTTCGGACAACTCGATCAGGCCGGCAAGATCGTCGAGCGACAGCAATTCGATCGGAGAATGCGTGCAGCGCGCCCCCGTGCCGTTCGCGATGCGCGGCGATGCTTGACAGGCCGCCGTGCGCTTCGTAGCGTAAACTCATCCGAACAGAATACAACACCGTTCTTACAGGAACGAACAAGGGAATGGAACGGCTGGCCGCCTTCGCGCCGGGCGAAACCGACAGGGCGGCGACCCATGCCTCGGCCGAACTGCGTCAGCGGGCCATCCTGACATTGCTGCGGGCCGACGGATTCGTCTCGGTCGCCGCCGTCGCCGCGCGGTTCGGCGTGTCCGGCATGACGGCCCGGCGCGACCTCAACCACCTCATGCTGGCGGGCGCGGCCCGCCGTACGCATGGCGGTGCGGTGCCGGCGGAGCCGCCGGCCGTCGGGGAACTGTCGTTTGCCGCGCGTCAGGACGCCAACCGCGCGGCCAAGCGGGCGATCGGCGAGGCGGCGGCGGCGCTGGTGCGGCAAGGCGAAAGCATCGGCATCGACGTTGGCAGCACCACGCTGGAATTCGCCCGCGCGCTGCGCGACCGGCACAAGATCAACGTCTTCACCAACAGCCTGCGGGTCGCCATGCTGCTCGTCGACAGCGGCGTCTCAATCTATCTCCCCGGCGGCCAGGTGCGCGGCGAGGAGATGGCGGTGGGCGGCAGCGTTGCCATCGCCCAGTTGCAGTACCTGGCGCATGGACGCCGTGTTCCTCGGCATCTCCGGCCTGGCGGCCGATGGCGCATATGACTTCTCCCCCGAGGACGTCGCGGTCAAGCGGGTCTATCGCCGCTGTGCCGCGCGCACGGTCGTGCTGGCGGATGCGAGCAAGTTCGATCGGCTCTCGGCGGTGCGGATCGAGGGGCTCGACGGCATCGACACGCTGGTCACCGACCGGCCGCCCGAAGGCGCGCTGAGCGCCGCACTCGCCGCTGCGCGCGTGCAGGTCATCGTCGCAACCGGCGTCGCCGGCGCGGCGGCGGCATAGGAGGGCGCGGCATGGCAGGCAACGTTGCGATGCAGGCCGCGCGGCAACCCGTCAAGCTGCCCATCGAGGATGCCACCAAGGCTGCTGATGGACGAGCTGTTCGGCGCCGACCTCTGAACGTCCCTGGCAGGAGAGCGGCGGCGTCGCTCCCCTGTCGTTCCGCTCGGTCGGGCGCGGCCCGGATCGGCAAGATGGCAAGCATGCGGGAGGAATGATGCGAATCCGATCGGTCGAGCCCTTCATCCTGCACGTCCCGCTGAATGTCGATTCCATCTCGGACTCCACCCACACGATCACGCACTGGGGCGTGGTGGGGGCCAGGATCGTCACGGATGACGGCCGGCAAGGCTTCGGCTTCACCGGCACGCACGCGCACCTGCCGTCCGATCGGCTGGTCACGGCCTGCATCGCGGATTGCTACGCGCCGCTGCTGGTCGGCGAGGACGCGCAAGACGGCGAGCGGCTCTGGCTGAAGCTGGCGCGCCACCCGGCGCTGCAATGGGTCGGGCGGGCCGGCATCACGCAGATCGCGCTCGCCGCCGTCGATATCGCGCTCTGGGACCTGCGCGCCAAGGCCGCGGACCTGCCGCTCTGGCAGCTGCTCGGCGGCGCGACCAAGGCGAAGCTGGAAGCCTACAACACCGACATCGGCTGGCTCTCCATCGAGAAGCACGCCCTCGTGGACAACAGCCTGCGCGCGATCGAGCATGACGGGTTTCGCCGCCTCAAGCTCAAGGTCGGCCACGCCGACCCGATGATCGACATCGAGCGGATCGAGATGGTCCGCAGGGCCGTCGGGCCGCACGTCACGATCGCCGTCGATGCCAACGGCAGATGGGACCTGCCGACCTGCCAGCGGTTCTGCGCGCGGGCCGAACCGCTCGACCTCTTCTGGTTCGAGGAACCGATGTGGTACGACGACATCGCCTCGCACGCGGCGCTGGCGCGGTCAACCGCGATCCCGGTCGCGCTCGGCGAGCAGCTCTATACCGCCGATGCGTTCAGCGCCTTCATCGCTGCCGGAGCGGTCCACTACGTTCAGCCCGATGTCACGCGGCTCGGCGGCATCACCGAATACATCCAGGTCGCGCACCTGGCGCATGCGCACCGGTTGCCGGTCGCGGCGCATGTCGGCGACATGGGGCAGGTCCATGTACATCTCTGGTACTGGCATCCCGCGTCGCCGATGCTGGAATACATCCCCTGGATCAAGGACTGCTTCGCCGAACCGATCCGCGTAACGGACGGATACTATGTCCGGCCGCAAATGCCGGGCGCCGGCTGCACCTTGACCGAGGCGGCGCTGTCGGCCCATTCCAGGCCGTGCTGAGCGGCGCCGAATGATCGCAGGCGCGGACCACGCCGCCGCCGACAGGCCGCGACGCAGCCTGCGGCGTGCGTTCGTCTTCGACGAACTCGGCATCCTGCTTGCCGCGGTGCTGTTCTTCATCGTCGGTGCGGCATTCAGCCCGTACTTCCTGACCGTCAACAACCTGACCGGCATCCTGCAGAACGTCACCTTCCTCGGATTCCTCAGCGTCGGCGTCGGCCTGACGCTGATGGCCGGAGAGATCGACATCTCGGTCGGATCGACCTTCGGGCTGACGGCCGTGGTGACCGCGCTGGTGCTGAAA
Organism: uncultured Pseudomonadota bacterium; assembly: GCA_963786445.1. Lineage (GTDB taxonomy): Bacteria > Pseudomonadota > Alphaproteobacteria > Acetobacterales > Acetobacteraceae > JAFKFJ01. Next base: position 216,852 of record CAWAZU010000025.1, read on the forward strand.
GGCGGCTACCCGCTCGCCGCGGCGGTCGCGGCGGGATTGCTGGCCGGGCTCGCCTGCGGCTTCGTCAACGGCCTCGTTGCCCAGGCGATCAAGGTTCCGGTCGTCGTCATCACGCTGGCAACGCTCGGCATCTATCGGGCGCTGGCGCTGGCGCTCGCCAACGGCTCGCCGGTCGGCGGCCTGCCGGACCATCCGCTTTTCTTCGACACGTTCGGCCAGGGCGCGATCGGCCAGATCTCCTACATCACGATCCTGTTCCTGATCGTCGCCCTGCTGGCGGAGCTCGTGCTGCGCTGCACCTCGTCGGGCTTCCGCCTGCTGGCCATTGGCAGCAACCCTCTGGCCGCGCATCTCGTGGGCTTCCATGTCGAACGCACGCGCGTGCTGCTGCTGGCGTTTTCCGGTTTCGTGGCGGGAATGTCGGGCGTCTGCTCCGTCGCCTACCTCAACACCGCCGGCCCGACCGCCGGCACGGGCTACGAGTTGAGCGTCCTCGCGGCGACCATCATCGGCGGCGTCAAGCTGACCGGCGGCCGCGGTTCGATCCTCGGCGTGCTGCTGGGCCTGTGCGTCATCGGCATCTTCCAGAATCTGATCGTGCTGTGGGGCATCTCGCCGAACTGGACGCAGGGCGTGTCCGGCTTCGTGCTGATTGCCGCGATGTCGCTGACGTGGCTGAGCAAGGGGAAGGATCGCAGCGCGGCCGGCTGAGTGCGCGCGCAACCGCGCGACGTGATGAAATGACAGAGTGAACGGAGGAACGTTATGCCCAACCAGGTTACTCTCGATCGGCGGGGACTCGCGAAGTTCATGGGACTGGCCGGTGCGGCCGGTCTGGTCGCCGCGGGCGCGGCGCCGGCCGCAGCCGAGCAGCCCGCCGCGTGGAAGGACTGGGTCGCCAAGTTCTACGGCAAGCCGGTGAAGGTGGCGGTGTCCTGTGCCGGCACGACCAATCCGTATTTCGCCCCGACCAAGGCCGGCGCCGAGGACGCGGGCGCCCAGCTTGGCATCGAAATGCTGTGGACGGGCGTACCGGACGCCAACACGGTCAACCAGATCGCCCAGTTCCAGGAGCTCGTGAACACCGGTTACGAAGCGATCGTGGTCATCTCCTTCGAGCCTGACGCCTGGATCGCACCCATCAAGAAGGCGATGGCGGCCGGCGTGCTGGTGCTGACCTCGAACAACGACACGCCCCATAGCGGGCGCGAGATGTATTTCGGCCAGGATCTGGTCGGCGCGGCCGTCGTGCAGGGGCAGATGCTCGCCAAGCTGGCCGGCGGCAAGGGCAAGGTCGCGATGACCAATTGTGCGCCCGGCTCGCTGGCGCTCGACCAGCGCATCCAGGGTGCGCGCCAGGGGGTCAAGGCCGGCGGCATGGTGGATGTCGGCGTGTACAACACGAATCCGGCCGACATGGCGAGCGAGATCGGGACCATCCAGGACATCCTGCGCGCCCATCCGGATCTGGCGGCGTTGATGCCGCTGTGCGGACCCGATACGGCGGCAGCCGGCCTCGTGGTCAAGAAACAGGGCCGCAAGCTGCCGATCGTCGGCACCGACCTGCTCTACCAGACGCTCGAACTGATCCGCGACGGCCACATCGACGGGACGGTCGGGCAGCAGCCGTACCTGCAGGGCTACCTGCCTGTCATGTACGCCTACCAGCGGGCCGTTCTCGGGGCCCCCAAGCTGGACCTGCCCGGCGGCAACTACTTCCTGGCCAACGAAATCGTCACCCGGGAGAATGTCGACCGCTATCTGGTCCGGGAGGCGCGATTCCGCGGGTGAGCGAACCGGCGGGCAGGGCGCTGCTGAAGGCCGAGCACGTCAGCAAGACGTTCGGCGGCGTCCGCGCGCTCGACGACGTTTCGCTGACCGTCGCCGCCGGCGAGGTGCATGGGCTGCTCGGGGCCAACGGCGCCGGCAAATCGACCCTGATCGGGGTGCTCAGCGGCGCCGTCCGGCCCGACAGCGGACGGCTGACCATTGCCGGGCGCGAGGTGCCGACCGGCTCGCTGGCGGAGGCGCGCCGGGCCGGCCTGGTCGTCGTGCATCAGGAACTGATGCTGTTCCCTGACCGCACGGTGGAGGAGAACGTCGTCGCGAGCGCGCTGCCGCCCGCGCCCTTGGCGATCCTCAACCGCCGCGCCCAGCGCCGGAAGGTCGAGGCGACGCTGGACCGGCTCGGCGCCGCCATCGACCTGCGCAGCCGGGTCGGCGACCTGCCGCTGTCGCACCGGCAATTCGTCGAGATCGCCCGCGCGCTCTGCGCCGGCGGCACCGTCCTCGTCCTCGACGAGCCGACATCCGCGCTGTCGCAGCCCGAGGCCCAGGGGCTGTTCGACGCCATCCGTGCGATCGTGGCGCGCGAGGCGGCGGTGGTTTTCGTGTCGCACCGGCTCGACGAGGTTTTCGCGATCACCGATTGCCTGACCGTGCTGCGGGACGGCCGCGTCGAGGGACGCTGGCGGACCGCGGAGGCCGACATCCCCACGATCACCCGCAGCATGGTCGGCCAGCTTGCCGACGAACGCCCGCGAACCGGCGGCGGCGGAGGGGGCGGTGCGGCCGCGATCTCGCTGCGCGGTTCGGGACCGGGCGTGACGGACCTCGACCTGCAGGTCGCCGCGGGCGAGGTGGTGGGCCTGGCCGGGCTCGAAGGCTCCGGAGTCGCGACCGTCCTGCAGATGCTCGGCGGCATCGTCCCGGTCGCCGGCCGCATCGAGGTGCGGGGACGCGGCGTCAGTTTCCGCCACCCGAGCCAGGCGATCGGCGAAGGCGTCGTCTATATGCCGGCGGACCGCAAGAAGGACGGCCTCTGGCTCGAGCGCGATGCGGTCTTCAACATCGGGGCCGCGCTGGTGGCGAGGATGCCGCCGTTGCGGCTGCTGCCCCGGGAGGCGCTGGAGCGGGGCGCTGCGGCCCGCATGGTGCAGGTCGGCGTGCGGGCCAATGCGCTGCGCGAGGCGGTCGGGCGGCTGTCCGGCGGCAACCAGCAGCGCGTGCTGCTCGGCCGCTCGCTGGAGTCGCGCCCGCTGGTCCTGCTGCTCAACGATTTCACCCGCGGCGTCGACGTCAAGGCAAAGGCGTCGATCCACCAGGTGGTCCGCGAGCTGGCCGATGCGGGCCTCGCGATCTGCGTCACGTCGTCGGATCTGGAAGAGCTGCTGGCCGTCGCCGACCGCATTGTCTGCATGCGGGCAGGCCGCATCGTTGCCGACCGGCAAAGTCTCGCATTGGACAAGTTCAGTCTTCTGGCACTCGCGTCCACCGCGCCGTTCGCATGAGCCGCCGGCAATCGCCGATTGCTCAAATGGTCCGGGATAGCACAATAAAAAAAACCGACGGCGCGCGACATTAAGAGTTTTTTGGCGACTTCCCTGTTGAAATGACTTTTCCATGCTCATACACCGGGTATGCGAAACATGAAATGCCAGCTCTAATACGGAGCAGTATTGCGACTTGTTCGCATACGCGCACGCGGTCAAGACCCCCCGCCGGCGCACAGCAATGGAGAAGTTCGAAGATGACCTCGCAACTCTGCCAACAGCTTCTTGCGGTCCTGAAAGATCCCAAGGGCGTCTCGGCGTTGGAATACGGCGCGCTTGCGGTCGGCATCGTGCTCGCGGTCGCCACCGCCGCGGTCACGCTCGGCGGCAAGCTGACCACCTTGTTCACCACCATCGGCAGCTCGCTGTAGGTGTTGTCGGCCGCGATTGCAGGCGCGCGTCCGCGCCCCCGCCGCTGCGGCGGGCACGGCGTCGCCTGCAACGCGCCGCCAGCGCGCATCTGGCCCACGTGCAACGGATTTTTGCGATGGGAACGGTGCTTTCCTGCTCGGCGGTCGTCTTGCTCGCCATCGCCGCGTGGCGCGACCTGGGCACGCGCATGATCCCCGATGCGCTGCCGGCGGCGCTGCTGGCGAGCGGCCTCGCGCTGCGCCTGTACGCAGGGCGGCGCCGGCGTCTCGCTGCTGCTGGCCGCGCTGGTGTTCGCCGCGCTGGCGCTGCTGCACGCGCGCGGCTGGCTCGGCGGCGGCGACGTGAAGCTCGCCGCCGGCGTCGCTGCCGGCCTCGCGCCGCAGGCGGTGCTGCTGTTCCTGGTCGTGACCGGGATCGCCGGCGGCGTGCTCGCCGCCGCGCATCTCGTGCTGCGCGGCCTGACGTTCCGGCCGCGCCGGCTGGTGAAGCTGGCCGGGCCGCGGCGCGTCTGGCGCGCCGAGCGCTGGCGGATCGCGCGGCATGCGCCGCTGCCCTACGGCGTCGCCATCGCCTGCGGCGGCGCCTGGGCATTCCTGTTCGGACCGGGAGGCTGAGGCGATGTCGCTGCGGCTCGTCGTCGTCGCGTTGATCCTGACCACCGTGCTGGCGCTCGGCGCCATGGCCTGGCGCATCAGCCAGCCCGCGCACCCGCTGGTCGCCGGCGCGCCCGCCGCACCGCCGCCGCTGCTGCTGAACTACCTCACCGCCGCCCACGTGCTGCCCGCCGGCACGCTGGCGCGCGACGAGGACTACACGGTCAAGACCGCGCCCTCGACCGACGTGCCGGAGGCGGCGATCATCGACACGCCGGCGGCGCGCGCCGCGCTGCGCGGCGCGCTGATCCGCCGCTACCTCGACGCCGGCGCGGCGATCACGGCGTCCGACATCCTGCGCCCGCGCGACCGCGGCTTCCTCGCCGCGGTGCTGGCCCCGGGCAGCCGGGCGCTGTCGATCGGCGTCGATGCCGTCTCCGGCGTCGCCGGGCTGATCTGGCCGGGCGACCGGGTCGATGTGATCCTGACGCAGCAGATGGAGGGCGCCGACCTCGCCCGCGGCCAGCGCGTGCTCGGCGAGACGGTGCTGCGCGACGTGCGCGTCATCGCCGTCGATCAGGAGATCGTGCAGGGCGCGCCGGCGACCAGCAACGTCACCGGGCGGCTGGCGCGGACCGTGACGCTGCAGGTGACGGCCGAACAGGCCGAGCGGCTGGCGGTGGCGGAGCGCCTCGGCCGGCTGTCGCTCGCCATGCGGGCGGCGGCCGATGTCGCGCAGCCGGCGGCGTTCGACGGGCGCACGGTCTATGGCGGCGACGTGTCGCCGGCGCTGGCCGGCGCCGCGGTTGTGCCGCCCGGCCGCGTGCGGGTGATCGAGGGCGACCAGCGCAGCGAGGTGGTATTCCGATGACCCGCCTTGCCCTTGTGTGCAGCCTCGCGCTCGCGCTCGCCGCCGCCTCGGCCGCGGCGCAGACCCCGCCCGCGCCCGTGTCCGTTCCTGCGTCCGTTCCTGCGCCCGCGCCGGCCGCCGCCCCGGCGGCCGCGACGGCCACTGCCCCGGCAGCGGCGCCGGCCGCCGCGCCGGCCGCCCAGCGCATCACGCTGGTCGCCGGCACCGGCGTGCTGCTGCGCCTGCCGCAGCCGGCCGGCACCGATGATGTCGGCCGAGCCGGCGGTGGCGCGCGTGCAGCCGGTCTCGCCGACCAGCCTGTTCCTGATGGGCGCCGCGCCCGGCCGCACCACGGTCGTCGCCACCACCGACGGCGGCGTCGCGATCGCGCAATACGACGTGACGGTGACGCCGGGCCGCGGCGGCGCCGGCCCGGCCGCGCCTCCGGGAGCCCTGCTGGCGCCGCCCCCGGCACCGGCGACCGCCCCGGAGGTCAGCCCCGCCACCGCCGCCGCCATCCGCATCGCGATCGCCCAATCGGTGCCGGGCGCCGCCAATCTCACGGTGCGCGCGGCCGGCAGCGGCGTGGTGCTGGGCGGCGTGGTGCCGACCGCCGCCGCGGCGCTGCAGGCCGAGGCCATCGCGCACGCCTACCTCGCCGACAAGGGTGCGGTGCTCGACGGCATGGAGGTGCTCGGCAGCATCCAGGTGAACGTGCGCGTGCGCATCGCCGAGATCAACCGCCAGATCACGCGGCAGCTCGGCTTCAACTGGCAGGCGCTCGGGCGCCGGCAACGCCGTGGCAGTTCGGGCATGCTCACCGGCGGCGCCGCCGCCGGCGCGATCAACCCGCTGCTGCCGCTCGGCCGCGATGGCGCTGAGCGGCACGACGCCTTATCAGGTCGGCGCGCGGCTACACCTCCACGGCACTGGGACGTCAACGGCATCATCGACGCGCTGGCCGCCGACCAGCTCATCACCATCCTCGCTGAGCCGAACCTCACCGCGCAGTCGGGCGAGACCGCGAGCTTCCTCGCCGGCGGCGAGTTCCCCATCCCGGTCGCCGGCGCGGCTCGCCAACGGCGCGATCGCAGATCACGGTCGAGTTCAAGCAGTACGGCGTCAGCCTGTCGGTGGTGCCGACGGTGATTGTCGCCGACCGGCTGAACCTGCGCATCCGGCCGGAGGTGAGCCAGCTCTCCACCAACGGCGCGGTCAGCGTGCCGATCGGCACCGGCACGCTGACCATCCCCGCGCTCACCGTGCGGCGCGCCGAGACCACGTCGAGCTCGGCAGCGGGCAGAGCTTCGCGATCGCCGGCCTGCTGCAGCGACACCAGCACCGACGTCACCAACGCGCTGCCCGTATCTCGGCGAGCTGCCGGTGCTCGGCGCGCTGTTCAAATCCAACGCAGTTCCAGCGCGGCGACAGCGAACTCGTCATCATCGTCACGCCGTACATCGTGCGGCCCGCTGCCAGCCCGGCACTGCTGCACGCGCCGACCGACCAGTTCGCGCCGGCGACCGACCTCGACCGCATCCTGTTCGGCCGCCAGCTCGCCGGCGCCGCCGCGCCGGGCGCCGACCCGGCGCTGCCGGGCGGCGCCGGCTTCATGCTGAAATGAGGGCGACCATGACCAGGCTGGTGCTGTTGCTGTTGCTGCCGCTGCTCGCCGCGTGCGGGGCCGGCAATCCGCTGACCGGCGATACCATCGACCGCCCCGGCACCTGGCAGCCGACCGGCGACAACGACGCCAACCTGCGTGTCATGGTCGCCAACCCGCGCGACCTGGCGGCCGGCGTCGGCGCGGCCAACAGCGCGGCGAATGCGGCGGCGCCGCCGGTCGGGCTGCTGCTCTCGGGCAAGCGGGCGGCGCTGCTCAGCGAGAGCACCGGGACCGCCAGCGCGCTGCCGCAGGGAGGCAGCAATGCGGGTTCTCAGTAGCGACGCGGCGCCAGCCGCGGCGGCGCCGGCGAGCGAGGCCTCCGGCGGCAACGGCCGCATCGTCGCCTTCCTCGGCGACGACGAAACCGCCAACGCGCTGCGGCTCGGCCTGATGGGCACGGCGCCGGACCTCGACATCAGGCGCGGCACCGTGCGCCAGGCCATCCGCTTCTTCGAGAGGGAGACGGCGCAGATCGCGATCGTCGATGTCTCGGGCGTGCCGGAGGCGGCGTCGGCGCTGGAGAACCTCGCCCAGCTCTGCCCGCCGGACCTGAAGATGCTGGTGATCGGCGACAGCACCGAGATCGGCTTCTACCGGATGCTGGTCAGCGAACTCGGCGTCGCCGAGTACCATGCCCAAGCCGCTGACCCGCGACGCCGTGCAGCGGCTGCTGCTGCCGCACATCGCCGAGCGCACCGTCGAGCCGATCGGCGGGCGCGGCGGGCATGTCGTGGCGGTGTGCGGCGCGCGCGGCGGCGTCGGCGCCACCACGATCGCGGTCAACACCGCGATGGAACTCGCGCGGCTGGCCAAGGGCCATGTCGCGCTGCTCGACCTGCATTTGCAGGGCGGGGCGGCGGCGCTGATGCTGTCGGCGCGGCCGGGGCCGGGCCTGCGCATCGCGCTGGAAGATTCCGAGCGTGCCGATGCGCTGTTCCTGGAGCGCACGGCGATCGACCGTCGCCCCGCGCGTCAGCCTGCTCGCCGCCGAGGAGCCGTATCGACGCTGACGCCCGCGGTCACCGACGCCGGGGTGACGCGCGTGCTCGACCTGCTGCGCCAGAAATTCAACTACGTGCTGGTCGATCTGCCGATGCCGACGCCGCCGGCGATGCGCCAGGCGCTGGCTGTGGCGCGCGCAGGTGGTGGTGGTGCTCGGCCCCGATGTCGCGGGCGTGCGCGACACGCAGCGCGATCCGCCACATGGTCAAGTCGCTCACCGGCTCCGACCGCGTCATCACGGTGCTCAACCGCGCCGACACGAAGCGGGGCGTGGTGGCCAAGCTGATCGAGAAAGGGCTGGGCGCGCCCCCGGACATCGTCGTCCCCGATCTCGGGCCGGGCATGCTGGAGGCGTTCAACCTCGGCGTGCCGGCGTTGCAGCGGGTGCCCGCGCTCGGCCGCCGCCTGTCGCCGCTGGTGCGCGAGATCGCCGGCACGCAGACCGCCGCCGACCGCTCCTGGTTCGCGCGGACATTCCGGCCATGAAGGTGTTCGGCCGCCGCGACCTGCAGCTGCTCGCCGCCGAGGCGCAGAGCCTGCCGCCCGCACCGGCGGCGCCGGAGGCGGCGGCGCCGGCGCCGGATGCGTCGGAGCCGAAGCTGCGCGCGCTGCGCCTGCGGGTGCTCAAGCAGATCGACCCGGTGCTCGCCGCCGATCTGCAGCGCCACGAGCTGCGGCGGCAGGTCGAAGGCATCATCCACGAGATCGCCAACGAGGAGCGGCTGGAGCTCTCGGCGCGCGAGCAGGTGCGGCTGGCCGAGGAGCTGGCCAACGACATGACCGGCTTCGGCCCGCTGGAGGCGCTGCTGCGCCGACGACAGCGTCACCGACATCATGGTCAACGGCCCGAACAGCGTGTTACGTCGAGCGGCGCGGCAAGCTGCGAGCGCGCCGACATCCGCTTCCGCGACGCCGAGCACATCGCCGGCATCGCGCAGAAGATCGCGGCACGCATCGGCCGGCGCATCGACGAATCGAGCCCGATGGTCGATGCGCGGCTGCCCGACGGCAGCCGCGTCAACGTCGTCTTCCCGCCGCTGGCGCTCGACAGCCCGTGCATCTCGATCCGCAAATTCTCCCGCCGCCGCGCTCGATCTCGACGGCCTGGTGCTGCAACGGCACGATGAGCGCCGGGCGTCGCGCGGCTGCTCGGCATCGCCGCGCGCTGCCGGCTCAACATCGCTCATCTCCGGCGGCACCGGCTCGGGCAAGACCACGCTGCTCAACGCGCTCAGCCACCTGATCGACCACGACGAGCGCATCATCACCATCGAGGACGCGGCCGAACTGCAATTGCAGCAGCCGCACGTGGTCCGGCTGGAGACGCGGCCGGCGAACCTGGAAGGCCAGGGGCAGGTGACGCAGCGCGACCTGGTGCGCAACGCGCTGCGCATGCGCCCCGACCGCATCATCATCGGCGAGGTGCGCGGCGCCGAGGCGTTCGACATGCTGCAGGCGATGAACACCGGCCATGACGGCTCGATCTCGACCATCCACGCCAACACCGCGCGCGACGCGCTGACGCGCATCGAGAACATGGTGCATGATGGGCATTCAACCTGCCGTCGCGCGCGATCCGCACGCAGATCGTCGGCGCGCTGGACCTGATCATGCAGGTGCAGCGCATGCGCGACGGCGGACGGCGCGTCACCCAGCTCGCCGAGGTCTGCGGGCTGGAGGAGCGACGTGGTCACGATGAACGACATCGCGCGCTTCGAGTTCGAGCGCGAGGACAGCCAGGGCCGGCTGCACGGCCACTACGTCTGCTCGCCGGTGCGGCCGTCGTTCCAGGGGCGGCTGGAGTATTACGGCCTGGAACGCGCCTGGGCCGCGGCGCTGCAGGAGATGTGATGACGCTCCCGCTGCTGCTGCCGGCGGCGGCGCTGATCGGCGTCCTGTTCGCCGCCGCCGTCGTGCTGTTGCTGGACACGCGCGCGCAGCGGCTGGAGCGGCGCATCGTCGCCGTCGGGCCGGGCGCGGCCGCGGCGGCGGCCGAGGCGCGGCCGAGCATCCGCGTGGCACGGCGGCGGCGGGCGCCGATCCGCGACGCGCTGCGCGCGCTGCTGCAAGTGCCGATCGACGTCCCCGCCGCGCATGTCATGCCGGTCGGCATGGTCGCGGCCTGCGGCATGGTCGGCGGCGTCATTGCCGGCTGGCTGGCGCAGCTGTTCGTCGCCGCCCCGCTGGCGCTCGGCCTCGCCGTCGCCGCCGGGCTGGTTCTGGTGCGCGGCCTGTTCAAGTGGGAACGGGAGCGCTACGCCGGGCTGCTGCGCCGCCAGATGCCCGACATGATCGAGCTGCTGGCGAGTTCGGTGCGCGCCGGCCTGCCGGTCGCCGAGGCGTTCAACGCCGCCGCCCGCGAGCTGCCGCTGCCGACCCGCGAGGAGTTCGGCCGCGTGGTGCGCGAAATGGCGCTGGGCACGCCGGCGGAGACCGCGCTGATGGCGCTGCACCGGCGCACCGGCGTCGCCGAATACGCGATTTTCGCGGTCACGCTGGGCGTGCAGTCGCGCAGCGGCGGGCGGCTGTCGGAGACCATCCATCTGCTCGCCGAGACCATCCGCCAGCGCATCGCGCTCGCCGGCCGCGCCTCCGCACTCGCCGCCGAGGCGAAGCTGTCGGCGAGCGTGCTCTCGGTGCTGCCGTTCCTCGGTGGCGCGCTGATGGCCATGACGCAGAGCAATTATCTGGAGCCGCTGATCCACGACCCGCGCGGGCGCCACATGGTGCTGATCGGGCTGGCCCTGCTGGTGCTGGGCCAGCTCACCATGCGCTGGTTCATCGCCTCGGCGACCCGCGACTGATGCCCCAGCTCGACCGCATCTCGCCGCTCACGGCGCTGCTCGGCGCGCTGGTGCTGCTGGTGGCGCTGGCGGCGGTGCTGCTGCTGCAGGAGGCGGGCACCCGCGATCTGGAGGCGCGCATCGCCGCCGTCATCGGCGACGAACGCGGCGCCGTCCGCCGCAGCCTGCTGCCGGCGCTGGCGGCGGCGCTGCAGGCGCTCGGGTCGGCGATCCGCGAGCGCACGCGGCTCTATTCCGAGCAGGACCTGGCCGCACTCGCCGCGGTGCTCGGCGCCAGCGGCCTCAATCCGGCCCGCATGCTGCCGCTGGTGCTGGGCGCCAAGGCGGCGGTGATGGTGCTGGTGCCGACGGTTGCCATCGGCTACGCGCTGCTGGCCGGCGTGTCGCTGCTGCAGTTCCTGCTGCTGGCCGCCGCTTCGCTGCCCGCCGCGGTGCTGGTGCCGGAATGGGCGCTGCGGCTGCTGCGCGGCCCCTACACGCGCGACCTGCGCCGCGGCGCCTCCGACGCGCTCGACCTGCTGGTGGTCTGCACCGAGGCCGGGATGGGGCTGGAGGCCGGGCTCGACCAGGTGGCGAAGGAGATGCGCTCCTCCAACCGCGCGATGGCGACGGCGCTGGCGACGCTGGTGGACGAACTGCGCGTGCTGCCGGACCGGCGCCAGGCGTTTGCCAATTTCGGCGAACGCTCGGGCGTGGAGGGGTTGCGGCGCATGGCGGCGATCATCGCGCAGGCGCTGCAATACGGCACCCCGCTCGGCCAGGCGCTGCGCGCGGTCGCCGGCGAGCTGCGGCGCGAGCGGCTGACGCGGCTGGAGGCGAAGGCCGTGCGGCTGCCGGGGATGCTGGTGTTCCCGCTGATCTTCTTCATCCTGCCGGCGCTGTTCATCGCGCTGATGGGGTCGCCGATGCTGCATGTCATGGACACGCTGGGGGCCGTCGCAAAATGACGCGGACGCTTTGCCTGCTGCTGGCTTTGCTGGTCGCCGCCTGTGCCGCGCCCGCGGCCAGGCCGACGCTGACGGCCGACACGCGGCTCAAGGTGGCCGATGCCGCCGCCGCGTCCGGCGACGACGAGCTGGCCGCCTCGCTGTATGCCGCCGCCGCCGCCGCCGCGCCGCACGACAAGGTGGTGCAGCTGCGTGCCGCCGCGGCGCTGGCCCGCGTCGGCCGTGTCGCCGAGGCGCGGCGCGTGCTGGCGGCGCGGCTGAAGGCCGATCCCGCCGACCCGGACGCGATCCGCGCCCGCGCCGCCCTCGACATCGGCGAGGGCCGCGCCGCCGAGGCGTTGACCGCGCTCGACGGCGCGCTGGCGACAGCGCCGGGGGACCCGGCGACGCTGGCCGACAAGGGCGTGGCGCTGGATTTGCAGGCGCAGCACGCAGCGGCGCAGGCGCTGTACCGGCAGGCGCTGCGCGCGGCGCCGGACGATCCGGCGATCACCAACGACCTCGCCTTGTCGCTGCTGCTGCAGGGCCGCGTGCGCGACGCCATCGCGGCGCTGGAGCCGCTCGCCGACGGCGCGGCGCTGCCGGCGCGGGCGCGCGCCACGCTGGCGCTGCTCTACGCGCTCGACGGGCAGCGGGAGCGGTCGCAAACCGTGCTCGGCCGGGCGCTGCCGGACGAATATGTGGCGCAGGTGGCAAGAGCCGTCGCCGCCGGCCAGAAGCCGCCCGGTTCCTGACCGCGCCTCAGCCTTTGGTGGCGCCGGCGGTCAGCCCGGCGATGTAGTAGTCCATCAGGAAGGCGTAGATCACCACCGGCGGCGCCGCCGCCATCAGCGAGCCGGCCATGATCTTGCCCCAGGCGAACGTGTCGCCGCGGATCAGGTCGCTGATGATGCCGACGGTCAGCACCATCTGGTCGGAGCTGTAGAGGTAGGCCAGCGGATAGATGAACTGCCCCCAGCTCACCGTGAAGGCGAAGATGGTGGCGGCGATGATGCCCGGCATGGCGACCGGGACGAACACGCGCAGCAGGATCTGCATCCAGCTCGCGCCGTCGATCAGCGCCGCCTCGTCGAGTTCCTTCGGGATCGAGGCGAAGTAGCCGATCATGATCCAGGTGCAGAACGGCACCGCCAGCGTCGGATAGATCAGCACCAGCGCCCAGGCGTTGTTGATCAGCCCGAGCTTGCCGATGATCCGGAAGAACGGGATGAACAGCAGCGAATCCGGGATCAGGTAGGTCAGGAAAATCCCTGTCGCCAGCGCTGAACTGCCGAAGAAGCGCATCCGCGCCAGCGCGAACGCCCCGAGCACGGAGATCACCATCGAGATGACGACGACGCAGACCGTCACCTTGATCGAATTAAGAAAGAACATTCGGAAATCGGTGTCGTTGATGAGGGCTGCGAAGTTGGCGAGCGTGGGGTGCGCGACCAGCCACGGGCTGGTGCGCTGCTCGGAGATTTCCGCCGAGGTCTTCAGGCTGGTGACCAGCATGTAGAACGGCGGCACCAGGAACATGATGACGAACACACTGAGCGCCGCATAGGCGCCGCGCAGCGCCCAGCGGCGGCGGCGCACCATGCTCGGTGCGCGGCGTCGCGCGGCAAGCGCGCGCGGTGCGGCGGCGGCGACACTCATGCCGCGGCCATTTCGCGGTCCCGCCGCGCCACGCCGCGCAGGATGAAGAAGCTGGCGACGGCCAGGATCGGCAGCATGAACAGGCTGGCCGCGGCGCCGAGCGGTATGTCGCCGGACGCGATGCCGACCTCGAAGGCGTACGTCGCAAAAATATGCGTGGTGTCGCGCGGCCCGCCGGCGGTGAGGATGCGCACGATGGTGAAGTCGGCGAACGTGACGATCAGGCTGAACAGCACGGTGATGCTGATGATGTTGCGCATCATCGGCAGCGTCACGTAGCGCAGCCGGCCCCAGGCGCCGGCGCCGTCGATCGCGGCGGCCTCGAACAGCTGCTCCGGCACCGATTTCAGCGCGGCGAGATACATGATCATGAAGAACGGCGTGCCGTACCACGTGTTCACCAGGATCATGGCGAACCGCGCCCAGCCGGTGGCCCCCAGCCACGGTACCGGGGACAGGCCGAGCCGCACCAGAATCCAGTTGAACGCGGAATAGGACGGGTCGAACAGCCACCACCAGCCGAGCGTGGAGAGCGCGAGCGGCACCACCCACGGGATCAGCAGCAGCCCGCGCCAGACGCGCTGCCGACGGCTCGGGATCGTGTGCATCAGGTGCGCCAGCAGGAAGCCGAGCAATGCCTTGGCGATGACGGCGGAAATCGCGAACAGGCAGCTCTGGAAAATCACCAGATGAAACGTGCTGCGGCGGAGCAGGAAGGCAAAATTGCTCAGGCCCACGAAGCGCGTCATGTGCTTGTTCAGCATGGCGAGCCAGATCGCGTAGAGCGCGGGATAGACCACCAGCGCGCCGATCAGCACGATCAGCGGCAGGCACATCAGGAATGCGACGGTCGAGCGGCGATGCAGCCAGCGTCGCATCAGCGCATGAAACCCTCCAGCTCGTCCTTGGCCCAGGCGATCACGTCCTTCATCGACTGGCCGCCCTGCGTCATCTTTGCGATCATCGTCGTCATGGTGGCGCGGTTGTAGATTTGCACGGCAATTTCCGGCGGCGCCGGCGCGCCGGCGATCGACGGGCTGGCGTTGTGCCAGGGACGGATCGGATAGTTGTACACCGTGCCCGGCGGCGGCTCGACCTTGGCCCACACGTCGAAGTCCGCCATGCTGAGGAAGGGCGGGATGTCGTAGCCGTCAACGGCGCTGCACAGCGCCTCGACCTGCTCGCGCTGGCACAGCCAGGCGAGGAGTTCCTTGACCGCAGTTTGGTTCTTCGAGAACGACCAGACGCCCCAGAAGAACGGCAGATAGGGCACATGGCGGCCCTTCGGCCCGGTCGGGTTGGGGAAGGTCCAGCAATCCTCGCCGACCGCGCGGTTGTCGCGCACCGCGACCGCCCAGGCCGAGGGTGGGTTGAAGATCAGCGCGCTCTTGCCGGAGATCAGCGCGCGGTTGTTGGAGGCGTCGTCGTAGCTGTAGACGGCCGGCGGCAGATGCGGCGCCAACTTGGCCATGTATTCGAGCGCCGCGTGCACCGGATCGGAATCGACGGTGATGTCGCCTTTGGCGTTGACCAGCTCGGCGCCGAAACTGTGGAACAGCGCACCGACGAAATCGACCGAGTCGGTGGTCTGGCCGAGGCCGAGCGCGAACGGCAGCCCCGCCTGCTGCGCCACCGGCGCCAGCTCCAGCAGTTTGTCCCACGTCCAGGTGTCGGACAGCGCGGTGTGTTCCGGTCGCGCCGGATACAGTGCCCGCACGTCCACCCCGGCTTTGGCGAATGCGCTGATCCGGGCGCAGGCGGGCTTGTACTGCGTGCCGGAACTGGTCGGCACTGCCATCCAATGGCCCTTGATCTTCGAGAGATACTCGTTGACCGGGTTGATCTTGCCGTATTGCTTGAGCAGCGGCTCGACCACGTCGTCCACCGGCAGCAGCGCCTGCTGGTAGTTGCGGATGTCCCAGGGCAGGAACGCGAGCGCGTCGTGGCCGGTGCGCGCCTGCAATTCGGCGGCATAGGTCAGCTGCAGCTTGTTGCCGACGGTGGTGATGAAGTCGATCGTGACAGCAACTTTATTCTTGGCCGCCCAGCCGTCGATCAGCTTCTTCATGGCGGCATTGCCGGCCGGGACCCAGTGGTCCCACAGGCCGATCTTGATGCTGCCGGCGGCGCCGGCAGAGCGGATGTGAACGAGCGGCAGCGCCGCCGTCGCGGCGGCGGCCGTCAGCGCGGTACGGCGCGAGATCGCGTGGCTCATGGTTCGTGTCCTCCAGCCGGCCGGCGAACCCGGCTCTGCCGCGGACGCTGGCACACGCGGGGGAATTGCGCAACGCAACGCGGCGCCACCCCTCCCGGCTCCCCTCCCCTTGCGGGAGGGGGTTAGGGCTTGTGACGCACGCGCCCCGTGTTTCGCTCGGCAAGCCCCTGCCTACCCGCCCCCGGTGATCTCCCCGATCGTTGCCTGCATCGCCGCCAGATAATCCGTCATGTCCAGGTGCCGCTCCGCGAACTGGCGCGCGGCCTTGCGCAGCCGGCGGTTGAGCTTGCCGTTCTCCAGCAGCTCCAGCACCGTGCGCGCGAGGGTTTTCGGGTCCAGCCCCGGCACCAGCAGCCCGTTGCGCCCGTGGCTGATGAACTCCGCGACCGATTCCACGTCCGAGGCCACGATCGCGCAGCCGCAGGCCATCGCCTCGCGCAGCGACCACGACGCGACGAACGGATAGGTCAGATACACATGCGTGTCCGACCGTTGCAGCAGCTTCAGATACGTGTCGTAGGGAACCTGCCCCGGCAGCAGCAGCCGGTTCGCATCGTATTTCCCGGCCAGCTCCTTCTGCATCAGCTCGCGCCAAGTGCCCTCGGCCAGCCGTGCGCCGTAGCTGACCTCGTCGCCGCCGACCATCACGACTTTCAGGTCCGGCCGCGCCGCCATCAGCTCGGGCAGCGCGCGCATCATGGTGTGAAAGCCGCGATACGGCTCCAGGTTGCGCGCGACGTAGCTCACCAGCTTCTCGTGCGGCGCCACGCGGAACGCGCCGATCGCGAACTCCTGACGGTGCAGCTCCGGTTGAGGCTTGCACAGCTCCAGCCGCGCGCCCTCGCGGATGACGCGGATGCGGCGCTGCGCCCAGTCCGGATAGCGCGTCAGCTGCCACTCGGTCGGCGTCTGGCCGTGCTGGTCCATGGTCAGCGCCAGATGGTTCACCACGTTCATCGCGCGGATGCGCGGGAAGCGGTCGGACGTGATCGGGAATTCGGTGTCGTAGTCCACGTCCTGCCCGTCGGTCGCGTAGTAGAACTCGAAATATCCCAGCACCGGCGCCGCCGGGAACACGTCGCGCAGGTCGAGCAGCTCGCCCCAGCCGTGATGGCCGATGAC
The DNA here is from genome assembly GCA_963786445.1 of uncultured Pseudomonadota bacterium. Lineage (GTDB taxonomy): Bacteria > Pseudomonadota > Alphaproteobacteria > Acetobacterales > Acetobacteraceae > JAFKFJ01. The sequence continues at coordinate 233,393 of CAWAZU010000025.1, forward strand.
GATGTCGGGGGTGAAGCCGAGCCGCTTGAGGTTGCGCGCCATGCCGGCGACGATTTCCGCCCGTCGCGCGGCGAGGTCGAAGTCGCGCGCCGCCGGATGCACCTGCTCCTGGTCGGGCTTGGGCGTCTGATAGAGCACGCGCCGCACGCCCTCGATGGCGTTCGGGTTGGCCTCGGAGATGAACACCAGCTCGTTCGCCTTGTCGGTGGCGAGGTGGCGCAGCAGGTGCAGGTACTGGCCGGGGAAATTCTGGTGGACGAAAAGGTATCGCACGCGAAACTCGTCAGCGCAGGGACGCGAGGCCCCGGAGCAGCAGGCTCCGGGGCGGCGGAATGCGGCCGGACGTGGTCAGCGCCGTTTCGGCGCGGCGGCGGGCTTCTTCGCCCCGGCCTTGCGCCCGGCTGGCTTGCCGCCTTCCTCCGTCGCCGCGCCGGCCTCGCCCTTGCGGCGGACGACCACCTGGAACGCCTCGATCGGCGCCAGGCTTTCGGCCTCGCACGGCTCGCCGGCGGCGACCGGCCCGACCTCGGTGCCGTCGCAGAACGACGCCGAGCAGAACGCCTCGTGCGTCTCGGCGGCCTTGCCGCGCAGCCGCACCCGCAGGCCGAGGATCGGCAGCGCCATGCCGCGGCTGCCGCAGAACTGCCCGCCCTCGACCCAGGGCGAGAGCCAGCCGCGGCCGAGCACCGCCTGGTATTCGAGCTCGGCCGCGGTGATCTCGTGCACCGGCGAGATGCCGAAACCTTCGATCCACTTCTTGCTGCCGCGCTCGCCCAGCCATTCGCCGAGCATCGCGCCCACGTCGCCGCGTTCCTGGATATGCGCCACCATCTCCATCACTTTCGGCGTGCCGCGCGGCGCGGCCTGCGCCGCCGCCTCGTGGCCACGGGCGGCGACGGCGCCCGGCATCGGCTCCAGCAGCCGCAGCACCTGCAGATTGGGCGCGCCCTCCTTGGCGTCGGCGGACTGGTAGATGGTGACCAGGATCTGCGCCGGCCCGTTGAGCACGCGCACCAGCGCCGCGTCGCCGCCGCCGAGCAGCCAGCCGTCCGGGCGGAACGTGCTGATCGAAACCGATTCCTGCCGTCCCATGTGGACCGGGCGGCATGGAGATGCGCACGCCGGGCAGCCCGGTCGCCACGTCCAGCGCGCGGGACGGCGTCTGCACGATGCAGAACAGGCCGGTGTCCAGCGTCATCAGGTGGCCGCTGACCTTCAGCTCGGCAATCATCTTCTGCGCTTGCGCCTTGTCGGCGGGCGCCTGTTTCGCGACTGGCATTCAGGATCTCGCTCTATGGGGCAGCCGAAACGGTTTCACCGACCGATGGTGATGCGGGCACATTCATCGCCCGCAACCAACTGCAAGGCAAGAAGTGCATTGTTGATCGCCGCTGGCGACAGGCCGAGCGGCAGCAGCCAGCCGCGGCCGGTGGCGCGGATGCGCTCGGCCTGGGCGCCGAGGTCGAAGGCCACGGCCGCCAGCCCGGCCCGCCACGCCGCGCCCAGCGCGTAGCACCAGGTCTCCGGCCAGATCGACGGCAGGAAGGCGAAATGCGGCGCGGCCTCTGCGATCAGCGCCGGCAGGTCGGCCTCCCGATACGGGCCGGTGACGAAGATGCGCCCCGTCGCCTCGGCGCGCGCGTCGTCGTGGGTGTGGCCGATGACGGTGAATTCGAGCGGCAGCGCGCGGCGCGCCGCGTCGCGGGCGCAGGCGAGCAGCACGTCGAAACCTTTATGCACGCCGATCGCGCCGAGCACGGCGATGCGCCGCGGCGGCGCTTTAGGCCAGGGGCGCAGCTGCGGCAGGTCCGCGTCGTGCTCGTGCGGCGCGACGATCGGGCGGGTGCCGGGAAAATGCCGCGCCAGCCGCGCCGCCGCATCGCCGCTCGGCACCACCACGCGCGCGGCGCCGGCGAGCTCGGCGGCGGAGCGGGCGCGCAACGCGGCGGGCCCGATCGCTTCCTCCAGTTCGCTGCCGGCATCGGCGACGCAGCCGACGCACACCGAAACGTCCGGCTCGCCGCAATAGCGCCCGTCGGCGCCGACGAGGTTGATCCGCGGACAGAACAGCGCGTAGTCGTGGACGCGGATTTCGTACGGAATGCCGAGCAGGCGGGCGAGGTCGAGGATCGCTTCGTGGTGGCCGAGCCGGTGGTGCAACTCCATCCCCGCCGGCCGCGCCGGACGCAGCAGGTCGGCCAGTTCCGCCAGCTCCGCGGGAATAATGAAACGCAAATTCGGAAATGTCCCGTCGGCCCCGTCACCGACCGCGCAGACGCCGGGGAGGTAGCGCCGCTCGGCCGCCGCCTCGCCGCCGGAGAGGTCCACCACGGGGCGCAGCACGATCGGCCGCTTCCCCGCCTCGGCGAGCGAAGTGCAGCGTTCCCGCACGGCGCGCTCGACGCCGCCCTGGTGGTCGTGGGTGACCAGCAGCACGGCCTGGCGCCGGTCCGCGATGGCCGCCCAGCGCGCCGCATCCAGCGCGCGGCGGGCGGGCAGCAGCGGATCGCGCGCCTGCCACGCGGCGATCAGCGCGGCATAGCCGGGGTGCAGCCGCTCCAGCACGTCGAGGTTGCGCCGCAGCAGCGCCGCCCGCGCATCGCCGAACGACCGGCCGCCGCGATGCGCCACGAACGCCCCCGGCACCGCTACGTGCCGCCAGCCGAGATGCCGCGCGCGGACGGAGAAATCGTTTTCTTCGCCGTAGCCCTGGGCAAAGACGTCGGTGCGCAGCAGGCCGGTCGCGGCGAGGCATTCGCGGCGGATATACATGCAGAACCCGACCGCGGTCGGGATATCGACTGCGGTATCGCCAAGCGCCGACTGCGCCAGCGCCGCCGAACAGTGGAAAATCGTCGGGCGGCGGCGCCGGCCGCAGCGGATCGGGATAGGTCAGGATGGTGGCGTCGTTGGACAGCGGCGCGGCGGTGCCGATGTCGGCGCTCGCGTGGACGACGCGGCGCAGCGCATCGAGCCAGCCCGGCGCCGGCAGCGTGTCGCTGTTGAGCAGCACCACGTCCGGCCCGCCCGGCAGCGCCCCCGCCGCGCGCAGGCCGGCATTGGCGGCATGCGGAAAGCCGCGGTTGCGCCGGTGCCGCAACAGCGTGATCCGCGCGGACGCCGCCAGCCCGTCGAGGGCCGCGGCCAGCTCCGGCTCCGGCGTCGCGTCGTCCACCACGATCACGCGCGTGCCGGCCGGCACCGTCGCGAACACCGCGTCGAGGCAGGCCAGCGTCATCGCCGCGTCGCGATACGCCGGCACCACCACCGCGACGCGCCGCCGCGGCTGTTTCGGCACGCGGGCGGGCGGCCCGGCCAGCGCCGCCGGCGTCGGCAGGAACGGCACTTTCCGCGCGCGACCCGCGAGCGGCAGCGCCCGTGCCACCGCAAGCGCCGCCGCCGCCGCCGCGCGCGCCTCCTGGCCGGGGTCGAGCGGGCTGCCGGCGAGGTCGCGCCCGTCCGCGCCCAGCACCCGTACCGGCTCCGCGATGCCGGCCACCACGAACCGCCGCGGCCGGGCGAGCGGACGCGGCGTGGGCATGTCCTGGTCGGTCGCCACGATCCGCCGCAGCGTCCGCCCGCGCCGATCGACGATGCGCAGCACCGGGTCGCGTCCGGCATCGGCGGGGTGCCAGGCCCAGCCCTCCAGCACGCCGTCGCGCGCCGCCGCCATGCCCTCCACCCGCGCCTGCAGCGCGGTCAGCAGCGGGCTGCCGAGCAGATGCGCGCCGCCCAGCGTCACCGCGGTCCGCTGCGCATCGGCGGCCACGCGCGGGCGGCTCCCCCCGGCCTCCAGCACCAGCGTGCCGTCGCGCCGCCGGCCGCACCAGCCGGGGGCGCCGACGCGCGGCGCGAGGTCGGCCGCCAGCGCCCGCACATGGTCCGGATTCGCCAGCACATGCCGCGACAGCGCCGCCGCCAGCGCCGCCGCCGCCGCCGCGAACGCCCCGGCGCGGCGCTGCGCGGCGGCGAGGCCGAGCCACACCTCCTGCACGTCGTGCCGCTCGGCGAGTGCGGACAGCAGCGGCACCGCCTCGGCGTCGCCCAGCGCGAGCAGGGCCAGCGCCAGCGCCAGCGCCACCGTGTCGTCCGCGGTCGCGATGCGGCGGGCGCGGCGCAGCCATTGCAGCGCCCCCGCCGGGTCGCCGGCGGCGAGCAAGGCCTCGCCGCGCAGCAGCGCCGCGCGGGCGCGTTCGCCCTCGACCTCCTGGCGGGTGCGCGGCCGGTTCAGCGCGCCATCGCCGAGGCGGCCGGCGCCGCTTCGGCCGCCGCGGCCGGCGCGGGGGCGGGCAGGGCGGCGAGGTCGCCGCGCGCCTCGTCCAGCCCCTGCGCCGCCGCCCGCTCCAGCCAGACCCGCGCCTCGGCGGGATCGACCTTGCCGGCGAGGCCGCGCGCGAGGTAGCGGCCGAGCATCATCTGCGCATGGGCGTGGCCGCGCTCGGCGGCGGCGCGGAACCAGGTCTGCGCCGCCGGGCGGTCCCACGGCACGTCATGGCCGCCGCCGAACATGGCGCCGAGCGCGAACATCGCCCCGACATGGCCGTGATTCGCCGCCTTCTGGAACAGCGCGAACGCCGCCGCATGGTCGCGCGCGCCGCCGCGGCCGTTCACCATCATCTCCGCCAGCGCCACCTGCGCGTCCACCATGCCGGCATCCGCCGCGCGCTTGATCCAGGCGCGGCCTTCCGCGACGTTCGGTTCGACGCCGCGGCCCTCGGTCAGCATGCGGCCGTACCAGGTACTGCGCGTTCACCACGCCGTCGGCGGCGCGGCGCAGCCATTGCGCCGCCTGCGCATCGTCGCGCGCCACGCCCACGCCTTCGGCCAGGCAGATGCCGTAATTGTAGGCCGCCACCAGGTCGCCCGCGGTCGCCGCCTGCTCGAACCACTCGCGGGTGCGCTTGGCATCGTCCGCCTCCGCCTTGCCCTGCAGCACGAGCGCGGCGAGGTCGTGGCGCGCCTGGGTGTCGCCGGCCTCGGCCGAGACGCGGAACCAGCGCGCCGCCTCGGTCGGGTCGCGCGGCACGCCGGCGCCGGTGAGGCAGAGCAGGCCGAGCGCCCGCGCCGCGGTCTTGTGCCCGGCCTCGGCGGCGCGGCGGAACCAGACCGCGGCCTCGGTGTGGTTGGGCGGCAGCTCGCCGCCGCGGGCATAGAGGTCGCCGACCAGCGCCGCCGCCTCCGGGTCGCCGGCCAGCCCGGCGCGGCGCAGCCAGGATTCCGCCTCCTGCAAATCCCGCTCGACGCCGCGGCCCTCCAGCAGCGCCAGGCCGTAGCGCGCCTGCGCCGAGCGCACGCCCTTCTGCGCCGCCTGGCGGAACAGATCGGCCGCGCGCGCCTCGTCCTTCGCCACCCCCTGGCCGAACAGCGTGGCCACGCCGAGCAGGTATTGCGCCGTCGGCAGGCCGGACTCGGCGGCGCGCACCAGCTGGGCGGCGCCGTCGGCCTGCTCCTCCGGCGTTTTCGCCCGCCGCATCAGCGCCATGCCGTAGCCGAGCTGGCCCTGCGGGCAGTTCGCGGCGGCCGACTTGCGATAGCATTCCTCGGCCGCCGCCAGGTCGCGCAGCGAGTCCGGGCCGGAGGTCAGGATGTAGGCGAGCAGCGCCTGCCCGTCGCCCGAGCCGCCCTCGGCGGCGCGGCGCGCCCAGTGCGCGGCGCGCGCGAAATCCGGCTTCACCCCGCCGGCCGCGGCAGCGGCGAACAGCGCCGAGCCGATCGGCGCCGCCTCCGCGGCCACGCCGCTGACGCCGTGCAGATAGAGCGCGCCGAGCAGCGACTGCGCATCGACATAGCCGCGTTCGGCGGCCTTCTCGAGCCAGCGGGCGGCCTCGACCGCGCTTGGCGGCACCCCGGCCGCCTCCAGATAGGCGCGGCCGACCAGATACTCGGCCTCGGCGATGCCGGCCTGGGCGGCCTTGGCGAGCAGCGGGAACGCCTCGGCGCGCCGTCCCGCCTCGGTCAGCTGGCGCGCCCGCTTCAGTCCGCTGCTGGCGGACCCCAGGCCCGCCAGCCGCCCGATCAACCCCGCCACGGCCTCACGCCTCCGCCCGGCCCGCGCCGCTCACGACGGCTCATGCGCGCCGCCCTGCATGAACGGGATGAACTTGTCGAACATGTATTGCAGCACCGTGCGCCGGCCGACCTTTATGTCGATCTGCAGCGGCATGCCCGGCTTGATGCTGAAGCTGGAGGGGGGATGGCGCAGCTTCATCTGGTCGATCGCGACGAACGCACGGTAGTAGTACACCGGCGCGGTGCCGTTGTTCTGCGGCGCGTTGGGCGAGATGTTCGGCGCCGTCGAGGTCGGGTTGGTGTCGCCCTGGTTGGGATCGGTGAAGCTGTCGGCGCTGACATGGGTGACGTGGCCCATCGCGTAGCCGTAGCGGTAGTAGGGCAGGGTGTCGAACTTGATCGACACCGGATCGCCCGGCTTGACGAACCCGGAGTCGCCGCCGTCGATCATGCCGACCACTTCGAGCGGCGCATCGACCGGCACCGTGGTCATCAGCTGGGTGCCGGACTGCAGCACCGCGCCGGGGGCCACGCGCGAGACGCTGAGCACGATGGAGTCGGCGGGCGCACGCATATCGACCAGCGCACTGCGCAGCGCGTTCTTGGTGGACTGCCCCTGCATGTCGGAAAGCAGCCGCTCCTGCTGGCTCTCCTGCACCTGCAGGTCGGAATACCACTGGTGCTGCCAGCTGTCGCGCTCGGCAACCATGCTGGCGAGGTCGCGCCGCGCGCCGATCAGCGCCTGCTGCGCGTCGGCCAGCTTCTGCGCGCCCAATTCACGGTCGAGCTCGGCCTGGTAGGTGTTGAGCTTGCTGCCGACCTGCATCCGCTCCAGTTCCTTGCGGATGCCCTCGACCGATGCCAGCTTGCTGACCTGCTTGGTCAGGCTGGTCACGTCGTCCTGGGCCTGGTCCACCTTGGCCTGCAGGCTGGCGATCTTCTGGTTGTAGTCTTCCAGCGTGAAGACGAACTGCTGGTGGTGCTGCAGATACGCCAGCTCCTCCAGCTGACCGTACTGCGTGCCGTCGGAGGTGTAGGGCAGGTTGTGCAGCTCGGCCTTCATCCGCGTGACCTGCGCGCGCAGGCTCTCCATCTGCGCGGTGGTCGCCTTGTCGTCGCTGCGCGCGAAGGTCGGGTCGAGTTCGGCGAGCAACTCGCCCTTCTTGACCGTCTGCCCCTCCTTGACGAAGATTTTCCGCACGATCGCGGTTTCCAGCGGCTGCACGATGACGTTCGGCGACTGCGCCAGGATCACCGCCGGCGCAGTCACCAGCCGATCGACCGGGACGATGCCGAAGATGACGAAGGTCGCGATGACCAGGCTCGACAGCAGCCACGTCGTCATGCGCGCCGAAAGCGGCGCGGGCCGCGCGATCAGCGACAGCGTCGGCGACTGGAATTCCAGCACCGCCTGGTTCGCCACATGGTCGTCGCCGCCGGCCAGCGCCACCGCGCTCCCGGCGGGCCGCACGCGCATCAGGTTCTTCGCCATGGCTCAGTCTCCCTGCGCCAGCACTGCGACGCCGCCGCGCGGCGGCGGCGACGATTCCAGATGCCGGTTCTGCTGCAGCCACAGCTGCCGGTACACCGAGCAACGCTCCAGCAGCACCGGATGCGGCGCCATGTCGAGCACGCGGCCCTGGTCCAGCACCAGGGTCTGGTCGCAGTCGGTCAGCGAGGTCAGGCGGTGCGACACGATGAGCATCGTCCGCCCCTTGCCGATGCGCGTCAGGTTGGCGTTCACCAGCGCCTCGCTCTCCGGGTCGAGCGCGCTGGTCGCCTCGTCGAGGATCATCAGGCGCGGGTCGTGGATCAGCGCGCGCGCGATCGCCAGCCGCTGGCGCTGGCCGCCCGACAGGTTCGGCGAGCCTTCCTCGATCCAGGTCTCGTAGCCGTTCGGCATGCGCTCGATGAACTCCTCGGCCCCCGCCAGCCGGGCGGCGCGCACCGCGTCGGTCAGCGTCAGCCCCGGCCGGCCGGCGATGATGTTTTCCCGCACCGTGCCGCGGAACAGGAAGTTTTCCTGCAGCACCACGCCGAGGTTGCGCCGCAGATGCGCCAGGTTGACCTCGCGCAGGTCGTTGCCGTCGATCTTCAGGTAGCCTTCGTACTCGCGCGTGATGCCCTGCAGCAGCCGCGCGATGGTGGATTTGCCGGAGCCGCTCTTGCCGACCAGGCCGAGCATGGTGCCGACCGGAACCTCGAAGGTCACGCCGTCGAGCGCGCGGGTTTTCGTGCCGGGATAGGTGTAGTTGACGGTGTTGAAGCTCAGCGCGCCCTCGATCTTCGGCCGCAGCCCGGCGGACGGATTGGCCGATTCGGGCTTCTGGTTGATGACCGACTGCACGAAGCCGACGGCGAGCCGCACCTCCTGCAGATCGTCCATCAGGCGGGCCAGCCCGATCAGCGGCTGGGCGACGCGGCCGCTGATCATCATGAAGCCGATCAGCGTGCCGGGTTCGATGGTGCCGGGCGAGGTGATGGCGATCAGCGCGCCGACCAGCACGATGCCGCGGCCCATCACGCCTTCCAGCGGATTGACCAGCGTCTGCGGCCAGTTGGCCATGTCGGAGGCTTCCAGCTTGAGCTGCACCGAGGTCGAGGTGCGGCGGTCCCACAGGTCGCGCTGCTGCGGCTCCAGCGCCAGCGCCTTGACGGTGCGGATGCCGTGCAGCGTCTCCACCAGCACGCTGCTCTTCTGCGTCTCGGCCTGGATCCAGCGGCCGATGGAGCGGCTGACCGGGCCCATGAAGATCATGATGATCAGCGCGATCAGCCCGGCCGCGACCAGCGTGATCCAGGCCAGCGTCGGCTGCATCACGAAGATCACCGGGATCAGCACCACCAGCGCCACCATGTCGAGCATGGTGCTCATCATCTTGCCGGTGAGGAAGTCGCGGATCTTGTTGACCTGGTTGATCTTGTAGGTGATCTCGCCGGCCTGCTGCTTCTCGAAGAAGTCGAGCGGCAGGCGCAGCATGCGCTTGAAGATGTGCAGGCTGATCTTGGCATCGACGCGGGCGCCGACGACGTAGGTGATCTTGCGCCGCGTGTAGTTCAGCAGCGTCTCGTACAGCAGCGCCACCAGGAAGAACACGCCGATCAGCGCCAGCGTCGAGGTGCTGCGGTAGGTCAGCACGCGGTCGAGCGTGGTCATCACGATCAGCGGCGGCACCAGCGTCAGCAGCGCCAGCGCGAACGAGCCGAAGAACATGTCGCGCAGCAGCTTGCCCTCGTGGCGCACCACGCCCCACACCCAGAGGAAGCTGAACGGCGCGTTCTCGTCGGTGATGTCGCGGATGGCGCGGACCAGCAGCGTCTCGCCCGACCAGACCTGCGACAGCCGCAGTTCATCGACCGCGACCGGCGGATCGGCCGACGGCGCGCGCGGGTCCTTCAGCCAGACGATGTTGCGCGCCGGATCGGCGGTGGTGAGGATCGCGGCGCTGCCGTCGCGCAGCAGCAGGATCACCGGCGAGGCGACCTCGATCTTGAGCAGTTGCGCGAAGCGCATGCGCACGGCTTTCGCCCACAGCCCGCCCTCGCGGATCCAGGCGACCAGCGCCGCCGGCTCCGGCTGGGCGCCGCGCTTGTAGCGCAGCTCGTCGCGGTCGAGTTCGACGTTGTGGAACCGGGCCGCCGCCTCGATCGCCAGCAGCCGCGCCTCCAGCGCGTCGTCCGGCCCGCTGGCGGCGGGCTTGGCGGGCTGCGGCGCGGCCTCGGTCGTCGCTTGCGTCGAACTCACCGTGTCAAACCTCCTAGGTCGGCTGGACGCGGTGCCGGACGGATCGCTCCGCCGCCCCGCGCATCAGCCACGCGATCGCTACTTTCGGTGCATGTTTCGCACCGCTGCCGCCGGCCGAAACCGGATGGCGTGCCAAGCTCTACCATATTCCCGTCACCGAAAGGTATGCGGGAAACGCCTGATCACCGGAACGGTAAATTGCCCTTCCCAGGAGACCAAGATCACATCAGGCTCGGCTGGGTATCACGGGAGCGCGAGAGATGGAACCGCAAAGTGACGACGTGGGCGCATTCGTGCCCGGACCGCGTGCTGTGCTTGCGCCGACCGGGCGTGGACCGCTCGACGGCGTGACGTTCGCGATCAAGGATTTGTTCGATGTTGCCGGCGTCGTCACCACCGGCGGCAGCCCGGACTGGGCGCGCACGCACGGCCCCGCCGCCGGCACCGCCCCGGTGGTCGCCGCCCTGCTCGCCGCCGGCGCCAATGCCGTCGGCAAGACGAAGACCGTCGAACTGGCCTTCGGACTGACCGGAGAAAACCCGTTCCACGGCACGCCGCTGAACCCGCGCGTGCGGCGGCGGCTGCCGGGCGGGTCGAGCTGCGGCTCGGTCGCCGCGGTCGCCGCCGGGATCGTGCCGCTGGCGCTCGGGTCGGACACCGGCGGGTCGGTGCGCATCCCGGCGAGCTATTGCGGCCTCTACGGCCTCCGCCCGACGCAGGGCGCGATCTCGCTCGCCGGCACGCTGCCGCTGGCGCCGGGCCTCGACACGCCGGGCTGGTTCACGCGCGAGGCGGAATTGCTGGAACGGGTCGGCGAAGTCCTGCTGCCGGGCGAGTCGGGGCGGCTCGCCGGGCCGCTGCTGCGCGTGGCGGAGGTGTGGGCGAACGCCGAACCTGCGGTCGCCGCGGCGCTGGAACCGGTGGTGGCGCGGCTGGCAAGACTGTTCGGCCCGGCGCTGCCGATCGAACTGGTGCCGGAGGGCATTCCCGCGCTCTACGCCGCCTATCGCGCGATCCAGGGCGAGGAGGCATGGACGGCGCACGGTCCCTGGATCACCGCGACCAAGCCGGCGCTCAGCCCGGCCGTGGCGGCGCGGTTCCGCGCGGCGAGCGCGGTGACGGCGGCGCAGGCGGCGGCGGCGCGGGGTCTGCGGCAGGCGTTGCAGGCGCGGCTGCGCCCGCTGCTCGCCGGCGGCGCGGTGCTGGTCTATCCGACCAGCCCGGCGCCGGCGCCCGAAGTGGACGCGCCGGGCGAAGTGCTGGAACGGGTGCGCGAGGCGACGGTCGGCGTGACCGCGATGGCCGGGCTGGCGGGCCTGCCGGAGGTGACACTGCCGGCGGCGACGGTGCGCGTGCCGGACGGCGAGGCGCCGGTCGGGTTGTCGCTGGTGGCGGGGTTCGGCCGCGACCGCGCGCTGCTGGCGCTCGCCCGCGCGGCGGCCAGGCTGCTCGATCTGGCATAGAGGGAGCACGGGGGATGCAGATTCGCGCGGCGACGGCGGCGGACGTGCCGGAGCTCCAGGGCATCTACGCCCATCACGTGCTGCACGGCACCGGCACCTTCGAGGAAGTGCCGCCGACCGTCGAGGACATGGCGGCGCGGCTGGAGGCGGTCGGCAGCGGCGGCGGGCACTGGCTGGTGGCCGCGGATGCCACCGGCGTTCTGGGCTATGCCTATTACGCGCAGTTCCGGCCGCGCTCGGCCTATCGCTTCTGCTGCGAGGACGCGGTCTATGTGCGCCAGGACGTGCGCGGCCAGGGTGTGGGCAAGGCGCTGGTCGCGCGCCTGCTGGCGATCGCCGAGGCCGCGGGCATCCGCCAGATGGTCGCGGTGATCGGCGATTCCGACAATGTCGGCTCGGTCGGCGTGCATGCCAGCCTCGGCTTCGTGCGCGTCGGGCTGCTGCGCTCGGCGGGGCTGAAATTCGGCCGCTGGCTCGACGTGATCACATGCAGCGCGCGCTCGGCGCGGGCGATGCGGACGTGCCGGACTGAGTCGCGTGGGCGCATCGACATAAAGCGGGCGTTATGCGATTGGGCGGCACATGGAGGAGTTGCTTGCCGCCCTGCGCGCCATCGCCGAGCCGACGCGGCTGCGCATCCTCGCACTCGCCGCGCGCGGGCCGTTCTGCGTCTCGGAGTTCACCGAAATCCTCGGCCAGTCGCAGCCGCGGCTGTCGCGGCATCTGCGGCTGCTGAACGAGGCGGGGCTGCTGGAGCGGCTGCGCGAGGGGGCGAACGCCTGGTACGGCCTGCCGGCCGAGGGCAGCCAGGGGGCGAGCCTGGCGCGCGCGGTGCTGGCGCACCTGCCGGAGCATGATCCGGGGCTGGCCGACGACGCGCGGCAGGCGGCGCGCGTGCTGGCCGAGCGGGCGCGCGTGGCGACCGAGAGCTTCCGCCGCGCCGGCGCGGAGTGGGACGAGATGCGCGCGCTCGGCCTGCAAGCCGAAGCCGTGGAGCGGGCGCTGCTGGAGCACCTGCCGCCGGCGGGGCTGGGGCGGCTGCTCGACATCGGCACCGGCACCGGGCGGCTGCTCGAATTGCTGGCGCCGCGGATCGCCTCGGGGCTGGGCGTGGATGCCAGCCGGGCGATGCTGGCGCTGGCACGGGCGCGGCTGGCGCGGGCGGGGTTTTCCCACTGCACGGTGCGCCTCGCCGACATGTATCGGCTGCCGCTGGCGGACGGGGCGTTCGACGCGGTGGTGCTGCAGATGGTGCTGCATCACGCCGAGGCGCCGGCGGCGGCGCTGGCCGAGGCGGCACGGGTGCTGCGGCCGGGCGGGCGGCTGGTGGTGATCGACCTCGCGCCGCACGACAACGCCGACTGCCTGCAACGGCTGGCGCATCGCTGGCCGGGATTCTCGGATGCCGAGATGCGGCGGCTGCTGCGCGAGGCGGGGCTGGCGCCGGAGCCGTCGGTCGCGGTGCGCGGCAAGCTGGAGGTGCGCGTCTGGCCGTCGCTGCGCGTCGCCGCGGCGGCGGCGCTGGCGCCGGCGCTGCAAAGGTGAAGGGCGCGCAGCGCATCGCCGCCGGCGGCATCGCGGTCGGCCTCGTGGTGCTGGCGCTGAAGGGCGCGGCGTGGCGCGTCACCGGCAGCGCCGCGCTGTTCTCGGACGCCGCCGAGACGGTGGTGAACGTCGCCGCCGCGGCGATCGCGTTCGCCGCCCTGCGCTTCGCCGCCCGCCCGCCCGACGCCAACCATCCCTATGGCCACGACAAGGTCGAGTTCTTCGCCGCCGTGATCGAGGGCGCGCTGATCGTGCTCGCCGCCGCGGTGATCCTCGACCATGCCTGGGCGACGTATCGCCATCCCGTGCCGTTGCAGGCGCCGCTGCCCGGGCTCGGCATGAACGCGGTGGCGACGGCGATCAATGCGGTCTGGGGCTGGATGCTGGTGCGGCGCGGCCGGGCCTTTCGCTCGGCGGCGTTGGCGGCCGACGGGCAGCACTTGCTGGCGGACGTGGTCACCTCTTCGGGTGTGCTGGTCGGCGTGGCCCTGGTGTTCGCGACCGGCATCCGCGTGCTCGACCCGGCGCTGGCGGCGGCGACGGCGGTGTATGTGCTGGTCGCCGGGCTGCGCGTGATCGCCGGCTCGGTCGGCGGGCTGATGGACGCGGCCCCGGCCGAGGACGTGGTGGCACGCATCCGCCGCGTGGTCGGCGCCTCGGCCGAGGGCGCGCTCGAGGCGCACGATCTGCGCATGCGCTATGCCGGGCGGCTGACGTTCCTGGAATTCCATCTGGTGGTGCCGGGCACGATGACGGTGGCGGCGGCGCACGCGATCTGCGACCGCATCGAGGCCGCGCTGAAATCGGAGATGGCGGACCTGGTCATCACCATCCATGTCGAGCCGGAGGGCAAGGCGAAGCACCATGGCGTGCTGGTGCTGTAGGGAGGATTTAGGCGATGGTGCGGATCGACCGGGTGGTGACGCGCGGCGGCGATGGCGGCGAAACCTCGCTCGGCGACGGTGCGCGGGTGAGCAAGCACGCGCAGCGGGTCGAAGCGTTCGGCTGCGTCGATGAGGCCAATGCGGCGATCGGCGTGCTGCGCGTGCTGGTGCGCGAGGACGCCGAGGCCGACGCGATGCTGGCGCGCATCCAGAACGATCTGTTCGACGTGGGCGCCGATCTCTGCGTGCCGGGGGTGGCGGGGGCGCGGCCGCGGCTGCGGCTGAATGACGCTCCGGGCGCGCGACTGGAGGAAGAAATCGCGGCGATGAACGCGCGGCTGCCGGCGCTGACGAGCTTCATTTTGCCGGGCGGCACGGCGGCGGCGGCCGAGGCGCATGTGGCGCGCACGCTGGTGCGCCGGGCGGAGCGGCAGGTGGTGGCGCTGGCGGCGGCGGAGCCGGTGAACCCGGCGGTGGTGCGCTTCCTCAACCGGCTGTCGGACCATCTTTTCGTTCTCGGCCGGCGGCTCAACGACAACGGTGCGGCCGACGTGCTGTGGGTGCCGGGCGCCAACCGGTAACGGCGCGCTGCCGTCCTGTGCTAGGATTTTCGGCAGACATGCGAGGGAGGCCGCCGTGGACGCGCAGGATTTCAACTCCGAGTTTCCGCAGCAGGGCCGCGAACGGCTGATCCTGCGCCAGCCGGTGGCGCTGCTCGGCACCGGCGAGCCGAACGACGAGGCGGCGCTGCTGGCCCGCCTGGGGCCGGGGGCGGTGATGATGATGGGCGACAACCCCGCCCTGCCGCGCCTGCCGCGCGCGCCCCGGCTGCTGGATTTCTTCCGCCTGCGCTTCCAGGACATCACCTGCCGCCATCTGCTGCAGAGCGCGAAGCTGGCGCTGGATGAAGGCATGGAGGAAAAAGTCGTCATCGCCTGCCTGCTGCACGACATTTCCAACGGCGCGCTGCTGCGCTCCGATCACGGCTACTGGGGCGCGCAGATGATCGCGCCGTATGTCTCCGAGGAGGTGGCGTGGGCAGTGCAGTACCACCAGCCGCTGCGCTACTTCGCCGACGAGTCGGTGGGCTACCGCTATCCCGACTCGTATTACCGCTTCTTCGGCACCGACTACGTGCCGCCCGACTACATCCGCCGCGATGCGGAGGTCGCGCGCAAGCACCGCTGGTACATGACGTCGCGGCTGGTGACGATGCACGACCTCTATGCGTTCGACCCGACGGTCGAGATCGACCCGGAGATCTTCACCGACATCATCGGCCGGAATTTCCGCGAGCCGGAGGACGGCCTCGGCTTCGACGGCTCGCCGACCGCGCATATGTGGCGGACGATGATCTGGCCGAACAATTTTCTCTGACCCGCGGTGCATCCCGGCGTAGGGTGGACAAGCGCAGCGCAGTCCGCCGTCTGCCGCATCACCCGATCGCCTGCGCCAGCAGATACCCCGATCCCGCGCCCAGCCCCGGCCCGGGATGCGTGGAGGCGCCGATATGCCACAGCCGTTTCACGTGCGTGCGGTGGTTCACCGAAGTTTTGAACGGGCGCCAGAGAAAAAACTGGTCCAGCCCGCAATACCCGCCATACGGGTCGCCGCCGACCAGGTTGACGTTCATCGCCTCCAAATCGGCCGGCGAATAGGCCACGCGCCGCAGCACCGTCTCGGCAAAGCCATCGATGTGGCGGGCAAGAATCGCCTCCACGCGGTCGGCGTAGCGGTCGCGCAGCGCCGTGGTCCAGGCGCCGTCCGGCGGCGTCGCCAACTCGCCCGCCGCGTCGCCCTTGATGCGGCGCGGCGCTTCCGGCAGTTGCAGCCACAGGATCGCGCGTCCCGCCGGCGCGCGGCTCGGGTCGAGCGCGGTCGGCTGGCCGACGCAGATCGTCGGCACCGCCGGCAGCATGCCGCGCTCCGCCTCGTTGGCCGCGCGCGAAACGCCGTCGAGGCCGGGGGTGAGATGCAGCAGCGCCACCTGCCCAGTCCCGGCGTGCGCCAGCGCGGCGGCGCGGCGAGCGCGTAGTGGATCTGCATGTTGCCCTTGCCGTAGCGGTAGCGCCGCACGCCCTCGGCCACCGTCTCGGGCAGCGCAGCGCCGTCCAGCAGTCGCCCATAAAGCTGTGTCGGCGTCACCGAGCAGATCACGCCGCGCTTCGCGGCAATCTCCTCGCCGCTTGCCAGCCGCACGCCGCGCGCGGCACCGCTGGCGTCGTCGCGCAGGATGCGCGCGACATCGGCGCCGGTGCGGATCTCGCCACGCTGGTCGGCGATCAGCGACTCGAACGCCGCGAGCAACTTGCCGGCCCCGCCCTGCACGATCGGCGCGCCGGCGGCCTCCAGCGCGAAGGCGATCACGCGCGCCATCTGGCCGGAATAGGCGCTCTCCGGCCCCAGGCCGGTGTGCAGCACCCAGGGCGCGAACAGCGCCTGCATCTCCTCCGAGGCGAACGTGGTCTCCAGCCAGGCGCGCGCGGTGCCGAGCGATTCGCCGAAGAACGCGCCGAGGTTGCGCAGGCCGCGCCGCCACGCCTCGCGCACCAGCAGCTTTGCCGTCGCGCGCGACCACAGCCTGCCGCCGAGCAATGCGAAGATCAGTGGAAAATCGCCGCCCATCGCGTCGATTTCGCGGGCGAAGGCGGCGCCGTCGCCCGCGGCCAGCGCCTCGAACGCAGCGACGTTGGCGGCGCGGTCCATGCGCAGCACCGCGCTGCGCCCGTCCGGCAGCAGCACGCCGGTCGGCGCCTTGCTGTGCGCGAACGCCACGCCGCGCGCGCCGAGCGCCTCCGCCAGCGCCGCATAGGCCGGCGAGGTGATGAACAGCACGAACGTCGTCGCCATCACGTCATGGATGAAGCCCGGCTCGGTGATCGCTTCGGTGCGCACGCAGCCGCCGATGCGGTCGTTGCGCTCCAGCAGCAGCACCCGATGCCCCTTGCGTCCGAGCAACGCTGCCGCCACCAGCGCATTGATGCCGCTGCCGACGATGATGTGATCCGCCGCCGCCATCCGCCCCCCTCGCTGGCGCGGAGCCTAGGGCGGTGCGCGCCGCCCTGGCAACGTCGCCGCGCGACAGCGATGCGCGCGCGACCCCATTCGTTTCACGCAATGTTTACCAATCTTAACAATAATTCGCCGCGAGCGTGCATCTGTCCAACCCACTTCGCGCGTAGAGGGTCCGTCGTGTGCTCGCCTCGGTTGAAAGGACGTCTCATGATGATGCGCCTTCCCCGCCCCGTGCCGCCCGCCGGCTATCCGGCCTGGCTGCGCTATCCCGATGTCGATGACGATGTGCTGGCCGAGGAGGATGCCGCCGAGCCGCGCGACAACGGCTTTGCCTGGCCGGCCGAGCGGCGCCGCCAGCCTGTCCTGCAAGCGGCCGATGCGGCGCAGGCGGGCCCCTGTGACGGCTGAGGCTCAACGCATCAGCCAGAGCGTGCCGAGCGCGATGGTGAGCAGCGTCAGCGGTGCGCCGACGGCGAAATAGTCCCAAAAGCCAATCATCACGCCGCGCGCTGCGGCGCGCTGCACCACGATCAGGTTGGCGATCGAGCCGAGCACGGTGAAATTGCCGGCCAGCGTCGAGGCCATCGCCACCGTGAGCCAGGCCTGCGCCGGATCGTGCAGGGCGCCGACGAACGGCCGCAGCACCAGCACCGCGGGGACGTTGCTGACGATGTTGGACAGCACCGCGGTGACCGCGCTCAGCACCGGCACCCGCTCGAGATGCAGCCGCCCGACCGCGGCGACCATCTGCGGCGTCAGCAGCGCGTGCTGCGCGCCGGCGACGACGATGAACAGGCCGGCGAACATCAGCAGCAGCGACCAGTCGATGTCGGCATAGACGCGCTCGCTGCGCACGCGGCGCGTCAGCAGCAGCAGCCCGCCGATGATGATCGCCGCCTTGGCCGGATTGACGCCGGCGAAGAACAGCCCGACCATCACCAGCGTCGCCGCCAGCGCGCGCACGACCAGGAAGCGGTTGGCGCGCACCCGCGGCAGCGCCGCCGGCAGCCGCGTCTCGCTGCCGAAAAACTCGCCGCGATGGACCAGCGCGATCAGCGCCACCGTCAGCAGCAGCCCGACCAGCGCCACCGGCGCCAGCGAGGCGGCGAAGCGCGCATAGGGGATGTGCGAAAACCCGCCGATCATGATGTTCTGCGGATTGCCGGTGATGGTGGCGGTCGAGCCGACATTGGACGCGGTCGCCACCGCCAGCAGATACGGCGTCGGCCGCCGCTTCAGCGCCAGCGTGAGGTCGAGCACCAGCGGCGACAGCACGAGGCAGATCGCGTCGTTCACCAGGAACGCCGAGAACACGCCGGCGACCGCGACCACCGCGGCCAGCAGCACCAAAGGCCGGTGCGCGCGCCGCATCACCCAGGCGGTGGCGATGGCGAAGAAGCCGGACAGCCGCAGATTCGCCACCACGATCATCATGCCGAGCAGCAGCGTCAGCGTGTCCAGATCGACCGCCTTGTAGGCGTCGGCGAGCGGCAGCGCGCCCGCGACCACCATCAGGCAGGCGCCGACCAGTGCGACGCCGGCGCGGTCGATGGCGAGGAACGGGATTTTTCCCAGCGCCAGTGCCAGGTAGCTGCCGGCGAACACGACGGCCGCGGCAAACGTGCCGGCATCGCGGCGGGCCAGCGTGTCGGGCAGCAGGTGCGGCGCCAGCGCCGCGGCCAGCGCCGCCGCCACCACCAGAAACACCACGGCGAAGCTGGCGATCCGGCGCAACGCCCGGCCCCCGGCGCTCGCGGTTGCGCTGGGCGCGCCCGGCATCGCGCCTCAGCCGGCGGACACGGTGGCGGCGGCGTTGCCGTGCCGGTGCGCCCAGCCCTGCGTCTCCGGCACGGTCAGCCAGAACAGCAGCAGCGCGCCGGCCGCGCACGCCGCGAGGGTCAGGAACGCCGCATCGAAGCCGAGCCAGTCCACGATCGACCCCGCAATGAAGTTGCTCAGCGCCGCCCCCAGTCCCCAGCTCGTCGCGGCGATGCCCTGGGCGAGATTGTAGCGGCCGGTGCCTTCCGTCAGGTCGGCGATGACGATCAGGAACAGCGCGCCGAAAATGCCGGCGCCGACGCCGTCGAGCAACTGCACCGCGACCAGCGCCCACGGCGCGTGCGCCAGCGTGAACAGCACCCCGCGCAGCGGCA
The DNA here is from genome assembly GCA_963786445.1 of uncultured Pseudomonadota bacterium. Taxonomy (GTDB): domain Bacteria; phylum Pseudomonadota; class Alphaproteobacteria; order Acetobacterales; family Acetobacteraceae; genus JAFKFJ01. Next base: position 252,207 of record CAWAZU010000025.1, read on the forward strand.
GGGCGGCGAAGCCGGCGAGGAACAGGGTTTTGCGTCCCCAGCGGTCGGCGCGGCGGCCGACCAGCAGCGCCATCGGCACCATCACCGCCTGGGCGGCGATGATGCAGGCGGCCATGCACAGCGAGGCGATCTGCGGATCGTGCCGCGCCAGCTCCTCGCCGGCCAGCGGCAGCATGGCGGCGTTGGCGAAATGAAACAGCGTGATCGCCGCGATGAAGGCGAGCAGCGCGGGATTGCGCAGCAGCACGCGCAGTCCGTCGCGCTCGCCGCTGCCGCGGTCGCCGTCGTCGGCGCCGCGTGCGGTGGCCTGGTCGATGTCGCCGGCGCGCACGGCGGCGAGCGGGGCCAGCACGGCGAGCGCGAGCAGGGCCGCGATCCACAGGGCGCCCGCTTGGAGCAGAAAACTGCCGGCCAGCCCGGCAGCGATCGCGGTCAGCACGTTGCCGCCGTGGTTGAACGCCTCGTTGCGGCCGACGCGGGCGGTGAAGCGGGCGCGGCCGACGATGCCGAGGCTGATCGCCGCGACCGCGGCCGGGAACACCGCATCCGCCACCCCGTTCGCGGCCTGCGCGAGCGCGACCGGCCAGAAGCGCGGCCAGACCGCCATCACCCCCACGGCCAGCGCCACCGCGACGGCGGCCAGCGCGATCAGCGCCCGCTTGGCCCGCAGCGTGTCGGTCAGCGCGCCGGCGGGCGCGCGGGCGAGCACCGTCGCCAGCCCGCCGATGGTCAGCACGGCGCCGGCGCCGCCGGCGTCCCAGTGCTGCGCGCTGGTCAGGAACACGGCGAGGAACGGCCCGACGCCGCCCGCCACGTCGGCGAGCAGGAAATTCAGCCAGTCGAGCGGCGCGCGGTTGGCGCGTTCGGGGGAAGGCGACACGATCGGGCGTCCTGGGGCTGCGGCGGGTTGCGCGCAAGGCGTGTGCCAAGCGAGACGCGGCGCCGGGCGGGCGGTTGCGCGGCCCTGCTCGTCCGGCATGGCGACAGTTGCGCTGCGGTTCAGGACAGGCTCTGCGCCGCGCCCGCCATCGTCTCGGCCATCCACACCGCCGCGCGCAGGCTCGCGGCACTGGCCCGCCCGCTGCCGGCGATGTCGAAGGCGGTGCCGTGGTCGGGGCTGGTGCGCACGAAAGGCAGGCCGAGCGTGACGTTCACGCCCCGGTCCAGCCCCAGATACTTCACCGGGATCAGCCCCTGGTCGTGATACTGCGCCACCACGACGTCGAATTCGCCCTGCCGTGCGCGGGCGAACACGGTGTCGCCCGGGAACGGCCCGCTCGCCGCGATCCCCTCCGCCCGCGCCGCCGCGACGGCGGGGGCGATGATGTCGCGGTCCTCGGTGCCGAACAGCCCCGCCTCGCCGGCGTGCGGATTGAGGCCGGCGACCGCGACGCGCGGGGCGGCGATGCCGAACCGCCGCGCCGCCGCGTCGGCCAGCCGGATCGCGCGCAGCTCCGCCGCAGGCGTCACCAGCCGCACCGCCTCGGCGAGCGGCACATGGATGCTCACCAGCACCACGCGCAGCTCGTCGTTGGCCAGCATCATCGCGTACTCGGAAACGCCCGCGCGGGCGGCGAGCAGCTCGGTGTGGCCGGGGAATTGTTTTCCGGCCGCCGCCCAGGCCGCCTTGCTGATCGGCGCCGTCACCAGCGCCGCAAGCCGCCCGGACAGCGCCTCGGCGATGCCGCGCTCGACGCAGGCGAAGCTCGACGCGCCCGACGCCGCATCGACGCGGCCGAACACGGGCGGCGCGGCGAGCGCGCCGGCGGCAAGCACGTCGATGGTGCCGGGTGCGCAGTGCGCCTCGGCGGGGGTGGCGACCTCGCGCAGCGCCAGTTGCGCGCCGACGATGCCGAGCGCGCGCCGCAGCACGCCCGCATCGCCGATCGCGACCGCCCGCGCCGGCGGGGTTTCGGCGAACAATCGCACCAGAATCTCCGGCCCGATGCCGGCCGGGTCGCCCATCGTTATCCCGATCGGGTCTGCCATCGCGTTGCCTCGCTGTCTCGCCGCGGGTTCTCCCGATACCCTGTCCGCGACCATGATAGGGAGAAAGGCGGTGGCGCAGCATCCGGTTCCGTTGGCCGAGGCCGCCGCGTCGCTGGCCGGCGAGGGCTTCGCCTTCGTGCGGGCGCCGCAGATGCGCGCGGCGCTGCCCCCCGCCGCGCTGGCCGACTGGCAGGGGTTCGCGGCGAGCTGGGGCGATCTCGGCCTGGATCGCTACATGGCCGACGGCGGGCGCTACCGCAGCCGCCGCTTTGCCACCTTCGCGGTCGCGACGGCGGACGGCACGGTCCGCCGCAAGCCGCATCAGCCGCATTACCAGAGCCGCGACTACAACCCGCTCAACGGCGGCATCGCGCGCTGGTTCGACCCGGTGACCGAGGCGATCGGCGAGCATCCGGCGACGCTCGCCATCATCGGCGCCTGCGACGCGCTGTTCACCGCGCTGACGCCGCCGGCGACGCGCCCGATAATCTGGCATGTCGAGATGCACCAGTTCCGCATCGAGGCCCGAGCGGACACCGAGGGCCGCCCGACGCCCGAGGGCATGCACCGCGATGGCGTCGATTGGGTGCTGGTGCTGCTGGTGCGGCGGGAGAACGTCGCCAGCGGCGAGACCTCGATCGCCGGAACCTCCGGCGCACCGCTCGGCAGTTTTATGCTCGCCGAGCCGCTCGATTCGGCGCTGGTGGACGATGCGCGGGTCTGGCACGGGGTGACGCCGATCCGCCCGCTCGACCCGGCGCGTCCGGCGTGGCGCGACGTGCTGGTGCTGACCTTCCGGCGGGAGTGAGGGCGATGGCGCTGCTCTCGGTCAACCTCAACAAGATCGCGCTGCTGCGCAATGCGCGCCGCACCGGCGTGCCGGACGTGGTGGCGTTCGCGCGCCTGGTCCACGATGCCGGCGCGCACGGCATCACCGTGCATCCGCGTCCCGACGAGCGGCACATCCGCCGCGCCGACATCCCCGCGCTGGCGGCGCTGATCGCGCCGTGGCGGCCGGGCTTCGAGTTCAACATCGAGGGCTTCCCCGACCCGGCCTTCCTCGACCTGGTGGCCGGCGTGGCGCCCGAGCAGGTGACGCTGGTGCCGGACGCGCCCGGCGTGCTGACCTCGGAGGAAGGCTGGCGGCTGGGGGCGGCCGAGATCGCGGCGATGCGGGCGGTCGTCGATCGGCTGCACGGGCATCGCAGCCGGGTGATCCTGTTCGTCGATCCCAGCCCTGACTGCGGTCGCCGCCGTGGCGGAGACCGGCGCGGACGGGATCGAGATCTACACCGGCTGCTATGCCGACCGCGTTCCGCGGCGGGCAGCCCGGCGGCGCTGCGCGACGCCTGTGCGGCGACGGCGGAGGCGGCGGCGCGGCTGGGGCTGGTGGTGAACATCGGCCACGACCTCAACCTGCACAATCTGCCGCCGCTGCTCGCTGCCATGCCGCACGTCGCCGAGGCGTCGATCGGTCACGAACTGACCGCGGACGCGCTGCTGATGGGCTGGCAGGCGGCCATTGCCGCCTATCGCGCGGTCCTGTCCGCGGCGGCCGCGCCGCGCTGACAAGGGCCGGACGAGACAGGCGGGGCGCAGACGGCACGCATGTTTTTATGCCGGAACATTTTGGCCGTGCGGGGGCGCCGCGCGGTCAGGCGGGAACGGGCGGGATGCCGGGGACGGGCGGGGAGAGGATGCGGGGCCGCGCGCGCGGCGGCGGCCGGGGACGGCAGGCGGGGCGGGACGGGGCCGCCGGCCGGACCGGCGGCGGAGGGCGCTGCGCGGGGGGCGGCGGGCGGATGCCCAGCATTTGGCAGAGCGGGCGGAGCAGCCGCCCGGCCTGGGGCGCGGCGGCGAGCAGGTCGGCCATCGCCGGATCGGCGAGCAGGTGCTGCAACTGCGAGGCGGCGGACGGCGGCCTGCGGCAGCCGGCGCAGCAGCCAGGCGACGCCGCGCGGCAGCCGGAGCGGCTGGGGCCGGGCCGGGCGGGGAGAGCGCAGGCGGCGGCGCGGCGGCGGCAGCGTGCCGGCATGGACTTTTGCCGCGAGGCGGGCGAACCGCTCCGCGGTGCGGCGCAGCCGCGACCAGAGCAGCAGCATCAGCGGCACGGCGAGACCCAGGCCCATGCCGCGGGCGGCGATGGCGCGGCGCAGCCCCTCGACAAGATGGGCAAAACGGTCGGCCAGGGCGGGGGACGCGGCGGGCGGCATGACAGCGATACTAACACGACCCGCGCCGGGCTGGGCAACCCCCTCCCCGGCCTTGGGCTGCAAAGCAGCCCAAGGCCGGGGAGGGGTGGCAGGCGGGCATCAGTCCAGTCAGCCGCCCTAGCGCGGCACGCCGGCCTGCGCGAGCGCTGCGGTCTGACGTGCGCCGAGCGCCGCGGCATCGAAATCCGCCACCAGCTCCTGGAACAGCCGGTGCCAGTTCAGCTCCGCGCGCAGGCGCAGGAACACGCCGCCCAGCCCGATCGCGCCGCGGTCCATCAGCACGAACTCGCGCGGCGGCTTGACGCCGCCGGTGCGCTTCAGCCCGGCATGCACCCGCTCGGCGACCGCGCGGCCATAGGTGGTGTCGTTGGTTTCCTCGATCATGCGCGGGCGGTCCTGCATCAGCGGCTCATAGAGGAAGCGCGCCCACTCGTTCAGCACCGCCAGCTTTTCGCGGGTGATATCGGCAAAACCCCAGGTCTGGTAGGCATGCAGCGCGCGCTCGTCGTCGCCGTCGCGCACCGCCTCGAACAGCTCGATCACGCCGCCGACGAATTTCGGCGCGAACACGCGGACCACGCCGAAATCGAGCAGGTTGAGGCCGCCGTCCGGCCGCACCTGGTAGTTGCCGAGATGCGGGTCGCCGTGCAGCACGCCGTAGCGGTAGAACGGCACGTACCAGGCGCGGAACAGCGCCTCGGCGATGCGGTTGCGCTCCTCCAGCGGCGGGTCTTCCTCCAGCCGCCGCATCAGCGGCCGGCCGTCGAGCCAGGTCATCGTCAGCAGCCGGCGGGTGGAGAACTCCGGGAACGGCACCGGCACATGCACGTGCGGCTCGTCGCGCAGCAAGATGCCGTAAAGCCGCTGGTGCGCCGCCTCGCGCACGTAGTCGAGTTCCTCGCGCAGCCGCTCCGCCAGCTCCTCGTAGATGTCGCCTTGCTGGATGGCGTTGTCGATGCGGTGATACAGCGCCATCGCCAGCCGCAGCTGGCGCAGATCGGCCTCCACCGTGCTCGCCATGTCCGGGTATTGCAGCTTGCAGGCGACGCGCGTGCCGTCGGGCAGCGTCGCGCGATGCACCTGCCCGAGACTCGCCGCCGCCGCCGCGGTTTCGTCGAAACTCGCGAAGCGCGCGCGCCAGTCCGGGCCGAGTTCGCTGGTCATGCGCCGCCGCACGAACGCCGCCCCCATCGCCGGCGCGTTGGCCTGCAACTGCGCCAGTTCCGCCGCATATTCCTCCGGCAGCGCGTCGGGAATGGTGGAGAGGAATTGCGCGACTTTCATCAGCGGGCCTTTCAGCCCGCCGAGGATCGCCCGCAGATCCTCGGCATGCGCGCTGCGGTCGGTGCGGATGCCGAACACGCGCGCGCCCGCGACGCGCGCGGCGATGCCGCCGACCGCGCCGGAGGTGCGCGCGAACCGGCGCAACTCGCCGAGCAGCGAGGCGTGGTCCTCGGCGTCCGGCGTCACCCGGCTGTCTCCAGTTCGTCGATGAAGCCGGCGATCACGTCCAGCCCGCGTTTCCAGAACGCCGGATCGGAGGCGTCGAGGCCGAACGGCGCCAGCAGCTCCTTGTGCCGCTTCGTGCCGCCGGCGCGCAGCATGTCCAGATACTTCGTTTTCGAATCCTGCCTGCCCGGACTGGAACACCGCATACAGCGCGTTCACCAGGCAGTCGCCGAACGCATAGGCATAGACATAGAACGGCGAGTGGATGAAGTGCGGGATGTAGGACCAGAACACGCGGTATTCCGGGGTGAACTCGAAGGCCGGGCCGAGGCTTTCGGTCTGCACGTCCATCCACAGCTCGCCGATGCGGTCGGGCACCAGCTCGCCGTCGCGCCGCTCGGCGTGCAGCTTCTGCTCGAAGCGGTAGAACGCCACCTGGCGCACCACCGTGTTCAGCATGTCCTCGACTTTTCCGGCCAGCATCACGCGCCGCCGCGCCGGATCGCGTTCGGCATCGAGCAGCGCGCGGAACGTCAGCATCTCGCCGAACACGCTGGCGGTTTCGGCGAGCGTCAGCGGCGTGCCGGAGCGCAGATAGCCCTGCTCGGCGGCCAGCGTCTGATGCACGCCATGCCCGAGTTCGTGCGCCAGCGTCATCACGTCGCGCGTCCGGCCGTGGTAGTTCATCAGCACGTAGGGATGCGCCGAGGGCACCGTCGGGATGCGAGAACGCGCCGCCCGCCTTGCCGGGGCGCAGCGCCGCATCGATCCAGTGCCGCTCGAAGAACCGGCCGGCGATGTCCGAAAGTGTGTTGCTGAATTGCCCGTAGGAGGTCAGCACACGGTCTTTCGCATCCGTCCAGGAAATCTCGCGGTCGTCGTCCTGCGGCAGCGGCGCGTTGCGGTCCCAGTGCTGCAGCTTCGGCAGGCCGAGCCACTTCGCCTTCAGCAGGTAGTAGCGGTGCGCCAGCCGCGGATAGTCGGCGACCACCGCGGCGACCAGCGCATCGACCACCTCGTCCTCGACCATGTTGGCGCGGTTGCGATAGCTCTCCGGCCGCTGGTAGTGGCGCCAGGTGTCGACGATCTCCTTGTCCTTGGCGAGCGTGTTGGTCACCAGCGAGAACAGTTTGATGCGATCACCGAACGCGCTGCCGATCGCGCGCCCGGCGGCCTCGCGCACGGCACGGTCGCGGTCCGACAGCTTGTTGAGCGCGGCGCTGACCGTCAGCTCCTCGCCGCCGATTGTCACGCGCATGCCGGCGACGGTCTCGTCGAACAGGCGCGACCACGCCGACGGCGCCGGTGACTTCCTTCTCGTGCAGCAGCTTTTCCAGCGCGTCGTCGAGCTGGTGCGGGCGGAACACGCGCAGGTCGCGCAGCCACGGCCGCCACGCGCGCCAGCGCGGCGGACGCAAACTTCTGTTCCAGCACGGCGTCGTCGATGCGGTTCAGTTCGAGGGTGAAGAAAATCAGGTCGCTGCTGATCGTGGTGACGCGTTCGTTCATCGACTGCATGAACCGCCCGATCGCCGGGTCGGTCGAGTCGGCGGCGAACAGCAGCTGCGCGTACGACATGACGCGGCCGAGCGTCTCCTCGATGCGCTCATAGGCGGCGATCGCCTCGGCCAGCGCGTCGCCGGAGAGGTCGGCGAGCCTGCCGGCATGGGCGGCGGCGAACGCTTTTGCCGCGGCGGCGGCGCGGGCGAGGTCGGCCTGCACATCGGGGCTGTCGGGGCTGCGATAGAGGTCGGCGAGGCTCCAGGTGGGAAGCTCGGCGGCCGGATCGGCCTCGTTCGGTGCGGCCGGGGCCTGTCCGTCGGGCATGCGAACGGTATCCTGTGCTGACACTGTCTGCCTCATGTAAGCTGGCAGGGAGTGGCGTCAAAGGGCGGGGGAACGCGGGCGTGGCGGAGGAAGCCTATCCGGAGTGGCCGAACCTGGCCGCGATGATGCTCGGCCGCGCGCGGCAATGGCCCGACCGCCCGATGCTGCGCGCGTTCCGCGACGGCGCATGGCAGAGCACGAGCTGGGGCCGCTTCGGCCAACTGGTCGGCGCCGCGGCGCGCGGGCTGCGCGCGGCGGGCGTGGCGGCGGGCGAGCGGGTGCTGATCGTCTCGGAAAACCGGCCGGAATACCCGATCGCCGAGACCGCCCTGCTCGCCATCCGCGCCGTGCCGGTGCCGACCTACGTGACCAACACCGTCGCCGATCACGCCCACGTGCTGGCCGACAGCGGTGCGAGCGTCGCGATCTGTTCGACCGCTTCACTCGCCGAGCGCGTGGCGGCGGCGGGCACGCTCGACCTGATGGTGGCGCTGGAGGATTTTGCCCTGCCCGGCGTGCGGACGCTGGCGTGGGCAAGCCTGGTGCGCGACGCCGGCCCGTTCGACGACATCGCGCGCGAGGCGGCCGACATCCCCGAGGGCGCGCTCGCCTGCATCATCTACACCTCCGGCACCGGCGGGCCGCCGCGCGGCGTGATGCTGCCGCACCGCGCCATCCTGTCGAATTGCCGCGGCGCCTTCGAGCTGGTGCGGCCGTTGCGGCTGCGCGACGAGGTCTATCTGTCGTTCCTGCCGATCTCGCACGCCTACGAGCACACGGCCGGGCAGTTTTTTCTGGTCAGCATCGGCTGCGAGATGGTGTACGCGCGCGGCGTCGAGCACCTGGCCGCCGACATGCTGGCGGTGCGGCCGACCATCATGACGATGGTGCCGCGCGTGCTGGAGGTGATCCGCGCCCGCATCCTGGCCAATGTCGCGCGCGAGAAGCCGGTGCGCCAAAAACTGTTCCACCGCGCCGTCGACGCTCGGCCGCAAGCGCCACGAGGGCGAGCGGCTGACGCAAGCCGAGCGCGGTGCTCGACCGGCTGCTGGAGTTTCTGGTGCGGCGGAAAGTGCGCGCGCGGTTCGGCGGGCGGCTGCGCGCGGCGATGAGCGGCGGGGCGCGGCTGGAGCCGGAGGTGTGGCGGTTCTTCCTCGGCCTCGGCATCGAGCTGCTGCAGGGCTACGGCCAGACCGAGGCCGGGCCGGTGATCTCGGCCAACACGCGGGGCGCGACGCGGGTCGGCACGGTGGGACGGCCGCTGGCGGGGGTGGCGCTGCGGCTGGCGGACGACGGAGAAATCTGCGTGCGCGGCGACCTGGTGATGGACGGCTACTGGCGCCGGCCGGCCGACACGGCGGCGGCGATCCGCGACGGCTGGCTGCACACCGGCGACATCGGCGTGCTGGACGCCGACGGGTTTCTGACCATCACCGACCGCAAGCGCGACATCATCGTGCTGTCGGGCGGGGAGAACGTGGCGCCGGCGCGCATCGAGGGGATGCTGGCGGCGCAGCCGGCGATCGCGCAGGCGATGGTGTTCGGCGAGGGGCGGCCGGGCGTGTCGGCGCTGGTGGTGGCGGCGGAGGGGCACGACGAGCTGTCGGTGGCGGCGGCGGTGGCGGACGTGAACAAGCGCCTGTCGGTGACCGAGCGCATCCGCCGCCACGCCCTGGTGCCGCCGTTCACCATCGAGACGGGCACGCTGACGGCGACGCAGAAAGTGCGCCGGCATGTGGTGATGGCGCGCCACCGGGAGGTGCTGGAGGGGCTGCTGGGGTAGCGGCGGATGCGCCGTGAACTTGACATGGCTCAATGCGCCGCCCGCGCCACGCTGCTATACTGGCCAGGCATCCAGGACGAGGTCGCCATGCCGCCAGCAAATGTCCGCTCCTTTCGTGACATCCTTGTCTATCTCAGCGCCGGCGACAACGCGCCCGCGCGCCTGGCCGCCGCCATCGCCCTCGCCAAGCTGCATGGCGCGCGGCTGATCGGGGTCGAGGTCAACCACCCCGCGGTGTACGACACCGAACGCGCCCCCGCCGCCGCCGAAGTGTCGGAAGTTTTCCAGCGCGAGACACGCATGGCCGGGGTGGAGAGCATCCTGCACGCCGCCACGAGCGGCGACCGCGCCGGCTGGAAGGCGCTGTACGCGCATTATGCCGACATCGTGATCGCGCCCTCGGCCAGCGAGGCCGATGCGCGGCTGGTGCTGCGCGGCGTGCCGGAGGAGGTGATGCTGTACGCCGGCGTGCCGGTGCTGGTGATCCCCGATCTGTGGCGCTCGCAGCCGCTCGGCAAGCGCGTGGTGGTGTCCTGGAACGCCAGCCGCGAGGCCACCCGCGCCGTGCATGACGCGCTGCCGATCCTCACCCGCGCCGAGAACGTCACCCTGTTCGCCTTCGACTCGCGCCACCAGGTGCTGGAGGAGGAAACCGCGCTGCTGCTCAACCACCTCGCCGCGCACGGCGTGGCGGCCGAGAAATTCACCTGGCCGGCGACCGGCGAGATCGACGCGGTGGATGCGCTGTTCTCCTGCCTCAGCGAGCAGGGGTCGGACCTGATCGTCGCCGGCGGCTACGGCCATTCCCGGCTGATGGAGCGGCTGCTCGGCGGCGTGACGCGCACGCTGATGCGGACGCTGACCGTGCCGGTGGTGATGTCGCACTGAGACCCGCCGCGGCCCTTGCGGCCCTGGCCGGGCGGCGGCATCTGGTGCGCCATGATGCCGTCCGTCACCGACGCCCTGCCCGAGGCCGACACCTTGCCGCCGCCGCCCGGCGGCCTCGTGCTCGGCGCGCTCGACCGCACCGATCCGGCAGCGGTCGCCGCTGCCGACCACGCGGCGCGGCACTGGCACTGGCCCGATCCCGGCCCGCTCCAGCCGGGCCGCATCGCGCATCGCCGCGCCAGCGCCGCCATGTTCCGCGACACGTTCAACCCGTACAAGCCCTCGATCATCGCCTGGCCGCATCTCGACCCCGCCGCGCGCGACCGGCTGGTCAGCCTGCCGATCTGGGACATCGCCGTGCAGACCGAGGGCAAGGCCCGGCTGCGCATGCTCGCCTACGCCCACGCCCTCGACGATCCCGACTGGCGCGCCGCCATCGAGCAGAACGGCTGGGAGGAGGGGCGGCACAAGCAGGTGCTGTCCGACCTCGTCGCCGCCTACGGCATCGCCTTGGCGCCGGAGCCGCAATACCTGCCGCCGCGCGATCCCGAATTCGCCTATCTGGTCACCGGCTTCTCCGAATGCATCGACAGTTTCTTCGCCTTCGGGCTGTTCGAGCTGGCGAAACGCTCCGGCTACTTCCCGCTGCCGCTGGTGGATACGTTCGAGCCGGTGATCCAGGAGGAGACCCGCCACATCCTGCTGTTCGCCAACTGGCTCGCCGCGCACCGCGCCGGCCTGGCGCCGCTGCGGCGGCTGTGGTTCGAGCTGCGCGTGCTCGCGGTCTGGGCGTTCCTCGGCTGGGAGCGCGTCGGCATCGCCCGCGGCCTCGACGACGGCAAGAAAGCCCCAGCGCCCGACAACAGTTTTACTCTTACCGGCAGCCAGGCGGTGTCCGGCGCGGACGTCGACCCGGCGGAGCTGATGGCGATCTGCCTGGCCGAGAACGACCGCCGCTTCGCCGGCTACGATGCGCGCCTGCGCCGGCCGACCACGACGCCGGCGCTGGCGCGGCTCGCGGTGCGGGTGTTGCGCCTGCTACGCCGCCGCGCGCCACGCCCAGCGTAGGTCCTGCGTCAGCACGCCACGCTCCATCAGGGCCGCCAGCGTGTTCAGCCGGATCAGCCGCGGCGAGCGGCGGAACTCGGCGTCGGCGAAGCCGATGCCGCGCAGCCCGGCGACCAGTCCGCCGATCGAGGCGGCGAGATCGGCGCGCGGCTGATGCGCCGGCGCCAGTTCGCGGAACAGCGCGAAGTCCACGCGGTAGGAGCGCGCATCCGGCGGGGCCGCGGTGTTGATCGAGACCTGTGCGCCCGGCACCGCGTCCGCGACGGCATGGGCGAGATCGCGCACCTGATGGTTGCGCGCGTCCGATCCGGCATTGACCACCAGCATCCGCCCGCCCTGCTCGGGCGTCCGCAGCACCGCCCATTCGATCGCGCGCGCCATGTCGGCGACATCGATCAGCGGGCGCCAGGGCGTGCCGTCCGACAGCACGGTGATCTGGCGGGAGGTCAGCGCGCAGGCGACGAAATCGTTGAGCACCAGATCGAGCCGCAGCCGCTCGGAAATTCCGCAGGCGGTGGCGAAGCGCAGGCAGGTCACCGTCATGCCGGCGGCATCCATCTGCCGCAGCCCGTCCTCGGTCGCCACTTTCGAGCGCGCATAGGCGGTGAGCGGCCCGACCGCATCGCTCTCGCGCCGGGCGCCGGCGTCGGCGAGGCCATAGACGCTGCAGCTGGACGCGAACACGAAGTTTTTCACCCCGGCGTCGCGCGCACAGGCGGCAAGCCGCAGGCTGGCGCCGCGGTTGATCGCGTCGGTCACTGCCTCAAAACGGTTGCCGATCGGGTCGTTGGACACCGCGGCGAGATGCACGACGGCATCGCAGCCGGCGAGGTCGTGCGCGGTGATGTCGCGCACGTCGCCGAAATGCTGCGCATCCAGCCGCGTTTCCGGCGCCGGGCCCAAGGTGGTGACGGCGCTCGCGAACAGGCCGGCATCGAAGCCGACGAGTTCGGCGCCCGGATGGTGCTCGCGCAGATGCGAAACGACGGCGGGGCCGACATAGCCCATGTTGCCGGTGATCAGGATGCGCATGCGCAGGTTCCTCGAACATGCTGGAGTCCGGACAGGTCGCGATCGTGACGGGGGCGGGCAGCGGCATCGGCCGCGCCATCGCGTGCGCACTGGCGCGGCGCGGGCTGCGCGTCGTGCTGATCGGCCGCGATGCCGATAAACTGCACGAGGCCGCCGCGGCGGCCGGGCCGGACGCGACGGCGCTCGCCGCCGACGTGACCGACGCGGCCGGCCGTGCGCGCATCGCCGCCGCCGCGGGCGCGGCTTTGGGCGTGCTGGTCCACAGTGCCGGCGCCTATGCGCGCGGCCCCGTCGCGACGCTCGATGCCGCCGCGTGGCGGGCGATGGATTCGGTCAATCTGCATGGCCCGCTGCTTTTGACATCGGCATGTCTTAATCAATTGCGTGCGGCGCGGGGGCAGGTGGTGTTCATCAACTCATCGGCAGCGTTGCAGCCGGCGGGCGCTGGCATGAGCGCCTATGCCGCCGGCAAGGCCGCGCTGCGCGCCGCCGCCGACGCACTGCGCGCCGAGGTGAACGCCGACGGCGTACGCGTGCTCAGCGTGTTTCCCGGCCGCACCGACACGCCGATGCAAGCGGCGATCCTGGCGGACGAAGGCCGCCGCGCCGCGCCCGGCATGCTGCTCGCCCCGGACGACGTGGCCGCGATGGTGCTGGCCGCGCTCGCTTTGCCCGACACGGCGGAGGTGACGGAACTGGTCATGCGGCCGATGCGCAAGCTCTGACCAGCAGCCCCGCCTCGCGCAGCGCCTCCGCCGCCGTCACGACGGACGCGAAGGCAAGCCCCGACCGCTCGGCGATGTCGAGCAGCGAATGCCGCCCGTCGGAAAAATTCAGCACCCACAGCAGCGCCATCCGATCGGCCGCGCCGTCATAGAGGCCGCGCTTGCCGAGTTGCGGCTCGCCGTACGGCGCGGTGTTGCGCCAAGCCGCGTCGTGCTCGATCAGTTCGACGATGCGCATGAGCACGTCAAGCGAATCCGCAAGCGCCGCCGGCCGGACGAAATCCGGGTTGTCGGCGGAGGTGTGGTATTCGGGAAACGTCCCGCCGGGCGAGCGCATCAGGCAGCCGACCGGAAGATCAAAGCCGGGGGAACAAAACTGCCGCTCGTCGTAGCCGGTCGGACTGAATTTCTGGATGCGCGCGCTGCCCAGCATGTGGGCCGCATAGCGGTCGATCGGCGCGTCGCCGCGCCGGCTTTGCTTGTAAGTCGGCGCGGCGGGATCGCCCAGGCAGGTGAGCACCAGCCCGTGCCGCACGCGCGCAGCGGCATCGCGATTCGCCGCCAGCCAGCAGATCGCGCCGATGGTCCCCGGCGCGAACAGGAAGCGGTAGCTGAACCGGCGCCGCGGTCGCGCCGCCAGCGCGCGCGCCAGTTCGATCGCGACCGCGATCGACGCGAGGTTGTCGTTGGCCAGCGAGGGATGGCAGCAATGGGCGGACAGCAGCACCTCGCCCGGTTGCTCGCCCGGCAGCACGCACTCGCCGTAGGTCAGGCTGCCGGGCGCCAGCGTGCTGTCGATGCGCACGCGATATTCGCCGTCGGCCAGCGCCTGCCGCTCGCGATGCGCGAGGCAGAAGCCCCAGTTCCGCGCGTAGTAGCTGGTGCGGTACGGGATCAGCGCCGGCTGCTCCGGCAGGCTGTGCAGGTGCGCGTCCAGTTCCTGCCGGGTGACCACGCGATCGACCGGCTCGCTGTACTGGACGATGTGCAGATTGTGGCGCGCGGCGTCGATGACGCGACGCCCGTCGCGCGTCTCGACAGTGGCCGCGCGCAGCGTCCACTCGGGCGGCACCTCCCAGTCCAGCACCGGCGTGCCGGACGGCACCTCGGTGAGACGCAGCGGAATCTGGTTGCCGATATAGCGCAGCGTGGCGCGCAGCCCCTCGCCGGTGATGCTGCGGCAAATCGGAAAAAGCTCCGCAACATGCGCGTGGAGCTTTTCGCCGATTCCGGTCACACTGGTCCCCACGACGCAGCGGGAGGGCAGGGATGCAGTTCGAGCCGACGCAGATCGCCGGCCTGTTCGCGGTGACGCTGACGCGCCACGCCGACGCGCGCGGCAGTTTTGCCCGCTTGTTCTGCCGCGACGAGTTCGCCGCGCACGGCCTCGCCGACACGTTCGTGCAGGCGAGCCTGTCGGTCACCACGCGCGCCGGCACGCTGCGCGGGATGCATTTCCAGCGCCCGCCGCACGAGGAGGTGAAGCTGGTGCGCTGCGTGCGCGGCGCGATTTTCGACGTGGTGGCCGATCTGCGGCCCGCCAGCCCGAGCTATCTGCGCTGGCAGGGGTTTGAACTCTCGCCGGCCAGCGACGTGGCGCTGTACATTCCGCAAGGCTGCGCGCACGGCTTCCTCACGCTCGTCGAAGACTGCGAGGTGCTGTACCAGATGTCCACGCCGCACGCGCCGGATTTCTCCGGCGGCGTGCGCTATGACGATCCGGCGCTCGGCATCGTCTGGCCGCTGCCGGTGACGCTGGTGGCGGACAAGGATTTGGCGTGGCCGCCGATCCGGTAAGCGCGCCTCACAGCCACAGCTTCGGCGCATAAAATCCCTCCGCCAGCCCCGACGGCGCCGCCGCCTGCAGCCCGCGCAGCCGCATCAGCCCGAAAAACGTCTCCGGCACGAACCAGCGCCGCTGCCGCTGCGTCGCGAAATGCGCCATCAGCGCCGCCACTTTCCGTTCCGCGACCTCGCCGTCCAGCGGCACGAACAGGCCTGGGTTACCGAAATCCGGGTCGTATTTCGGAATCTCGTAGCCGAGCACCACATGGTCGCGAAACGTGTTGGCGGTCAGCTCGGCGACAAGGCGGTGGTCCTGGTGATGGTCCTCGCGCGCGTGCGTCAGGATCAGGTCGGGTTTTTCTTCGTCCTTCAGCGTCTCGAACATGTCCTTCAGCGTCGCGAATGCCGCCGGAAAGAAGCCGTCGCGCAAATCGTGAACATCCACTTGCGCCTGTGCCGCCCCCGCCAGAAAACTGCGCGCGCTCGCCTGCGCCTCGGCGGCGCGTTCGGGCGTCGCGGAGAACACCACCCAGCGCACGCACGAGCCCGGGTGCCGCGCCAGCAGCGTCAGCACCGCGCCACCGGCGCCGATCTCGATGTCGTCGGAGTGGGCGCCCAGGCAGAGGATTTTGAGCGGCGCGCGCTCGGGGACCAGTCGCAGCATTCAGCCGGCCGCCGCGTGCGACAGTTCCGCCAGAGCCGGCGTCGGCAACGGCTGCCGCCACAGCTCCCACGGCGCCGGGCCGCGCGCCAAAAGGCTTTCCAGCGTCTGCAAATCCTTGAACGTGTCGCAGCAGCGCCAGAACCCGGCATAGGGGTGCGCCACCAGCTTGCGCGCCGCGATGAGCCGGCGGAACGGTTCCAGCACCAGTTCCTCGCCCGGCCGAATGTAGTCGAAAATCTCGCGCCGGAAGGCAAAGAAGCCGGCATTGATCCAGGCGTTCGCCTGCTCCGGGTCGAGCACGCCGGTGACGCGCCCTTCGCGATCGTGGTTGACCAGATGGAGCGAGATGTTGGGCCGCGCAATCATGCAGGCGGCGACGGCATCGGTCTGGATCAGCCGGTCGGTGATCGCCGGCAGGTGGCAGTCGGTCAGCCCGTCGCTGTAGTTGGCGAGGAACATCGTCTTCGTCGCGCAGGAACGGCCGCACCGCCATCAGCCGCTCGCCGATATTGGCATCGAGCCCGGTGTCGAGCAGCGTGATGCGCCAGTCGTCCATGTCGCGCTTGAGCAGTTCCAGCCGCGCCCCGCCGCCGGAGAGGACGAAATCGTTGGAAATCCATTCCTGGTAGCCGGCGAAGAATTCCTTGATCGTGGCACCCTTGTAGCCGAGGCAGAGGATGAAGTCGGTGTGGCCGAAATGCGCGTAGTATTTCATCAGGTGCCACAGGATCGGCCGCGTGCCCAACGGCACCATCGGCTTCGGCAGGTCGCTGCCGCCGTTGCCGTACGCCGCGCCGCGCATGCGCAATCCCTGGCCGCCGCAGAACAGGACCACCTTCATGCGAACACCTCCGGGCGGGGGATCGGCACGATCAGCCGCGTGCCGCGCGATGTCAGCGGCGCCAGCTGGCGCGCGATCTCATCGCGCAAGTTCCAAGGCAGGATCAGCACGTAATCGGGTCGCGCCGCGTCCAGCTCCGCCGGCCGGCGGATCGGGATGCGGGTGCCGGGCAGGAAGCGGTCCCATTTGTAGGGGTTGCGATCGACCGTGAACTCCAGCAGATCGGTGCGGATGCCGCAGTAGTTGAGCAGCGTGTTGCCCTTGCCCGGCGCGCCGTAGCCGGCGATGCGGGCGCCGTCGCGCTTCAACGCAATCAGCAGCGTCAGCAGGTCGTGTTTTATCCGCTGCACGCGCGCGGCGAACGCCGCGTAGGTGGCGAGGTCGCGCAGCCCCGCTGCATCTTCCGCGGTGCGCAGCTGCGCGACCGAGGACGCCGTGGCATGCGAGGCGTCGGCGCGGCAGCCGTACACGCGCAGCGAACCGCCATGCGTCCACAGCTCCTCGACATCGAACAGCCGCAGCCCGTGCGCGGCGAACAGACGATCGACCGACGCCAGCGAGAAATAGGAAAAGTGTTCGTGATAGATGGTGTCGAACTGGTTGCCGGCGATCAGCCGCGCCAGATGCGGGAATTCCAGCGTCACAACGCCTTCGGGTTTCAGCAGCGCGGCGATGCCGGCGACGAAGTCGTTCAAGTCCGGCACCTGCGCCAGCACGTTGTTGCCGACGACGAGATCGGCGGCGCGTCCCTCGGCGGCCAGTTGCGCGCCCAGCGCGCGGCCGAAAAACGCGACCAGCGTGGGCACGCCGGCCTGCTCGGCGACGGCGGCGACGTTGCGCGCCGGCTCGATGCCGAGGCAGGGAATGCCGCGCGCCACCACGTTGCGCAGCAGATAGCCGTCGTTGCTCGCCAGTTCGACCACGAAACTTTGCGCGCCGAGGCCGAACCGTTCCGCTGCCATCGCGACATAGTCGTGCGCGTGCTTCAGCCACGCCCCGGAATACGAGGAAAAATAAGCGTATTCGCTGAATATCGAAACCGGCGATACATATTCACGCAGCTGCGCCAGCCAGCAGGCCGGGCAAATCTGCACGTCGAGCGGATAGAACGTCTCCGGCTCGGCCAACTGCGCGGCGGCGAGAAAACCCTCGCAGGGCGGCGAGACGCCGAGATCGACGAACGGGTGCAGCACACCGCCGCACGCGCGGCAGCCGGAGGAAGCGGTCGCGCGGGCAGCATCGTTCAGCGAGACGGACGCACCGTCCATGGGATTGTCAGCTCCGGTAAAAATATGGTGAGACCAAAACGAACGAAGGCCCCGCGGGTTCCGCAGCCAATACTAGAGGTTGCGCCCTGCGGTCGCCTCTCAACTTGACGTGACGGGGAGTTCCACTGTCCTGGCCTGCACGGGAGCCGGCACTGCATCCACGGCGACCGGCGCCGTGACGCGCTTCAGCCACGCCTCGCGCCAGTACGGATAGATCTCGCGCGCGCAGAACCAGCGGCCGACCGAGCGGTCGCCGGTGCAGACCGGGCCCTCCAGTTCGACGCAGTCGTTCTTCATCGTCAGCATGCGGCCCGAGGCTTCCTCGATGATGCGGCTGACGCGCCGGCGCACGCGGTAGCGCCGGCCGCACTCCGTCGCCATCTCGGGCGCCGAGAAGTAGAGGCCGCGATGCATGAGCCGCGCATCCAGCGTCGCCGCGATCTCCGCCGCCGAACGCACCTCGACCCACTCGCCCGGCCGCAGATCGAGCGGCGGCGGCATCTCGCGGCGTCGCGGCGCCCGCGGCAACTGCGCCGCCGGGCGGCGGGCGAGGCGGCGCAGCTCCCACGGCAGGATGCGCAAGGCGAGCAGGCCGAACAGCCGGCGCCAGCCGATGTTGCCGGCCTGCGCCTCGCGCACGTATTGCCGCATGTCCCAGCCGTGCAGCTTCGTGCTCGCCCGCCGTGCCTCGGTCGCCTGGCAGCGGTAGTGCTCCGGCTGGTTTTTCTGCCGCGTGCTTGAGGTGACGAGGCGGGCAAGCGGCGCCAGCGCCGCGTCGTCCGGCCGCGGCGGCGGCCTCACATTGGGCGCCATGCGCGCCAGCCACTCGTCCTTCCAGTAGAGCCGGCACGCCGCCTGGCAGCCGCCATGCGCACTGCCGTCGCAGCGCAGATCCTCCAGGAACACGGTGTCGAGCATGCGCCGGCTGGCGACCGGGCAGACCGTGTCGCAGATCTTTTCGACGCGCCGCGAGACGACGAAGATGCGGCCGTAATGTTGCAGCATCTCCGGCATGAACGGCACACCGCCGAGCGTGCCGTCGGCGTCCAGCGTTGCGAGTATGTCGGCGGGTCTGCGCAGCATCACGCGGTCGCCGGGGCGGAGCCGGTCGGCAGTCATCCGGTTCGCTCTCTCCATGTCGGACGGCGGCAAAATAGCGGGGCTTGGGCGCGCGGCGGGATCACGATCCCGCAACGCGACGCCGCCGCGCGGCGACGTGACTGGCGGAACGTTACGAGCCTTGCCTCGATGGGGCAGCCGGGCCGAGCAGATCGAGCGCCCGCCTCAGGGGGTGGCCAGCTTCGCCTGGCCGTTGCCGCCGGCGGGCGGGGCGTGCGTCCTGGACAGCGACGGCACCTCGATGTCGATCTCCAGCGTCGAGTACGCATCGCCGCGGTCGAGCTTGACATGCACCTTGTCGCGCTCCAGCGGGAAATGTTTCGCGATCACGCCGAGGATTTCCTCCTTCAGCGTGGCGATCAGGTCGGAGCCGCCGGCGATCGCGCGTTCGTGCGCGAGCAGGATCTGCAGCCGCTCCCGCGCCACCGGCGCGCTCGCCCGCGGCTTGAGGAAGCCGAACAGGTTCATGCCACGCGCCTCCCGAACAGCTTGCTCATCAGGCCGCGCCGTTCCTCCGGCACCGCGACCGGCAGCGTCTCGCCCTGCAGCCGTTTCGCGGCGTCGAAATAGGCCCGTGCCGGCGCGCTGTCCGGCGCGTGCAGCACCACCGGCGCGCCGACATTGGAGGCAGCGAGCACCACCTCGCTCTCCGGCACGATGCCGAGCAGCGGGATCGACAGGATTTCCAGCACGTCGTCCACCCGCAGCATCTCGCCCCGCAGCGCGCGCGCCGCGTGGTAACGCGTGAGCAGCAGATGCTTTTCCACCCGCTCGCCCTTCTCGGCGCGCGCGGTCTTTGAATCGAGCATGCCGATGATGCGGTCCGAGTCGCGCACCGAGGAAATCTCCGGATTGGTCACCACCACCGCCATGTCGGCGAAGTGCATCGCCAGCATGGCCCCCTTCTCGATGCCGGCGGGGCTGTCGCAGATCACCCAGTCGAATTTTTCCTTCAATTCGCCGATGACCCGGCCGACCCCCTCCTGCGTCAACGCGTCCTTGTCGCGCGTCTGGCTGGCCGGCAGCAGGTGCAGCGTCTCGATGCGCTTGTCGCGGATCAGCGCCTGCGGCAGCCGTGCGTCGCCCTGGATCACGTTGACGAGATCGAACACCACGCGCCGCTCGGCCCCCATCACCAGGTCGAGGTTGCGCAGGCCGACATCGAAATCCACCACCACGACGCGGCGGCCGGACTGCGCCAGCGCCGCCCCCAGCGCCGCCGTCGAGGTCGTCTTGCCCACCCCGCCCTTGCCGGATGTCACCACCAGCACCTTGGCCATATGCTCCGCACCCCTTCAGGGCCGCGCCCACCGGCCGCCCGTAAATTCCTGCTCGTCAGTCGAGCCCTGCCACAATCATCGAGTCGCCTGAAAGCCAAGCTTGCGCGGGTTTGCCGCGCAAATGCGCTTCGATATCGTCGGCGGTGCGATAGAGCCCGTCGATTGCCAGCAATTCCGCCTCCAGCCGGCGGCAGAAGATTCGCGCGGCGGCGTTGCCCGACATGCCGGCGACGGCGCGCCCGCGCAGCGTGCCGTAGACGTGGATCGAGCCGCCCGCCACCACCTCGGCGCCCGACCCGACGCTGCCGACGACGGTGATGTCGCCGCCCGGGAACACCACCGACTGGCCCGACCGCACCGGCTGGTCGAGCAGCAGCGAGGCCGGCTCGGCCGGCGGCGGCGGGTCCGGTTCGCTCGCGGCGATGCCGTCGGCGACGGTGCGCCCGCCGGCGAGCAGCGGCGGCAAATCCACGCCGACCGCGTTCGGCTCGATGCCCTCGATGCCGACCAGGCGGATGCCGCGCGCGGCCAGCGCCTCCATCAGCCCGGCCACCAACTCCGGCACCGCGGCGAGCGCGGTCAGGTCGGCGACCACCGGCTTGCCGGTGAAATAGGCCGGCGAGCGCTGCATCTGCGCATCGAGGCCGTTCAGCCAATCGGCGAGCGGCGGCTCCGGCACCAGCACGAGGGCGATGAAGGAGCGGCCACGGACTCGGACGAAGGGGCGGGAGCGCGACGCGGTGGACACGCGGCGGGGCTAAACTCCGCTCCCGGTTCCGTCAACAGAATCCCGCGCTCGATACGCTTGCGGTCGCTACCGACCCGGCGGCTCGCCTGGCGCGGGCGGCGGCGGCGGTGGCGGGGCGGCGGTCACCGGGTTGAGCGACTCGGAGGGGGCGCCGCAACTGCCGCCGCCGCGCGGGGTTGTCGATGGCAGGCGATGCGCGCGGAGGCGGCGATGGCGGTCGAACTTCCGGTTGAGGGCTTTCCGATCTCGGCCGTCGAAATCCGTAGCTGGTTCATGGACCGCCACCGCCGCGAGCCGGGGGCCGTGGAGCTGTACGGCATCATCAACGCCATGACGGCGCGCGAGGCGACGCCGCCGGTCGAGGACACTGGCACGGAAAAGCCCGGCTGGCATGTCGGGCGCGCCTGGACGACGCACTGAGCGCGGCGGCCCGCGCCCGCGTATTCCGTTGCGCGACTCGCGCCCGGTCGGATAGCGGACGGTCGGCGCGACGGCCATTCACTATTCATTAAGATTCTGACGTGTACGGCCATGTTCGCGTAACGTTCTGGCGAGGGGCCGGGCCGATGGGGGCGATGCGGACGAAGCGCGGTCTCTCGCCGATTTTCCTCGACGGGCTGGTCGCCGACGCGCGGCCGACGGTGGTTCGCCGGCAGCGGGGAACGAAAAAAATCGTCTTCGGCTGGTATGGCGGAAAATTCAGCCATCTTGCCTGGCTGTTGCCGCTGCTGCCCAAGGCGCACCATTACTGCGAGCCGTTTGCCGGCTCGGCGGCGGTGCTGCTCAATCGCGATCCCGCGCCCGTCGAGACCTACAACGACATCGACGGCGACGTGGTGAATTTCTTCCGCGTCCTGCGCGACGCGCCGGAGGCGCTGATTCGTGCGATCGGGCTGACACCGTTCTCGCGCGAGGAATTCTTTGAGGCGATTCATGCGAAGCCGGCCGCCGAGTCGGCGCTCGAACGGGCGCGCCGGTTCTATGTGCGAGCGCGCCAGACGCGCACCGGGCTCGCGCAGACGGCAACGCTCGGGCGCTGGGCGAACTGCAAGGACACCAGCCGCGGCGGCATGTCGGGCGTGATCTCGCGCTGGTTCGGCGGCGTGGACAGGCTCGGCGAGGTGGCCGAACGCCTGCTGCGCGTGCAGATCGAGAACCGGCCGGCGGTCGAGGTGATCCGGCTGTATGATTCGCCGCGCGCGCTGTTCTACTGCGATCCGCCCTATGTCCATGCGACGCGGGGCGACAGCAAGGCTTATCGGTTCGAGATGGACGAGGAGCAGCACTGGACATTGGCGCAGGCGCTGCACCGCATCCAGGGCAAGGCCGCGATTTCCGGTTACCGCTGCGACCTGATGGATCGGCTGTACCAAGGCTGGCGGCGCTTCGATGCCGGCGCACGTACCTGCCACTCGATCAAGACGGTTCGGCAGGAGTGTCTCTGGCTGAACGACTGACCGGCCCCGGGGCGCGATCTGCCGCTCCACCCGCGCTCGGGTGGAGCGGCCAGTACGGGCCGGGAACGATCGCTACATCCGGCCTTGGCTCGTCCCGGCTGCGGCGCCAACGACGAGAGTGCCGGGCAGGCTGGCACTCGGATGCGACATCGCGGCGTCGATGTAGTGTTCGGCGTCGCCCCAGTTGCCCTCCTGGATCGCCTCGCGCGCACGGGCGAACTGGCGGATCACCACCGGCTCGCCGGGCTGGTCGCGGGCGCCGCGGAACTCGAAGGGGGTCGGGGGCTGCAGCAGCACGTTCTCGGCGTCGTTGACCGCCGCAACCGCCTGCAGCGTTTGGTGCTGCCCCACGTATCGCAGGGCCTGCACCAGGTAGCCGTCCGGGGTGGCCTCCTGGGCGACAGCCGGCACGGCCAGGGCGAGGCCCATCAGGGCCGCCGAGGCGAAAAGCGTCTTGCGCATTTGCCTTCTCCTACCGGGATCGCGATCCGCGGCGCTGCCGCGGATGCACGAAAACATAGCGCCCCGAGGCCGTAGTTGTTGCACGCTTGACAAAGCAATTCCGGCATGCGAGGTCCGCGCTCCGTGCAGGCGTCAGTGCCGAACATTCGCTGAATATTCAGTTAGCGACGACGAATGTCTAACTTGTTATTCAAAACTCATCGATACGGCGCCGGCTTGCGTGTCGAGGTTCGGTGGCACCGCTCACCCCTCCGCCATCGCGATGTAGTTCACCGCCACGTCCCGCCCGGTCCGCCATCCCCCGCGCAGCGGGTCCGGCAGCAGCCCGGCGATGTCGGCCAGCCGCAGCCCGGCCCCGCGCAACTGCGCGCCCAGCTCCGCCGGCGTCACGAACCGCCGCCAGTCATGCGTGCCCACCGGCAGCCAGCGCAGCACATACTCGGCGCCGATTTTCGCGGCGACATAGGACCGCGCCGTCCGGTTCAGCGTCGAGACGAACACCAGCCCGCCCGGCGCAATCAGCCGCGCCAGCGTGCGCACGAACGCGGCCGGGTCGGCGACGTGCTCGATCACCTCCAGCGCCGTCACCACCGCGAAGCGCGCGCCCTCGTCCGCCAGCGCCTCCGCCGTCGCGGCACGATACGACAACGCCAGCCCGCGCCCGGCGGCGTGCGCCTGCGCCGCCGCCAGCGCCGCCTCGGCCGGGTCGATGCCGAGCACGTCGAAGCCGCGCTGCGCCAGCGCCTCCGCCGCCAGCCCGGCGCCGCAGCCCACGTCCAGCAGCCGCACCGGCCCGGCGCCGAGGCGCGCGCGCACGCGCTGCTCGATCCAGCCGATCCGCGCCGGGTTCATGCGGTGCAGCGGGCGCATCGGCCCGTCCGCGTCCCACCACTGCCGCGCCAGCGCATCGAACCGCGCCACTTCCGCCGGCACCACGCTGCCCGCCTGCGTCTGCGCCATGTTGCTGCCACCTCCGCGCGCCGTTATGTGTGCCGGCCCGACCGACCCCGCAACCGCGCCGGAACACGCCGCGAATGGCCCGCATCGTGATGAAGTTCGGCGGCACCTCCGTCGCCGACCTCGACCGCATCCGCAACGTCGCCGCCCGCGTCAAGCGCGAAGCGGACGCCGGCCACCAGGTCGCGGTCGTGGTCTCGGCGATGGCCGGCGTCACCAACCAGCTGGTCGGCTGGTGCCAGGCGCTGTCGCCCCTGCACGACGCGCGCGAATACGACACCGTCGTCGCC
This sequence comes from uncultured Pseudomonadota bacterium, assembly GCA_963786445.1. Taxonomy (GTDB): domain Bacteria; phylum Pseudomonadota; class Alphaproteobacteria; order Acetobacterales; family Acetobacteraceae; genus JAFKFJ01. The sequence goes on from CAWAZU010000025.1 coordinate 276,052, forward strand.
ACCGGCGAGCAGGTCACCTCCGGCCTGGTCGCCATCGCCTTGCAGGAGATCGGCGTCGATGCCCGCTCCTGGCAGGGCTGGCAGATCCCGTTCCGCACCGACGGCGGCCACGGCAAGGCGCGCATCGATGCCATCGCCGGCGACGAACTGATCCGCCGCATGCAGGCGCGCCAGGTGCCCGTGGTCGCCGGCTTCCAGGGCATCGGGCCGGACCACCGCGTCACCACGCTCGGCCGCGGCGGCTCCGACACCTCCGCCGTCGCGCTCGCCGCCGCGCTGCGCGCCGAGCGTTGCGACATCTACACCGACGTGGACGGCATCTATACCACCGACCCGCGAATCGTTGCGAAGGCGCGAAAACTCGATAAGATCGCCTATGAGGAAATGCTGGAACTCGCCTCGGTCGGTGCGAAAGTGCTGCAGACACGCAGCGTCGAGCTGGCGATGAAGCAACGGGTGCGGGTGCAGGTGCGCAGCAGCTTCCAGGATGTCCCCGGAAGCCTGGTCGTGGACGAGGACGAGATCGTGGAAAAGGCCGAGGTCGCCGGCATCGCCTATTCGCGGGACGAGGCGAAGGTCACCGTCCGCCGCGTGCCCGACCGGCCCGGCGTCGCCGCCGCCGTGTTCGGCCCGCTCGCCGCCGCCGGCGTGAACGTGGACATGATCGTGCAGAACGTTTCGGCCGACGGCACCACCGACATGACGTTCACGCTCGGCCGCGCCGACCTGCCGCGCGCCCGCCGCGTGCTGGACGAGAACCGCGGCGTCATCGGATTTTCCGAGATCCTCGCCGATGCCGATGTCGCGAAGATCAGCGTGGTCGGCGTCGGCATGCGCAGCCATTCCGGGGTCGCCAACACCATGTTCCGCACGCTCGCCGACAAGGGCATCAACATCCAGGTGATCTCCACCAGCGAAATCAAGGTCAGCGTGCTGATCGGCGCCGAATACACGGAACTCGCCGTGCGCGCGCTGCACACCGCCTACGGCCTCGATGCCGCCTGACATCGTCCCGCCCGACGCCCGTGCCCTCGCGGCCCGCGCCGCGCTCGACGCGCTGTGGGCGCGCGGCACCGCGTTCCTCGGCTGCCGCTATGCGATCATGGGCGGCGCGATGAGCTGGGTGAGCGAGCGCCACCTGGTCGCCGCCATCAGCAATGCCGGCGGGTTCGGCGTGATCGCCTGCGGGGCGATGAACCCCGGCCAGCTCGCCGCCGAGATCGCCGGCGCGCAGGCGCTGACGGCGCAACCGTTCGGCGTCAACCTGATCACCATGCACCCGCAGCTCGACGACCTGATCCGCGTGTGCCGCGAGGCGCGCGTCGGCCATGTCGTGCTGGCCGGCGGCGTGCCGTCGGGGACGGCCGTGCGCGCGGTGAAGGACGGCGGCGCGCGGCTGATCTGTTTTGCCCCGGCGCTGGTGCTGGCGCGGCGGCTGGTGCGGCTCGGCGCCGACGCGCTGGTGATCGAGGGCAGCGAGGCCGGCGGCCATATCGGCCCGGTGTCGCTGACCGTGCTGGCGCAGGAAATCCTGCCGCATGTCCGCGAGCTGCCGGTGTTCGTCGCCGGCGGGCTGGGGCGCGGCGAGGCGATTCTTGCCTTCCTGGAAATGGGCGCGTCCGGCGCGCAGCTCGGCACCCGCTTCGCCGCGGCGAGCGAGAGCATCGCGCACCCGAATTTCAAGCAGGCGTTCATCCGCGCCGCCGCTCGCGATGCCGTGCCGTCGGTGCAGCTCGACGCGCGGTTCCCGGTGATCCCGGTGCGCGGCCTGGCGAATGCCGGCACAAAGCACTTCCTGGAGCATCAGGCGCAGACGCTGCAGCGGTTCCAGTCCGGCGAGCTGACACGCGAGGCGGCGCAACTGGCGATCGAGCATTTCTGGGCCGGCGCGCTGCGGCGCGCGGTGATCGAGGGCGATGTCGAGCAAGGCAGCGTCATGGCCGGCCAGTCGGTCGGCATGGTGACCGCGGTGCAGCCGACCGCGGACATCATCGCCGAACTGGTGGCGCAGGCGGCAGGGGCGCTCGCGTCCCGGGCCGGCTAGCGAAGGTGTCCGCCCCGCGCCGCCTGCTGGCACGGCTGCGGCACCTGATGGCGCATGGCGCGGCGCCGCTGGCGGAGTTCGCGCATCTCGTCGCCTCCGACCTGGTGACGGAAGTCTGCTCGATCTACGTGCTGCGCTCCGGCGACATCCTGGTCCTCGCGGCGACCGAGGGGCTGCGGCCGGACGCGGTGGGGCGGACGCGGCTGCGCGTCGGCGAGGGCATCATCGGCCTCGTGGCCGCGACCGCGCAGGCGCTGAACCTGCCCGATGCGCAGAACCACCCCGGCTTCGCCTACCGGCCGGAGACCGGCGAGGAGCCGTATGCCTCGATGCTCGCCGTGCCGATCCGGCGCGCCGGGCGCACGCTCGGCGTGCTGGCGGTGCAGAACCGCGCGACGCGCCGCTACGACGCCGACGAGGTCGAGGTGCTGGAAACCGTCGCCATGCTGCTCGCCGAGCGGCTGGCCGCGTCCGGCGCCGCCGAGGCGGCGGAGGACGGGCTGGTCGGCACCGTCTCGCGCCGCTTCGGCGGCAGCACGATCGTGCCCGGCATCGCCATCGGCCCGGTGGTGCGCCACGGCCTCGCCGCCCCGCCGCGCCGCCTGCTCGCCGACGATCCGGCGCTGGAACAGGCGCGCCTCGCCGCCGCGGTGGAGACGATGCAGCGTGGGCTGGATGAGCTGATCTCCGCCCGCCTGCCGGACGGCGACGCGCCGCGCGAGGTGCTGGCGGCGTACCGGCTGATCGCGGCGGATGCCGGCTGGCTCAGGCGCGTCGAGGACGCGATCCGCGGCGGCCTGGCGGCCGAGGCGGCCGTGCATCGCATCGGCGACGAGCTGCGCGACCGCATGCGCCGCGTGGTCGATCCCTATCTGCGCGAGCGGCTCGCCGACATCGAGGACATGGTCGGACGGCTGCTGCGCGCGCTCGACGGCAGCGCGCCGCCGGCGCCGGTGCCGCCGGGCGCGATCCTGCTGGCGCGCCGGCTCGGCCCCGCCGAGCTGCTCGACTGGCACGCGCGCGGCATCGCCGCGGTGGTGATCGAGGACGGCAGCGCCGCCGGCCACGCCGCCATCCTCGCCGGCGCGCTCGATCTGCCCGCGCTCGGCGGCGCGCGCGGCGCGCTGGACGCGGCCGAGACCGGCGAGGAGGCGCTGCTGGATACCGACGAAGGCTTGTTCGTGCTGCGCCCCGAGCAGGAGCTGCGCGCCGCCTACCAGCGCGTGCTGGCGGCGCGGCAGGCGCGGCACGCGCGCTGGGCGAGTTTGCGCGACCTGCCATCGGTCACCGCCGACGGCACGGCGGTGACGCTGATGCTCAATATCGGCCTGCCACTGGAACTCGGCCAACTGGACGCGACCGGGGCGGCCGGCATCGGGCTGTTCCGCACCGAGATTGCCATGCTGGCGCGCGGCGCCGTCCTTGATGTCACCGAGCAGGCGGCAATCTATGCCCGCGTGCTGGATGCCGCCGCGGGACGGCCGGTGCTGTTCCGCACGCTCGACCTCGGCGGCGACAAGCTGCTGCCCGGCAGCGCGCCGCCGGAGGAAGCCAATCCGGCGATGGGCTGGCGCAGCCTGCGCGTGGCGCTGGATCGTCCGGCGGTGCTGCGCAAGCAGGCGCGCGCGCTGCTGCTGGCCGCCGACGGGCGCGAGCTTTCGGTGATGTTCCCGATGGTCGCGACGGTCGCCGAGTTTACCGCCGCGCGCGCGCTGCTGCTCGCCGAGGCGGCGCGCGTCCGCCCGGCACCGGCGCGGTTGCGCATCGGCACCATGCTGGAAGTGCCGTCGCTGCTCTGGCAGCTCGACGAATTGCTGAAGGAAGCAGAATTTGTCTCGATCGGCACCAATGACCTGTTGCAGTTCGTGTTCGCCGCCGATCGCGGCACGCCGGCATTGGCGGGACGCTACGACGTGCTCTCACCGGGCATGCTGACGCTGCTCGGCTTCGTGGCGGGGCGGGCGGCGGCAGCGGGCGTGTCGCTGTCGCTCTGCGGCGAGGCGGCGGGACGGCCGCTGGAGGCGATGACCTTCGCCGGCCTCGGCCTGACCACGCTGTCGATGGCCGCCGGCGCGCTGCCGTCGGTCAAGGAGGTGCTCGCCGCCGTCGATCTGCCGGCGTTGCGTGCCGTGCTGGCGGCGATCCGCCACAGCGAGGCCGCCGCCGCCAGCCTGCGCGACCCGATCGCGGCGTGGGCGCGCGAGCATGGTGTGCCGCTGTAGCCGCACGGCCAGCGCGTTTACGTGACATTCGCGATTGCCGTGCAACTCCTGCGTCGGAACCAGTTGGCTTTTGCCGGGCCGCGGTTTACACAAGCGCGCGAGGTTCGGACTTCGCCCGCGGAATCGGGAAAGTCACGTGTCGATCAACATCCAATTCGGGACCGACGCCGTCGTGCTGCAGGATCGAAAAGCGAGTCTCGCGAAGTACCGTCCCATGATGGCGTCCTACGACGATGGCCCGCTGGCTTCGGCGGTCCGGGTCGGGGCGGATCTGCGCGCCGCGCGCGAACGCCTCGGCTGGGGGCTGGCGGAGATCGCCGCGCATTTGCGCATCCGCCGTCCCTATCTCGCCGCGCTGGAGGATGGGCGGATCGGCGACCTGCCGGGTGTGGCCTATGCCGCCGGCTTCCTGCGCACCTATGCGACCGCGCTCGGCCTCGACCCGGCGGAGATGAGCCGGCGGTTCCGTGCCGAGGTGGTGGAGGCGAACTGCAAGACCGAGCTGAATTTTCCGGCCCCGGTGCCGGATCGCGGCGTGCCGGCGGGGGCGGTGGTATTGATCGCGGCCGTGCTCGCCATCGGCGCCTATGTCGGCTGGTATCGGATGTCGGAGCGCACGCACCCGCTGGACGAGATGGTGCAGCCGGTGCCGGCGCAACTGGCGGCGCTGGCCGAGAAGGATGCACCGCCGCCGGCCCCCACCATGGCCACGCCGGCGCCGGAAGCGGCGGCGCCGGTCGCGGTCGCCGACGCGCCGCCGCCGCAGGCGATCTCGCCGCGTTCCGCCGCCGCCGCGGTGACCGAGCCGCCGCCGGTCGTCGCCGTCCCGCCGCCGCCGGCGGCGGCGGCGGCGGTGGCCGCAGCGGCACCGCCGCCGGCCGTCGAGCTCGCGGCGTTGCCGGTGAGCCAGCCCGCGGTGGCGCCGGGCAACCAGATCGTGCTGCACGCGACGGCGGATTCCTGGATCCAGGTGCGCGACGGCAGCGGCCAGGTGCTGCTCAACCGCGTGCTGCGCAGCGGCGAGAGCTGGACGGTGCCGGACCGGCCGTCGCTGCTGCTGACCACCGGCAATGCCGGCGGCACCGAAGTGCTGCTGGATGGTGTGGCGAGCGCCTCGCTCGGCAATGACGGCGCCGTGCGCCGCGACCTGCCGCTGGACGCCGCCGCCATCAAGGCCGGCCGCCTGGCCCCCGCGCCCAGGCACAAGCAGGGCTGACCGCCCCCCGGCTTGCCGCCGCCGCCGCCGCCGACCACCTGACAGGACGTGACCGCGCCGGCTGGATTTGCCGCGCGCGGGAAGGCATTGTGCGCCCGCCGCACGGATCGGAGCATGAGCATGAGCTATCGCCCCTACCAGCACATCGAGCGCCGCCGCTCGCGGCAGATCCATGTCGGCCGCGTGCCGGTCGGCGGCGGTGCGCCGATCCCGGTGCAGACCATGACCAACACGCCGACCGACGACGTTGCCGCGACCGTGGCGCAGATCCAGCGCGCCGAGCGCGCCGGCGCCGACATCGTACGCGTCTCCTGCCCCGACCAGGCCAGCGCGCTGGCGCTGAAGCACATCGTCCGCCAAGTCGAAGTGCCGATCGTCGCCGACATCCATTTCCACTACAAGCGCGCGATCGAGGCGGCCGAGAGCGGCGCCGCCTGCCTGCGCATCAACCCCGGCAACATCGGCAGCCCCGAGCGCGTGCGCGAGGTCATCAAGGCGGCGCGCGACCACAACTGCTCCATGCGCATCGGCGTCAACGCCGGCAGCCTGGAACGACACCTGCTGGAGAAATACGGCGAGCCGAACCCGGAGGCGCTGGTCGAATCCGCGCTGGAACACGCGAAAATCCTGCAGGACCACGATTTCCACGAGTTCAAGATCAGCGTGAAGGCGTCTGACGTCTTCCTGGCGGTCGCGGCGTACACGCAACTGGCGGAAGTGTGCGACCATCCGCTGCATGTCGGCATCACCGAGGCCGGCGGCCGGCGCAGCGGTACGGTGAAGAGCGCGATCGGGATGGGCAATCTGCTGTGGGCCGGCATCGGCGACACCATCCGCGTCTCGCTCTCCGACGAGCCGGAGGAGGAGGTGCGGGTCGGCTGGGAGCTGCTGAAGTCGCTCGGCATCCGCCATCGCGGCGTGCGCATCATCTCCTGCCCGTCCTGCGCGCGGCAGGGGTTCGACGTGATCCGCACGGTGGAGAAGCTGGAGGAGCGGCTGGCGCATATCGAGACGCCGGTGACGCTGTCGATCATCGGCTGCGTGGTGAACGGGCCGGGCGAGGCGCTGATGACCGATCTCGGCCTGACCGGCGGCGGCGCGGGGCGGCACATGGTGTATGCGGCGGGCAAGACCGACCACACCATCCCCGCCGAGCGGATGATCGACCACATCGTCGAACTGGTCGAACGCAAGGCCGAGGCGATCCGCGCCGAGCAGGCGGTGGCGAAGGCGGCGGCGGAGTAGAGGGAGCGCCATGAGCGAGGGTACCGCCGACCTGTCGCTGATCGTCCGGCAGCAGCGGCAGATCCTGTCCGACATCGGCACGATGCGCGAGGACATTGCGGTGCTGACGGCAATCGTCCTGCGCCAGGACGCGACGCTGACGGCGTTGCTGAACGAGGTGCGGGCGATGCACTCGCAGCATTCTCGGCTGGCCAATCGCGTGCGGCAGTTGGAGGAACCCGCGTCGTGATGCGGCGATGACGGCGCTGCAACCCGTCCGCGGCACGCGCGACCTGATCGGCGAGGATCAGCGGCGCCACGCGCACGTCATCGACACGGCGCGCCGCATTGCCGGCGTCTATGGTTTCGACGAGTGGACCACGCCGATTTTTGAGGACACCGCCGTGTTTGCCCGCTCGCTCGGCGACACCTCCGACGTCGTCACGAAAGAGATGTACACGTTTGCCGATCGCGGCGGCGATTCCATCACGCTGCGGCCGGAGGCGACCGCCGGCATCTGCCGCGCGCTGGTCAGCAACGGGCTGACGCAGACGCTGCCGCAAAAAGTCTTTTATGCCGGCCCGATGTTCCGCTACGAACGGCCGCAGAAGGGCCGCTACCGCCAGTTCCACCAGATCGACACCGAGCTGATCGGCACCGCCGAGCCGCTCGCCGATGCGGAGGTGATCGCGCTCGGCTGGGACATCCTGCAGGCGCTCGGCGTCACGGATGACACGGTGCTGGAGCTGAACACGCTCGGCGACCGCGAGAGCCGCGATGCCTATCGCGCGGCGCTGGTGGCGCATTTCGCTGCGCATCGCGACGCGCTGAGCGAGGACAGCCGGCATCGGCTGGAACGCAACCCGCTGCGCATCCTCGACAGCAAGGAGGCGCGCGACGCGCCGGCGATCGCCACGGCGCCGACGATTTTCGCGCACCTGACCGGCGCGGCACGCGACTTTTACCAAGGCGTGAAGCAGCATCTGCTGCGCTTCGGCGTGCCGTTCCGCGAGAACCCGCGCATCGTGCGCGGCCTGGACTACTACAGCCACACGGCGTTCGAGTTCGTCACCACGGCACTCGGCGCGCAGGGCACGGTGATGGCGGGCGGGCGCTATGACGGGCTGGTCGAGGAGATGGGCGGGCCGCCGACGCCAGCGGTCGGCTGGGCGGCCGGCGTGGAGCGGCTGGCGCTGCTGCTGCCCGCGCCGCCCGCGGCACCGGCCCCGGTCGCGGTGATCCCGGTCGGCGCGGCGGCGGAGCCGGCGGCGCTGGACGTGCTGCAAGCCGCTGCGCCACGCCGGCATCCGCGCCGAAATGGCGTATCGCGGCAACCTCAAGCGCCGCATGGAGCAGGCCAATCGCCGCGGCGCCCGCGCCGCCGTGATTCTCGGCGAGGCGGAACTCGCGCGTGGTGTCGCGCAGGTGAAGGATTTCGCCACCGGCACGCAGACCGAGCAGGCGCTCGCGGAGCTGGCGCAGTTCCTGGCATGACGCTCGCGCCGAAACTGGACCGCATCGTCGCGCGCGCCGACGAGCTGCGCGCGCTGCTGAGCGAGGGCGTCTCCGGCGACGCCTACGTGAAGGCGTCGAAGGAACTCGCGGAACTCTCGCCCGTCGTGCGGCGCATCGACGAGCTGCGCGGCGCCGAGCGCGAGGCCGCGGAAGCGGAAGCGATGCTCGGCGATCCCGAGCTGCACGAGCTGGCCGAAAGCGAACTGCAAGGGCTGCGCACGCGAATCCCGGGGTTGCAGCACGCGATCCGCCTCGCGCTGCTGCCGCGCGACGAGGCCGACGAGCGCGCCGCCATCCTGGAGGTACGCCCCGCCGCCGGCGGCGACGAGGCCGCGCTGTTCGCCGCCGAGCTGTTCGCGATGTACCAGAAATACGCCGGCGTGCGCGGCTGGCGGTTCGAGGTGCTGGACTACGACGACACCGGCCTGGGCGGCGTGAAAGGCGCGATCGCGGAGGTCGCCGGGCGCAACGTGTTCGCACGGCTGAAATACGAATCCGGCGTGCATCGCGTGCAGCGCGTGCCGGCGACCGAGAACCAAGGCCGCATCCATACCTCCACCGTCACCGTCGCCGTGCTGCCCGAGGCCGAGGAAGTGGACGTGGAGATCGACGAGAACGATCTGCGCATCGACGTCTATCGCGCTTCCGGCGCCGGCGGGCAGCATGTCAACAAGACGGAAAGCGCCGTGCGCATCACGCATCTTCCCAGCGGCATCGTGGTCGCGATGCAGGAGGAAAGGAGCCAGCACAAGAACCGTGCGAAAGCGATGAAGATTCTGCGCGCGCGGCTCTATGAGCAGAATCGCGAGCGGGCGCACGCGGTGCGCTCGGCCGACCGGCGCGCGCAGGTCGGCACCGGCGACCGCAGCGAGCGCATCCGCACCTACAACTTCCCGCAGGGCCGCGTCACCGACCACCGCATCAACCTGACGCTCCACCGCATCGAGCGCGTGATGCAGGGCGATCTGGACGAATTCATCGACGCGCTGACCGCCGAGGACGAGGCGGCGCGGTTGGCGGCGGAGGAGTAAGCGAGAGAGTTAGCCGCGGATGACGCAGATCATATTCTGATCTGCGTCATCTGCGACATCTGCGGATTGTCCTCCGTGAGCTCGTTCAGGCCGCCCGCGCCAGCGCCTCGCCCGGCAGCGCCATCGGCGGAACTTTGGTGCGGATCAGCCGCTCGATGTCGCGCAGGAACGCCCGCTCGGCGTTGTCGCACAGGCTGATCGCGGCACCGCCGGCGCCGGCGCGCGCGGTGCGGCCGATGCGATGCACGTAACTCTCCGGCACGTTCGGCAGCTCGAAGTTGATGACGTGGTCGATGCCGGTCACGTCGATGCCGCGCGCGGCGATGTCGGTCGCCACCAGCACCCGCGTCCGCCCGTTGCGGAACGACGCCAGCGCGCGCTCGCGCTGGCCCTGGTTCTTGTTGCCGTGGATCGCCTCGGCGGCGATGCCGTCCTCGGCGAGATGCTTCACCACGCGGTCGGCGCCGTGCTTGGTGCGCGTGAACACCAGCGTGCGCCCCTGCGCCTGCGAGCTGAGCAGCCGCGACAGCGCGCGCCGCTTGCCGCTCTGCTCGACGAAGATCACCCGCTGCTCGACCTGTTCCACGGTCGTCGCAACCGGCGCGACGGCGACGCGCACCGGCGTGCGCAGCATGGTGTCGGCGAGGCCCGCGATCTCCTTCGGCATGGTCGCCGAGAAAAACATGGTCTGCCGCGCGCTTGGCACGTGCTGCACGATGCGGCGGATCGGCACGATGAAGCCGAGATCGAGCATGTGATCGGCTTCGTCCAGCACCAGCACTTCGACGCGGTCGAGCCGCACCGCACGGTCGCCCATCAGGTCGAGCAGCCGTCCGGGCGTTGCCACCAGCACGTCGATGCCGGCGGCGAGCGCCCGCACCTGCTGGCCCTTCGACACGCCGCCGAACACGACGGCGACGCGCGTGCCCAGCGCCCGGCCGAGGGTGCGAAAACTTTCGGCGATCTGGGCGGCGAGTTCGCGCGTCGGCGCCAGGATCAGCACACGCGGCGCGGTCGGCACGGCGCGCGAACCCTGGCGCAGCCGCTCCAGGATCGGCAGCGCGAACGCGGCGGTTTTTCCGGTGCCGGTCTGGGCGATGCCCAGCACGTCGTGGCCGGCGAGTGCAGGCGGGATCGCCTGCGCCTGAATCGGGGTCGGCGCGACATAGTGCGCGCCGGCGACGGCCTTCAGCAACAAAGCGGAAAGGCCGAGGTCGGAAAACGAGGTCATGCGTATCTTTCACGTGCGGCCGCGCGCCGCGCCGCAACGGGCATGGCACGGGCCATCGCGGTCGGCAGGACCGCGAACCGGCGCGATCGTCAGAGGAAAGCAGCTACCGGGAGATCGCTCCGCCTGCGCACCGGCACGGGGCCGGGAAGGGCACAGGATGGCAGCCCACAGAACCGCATCGGGGCGCGGACGCAACATGAGGGTGCAGCGCAGCAAAGTCAAGTGGCAAGACGAACCGGTCACCACCGTCAACGGATCTCGGGTCGCAGCAAATGCAGGCCGGAAAGCACCGCCGGCAAAATTGGCATGCGGCGGAAACGTGGCGTCATGCTATAGAACCGGCTGCCGTCCGATTTGCCGGCAGCTCCATTTGGCCACGTCGTCGGGTCTCGCATGAAGCATTCTTCCGCCATCAGCCTCGCTGCGCACCGTCCGCCACCGCGTCCGCTCGCGCCGATCGACGACGAGAGTGACCATGAAGTCATGTTCGATCTCGCGCCGGTTTCGCTTTGGCTTGAGGATTACGGCGAACTGCGCGCGCTGTTCGCGGCATGGCGGCAGCGCGGCGTCACCGATCTGCGTGCCTGGCTGCAGGAAGATGCCGCACGGGTCGCGGCCTGCTCGCAGTGCATCCGCATCGTGAAGGTCAACCGCTGCACGCTGGCACTCTACGAGGCCGCTGACCTGGCGCAGCTCGCCGCCAGTCTCGGCCGCGTGTTCCGCGACGACATGCTGGCCAGCCATATCGACGAGCTGGTGCAGCTCTGGGAAGGGAACGGCACGTTCTTCAGCAGCACGGTGAACTACACGCTGACCGGCAGGCGATTGGACATCCAGCTGCACGGCAACGTCCTGCCCGGCCACGAGGACACCTGGCGGCGCGTGCTGATCGCGATCGAGGACGTGACCGAGCGCGAGCAGGCGCGGCGCCGCCTCGCGCAGAGCGAACTGCACGCGCGCGGCCTGTTCGAGCACTCGCCGGTGTCGCTGTGGGTCGAGGATTTTTCCGCGGTCAAGCGGCTGCTCGACGGCGTGCGCGCCTGCGGCATCAGCGACTTCCACACCTTCATCGACGTGCATGCGGAATTCGTCGCGCGTTGCATGCAGGAGGTCCGCGTGCTGGACGTGAACCGCCACACGCTGACGCTGTTCGCCGCCGCCGACAAGGCCATGCTGCTGCGCCGCCTTGGCGACGTGTTCCGCGATGATATGCTGCAGCACTTCCGCGAGCAGCTCATCGACCTCTGGCAGGGCAGGCTGTTCCAGAGCCGCGAGGTGGTGAACTACTCGCTGAACGGCGACGAGTTGTACCTGCACCTGCAATTCTCGGTGCTGCCGGGCCACGAGCACGACTGGTCGCTGGTGCAGGTGGCGCTGACCGACATCACCGCGCGCAAGAAGGCCGAGGCGTATCTGGAGTTCCTCGGCCGCCACGACACGCTGACCCGGCTCTACAACCGCTCGTTCTTCGTCGATGGGATGAACCGGCTGGAGCGCAAGGGGCCGTTCCCGGTCAGCATCGTCATCATCGACCTGAACGGGCTGAAGGCGGCCAACGACACGTTCGGCCACGCCGCCGGCGATGCGCTGCTGCGCCGCGCCGGCGAGGTGCTCGGCGAGGCGGTGACGGAGCCGAACTGTGCCGCGCGCATCGGCGGCGACGAATTCGCGCTGCTGCTGCCGGCGACCGACGCGCGCAGCGTCGCGCAGGTGATCGAGCGCATCGAGAAGCTGGTCGAGGTGAACAACCAGTTCTATCCCGGCAGCGCGCTGAGCCTGGCGATGGGGACCGCGACGGCCGCCGCCGGCGAACGGCTGGAGGCGGCGACCAAGCGCGCCGACCAGGCGATGTACGGCGCCAAGCGCGCCCATTACGCAACGCTCGGCCACGACGGCGGCGACGCCGCGTACGCCGCCGGGGCCCACGGCACGGATTGACGCGGCGCCGCGCGCGGCGGAAGAGGCCGCGCCATGAAGCCCTCCGCGACCTGGCTGCTCACCGAGGATTTTGCCGGGCTGCACGCGCAGGCGCTCGGTCTGGCCGAGGCAGCGGGCCTGGCGGCGGAGCGGCGGGTGCTGCGCCCGCGCGGGCTGTGGCGGCATCTCGCGCCGTCGCTGTGGCCGTCGCCGCTGCGGGCGGTGGCGCCGGAGGCGCTGGCGCCGCCGCTGCCGGACCTGCTGATCGGTGCCGGCGGCAAGGCGGCGTCGGTGGTGGCGGCGCTGGGGCGGCGTGGTGCGCGGCGTGATCGTGCAGCATCCGCGGATGGACCCGCGCCGCTTCGACCTGATCGTGGCGCCGCGGCACGACGGCCTGACCGGCGCGAACGTGATCGTCACCCGCACCGCCCTGCATCGCGCGACGTTTGCGCGGCTGGCGGCGGCGGCCGAGCACTGGGCGCCGCGGTTTGCCCACCTGCCGCGTCCGCTGGTCTCGGTTCTCGTCGGCGGCGCCAACGGCCGGTTCCGGCTGGGGGCGGCGGAGGCGCGCGGCGCTGGCCGGGCAACTCGCGGACATGATGCGGCGCGACCGGGTCGGCCTGGCGCTGACGCCGTCGCGGCGCACCGATCCCGCGGTCACGCGGGTGTTATCCGAGACGCTGGCGCCGCTCGGCGCGCTGGTGTGGGACGGGAACGGAGAAAATCCGTATTTCGGCATGCTGGCGCTGGCCGATGCGATCGTGGTGACGGCCGACAGCGTCTCGATGATCTCCGAGGCGGCGGCGACCGGGGCGCCGGTGCTGGTGGCCGAACTGCCCGGCCGGTCGCGGCGGCAGGCGGCGTTCCTGCGCGGCCTGATCGACGACGGGCGCGTGCGGCTCTATCAGGGGCGGTTCGAGCACTGGCCGGTGGTGCCGGTGGACGACACCGCGGCGGCGGCCGAGGAGATGTGCCGCCGCTTCGGCTACTAGGGGACTGCCATGCTGGACATCACCACGTTCGACGCCCGCGCCGGCGGCAATGTGCTCTACAAGGCGCTCGCCCACCCGCTCGCCGCCGAGGCCATCGAGCGGCTGTATGATCGCCTGCCGCAACCGATCGCGCTGGTCGATACCGATGACGTGGTGGCGGCGCTGCTGGCGCTGTCGCCGCGCGCGCCCCGCGTCGCGGGGCTTTTTGTGCAGGACGTGACGCTGGTGGGCGCGCGCCGCGCCGGCCATAGCGCGCGTCCGCTCACCGAACTGCCCCGCGCCGAGGCGCGCAGCGTACTGCTGGCGGCGTTCGATGCCGGGCGGGCGGCGGCGCGGGTACAACCCCTGGTCCCGGAAGGCGCAACCCTCGTTACGCTAGACGAGATAAAGCTGCCGGAACGGCTGCTGACCAACCCGCGCCGCACTCTCGACCGGCTCAATTATGCAACCAACTTCAGTTTTTTCCGGGACCAATCGGGCCTGTCCACGCGGCTGGTCACGGCGAACTACTGGGCCGGCTATGGGGCCGCGGCGGTGCGGCTGTGGCTGCGGCTGTTCGACGGCGCGGGGGCGGTGCTGGCGACCTGGGAAGAAGAGGCGCCGGCGGGGGCGGGCGGCATCGTCATCGACAGCGCGGAAGTGCGGGCCCGGTTCGGGCTGCCGGAGTTCGCCGGGCAGCTTTTTCTCCACGCGATCGGCGCCGCCGGGCATGACGTGGTGAAATACGCGCTGGACATTTTCGGAAGCGGCGAGGACCGCAGCCTGTCCTGCACGCACGACGCCAATGCCTGGCCGTCCGACCGCTACGCCGGCATCCCGGCGCCGGCGCGCGGCGAGCGTGTGTTGCTTTGGGTGCAGAACAGCCATGCCGTGCCGATCCCCGCGGGCGCGATCCAGCTCGACCGCATGGGCGCGGAACGTCCGGTGACGCTGCCGCGCGACATCGCGCCGTTCGCCAGCCTGGCACTGGATGTCGCCGACCTGCTGCCGGGCGTGCGCTGGCCGGCGCAAATCGAAATGCGGTGCGGCCGGCACGTGGTGCGGCCGCGCTACGAAGTGGTGCGCGACGGGCGCACGCGCATCGCGCACGCCAATGTCGAGCGCGCCGATCTGCGCCCCGACCCGATGATCCCGCGCCTGCCGGGCGAACTCGGCCGCGGCTATCTGCTGCCGGTTCCGGTTCTGCCGCGGCTGCGCTTCCGCACGCTGATCCAGCCGACGCCGATGGCGACGACGCAGGCGACGCTGCCGGTGCGGCTCGACATTTTCGAGCGCGACGGCAGCAAAGTCGCGGAGCATTTCCTCGGCTGCCTCGCGCGCGACCATTCGGTCGCGGTCGATCTCGACGACATCCTGCCCACCGGCGCGCTGGCCGATGGCGGGCATGTGGAGCTGGCCTATGATTTCCGCGACGGCGGCGAGGCGGACGGCTGGCTGCACACGCTGCTGCGCGCCGAGCATCGGGCGAGCGGCCATGTCGCCGAAAGCAGTTTCGGCGCGCACATCTTCAACACGCTGATGACCTATCGCGACGAGCCGCAATCCTATGCCGGCCCGCCGCCGGGCCTGTCCACGCGGCTGTTTCTGAAACTCGGCAGCGAGGGGCGGCGCAGCTTCACCGTGCTGATCTATCCCGCCTCGGCGCCGTTCCATCCGCACTCGCAGACGTTTCTGGCGCTGCATGACGGCGCGGGCACGGCGATCGCCGAGGCAAAATTTGCCATCGCCTGCTCCGGCTCGCGGCGCGTCTTTCCCGACGAGCATTTTTCCGCCGCCCAGATGCAGGGGGCGGGCGCGCGCGGCTACGTGCTGATCCGCGACGCTACCTGCCGGCTGTTCGGCTATCACGGGCTGATGGACGCGCAGGGCGGGTTCTCGCTCGACCACATGTTCGGGTTCTGAGCGCAACCGTCACATCGGCGTTGCGGATTCTACGGGTCGCGCGTATGGACTGACGTATCAGAACCGCTTACTGATGTTTCGGACATGAGTTTCACCGCATGATCTCCGCCGGCCAGATGCGGGCCGCGCGGGCGCTGCTGCAGATGGACCAGCGCCAGCTCGCCGAGCTGTCCGGCCTGTCGCTGCCGACCATCCAGCGCATGGAGGCGAGCGAGGGCGTGATCCGCGGCAACATCGACTCGCTGACCAAGCTCGTCGGCGCGCTGCACGCCGCCGGCATCGAGCTGATCGGCGAAGGCGCGGCCAGCCCGGACGGCGGGCGCGGCGTGCGGCTGCTGCGGCGCGCGCCATGATCCTTGTTCTCCTCTGCATCCTTGCCCTGCTGGCGGCGGGCGTTGCCGGCGCGGTGCGTGCGCGGGCCGCCGACGGGCGGCCGATCGTGTACGGCGCGAGCCTCGGTGCCTGCACGCTTGCCGGTCTCGCGGGGCTGCTATCGATCGGCGCGGCGCCGGCGACGCTCACGCTGCCGCTCGGCCTGCCCTGGATCGGCGCGCATTTCCGCCTCGATGCGCTGGCGGCGTTCTTCCTGTTCGTGGTCAATCTCGGCGGCGCCGGCGCGAGCCTCTATGCGCTCGGCTACGGCCGCCACGAAACCGCGCCGGAGCGGGTGCTGCCGTTCTATCCGGCCTTCCTCGCCGGCCTGAACCTGGTCGTCGTCGCCGACGACGCCTTTTCCTTCCTGTTCGCCTGGGAGCTGATGTCGCTCGCCTCCTGGGCGCTGGTGGTCGCGCATCATCGCGCGGCGGAGAATCTGCGCGCCGGCTACGTCTATCTGGTGATGGCGAGCCTGTCCGGGCTGACGCTGCTGCTGGCGTTCGGCCTGCTGGCGGGTGCGGGCGGACACTACGATTTCGCCAGCATGCGCGCCGCCCCGCCCGCGCCGGGCGTGGCCGCGTTGGCGCTGCTGCTGGCGCTGCTCGGCACCGGCACGAAGGCGGGGCTGATCCCGCTGCACGCCTGGCTGCCGCTCGCGCATCCCGCCGCACCCAGCCATGTCTCGGCGCTGATGAGCGGCGTGATGACGAAAGTCGCCGTGTACGCCTTCGTCCGCATCGTCTTCGACCTGCTCGGCACGCCGCCGTGGTGGAGTGCGGTGGTGGTGCTGGCGGCCGGCGGCGTCACCGCCGTGCTGGGCGTGCTGTACGCGCTGATGGAGCACGACCTGAAGCGGCTGCTCGCCAACCACACGGTGGAGAACATCGGCATCATCTTCATCGGCCTGGGTCTCGCGATGGCGTTCCGCGCGAACGGCTTCGCGATCGGCGCCGCGCTGGCGCTGACCGCGGCGCTGTTCCACGTGTTCAACCACGCCGTCTTCAAGAGCCTTCTGTTCTTCGGCGCCGGCGCGGTGCTGACCGCCACCGGCGAGCGCGACATGGAGCATCTCGGCGGGCTGATCCATCGCATGCCGAAAACCAGTTTCGCGTTCCTGATCGGCTGCGCGGCGATCTCGGCGCTGCCGCCGCTGAACGGTTTCGTCTCCGAGTGGCTCACCTTCCAGGCGATGCTGCTGCGTCCCGACCTGCCGCAATGGGGCCTGAAAGTGCTGATCCCGACCGACGGCGCGCTGCTGGCGCTCGCCGCCGCGCTGGCGGCGCGCGTGTTTCGTCAAGGCGTTCGGCGTGACGTTCCTCGGCCGCGCGCGCACGCCGGCGGCGGCGGCGGCGCGCGAGGTCGATCGCTGGTCGCTGGCGGCGATGTTGTTCTTCGCCGCCCTGTGCCTGTTCGCGGGCGTGCTGCCCGGGGCGCTGGTCGATATGCCTGGCGCCGGCGGTGCGGGCGCTGGTCGGCGCAGAGCATGCCGGCGCAGCTGGCGCTGCCCTGGCTGTCGCTGGTTCCCGTCGCGGCGGCGCGCAGTTCGTACAACGGGCTGCTGATTTTCGCGTTCATCGCGGCGGCGACGTGGCTCGCGGTGATCGCCGTGCATCGTTTCGCCTCGCAGCGATTTGCGCCGCGCGCCGGCCTGGGATTGCGGCTTTCCCGATGCGCGCCCGATGACGCAGTACAGCGCCGCGAGCTTTGCCCAGCCGATCCGCCGCGTGTTCGGCACGACGCTGTTCGCCGCGCACGAGACGGTGACGCTGCCGCCGCCCGGCGACACCGCACCGGCGCGCATCGAGAAACACATAAGCGATCCGATCTGGGACGCGCTCTACGCGCCGGTCGGCAACGCGGTCGGCCGCACGGCGGACGCGATGAACCGGCTGCAGTTCCTGACCATCCGCCGCTATCTGGCGTTCGTGTTCCTCGCCCTGGTGGCGCTGCTGCTGGCGCTGGCGCTGTGGCAGTGATCGCCGCCCTGCTGGTGCAGTTGGCGCAGATGGCGCTGGTGCTGCTGGCGGCACCGCTGCTCACCGGCTGGGTGCGGAAGGTGAAGGCACGGCTGCAACGCCGGCAGGGGCCGCCGGTGCTGCAGCCGTATCGCGACCTCGCGCCGCCTGCTCGGCAAGGAGGCGGTGATCGCCGAGAACGCATCGTGGCTGTTCCGCACTGCGCCGTATCTGATCTTCGCGCTCACCTGGGTCGGTGCGGCGCTGGTGCCGACATTCGCGACCGGCCTGCTGTTCTCCTGGGTCGGGCGATCTGATCGCCATCATCGCACTGCTCGGCGCGGCGCGGTTCCTGCTCGCACTTGCCGGCATGGACATCGGCACCAGCTTCGGCGGCATCGGCGCGAGCCGGGAGATGATGATCGCCTCGATCGCCGAGCCGGCGATGCTGATGATCGTGCTGACGCTGGCACTGATCGCCGGCTCGACGCAATTGTCCACCATCGCCGCGTTCATGCTGGCGAGCGCGGGTTTGCGCGTGTCGCTGGCGCTGGCGCTGGTCGCGTTCCTGATCGTGGCGATCGCGGAGAACGGGCGCATCCCGGTGGACAATCCGGCGACGCACCTGGAGCTGACGATGGTGCATGAGGCGATGGTGCTGGAATATTCCGGCCGGCACCTGGCGATGATCGACCTGGCGGCGTCGCTGAAACTGCTGCTGAGTACGTCTCCGCCATCGCTTGCATCTTCGTCCCCTTCGGCCTGGTGCGCGGCAGCGACGGGTTGGCCGGCTACGCGGTGGGGCTGGCGAGCTACGCGGCGAAGCTGGCGGTCGCCGGTGCGCTGCTCGGCACGTTCGAGCTGGCGATCGCAAAGATGCGGGTGTTCCGCGTGCCCGGCTTGCTCGGCGGCGCGCTGATGCTGGGGCTGCTGGCGACGCTGCTGCTGTACGTGGCGCGGGGGATGTGATGCACGGCTTTTCCTTCGACGTCGCGAACATGCTCGCCGGGCTGCTGGTGCTGGCGAGTTTTTGATGATCTACCAGGTGCGCCTGCCGGCGCTGCTCAACATGCTCGGGCTGCACGCGGTCGTTCTGGCGCTCGCGGTGGCGTGGCAGGCGTACATCGCAGGACGCGCCGCGAGCTTTACGTCACCGCGGCGATCACGCTGGTGTTCAAGGCGCTGGCGATCCCGACGGCGTTGCAGCGCATGGTGGTCCGGCTCGGCATCCACCGCGAGATCGAGGCCGTCACCGGCATCGGCCTGACCATGCTCGCCGGCATCGGGCTGGTGGCGCTGTCGCTGGAAGTGATGCTGCCGGTCACCGCGCATGCCGATCCGCTGACGCGCGAGGACATCGCGTTGGCGCTGTCCGTCGTGCTGCTGGGCCTGCTGATGATGGTGACGCGGCGCAATGCGGTGAGCCAGGTGGCGGCGTTCCTGTCGCTGGAGAACGGCGTGGATCTCGCCGCCGCGGCGGCGCAGGGCATGCCGCTGGTGGTCGAGATCAGCATCGCGTTCTCGGTGCTGATCGCGTTCCTGGTGATCGGCGTGTTCCTGTTCCGCATCCGCGAGCGCTTCGACACCGTCGATCTGCGCGCCCTCGACGAGTTCCGCGGAGAGCGGCGGTGACCGCGCTGGCCGGCGTGCTCGGCGCGCCGCTGGTCGGCGCGGCCGTCCTCGCCGCGCTGTCCGGCTATCGGCTGTCCGCGCGCGTCAACGTCGCAGCCAGCTTCGTGGCGTTCGCCTCGGCGCTGCTGCTGTTCGGGCACCGCCCCGCGCACGGCCGCTTCCTGCTGGTGGACGACCTCAACGTCGTGTTCATCGTGCTGTCCACGTTCGTCGGCTTCACCACCAGCATTTTCAGCGCCAGCTATATCGGCCACGAGCTGGCGACCGGGCGGCTGACGCCGGCGTATCTGCGGTTCTATCACGCCATGTTCCAGGTGATGATGTTCGGCATGAACCTGGCGCTGGTGTCCAACAACATCGGCCTGATGTGGGTCGCCGTCGAGCTGGCGACGCTGTCCACCGTGATCATGGTCGGCATCTACCGCACCCACGAGGCGATCGAGGCCGCGTGGAAATACTTCATTCTCGGCAGCGTCGGCATCGCGCTGGCGCTGTTCGGCACCATCCTGGTCTATCTCGCGGCGCGGCCGGTGGTCGGCGGCGGGCATGGACGGCATGGCGTGGACCGTGCTGCTCGCGCACGCCGCGGGTTTCGATCCGGCGTTGCTCGAACGTGGCCTTCGTGTTCCTGCTGCTCGGCTACGGCACGAAAGTCGGCCTCGCGCCGATGCACGCCTGGCTGCCGGACGCGCACGCCGAGGGGCCGACGCCGATCTCGGCGGTGCTGTCGGGGCTGCTGCTGAACGTCGCGCTCTATGCGCTGCTGCGCTTCAAGATGCTGCTCGCCGCCTGTCCCGGCGGCATCGCGCCGGGGCCGCTGATGATCACGCTCGGCCTGGTCTCGCTGCTGTTCGCCGAGCTTCATGCTGTACCGGCGGCGCGACATCAAACGCATGTTCGCCTACTCGTCGATCGAGCACATGGGCATCATCGTGTTCGCGTTCGGCATGGCGGGGCCGCTCGGCAATTTCGCCGGCCTGCTGCAGATGACCATGCACAGCCTGACGAAATCGGCGATTTTCTTCTCGGTCGGGCACGTCACGCAGGTGAAGCGCACGCAGCGCATCGCCGAGATGGGCGGGCTGACCGAGAGCCATCCGCTGCTGGGCTGGAGCCTGATCGCCGGCGTCATCGCCATCGCCGGCCTGCCGCCGTTCGGCGTGTTCACCAGCGAGTTCCTGGTCGTCAGCTCGACTTTTGCCCGCGCGCCGGTGCTGGCGGTGCTGCTGGTGCTGGGCCTGCTGATCGCGCTTGGGCGCGCTGCTGCTGCGCGTCTCGTCGGTCGCGTTCGGGCCGGTGCGCGGCCCGGCGGCGCCGGCGCAGGCCTCGTTCGTGCCGGTGTTCGCGCATCTGGCGCTGGTGCTGGTCGCCGGCGTCTGGCTGCCGGGGCCGCTGGTCGCGTGGTTCCAGCACGTCGCGGTGCTGCTCGGATGATTCTTTGGGACGATGCCGTCGCGCGGTTGACCGAAGGCAACGCCACGCTGCTCGGCCTGTGGGGCGAGCGGACCGTCGTGCATCTGGCGCTGCTGCAGGACGGCGACATTGCGCATCTCGGCTTCGCCTGTCCCGACGGGCGCTATCCGTCGCTCGGCCGCGTGCATCCGCCGGCGATAAGGCTGGAGCGGGCGGCCCGCGATCTCTACGGCCTCGACCCGGTCGGGCTGCCGGATGCGCGGCCCTGGCTCGATCACGGCGCGGCGCCGACGTCGTATCCGTTCCTGCCGGTCGAGGGCGACAACCTGCATCAGGTCCCGGTCGGCCCGGTGCATGCCGGCATCATCGAGCCGGGGCATTTCCGCTTCACCTGCGACGGCGAGACGGTGGTGCGGCTGGAGGCACGACTCGGCTACGTGCATCGCGGCATCGAGGCGCTGATGGCCGGCGCGGCGCTGGACGCGGCGGCGCGGCTGGCCGGGCGGATCAGCGGCGACAGCACGGTGGCGTATGCGCTCGCCTTCGCCCGCGCCGCCGAGCAGGCGACAGGAACAGAACCGCCGCCGCGCGCGGTGTGGCTGCGCGCGCTGATGGCGGAGCTGGAGCGGCTGGCGAACCATCTTGGCGACATCGGCGCGATCTGCAACGACGCCTCGTTCAGCCTGATGCAGGCGCATTGCGCGGTGCTGCGCGAGCGCACGCTGCGCGCGGCGGCGACGTGTTTCGGGCATCGGCTGATGATGGACGCGATCATCCCCGGCGGCGTCGCGTACGACCTGGCGCCGGACGGCGCGGAGGCGCTGCGCGCGCTGCTGCGCGAGTTGCGAAAACGCTTCCCGCCGCTGATAAAACTGTATGACGCGACGGCCTCGCTGCAGGACCGCACCGTCGGCACCGGCGTGCTTCGCACCGAACTGGCGCGGCGCTTCGGCGCCGGCGGGTTCGTCGGGCGGGCCTCGGGGCGCGATTTCGACGCGCGGCGCACGCCGGGCTATCCGCCCTATGACGCGCTTTCCTTCACCGTGCCGGTGCGCAGCGAGGGCGACGTGAACGCGCGCGTCTGGGTGCGCATCGAGGAAATCGAGCCAGAGTTTTTCTCTGCATCGACCAGATTCTCGACCGATTGCCGGCGGGCGCGCTGCGGGTGGCGATGAACCAGGCCGCGGGCGAGGGGATGGCGCTGGCGGAAGGGTTCCGCGGCGACGTGCTGGTCTGGCTGCGTCTCGCCGACGGGCGCGTGCAGCATTGCCATGCGCGCGATCCGTCGTGGTTCCAGTGGCCGCTGCTGGAAGCCGCGATCGAGGGCAACATCGTCGCCGACTTCCCGCTCTGCAACAAGTCGTTCAACTGCTCCTACGCGGGGCACGACCTCTAGGCGCGCGCATGCGAAAGACGCTGCTGCAAGGGCTGCTGCACCGCCCGCTTACCGAAGCGCCGCCGCGCCTCGACGATACCGAGGCGGTGACGCTGGCGCGCGAACTGGACGCGGCGGCGCAACGCAAGCTCGGCCGCAGCCTCGCGATCCGCGCGGTCGATGCCGGCTCCTGCAACGGCTGCGAGCTGGAGCTCCACGCGCTCGGCAACGCGTTCTACGACCTGGAACGGTTCGGCCTGCGCTTCGTCGCCTCGCCGCGGCATGCCGACGTGCTGACGGTGACCGGGCCGGTCACGCGCAACATGCGCGAGGCGCTGCTGCGCACTTATGCCGCGATGCCGGCGCCGAAATTTGTGGTCGCGATCGGCGCCTGCGCCTGCGACGGCGGCGTGTTCGCGCGCAGCCCGCACTGCGCCGGCGGGGTCGGCGCGGTGCTGCCGGTCGATGTCGCCATCGCCGGCTGCCCGCCGACCCCGCTCGACCTGCTGCGCGGGCTGCTGACGCTGTTCCGACGCGATCAGCGGCCGTAGCGCGCGGTAAAACTCGCCTTGGCCAGCGTCGCGTAGTGCGTGACGAAGCCGACCACGGCAGGGGTCGGATTCGGCGGCACGTCCAGCTTGTCGGTCTTCACCGCGTAGAGCGTAAAAATGTAGCGGTGCGGCTTGTCGCCCTTCGGCGGGCAGGGGCCGTTATAGCCGGGAGCGCCGTAATCGCTGTTGGCCATCATCGCCCCCTCCGGCTGCTTGCCGGGCGCGCCGGCGCCTTGCGGCAGGGAGGTGACCGAGGCGGGGATGTTGTACATCACCCAGTGCCAGAACCCGCTGCCGGTGGGCGCGTCCGGGTCAAAGATCGTCAGCACGTAGCCTTTGGTGCCCGCCGGCGCGCCGCTCCAGGCGAGTGCCGGGGAGACGTTCTGGCCGGTGCAGCCGAAGCTGTTGAAGACGAAGGTGTCGGCGATCTTGCCGCCCGGCTTGATGTCCGGGCTGGTCAGCTTGAACGGCGTCGCGGCGGCGGCGGGCACGGCGGCGAGGCCGAGCAGCAGCAGCGAACAGGCGAGAGCGCGCATCCTGGTTTCCTCCGTTTCTGCGGCGTTCCACGCCCGCATCATAGGCGGGTAGGCGCGGATTTCCAGGTGTGTCATGGTCGCGCCGCGGCGGGTCCTACGGCCGCATGCCAACAGTCAGGGAGAGGGCGGATGTCACGACGGAGCGGAATGATGCTGGCGGGGGCGGCGCTGGCCGCCGCGCTCGGGTTTGCTGCGGCGGCCCAGGCCGAGACGGTGCGGGTGACGGCCGCCTACTACAGCGACAAGACCGGCCCGTATTTCGAGCAGATGGCAAAAGAGTTCCACGCGAAAAACCCCGGCATCGACATCAAGGTCGAGGTGGTGAACTGGGACAGCCTGCTGCAGAAACTGCAGACCGACATCTCCGGCGGCACCAATTCCGACATCTCGATCATCGGCACGCGCTGGCTGCTCGATTTCGTCAAGGACGGCCAGGCCGAGCCGCTCGACGGCTACATGAGCCAGGCGTTCAAGGACCGCTTCATCGGCGCCTTCCTCGCCCCGAGCCAGATCGGCGGAAAAACCTACGGCCTGCCGATCGCCGCCTCCGCCCGGGCGATGTTCTACAACAAGGACCTGTTCGCGAAGGCCGGCATCACCGCGCCGCCGGCGACCTGGGACGACGTGGCGGCCGACGCGGCCAAGCTGAAGGCCAAAGGCATCGCCGGCTTCGGGTTGCAGGGCAAGGCGATCGAGACCGACGTCTATTGGTACTACGCGCTCTGGACCTACGGCGGCGACGTGGTCAACGCACAGGACAAGGCAGCGTTCGACAGCCCGGCCGGCGTGAACGCGCTGACCATGTACAAGTCGCTGATCGACAAGGGCCTGACCGAAGACGGGCCGACCAACTACACGCGCGAGGATTTACAGAACCTGTTCAAGCAGGGGCGCGTGGCGATGGTCATCACCGCGCCGTTCCTGATCAACCAGATCGCCGCCGAGGCGCCGAAGCTGAACTACGGCATCACCGCGGTGCCGAAGAAGACGCGCAGCGCCACCTACGCGGTGACCGATTCGGTCGTGCTGTTCAAGAACAGCAAGGTGAAAAAGGCGGCATGGCAGTTCCTCGACTTCCTGTTCACCAAGGACCCGCGGGTGACGTTCAACAAGAACGAGGGTTTTCTGCCGACCACCAAGGCGGCGGCGGCGGACCCGTATTTCACCCAGAACGAGCGGTTGCAGACCTTCGTGAAGCTGCTGCCGAGTGCGCATTTCGCGCCGACGGTGACCGGTTGGGAGGACACCGCGAAAGCGGTGAGCGACGCGGTGCAGTCGGTCTATCTCGGCAAGGACCAGCCGGCGCCGGCGCTCAAGCACGCGGCGGAGCTCGCCGACCAGGCGCTGGGGAAGTAGGCGTGATCGTCGCGTGGCGCTGACGGAGGCACCCCTCCCCCCGGCCCCCTCCCGCAAGGGGAGGGGGAGGGGTGTGCCGCGAAAAATTCCGCGCGCGGCGCTGCCCTGGCTGCTGGTGCTGCCGAGTCTGGTGCTGGCGCTCGCGGTCATCCTCTACCCGTTCTGGGAGATCGTGCGGCTCTCGGTCTCCGACGTGTCGCGCTTCGGGCAGATGCGCGGCTTCATCGGGGCGGCGAATTTTTCCCGCATCGTTGCCGATCCGGTGTTCCTCGCCGCGCTGCTGCGCACGCTGGAATGGACCGCCGCGGTGGTCGGCGGCACGGTGCTGATCTCGGCCGGCGTGGCGCTGGTGCTGGTGCAGGATTTTTGGGGGCGCAGCGTCGCGCGCACGCTGGTGCTGCTGCCCTGGGCGATCTCGCTGTCGATGGCGGCGATCGTGTGGCTGTGGGCGTTCGACGGCGATCACGGCATGGTCAACGCCACCCTGCGCCAGCTCGGCCTGCTGCACGGCAACGTGCAATGGATGGCGCGCGCCGAGACCGCGTTCCCGGTCGAGATCGGCGTCGGCATCCTGGTGTCGATCCCGTTCACCACCACGATCCTGCTCGGCGGCCTCAGCTCGATCCCCGGCGACATCTACGAGGCGGCGAGCATCGACGGAGCGACGCGCGTGCAGGCGTTCCGCCACCTGACGCTGCCGCTGCTGAGCAGCTTCGCCAACATCGCCATCGTGCTCAACGTGATCTACGTGTTCAACTCGTTCCCGATCATCTGGGTGATGACGCAGGGCGGCCCCGACAACACCACGCACATCCTGGTGACGTATCTCTACCAGCTCGCCTTCTATATCGGGCGTCCCGGCCCGGCGGCGGCGGTCAGCCTGGTGATGCTGGCGATCGTGTTCGTGTTCACCGCGATCTACATCCGCATGCAGCGGGAGCGTGCGGCGTGACCGCGGGGCGGATGTTGCGGCGCTCGGTGCTGTGCTGGCTCGCGCTGTCGCCGCTGCTGGTGCTGGTCATCTTTCCGTTTGCCGTGATGCTCTCGACCGGGCTGAAGCCGATCGACGAGGTGCTGGCCTGGCCGCCGCGCTGGCTGCCGAGCCACATCGCCTGGCACAATTTTCCCGACATGTGGGTCGCCGCGGATTTCGGCACGGCGGTGCTGAACAGTGTCGCGATCAGCGTGCTCTCGACGCTGCTGGCGCTCGCGGTGGCGGTGCCGGCGGCGTATGCGATGTCGCGGCTGGATCTGCGCGGGCGCGGCGCGTATCGGCAGTTCCTGCTGGTCACGCAGATGCTCTCGCCGGTCCTGCTGGTGCTCGGCCTGTTCCGCATGGCCGCGGCGATCCCGTTCGGCGACGGCACGCTGGTCGATACGCGGCTGGTCGTCATCGTCATCTATGGCGCGTTCAACATCGCCTTCGCGGTGTGGATGCTGGCGTCGTATTTTGCCACCATCCCGCGCGACCTCGAGGAAGCGGCGTGGCTCGACGGCTGCACGCGCGCCGGCGCGGTGCGGCGCATCTTTCTGCCGCTGGCGCTGCCGGCGATCTCGGTGACCGCGATCGTGACGTTCGTGGCGGCATGGAACGAGTTCACCGTGGCGCTGACCATGCTGCGCGACCCGGGCAAGCTGACGCTGACGCTGCGGGTGGTGAACCTGGTCGCCGGCCGCTACAGCGTGCAGTGGAACCAGGTGATGCTGGCGACCCTGCTCGCCACGCTGCCGGTCGCCGTCATCTTCGCCGTGTTGCAGCGTTACCTGGTGCAGGGGCTGACGCTGGGCGCGGTGAAGTAGCCGGCCGGGTCAATTCTGCAAGCCGGTTGCATAAATGGCCCGCCCGGCTCAGTGGCGGAAGCTCCCGCCGCCGCCAAAGCCGCCGCCGCCGTGGAACCCGCCGAAGCCGCCGCCCATGCCGCCGCGGTTCCACGCGCCGCCATACCCGCGATAGCCGCCATAGCCGCCGAAGCAGCAGCCGCCGCCCCAGTAGCCGCCGAAGACCGGCCAACCCCAGCCCCAGCCGCCCCAAAGACCGTAGTCGTAGGGATAGCCGGCATAGGCCGCGTAGCCGCCATAGGCCGGATAGTAGGGATAGGCGCCGTAGCCGTAGGCGAGATAAGGGCTCGCGGGGTAGGCGGCACAGCCGCCGAGAGCGAGTGCCACCGCGAGCGCCACGGCCGTGCGGCGACGCCGCCACGGATGCGAGGAGGACATGCTTCCCTCCGACACCTTGTCTCGTGGCGGAACATAGTCACGATGTGCGGCGAGTCCATGACCCGTCGGCGGCGGGGCCGATCAGCGCCGCGTCAGCCGTCGCGCCGCCGCACAGATCTGGGAGGGCAGGTACGGCTTGGCGATGAACACGTCGTTCGGTGCGGCGGCGCCATCCACGCTGTCCGCTCGTCCGCTCATGAAGATCACCGGCAGGTCAGGCGCCGTCGCGCGCACCTGTCGCGCCACCTCGATGCCGTTCATGCCGCCGGGCAGCTGGATGTCGGTCAGCAGCAGCGCCAGGTCGCGATGCTCCGGCAGGATCTGCAGCGCCTCGCCGCCATTCGCGGCCGCGGCGACCTCGAAGCCATCGTCGGAGAGTGCCTCGGACAGCATGAGGCGGATGAGGAACTCATCCTCGACGATCAGCACTTTCGGACGTTCCATGAGGCGCGTGCTTAGGCGCGCGCCACGGCGAGAGCAACCGCTTTGCGCCGACGCGTCCCGCACGCCTCGGTGAGGCGGCGGCGCCGCCGCGGCGCCGCCGAACGCGGGATCGCGCTCACAGGCCCAGCTTCAGTGTCAAAAGGGCAACGTTCTGCAAATAGTTCGGTCCGAACCCGTTCACACCGTTGTGATCCAGCCAGTCGTACGTCAAGGCGACGTGGACGGTGCGGTTGAGCATCCAGGTGACGCCGGCGCCGGCGCCGAAGAACGTCTCGGCGCCGCCGCCGCTGTCGAGATACTGCGCGTTCAGGACCGAGCCGTAGGCGGACAGGATGATGTTGCGGCGCACCTCGTGGTCCACCTGCAGGCGGCCCGAGGTCAGCACGTAGCCGGCGACGTTGAGATCGACCGCATCCTCGATGGAGCGCTGGCCCTTCAGCGTCACCGTGGTCACGCCTTCGGGCTGCCAGATCACGTCGCCCTCGAACACCGGCGCGGAATGCGTCTTGAAGTTTTCGTACTGCCGCGTCTCGTAGCCGGCCAGCAGGCGGTAGCGCCACACCGCGTCGGCGGTGTAGTCGATGCCGACCAGCCCGTCGAACGCGCTGCCGTTGCGGTTCGGGCCGTACAGGGCCGGGTTGCCGGGGCTGGGGTACTGAATGCTCGATCCGCGCACCACAGCAAGGAAGTCGCGCAGCGGGGCGTATTCGTAGCGGGCGGTGACGCTGCCCTGGTAGATGTTGTGGTCGAGGTAGCTCATGTTCTCGGGCGAGCCGAGCACGAAGCCGTCGACCGCCGGCGGCGGCACCAGGCCGTTGACACCGAAATAGCTGGTGGTGCCGTAGGTGACGTTGGTGAAGTCGAACGCCGGCGTCAGGCTGAATGCGCCGAACACCTTCGTGTAGCCGACACGGACATCGTTCAGGTTGAACGGGATCGGCGCGAAGAACAGCGTGCCGGGCCGGTTGAACGAGACCACGTCGATGCCGTAGGGCAGGATGAACCCGTACTGGTGGGTGGCTGCGACCGTCAGCGTGTCGCGGCCGATGTCGTAGCTGCCGCCGAGCCCCACGCTCCAGCTGGTGTAGTTCTGGCTGGGCACCGACGGCACCTGGCTGTTGGTGACGTTGAAGGTGCCGCCGAAACTGTTGCGCGCCCAGTCGGAGGCGAATTTCAGCGTGGCACTCGAATCGATGATCGCGCTGCCTTGCGCCGGCACCTGGCCGATGACGTTGCTGTTATAGCCGAAGCTCTCATCGATCTCGGGGCGGATGATGAAGTCGCCGACGCGGATGCCGAGCGGATCGTAGTCAGGGCGCGCGCGCGACAGCACCGTGGTGCCGAGCTGGTTGGCGTTGCCCGGCACCCCCTGCTGGAAGTACTGGTCGAGCATGTAGTTGTCCGGCACCTGCGCGCGCGCCGCCAGCGGCAGCAGCAGCGCCGTGGCGCCGGCCAGGGCCATGTTGCAAATCCGGCACATTTGCCATGGGCAAGCGTTCACCTGCACTATCTGAGGCTCCCTTACCTGTCGGGTGAGGCACGGCGAGGCGATGCAGTTTTAAGCAACCGCAGTTTAATGTCATCTTCCGCCGCGCCGCTAGCCGGCGTGTGCTCGCGTCTTCGTGAGCGCACGCCGGCCCCGGGGCCGTGCCGCGATCGCGGCGCCCGAAGGGTCAGAACGACCGCTCGTAGACGGTGATCACGTCGCCGGGGCGCACCTTGGTCTCCGGCTCGGCGCGGCCCTTCACGGCCTTGCCGTGCAAGTTGCGCACGATCGAGAACTCGTCCTCGACCGCGCGGTAGGTGAAGCCGCCGGCAATCGCGACGGCGGTGACGACGGTCATGCCCGGCTGATAGGGAAACTGTCCCGGCCGCGCGACCTCGCCGAGCACGAACACCGGCCGGTAGGCGGTGACCTCCACCGACACGCTCGGGTTCTTGTAGAGGTTCTTGCTGACCAGCGCGTTCACGACCTCGTTCTGCAGCTGCGTCGTGGTCAGCCCGGCCGCCTTCACCGCGCCGAGCAGCGGCAGGGCGATCTCGCCGTCGTCCTTGACGCGGAACTCGCCGGTCATCTGTTCGTCGCCGAAGGTGATGATACGGACCTGGTCGCCTGGGCCGAGCTGGTAATCCGCCTCGCTGGTCTGCGGGATCGGTGGCAGGTTGCCAGGGCCGCCGCAAGCGGCGAGGCCCAGCAGGAAGCAGAGTAACGGTATTGCGAGCGCACCACGCATGTAACAGCGCACGGATGATTTACTCCCCTGTGACACGATACCTCCTGGTTTATACCGCAACGTCATCCGGTCCCCAGGCATTTTGTTGCCATCTCGTCGGATTGTGAAGCGGATCATCCGGCCGCCGCGCCGCTGCGGCGGCGTCAGGTTCAGTCCGTCGCGCGATCCAGTGCCGGCAGACGCCGCAGCAGCCACCGCTTGGTGAGCAACGGGCCGCACACGCCGGCGAGCATCAGCGCCGCCGCGAATGGCGCGAAATGCGCGCCGTCCCACGACACGAAGCGCAGCAGCACCGCCTTGGTCAGCCCGATGAAGATGGTGTTGAGCAGGTAGATCACGAACACGTAGCGGCCGAGCAGCGCCAGCGTCGGCGAACGCGACGCCGCGCCGTGCCGCACCAGCCCGTGGATCGCCGGCATCGCCAGCAGCCCGGCGATCAGCAGCGCCCATTTGTACGGAAACACGTCGCCGCCCTCGCTCCAGTCGAAGCGGATCCAGCCGAGCGCCACCGGCAGCGCCACCATGGCGAGGGCCGCCAGTGCCAGCGGCCAGATGCGATCGACGGCATGCAGCCAGCGCGGTCCGGCATCGGCGGCGAGGCCGCCGGCGACGAAGAACAGGAAATAGGTACCGACGCGGTCGAGATACAGCACCGGCGGCAGCGGCAGTATATAGAGCAGCGCCGCGACCGCGGCGAGCAGCGCGCGGCTGCGGTCGAGCGCCAGCAGCGGCGGGGTGGCGATGCAGAACGCGAACAGCGCCGCGATGTACCACACCGAGGTGGCCGGGCTGTGCGCGGTGTTCCACACCAGCGCGCCCAGCCCGTCCCAGAAATCGGGTGGCAGATTGTCTACCGGCGCGACCCGCGCGACCAGCAGCTTGCCGCACAGGATGGCAAGCCCGAACAGCGCGAACGGCAGCAGCAGCCGCACCGCGCGCCGGTGCAGCAGACGCGGCCAGCCGGCCGGCTGCGTGCGCGCGGCACCCGACAGGAACGTCACGTAGCCGCTCAGGTACATGAACAGCGGCATGTGGAACAGATAGACCGCGATGCGCAGCGGGTCGTACCAGTGCGCGCCGGGCGGCGTGGTGCGCGCCACCAGATGCCCGAACACCACCAGCAGGATGGCCAGCCCTTTTGCCCGGTCGAGATCGGCAAGGCGCGTCGTGCTGCGCGCGGGCTGCGGCACCACGCGCGACGCGGACGACATCGAGGCGGAGGACAATGGTGCGATCTGCTCCCAACTTTCCGCACGCGGCGGCGTTGCCGCTGCGGCCGGCGGCGTGATGCGCGCTGGCGCTTTGTTTATCCATGCGGCCCGGCCGCGCAGTTATTCTGCATCGGGACACGGGGCCTGTGCGTTCGCATTCGCGAGAGTGCCAGGATATTACGGGAAAACGTGATGCGGCTGCTGCAGAGCAACGTCTTCTGGTCCGGCCTGGAGGCTGGATCCTCCGCCGGATTGTCGTTCGCCTCGGCCTTCATCGTCGCCCGCCTGGTCGGACCGGCCGAGGTCGGCGTCGGCGCGGCGGTGGTGGCCGTGCATGTGCTGCTGTGGGTGGTGGTGAACGCGCTGTTCGCCGACGCGCTGGTGCAGCGCCTGCAGATCGACGACGCGGAAGCGTCCAGCGCGCTGTGGGCTTCGACGCTGGTGGGCGTGCTGGCGGCCGGCGTGCAGGCGGCGGCGGCGGTCGGCGTCGCGGCGGCGATGGGCGACCGGCGCATCCTGGCGATGGGCCTCGTGCTGGCGCTGCCGCTGCCGCTGGTCGGCGCCGGCGGGGTGATGCAGGGACTGCTGACGCGCGACCGCGAGTACCGCGTGCTGGCGGGGCGCGCGGTGATCGGGCAGGGCGGCGGCACGGTGGTCGGGATCACGCTCGCCGTGCTCGGCGCCGGCGCCTGGGCGCTGGTGGCGCAGCAGCTCGTCAACTCGCTGCTCGGCGCGCTGTCGCTGATCGTGCGCACGCCCTGGCGGCCGCATCTCGTGCTGCGCTGGCAGCCGGTGCGCGAGCTGCTGCGTGTCGGCTTCCCGCTGGTGCTGAGCACGCTGGTGCAGCACAGCCGCTATCGGCTGTTCGCGCTGCTGATCGGCGGCACCGCGGGCGCGACCGCGCTCGGGCAGGTCCACATGGCGTTCCGGCTGGTCGATACCGTGCGCGAGCTGGTCAACACCGCGTTCTGGCGACTCAGCCTGCCGACCATGTCGGAGCGCCAGCAGGATTTGCCGGCGCTGCGCGCCACCATCTCGCGCCTGCTGGAGCTGACCAGCCTGGTGCTGTTCCCGGTGTTCGGCGCCATGCTGGTGGTGATCCACCCGCTGGTGCAGATGCTGCTCGGGCCGGTCTGGGCGCCCTCGGCGCACGCCTCGGCGGTGCTGATCGTGCTGACCATGTACGGCTTCCTCTACGCGCCGGCCGGCACCGCGCTGGTCGCGCGCGGCATCACCCGCTTCACGCTGGCGGCGATGTCGGTGATGACCGTGCTGACGCTGGCCGGGGTGCTGGCGGTGCATCCGACGACGCCGCACGGGGCGGTGTGGGTGTGGGCGGCGGCGCAGCTGATGGTCTATCCGGCGATGCAGTACGGCACCGCGCGGCTGCTCGGCGACTCGGTGTTCCGCCAGATCCGCGCCGGGCTGCCGGCGCTGGCGCTGGCCGTCGTCGCGATCGCGGTGGCGCTGCTGGGGCCGCAGGCGCTTGGCGTGCCGCGGCAGCCGGCGCTGCTGATGCTGGAACGGCTGGCGTTCGGGGCGGCGGTCTATCTGCCCGGCGCGGCGCTGCTGCTGCGCCCCAGCGTGCTGGCGGCGCTGCGCACCATCGGCATGCGCCGCCAACCCGCCTGAGGGCGCCGCCGCGGCCGGCCGGCGGGGCCGGGCGGAGCCTTCCCGCACCTGTCGCGTTGAGAGGCCGACATGGTCCGCGCGGGGATGGTGTGGGTCCGCCGGGGGTCGAGAACAGTTGGCGCGCAATACGGATGACGAAATGACGCAATCCGAGCTGTTTACTGCCCAAGACCCGACGTCGGTCTGCTCGCGCGGCCGACGAATTGCAGCGCCGCTCTGTAGGACACGCCAAGGAGTCGGTGGCGCTTCTGATCGCTGCGCTGCAAAATGCCACGTCGTTTCCAGTCGTGTTCTTCGCCGGAACGGATGGACGGACGGTTGATGCCCGCACATATCTACTTACGGTTGATAGATCGGCGAGAGTCAGGGACCAACGGGACAATCGCTGACGACAAAGTTATTTTGTTTCGCTGCACCGCAAGATGATAATTCTTGTGCGTGATGACCGCTCGTTTGCGGTTCCGTTGGCCTGAACTCAAGATTTCGTCAAAAACCACACGGTTGGAACTTGATGGACGACACCATGAGCCGGATCGGTCCAACATTGCGCCCAGGGGTGTTACGGTCGTCCCACGCTTCGGCGGCGAGCCTGCTGGACAGCGGGCTGGCGCCGCCGCTGCAGCCAGTGGCGGCGAGCCTGGCAGCCCTGTTGCTCGACGTGGCGGTGTGCCTCGCGATGCCGTTCCTGGCCGCCGTGGTGACCCCGGATGCGCCGGCGCCCGGCATGATCGCGCGCCTGGGGCTGCTGCTGGTGGTGTTGACGCTGACGGCCGGCGCTTCGGCCGGCGCCTATCGCCATGCCGTGCTGTTCCGCCGCCGCGAGCAGGTGGCGGCGGTGCTGCGCGCCGGCGGCGCTGCCGTTGCGGTGATGCTGCTCGCGGTGCTGTTGCTGGCGGACCCCGAGTCGCTGTCGCCGCTCTGGGCCGCGGCCGCTTGCTTGCTGGTGCTGTCGGGCCTCGCGGTCGGGCGGCTCGCGGTGGCGGGGGCGATGGCCGGCAGTCCCGGCCGGCGCTTCGCCCAGCGCACCGCGATCGTCGGCAACGGGCTGGAAGGCGGCCGGCTGGTGCGCCTGCTGCGCCAACTCGACGAGCGCTCGGTGCGCATCGTCGGCATCGCCGATGACCGCGCCGACCTCGACGACGGGCTGGTCGAGGGCGTGCCGCTGCTCGGGCCGGTCGCGCACCTGCTGGCCCTGGTGCGCCGCGGCGCGGTGGACGAGGTGGTGCTGGCGCTGCCCTGGTCGGAGGAGCGGCGCATCCTGGAGTTGATCGACGTGCTCGCGGACTATCCGGTGCATGTGCGCCTCGCCCCCGACCTGATCAGCTATCACTTCCCGCGGCGCGCGCGGCTCGACCTGCACGGCCATCCGACGCTGCACGTCGCCGAGCGGCCGATCTCCGGCCTTGCCAGCGTGCTCAAGCGCGGCGAGGACGTGCTGGTCGGCGCGCTGGCGCTGGCCTTGTGCGCGATCCCGATGGCGCTGATCGCGCTCGCGATCCGCCTCGACACGCCGGGGCCGGTGCTGTTCCGCCAGAAGCGCACCGGCTTCAACAATCACGAGTTCGAGATGCTGAAGTTCCGCACCATGCACCACCACATGGCGGAGTACAGCATCCGCCGCCAGACCACGCGCAACGATCCGCGGGTGACGCGCCTGGGCGCGTTCCTGCGCCGCACGTCGCTCGACGAGCTGCCGCAGATCTTCAACGTGCTGCGCGGCGAGATGTCGATCGTCGGACCGCGGCCGCACGCGCCGGGCACGCGCGCCGGTTCGCGGCCGTTCGAGCAGGTGGTGGACCGCTACGCGGCGCGCCATCGCGTCAGGCCGGGGCTGACCGGGCTGGCGCAGGTGCGCGGCCTGCGCGGCGAGACCCGCACCGAGGAGAAGCTGATCCGGCGCGTCGAGAGCGATCTTGAATACATCGATGCATGGTCGCTTTGGCTCGATGTCGTGATCATGCTGCGCACGCTCGTGATCGTCCTGCGAATGCAGAATGCGTATTGAATCCGCGGCCGTCATGGACACGCACGCACCCGCATCGATGCCGAGCCAAAATCCCCAGGGGGCCGAGATGCTGCACATCCCGACCGAAACTGCCGCCGACAGCGACGCGGGGCGCGAGCGCAGTCACCGCCGCCACGGCCGCGGCAGCGATCCGCGCGCCGACGCGCGCGCCGCCGCCGCGGCGCAGCTGGCGATGGCGGTCTCCGCCGTGCGCCGGCGCAAGCTGCCGCTGATCGTCTGCGCCATCGCCATTCCCCTGATCGCGTTCGTGGCGCTCAAGCAGGTGACGCCGCGCTACACCGCCGAAGGCTCGCTGATCTACGAGCCGACGCAGTACCAGGCGCAGGAGCTGCAGAGCATCCTGCACGAAGACCCGATGACCGACGCGGTGATGGCGAGCCAGGCCGAGATCGTGCGCAGCCTGTCGGTGGCCTCGCGGCTGGTCGATCGCTATCACTTGATGGACGACCCGGAATTCAACTACACGTTGCGGCCGCCCTCGCTGCTGGCGCGCGCCGGGCACGCGGTGCAGCGCGTGCTGTACACGGTGTTCGATCCGGTGTCGCCGTCGCTTGCCGCGGTGTTCGCCGCACCTGCGCCGCCGGTCCCGCCGTCGCCGCAGGAGGTCCGCCACTCCGTCGAGCAGGCGGTGCAGGACGCGATCGACGTCGAGGCGTTGCGCGAATCGCACGTGCTGTCGGTCAAGTTCACCACGGAGCAGCGGCAGCTCTCGGCCGACGCGGTGAACGCGATCATGGATGTCTACATCACCGACCAGCTCGCATCGAAATTCCAGCTGGTGAAGTCGGCGAGCGAGTGGCTGGAGCAGCGGGCGCAGGAACTGCGCACGGAAGTGCAGACCACCGAGGACAAGATCGCCGCCTTCAAGGCGCGGAGCGGGCTGTTCCAGGGCGTGCAGGCGGGGCTCGACACCGAGCAGATCAGCCGCATGACCACCGACCTGGTGACCGCGCAGACCGATCTCGCCCAGGCGGAGGGGCGGCTCGACGCGGCACGCGGCCGGTCCGGTGCGGCGGCGCAGGCGGCGGTGTCGACCAACGTGGTGCAGATGCGCATCCAGATGGACACGCTGAACGCGCAGCTGCAATCGCTGCTGACGCGGCTCGGGCCGAACCATCCCGACGTGGTCAGCCTGCGCAACCAGCTGCGCGAGCTGCAGCGCGCGCTCGGCGCCGAGGTCGGCCGCAACGTCGCCGCCGCCGAGGCCGACGTGCGCTCCGACCGGGCCCGCGTCGCCGCGCTGCAAGTCAACCTGAAGACGGCGCAGCAGCAGGTGGACAAGAACAACCAGGCGATGATCCCGCTCAACGCCATGCAGCGCAACGCCGATGCCGCGCGCACGCTGCTGCAGGCGGTGCTGGCGCGGGTGCAGCAGACCGCACAGCAGAGCGCGATCGAGAAGCCCGACGCGCGCGTGATCTCCGAGGCGCTGCCGCCGGCCGAGCCGTCGTTCCCGAAGACGAAAATCCTGCTGCCGGCCGCGGTCGCGTTCGGCGTCGTGTTCGGGTTGCTGGTGGTCTATCTGCTGGAGCTCGCCGACAGCACTTTCCGCAGCGGCGACGACGTGCGCGCCGTGCTCGGCCTGCCGTGCTTCTCGCTTATCCCGGCGGTGCGGCCGCGCCTGCTCGGGCGGATCCGCATGGAGGACTACGTGGTGCGCAAGCCGCTGTCGCCGTTCTCCGAGCAGATCCGCGCGCTGCGCGCCGGGCTGTGGCTGGACAGCGAGCATCCGAAGATCGTCGCGATCACGGCGGCGCGACCGGCCGAGGCGAAAACCACGACCGCCATGGCGCTCGGCCGGTCGAGTGCGATGAACGGCGAGCGCGTTCTGGTGCTGGACTGCGACGTGCGCCAGCCGAGTTTCGGGCGGCTGATGCGCGCCGAGCACAGCCGCGGCATCGTCGATTACCTGCTCGGCCAGGCGGCGCTCGACGAGATCATCCGCCGCGACCGGCTGACCGCGATGGACTACATCCCGGCCGGCACGTCGAAGGCGAACTCGCTCGGCCTGTTCATGTCGGATGCGATGACGCAATGCCTGGAGCGGCTGCGCCACGACTACGATCTGGTGCTGCTGGACGCGCCGCCGGTGTTCGCGATGACCGATGCGCGCATCATCTCGCGCGTCGCCGACGCCACGCTGCTTTGCGTGCGCTGGCGCGAGACGCCGCGCAGCGTGGTGTCGCACTCGCTCGACCTGCTCGACGAGGCGGACGCGCGCGTGATCGGCGTGTCGCTGACGCGGGTCGATCCGCGGGCGCATGTGCGCTCCGGCCATTCCGACGCCGAGGTCTATCATCCGCGCTACGGCGGCTACTATCGCGAATGAGCAGGTGCGCGTGAGCACAGAGTTACGGTTCCGACGAATTCCGACAACCTCCTTGTGTTGTGATCGCGGTTCGGGCTACCCTCGCTGTAAGGCTGCAACCTGCAGTGTTCGCGGTGTCCGATGCTTGCAACCACGGCGCGTGCCGATCTCGCCGAGCCGACCCTGCCGCCTCCGTCGGCCGAGGCCGTCGGCGTGGTCGATGTCGATGTCGATGTGGAGGACGGCGACCCGATCGCGCCGGCGCGCGGCATCGCCTTCGGCATGGCGCTGGGCCTCGGCGGCATCGCGGTCGCCGTCCTGCTGGTGCGCTGGCTCGTCTGACCTGACCGCCGCGCTCGCGCGGCTTCGCGGGGCGCACTGACCATGGCGCTGCCGCGGACGGCGCCGCACCGGCGCACGCCATCACCGCCGCCGCTGGTCGATCCCGGCGGCGAGCTGTACGGTTTCCTGCTGGTCGCGGGCGGCGGCTTCCTGCTCGCGATGCTGGCCGGGTCGCTCTACAACGTCCGCTTCCTGCCGGTTTTCCTCGCGGTCGGCACGCTGCTCTGCGTCGCCGTGCCGGTCATCAGCCTGCCGGTCATCAGCTCCGTCGTCTGGCTGCTGGTCGCCGGCAGCTCGCCGGAGATGTGGCTCGGCGACGTGATCGGGCAGGACGCGCTGATCACGGCCGTGGTCAAGGTGATCGGCCTGGCGCTGCTGGCGGTCTGCATGCTGCGCTACGGCGCGCGGCTTGACCGATTTAATCCCGGCTTCGCCTATCTGGCGATGTTCGTCGTCGGGCTGGCGCACGGGCTGTGGCCGACGCTGACGGTGATGGACAGCCTCCGCTCGCTGATCGGCTCCGCCGCACCGTTCGCCTTCTCGTTCGCGCGGATGTCGCGGCGCTGGTGCAACGCCATCATCGCCGCGACCATCTGGCTGCCCGCGTTCATCATCCTCTTCGGCGTCGTGCTGGCGATCGCGCACATCCGTCCGCTGTTCACCACCGAGCTCGGCGCGCTGCGTCTGGAGGGATCGACGCATCCCGCCTTCCTCGGCGGCTTCGCGGCGGCGGCGATCTATGCCGCGCTGGTCGAGCTGTATCGCGACGGGCGCCAGAGCCGACTGTGGGCGATCGTCGTCAACTACGTCATCCTGGCGCTGTCCGGCGCGCGCGCGCCGCTGGCCTGCGCGCTGGTCGTCACCGCGGTGGTGTTCTTCGGCCTGCGCGCAACGCCGTTCCCGGCGCGGCGCAAACTGCCGCTGATCCTGGTCGGCATGCTGGCGCTGCCGGTGCTGGTGGCGCTGGCCAGCGGGTCGAGCGACATCCGCCTGCTCAACGTGCTGTCCAGCGACGCCGGGAGCATGAGCGGGCGCAACCTGATCTGGCCGCTGTTCGAGCGGGCCTGGGACGCCTCGCCGCTGTTCGGCTGGGGCATCGGCGCCGGCAAGGAGGTGGTCGATCCCGCCTCGCTGCTCGCCAAGCTGCTCGGCACCACCGCCGCGCACAACGAATACCTGCGCATGGGCGTCGATGGCGGCTGGTTCGGGCTGGGGCTGCTGATCCTGACGTTGACGCTGTGGACGATTGCCTGGACGCGCCACGCGCCGCCCACCGACCGCTTCATCATGCGCGCCGTGATGCTCGCCTTCGCCGTGCATTCCGCCACCGACAACACGCTGATCGCGGCGACCGCGAGCGTGATGTTCGCCTGGGTCTCGGCGGTGTTCGCGCGGGCGGCGCTGGAGCGCGAGGAACGCGAGGCCGCCGCCTCAGCCCCGAAGCGCGCCGAGCAGGCCGTGCAGATAGCCTGAGGCGAAGGCGAAGGCGCAGCGCTGGCGGATCATCGCCGCATCGCGCATCGGCCACGCCGCCAGCGGCGCCCGCGCGGCGGCATGCAGCGCCATGCGCAACCCCTTGACCAGCGCCCGACCCCGCCCGTCGAGCCGCACCGCCACGATCGCCTCCGACACGCCGCTCCAGAACTGCCGCTGCACCAGCCAGCCCGGCGTCAGCCGCGCCGCCTGGATGCTGTGGGTGACGCTGATCGCGGGATCGTAGTGGATGTCGTGGCCGGCGCCGCGCAGCGCGCGCATCACCCAGGCCTCCTCGCCGGACAGCAGTTTTGCCCCGATCCGGCCGAGCTGCGGCGGAAAGCCGCCGACCGCGCGCAGGGCGGCGGTGCGGAACACCATGTTGGCGCCGTACGGTTCGACATGCGGCGGCAGGCTACCGTCGCCGACGCGGCCCGGCCGGCTCCAGTTCAGCACGGTCAGCGCCGGGATCAGCTCGGGCGGCCACCAGTCCGGGCAGGGCGCCTCCCACGCCGGCACGATCGGGCCGCCGAGGGCGGCGGCGCACGGCGGCAGCCGCCGCACCGCGGCGGCGATCGCGCGCGCCCAGTCCGGCGCCACCCGTGCATCGTCGTCGATATAGGCGACCCAGGGCGTATGCGCGGCGGCCAGCCCGGCGTTGCGCGCAATCGACAGCCCGGCCTCGTCCACGCGCAGCAACTGCGCGCCGTGCCTCGCCGCCAGCGCCGCGATCTCGGTCGAAGCGGCGGCCGAGGAGGCGCTGTCCACCACGATGACGCACCACGCCGCGCCCGACGCCGCGTCGTCGGCCCGCCGCCCCGCCGCCAGCGCGGCAAGGCAGGAGGCGAGGTAGTGCGGACGCTCATGCGTGCAGACGATCACCGCCAGCAGCGGCGGCGGCGCCAGCACGGCGGGCGGCGGCGCGGGGGGTGCGCTTGCGGCCGGCGCGACGGTGCTCACGCCATCCATGCGTTCAGCGTCCCTCGATCGGCTTGTCCGGGGTGGTGTCCGGCGTCGAGTAGTCCGGCGCCGGCTCGTCGTAGCCGTGCTGCTGCGCGGCGCGCGCCGCCGCGTCGTCGCGGTAATAGCCGCGGAACGGCAGCTTCTTGGTCGCGGTTTCGTAATGTTGCGGCACGTATCTCCCCTGCGCATCGAAGTGCGGCCCGACATAGCGCTGGCGCGTTCCGTCCGGCAGCGGCACCGGCGATCCCGGCATTGGCACGGCGTCCGGCGTTGCCGCGGGATTATCCTGCGCCCGTGCGCAAACCGCGATCAAAAGGGCAAGAGTGAAGGCTGCGGGGCCGACGATCCGGCTTACCTTCGCGCTAGCATGGCACGGCGTGGCGCCGCGGCCGGGCGGGCGCAGTGCGCGGAGACCGAGCCAAATGAGCGTTCTCGTCGGGCGATGAAGCATCTGCGGGACCTCACGTGCTGCCGCGCCATCTTCGCGGGCTGGGTGTTCGCCTATCATCTGAACCTGCAGGCGCACTATGCGCCGTCGCTCGGCACGGCGGGGGCGTTCGTGCAGCGCGGCGCGCTCGGCGTGGACGGGTTCTTCATCCTCTCGGGAATGATCCTGGCCTATGCGCATCCCGACCTGCCGGTGAGCTTCGCCGAGGCGCGACGGTTCTGGGGCAAGCGGCTCGCGCGGATCTATCCGGTCCACATCGCTATGATCGTCGCGATGGCGTTGATGGTCGGCTCCGCCTGGGTCTTGCACGTGCATCCGCGGGATCCCGACCGGTTCGGTCTCGACGAGTTGCTCAGCCATCTCCTGCTGATCCACGCCTGGGGTTTCAGCGACCGGTGGGCGTGGAACTACCCGTCCTGGTCGATCAGTGCGGAATTCGCGGGCTATCTGGCGTTTCCGGTGCTGTGGGCGCTGCTGCGCGGCCAGAATGGTATTGGGCTTGCCGTGGTGCTGCCACTCACATTGCTCGGCGTCGTGGGCGCGCACGTGATCGCGGTGCAACAGGGGCTGACGCTGACCTATGACGGCGGGCTGATCCGCATTTTCCCCGAGTTCATCGCCGGCATGGCGATCCTGCCGCTGCTGCCGCGGCTGCCGCGCTGGTGCAACGGCCGCGCGATGGCGCTGGCCGGCGCAGCGGGCTTCGTCGCCGCCGCCATCGCCAACGACGAGGTGGCGACCATCGCCGCGCTGTGGCTGATGCTGGCCGGCCTGCTGCTGGCCGGCCGGCAGGGGCGCGGCGCGGTGCTCGGGCGCATCCCGGCACTGCACTGGCTCGGCGAGATTTCCTATTCCTACTACATGTCGTTCGCGCTGGCGGAGACGTTGCAGGCGACGTTGTGGCGCCGGCTCGACATCGCGCCGCCGCAGCATCCGGGGCTTTACGTGCTCAGCACCACCGCGCTGACGCTGGCGATCGCGGTGGTGGCGTGGCTGCTGGTGGAGCGCCCGGCGCTGCGGGCCTACGCGCAGCTCACGCAGCGGCGCACCCGCGCGCACCTCGGCTCCCCGGCGCGACTCTAGGTTGGGGCTTGCGCGGACGCCGAAGCGGTCGCAACGCTGTGCGCCGAACCACGCGGGGGCCTTGCCATGACGCTGCGCTGCGACCTGATCGTGCGCGATGCGACGATCATCGACGGCACCGGCGCGCCGCGGCGGCGCGGCGATGTCGCGGTGCGCGGCGACCGCATCGCCGGCTTGGGCGACCTCGGCGGCTGGTCGGCGCCGACCGAGCTGGCGGCGGAGGGGCGGGCGCTGGCGCCCGGCTTCATCGACGCGCACACCCACGACGACCGCGCGGTGCTGTGCGGGGCCGCGTGCATGCTGTGCAAGATGTCGCAGGGCGTCACCACCGTGGTGGTCGGCAATTGCGGCATCAGCCTCTCGCCCGCGCGCATGGCGGCGCGGCCGATCCCGCCGCTCGACCTGCTCGGCGACGAGAGCTGGTTCCGCTTCGGCAGTTTTTCCGAGTATGCCGAGCAACTGGCCCGAGATCCGGCGCCGGTCAACACGGTGGCGCTGATCGGCCACATGTCGCTGCGCATCGAGGCGATGGCGGGCGACACGCAGCGCGGCGCCACCGATCGCGAGGCCGAGCACATGCGCGCGCGGCTCGCCGAGTCGCTGGCCGCCGGCGCGTCGGGCTTTTCCACCGGCCTCTACTATCCGCCGAACATGATGGCGCCCACCGAGGAAGTGATCGCGGTGGCGGAAGCGCTGCGGGCGGCCGGCGGCCTCTACGTCACGCACATGCGCGACGAGAGCGACGGTGTGCTCGACTCGATCGCCGAGACGCTGCGCATCGGCCGCGCCGCCGGCGTGCCGGTGGTCATCAGCCACCACAAATGCGCGCAGCCGGAGAATTTCGGCCGCTCGCCGGCAACCCTGGCGGCGATCGATGCGGCTGCGGCGACGCAGCCGGTGGCGTTCGACGTCTATCCCTATGCCGCCGGCTCGACCGTGCTGATGCCGGCGCGCGTGCGCGAGGACGTGCCGACGCGCATCACCTGGTCGGTGCCGCATCCCGAGGCGCAGGGGCGCTGGCTCGCCGACATCGCGCGCGAGTGGGGCGTCGATCAGCGCGCGGCGGCGGAGCGGCTGGTGCCGGCGGGCGGCATCTTCTTCCAGATGGACGAGGCCGACGTGCGCCGCATCCTGGCGCACCCGCGCAGCATGATCGGCTCCGACGGGCTGCCGCACGACGCGTTTCCGCATCCGCGGCTGTGGGGCACGTTCCCGCGCGTGCTCGGCTATTATGTGCGCGAGGTTGCATTAATGAGTCTGGAGACGGCGGTTCACAAGATGACGGGGCGGACGGCCGCCGTGTTCGGGCTGGTCGATCGTGGCGTGGTGCGCGAGGGCGCCTATGCCGATCTGGTGCTGTTCGACCCGGCGACGGTGCATGACGCGGCCGATTTCGACCACCCGACGCGGCCGTCGCCGGGGATCCTGCGGACCTGGGTGAACGGCGTGCCGGCCTATGAATGGGGCGAGGGCGCGACCGGTGCACCCGCCGGCAGGCTGCTCACGCGCGGGCACGCCTAGCGCCGATCGGCCGCCGCCGGGCGGTTGCAGCGATGCGCGCCTTTTTCCGCGGCGGCGCGGCCGGCGGCTTCGTGCTGATCCTGGCCGCCGTGGCGGCGCTGGCGTGGGCCAATTCGCCCGCCGGCGACGCCTATTTCGCGCTGTGGCACGCGCCGGTCGGCGTCAGCGCCGGGGCGGGGCATTTCGTGCTGCCGCTCGCCGCCTGGGTGGACGACGCGCTGATGGCGGTGTTCTTCCTGCTGGTCGGGCTGGAGATCCGCCGCGAACTCGCCGAGGGCCAGCTCGCCTCGCTGCCGCGCGCTGCCGCTCCGGCGCTGGCGGCGCTCGGCGGCATGGCGGTGCCGGCGGCGATCTACCTGGCGTTCGCCTGGCACGACCCGACGGCGTTGCGCGGCTGGGCGATCCCGGTCGCGACCGACATCGCCTTCTCGCTCGCCGTGCTGCGCGTACTCGGCCGGCGCGTGCCGGCGGGGCTGGCGGTGTTCCTCACCGCCCTCGCCATCATCGACGACCTCGCCGCCATCGTCGTCATCGCGGTGTTCTACACCGCCTCGGTCGATCTGGCGGCGCTGGCGGCGGCGGCGCTGGTGATCGCCGGGCTGGTGCTGCTCGGGCGGGCGGGGGTGCGGGCGCTGGGGCCGTTCATGCTCGGCTTCGTGCTGCTGTGGGTGTGCCTGGAGCGCTCGGGCGTGCAGCCGACGCTGGCCGGCGTTGCCATCGCCTTCGTCGTGCCGATGCAGGAGAGCGCGGACGCGCCGAGCCCGGCGCGGCGGCTGGAGCACGCGCTGACCGGCTGGGTTGCCTATCTCGTGCTGCCGCTGTTCGGGCTGGCCAATGCCGGCCTGCGCTTCGACGCGCTGTCGCTGCACGCGCTCGCCGATCCGATCGTGCCCGGCATCGTCTGCGGCCTGTTCATCGGCAAGCAGGTGGGCGTGATCGGCGCCACCTGGCTCGCGACCAAGCTCGGGCTGGCGCGTCTGCCGGCGCAGCTCGACTGGCGGCTGCTCTATGGCGCCGCGTTGCTATGCGGCATCGGGTTCACGATGAGCCTGTTCATCGGCCATCTCGCCTTTCCGGACGCGACGCGGGAGGCGGAGCTGAAGCTCGCGGTGTTCGCGGCCTCGCTGCTGTCGGCGGCGGCGGGGCTGGCGGTACTGGCGGGCGCCGGCCCACGAGCCCGCCGCCTTATCGACGGACGCGACCGCCCGTAAGGCGCGGGAGCGGCGCGGCCGACCGCGCGGGAACGATGGAGACGGCGATCAGACGCGACGCCGGCGAGCGGCGGCGAGACCCAGCAGCCCGGCGCCCAGCACCAGCACGGTCGCCGGCTCGGGCACATATATTTCGGCAACGACCACTCTGCCGACGGAGGTGGTGTGACCGTACAGCGAACCGCCTTTGTAGCCCAGCCAATCCACGCCGTTCGCGTTGCTGTCCTGGGTGCCGTTGAAGGTTTGCGAGTAGATGCCGTTGCCGACCACCTGGTAGGTCGCGGTCGCGACATTGGACGGCGGCAGCCGGAACGGTTTGACACGGCCCGCGGTCGCCGGCCCGAACACGAAGCTGTGGCTGCCTCCCGAGGCGGCGACACCAAATCCGGCGCCGGGGGACGTGCCGTGCCCGGAACCCGAATTGTAGGTTCCCTTGATCTTCACCGAGCTGAAGGCGGTGCCGGAGGTGTCGTAAATGAAGATGGTCGGGTCGTTGGCGCCGCCGCTGACCGACATATAGACCGCGATACACCCGACAGCGCCTGCGGTCGGCGTGCATGGCGTACTGGCGTAGGCGTGGCTGATGCCGCCACCCCCGACCGCCGCCGCTGCGGCCACCGCCGCCAAGCCTGCCGATTCTGTTCATCGCTGCTCAGTCCCCTTCCACGGCGTGCGCTGGCAACGCACCGGATAGCTCCCTTGCGATGACCGCGTAACATAGCCATAAACCGATTGCAAGCACATAACTGTTGCGCCAGCTACATGCGTTCGGCGCCCGTTCGACTTCCAGCGCCTTGGTCTCATTGCACCGGCAGGGCGAAAGCCACGCACCAGTTGACCAGCGCGTAAGCCGTACCGTCCAGCGCGGCGGCATCGGCGGCGGGATAGCCTGCGGTGGGGAACGTCGCGACGAAGCGGTCGTCGGCGCGGGCCGGGTCGCTGTCGTGCAGCGCCCCGCGCCCGGCGTGGCCGCGGTCGGCGTAGCGCAGCGTCAGCATCCTCGGCAGCGGCTGGCGGGCCAGCGTCAGCCGTACGGTGTCCGCACCCTCCAGCGCCACCGCGGCGAGCGGCACCGTGCCGGCGGCGTCGGCGAGGGTGAAGCCGGCATCGGCAATGGCGGCGCGCCCCAGGCCGACAAACGGCAGGCCGAGGGCGAGCGGCGGGCAGGGCACGTGGAACCGCACCAGCAGCGTCTCGCCCAGAAATTCCACGCTGAGCGGATGCAGCGGGCGCCAGGTCCCGCCCGGCGT
Source organism: uncultured Pseudomonadota bacterium (assembly GCA_963786445.1). Lineage (GTDB taxonomy): Bacteria > Pseudomonadota > Alphaproteobacteria > Acetobacterales > Acetobacteraceae > JAFKFJ01. The sequence goes on from CAWAZU010000025.1 coordinate 320,902, forward strand.
CGTGACGCGATGCAGCACTTTTCCCAGCTGCGCGCCGAGCCAGCGCTGGCCGTTGGCGTCCGGGTGGCCGTGCTGCTCCGGGTAGGGGTAGGTCGGCGCGGCCAAAAACACGCCCGGCCGTTCCAGCGCCAGTTCCAGCTGCGCCTGCGGCACGCCCATGCCGTCCTCGGCATAAGCACCGCTGGTCTGGCCGATCAGCACCGGCGGCAGCCGCCCAAGTTCCGCGGCGATGTCGTCCAGCAGCCGGTGCAGCCTGGCCTTGTATTCGCCGCGGTCGTGCGTGCCCGCGCCGGCGACGTTGCTTTCGCCCTGCAGCAGCAGCAGGGCGGCGACGCCGTAGCTGAGGCCGGCGGCTTCGGCGGCCTGCGCGGCACGCCGGACGCAGTCGCGCAACCGGTTGAACAGGTCCGGCACGGCGCCGCGCGACAGCTGCTCGATCGTGCGCCCGCCGACGCCACAGGCGCTGCCGAGCAGCCAGCCCTCGGCGACCTCCGCCGCGCCCATGCGCCGCCGCCAGTGGCCGAGTGCGGATTCGACCACCGTGGCGCCCAGCGTGCCCTGCGCGGTCGCCGCCAGTGGGCGGAACGCGGTGCGGCCGACCGGCACGAAGCGCGGCGCCGCCTCCTCCGCGGGGCGGACGCTGTCGCCCAGCATCAGGCAGTCCGCAACCGGCGCCGTGTCGAGCAGCGGCAGGCCGTCCCAGCCGGTCGAGAGCGACTGGCCGTAGGCGATGACGTGGTTGATGTCCCAGCGCATCACGGCGTCGCCGATCCGCGATCGAGCAGGCCGAACAGCCCGCGCAAAAAACCCGGCGTCAGCGCCGCCAGCGGATTGACCGTCACGGCGGGGTCCTGCAACGGGCCGCGCAGCGTGTAGGTCGCGGCGAACAGGCCGCCGCCGCGCTCCGGACTGAACAGCCGGCCGACCAGCGGGATGCCGCCGAGCAGCGAGTTGAAGAAATACGCCGGCACGATGGTGCCCTGCATGTCGAATTGCTGCCGCGCTAGGTCGAGCCGTCCCTTCGCCGTCATGCCGAGGCTCGGGCTGAAGGCGCGCGCGTCGCGCAGCGTGAGCACGTCGTCGGCCAGCGTGAACGGCGCTATCAGCCGCGAGAAGCCGAGGCCCGGTCCCTTCACCACATCGACCAGCCCGTACAGCGTCATCGCCTGCAGCAGTTTTGCCAGCGCCGGGGCGTGGCGGATGCGGAAATCGCTGATCTCCGCGCGGCCGGTGAGCGGATGGGCAGGGGCGGCGTCGTCGTAGGCGCCGGTGAGCCGCAGGCGCCCGCCGGTCATGTCGGGGATCACGTCGAGCGCGTTGAGCAGCGCGCCGGCATCCGCCGCCGTGCCGGTCAGGCGCCGCCCGGCGCCGTGCGGCTCGATCGTGATGCGGAACGCCTGCGCGCCCGGCGTCTGCCCGGTCACGGCGAGCCGGCGCATGATCGTGCCGTCGCTCTCGGCGTGCGCGGCGACCGCGGCGAGGCCGGGGCCGGGGCCGAGCACGACCCGGTCGAAACGCGCGTCGATGCGGTAGGGCGGGCCGGCCGCCGCGGGCCGCGTCGGCCGCTTGCCCCGCTTCAGCGCACCGGGCAGGTCGATGCTGCTGCCCGTGAGGTCGGCGCGCCATGGCGCGCCCGGCGTTTGCGGCACCTGCACCGTGCCGTGCAGGTCGGTGGCCGGGCCGAGCACCAGGCGGTCGATGCGCACCAGGTCGGGCCGCCCGCCGGCGAACGTGGCGGCGCCGGCGAGGTCCAGTCCGTCGCCCTGGGCTTGCACCGACTCCAGCCCGGCGATGCCGTCCTGGGCGAGCGCCAGCCGCGCCTGCGCCCGCGCCTTGCCGCCGCGCGGCTTGCGCCAGCCGAGCGCGTCCAGCGTCAGCGTCATGCCGGCGAGATCGGCCGTGACGGTCGCCTGCCCGGTGTGGTCGCGCTGCAGCGCGAGATGCGCGTCCAGCCGCGCCGTGCCGCTGGCGTACCCCGCCGCGTCCAGCCCGAGGGATGCGAACTGGCGGCCATCGACCATGGCGGCGACCGTCACGTCCTGCAACACCTGCGTCGGCGGACCGGCGCGGAAATCCAGCTTCGCGTCCAGCGTGGCCGGGATGCCGGCGAGCCTGGCCTGTCCGGTGACGCGCATGCCGTCCGGGTCCGCGGTGAGGTCAAGACTTCCGCCGTCGAGGTCGCGTCCCGCCGCGATGCCGGGCAGCCGCGCCCCGGTCAGGTGCAGCGTGGTGCGGATTTGCAGATCGTCCATCCGCACGTCGCCGCGCAGCGCGAGGTGCGCGACGGCGATCCGGCCGGCAAACTGGCCGGCGGCGCCGGTGACGCGGACCGGGCTTTTTTGCAGCAGGCCGATGCGCTTCTCGCCGAGCAGGGCGAGTGCCGCCGGCAGCGGTCCGGCGAGGTCGGCGCTGATGTCGGCGAACTGGTCGGGGTCGTTGAGGCCGGTGAACACCACCCGCCCGCCGCGCACAGTGATGGCGTCGTCGCCGATCTGCTCGCGCCCGCCAGTCGCCACGACCTCCAGCGAATCCGGGCTGAGGAAATTCAGCCGCGCCTCGCCCTGCACGATCGGCGGCTCCGGGCGCAGCCAATGCACCGTCAGGCCGTGGCCGTCGCCGCCGCCGGCGAGGTGCGTGAGCGTGGCGCCGGACAGGTCGGAGGGCGCGGTCAGCGCCAGCTCGACATGGAAATCCTTCGCCGTGCCGTCGGTGATGTTGGCGGTGATCCAGGGGCGCGTTCCCGGCCCGCCGACGCCTTCGGGCCACAGCGCCGGCAGGTCGGCGAACGCCACCCGGTCGAGATCGAGGCGCGCCGTCAGCGCCACCGCATCGCCGGTGCGCGTCGCCTCGGCGTGGCCGCTGATGGTGGTGCGCGGCCCGTCCGGAAGCGGCGCGGTCACCAGCCGGTGCAGGTCGGCCATCAGGTGCGTCGGCGTGCCCTGCAGCGTGGCCTGCGCCGCGATGACCGGCGCCGAACCCCGTGCCACGTGCAGCGTGCCGGCACCGAGATCGGCGTCGAGCGTGAACCGTGCCAGCGCGAGGCCGGGGCCGAGCACGGCGCTGCCCGCCAGCGTCACCGGCGCATCGACCGCGGCGAGCGCCGCCGCCGGCTTGAGCACGCGCGCCAGCGCCGCCGGGTCGATCGGGGTGAGCCGGAACTGCAGCGCGGTCTGCCGCCCATCCGCGTCCAACACCGCCGTGGCCGTGAGCCGCGTGCCGATGCCGCCGAGCGCCAGCGCCGCCCCGGCCGTCCCGGCGACGCCGCCCCCGGCATGGCGCCGCAGGTCCACCGCCAGGTCCGACGCCGTCCAGTCCACCCCGAGTCGGTGGTCGGTCACGTCGAGCGTGGCATCCGCGATGCGCACGCGGCGCAACTGGCTCCAGCGCGACCGGCCGCCGGACGACGCATCGGTCCTTGGTTGCGCCGCCAGCGCGCGCAGCAGCGAGGGCAGATCGACCGGCGGCCCCGCCGCCGGCGTCTTTCCGGCGAGGTCGAGGCCCAGGCCGCCATCGGCGCCGCGCACCAGATGCAGCCCCACGCCGTCGAGCTCGACCGCGCGCGGCACCAGCCGGCCGAGCAGCAGCCAGCCGGGCGAAAGTGCGAGCGCGGCGCGCGGCACGGCGAGGACGGGTCGTCCGGCCGGATCGGTCAGCACCACGTCGGCGAGCCGGATGTCGAGCGGCTGGTCCAGCCCGGCGCGGAACCCCTCCCACGCGATCGCGGCGCGGCCCAGCGTCAGCCGCAACGGCGTGTCGGCGTCGGCCTGCTGCTGCAGCAGCGGCACCAGCCACGCCACTTCCATCGGCCCGCGGGAGAGCCGCCACGCCGCCGCCGCCAGCGCCACGCTGAGCACCACCACCAGCGCCAGCACCACCTCGACGAGGGCATGCACCACCCGCCCGCCGTGGCGCGCCGCTTGACCGGCGAGCCGCCTCACCGGCAGCCTGCGCGCGCATGCAGCCCGACCCCTGGCCGCCCCCCGCCGACGCCGCCGCCGCGGCGCGGCTGGCCGAGCGGTTCGCCCCGCTCGACCCCGACGCCGTCGTGCCTCCGGCGCTGCTGCGCTGCCTCGGCGGCAACGCGCCGTATCTGGCCGACCTCGCGCTGCGCGAGCCGGCCGCGTTGCGCGCGGTGGTGCAGGAAGGCGCCGACGCGGTGGTGGCGCGCGCGCTGGCGGCGCTCGCCGCGGTGCCGCCCGCGTCGTCGCGAACGCGCGTCGCGGCGGCGCTGCGCGAGGCCAAGCGGATGGTCGCCCTCGCGGTCGCCGTCGCCGACATCGGCGGCGCGTGGCGGCTGGAGCGCGTGACCGCCGCTCTCTCCGATCTCGCCGAGGCGGCGCTGACGCTGGCCGCCGCGCATCTGCTGCGCGCCGCCCACGATGCCGGCGAGATCGTCCTGCCGCATCCCGCGGAACCGGCACGCGACAGCGGGCTGATCGTGCTCGGCATGGGCAAGCTCGGCGCGCGCGAGCTGAACTATTCCAGCGATGTCGATCTGGTGCTGCTGCACGATCCCGATGCCGGCCTGCTGCCTGCGGACGCCTCCGGCGCCTTCTTTACACGGCTGGCGCGCGGGCTGGTGGGGCTGATGGAGGCGCGCGACGCTGACGGTTACGTGTTCCGCACCGACCTCAGGCTGCGCCCCGACCCCGCCGCCACCGCGCCCTGCGTCGCGCTGCCCGCCGCCGTCGCCTACTACGAGAGCATGGGCCAGAACTGGGAGCGCGCGGCGATGCTGAAGGCCCGCCCGGTGGCCGGCGACCGCGACGCCGGCGCCGCCTTCCTCGACGCCATCCGTCCCTTCGTCTGGCGCCGCCATCTCGACTTTGCCGCGGTCGCCGACATCCACGCCGTCAAGCGCCGCATGGACGCCGAGCGCGGCGGCGGGCCGGGTGCCGAGGGCGATCCGGTAGTGCGCATCGCCGGCCGCAACGTCAAGCTCGGCACCGGCGGCATACGCGAAATCGAGTTCCTGGCCCAGACGCTGCAACTGGTCTGGGGCGGGCGCGACCCGGCGCTGCGCGCACCCGCAACCCTGGACGCGCTGCGCCTGCTGGTGCGCGCCGGCCATCTGGCGCGGCGCACCGCCGGCGAGCTGGCCGCCGCCTACCGCTGCCTCCGCCGCGTCGAGCACCGCTTGCAGATGGTCGCCGACCGGCAGACCCACACGCTGCCCGAACGCCGCGAGGGCGTCGAGCGGACCGCGCTGTTCCTCGGCTACGCCGCGCCCGAGGCGTTCGCGACCGCGCTGCTGCGCCATCTGGAGCGGGTGCGGCGCGCCTATCGCGAGGTGTTCGAGACGGTGCCGCAGCCGCATTTGGGTCCGCCGCCCGCGCTCGATTTCTCCGGCGTCGGCGAGACGCCGCCGGCGACGCGCGCCGCGCTGACCGGGATGGGCTACGCCGATCCCGACGCGATCGTGGCGTCGGTGCGCGGCTGGGGGGCGGGGCGGCTGCGGGCGCTGCGCTCGGAGCGGGCGCGCGAGCTGATGGCGCAGATGCTGCCGGCGCTGCTCGCCGCCTTCGCCCGCCAGCGCGAGCCGGACGCCGCCTTCGCCCGGCTCGACGCGTTCCTGTCGCGCCTGCCGGCCGGGGTGCAGCTGCTGTCGCTGTTCCAGCGCAATCCGGGCCTCCTGGAGCGGGTGGCGGCGGTGCTCGGCGCGGCGCCGTCGCTGTCGGAGCACCTGGCGCGCACGCCGGGGGCGCTGGAGGGGCTGCTGGCGCCGGAAGCCCCGGCGGATTTCGCCCGCATGCTGCGCGCGCAATTGGCCGACGCGCGCGCGCTGGAGGATGCCATCGCGATCATCCGCCGCACCGTGCGCGAGGAGGATTTTTCCATCAGCGTGGCGACCCTGGAGGGCCGGCTCGATGCCGACGGCGCGGGCGGGTTGCGCGCCGACCTCGCCGATGCCGCCATCGCCGCGCTGCTGGGGCGCGTGCTCGACGATTTCGCGCTGCGCTTCGGCCGCGTGCGCGGCGGCGCGCTGGCGGTGGTGCTGCTCGGCAAGGCGGGCGGGCGGGAGATGATGGCCGGCTCCGACCTCGACCTGATGCTGGTCTATGACCATCCGCCGCAGGCGACGCAAAGCAGCGGGGGCCGGGCGCTGCCGGCGAGCCAGTGGTTCCTGCGCGCGGTGCATGGTTTCATCGCCGCGCTGACCGCGCCGGACGCCAGCGGGCCGCTCTATGCGGTGGACATGCGGCTGCGCCCGTCGGGCAACAAGGGGCCGGTCGCGGTCTCGCTGGCGGCGTTCGAGCGCTATCATGCGGCCGAGGGCGGCGCGGCGTGGACCTGGGAGCGGATGGCGCTGACCCGTGCGCGCGTCGTTGCCGGGCCGGCGGCGCTGCGCGCCCGCGTCGCCGCCGCGATCCGTGCCGCGATTGCCGCTGGCGGCGAGGCCGCCGCGATCCGCGCCGACGCCGTCGCCATGCGTGCGCGGCTGGCGCGCGAACTGCCGGCGCGCGGCGTGTGGGACGTGAAGCATCGCGCGGGCGGCGGCATGGAGGTGGAGCTTGTCGCCCAGACGCTGCAGCTTGTCCACGCCCGCGCCCATCCCGAGTTGCCGCACCCGAGCACGCGCGTGGCACTCGCCCGGCTCGGCGCCGCCGGGCTGCTGGCGCCGGAGGATGCGGCGCTGCTGGTGCGCGCCGATCTGGCGTGGCGGACGGTGCAGGGCATGCTGCGGCTGACCGAGGGGCGCGCGCCGGGCGAGCTGTTGTCCGACGCCTCGGCGGCGTCGCTGCTGCGCGCGGCGGCGGCGGCGGGGCTGGCGGCGGTTGACGTGGCCGGGCTGCGTGCCACCTTGGATGCGCTGGCGCAGCAGGTGCGCGCGGCCTTCGTGCGTCACGTGGGGGAGATCGGGACATGAGCGTCAAGGAAGGCGATCCGGCGCCGGATTTCGCGATGCCGGCGAGCGGCGGGCGCAGCGTCAGCCTGGCCGCGCTGCGCGGGAGGCCGTTCGTGCTGTATTTCTATCCCAAGGCGGACACGCCCGGCTGCACCCAGGAAGCCTGCGCGTTCCAGGAGGCGCTGCCGCAGCTTGGCCATATCGGCATCGAGGTGATCGGCGTGTCCAAGGACAAGCTCAAGCCGATCGAGAAATTCGCCGGTAAATACGGGCTGAAATTCCCGCTCGCCTCCGACGCCGACACGCGCGTTGCCGAGGCGTACGGAGCGTGGGTGGAGAAGTCGATGTATGGCCGCAAATACATGGGCATGGAACGCAGCACCTTCCTGATCGACCGCGACGGAAACGTTGCGCGCATCTGGCCGAAGGTGAAGGTCGCGGGCCACGCGCAGGAGGTGATGGCGGCGGCGCAGGGGCTGACCCCGTGACCGCGCGTCGCCCGGCAGCGTGTGCCATCGGCCGAGCTGTACCCTGCCGGTGCCTCATCGACGGACCGGCGAGTTCGTGCATGCATGCCGACCTGGTGCCATGACGCGCACGCCGCTGATCGGGTCGGCGCGAGGGTATCGAACTCTGACGCCCGAAACTGGATACTTCCTCGCCAAGGCCCGCCGGTTGCTCGGTGAAGCCGACGCCATGCGGAAGATGCAGTTCAATGAGGCGGCGGCCCGCACGGCCTACCTTGCCGGATTCCATGCCGCCCAAGCGTTGATTTCGGAGAGAACCGGTCGCAAGGTGAAAACCCAGCAGCGCCGGAGATCCGAGAAAAATGCCCCTGAGCGATCCCGCCCCGCGCGAGCGTCTGCACCACCGTGCCATCGCCATCGACGGCTACCGCCGCGCCGACGGGCTGTTCGACATCGAGGCGGAGATCGTCGATACGAAAACCTATCCGCTGAAGCTGGAGCACCGCGCGGCCGACCCCGGCGAGGCGCTGCACCACATGCGCATCCGCTTCACCGTCGATGAGGACATGACCATCCGCGAAGCCGAGGCGATCACCGAGGCCGGGCCGTTCGCGACCTGCTCCGGCGGGGCGGCGAGCTTTGCCCGCCTCGCCGGCCTGCGCGTCGGGCCGGGATTCGTGCGCGAGGCGATGGCGCGGCTCGGCGGGCCTGCCGGCTGCACGCATATCCGCGAGCTGGTGCAGCAGATGGGCACGGTGGTGTTCCAGACCCTGTTCGGCCAGCGGTCGCGCCCGTTCGACGAGGCGGCGGTGGCGGCGCGCATGGTGAATTCCTGCCACGCCTACGCCGCCGACGGCGAGGTCGTGCGGCGGCGCTGGCCGCACCTCGCCACGGGCGCGGGGCGGGCGGCGGCGGACTGAGCGGGTTGCACCCGCCCTACGCGCGGGGAAGGGGTTCGCGTCGCGCGGTGTCGGCGAAAACCTGCTCCTCCAGCGTGCGCAGCGTCAGCGCCAGCGCGTGCAGGCCGCCGGAAAACTCGTCCGCCAGCGCCTCATGCACGGCGCGGGAGCGCGCGACGCGCGTCATGCCGCGGAACGCGTCCGAGACCAGCAGCACCGAATAATGCGTCTGCCCGCCCGGCGCGGCGCCGGCATGGCCGGCGTGGCGGGCGCTGTCGTCGGCAACGTGCAGCGCGGCAGGGGCGAAGCGGGCGGTGAGCAGGGCGGCGATGCGGTCGGCGCGGTCGGTCATGCGGCTTTATGACCCCGCCAATTCCCCCTTTGCAAACGCCGCTTGAGGCCGCACATATCGGCCACGATGACCCGACGCCCGCCGCGACCCCGGGCCTACGCGCCGGACCCGGACGCGCCGGGCCGCTGCTGCGACGTGCCCGGCTGCGGCGCACCCGGCGCATACCGGGCGCCGAAATCCCGCCAGTCGTTGCGCGAATACTGGTGGTTCTGCCTCGACCACGTGCGCGGCTACAACGCCGCCTGGGATTTCTACAAGGGCATGACGCCGGCGCAGATCGAGGCCGAGATGCGCGCCGACACGCACTGGCAGCGCCCGACCTGGCCGCTCGGCCATCTCGGCGCGCGGCTGGACGAGGCGATCCGCCACGACCCGCTGCATGTGCTCAACGCCGGGTTCGGCCATGCCCGCCGGCAGGAGCGGGAGCGGCGGCAGGCGGAGGCCGCGGCGCCGGCGGAACTGCGCGAGCCGCTGGCCACGCTGGGGCTGGCCTGGCCGCTGACGCTCGCCGACCTGAAGCAGCGCTACAAGCAGCTCGCCAAGCAGCACCACCCGGACGCCAACAACGGCGACCGGGCGGCCGAGGAGCGGCTGAAGACGATCAACCTCGCCTATGCCGCGCTGCGCGGCCGGCTGGCGCAGGCGCCGCCGCTCGCCGCCGCCGGCTGACGCGACGCCGCCGACCTGCGCTGCGCTGCGTTGCCTACCCATCGACGCGGCCGGGGCGTAGTCTGCGTCCCGGCGAACCACAGGACGTCTGGCCTATGAACAAGCTTGCCGCCGTGCCCGACAGCCGCTCCGTGCCGACCTCGGCGATCAACATCCCCGACATGACCGTCGATACCCAGGCCCTGTTCGGCGTGCAGACCGACATGCAGGTGCCGGCGTTTTCCGAGCGCACCGAGCACGTGCCCGACATCGACACGGCCTACCGCTTCGACCGCGAGACCACGCTGGCGATCCTGGCGGGGTTCACGTTCAATCGGCGGGTGATGATCCAGGGCTATCACGGCACCGGCAAATCGACGCATATCGAGCAGGTGGCGGCGCGGCTGAACTGGCCGTGCGTGCGCGTCAACCTCGACAGCCACATCAGCCGCATCGACCTGATCGGCAAGGACGCGATCGTGCTGAAGGAGGGCAAGCAGGTCACCGAGTTCCGCGAGGGGCTGCTGCCCTGGGCGCTGCAGCACCCGTGCGCGCTGGTGTTCGACGAATACGATGCCGGGCGGCCGGACGTGATGTTCGTGATCCAGCGCGTGCTGGAGGTCGAGGGCAAGCTGACGCTGCTGGACCAGAACCGCGTGATCCGGCCGCACCCTGCGTTCCGCCTGTTCTCGACGACGAACACGGTGGGGCTGGGCGACACCACGGGGCTGTATCACGGCACGCAGCAGATCAACCAGGGCCAGATGGACCGCTGGAACATCGTCGCCACCCTGAACTACCTGCCGCACGGGGAGGAGACGCAGATCGTGATGGCGAAGCTCGGCATCGACCCGGCCGACCGGGCCGCCAAGAAGCGGGTGGAGACCATGGTGGCGCTGGCCGACCTGACGCGCGCCGGCTTCATCAACGGCGACATTTCCACGGTGATGTCGCCGCGCACCGTCATCACCTGGGCGGAGAATGCGCGCATTTTCGGCGACGTGGGGTTTGCGTTCCGGCTGACGTTCCTCAACAAGTGCGACGAGGCGGAGCGCGCCACGGTGGCGGAATACTACCAGCGCTGCTTCAACGAGGAGATCCAGACCGGCGCGCTGGCGCGGCGGATCGCGTAGCGCGCGTGATGGCGACCGCGAGCAAGGACAGCCCGCGCAGCGAGGAATTCAAGCGCGCCACGGCCGGTGCGCTCCGCGCGATCGCGCGGAGCAACGAGGTGCAGGTGGCGTTCCAGCCCGGCCCCTCCGGGCTGGCCGGCAAGCGCGCCCGCCTGCCGCTGCCCACGCGCGCGCTGCCGCCGGCCGAGATGGCGCGGCTGCGCGGCGTCGCCGACAGTCTTGCACTGCGCCTGCGCCATCACGACGACGCGGTGCATGCGGCGCGCATGCCGGCACAGCGCGATGCGCGCGACGCCTACGACGCGCTGGAACAGGCGCGCGTGGAGGTGATCGGCGCGCGCCACATGTCGGGGGTGGCCGCCAATCTGCGCGCGCATCTTGCGGAAACCTGCGAGGCCGAGGGCTACGACCGCATGACGCGGCGCGAGCAGTTGCCGGTCGCCGCGGCGCTGTCGCTGCTGGCGCGCGAACGCATGTCGGGCGAGCCCACGCCGGACGCCGCCGCGCGCGTGCTCGATCTGTGGCGCGACACGCTCGGCGCCCCGGCGGAGACGGCACTCGACGAGATGGCGCGGGCGCAGCGCGACCAGGCGGCGTTCGCCCGCGCCGCGCGAAAACTGCTCGCGGCCCTCGACCTGGCCGAGGCCGAGGCGGACGCCGAGCCGGAGCAGGGCGACCAGAACGAGGCCGGCGCCGAACAGTCCGGCCCGCAGGACGCCAGCCAGGACAGCGAAGGCGACAGCCGCAGCGACACCGAGAGCACGCTCGGCGCGCAGCCCGAGGAGATGGACGGCAACTCCGCCGCGGAGGACGACAGCGAGGGTGCCGAGGACGAGGCCGCCGCGCAGGGCGAGGACCGCCCGAGCGGCCCGCAGCCGCGCCGCGACAAGCCGGCGGCGGATGCCGAACCCGGCTATCGCGCCTTCACCCGCGCGTTCGACGACGAAGTGGCGGCGGAGGAGCTGGTCGATGCCGACGAACTGACGCGGCTGCGCCAGCAGCTCGACCAGCAATTGCAGCACCTGCAAGGCGTGGTCGCGAAACTTGCCAACCGGCTGCAGCGCCGCCTCCTGGCGCAGCAGCAGCGCGCCTGGGATTTCGATCTCGAGGAAGGCCTGCTGGATGCCGGCAGGCTGGCGCGCGTGGTGGTCAATCCGTTGCAGGCGCTGTCCTACAAGCGCGAACGCGACACCGACTTCCGCGACACGGTGGTGACGCTGCTGATCGACAATTCCGGCTCGATGCGCGGCCGGCCGATCACGGTCGCCGCCATGTGCGGCGACATCCTGGCGCGCACGCTGGAACGCTGCGCGGTGAAAGTGGAAGTGCTCGGCTTCACCACGCGCGCGTGGAAGGGCGGGCAGTCGCGGGAACGCTGGGTGGCCGAAGGCAAGCCGCGCAATCCCGGACGGCTGAACGACCTGCGGCACATCATCTACAAGTCGGCCGATGCGCCGTGGCGGCGGGCGCGGAAAAATCTCGGGCTGATGCTGCGTGAAGGGCTGTTGAAAGAAAATATCGACGGCGAGGCGCTGCTGTGGGCGTATCGGCGGCTGCTGGCGCGGCCGGAGAACCGGCGCATCCTGATGGTGATCTCCGACGGTGCGCCGGTGGATGACAGCACGTTGTCGGTCAATCCCGGCAACTACCTGGAGCGGCATCTGCGCGAGGTGATCCGCGACATCGAAGCGCGCGACGCGGTGGAGCTGATCGCGATCGGCATCGGCCATGACGTGACGCGGTATTACCGCCGCGCCGTCACCATCGTCGATGCCGAGGAACTCGGCGGCACGATGATGCAGAAGCTGTCGGAGCTGTTCGACGAGGACGCAGCGCTGGCCTGGGCGCGCGCGGCGGCGGAGCGGGCGCCGCTGGTGGCGTAGCCTACGCCGCGAGCTGCTTGCAGCCAATCACATGCAACTATGGCGACAATTCCTTCAAAAGGATATTGGACGCTGGACTCCTATCCCCCCAGATACGCCGCCACCACCCCCGGATCATTCGCCACCCGCCACGCCGGACCGGCGAGCGTGATGCGGCCGTTCTCCAGCACATAGGCGCGGTCCGCCACTTCCAGCGCCGCCGAGGCGTTTTGTTCCACCAGCAGCAGCGTCACGCCGTCGGCCTTCAACTCGGCGATGACGGCAAAGATTTCCTCCACGAGGCGCGGCGCCAACCCCATGCTCGGCTCGTCCAGCAGCAGCAGTTTCGGCGCCGCCATCAGCGCCCGCCCGATCGCCAGCATCTGCTGCTCGCCGCCCGACAGCGACCCCGCCGGCTGGCCCAGCCGCTCGCGCAGCCGCGGAAAACGCGCCAGCACGCGCTCGCGCCGCCGCGCCGCCTCGGCGGCATCGCGCAGCATCCAGGCGCCGAGCGCAAGATTCTCCGCGACCGTCAAACCGGAAAACACCTGCCGTCCCTCCGGCACCTGCACCAGCCCGCGCGCGGCGATGCGGTGCGGGCGCATTCCCGCGATGTCGGCGCCGTCGAGGCGGATGCTGCCGGCGCGCGGACGCACCTGGCCGGAGAGCGCGCGCAGCGTCGTCGTCTTGCCGGCGCCGTTGGCGCCGAGCAGGCACACCGCCTCGCCCTCGGCCACGCTCAGGTCGATGCCGCGCAGCGCCTCGGTTCGGGCCGTAGGCGACGGCGAGGCCGGAGACCTCCAGCGCACTCATGCCGGGCGCGCCGCTTGCAGCCGGGCCGCGACTTTTTGGCCGAGATAGGCCTCCACCACCGCCGGATCGGCGCGCGCCCCGGCCGGGGTGCCGGAGAAAATGCGGCGGCCGAAATTCAGCACCGTCACACTGTCCGACAGGCCCATGACGAACTTCATGTCGTGCTCGACCAGCAGCACCGTCGTGCCGGCCTCCACGATGCTGCGGATCAGCGCGCCGAGCGTCACCGTCTCGGCCGGGTTGAGGCCGGCGGCCGGTTCGTCGAGCAGCAGCAGGCGCGGCGCGCCCGCCATCGCGCGCGCGATCTCCAGCCGCCGCGCCTCGCCGTAGGACAGCACCGCCGCGCGCTCGCCCGCCCGCCGCTCCAGCCCGACCAGCGCCAGCGCCTCGCGCGCGCGGGCCACCGCGTTGCGTTCCTCGCGGCGAAACGCCCGTGTGCGCAGCACGATCGCCGGCAGCGAGGCGGCAAGGCGCGGATGCAGGCCGGTCAGCGCGTTCTCCAGCACCGTCATGGCGCCGAACAGGCGGACCGTCTGGAACGTGCGCGCAATTCCCTGCCGCGCCCGCGCATCGGCCGGCGAGCGCCGTGACGTCGCGCCCGTCGAGCGCGATGGTGCCCGCGCTTGGCGCGACGAGGCCGGAGATCAGGTTGAACAGCGTGGTTTTTCCGGCGCCGTTGGGGCCGATCACGGCATGCACGCCGTGCGGCGGCACGTCGAGATCGACGCGATCGACCGCGGTCAGCCCGGCATAGCGGCGCGAAAGTCCGCGCAGCGCCAGCAGCGTCATGCCGCGCGCCGCTTCATCCGCCAGGCCAGCAGCCCGCGCGGCAGGAACAGCACCGCCAGCACGATCACCACGCCGTTCAACACCAGCCGCAGATCGGCCAGCCCGCGCAGCATTTCGGGCAGCAGCGTCAACACGACTGCGCCCAGCACCGGCGCCAGCGGCGTGCCGATGCCGCCGAGCAATGCAAACGACAGAATGGTCACCGCCGGCTCGAACCCGTAGTCGTTCGGGCCGATGAAGTCGGTGGAGTGCGCGGAGAGCGCGCCCGCCAGCCCGGCCAGCGCCGCCGAGGCCACCAGGGTCGCGAGCCGGTAGCGGCGCACGTTCACGCCCATCGCCAACGCCGCGGTCTCGTCGCTGCGCATCGCCTCCATCGCGCGGCCGATGCGGCTCTGCCCGATGCGCCAGAGCACCAGCAGCGCCAGCGCCAGCAGCGCGTAGATCAGCCACAGCGGCGCGGATTCCGGGATGCCGGACAGGCCCAGCGCGCCGCCCAGCGCATCGACGTTGAGATAGACCGCGCGCAGCACTTCGCCCAGCCCGATGGTGGCGATGGCGAGATAGACGCCGGAGAGCCGCAGCGTTGGCCCGCCGACCAGCAGCGCGAACGCGACCGGCACCAGCGTGGAAAGCGGCAGCACCGCCCAGAACGGCGCGTGCAGCCGCAGCGTCAGCATCGCCGAGGCATAGGCGCCCAGGCCCATGAACGCCGCCTGCCCGAGCGAGAGCTGTCCGACCGCCAGCACGACATACATCGACAAGGCCAGCAGCCCGTTGACGCCGAGCGACACGACGACGTTCTGGTAGGTCCAGAACAGGTTGCCGAGCCAGCCCGGCACGGTCAGACGCGCCGCAGCGCCGGGCGGCCGAACAGGCCGGCGGGGCGCGTCCATAGCACCAGCACCAGGATGGCGAACGCCACCGCTTCCTTCAGCCCGGAATCGAGATAGCCGGCGGTCAGCACCTCGATGACGCCGAGCAGCAGGCCGGCGATCAATGCGCCGAAAATGTCGCCCAGCCCGCCGGCAATGACGACGACGAAGCCGCGCAGCATCATCGCCTCGCCCATGTACGGATAGATGGCGTTGTAGGCGAGGCCGATCAGCACGCCGGCCGCGCCGGCCAGCGCGCCGGAGAGGAACGACACCAGTGCCGCGATCCGCGCCGTGTCGATGCCCATCAGCCCCGCCGCGTCCGGGTTCTCCGCCACCGCGCGGATGGCGAGGCCGATCCGGGAGAACCGCACCAGCCACACCAGCCCGCCCGCCAGCACCACCGAGGCGCCGAGGATCAGCAGCTGCGCCTGCGTCACGCGCACCGCCCCGAGCACGATCGCCTCGCTGCCGAGCACGCGCGCCGGCAGGCGGCGGATGTCGGGGCCGAGCAGGGCGGTCATCGCCGCATCCAGCGCCAGCACCGCGCCGAGCGTGACCATCAGCGACGCCAGTTCGTCGGCCCGCGCGCGCCGCAGCCGCGTCAGCAGCAGCGTGTCCAGCACCACCGCGACCGCGCCCGAGGCCAGCGCCGCCGCGGGCAAGGCGAGCCACAGCCCGACGCCCGCATCGCGCGTGAGAAAAAGCGCGACGAAGGCGCCGGCGGTGAAATAGAAGCCGTAGGTCAGGTTGATGACGCGCAGCACCCCGAACATGAGGGTAAAGCCGAGCGCGAACAGGGCATAGGTCGCGCCGAGCAACACGCCGTTGACGAGTTGCTGGGCCAGCACGTCCCTACTCGGCGATGCGGAAGGTGCCGCCGTGCATCTCCAGCACCACCACGCCCTGCGCCGAGGCCGGGTTGCGGTGCGCATCGAAGCGGAACGGTCCCATCACGCCGTTGTAGTCGGTGCGCAGCAGGCCGTTGCGGATGCGCTCGGGGTCGGCGTTGCCGGCGTGGGCGATCGCCGCGGCGAGGATGAACAGCGTGTCGTAGGCCTGCGCGGCGAACTGGTCGGGGTCGTGGTGGTATTCTTCGCGGAAGGCGGCGACGAAGGCCTGGTTGGCGGGGTCCGGCTTGCCGATGAACCACGGGCTGCCGACGATCAGCCCGTCCGCCGCCGCGCCCGCGATCTGGCCGAGTTTCGGCGAGTTGGAGCCGTTGCCGCCGATGAACAGCGTGGCTTGTCCAAAGCCAAGCTGCCGCGCTTGCAAGAGCACGCCGGAGACCGGCTCGACGAGCGCGGAAATACCGACCGCGTCGGGCTTCAGCGCCTTGATCGCGGTGAGCTGGGCGGAGAAGTCGGTGTCCTTGCTGCCGAAGCTCTCGGTCGCCAGGATCTTCAGCCCGAGATTCGCGGCGGCGGACTTCATCACGTCGAAGCCGGATTTCGAGAACGCGTCGTCGTTGGCGTACATCAGCGCGATGGTTTTCACGCCGCGCGCGACGGCTTTTTTCATCGTCACCGGGATCACGTCGGCCTCCGGCAGCGCGGTGCGGAAGATGAACGGACCGATATCGGTGATGCCGTTGGCGGTGGTTGAGCTGCCGATGGTCGGGATGCCGCGGCGGTTGGTCACCGGCCCCATCGCGAACATCTCGTTGGAGAGGGTGGGGCCGATGATGGCGGCGACCTTGTCGCGGCCGATCAGCAGGCGCGCGGCGTTGATCGCGCCGTCCTTGGTGCCGCCGGAGTCTTCGACCGTGAGCGCGATGCGCTTGCCCTTGGCGTTCACCTGGTCCAGTGCCAGTTCCACTCCGGCGCGGATGGACATGCCGTAGGCAGCGTTGGGGCCGGAGAGGATGGTGACGAGGCCGACCGGCACCGGCGCGTCCGCCGCCGCCGGCAGGGTTGCCGCCGCCCCGAGTGCCGCCAGAATCGCGCCAAACTCCCTGCGCTTCATCCCGTCCCATCCCCCGTCCGTACGGTCCCGTGATGGCGAGGTCGCGTCTGCCGCGCAAGAGGCAGTGACGCAGTTTCAACTTGAACGACCGCAAACCGCCTGCTCCCTTCTTGGCAGGCTAGCATGTTTCTATGTCGGAACATTGTGGGCGTGCGGAGGCGTCGCACGGTCAGGCGGGAACGGGCGGGATGCCGGGGACGGGCGGGGGGAGGACGCGGGGCCGCGCGGGCGGCGGCGGCCGGGGGCGGCAGGCGGGGCGGGACGGGGCCGCCGGCCGGACGGGCGGCGGCGGGTGCTGCGCGGGTGGCGGGCGGACGCCCAGCATTTGGCAGAGCGGGCGGAGCAGCCGCCCGGCCTGGGGTGCTGCGGCGAGCAGGTCGGCCATCGCCGGATCGGCGAGCAGGTGCTGCAACTGCGAGGCGGCGGACGGCGGCCTGCGGCAGCCGGCGCAGCAGCCAGGCGACGCCGCGCGGCAGCCGGAGCGGCTGGGGCCGGGCCGGGCGGGGAGAGCGCAGGCGGCGGCGCGGCGGCGGCAGCGTGCCGGCATGGACTTTTGCGGTGAGGCGGGCGAAGCGCTCCGCCGCGCGGCGCAGCCGCGACCAGAGCAGCAGCATCAGCGGCAGGGCGAGACCCAGGCCCACGCCGCGGGCGGCGATGGCGCGGCGCAGCCCCTCGACAAGATGAGGCAAAACGGTCGGCCAGGGCGGGAGGAGCGGCGGGCGGCATGACAGCGATACTAACACGGCCCCCGGCGGGCTGGGCAAGCCGGCCGGGCCGCGTCGATTTTCAAGGTGCGACGCGACCGCGCAAGAGCTTGCGCTGCGGCGGGCCGCTTGTCATGCAGCCGGCATGGCCCAGACCCTGCGCATCGCCACCTGGAACATCAACTCGCTGCGGCTGCGGCTGCCGTTGCTCTCGCGGCTGGTCGAGGCGCTCGACCCGGACGTGATCTGCCTGCAGGAGACGAAAGTGCCGGACGAGCTGTTCCCGGAAGAAGGGCCGCCCGCGCTCGGCTATCCGTTCGTCGTGCGGCGGGGGATGAAGGGCTATAACGGCGTGGCGATCCTGTCGCGCGTTCCGCTGGCGCCGCTGGACATCGCGCCGGACTGGTGCGCGCGCGGCGACTGCCGGCATGTGGCGGTGACGCTGGAGCTGCCGTCCGGGCCGGTGGAGCTGCACGATTTCTACGTGCCGGCGGGCGGCGACGTGCCGGACCGCGTGCAGAACCCGAAATTCGGCCACAAGCTGGATTTCGTCGCCGAGGCCACCGCCTGGTTCGCCGCCCGCCCGCCGCTTTCGCGCACGGTGCTGGTGGGCGACCTGAACATCGCGCCGCTGGAGCAGGATGTCTGGAGCCACAAGCAGTTGCTGGGCGTGGTGAGCCACACGCCGCCGGAGACGGCGGGGCTGCTGGCGTGGCAGCGGACGCGGTTCGTCGATGCGGTGCGGCATTTCGTGCCGGAGGACCGGAAGCTGTTCACGTGGTGGTCGTATCGCAACCGCGACTGGCGCGCCTCGGACCGCGGGCGGCGGCTGGACCACATCTGGGTCAGCCCCGACCTGACGGACGCGCTGCGGCGGCAGACGGTGTTGAAGGACGCGCGCGACTGGCCGGTCGGGTCGGACCATGTGCCGGTTTGCGTGGAGATGGAGGTGTAGGGGAGTGGGGCGGCGGCAACGGCCGCCGGGCAGCATAGGCGGCTGCTGCATCTTGGCATGCCCGGCGCCGGGACGAATAATGGCGCGTGGACATCATGGCTTTCCGGAGCAGGGCGGCCGCCGCCGGCCTGGCGCTGCGCGGCGCCTGCCATCCCGAGCCGCGCGATCGCATGGACGCCGGCACGCTGGTGCTGCTTGGCTTCGCCGGCGCGCACGGCTGGCCGGAATTCGCGGCGTCGGCCGAGGCGCGCGACGGCCTGCCCGATCCGCTGGATCGCTGGTCGCGCCGCGTCATCGACGCGCTGGCGGCGTCCTGCGGCGGGGCGGCGCTGTACCCGTTCGGCGGGCCGCCCTGGCATCCGTTCCAGCGCTGGGCGCAGCGCGCCGAGCCGGTTCACCCTTCGCCGCTGGGCATCCTGATCCATCCCGATTGGGGCCTCTGGCACAGTTTTCGGGGCGCGATCGCGCTGCAGGAACGCCTCGACCTGCCGCCGGTCGAGCGGCGCCCCAGCCCGTGCGACGCCTGCGTGGCGCGTCCGTGCCTCGCCGCCTGTCCGGTCGGCGCGTTCAGTGATGCGGGCTATGACGTGGCCGGCTGCACGACGCACATCGCCGCAGCGGCCGGCGCGGACTGCATGTCCGCCGGCTGCGCCGCCCGCCGCGCCTGCCCGGTCGGCGCCGCGCATCGCCAGGGCGCGGCGCAGGCGGGGTTTCACATGCGCGCCTTTCGCGCCTCCCGTGCCAGCAGCGCCGCCTTGCGCGGCACGCCCCAGCGGTAGCCGGTCAGATCGCCGTCGCGGCCGATCACGCGATGGCAGGGTACGGCGAGCGAGACCGGGTTGGTCGCGCAGGACCGCGCCACCGCCCGCACCGCGCGCGGCGCGCCGATCATCGCCGCGAGTTCGCCATAGGAGCGCGTCTCGCCGGGCGGGATGCGGCGCAGCGCCTCCCACACCCGCACCTGGAACGCGGTGCCGCGCAGATCGAGCGGCAGCGCCAGCCCGGCCGCCGGCTCGTCCAGAAAATCCAGCACCGCACGCACCATCGCGGCCAGCCGGCCGTCATCCGCCACGATGCTCGCGCGCGGAAACCGCCGCCGCAGGTCGCCGAGCAGTGCTGCGTCCGGCTCGGCGAAGCCGATGAAGCAGACGCCGTGCTCGGTGGCGCCGACCAGCAGCCGGCCGAACGTGCAGTCGGCAAGCGCCGTGCGGATGGTCTCGCCGGCGCCGCCGCGCCGCGCGGCACCCGGCGTCATGCCGAGCAGTTTTCCGGTGTCCTCATAGACCCGGCTCTCCGAGCCGAATCCGCTCTCCGCCACTGCATCCGCCACGCGCGTACCCTCCGCCAATGAAGCCTGCAGCCGCCGTGCCCGCACGCCCTCCGCGTAGCTGCGCGGGGTGACGCCGGTGTGCTCGCGGAACAGGCGCAGGAAATGGAATTTCGAGTAGCCGGCGCGCGTCGCGAGCGCGTCGAGCGACGGAATCGCCTCGGCGCGTTCGATCTGCGCGCAGGCTTCCGCCACCACGGCCCGCGCCAGCGCCGCCCGCTCGCCCTTGGGGTCGCAGCGGCGGCAGGCGCGAAAGCCGGCGGCCTCGGCCGCCACGATGTCGCGGAAGAAGCGCACGTTCTGCCGCTTCGGGCGCGGCGAGGGGCAGCCGGGGCGGCAATAGACGCCCATGGTCGCGACCGCATAGAGAAAATCGGCCGGCTGGCGGCGGCACACCAGGTCCCAGCGGGTGTCATCGATGGTGCTCATGGCGCCAAGATGGGACGGACGGCGCGGCGGCGCCATCCGCGGGTTGCGCTGGCTGCCGCCGCGGCTGCTACGCCGCCGCCGAGCGCTGCCGCGCCGCCTCGGCGACCATCGCCAGCAGGTCCGCCTCGGCGAACGGTTTTTGCAGCTGCCAGGGTTCATTGCCCAACCGTTCGAGGTCGCTGTAGCCAGTGATGAACAGTATCGGCAGCGACGGCCGGATGTGCCGCGCGCGCCGCGCCACCTCGTCGCCGGGGCAGTCCGGCAGGCCGAGATCGGTAATCAGCAGCGCCACGCTCGGGTCGGCCTGCACGCAGTGCAGCGCGTCCGCCGCGTGGGCGAAGGCCGAGACGCGGTGGCCGGCACTTTCCAGCAGTTCGGCCACCACTTCGCGCACCAGGTCCTCGTCTTCGAGCAGCGCGATGTGCAGCAGCGTCGGTTCGTCCGTCGGTGCCGGCGGCGGCGGTTCGGCCCGCTCGGCGCGTGCTATCTGCGCGGCGTCGGCCTGCGGCAGATAGAGCAGCACGGTGGTGCCCTCGCCGGGCGCGCTGTCGATCCGCACCGCGCCGCCCGATTGCCGGACCAGCCCATAGACCTGGCTCAGTCCGAGGCCCGATCCCTTGCCGGGCGGCTTGGTGGTGAAGAACGGGTCGAAGGCACGCGCCATGACCGATGGCGTCATGCCCGCGCCGGTGTCGGCGACGGCGATCGTCGCATAGTCGCCCCCCGGCAGTTCGAGGGCGGCGGAGGCGGCGGCCAGCCGCGCCGGCCGGGTGCGGAACGTCAGCGTGCCGCCGTCCGGCATGGCATCGCGCGCGTTGATGGCGAGGTTGATGATGACGTGTTCGAGGCCGCTGCGGTCGACGAACGCGGGCGGCAGCGCCTCGTCCAGATCGAGCGTGACCTGCACGGATTTGCCGAGCGTCGCGTGCAGCAGCGTGGCGATCCCGCGCAGCAGGGCGTTGACACCGACCAGGTCGGGCTTCAGCAATTCCTTGCGCGCGAAGCTCAGCAATCCCTTCGTCACCGCGGCACCCCGCTCGGTCGCGCGCAGGATGGCGGCGACCTGTCGCAGATGTCCGGGCGAATGGGTCAGCCGGTGCCTGAGCACCTCGGCGGCGCCGCGGATCACCATCAGCACGTTGTTCACGTCATGCGCGACCCCGGCCGTCAGGCTGCCGAGCGCCTCCATCTTCTGCGACTGCCGCAGCGCCGCCTCGGCACCCTCGCGTTCGGCGATCTCGGCGCGCAGCCGCGTGTTCGCCTCTGCCAGTTCGCCGGTGCGCTCGGCCAGCGCGAACCGTGCCTGCACGCCGTCGGCGAACTGCGTCGAATAGCGCCATGCGATATGCAGCAGCGAACCGGCGAACAGCGCGGTCATCAGCGCCATTGCCGGCCCGAGAGCATCGTCGTGCCGCGCGAACCATGCCGCGAGCGGCGTCACCGCGGGGAGGATGAAGGCCGCCACGTTGAGCATGTGCGTCGCGTTCACCGTGACCGAACCGGCGCTCATGCCGCCGACCACGAACGCGACGAACAGCGGATACGGCTCCTGCGCCGGCATCAGGAACAGCGTGCATGCCCCCCACAGCATGCCCGAGACCAGCGATCCCGCCACCGCCGTCCACGCCCAGACCGGCGCCGCCGCTGCATCGTCGGCGAGGCGCATGAAGCGCAAGCGGGCGCTCCAGCGCACGACGACCATCGCCGCAAAAGCAGCGAGCCACGCCGCGATCGGCCCGCGCCCGGTGCGCTGCGCCAACACCGCAGCCGTGATCAGCGCGTTCGCCACCGAAACCCCGAGGGTCAGCGGCAGCTGTCGATAGACGGCGCGGATGCTTTCGAACTCGGACCGCGCAAACGGCATCAAAGGGCATTGTTTCGACCTGCGCAACTTGCGCCCATGCAGGCTACCGCCCGGCATCCGGTGTCGCCAACAGAAACCTAGTCCGCTACACCGCGCGCGCCGGCACCCGCCCGCGCACCAGGTCGGCGGCCTTCTCGCCGATCATGATGCAGGCGGCGTTGGTGTTGCCGGACACCACGGTCGGCATGATCGACGCGTCGGCGACCCGCAGGGCCGCGATGCCATGCACGCGCAGCTCGGCATCGACCACCGCCATCGCGTCGCTGCCCATGCGGCAGGTGCTGCTCGGGTGGAAGATGGAACCGCCGTAGCGTCGTGCGTGTTCCAGCAAGGCGTCGTCACCGACGGCGTCGTCGCCCGGCAGGTGCTCGGCCGAGATCCAGTGCCGCATGGCCGGGCGCGCGGCGATGCGGCGCGCGAGTTGCAGCCCCGCGACCAGCGTGCGCCGGTCGGTTTCGGTGGACAGGTAGTTGGCGAAAATCGCCGGATAGGTCGCAGGATCGGCGGAACGCAGCCGGATCTCGCCGCGGCTTTCGGGACGCAGCTGGCAACAGTTCTGCAGGAATCCGGAAAACTTGTTCAGCCCCTCGCCCGGCCGGTCGGCACTGAACAGGATCAGCAGGAACTGCACGTCCGGCGTGGCCAGTTCCGGCCGCGTGCGCGCGAAAATGCCGACCTGCCCGGCGCTGATCGTCAAGGGGCCGGTGCGGGTCGTGACATATTGCAGGCCGGCACGCAGCTTTTGCCAAGGACTGCGCATGATGTCGTTCACCGTCACCGGATAGCGGCAGCGATAGGTGATGCGGGTCTGGAAATGGTCCTGCAAATTGCGCCCGACGCCTGGCCGGTCGTGCAGCACCTCGATTCCGGTCTCTTGCAGATGGGCACCCGGCCCGATGCCGGAGAGCATCAGCAGCTGCGGCGAGTTGATTGCCCCGCCGCACAGGATCACTTCGCGCCGTGCGGTTGCGGTGCGCAGCGTGCCGTCGTGGCGGAACGCGACGCCGGTGGCGCGAAGCTGCGCGACGAGGATGCGCGATGCCAGCGCGCCGGTGATGACGCGCAGATTTGCCCGCCGCATCGCCGGCCGCAGGAACGCGGTCGCGGCCGAACTGCGCCGGCCGCTTCGCGTGGTGATGTGGTAGTAGCCCACCCCCTCCTGGGTCGCGCCGTTGAAGTCGTCGTTGCGCGGGATGCCGAGTTCCCGTGCCGCCTGGATGTAGGATTCGCAGAGCGGATGGTGCTCG
Organism: uncultured Pseudomonadota bacterium; assembly: GCA_963786445.1. Lineage (GTDB taxonomy): Bacteria > Pseudomonadota > Alphaproteobacteria > Acetobacterales > Acetobacteraceae > JAFKFJ01. The sequence goes on from CAWAZU010000025.1 coordinate 344,075, forward strand.
GCGATGTCGCTGACGGCGAGCGGCCCGTCGCTGCCGTGCAGTGCGTCCTCGTCGGCACCGATGCGGCCTTCGGAGCGGCGGAAATACGGCAGCACGTCGTCCCACGCCCAGCCGGCATTGCCGAGCTGGCGCCAATGGTCGAAATCCTCCGCCTGGCCGCGCACGTAGAGCAGCCCGTTGATCGACGACGACCCGCCGAGCACTTTGCCGCGCGGCCAGAACACGCGTCGGCCGTAAAGTTCCGGCTCGGGTTCGGTCTCGTAGCACCAGTTGACGCGCGGGTCGGCAATGGTTTTGCCGTAGCCGATCGGGATGTGGATCCACATGCTGCGGTCCGCGCCGCCCGCCTCCAGCAGCAGCACGCGGGTCGCCGGGTCTTCGCTCAGCCGTGCGGCCAGCACACAGCCGGCCGAGCCGGCGCCGACGATGACGTAATCCGCCTCCAGGTCGTCCACCCCGTCTTCCCCTCCGGCCTGCCGCGCCACAGGATGCCCCGATGGACCCCGCCGTGCCACCGCCCGAGATCATCGCCGCCCTGCGCCGCATGGGCCTGCTCGCGCCCGGCGCGGCGCCGCCGGCGGGGCGCGCGCTGGCCGGCGGCGTGTCGTCCGACATCTGGCTGGTCGATCTGCCGGCGCGGCCGGTCTGCGTGAAGCGGGCGCTGCCGCGGCTGAAAGTCGCCGCCGACTGGCAGGCGCCGGTGGAGCGCAACCGCTACGAGGCGCGCTGGATGCGCCGCGCCAATGCCGCCGTCCCCGGCAGCGCCCCCGCCCTGCTCGGCGAGGACGAGGCGGGCGGGGCGCTGGCGATGGAATACCTGCCGCCGGAAACCTATCCGATCTGGAAACCGAAGTTGCACCTGGGTTGCACCTCGGCGGCGTTCGCGGCCTCGGTCGGGTACAACCTCGTGCGCATCCACGGTGCAACCGCCGCCGACCCCGCGGTTGCACCTGCCTTCGCCTCCGATGCGATTTTTTTCGCCATCCGCATCGAGCCCTATCTGCTGGCCACCGCCGGCCGCCATCCTGACCGCGCGGCGGCGCTGCGGGCGCTGGCCGACGGAGACGGCGGCGACGCGTCTGGCGCTGGTGCATGGCGATGTCAGCCCGAAGAACATCCTGTGCGGCCCGGACCGGCCGGTGTTCCTGGACGCGGAATGTGCCTGGTGGGGCGACCCGGCCTTCGACCTCGCGTTCTGCCTCAGCCACCTGCTGCTCAAATGTTTTTGGACGCCGGCCGCGACCGCCGGCTTCCTCGCGTGCTACGCCGCGCTGGCCGAGGCGTATCTGGCGGGCGTGGACTGGGAGCCGGCGGCTTCGGTGGAGGGGCGGGCGGCCCGGCTGCTCGGCGGCTTGCTGCTGGCGCGGGTGGATGGCAAATCGCCGGTCGAATACATCACCGCCGGACCGGACAAGGACCGCGTCCGCCGCGTCGCCCGCGCGTTGCTGGCGAGGCCGCCGGCGCGGCTGGACGAAGTGGCTGCCGCATGGCGGGGGGAACTGGAGCGATGAGCGAGACCGAGATCGTCTATCTGCACGGCCGCCGCGTCTGGGACAGCCGCGGCCGCCCCACGGTGGAAGCGGAACTGATGCTGTCCGGCGGCGCGGTCGGCCGCGCCATCGCCCCGGCCGGCGCCTCCACCGGCTCGGGCGAGGCGCTGGACCTGCGCGACGGCGGCGAGACGTTTGGCGGCTTCGACGTGGCGCGCGCGGTCGCCAACGTGAACGGCCACATCGCCGCCGCCGTGCTGGGCCGGGACGCGTCGGACCAGGCGGCGCTGGACGCGGCGCTGATCGCGCTCGACGGCACCGAGGCCAGGACGAAGCTCGGGGCCAACGCCATGCTCGCGGTCTCGATGGCCGCCGCGCACGCCGCCGCCGGCGCGGCCGGGGTGCCGCTGTATCGCCATCTCGGCGGCGAGGACGCCGGGATGCTGCCGCTGCCGCAGATCCAGATTTTTGGCGGTGGCGCGCATGCCGGCGGGCGCGTCGATATCCAGGACGTGCTGGTGGTCTGCCCCGCGGCGAAAGATTTTGCCGAGGCGCTGGACTGGACCGCGGAAGTCTATCGCGCCGCCGGCAGCCTGATGCGCGAATCCGGCCGGCTGCACGGCGTCGCCGACGAGGGCGGCTGGTGGCCGGAGTTCACCGCCAACGAACAGGCGCTGGAAACCGTCGTGCGCGCCATCGACAAGGCCGGCTTCGAGCCGGGCGAGGAGATCGCGCTGGCGCTCGACGTGGCCGCCTCGGGGTTCTGCCGCGACGGCCGCTACCGGCTCGGGCTGGAGGGGCGGGACCTCGACAGCGACGGCATGATCGACCTGCTGACCGGCTGGATCGACCGCTACCCGATCGTCTCGGTGGAGGACCCGCTGGCCGAGGACGACTGGGACGGGTTCGCCGCGTTCACGCGCGCGGTCGGCGGGCGGGTGCAGGTGGTGGGCGACGACGCGCTGGTCACGCAGGCCGGGCGCATCCGCGAGGCCGCCGCGCGCGGCGCCGGCAACGCCGTGCTGATCAAACCGAACCAGCGCGGCACGCTGACCGAGACGCACGAAGCCTGGGCAGCGGCGCAGGAGGTGGGCTTCGCCGGCATCGTCTCGGCGCGCTCCGGCGAGACCGAGGACACCACGATCGTGCATCTGGCGGTCGGCTGGCGCATCGGCCAGCTGAAAGTCGGCTCGATCGCGCGCGGCGAGCGCACCGCCAAGTGGAACGAGGCGCTGCGCATCGAGGAGGCGATGGGCCCGCGCGCGCGCTTTGCCGGGGCGTCGGCGCTGGCGCACCGGCGCGCGTGAAGGTGGTGCTGCACTACGCCGCGGGGCCGGGCCTGGCCGCGCGGCTGGCGGCATTCGCGTCCGAAGGGCTGGCGGTCACCGCCTGCGCCGAATCCGACGATGCCGGGCTGTTCGCCGCGCTGCGCGAGGCGGAGGTGCTGTGGCACGTGCTGAAGCCGGCGACGGCTTCGGTGATCGCGGCAGCGCCACGGCTGCGGCTGATCCAGAAGATCGGCACCGGCGTCAACACGATCGACCTCGATGCCGCCCGCGCCCGCGGCATCGCGGTGTGCAACCTGCCGGGCAGCAACGCGCCGGCGGTGGCCGAGATGACGCTGCTGCTGATGCTGGCGGCGCTGCGCCGCCTGCCGCTGCTCGACCGCGCCACGCGTGACGGGCGCGGCTGGGCGCTGGATGCCGCCTTGCAGGACAGTTTCGTCGAACTCGGCGGGCGCACGGTCGGCCTGGTCGGCTACGGCGCGGTGCCGCGCGCGCTGGCGCCGGTACTGCACGCGCTCGGCTGCCGCCTGCTCTACACGGCGCGCGCGCCGCAGCCGGATGCGCTCGGCGAATGGCGCGCATTGCCGGAACTGCTTGCCGAATCCGATGTGGTGAGCCTGCACGTGCCGCTGACGCCGCAAACCGGACGGCTGATCGACGCCGCCGCGATCGCGCGCATGCGGCAAGGCGCGGTGCTGGTGAACACGGCGCGCGGCGGGCTGGTCGATCAGGCGGCGCTGGTCGCGGCGCTGGCGAGCGGGCGGCTCGGCGCCGCCGGCCTGGACGTGTTCGCCGACGAGCCGGTGCCGGCGGACGAGGCGCTGCTGCGGCTGGACAACGTCGTGCTGGCGCCGCATGTCGCCTGGCTGACCGGCGGCACGTTCGCGCGCAGCTTTGCGCTCGCCGCCGAGAACTGCCATCGTCTCGCCGCTGGTCGCGCGCTCCTCAACCGCGTGGTGTGACATGGAACTGCCGCCGATCCTGCGCCGCCTGCGCCTGCCGGTGATCGGCGCGCCGCTGTTCATCGTCTCCAGCCCCGACCTCGTCATCGCGCAGTGCAAGGCCGGCGTGGTCGGTAGTTTTCCGGCGCTCAACGCGCGGCCGGCGCCGGTGCTGGAGGAATGGCTGAAGCGCATCATCGGCGAACTCGGCGAGCACGATGCGCGCCATCCCGACCGGCCCGCCGCGCCGCTTGCGGTCAACCAGATCGTGCATCGCTCCAACGAGCGGCTGGCGCATGACCTCGATGTCTGCGCGAAGTACCGCGTGCCGATCACGATCACCTCGCTCGGCGCGCGCGAGGAGGTGAACCGCATCGCGCACGACTACGGCGGCATCGTGCTGCACGACGTGATCAACGCGAATTTTGCCCGCAAGGCGATCGAGAAGGGTGCGGACGGGCTGATCGCGGTCGCTGCCGGTGCGGGCGGGCATGCGGGCAGCATCTCGCCGTTCGCATTGGTGCAGGAAATCCGTGCGTTCTTCGACGGGCCGCTCGCTTTGTCAGGCGCGATCGCGACCGGCGGGGCGGTGCTGGCGGCGCAGGCGATGGGCGCCGACCTGGCCTATGTCGGCTCGGCGTTCATCGCCACCGACGAGGCCAACGCGCATGCCGAGCACAAGCGCATGATCGTGGACGGCGGCGCCGGCGACGTGGTGTACACGGATTTCTTCAGTGGCGTGCTGGCGAATTTCCTGCGCGACAGCGTCAAGCGCGCCGGCCTCGACCCCGACAGCCTGCCGCGCGGCGACAAGAGCCAGATGAAGATCGGCGACGACGAGGCAAGAGTCTGGCGCGATATCTGGAGCGCCGGCCAGGGCATCGGTGCAGTCAGGCGCGTGGTGCCGGTCGCCGAACTGGTGGCGCGGCTGGAGGCGGACTATCACGCGGCACGCGCCCGCATCGGAGTTGCACCATGAGCACTGACATCGCCGGCAAAGTCGCGTGGGTCACGGGGGCGTCCTCGGGCCTCGGCCATCGTTTCGCGCAGGTGCTGGCCGGCGTCGGCGCGGTCGTGGCGCTGTCGGCGCGGCGCGTGGACCGGTTGCAGGCGCTGGCGGCCGAGATCGCGGCCGCGGGCGGCCGGGCGCTGGTGGTGCCGCTCGACATCGCGGACATCCCGGCGATCCAGGCGGCCGCCGCACGCATCGCAGCCGAACTCGGCCCGATCGACATTCTGGTCAACAACGCGGGGCTGACGCGGCAGGCGCGGCTGGAGGAGTTTTCCGAGGCCGATTACGACGCCGTGCTCGACGTCGATCTGAAAGGTGCGTTCTTCGCGGCCCAGGCGGCGGCGCGGCAGATGATCGCGCACAAGCTTGCGGGGCGGATCGTCAACATCGCCTCGGTCGCAGGCTTTCGCGCGCTGGGACATCAGGCGCCATACAGCCTGGCTAAGGCGGGGCTGATTTCGCTCACGCGCTGCCAGGCGCGCGAATGGGGCCGCCACGGCATCAACGCCAACGCCATCTGCCCCGGCTATATCAGGACCGAGATCGGCGGCGATTTCTGGGAGACCGAGGCGGCGTCACGGCTGATCGCCTCGCTGCCGCGCAAGCGCATGGGCGAGCCGCGCGATCTCGACGGGTTGCTGCTGCTGCTGTGCTCCGGCGAGGCGTCGCGGTTCATCAACGGCGCGGCGATGGTCGCCGACGACGGTTCGATGGCCTGACGGAGCGGCCGCCTACACCGCCGCCGGACCGCCGCTCGCGGCGGAGCGGTAGAGCGCGTCGAGAACTTCGACCGCGCGCATGCCGACCTCGCCCGGTGCGGCGTTGACCGTCGGACGGCCGAGACAGAGATCGACCAGCACATCGAGCGGCGCCGTGCAGGTATATTCGGTGTCGTCCTGCGTGATCGGCTCGACGACGTCCTGCCCGTCGCGACGGCGCAGTTCGAGGCGCGCGCGCTCCACGTCGAGCAGCAGCATCCCCTCCGATCCGAACAAGCGCAGGTCGAGCTGGAAGCCGCGATGCTTCGGCACCGTCGCGGCACCCGAGACCGACGCGGTGGCCCCGCCGGCGAAGCGCACCGCGGCGGCGTCGTAATAGTCCACGCCGGCCGGCGACGGCACGGTGAGCGCGAACACGCTCTGCGGCTGCAGCTCGGCGATGCGGAACAGCAGGCCGAGCGCATGCACGAGCTGCCCCCAGCCATAGCCGCCGGCGCGCGCCGGATCGGCCCAGGTCGAGGCCGGCGGGCGGAACATGTGCTCCGCGGTCTCGCGCATCGGCCGGCCGGCAAACAGATCGTCGAGCGGCGAGGCCATGTGGAGCATCACGTGCTCGATGCGGCCGATCGCGCCGTCGGTGACCAGGGTGCGCGCCCGTTCGGTCCAATGTTTGAAATTCCAGCCATAGGGAATGACCACGGCGCGGCCCGCCGCGCGCGCCCGCGCCACGATGTCGCGCGCATCGGCGGCAGACGTGGCGAGCGGCTTTTCGACCAGCACGTGGCACCCGGCCGCGAGCGCCGCGACGGCGTGCGCGTGGTGCAGCACGTGCGGCGAGGCGATCACCACGCCGTCCATCGCGACCACGCGCAGCATCTCGCGCACGTCCTCGAAGCCATGCCTGATGCCGAACGCACCGCGCACATGGGCCAGTTCGGCCGCACCGAGCCGGTTGACGGCGACGACTTCGCAGTCGGGGTTGGCGAGCAAGGCCGGCAGATGGTTCTGCGCGGCCCACCAGCCGGCGCCGATCACGCCGATGCGTGCCTTGCTCATGCGCGTTCCCCTAGATGCGGAACAGTTTTTCGGCGTTGCCGGCGAACATGGCGCGCTGTTCGTCCGGCGTGAACCCGGCGATGATGTTCGCATAGGCGTCGATCAGGTCCGGATAGGAACTGTACATGCGATCGACCGGCCAGTTGGTGCCGAACACCACGCGGCCGGTGCCGAACGCCTCGATGGCGCCGAGCACATAGGGGCGCAGGCTCTCGACGGTCCAGCGCGGATCGCGCATGCCGAGGCCGGAAATCTTCATCCACACGCTCTCGACGCGGCCCAGTTCGCGCATCGCCGCCAGCCAGGCCTGGAAATACTCCGGCGTGCGCTCCATCGGGATGGCGCAGTGGTCGATGCAGATCGGCGTCTCCGGTGACAGCGCGGCGAGCCGCGCGATCTGCGGCAGCAGCGGGACGCGCGTGTCGATGCAGGACACAAGGCGGTGTTTCGCCAGCTGCTTCCAGCCGGCCTGCCAGGCCGGATCGACCAAATAGTCGCCGCGGCCGAAGTCGCGGATGCCGCGGACATTGGCGAACTGCATGTGCCGCTCCAGGACCGCTTCGACATCCGGGTCCTGCAAATGGCACTCGGCGACGATGCCGTGCGGATAGCCGGTGCGGTCGGCGAATGCCTGCAGCCACGCGGTCTCCTGCACCGGGTCTTTGATGCCGAGTGCCGCCTGGACGTGGATCGCCTTCGGCACATTGGCGAAGCGGATTTCGGCGAGGTAGTCCTCGATCCAGTAATGGACCGGCTTGATCGCGTCGATGTTGCCGAGGAACGGATGCACCGCGTCCCACTCCAGCCAGGAATAGCGCAGGTCCGGGTGTTTCAGGTCGTGCAGATGGAAATGCGTATCGACGAACGCGATTTTTGCCACGCGCCCCTCCCCGAAAATGCCGGCACGATCCGGCTCGTCCCGGCGACGGTAGGCGAGACCGGCGGCACCGGCAAGCAGCGGCCGTCGGAAACGGGTGGTCAGGCCGCCGTCCTTCGATTATAGGATGGCGAACAATTCATCGGGCGGTTGCAAAAACCGCCCGGCCGGGACGGGACGAGGAAACGCAGGGTGGACGGCGCGGCAGGCGATCAGCGTTCGAGTGCGCCCGCGGCCGTTCCGCCGGCGCTGGAACTGCGCAACATCGCCAAACGCTTCGGCGCCACGCAGGCGCTGGAGGGCGTGTCGCTGACGCTGCGCGCCGGCGAGGTTCACGCGCTGCTCGGCGAGAACGGGGCCGGCAAGAGCACGCTGATAAAGATCATCACCGGGGTCTATCAGCCTGACCGCGGCGAGATCCTGCTCGCCGGCCACCCGCTGACCATCGCCAGCGCCGCCGAGGCACAGCGCCACGGCATCGCCGCCATCTACCAGGAACCGCTGCTGTTCCCCGACCTCAACGTGGCCGAGAACATCTTCATCAGCCATCAGGGCCGTGGCGCGATCACCGCATGGCGGCAGATGTTCCGCCGCGCCGAGGACATCCTGGCCTCCCTCGGCGTGGCGCTGGACGTGCGCAGCCCGGCGCGCGGGCTGACGCTGGCGGCACAGCAATCGGTGGAGATCGCAAAGGCGATCTCGCTCAACGTGCGCGTGCTCATCATGGACGAGCCGACGGCGTCGCTGTCGGCGCACGAGGTGGCGCAGCTGTTCAAGCTGGTGCGCGACCTGCGCGACCAGGGAGTCGCCATCCTGTTCGTCAGCCACCGCATGGAAGAAGTGTTCGAGATCGCCGACGAGGTGACGGTGTTCCGCGACGGGCGGCTGATCTCGACGCGCCCGCGTGCGGAGGTGACGCCGCAGCGCGCCATCGCCGACATGGTGGGACGCGAGATGGGCCTGTTGCAGCCGCGGCCGGTCGCGAAGTGGGGCGATCGGCTGCTGTCGGTGCGCGGCCTCGGTCGCGCCGGCGTCTTCGAGGATGTCAGCTTCGATCTGCATCGCGGCGAGGTGCTGGGTTTCGCCGGGCTGATCGGCGCCGGCCGCACCGATGTCGGCCTGGCCCTGTTCGGCATCGAGCCGGCGACCTCCGGCACGATCGTGCTGCACGGCAAGCCGCACACGATCCGCTCGCCGCGGCAGGCGATGGCGCTCGGCATCGCCTATCTGTCGGAGGATCGCCGCCAGCTCGGCCTGTCCTTGCCGATGTCGATTGCGATCAACATCACCCTGCCGGTGCTCGGCCGCTACCTCAACCGTCTCGGCCTGGTGCGCACCGGCATGGAACGCGCGACCGCGGAGGCGTTCCGGCGAAGGCTGGCGATCCGCACGCCTTCGGTCGATCTCCCGGTGGCAAAACTCTCGGGCGGCAACCAGCAGAAGGTGATGTTGAGCAAATGGCTCAACACGCATCCGGCGCTGCTGATCCTGGACGAGCCGACGCGCGGCATCGATGTCGGCGCGAAGGCCGAGGTGCATGCCATCATCGGCGAGTTGGCCGCGGAGGGCATCGGCATCATGCTGATCTCGTCGGAGCTGCCGGAAGTGCTGGCGCTGAGCGACCGCGTGCTGGTGATGCGCGAAGGCCGGCAGATGGCGATCCTGGACCGCGACGAAGCCGACCAGGAGACCGTGATGACCGCGGCGATGGGCCAGAAATCCCCGCCCCAGCCGAGCGGAGCGGCGGCATGAGCTGGCTGCAGCGCCGCGTCCGGCCGGAGCAGATCAGGGAGTTCAGCCTGCTGCTGCTGATCGTCGTCGCCGTGCTGATCTTCGGTTCCGCGATCAACGGCTATTACACGTCGCGCACGTTCAACCGCATCGCCTCCAGCGTGATGATCATCACCGTGGTCGCGGTCGGCCAGACGCTGGTGGTGGTGACGCGGAACATCGACCTTTCGGTCGGCTCGATCGTCGGCTGCACCGCGTATTTCGCCGGCGTGCGCATTGCCGCCGACAACGGGCTGCCGCCGATCGTGCCGGTGTTGATGGCGGTCGCGCTCGGAGCCGTCATGGGCGCGGTCAACGGGGTGCTGGTGGCGTGGGGCCGGGTGCCGTCGATCATCGTGACGCTCGGCACGCTGGCGATTTTCCGCGGGATGCTGGTCGATTACTCCGGCGCGCGGACGGTGACCACCGACAGCCTGCCGGCCTGGCTGGTCGATCTGCCGCGGCTCGACCTGTTCACCGTCGCCGGGCTGCACGTGAAGGCGATGGTGGCGCTGGCGCTCGCGATCGTCGTCGTGTTCCAGCTTGCCACCAGCTATCTCAACTTCGCGCGGCAGTTCTATGCGCTCGGCTCCAATCCCGATGCCGCGGAGCTGGTCGGCCTGCCGACGCGGCGCATCGTGCTCACCGCCTTCGTAATGTCGGGCGCGCTGGCGGGCCTCGCCGGCTTCATGACGCTGGCACGCTTCGGCAATATCACCGTCGAGGCGGGCCGTGGCCTGGAACTGGAGGTGGTGGCGGCAGCGGTGGTCGGCGGCGTCAACATCTTTGGCGGCTCCGGGACGGTCATGGGCGCGATGCTCGGCGGCGTGATGATCGGCACGCTGGAGCAGAGCCTGCTGCGGCTGCAGATCAACGAGTTCTGGCGCGACGCCGTCCTGGGCCTGCTGATCCTGCTGGCGGTGGCGAGCGACGCCGTGATCCTCAAGCGTCTGCGCGCACTCTGGGCGCACGCCGACCTGAAGCTGATCGCCAAGCCGCCGCAACGCGCGGGAACCGGGGGCGAGCCGTGACCGCCGCCGCCGTACTCGGTCGCGTGCGCAGCTGGGAGAGCCTGCTGCTGGCGCTGCTGGTGGTCATCGTCGGCGCCAACGTCGCGCATTCGCCGTACTATCTGGGCGTCGGCAACATCGTCAACCTGTTCCAGCTCGAGATCGAGAAGATCATCGTCGCCCTGATGATGACGCTGATCATCATCAACGGCGAGATCGACCTTTCGGTCGCCTCGGTGATGGGCATGTCGGCCTGCGTCATGGCGTATCTGTTCCGCGCCGGCGTGCCGCTGCCGTGGGCGATGCTGGCGGCGCTGGCGTCCGGCGTTGTCGCAGGCGTCTTCAACGGGTTCTGGATCGCCTATGTCGGCCTGCCGTCGCTGGCGGTGACGCTCGCCGGGCTGATCGGCTATCGCGGCGTCGCGCGCATCCTGATCGAGGATCGCGCCATCGGCGGCTTTCCCGACTGGTTCAACGCGCTCGGCCAGCAGGCGCTGGTCGGGCCGCTGACGCTGTCGATCATCATTTTCCTTTTGCTGTTCGCAATGCTCGGCGTCGTGCTGCACGGCGCGGCGCTCGGCCGGCTGGTCTATGTGATGGGCAACAATCTGCAGGCCGCGCGCTATTCCGGCGTGCGCGTCAAGCGCGTGAAGATGACGCTGTTCGTCGCCTCCGCCGTGATCGCGTCGCTGGCCGGCCTGCTGTATGCGGCTCGGCTCGGCTCGGTGCGCGGCGACATGGCGCAGGGCTTCGAGCTCGACATCATCACTATCGTGCTGCTCGGCGGCGTGAGCATTTTTGGCGGTTCGGGTAATTTGGCCGGGGTCGGCCTGTCGATCCTGGTGATCCTGAACCTCCGCAACGGCATGGGTCTGGCCGACATCACCGGCAACACCCAGACGAGCGTGATCGGAGCCCTGCTGATCCTGTCGGTGCTGGCTCCGAACATGGCGCAGGCAATCCACGGAAAATGGAAGCGGAGAGAGACATGAGGAACTGGTTGCTGGCCGGCGCGGCGCTGACCGCGCTGGCGCTGCTGTCGCAGGGGGCGAACGCGCAGGTGAAGGCGACGCCGGGACAGGCGGAGACCATGGTGCTGCTGCCGAAATTCCTCGGCATCCTGCCGTTCGACCAGGCGCACCAGGGCGCCGAGGAGGCCGCGGCGGAACTGAAGAATCCGAAGAAGCTGCAGTACCTCGGCCCGACGCCGGAGAACAGTGTCGCCGGGCAGATCGAGATCGTCACCAACGCCACCACGCAGGGCGTGAACGCGATCATGATCTCCAACAATTCCGGCGACCAGATCGTGCCCGCGGTCAAGAAGGCGCACGCGGCGGGGATCAAGGTGGTGACGTGGGACTCGCCGATCCCGTCGGCGGAGGGCGAGGACGTGTTCGTCGCCCAGGTCGATTTCACCCAGACCGGCAAGGTCATGGCCGACATGGCCTTGAAGATTCTCGGCCCCGACGGCGGCAAGTTCGCGATCCTGTCGGCCTCGCCCGATGCCGCCAACCAGAATGCCTGGGTCGCCGCCATGGAGCAGGCGCTGAAAGACCCGAAATACGCCAAGCTGCAGCAGGTCGGCATCGTTTACGGCAACGACCAGTCGGAGCTGAGCTACAACCAGGCGCTGGCGCTGGTGGACAAGTACCCCGGCCTCAAGCTGATCATGGCGCCGACCTCGGTGGGCATCGTCGCCGCGGCCAAGGCGTTGCAGGACGAGGGACTGTGCAACAAGATCAAGGTCAGCGGCCTCGGCGTGCCGAAGGAGATGCTGGCCTACACGAAGAACGGCTGCGCGCCCGAGTTCGCGCTGTGGAGCTTCGTCGATCTCGGCTACCTGACCTACTACACCGCCTACATGCTGGCGACCGGCGCGATCAAGGCGGAGGCCGGGCAGAGCTTTACGGCCGGAAGGCTCGGCAACTACACGATCACAAAAGACCCGACGCGCAAGGCAGGGCTGCGCGTGCTGATGGGACCGTTCTCGATCTACGACGCCAGCAACGTCGAGGCGGCGGCGAAGTAACAGAGTGCGGCGGCGCGCGCCCCCGAGGCGCGCGCCACGCCTCTACCGAGCCGGTGCCGCCGCGAGTCCCAGGCGTGCCGGGGAAGGCATGGCGCTGGCGGGAATGATGGCGCCGCGATGCGCCACCACCGCGCCGGCGAGCACGTGCCCGGCCGCCGCAGCCTCCGCCGGCGTCGAGCCTTGCAGCCGGGCGGCGATGTAGGCCGCCGCAAAACTGTCGCCGGCCGCCGTGGTGTCCACCACCGCGGCCACCGGCGCGGCGTGGACCAGCAGTGGCGCCGCCTGCCCGCTTCGGACCGCGCAGCGCGGCTCGCGCAGCTTCACCACCACCTCCGCGGACGGCGTGGCGGCGGCGAGTTCGCGCTGCCATGCCGGGCCGAACAGCGGTTCCAAATCGTCGATCGAAGCGAACACCAGATCGGCGCCGGCGAGCGCGCGCCGGAACGCCGCCTGCGCCACGTCACGGTCGGGCCAGCCGCGCGGGCGGAAATTGGTGTCGAAGGCGATGGTCGCGCCCTCTGCCCGCGCCGCCCGCAGCGCCTCGGCCAGCCGCGCCCGGCCGTCCTCGCCATACAGCGACAGGCTGATGCCGGAATAATAGATCAGCCGATACTCCGCGAGCGCCGCCACGATCCGCGCCGTCTCCGGCAGGGCGAACAGCAGCCGCGCCGCGGCGCTGTCGCGCCAGTAGAGAAACCGCCGCTCGCCGCGCGCATCGGTCTGGATGACGTAGAGGCCCGGCATCCTGCCGATGCAGCGCACCACCAGCGCGGTGCCGACGCCTTCGTGCTGCCAGGCGGCGAGCATCTCCTCGCTCCAGGCATCGTCGCCGAGCGCGGTCGCGTAATCCACATTCATGCCGAGCCGGGCGAGATAGACGGCGGTGTTCAGCGTGTCGCCGCCGAAGCCGCGGGCGAAGCGGCCGTCCGGCTCCTCCCGCAACTCGACCATGCATTCGCCGATGCAGGCAACGCGCATCCGGGCACTCCGCTGTGCCGGCGATGCTGGCCCCGCTTGGTGCCAGGGGTCAATCCGGTGCGGCGGCGCCGCAACCCCGCGCCCGCGGCACCGTTCCGTGCTCGCCCCTCAGCGGACAGGACAGCGATGCCGCACGCGCAGCAGACCCCTCCCGGCGCCACCGACCGGGGGCGCGGGGCCGAAACGCCGCAGCAGATTCCCGCCGCGGGCTGGAAGGACATCGTCTGGCGCGCGTACCGGGGGACGCTGACGGACAACGTCTCGATGGCCGCCGGCGGTCTCACCTACTACATGCTGGTGGCGTTGTTTCCGGCGCTGGCGGCGCTGGTCTCGCTCTATGGCCTGTTCTTCAATCCGGCCGACGTGCATCGGCAGATGCAGGCGATCTCGGCGGCAATTCCCGCCGGGGCGCAGCAGGTGATCGGCGACGAGCTCGACCAGATCGCCGCCAGCTCGCGCGGCGCGCTCGGCCTCGGCATCGTCGCCGGCTTGCTGTTCGCGCTGTACAGCGCCTCGCGCGGCGTCAGCGGGCTGATCGCGGCGCTCAACATGGCCTATGACGAGAAGGAGCAGCGCAGCTTCATCCGGCGCAACCTGGTCGCGCTGGCGCTGACGCTGGTGCTGATCGTGATCGGGATCGTGGCCCTCGTGCTGGTCGCCGGCGTGCCGCTGGTCGTCGCCGCGGCCGGGCTGGGCGGGTTCGCGAAATGGCTGACGCTGATCCTGGAATGGCCGCTGCTGCTGGCGGTCCTGATGCTTGTCCTGGCGGTGCTGTATCGCTACGCGCCCGACCGGAGCCGGGCGCAGTGGCGCTGGATCAGCCCGGGCGCCGTGGCGGCAACGCTGCTGTGGCTCGCGGGCTCGCTCGCCTTCACCGTCTATGTCGCGAATTTCGGCAGCTACAACAGGACCTACGGCTCGCTGGGCGCGCTGTTCGGCATGCTGACCTGGATGTATCTCTCGGCCTACGTCGTGCTGTTCGGCGCCGAGGTCAACGCCTCGACCGAACGCCAGACGCGGCGCGACACCACCGAAGGTCGGGAGAAGCCGATGGGCAGCCGCGGCGCCGCCGCCGCCGATACGCTCGGCGAAAGTTATGGGTCGCGCTGACGTCCTACGCCTCGGCCCCCTCCGCGCGCAGCAGCGCCGCCACCTCCTCGGCGGGCACGTCGCCCTGCGTGAACGCCTCGCCGATGCCGCGCGCCAGCACCAGGACAAGCCGCCCGTCGCGCGTCTTCTTGTCGCGCCGCATGTGCCCGACCAGCCGCTCGGCCGAGAGCCGCCGGTTCAGCCGCGACAGGTCCGCCGGCAGGCCGGCCGCGTCGAAATGCGCCACCACTCGCCCCGCGTCCTCCGCCGGACAGAGGCCCAGACGTGCCGACAGCCGGAACGCGAGGCCAATCCCGACGGCGACCGCCTCGCCGTGCAGGATGGTGCCAAAACCCAGCTCCGCTTCCAGCGCATGCCCGAACGTATGGCCGAGATTGAGCAGCGCGCGGCCGTTGCTCGGCCGCTCCTCGCGCTCGTCGTCGCCCACCACCTGCGCCTTGAACGCGCAGGCGCGCAGCACCGCCTCCGCCTGCGCCGTCGCATCGCCCGCCAGCAGCGCGGCGGCGTTCGCCTCGCACCAGGCGAACAATGCGGCGTCGCCGATCAGCCCGGCCTTGGCGATCTCGGCGTAGCCGGCGCGCAGCTCACGCAGCGGCAGCGTTGCCAGCGTGGCCGTATCGGCGATCACCATGCGCGGCTGGTGGAACGCGCCGAGCAGGTTCTTTCCGTGCCGTGTGTTGATGCCGGTCTTGCCGCCGACCGAGCTGTCCACCTGCGCCAGCAGCGTCGTCGGGACCTGCACGAACGGCAGCCCGCGCAGCGTCGCCGCCGCCACGAACCCGGCGAGGTCGCCGACCACCCCGCCGCCGAGCGCGATCACCGCGGTCCGCCGCTCCACGCCTGCCTCCAGCAGATCGTCGGTCAGGCGCTCGAACAGATCGAGCCGTTTGCTGGTCTCGCCCGCCGGCACGCTGATCGGCGTCGCGGCGAAGCCGGTGGCCGCGAGGCCCTCCAGCAGCGCCGGCAGGTGCAGCGCCGCCACGCTGGCGTCGGTGATGACGAAGGCGCGCTTCTGCGGCAGCACCGGCGCCAGCAGCGCGCCGGCGCGGGCGAGCAGCCCGGTGCCGACCACCACGTCGTAGCTCGCCGACCGCAGCGTCACCGCCAGCCGCCGCGGCATCTGCCAGGCGAGCAGCGCGTCCAGCACCTGGGCGGTGGTCGCGTCCGGCGTCTCGTCGCCGCAATCGACGATCACGTCCGCCTCGGCATAGACCGGGTGGCGGAGCCCGATCAGCCGCGCCAGCACGGTCGCCGGGTCGCTCTCGTTCAGCAACGGCCGGTGGCTGCGTCCGGCGACGCGGCGCAGCAGTGTGGGCAGGCTGCAGCGCAGCCAGACGCACACCGCCTCCCGCCGGATCGCCGCGCGCGTGGCCGGGTCCATGTAGGCGCCGCCGCCGGTCGCCAGCACCACCGGCTCGCCGGCCAGCAGGCGTGCGATCACCCGGCGCTCGCCGGCGCGGAACTCCTGCTCGCCGTAGCGGTCGAAAAGTTCGGCAATGCAACAGCCCGCGGCCAGTTCGATTTCGCTGTCGGCGTCGCGGAACGGCAGGCCGAGTCGCGCCGCCAGCCGCCGGCCGATCGAGGTTTTTCCCGCCCCCATCAGGCCGACCAGCACGATGCTGCGGCCGGCAAGCGCCGCGGGCAGGGGCGGCGCCGGGTCCTTCAGTGCGGCGGCGTTCAGGACGGTGTTGCGCGTCATCACGGCGGAGGCTAGCACACGCGCCCGTGGCGCCAAGCTTCGCGCCCCGGCTTCGTGCCACGGCGCTAAAGGGCGGTCATGCGGCGTCTGTTTCTTCTGGTGGTTCTGCTCGGGCTGATCGTGGCGGCGGTGGGGCTGGTGATGCTTGGGGCATTCCCGCCGGAGCCGCACCCGCAGCAGATCCAGAAAGTGCTGCCGAACGAACGCTTCCAGCCGAAGTAGCCGTGGACCGTCACATTGAGGCGTTCCTGGAGATGCTGGCGGCCGAGCGGGGCGCGGCACGCAACACGCTGGCCGCCTACGCCGCCGACCTCGCCGACGCCGCCGGCTTCGCCGCGCGCGCGGGCGAGACCCCTGCCGGCGTGACGCAGGCGACGCTGCGCCGCTATCTCGGCGCGCTGGCGGCGGCGGGTTTGTCGGCGCGCACGGCGGCGCGGCGGCTGTCGGCGCTGCGGCAGTTCCATCGCTTCCTGGTGCGCGAGGGGGTGCGGGCGGACGACCCGACGGACCTGCTCGACCGGCCGCGGCTGCCGGCGGCATTACCGAAACTTCTTTCGGAAATGGAGGTCGATGCCCTGCTGGCCGCCGCCGCCGCGCGGCCGAACGAGCGCCAGGCGGCGGTGCTGCGGGCGGCGCTGGAGATCCTTTATGCAAGCGGGTTGCGTATTTCCGAACTGCTGGCGCTGCCGCGCACGGCGCTCGCCGGCGACGCAGCGCTGCTGCTGGTGCGCGGCAAGGGCGGCAAGGAGCGGCTGGTGCCGCTCTCCGACGCCGCCCGCGTCGCCGCTTCGCCGCTGCTCGCGGCCAAGGGGCGCTGGCTGTTCCCCGGCCGCGACAAGCGCCGCGCCATGACGCGGCAGGGATTTGCGCAGGCGCTCAAGCTGGTGGCCCTGGACGCCGGCCTGGACCCGGCGCGGGTCTCGCCGCACGTGCTGCGGCATTCCTTCGCCAGCCACATGCTGGCGCGCGGCGCCGACCTGCGCAGCCTGCAAGTGCTGCTCGGCCATGCCGACATCGCGACGACGCAGATCTACACGCATGTGCTGGCCGAGCGGCTGCAGCGCCTGGTCGAGCAGCACCACCCGCTGGCACGGCCGGCCGCCGGGCCGAGGGGCTGACCGGTCATGCTGCAGGTGCTACAGCCGGCCGCCATGCGTCATTACCTCGATTTCGAGAAGCCGATCGCCGAGCTGGAAGGCAAGATCGACGAGCTGCGGAAAATGTCGGAGGCCGACGGCCTCAATATCGCCGAGGAAGTGGCGAAGCTGACGGAAAAGTCCGACCGGCAGTTGCGCGCCACTTACGCGAAACTCACGCCCTGGCAGAAGACCCAGGTCGCACGGCACCCCGACCGGCCGAAAGCCGGCGATTACCTGGCGACGCTGATCACCGAATTCACCCCGCTCGCCGGCGACCGGGCGTTTGCCGACGATGCGGCGGTGGTCGGCGGGCTGGGGCGGTTCCGCGGCCGGGCGGTGGTGGTGCTGGGCACCGAGAAGGGCGCGGACACCGAAAGCCGCGTGCGGCACAATTTCGGCATGGCGCGGCCGGAGGGCTACCGCAAGGCGCGGCGGCTGATCGAACTGGCCGGGCGGTTCGCGCTGCCGGTGCTGACCTTCGTGGACACCTCCGGCGCCTTCCCCGGCATCGACGCCGAGGCGCGCGGCCAGGCCGAGGCGATCGCCCGCTCGATCGAGGCGTGCCTGGAGGCGCCGGTGCCGCTGGTCGCGACGGTGATCGGCGAGGGCGGCTCCGGCGGCGCCATCGCGCTCGCCGCGGGGGACGCGGTGCTGATGCTGGAGCACGCGATCTACTCGGTGATCTCGCCGGAGGGGTGTGCCGCGATCCTGTGGAAGGATTCGGCCCAGGCGGCGGCGGCGGCGGATGCGCTGAAGCTGACCGCGGAGGACCTGAAGCGGCTCGGCCTGATCGACGCGATCGTGCCGGAACCGCTCGGCGGCGCGCATCGCGACCCGGCGGCGGCGATCGAAGCGGTGGGCGACGCGGTGGCGGCGGCGCTGGCGCCGCTGGCCGCACTCGACGGCGCGGCGCTGAAGGCGCAGCGGCGGGAGAAATACCTGGAGATGGGGCGCGAGGCGCTGACGTAGGATTCAGGCAGGTACCGGGCGCGTCCACTGCACGACTTTCGGCCTAAGGTGGCAATTCAGCTTCGATCCGCACTGGTTGCCAATTGACTGCAATTGACTGCGATTTTATAGAATCCGGGCGTCGCCGCGACCCTGCGTAACCAATTGATTTTCTGAGATTCTCGCGCTGCTCGCGAGCTTTAATCCATGCCATACGTCCTTGCTCCGTTCGGCCCACGGTCCCAAAGTAGCTGACGGAGAGGGAAATTGATCACTCCTGAGGTCTGCGGTCCTTGCGCAATGGCTGGCTTCTATGCGGACCGCGTCGGGTCGTTCGGTTGTTACCCGCTGATCCCTCAACGACGAGAAGATACAGGGACGAATGCACAGCGTATAGGTCGATGACAACGAATGAGTGACGACCTCAGCAATAAGAACAATGTACGCCAGCAGGAAGGACCAAGCGTGAGCGTACGAACGGCGACCGCAATAGTGATTGCGGCTTTTCCGCTGTTGAGCGCATTGTTCTCGCATTCAAATATGCTTCGCATCGCCCTTTGTGTTTTCGCAATTCCCTGGTCGGTTGGGTTGTTTTTTCTGGTGAGGCTGGGATTTCAATATGCAGCATACAAAACTAGATCGAAACGACGTTCAGCACGCACCCAGGAGTCGAGGGCATAAAGTCGGAAGCATTACTCACGGTAGTGGGCCATGGTTTTTGGGACGGCTGCGAGGCTAGGCCGGTTGAGGCGTAGATCCAGCTGCGGCCTCGTAACCGTTAGTGGGTCTGGAGACGCAGCATGGCCGACCATAAGCAGCGGTACACGGTTCCGATGATGATAGGGTCGGTAATTGTCGTTTTCTTACTCGGAGCGACACTTGTTTTGCCTAAGAAGCAGAGACCACTAATTTCATGACTTTTGTTTATGCCACCAATCGCACTGTTTATCTACGGAACAGTAAGAAACCGAGTCCTGCCATGGCTTCGTGCGCACCGTCGGTAACAACGGGATGAAGTGGGAGTGCATCAATGTCTGGTCTGGTCGGAATAGTGAGCATAGGTCTCTCTGCAGCTGAGAAACTAGTGCCCGAAGCGATTACTACACAGCTGAAGGCATACGGCTTGGCGGTCGATGAGATGTCAGCCGCCGCCGGCCAAAATCCAGAAGCAGCTATGGCGACGTAAATTTTTGGCAGAATCCGACGCTGAATACAAAAAACGTGCTGGTGCTCTGACCCGCGGAGCGGGCCGGTCAGTCGGCCGGCTCGTTCTGCGCCAACCGCTGCGGCGCCGCCGGATAGACACCCAGAATGCGGCATTCGCGCGAAAAAAACTCCAGCTCCTCCAGCGCCCGGCGCAGCTTCGGCTGCTCCGGGTGGCCCTCGACGTCGCAGAGGAACTGCGTGGCGGTGAAATGGCCGTCGAGCATGTAGCTTTCCAGCTTGGTCATGTTCACGCCGTTGGTCGCGAAGCCGCCCAGCGCCTTGTAGAGCGCCGCCGGCACGTTGCGCACGCGGAACACGAACGTCGTCATCAGGTGCGGCGTCTCGGGCGCGTGGCGCGAGGGCGCGGTCGCGGCGACGTAGAAGCGGGTGGTGTTGTGCGGCGCGTCCTCGACGTTGCGGCGCAGCACGTCGAGGCCGAAAATCTCGGCGGCCAGCGCGGAGGCGATGGCGGCGTCCTCGGGATTGTTCCAGGCCGCCACCTGCTCGGCGGACCCCGCGGTGTCGGCCTCGATCACGGCGGTCAGGTTGAGTTCCTTGAGCAGCCGCCGCACCTGGCCCAAAGCGACGGCATGCGAATGGGCGCGTTTGAGCGTGGCCAGCGTGGCGCCGCGCGGGGCGAGAAGACAATGCTCGACGCGCTGGAAATGCTCGCCCACGATGGCGAGGCCCGATCCCGGCAGCAGCGCATGGATGTCCGGCACGCGGCCGGCGAGGCTGTTCTCGCAGGGCAGCATGGCGCGCTCGGCCGCCCCTTCGCGCACCGCATCGATGGTCGCCTCGAAGGTCGGGCAGGGCAGCGTGCGCCAGTCCGGGAAGGCGGTGCGGCAGGCGAGGTCGGAATAGGCGCCGGGACGGCCCTGGAAGGCGATGGTGCGGGTCATGCCGGCTCCTTGGGTGGGGCGAGGGTTTGGCGGATGCGGGCGAGATCGGCTGGCGTATCGACGCCGAACGGCGCGCGATCGACGCGCGCGCACAGCACGCGCATGCCGGCCTCCAGCGCGCGCAGCTGCTCCAGCTTCTCGCGCCGCTCCAAAGCCGAGGGGGGCAGTGCGACGAAGCGGGCGAGGGCGGCGCGGCGCCAGGCGTAGATGCCGATGTGGTGCCACAGCGGACCGGCGCCCCAGGGGATCGGCGCGCGGGAGAAATACAGCGCCGTCGCGACCGCGGCGCCCTCGGCGAAGGCGCAGGCGGCCTTGACCACCTGCTCGGCCGCCGCCTCGGCCGCGTCCTCGATCGGCGCGACCAGGGTGGCGAGGTCGGCGGCCGAGTCGGCGAGCGGCGCCAGCACGGCGCGCAGATAGTCCGGCGGCAGGGTCGGCAGGTCGCCTTGCAGGTTGATGACCACGTCATGCGCGCCGTGCGGGTCGAACCGCGCCAGCGCCGCCTGCACGCGGTCGGAGCCGGAGGGCAGCGCCGGGTCGGTCAGCACCGCGGTGCCGCCGGCGGCCGCGACCACCGCGGCGATCTCGCGCTCGCCGCAGGCGACGACGACCGGGCCGATCGCGGCCTCGCGGGCGCGGTCGAGCACGTGCAGGATCATCGGCCGTCCGGCGATCGCGGCCAGCGGCTTGCCGGGCAGCCTGGTCGCCGCCATGCGCGCGGGAATGACGACGATGGGGTTCATGCGGGGCCGCAAACGGGGCGGCAGGCGGGTTGTGGCAAACGGTTCAGTTCCCTATGGTGCCGCGCAACTTACGGAGGCGGCGGGCGGCGGGCAACGCGGCGCCGCGGCCCGCGCCTGTTTGGTCCGTTCTCACGTTCGGGGTTCGACTCGGCATGGATAGCTTGGATGTCAACAAGGCGATCGCCTCGGTCCTGGTGGCCGGCATCGCCTACATGGCGGCAACGCTGATCGCGGACGGGCTGGTCAACCCGACGCAGCTCAAGAAGACCGCGATCGCGGTCGAGGTGCCCGTGGCCGGCGGCGCCGCGCCCGCGAAAGCGCCGGAGACGCCGCTGCCGGTGCTGCTGGCCAGCGCCGACCTCAAGACGGGCGACAAGTTCGTCCACACCGTCTGCGCCGCCTGCCACACGTTCGGCGAGGGCCAGCCGGCCGGACTGGGGCCGAACCTGTACGGCATCGTCGGCGCGCCGCACGCGCACATGAAGGGCTTCGACTATTCGAGCGCGATCAAGGCCAAGAAGGGGCCGTGGACCTACGACGAGCTGAACGAGTGGCTGACCAAGCCCTCGGCCTACGCGCCCGGCACGAAAATGACCTTTGCCGGCATCCCGAGCGCCAAGACGCGGGCGGACGTCATCGACTATCTGCGCACGCTGTCGAAGACGCCGGAGCCGCTGCCGCCGGTGCCGAAAGCGGAAGCGACGGCCAAACCCGCTGCGGCGACCGCCGCCGCCGCGCCGTCGGAGCCGCCGATCGGGCCGATGATCGCCGCCGCCGCGCCGGCGGAGGGCGACAAGCTGGTGCAGAAGTATTGCTCGGTCTGCCACAGCTTCAACAAGGGCGGGCACCCGATCGTCGGCCCCAATCTGTGGGGCGTCGTCGGCGGGCCGCATGGGCACGAGGCCGGCTTCGACTACTCGGCCGCGCTGAAGAGCAAAAAGGGTCCGTGGACCTATGACGAGCTGAACGAGTGGCTGACCAAGCCCTCGGCCTACGCGCCCGGCACCCGCATGGGCTTCGTCGGCCTGCCCAAGGAGAGCGAGCGGGCGGAGGTGATCGCCTATCTGCGCACGCTGTCCGACCACCCCGAGCCGCTGCCGGCCGCCGAAAAGGCTGCGGGCGCGGAAAAATCGGCCGTGCCGAACCAGGCCGGCGCTGCCCCGGCGAAATAGCCGCGTGGCGGAGGCGGCGCCGCGGCCGGAACAGATCGCGGCGTGGCTGGATGCCGCCGCCGCCGCGGTCGATGCCGCGGCTCCGGTGGTGCGAAGACTATTCC
This sequence comes from uncultured Pseudomonadota bacterium, assembly GCA_963786445.1. Taxonomy (GTDB): domain Bacteria; phylum Pseudomonadota; class Alphaproteobacteria; order Acetobacterales; family Acetobacteraceae; genus JAFKFJ01. Next base: position 366,266 of record CAWAZU010000025.1, read on the forward strand.
GCAGCGGGTTGCCGGCGGAGCTGAAAGGCGACCGCAGCCCGGTCACCGAGGCCGACCGGGCGGCGGAGCAGGCGATGCGCACGGTGCTGGCGCGGCACTGCCCGGACCACGGCATCATCGGCGAGGAATTCGGCGAAACCGCTCCCGGCGCCCGCTTCCGCTGGGCGCTCGACCCGATCGACGGCACGCGCGCCTTCATCACCGGCCGGCCGCTGTTCGGCACGCTGGTCGGCCTGCTCGACCGCGGCGTGCCCATCCTCGGCGTGATCGACCAGCCGGTGACCGGCGAGCGCTGGCTGGCCGCGCCGGGGCAGCCGACAAGCTTCCGCGGCACGCTCGGCGGGCGCGCCGGCTGCCGGCCCTGTGCCGCGCTGGACCGGGCGGAACTGTCCTGCACCAGCCCGCTGATGTTCGCGCCGGACGAACTGGCGCGCTGGCAGCGCCTCGCCGGCGCGGCGGCGCGGGTGAGTTTTGGCGGCGACTGCTATGCCTACGGCCTGCTCGCGCTCGGCCAGATCGACGTGATCGCCGAGGCCGACCTGAAGGTGTGGGACTGGGCGGCGCTGGTTCCGGTGATCGAAGGGGCCGGCGGGCGGATGACGGAATTGGCAAGGCGGCGCGCTGCGCGAAGGCGCCGACGGGCGGGTTCTGGCGGTCGGCGATGCGGCGCTGCTGGCGGCGGCGTCCGCCCTGCTCTCCGCCTGACCTGACGCGACCTTTGCGACCCCCTATACGTTGAAGGTGAGCCGAGGGAGAGACGGACATGCGCCGCAGGGACTTGCTGCTCGCCGGGATTGCCGGGCTGGCCGCCGGGCGCGCCCGCTTCGGTGCGAGCGCGGCCGAGACGCCGGCCGCCGCTGCGCCGCCGCTGCGCACCTACGGCCTGTCGCTGGTCGGGGAGCCGAAGCTGCCGGCGGGATTCGCGCATTTCCCCTATGCCAACCCCGCTGCGCCGACCGGCGGCGAGGTTGCGCTCGCCGATCTCGGCAGTTTCGACAGCTACAACCCGTTCATCGTGCGCGGCACGGCGCCGGCGGCGATCGGCCGCGTCTGGGACACGCTGACGCGCAACTCCGCCGACGAGCCGGACACCGGCTACGCGCATCTGGCGCAGGTGATCGAGGTCGCGGCCGACCACAGCTACGTCGCCTTCGAGCTGCGGCCGCAAGCGCGGTTCCACGACGGCACGCCGGTGACGGCCGAGGACGTCGCCTGGACCTTCGGCATGCTGCGCGACAAGGGACGGCCATTCTACCGCCAATACTACGCTGCCGTGGACAAGGCGGTCGCGGAAGGCCCGACGCGCGTAGTCTTCCATTTCAAGGGTAGCGGCAACCGCGAGCTGCCGACCATCCTCGGCGAACTGGTGGTGCTGCCGAAGCACTGGTGGGAGGGACGCGACTTCACCGCGCCGCTGACCGATCCGCCGCTCGGCTCCGGGGCCTATCGCGTCGGCAAGTCGGAGTTCGGCCGCACGCTGGTGCTGGAGCGCGTGCCCGACTACTGGGCGCGCGACATTCCGACCGCCAGGGGGCTGGACAATTTCGGCACCATGCGCACCGAGTATTTCCGCGACGCGACGGTGGCGTTGCAGGCGTTCAAGGCCGGACAAGTGGATTTCCGGCGCGAGAACATCTCGAAGGTGTGGGCGACCGAATACGATTTTCCGGCGGTGAAGAAGGCGCTTGTCAGGAAGCGGGCGTTTCCGTCGAGCCTGCCGACCGGGATGCAGTGCTTCGCGATGAACACGCGCCGCCCGGTGTTCGCCGACCGCCGCGTGCGGCAGGCGATGGTGGAGGTGTTCGACTTCCAGTGGGAGAACAAGAACCTTTTTTACGGTCTCTACACGCGCACGACAAGTTTCTTCAGCAACAGCGACTGCGCTTCCTCCGGCCTGCCCAGCGAGGCGGAGCTGGCGCTGCTGGAGCCGTATCGCGACAAGCTGCCGCCGGAACTTTTCACCACGCCGTTCGCGCTGCCGGTGACCGACGGGTCGGGCAACAACCGCGAAGGCTACGTGCGGGCGCTCAGGCTGCTGCAATCGGCCGGATTGAAGATCGAAAAGCGAAAAATGCTGGACGCGTCGGGCAACCAGATGGCGTTCAACATCCTGCTCGACGACCCGAGTTTCGAGCGGGTAACGCTGCCCTATGTGCAGTGGCTGGACCGGCTCGGCATCGTCGTGCAGGTGCGCACGGTCGATCCGGCGGAATTCCAGCACCTGACCGACAGCTTCGAGTACGACATGACGATCAACACGTTCGGCGAGTCCGACAGTCCTGGCAACGAGCTTTGGGATTTCTGGGGCAGTGCGTCGGCGCGCCAGATCGGCAGCGACAATCTGTGCGGCGTCGCCGACCCGATGGTCGATGCACTGATCGAGAAAGTGGTCTCGGCGAAGACCCGCGACGACCTCGTGGTGGCCGCGCGCGCGCTCGATCGGGTGCTGTTGTGGGGCTGGTACGTGGTGCCGCACTGGCATCTGCAGGCGGTCTGGGCGGCGTGGTGGGACCGTTTCGGCTTCGCCGACGTGACGGTGCGCAGCGGCATCGCGTTCAATTCCTGGTGGGTCGATCCGGAGCTGGCGAAACGGACCGATGCCGCGCGGCGCAGCGGATTCTGATGGGCGCCTATCTGATCCGCCGACTGCTGCTGGTCATCCCGACGCTGTTCGGCATCATCGCCATCAATTTCGCCGTGGTGCAGTTCGCGCCGGGCGGGCCGGTCGAGCAGATGATCGCCGAGCTGAAGGGCAAGGGCGGCAGCGCCACCGAGCGCGTGTCCGGCGGCGGATCGGAAACCATCAGCGCGCACATGGCGCCGGGCGGCAACAGCGTCTATCGCGGCGCGCGCGGCCTCGACCCGGCGATCGTCGCCGAAATCCGGAAAATGTTCGGCTTCGACAAGCCGCCGCTGACGCGGTTCTGGCTGATGCTGAAGGGCTATCTCACCTTCGACTTCGGCCGCAGCTTCTTCCGCGACAGGAGCGTGCTGACGCTGATCCTGACCCGCATGCCGGTCAGCATTTCGCTCGGGCTGTGGTCCACGCTGCTGGTCTATCTGATCTCGATCCCGCTCGGTATCCGCAAGGCGGTGCGGGACGGCAGCCGCTTCGACCTGATTTCGTCGCTCTTCGTGCTGGTCGGGTACGCGGTGCCGGGATTCCTGTTCGCGGTGCTGCTGGTGGTGCTGTTCGCCGGCGGCAGCTACGTGGAGTGGTTCCCGCTGCGCGGACTGGTGAGCGAAGGCTCGCAGGACTGGAGCCTGCCTGCGCGTCTTGCGGATTATCTCTGGCACATGGTGCTGCCGATCGCCTCGCTCGTGGTCGGCGGATTCGCGACCCTGACGATCCTGACCAAGAACTGCTTCCTCGAGGAAATCCGCAAGCAGTACGTGGTGACGGCACGCGCCAAGGGCGCGGGCGAGCGGCGCATCCTGTACCGCCACGTGTTCCGCAACGCCATGCTGCTGATCGTCGCCGGCTTCCCGTCGGCGTTCATCGGCATCCTGTTCACCTCGGCGCTGCTGGTCGAGATCATCTTTTCGCTGAACGGCCTCGGCCTGCTGGGCTTCGAGGCGGCGATCCAGCGCGACTATCCGGTGATGTTCGGCACGCTCTACATCTTCACGCTGCTCGGCCTGCTGATGCAGATCGTCGGCGACATGATGTACACGCTGGTCGATCCGCGCATCGACTTCGAGGCGAGGCGGTGAGGGACGAACCGTCGCTGCTGACGATCCCCGTCCAGGGCCGGTTCGGTCTGTCACCGCTGACGCGGCGCCGGCTCGCCGTGTTCCGCGCGCACCAGCGCGGCTTCTGGTCGCTGTGGGTTTTCCTGGCGCTGTTCGTGCTGTCGCTGTTCGCCGAGTTCCTCGCCAACGACCGCCCGCTGGTGATCCGCTACGCGGGCCACTGGTATTTCCCGGTGCTGCAGGACTACAGCGAGGACGCGTTCGGCCCCGAGTTCATGCCGCTGGAGGCCGACTACACCGACCCGGAGCTGCACCGCGCGATCGAGGCGAAGGGCTGGATGCTGTGGCCGGCGATTCCGTACAGCTACGACACCATCGTCAAGGACCTGCCGTCGCCGGCGCCCTCGCCGCCGACCTGGCGCAACCTGCTCGGCACCGACGACCAGGCGCGCGACGTGCTGGCGCGCGTCATCTACGGGTTCCGCATTTCCGTGCTGTTCGGCTTCACGCTGACGGCGGTTTCGTCCGCCGTCGGCATCGCGGCCGGTGCGGTGCAGGGTTTCTATGGCGGGTTGACCGATCTGCTGTTCCAGCGATTCATCGAAATCTGGGCGGGGATGCCGCAGCTGTTCCTGCTCATCATCCTGTCCAGCATCATCGAGCCGGATTTCTGGATCCTGCTCGGCTTCCTGCTGCTGTTCAGCTGGATGAGCCTGACGGGGCTGGTGCGCGCCGAGTTTTTGCGGGGACGCAACCTCGACTACGTCCGCGCGGCCAAGGCGCTCGGCGTGTCGGACGTGGCGGTGATGTGGCGGCACATCCTGCCGAACGCGATGGTGGCGACACTGACCTTCCTGCCGTTCACGCTGTCGAGTTCGGTGACCATCCTGGCGAGCCTGGATTTCCTGGGCTTCGGCATGCCGCCCGGCTCGCCCTCGCTGGGCGAACTGGTCAGCCAGGGCAAGAACAATCTGCAGGCGCCCTGGCTCGGCATCACCGCCTTCGTGGTCTTGGGCGGCGTGCTGACACTGCTTATCTTCATCGGCGAGGCGGTACGAGACGCCTTCGATCCGCGCCGCACGGCGCCATGAAGGAGCATCGATGAGCCTGCTGGACGTGGACGGCCTTTCGGTCAGCTTCGGCTCGCGCCGCGTGGTGGACGGCGTGTCGTTCCGGCTCGACCGCGGCGAGACGCTGGCGCTGGTGGGCGAGAGCGGGTCCGGCAAGTCGATGACCGCGCTCTCGGTGCTGCAATTGCTGCCGGCGGGCGGGGTGGCCACGGGGCGGGTCGTGCTGGACGGGCAGAGCGTGATCGGCGCCTCCGACCGCGACCTGCGCCGGCTGCGCGGCGGCGTTGCCGGCATCGTCTTCCAGGAGCCGATGACCAGCCTCAACCCGCTGACGCGGATCGGCAAGCAGGTGGCCGAGGCGGTGCAGCTGCACACGCCGATCGCCAACGGCGAGGTGCTCGGGCGGGTGGTCGAACTGCTCTGCCAGGCCGGGTTCGCCGACGCCGAGCACCGGCTCGCCGCCTTCCCGCACCAGCTCTCGGGCGGGCAGCGGCAGCGAGTGATGATCGCGATGGCGCTCGCCAACGACCCGAAACTGCTGATCGCCGACGAACCCACGACGGCGCTGGACGTCACCATCCAGGCGCAGATCCTGAAACTGCTGGCCGAGCAGAAGCAGGCGCGCGGGCTCGCGCTGCTGCTCATCACCCACGACCTCGCCATCGTCCGCCGCTTCGCCGACCGCGTCTGCGTGATGAAGGAAGGGCGGGTGGTGGAGGCGGGACGGGTGGTGGATGTGTTCCTGGCCCCGCACCATCCCTACACGCGGATGCTGCTCGGCGCCGAGCCGAAGGGCGCGCCGCCGAAACTGCCGGCGGCGTCCCCGATAGTGATGGAAGCGCGCGACATGCGCGTGCATTTCGCGATCTGCCGCGGCCTGCTGCGGCGCACCGTCGGCCATGTGAAGGCGGTCGACGGCGTGAGCATCGACGTCCACGAGGGCGAGACGGTCGGGCTGGTGGGCGAGAGCGGCTCGGGCAAGTCCACCATGGGCTTTGCCATGCTCGGCCTGGTTCCCGGCCAGGGCGTGACCCGCTTCGAGGGGCGGAACCTGGCCGACCTGTCGAAGCGGCAGATGCGCGCGCTGCGGGCGCGCATGCAGATCGTCTTCCAGGACCCCTACGGCAGCCTCTCGCCGCGGCTGCATGTCGGTGAGATCGTGGCGGAGGGGCTGGCGGTTCACGAGCCGGGGCTCAGCGCCGCCGAGCGCGCACGGCGGGTGGCCGAGGCGCTGGAGGAGGTCGGGCTGCCGGCGGAGGCGGCCGATCGGCACCCGCACGAGTTCAGCGGCGGCCAGCGCCAGCGCATCGCGATCGCGCGCGCGATGGTGCTGAAACCGCGCTTCGTGGTGCTCGACGAGCCGACCAGCGCGCTCGACATGTCGGTGCAGGCGCAGATCGTCGATCTGCTGCGGCGGCTGCAGCAGGACCACCTTCTCGGCTATTTGTTCATCAGCCACGACTTGAAGGTGGTCCGCGCACTGGCGCACCGGCTGGTGGTGCTGCGGCACGGCCGCGTGGTGGAGCAGGGGCCGGCGGGCGAGGTGCTGGCAATGCCGCGGGCGGAGTACACGCGCGCGCTGATGGCCGCCGCCTTCGGGTTGCAGGCGGACGAGACCGGCGTGGTGGCGGCCTGATGGCATGGCCGCCCCGCTTGTGCGTCGCACGGCGGACAACTAACTGAACGGCGCCATGAGCGATGACCCCATGAACACCGACCCGACCCAGGACAAGGCAGCCGAGCCGGCGACGCCGGACGAGCTGATGCGTGCCGCCGCCGAGCGCATCACGGCCCTGGAGGCCGAACGCGACGACTTCAAGGACCGCTGGATGCGCGCCGAAGCGGAGACCGCCAACGTGCGCGCCCGCGCCAAGCGCGAGGTCGACGAGACGCGTCAGTTCGCGGTGCAGAAATTCGCCCGCGACGTGGTGGAGGCGGCAGAAAACATCCGCCGCGGGCTGGACAGCCTGCCGCCGCCCGCCCAGGGCGAGCCGGAGGCCGTGGCCCGGATGCGCGAAGGCTTCGCCGGCGTCGAGCGCAGCGTGCTCGGCCTGCTGGAGCGCAACGGCATACGGCGCGAGGACCCGACCGGCGCGATGTTCGACCCCAATCTGCACCAGGCGATGGCGGAGCAGCCGAGCCTGGAACATCCGCCGGGCACCGTGCTGCAGGCCTGGACGCCCGCCTGGACGCTGAACGGACGCCTGCTGCGCCCGGCGATGGTGGTGGTCACAAAAGCCCCGGCGGCGGAGGGTGGGGCGGCGGCGAGTCGGGTCGATACGGTCGCGTAGCGCCGCACCTGCACAAATTCCGCGCACGCCGCCCTTGCCCCGGCGGTAAGCGGTCAATACATCGAGGGCAGAGAATTTCACCTTGGGGACGAGGGCGGTGCCGAGCCGGGCCGCCCGGGTCCGCTGCAAAGGAGCGTATCAGCGATGAGCAAAGTCATCGGCATCGACCTCGGCACCACGAACTCGTGCGTGGCGATCATGGAGGGCAAGGATGTCCGCGTGATCGAGAACGCCGAGGGCGCACGGACGACGCCCTCGATCGTCGCCTTCACCGACAGCGGCGAGCGGCTGGTCGGGCAATCGGCCAAGCGCCAGGCGGTGACCAACCCGACCAACACGATCTATGCCGTCAAGCGGCTGATCGGGCGCCGCTTCGATGACCCGATGGTGGCCAAGGACATCGCCCTGGTCCCGTACAAGATCGTGCGCGGCGACAACGGCGACGCCTGGGTCGAGGCGAAGGGCGAGAAATACGCGCCGAGCCAGATCAGCGCCTTCATCCTCGGCAAGATGAAGGAGACCGCGGAGTCCTATCTCGGCGAGAAGGTGACGCAGGCGGTCATCACGGTGCCGGCCTACTTCAACGACGCGCAGCGGCAGGCGACCAAGGATGCCGGCCGCATCGCCGGGCTGGAGGTGCTGCGCATCATCAACGAGCCGACGGCGGCCGCACTCGCCTACGGGATGGACAAGAAGAAGACCGGCACCATCGCGGTCTATGACCTCGGCGGCGGCACGTTCGACATCTCCGTGCTGGAGATCGGCGACGGCGTGTTCGAGGTGAAGAGCACCAACGGCGACACGTTCCTCGGCGGCGAGGATTTCGACCAGCGCGTCATCGACTACCTGGCCGACGAGTTCAAGCGCGAGCAGGGCATCGACCTGCGCCGCGACCGGCTCGCGTTGCAGCGGCTGAAGGAGGCGGCGGAGAAGGCGAAGATCGAGCTGTCGTCTTCCAAGGAGACCGAAATCAACCTGCCGTTCATCACCGCCGACGCCGCCGGGCCGAAGCATCTGGTGATGAAGCTGACGCGCGCCAAGCTGGAGAACCTGGTCGATGACCTGATCACCCGCACGCTCGATCCGTGCCGCTCGGCGCTGAAGGACGCCGGCGTCAAGGCGAGCGAGATCGACGAGGTGATCCTGGTCGGCGGCATGACGCGCATGCCGAAAGTCATCGAGACGGTAAAAACCTTCTTCGGCCGCGAGCCGGCACGCAACGTCAACCCCGACGAGGTGGTGGCGATCGGGGCGGCGATCCAGGGCGCGGTGCTGAAGGGCGACGTGAAGGACGTCCTGCTGCTCGACGTGACGCCGCTGTCGCTCGGCATCGAGACGCTGGGCGGTGTGTTCACCCGCCTGATCGAGCGCAACACCACGATCCCGACCAAGAAGAGCCAGATCTTCTCGACCGCCGATGACGGGCAGACCGCGGTGACGATCAAGGTCTATCAGGGCGAGCGCGAGATGGCGGCGGACAACAAGCTGCTCGGCCAGTTCGACCTGATGGGCATTCCGCCCGCACCGCGCGGGGTGCCGCAGATCGAGGTGACGTTCGACATCGACGCCAACGGCATCGTCTCGGTCCAGGCGCGCGACAAGGCGACCGGCAAGGAGCAGCAGATCCGCATCCAGGCGAGCGGCGGGCTGAACGAGGCCGACATCCAGCGCATGGTCAAGGAAGCCGAGGCGAACGCGGACGCCGACAAGAAGCGCCGCGAGTTCGTCGAGGCGAAGAACCACGCCGAGGCGATGATCCATCAGGTCGAGAAGACGCTGAAGGAGAACGAAGGCAAGATCGCCGCCGGCGACCGCGCGGAATGCGAGCAGGCGATCGCCGCGACGCGCACGGCGCTGGAGGGCAGCGACACCGACGCGCTGAAGGCGGCGGCCGAGCGGCTCAGCCAGGCGGCGATGAAGATCGGCGAGGCGATGTACAAGGCCCAGCAGGCCGCGGGCGCGGGGGGCGGCCCGGAGGGCCCGGCCGGCGGCGCCTCGCCCGGCGGCGCGGCGCCGGGCGACGACAAGGTCGTGGATGCCGAGTTCGAGGAAGTGGACGACAAGCGGAAGAAGTCCGCCTGACGCCGTCATGCGTCGATGCGGAAGATGCGCCCGCGCTTCGCCGCAAGCCGGGCGCATCTTCATGTCTGCCCCGTTTCGGCGGGGACGAGGTAGAGGACTGAGATGGCGAAGCAGGACTACTACGCCGCGCTGGGGGTAGCCCGCGACGCAAGCGGGGACGATCTCAAGCGCGCCTATCGCAAGCTGGCGATGCAGCACCATCCGGACCGCAATCCGGGCGACCGGCAGGCGGAGGCGAAGTTCAAGGAGATCAACGAAGCCTACGACGTGCTGAAGGACGAGCAGAAGCGGGCGGCGTACGACCGCTACGGCCACGCCGCCTTCGAGCAGGGCGGCGGCCCGGCCGGTGGCTTCGATTTCGCCGCCGGCGGCATCGGCGACATTTTCGAGCAGATGTTCGGCGACTTCATGGGCGGCGGCGGCGGACGCCGAGGCGGGCGCGGTCCGCGCGCCGGCGCGGATGTGCGGGCCAGCGCCGAGATCGAGTTGACGGACGCGTTTTCCGGCACAAAAACGACGCTGCGGGTGCCGACGCGCGCGAAATGCGAGGCGTGCAACGGCAGCGGGTCGGAGTCTTCCGACCGCGGCGTCGAGACCTGCCCGACCTGCCACGGCGCGGGCAAGATGCGCACCCAGCAGGGGTTTTTCGTGGTCGAGCGTACCTGCCCGACCTGCGGCGGCCAAGGCCGCGTGATCCGCAATCCATGCCGCATCTGCGGCGGCGCCGGCACCGTGCAGCGCGACCGGACGCTCCAGGTGCAGATCCCGGCCGGTGTGGAGGACGGCACGCGCATCAGGCTCGCCGGCGAGGGCGAGGCGGGCGGGCCGGGCGCGCCCGCGGGCGACCTCTATGTGCATGTCGCGATCAAGCCGCATCCGATCTTCCAGCGCGAAGGTGCGATGGTGTTCTGCCGCGTGCCGGTGCGCATGACGCAGGCGGCGCTGGGGGCGGAGATCGAGGTGCCGGCGATCGACGGCACGCCGGCGCGCGTGAAACTGCCGGCCGGGACGCAGACCGGCGACCAGTTCCGCCTGCGCGGCAAGGGTTTTTCCGTGCTGCGAAGCGCCCAGCGCGGCGACATGGTGATCCAGGTGCAGGTGGAGACGCCGCAGAACCTGACCCGGCGGCAGCGCGAGTTGCTGGAGGAGTTCGAGGCCGAGGCCGACGGCAAGGGCAGCCCCGAGCACGAGGGCTTCTTCGCCAAGGCGCGCGAATTCTTCGCCGGGCGCGGCTGAGCGCGGTCCGTCGCGCCGCTTCTCCCAAGGACGTGATGGGCCGACCCGGCGCCGGGAGGGCGCGGGCGCAACTCCTGCGCGGAGATGGCGTTGGCCATCGATCCGCGGCGCCGTCCCCCCCACCTGCGCCGCGGACCGTGAGCCGGCGGCGCGGTCCTAGTGGCGATCGCGCCGCCACGCTGCTTGTGCAAACGCGCTCCCCGACGCAAAACCGCATCTATGAACAAGGGTATCGGCATCGCGGGCGCCGCCGGGCGCATGGGAAGGTTGCTGGCCGAGGAAGTCGTGGCCGCGCGCGTGCGGCTGGTCGGCGGCATCGACCGTGAGGCCACCATGCCGGAGGGGGTTCGGCGCTTCCCGGACATTGCCGCGCTGGCGGCGGCATCGGACGTGGTGGTGGACTTCACCCATGCCAGCGCGGTCGCGGGCCATGCCGAGGCGCTGGCCGCTGCGGGGGCGGCCTGGGTGCTCGGCACCACCGGACTTTCGCCGGCGGACGACGCGGCCGTGGCGGCGGCGGCAGGACGGATCGCGGTGGTGCAGGCGCCGAATTTCTCGCCCGGCGTCAACCTGGTCCTGGCGCTGGCCGAGCGCATGGCGGCGGCATTGCCGGGCGAGGACTACGATGCGGAAATCGTCGAGATGCACCACCGCCAGAAGGTCGATGCCCCGTCCGGCACGGCGCTGGGGCTCGGCCGGGCGGTGGCGCGGGGCCGCGGCGTGGCGCTGGAAGTGGTGCGCGAGAGCGGGCGCGACGGCCACACCGGCCCGCGCAAGCCCGGCGGCATCGGCTTCGCAGCGCTGCGCGGCGGCCAGGTGGTCGGCGAGCACAGCCTGATCTTCGCCGCCGCCGGGGAGCACATCGCGGTGACGCACCGGGCGTTCGACCGCCGCGTGTTCGCGACCGGCGCGGTGCGCGCGGCGCGCTGGGCGGTCGGACGCCCGCCCGGCCACTATTCGATGATGGACGTGTTGGGGATGCGCTAGTGCTCGCGCGCCGCCCCGCTTGACCAGGCAGCCATCTTGCCGTCATTGAGCGCCGCCGGCCGATCGTTTTCTCCCATCCTCCCATTGCCAGCACGGAAACCTAGATGCGCGACAAGGGCGAATTCCTGTTCACCTCCGAATCGGTCTCCGAGGGCCATCCCGACAAGGTCGCGGACCGGATCAGCGATACCGTGCTGGACACGTTCCTGGCGGCCGACCCCTATGCGCGCGTTGCCTGCGAGACGCTGGTGACCACCAACCGCATCGTGCTGGCCGGCGAGACGCGCGGGCCGGAGGCGATCACGCCGGAACTGCTGGCGCACCAGGCGCGGCTGGCGGTGCATGACATCGGCTACGACCAGCCGGGGTTTTCGTGGAAGCACGCGAACATCGAAGTGCATCTGCACGCGCAGTCCTCCGACATCGCGCAGGGCGTCGATGCCGCCGGCAACAAGGACGAGGGTGCCGGCGACCAGGGCATCATGTTCGGCTATGCCTGCCGCGAGACGCCGGCGCTGATGCCGGCGCCGCTTTACTACGCCCACCTGATCCTGCGGCGCATGAGCGAACTGCGGCGCAGCCGTGACCTGTCGGTCGAGGGGCTGCTGCCGGATGCGAAGAGCCAGGTGACGCTGCGCTACATCGACGGCAAGCCGGCGGCGGCGACCAGCGTCGTCGTCTCGACCCAGCACGTCGAGACGCTGAGCCAGGACCGCGTGCAGGAGATGGTGCTGCCGATCATCGAGACCAGCCTGCCGCACGGCTGGATGCCGCCGGCGCGCGACATCTACATCAATCCGACCGGCAAGTTCGTGATCGGCGGCCCGGACGGCGATTGCGGGCTGACGGGGCGGAAGATCATCGTCGATACCTATGGTGGGGCGGCGCCGCACGGCGGCGGGGCATTCAGCGGCAAGGACCCGACCAAGGTCGATCGCAGCGCCGCCTATGCCTGCCGGTATCTGGCGAAGAACGTCGTGGCGGCGGGGCTGGCCGACCGCTGCACGCTGCAGCTCAGCTACGCGATCGGCGTGTCGCACCCGCTCTCGGTCTATGTCGATCTGCACGGCAACCCGTTCGATGTGGACGAGGCGAAGCTGGAGCGGACGCTGCGCGAGTTGATGAACCTCTCGCCGCGCGCCATCCGCGAACACCTGCACCTCAACCGGCCGATCTACGCCGCGACCTCGGCCTACGGCCATTTCGGCCGCGAGCCGGACGAGGAGCGCGGCACCTTCACCTGGGAGCACACTGACCTGGTCCCGGCGCTGCGGTCGGCGTTCCACCGCTGAACGGGGCCGATGGGCGGCGCCTGAAGCCGCCGCCGGACCGGCTCTATGGCCGCCCGCGCAGCCACACGCTGCGGCCGCGGCAGCAGAAGCTGCTGGCCGAGACACTGCCGCGGCTGCGCTTCGACGCGGCGATGGCCGGCGATCCGCATGCGGCGTTTGCGGTGCCGGTGCGCGCGGTGTGGCTGGAGGTGGGATTCGGCGGCGGCGAGCACACGCTGGCGCAGGCGGCGATGCATCCCGATGTCGGGATGATCGGCTGCGAGGTGTTCGAGAACGGCCTCTGCTCGCTGCTGTCGCGGCTGGTGGCGGAGGGCGGGGAGGCGAGCGCGCCTCTGCCCGGCAATCTGCGCGTGTGGGACGAGGATGCGCGGACGCTGATCCGGCTGTTGCCCGACGCGAGTCTGGAAAGACTGTTCCTGCTGTTCCCCGATCCGTGGCCGAAGGCGCGGCACGCCAAGCGGCGTTTCGTGCATCCGGCGCTGCTGGCGGAGATCGCGCGGGTGCTGCGGCCCGGCGCGGAATGGCGGATCGCGACGGACGATCCGACCTATCAGGCGTGGGTGGCGGAGGTTTTTGCCGACCAGCCGTTTTTTTCCGTAGCAGCACCGGCGACGGCGCGGCCGGAGGGATGGCCGGCGACGCGATACGAGGCGAAGGCGAGGGCGGCCGGCCAAGAGGTAACCTACTTGCGGCTAAGGCGATTGCATAATGATTTCACCGATTGACCGCATGCAAGCGATCTGATAGTTTGCCGACGCAGGCCAAAATGGGCGGCAATATGGTCCCATTCCCGAACCTCTCGGCAAACCCCAGTTCGTCGGGCTGGCCGCCGGACGGCCATTGGAAAAGCACCAAGCAACCCGTGTAGGTCCAAAATGTCCAACGCGGTGAAAAACCTGATCGAGCACCTTCGCGACGATGGCGGGTTGCAGGGCAAGGATATCGCCAACATCGTCGCCGTCTCGCCGGCCACCGTGTCGCGCTGGTCGAGCGGCCGTGCGACGCCCGACCTGAAGGCGCAAACCGTCATCGCCGAACTGCGCTACGTGGTCGATCGTCTCCGCGACTTCTACACCGCCGAGGAGACGCGGCTCTGGCTGCATGCCGCGCATCCGATGCTGAAGGGCGAGCGGGCGATCGACCTTATCAACCGCGGACGAACCGACGAAGTGCTCGCGGTCATCGAAGCACTCGATGCCGGTGCCTACACCTGAATGACGCGAGGGCCGCTGCGGCCGCGTGAGCTGGCCCTCCTCGACGCGCTCGATGCGTGCCCGCGGGAGGCGCTCAACCACAGCTTCTGGCGGGTGTGCCGAGACGGGCGCGACCCTTTGCAAGCGGCCCCGTCGCGGAGCCGCTGGTGCGACGGATCGTTCGACATACTCTATGCCTCGTTCGAGCGGGACGGTGCCGTGGCCGAAGTCCACGCCCTGCTGTCGAGCCAGCCAGTCTTTCCATCGCAGGTCTCGTGGTTCGTGCATCGTCTGGCGGTGCGAACGGACCGGACGTTGCGGCTGGCCGATCTCGATCTGCTTGCCAGCCTCGGCATCGACGTCGCGCGCTATCGCGAGCGCGACTACATGCGCACGCAACCCGTGGCCGAGGCCGCCTATTTTCTCGGGTTCGACGGGATCATAGCGCCGAGCGCGCGGTGGGATTGTCTGAACCTCGCGCTCTTCTGCGCAAAGTTGGCGCCGGACAGTCTTGTGCTGGAGGCGAGCGAAGCCGACCCGATCGATTGGTCCTCGTGGCGCCGCAGCCGGCGAGCTCCGCCGAATGGCAACCGTGATCGGTGACCCTTGCGCCGCTCGCCAAGACCGCCTATCTAACCGGCCAATCAAACATCTTCCGACCGACCACGGAGGGTGGCCCTAACGGGCCGCCTTTTTTGTTTTGCACCCTGACCAACCGCGCCATACCGGGCTGGAAGCCCGCCTCGCCGAGATCGTGGCGCCCGCGCTGGAAGGCATGGGCTATGAACTGGTGCGCGTCGCCGTCGCCGGCCGCGACCGGCCGACCGTGCAGATCATGGCCGACCGCGCCGACGCCGCGCCGGTCACCGTCGAGGACTGCGAGGCGATCAGCCGCGCGCTCGGCGCCGTGATCGATGTCGCCGACCCGATGGCGGGCGAATGGACGCTGGAAGTCAGCTCCCCCGGCATCGACCGGCCGCTGACACGAATAAAGGACTGGAACCGCTTCGTGGGCCATCTCGCCCGCGCCGAATTGGACTTGCCGCTCGACGGGCGCAAGCGCTTCTCCGGCATCGTGCTCGGCGCCGACGCGGCGCACGCCCGCCTGCGCCTCGACGACGGCAGCGAGGTGGTGCTGCCGCTCGCCCAGCTGCGCCGCGCCCGGCTGGTGCTGACCGACGCGCTGATCGCAGCCACCGCAACCCCAACCCGGACCAACTGAGAGGCTCCCCTTCCCATGGACACCGCCATCGCCCGACCCGAGCTGCTGCTGGTGGCCGACGCCGTCGCACGCGAGAAGTCGATCGACCGCGAGGAAGTGCTGGAGGCGATGGAACAGGCCATCCAGAAGGCCGGCCGCGCCAAATACGGCCACGAGAAGGACATCCGCGCCACCATCGACCGCAAGACCGGCGACGTGCGCCTGTCCCGCTGGACCGAGGCGGTGGAGACGGTGGAGAACGAGGAGACGCAGATCCCGGTCCACATCGCCCGCAAGTTCAAGCCCGACATCAAGCTCGGCGAACACCTGGTCGATCCGCTGCCGCCGATCGATTTCGGCCGCATCGCCGCCCAGACGGCCAAGCAGGTGATCGTGCAGCGCGTGCGCGAATACGAGCGCAAGCGCCAGTACGACGAGTTCAAGGACCGCGTCGGCGAGATCATCAACGGCGTGGTGAAGCGGACCGAATACGGCAACCTGATGGTGGAAATCGGCCGCGCCGAGGCGCTGCTGCGCCGCGACGAGCTGATCCCGCGCGAGAGTTTCCGCAACGGCGACCGCGTGCGCGCCTACATCTACGACGTGCGCGAGGAGCCGCGCGGGCCGCAGATCTTCCTCAGCCGCACGCATCCGGGGTTTTTGGCAAAACTGTTCGCGCAGGAGGTGCCGGAAATCTATGACGGCATCATCGAGATCAAGGCGGTGGCGCGCGACCCCGGCAGCCGCGCGAAAATGGCGGTGATCTCGCGCGATTCCTCGATCGACCCGGTCGGCGCCTGCGTCGGCATGCGCGGCTCGCGCGTGCAGGCGGTGGTGCAGGAACTGCAGGGCGAGAAGATCGACATCATTCCGTGGTCGGCGAATACCGCGACGTTCGTGGTCAATGCGCTCGCGCCGGCGGAGGTCACGAAAGTGGTGATGGACGAGGAAGGCGGGCGCTGCGAAGTCGTCGTGCCGGACGACCAGCTGTCGCTTGCGATCGGCAGGCGGGGGCAGAACGTGCGGCTGGCGAGCCAGCTCACGCGCTGGGACATCGACATCCTCACCGAAGCCGAGGAGAGCGAACGCCGGCAGGACGAGTTCCGCCGCCGCACCGGGCTGTTCGTCGAGGCGCTCGACGTGGACGACGTGATCGCCGGCCTGCTGGTGACCGAGGGGTTCAACTCGATCGAGGAACTGGCGTTCACGCCGCGCGACGAACTCGCCTCCATCGAGGGGTTCGACGAGCAGGTGGCCGACGAACTGATCCGCCGCGCCGAGCAGTTCCTGATCCGCCGTGACAACGAGCTGAACGAGCGCCGCATCGCGCTCGGCGTCAGCGACGACGTGGCGGCGATCGAGACGCTGACGCCGGCGATGCTGGTGGCGCTGGGCGAAAAGGGCGTGAAGTCGCTCGACGATCTGGCCGACCTTGCCTCCGACGAGCTTGTCGAGGTCGTCGGCGCGGCCAATATGGACGAGGCGACGGCCAACGACGTCATCATGGCGGCGCGTGCGCACTGGTTCGCCGAGGAGGCAGGCGGCGCGGTGCACGACGGCGCGGAGGACGCGGGCCACGACTGAAGCGCTTGCCCCCATCGACGATGCCGACGCGGACGAGCCGGAGGCCGGCCCGCTGCGGCGCTGCGCGGTGACGCGGGCGCGGCTGCCGAAGGAGCGCATGATCCGCTTCGTCGTCGCCCCGGACGGTATGGTGGTGCCCGACTTGGCTGCACGGCTGCCCGGGCGGGGAATCTGGTTGAGTGCGGTTGGCGATGTGGTAGAAACCGCTCGCACACGGGGCGGTTTCGCCAGGGCGGCGCGCGGTCCGGTGACGGTGTCCCCCGATCTCCTGTCCGGTCTGCAGAGGGCGCTGGCGCGGCGGATCGGCGAACAGCTTGGCTTGGCCCGGCGCGCCGGGCAGGCGGTGGCGGGGTTCACCAAGGCGCGGGCCTGGATCGAGACCGGCCGGGCGGCGCTGATCGTGCAGGCCGCCGACGGCAGCCCCGACGAACGGGCGCGCCTGCTCGGGGGCTGGCAGGGCCTGGTGGTGGCGCCGCTTGACGGCGCGGCGCTGGGCGGCGTGTTCGGGCGGGATCATGCCGTTCATGTCGCGGTGGCGGCGGGGCGGCTGGCGACGCGGATAGGCGAGGATGCGGAGCGGCTGGACGGGTTGCGGACCCCGCCGGCCGAGGCAAACGCCGCTCGGCACGGCCGGGCGGGCAGAAGGCAAGGTGCAGGCGGGTAGATGAGCGAAGGCAACGATCAGGACGCGGCCAAGGGCCGGCTCTCGCTGCGGCCGAGTGGTCGCATGGAGCTGGGCCGGACCGTGGATGCCGGATCCGTCCGACAGAGTTTCAGCCACGGCCGGTCGAAAGTCGTGCAGGTCGAGGTGCGCAAGAAGCGCGCCCCCGGCGCTGGCGGCGCGGCCGGTGCATTGCCGAGTGCGGCAGCCGGCGCGCCCTCCGCGGCCACGCGGCCCGCGCCGGGGCCGGTCGGCCGTCCGCCGGCCGGGGCCGGCCGGGCGCTGACCGCGACCGAACTGGCCGCCCGCCAGCGCGCGCTCGCCGAGCAGCAGCGCGAGGCCGCAAAGCGCGAGGCCGAGCGGCGCGAGCAGGAGAAGATCTCGATCCTCTCCGCCGCCGAGGAAGCACGACGGCGCGAGGACGAGGCGCGCAGGGCGGCCGAGGAGGAAGTGCGCCAGAAGGCCGAGGCCGAAGCCCGCGAACGCACCGAGCAGGAGGCGCGCCGCATTGCCGAGGCGGCGGCGGCGGCCCAGGCCGCTGCGGCCAATGCCGGCACTTCCGTGCGGGGGGCCGAGGATCGGCGCGCCGCGCGCCCCGCCGGTCGCCCAGCCCCGACGGCGCCCCCGGCCACGGCCGGGGAGACGCTGCGGCTGAAGGCGCCGCGCCCGGGCGATGACGACGACGAGGGCCGTCCGGTCCGCCGCGCCGGCGCCGCACCCGGCCTGGCCGCCCGCAAGCCGCAGCTGCCGGCGGCGAAGAAGGGCGTGGACGACCGCCGCCGCGGCGCCAAAATCGACGTGCAGGCCGCGATCGAGGGCGAGGACGACCGCGTGCGCAGCCTCGCCTCGGTGCGCCGGCAGCGCGAGCGCGAGCGGCGGCAGGCGGAGCTGGAGCGGCTGCGCTCCGACCAGGTGAAGGTGGTGCGCGAAGTCGTGCTGCCCGACAGCATCACCGTGCAGGAACTGGCGAACCGCATCGCCGCCCGCGCCGCCCGACGTGATCAAGACGCTGATGCGGCTCGGCGTGATGGCGACCATCACGCAGAGCCTGGACGCCGACACCGCCGAACTGGTGGTGCAGGAATTCGGCCACCGCGCCAAGCGCGTCTCCGAGGACGATGTGGAGCTTGGGCTGGCCGGCGCGAGCGATGCCGAGGCCGAACTGCTGGCGCGTCCGCCGGTGGTGACCGTGATGGGCCATGTCGATCACGGCAAGACGTCGCTGCTGGATGCGCTGCGCTCGACCGACGTGGCGGCCGGCGAGGCCGGCGGCATCACGCAGCATATCGGCGCCTACCAGGTGGAACTCGAGTCCGGCGACCGCATCACGTTCATCGACACGCCGGGTCACGACGCGTTCACCGCCATGCGCGCGCGCGGCGCCAGCGTGACCGACATCGTGGTGCTGGTGGTCGCGGCCGACGACGGCGTGATGCCGCAGACCATCGAGGCGATCCAGCCACGCCAAGGCGGCCCACGCGCCGATCATCGTCGCCATCAACAAGATGGACAAGCCGGACGCCAACCCCGCGCGGGTGCGCCAGGAACTGCTCAGCCACGACATCGTGGTCGAGGAGATGGGCGGCGAGACGCAGGACGTGGAGGTGTCGGCGACCAAGCGGACCGGCCTCGACAAGCTGCAGGAGGCGATCCTGCTGCAGGCGGAAATCCTCGACCTGCGCGCGAACCCGGACCGCCCGGCCGAAGGCTCGGTGATCGAGAGCCGGCTGGACCGCGGGCGCGGGCCGGTCGCGACCGTGCTGGTGCAGACGCGGCACGCTGCGCCAGGGCGACATCGTCGTGGCGGGCGCCGAATGGGGCCGCGTGCGCGCGATGCTGGACGACAAGGGCCAGCAGATGAAGGAGGCCGGGCCGTCGGTGCCGGTGGAAATCCTCGGCCTCGACGGCGTGCCGACCGCGGGCGAGCCGTTCGTGGTCGTCGAGAACGAGGGACGCGCGCGCGAGATCAGCGAGTTCCGCCAGCGCAAGCTGCGCGACAAGGCGGCCGGTGCGGTCACCGCGGCGCGCGGCACGCTGGACCAGATGCTGGCGCGCATCCAGGCCGGCGAGCAGAAAGAGGTGGCGCTGGTCATCAAGGCCGACGTGCAGGGCAGCGCCGAGGCGATCCAGGCGACGGTCGCCAAGCTCGCCAACGACGAGGTGAAGGTGCGCGTGCTGCTGTCGGCGGTCGGGCAGATCACCGAGAGCGACGTGCAGCTTGCGAAAGCGTCGAACGCGGTGGTGGTGGCGTTCAACGTGCGCGCGACGGCGCAGGCGCGCGAACTGGCGCAGCGGGACGGCGTCGATATCCGCTACTACGCGATCATCTACGAGCTGGCGGACGACATCGAGAAGCTGGTGCGCGGCAAGATCGCCCCGAAGGCGCGCGAGAAGTTCCTGGGCTACGCCGAGATCCGCCGCGTGTTCGACATCACCAAGGTGGGAAAGGTCGCCGGCTGCATGGTGACCGAGGGCGTGGTGAAGCGCGGCGCCGGCGTGCGGCTGCTGCGCGACAACGTGGTGATCCACACCGGGGAACTGACGCAGCTCAGGCGCTTCAAGGACGACGTGCGCGAGGTGGCGCGCGGCTACGAGTGCGGCCTGTCGTTCGCGAACTTCCACGATTTGCGCGAAGGCGACGTGGTCGAGTGCTACGAGACGGAGATGGTGCCGGGTTGAGGCAGGGCGCGAGGCAAGGCGTCGCAAAGCACGCGGCCAGGCCGCCGACCCAGCGGCAATTGCGCGTGGCGGAGGAAATCCGCCACGTGCTGGCCGGCATCTTCGCGCGCGGCGAGGTGCGTGACCCCGAGCTTGCGGGCGTGGTGGTAACGGTGACGGAAGTGCGCCTCAGCCCCGACCTGCGGCACGCGACCGTGTTCGTCACGCGGCTCGGCCGCTCCGACGTGGCGGAGAAGCTGCCGGCATTGCAGCGCGCCGCGCCGTTCCTGCGGCGCGAGGTGGCGCGCGCGCTGCGCCTGCGCTACGCGCCGGAACTGTCGTTCCAGGCCGACACCAGCCTCGACTACGCGATGCATGTCGATGAGTTGCTGCACCGGCCGGAGGTGGAACGGGATCTCGGCTAGCTGGCTGCGGTCTTGCGTTCCACGGTCGCATCTGCTTCACCCCGCGCCCTCCGTCCTGCTGGACACAAGGCCAGGACCGTGTTCCGAGGGACCTCCCGCCCATGCGCCACCGCAAGCCGCGCGGCCGAAAGCTGGATGGCTGGCTGATCGTCGATAAGCCGCCGGGGCTGACCAGCACCGACGTGGTGAACCGCGTCCGCCGCTGGTTCGACGCGCAAAAAGCCGGGCACGGCGGCACGCTCGACCCGCTCGCGACCGGCGTGCTGCCCGTGGCCTTCGGGACGGCGACGAAAACCGTGCCCTACGTGATGGACGGCACGAAGGTCTATCGCTTCACGCTGCGTTTCGGCGAGGCGCGCGACACCGACGACGCCGACGGCCAGGTCACCGCCACGACCGACGCCCGGCCCACCGACGCCGCCATCACGGAAGCGCTGGAAAAATTCCGCGGCGACATCATGCAGGTGCCGCCGGCCTTCTCCGCCGTGAAGGTTGCCGGCGAGCGTGCCTACGACCTCGCCCGCGCCGGTGCGCCGCCGGCTCTGGAAGCGCGACCGGCGCGGGTCGATCGGTTCGAACTGGTGGAACGGCCCGACGCCGACACCGCGATCTTCGAGGTGGAATCGGGGAAGGGCGTCTATATGCGCAGCCTCGCCCGCGACCTGGCGCAGGCGTGCGGCAATCTCGGCCACGTCGCCGCCCTGCGCCGCAAGCGGGTCGGCCCCTTCAGCGAAGAGAACGCGATTCCGCTGGACAAACTGACGCGCGCGGAGGATACCCCGCCGACTTCCCCGGACTTCCTGCTGCCCGTCGCGACCGCGCTGGCCGACATCCCGGCGCTGGCCTTGACGGAAGCGGAAGCCTACGGCCTCGGCCACGGCCAGGCGATCAGCCTGGTCACGCTGATGGGCCGGATTCCACCGGCCGCCAACCCCGATGGGGGACTGGTGCGCGCGATGGCGGGGGGGCGCGTGATCGGGCTGTGCCGGCTGCACGATGGCTGGCTGAAGCCGGAACGGCTGCTGTAGCCGGGCACGCGACGCCGCAACCCCTACCCAGGAGCACACGATGTCGATCACCGCGGAGCGCCGCAGCGCGCTCGTCGCCGAATACGCGACTGCCACCGCCGACACCGGCAGCCCGGAGGTGCAGGTCGCCCTGCTCTCCGAGCGGATCGGCAACCTCACCGAGCACCTGAAGACCCACGCCAAGGATTTTCACAGCCGGCGCGGGCTGCTGGTGCTGGTCGGCCGCCGCCGGCGGCTGCTCGACTATCTGAAGAAGAAGGACCAGGCCCGCTACGAGGCGCTGATCGGCCGGCTCAATCTGCGCCGCTGAGCCGCGTTCGGGTGGTCCTGCCGGCCGGCGTACCTATATCTCGTCGCGCCGGCCTCCCCCCGCGTCATGGTGACGCGGGGCAACGCCGACCGGGGGCACATGTGCGCCCCCGGACTGCCGCGCGCCAGCGGCGGACCGTCAGACGGCCGATCCGGCACCCTCTGCCGCATGCGGGGGACTGGACGGCGCCTCCGGCCACATGGCTCCGCGGTCCTGCGCCACGTTGCAGGCCGCTCCCATGCAGCCCGAGACGCCGTTCCCGCACAGGAGATACGGATCGCCCCTGAAGTCCGCGCGCCGCGCGCCTTTGTTCAGGGACGACAGGATGTTCAACTACTTCCGCAAGGAAATCGACTGGGGCGGGCGCAAGCTCGTGCTGGAAACCGGGAAAGTCGCGCGCCAGGCCGACGGCGCCGTCATGGCCCGCTACGGCGACACCATCGTGCTGTGTACGGCCGTGGGCGCCAGGACCGCCAGGGCGGGGCAGGATTTCTTCCCGCTCACCGTCAACTACCAGGAAAAGACCTTTGCCGCCGGCAAAATTCCCGGCGGGTTTTTCAAGCGCGAGGGACGGCCGAGCGAGCATGAGACGCTGGTTTCCCGCCTGATCGACCGGCCGATCCGGCCGCTGTTCCCGGACGGGTTCCGCAACGAGATCCAGGTGATCGCCACCGTGCTCAGCCACGACCTGGAGAACGACCCCGACATCGTGGCGTTGGTCGGCTGCTCGGCGGCGCTGACGCTGTCCGGCATCCCGTTCTTCGGCCCGGTCGGGGCGGCGCGCGTCGCCTATGTCGATGGCCAGTACGTGCTGAACCCGCTGCCCGACCAGGCGGAGCACTCGCAGCTCGACCTCGTGGTCGCCGGCACGCGCGAGGGCGTGCTGATGGTGGAGAGCGAGGCGCACGAACTGCCCGAGGACGTGATGCTCGGTGCCGTCACCTTCGGTCATGCGCAGTTCCAGCCGGTGATCGACGCCATCATCGCGCTGGCCGAGCACGCCGCGCACGAGCCGTGGCCGCTGCCGGAGGCGGACGCGGCGCACACGGTGCTCGCCGCCCGCGTCGATGCGCTGGCGCGCGCGAAGCTGGCCGAGGCCTATCGCGAGCAGCAGAAGCAGCTCCGCCACGAGCGGATCGAGGCCGCCAAGACCGCGACGGCCGAGGCGCTGACCGCCGAAGGGCTGGACGCGGCGGCGGCCAAGCCGCTGTTCGAGGAGCTGGAGGCGGACATCGTCCGCAACGCGATCCTCGACACCGGCCACCGCATCGACGGGCGCGACACGCGAACGGTGCGACCGATCGTGGCCGAGGTCGGCGTGCTGCCGCGCGCGCACGGCAGCGCGCTGTTCACCCGCGGCGAGACGCAGGCGCTGTGCGTGGCGACCCTGGGCACTGCGCAGGATGAGCAGATCATCGACGCGCTGGAAGGCGAGCACCGCCGCCATTTCATGCTGCACTACAATTTCCCGCCCTATTCGGTCGGCGAGACCGGGCGGATGGGCAGCCCGGGACGGCGCGAGATCGGGCATGGCAAGCTGGCCTGGCGCGCCGTGCATCCGCTGCTGCCGTCGAAGGACAAATTCCCCTACACGGTGCGGGTGGTCAGCGAGATCACCGAGAGCAACGGCAGCTCCTCGATGGCGACGGTGTGCGGCAGTTCGCTCGCGCTGATGGACGCCGGCGTGCCGCTGGCGCGCCCGGTCGCCGGCATCGCGATGGGGCTGATCAAGGAGGATCGCGGCTACGCCGTGCTGTCGGACATCCTCGGCGACGAGGACCATCTCGGCGACATGGACTTCAAGGTGGCGGGCACCGAGCGCGGCGTCACCTCGCTGCAGATGGACATAAAGATCACCTCGATCACGCCCGAGATCATGCGGGTGGCGCTCGACCAGGCGCGCGAGGGACGGCTGCACATCCTCGGCGAGATGGCCAAGGCGCTGACCGGGGCGCGCAGCGACGTGGCGGCGAACGCGCCGCGGATCCACATCATCAACGTGCCGAAGGAGAAGATCCGCGACGTGATCGGCACCGGCGGCAAGGTGATCCGCGAGATCGTCGAGCAGACCGGCACAAAAATCGACATCGAGGACGACGGCACGATCAAGATCGCGGCCACCGAAGCGGATCGCGCGCAGGCGGCAATCGACTGGATCCGCGGCATCGTCGCCGAGCCGGAGGTGGGCGTCATCTACAACGGCAAGGTGGTCAAGACGGCGGAGTTCGGCGCCTTCGTCAACTTCCTCGGCTCGCGCGACGGGCTGGTGCATATCAGCGAGCTGACGCAGGGCCGCGTCGCCAAGACCAGCGACGTGGTCAATGTCGGCGACCCGGTGAAGGTGAAGGTGCTGGGCTTCGACGAGCGCGGCAAGGTGAAGCTGTCGATGCGGGTGGTCGATCAGGCGACCGGCGAGGACATCACCGAAAAGGTCGGCCCGAAAGGCGGCCGCGGCGAGGGCCGGGCCGAGGGTCGCCGCGAACGCGAGGCGGCCGTCGAGTAGGGCGAAGCTGCGTCCGTCGGCCGGCTAATGCGGACGGACGCGGCCCGCGCTACAATTATGTGACGAGTCGGGGGCGTCCTCGGCGCGTGGGGGCGAAGGGATGAGCGTGATGAAGGCCATCAACGCGATCCGCATGGGAGGAATGGACCTGCTGCCCCTGGTCGAGGGCGGGAAGGGCGTCGCCATCTCGACCGGGATCACGGCCGGGCACTGGGCGTCCTGCGGCGGGGTCGGCACGATGAGCGCCGTCAACGCCGACAGCTATGACGGGCAGGGCAAGCGCATCCCGCAGGTCTATCACGGCCGCACCAGGCGCGAGCGGCACGAGGAACTGATCCATTACGCCATCGCCGGCGGCATCGCGCAGGCGCGCCGCGCCTACGAGATCGCCGGCGGGAAAGGCCGCATCCATGCCAACATCCTGTGGGAGATGGCCGGCGCCGAGCGCGTCATCACCGGCATCCTGGAACAGGCCAAGGGTCTTATCAACGGGCTGACCTGCGGCGCCGGGATGCCCTATCGCCTGTCGGAGATCGCGGCCAGGTTCAACGTCCACTACTACCCGATCGTCTCCTCGGCGCGTGCGTTCAACGCGCTGTGGAAGCGCGCCTACCACAAGGCGGCGGCGCTGCTCGGCGGCGTGGTGTACGAGGACCCCTGGCTCGCCGGCGGCCATAACGGCCTCTCGAACAGCGAGGACCCGACCAAGCCCGAGGACCCGTATCCGCGGGTGCTTGCGCTGCGCAAGGTGATGCGCGACTTCGGACTGGCCGAGACGCCGATCATCATGGCCGGCGGCGTCTGGTGGCTGGAGGAATGGGAGCACTGGATCGACAATCCCGAGCTCGGCCCGATCGCGTTCCAGTTCGGCACCCGCCCCCTGCTCACGCAGGAAAGCCCGATCGGGGATGCCTGGAAACGCAAGCTGCTGACGCTGAAGGAAGGCGACATCTTCCTCAATCACTTCAGCCCGACCGGTTTCTATTCCTCGGCGGTCAACAACGCCTTCATCCATGAACTGCGTGAGCGCAACGACCGCCAGGTCGCCTACACCGCCGAGCGGGTCGGCGAACACGTCGCGGAATACGGCGTCGGCCCGCGCAAGCGCACGGTCTATCTGACGCCTCCCGACCTCGCGCGCGTGATGGCGTGGGAGGCGCAGGGCTTCACCGAGGCGCTGCGCACGCCCGACAGCACCCTGATCTTCGTCACGCCGGAGAAGGCGCAGGAAATCCTCGCCGACCAGGTGGCCTGCATGGGTTGCCTCAGCCAGTGCCGCTTTTCCAACTGGTCGCAGGTCGAGCCCGAGTTCAGCAACGGCAAGAAGGCCGATGCGCGCAGCTTCTGCATCCAGAAGACGTTGCAGACGGTGGCGCACGAGTCGGGCAGCGACGAGGTCATGGAACACAATCTGATGTTCAGCGGGCATAACGGCTTCCGCTTCGGCACGGACCCGTTCTACAGCAACGGCTTCATCCCGACGGTCCGGCAGTTGTTCGAGCGCATCCTGACCGGCCGCTAGCAGCCGCGGGTGCGCCAGCAGGGGAGAGCGATGCTCAATACCGTCCTCGCCGCCGTCGCAGCCGTGGTGTGGAGCGCCGCCTACGGCGTGTTTTTCGCCACCGATCTGCGACGCTGGTGGCGCGGCCGGCACCACCGGCGGGTGATCGCGGCGGCGGAACACGAGCAGGCGCGGCGCGCCTACGCCGCCTGGGTGCGCAACATTCCCCCGCCGCCGTCGCGCGTCCCCATCCTGCCGCCGCCCTCGCCTCGGCCCGGCGCGCCGCCGGTGCGCAGCGGCGTGATTGTTCCGTTTCCGCGCCGTACCGCCGGCTCGCGCCGCTGATCGCGCTACTGCGCAATGTCCACGTGGCGGAGCGGGATTTCGTTCGGGTTCGGCAGATCCTGCGCGCTCCAGCCCCCGCCAAGCGCGCGAACCAGCCCGACGCCCGCCTGCAGATATTGCGTTTGCAGCTGCAGCAGCAGCAATTGCGCTCCGAGCAGCGATTCCTGGGCGACCACGACTTCCAGGAAATTCGCTGCCCCGTCCTGATACAGCGCCAGCGACATCTGCAGCGTTCGCTGCGCCGCCGCGATGGCGCGGCGGTCGTCGGTTTCCTCGACGCCGTAGTAGTGCAGCTGCGCCAGCGCGTCCTCGACGTTCTGGAAGGCGCCAAGCACCGTGTTGCGGTAATCGGCGGTGGCGCCGTTGAACGCGGCGATGGTCGCCGCTTCCTGCGCCCGCAGCAGGCCGCCCTCGAACACCGGCAGGGTCACGCCTGGGCCCAGTGACCAGAAGGTACTCGGGAGGTTCAGAAAGTGAATGGCGGCACCCTGAAACCCGCCGAGGGCGTTCAGCGACACGTTCGGGAAGAACGCGGCGCGCGCCACGCCGATCATTGCGTTGGCCTCCGCCACGCGGCGCTCGGCCGCGGCGATGTCCGGCCGCCGCTGTAACAGCAGGGTGGGAACGCTGGGCGGCAGCGGGGGCAGATGCAGCGGGATCAAGCTCGGTGCGATCGAAAACTCCGGCGCCGGGACCGCGACCAGCGTGGCGATCGCGTGCTCCGCCAGCGCCCGCCGCGCGCCCACATCGTCGAGTTGCGCCCGCGCCGACTCGAGCTGCGCCTGCGCCCGCGAGACGTCCATGCCGGACGCGATCTGGCCGTTGAACCGGTCCTGCGCCACCTGCAGCGCCCGCTCATAGGCCGTGACGGTGTGCTTCAGGAGGTCTTGCTCGGCGTCCAGGCCGCGCAGCAGCAGATAGGCGTTGGCCAGCTCGGCCTGCAGACTGAGCCGGATGAACGCGAGGTCGGCCGCGCTGGCCTGCGCCGCCGCCTTGCCGGCAGCCACTTCGTTGTGGATCCGATCCCAGAAGTCGATCTCGTAGCCTGCGCCGCCGACGAGGTTGTTCCGCAGAATGACGTCCGACGGCAGCCCATGCAGCTTAAGGATGCTGTCCGCAGGATAGCTGGTCCTGTTGACGTCTCCCCCGAGCGTCACCATCGGCAGCAGCCCAGCTTCGGCCTCTGCCGCATCGGCGCGAGCCTGGGCGAAGATGGCCGACGCGGCGACCAGCGTGAAGTTGTGGGCGCCGAGGTCGTCCTCCAGCTTGTCCAGCACCGGATCGCCGAAGCCCTGCCACCAGTCCGATGGCGGCGCCGTGTCGGCCGGCGCGGCCGTGCGCCAGATCACGGTATCGCGGTAGGAGACCGGAACGGCGATCGTCGGCACCTTGTAGCGCGGGGCAAGGTTGCACCCGGCCAAGATCACGCCGCTTAGGGCCAGAGCCGCCAGACGGTGCATCAGTCGGCCGCCGCTTTCTGGCTGGCGTGCGGTTCGACCGTCGGCGGCTTCGCCGCCGCTGCGCCGGTATCGCGAGAGATGTCCGGGTTCTGCGCCTTCGGTCGCACGACTTCCCCTGCGACGATGGAGTCCGGCGGGCTGTCGATTACCTTGTCGGTCGCGCTGACGCCGGACAGCACCTCGACCATCGTGCCGAAGTTGCGGCCGACCTGCACCGGCCGGATCGCCACCTTGTTGCCGGGGTCGAGCACCGCCACCTGCAGGCCTTCCGACTGGAACAGCAACGCACTCGCCGGGATCTGCACGACCTTGGTGTCGGCGGGCAGGTCGAAGCTGACATCGGCGAAGGTACCCGGCCACAGCTTGCCGTCCTCGTTGGCAGCGACCAGTTCGACCAGCACCGTCAGGCTCTCGGGATTGATGGCATTGGAGGTGGTGAGCACGCTCGCGTCAAAGGTCCGGTCGGGGTATTGCGGCAGCTTCAGCGTCGCCTTCATGCCGACGGCGATCCTGGCGGAGAAAGTCTGCGGCACCCGCACGTAGACCCGCATGGCGTGGAGATCGGCCACCTTGAACAGTTCGGGGCCGGACGTGGCGCCGACATTGATCAGGTCGCCGATATCGGTCTTGCGCGCCGTCACGACGCCGTCGAACGGAGCGACCAGGCGCTTGAATCCCTCCAGGGCATCCAGCCGGTCGACATTGGCCTGGGCGGCCGCCACCTTGGCCTTCAGCGCCGCCGCGTCGGCGACCTTCTCGTCCACCGATTGGCGCGACACCGAAGCCGAGGACAGCAGCGCCTGCCACCGTTTGGCCGTGACCTCGGCAAGCGTCAGGTTGGCCTGCGCGGAGTTGAAGTCCGCCTTGGCCTGGCGCAGCTGCTCGTCGAGGTCGGGGGTGTCGATCACGCCCAGCAGGTCGCCTGTCTTCACCTGTGCCCCGATGTCCTTGTACCACATCTGCAGATAGCCCGGGACGCGCGCATAGATCGGCGCCTCGTACCAGGCGTCGACGTTGCCCGGCAGCGTCAGCGATTGCGCCTTGGTCTCCGGCTGCGGAGTGACGATGGCGACCGTCGGGACCGTCTGGGCATCGGTCCAGGCGGCCAGTTTCCGCTCGTCGCGGTCACGCTGCCAGATGCCGAAGCCGGCAACCGCGACGGCAATGACCACCGCCGCCGCCCCAGCCAGCTTCAGCCCGGCACGCGAGCGGCGGGGCGCCGGGTCGAGGGGTTGCTCCGAAATATCGCGCATCCTGTGTCCGTCGTTCAGGTATGGGTCGAAACCGAGGCCGGCTTGCCCGGCTGCTTGGCGGGCGGCGTCGCCTCACGCCCGCGGTGCACCAGGCTGAAAATGGTCGGCACGAAGAACAGCGTCGAGATCGTAGCACAGATCAGGCCGCCGATCACCGCCCGACCCAGCGGCGCGTTCTGGTCGGCGCTGACCGCCATCGGCGCCATGCCGATCACCATCGCCAACGCCGTCATCAGCACCGGGCGGAAGCGGGTGAACCCGGCCTCCAGCGCCGCCGAGTGGGCATCGCGGCCCAGCGCCAGCTGCTCGCGCGCGAAGCTGACGATCAGGATGCTGTTGGCGGTCGCGACGCCCATGCACATGATCGCCCCGGTCAGTGCCGGCACCGACAGCGTGGTGCCGGAGGCGAACAGGATCCAGACGATGCCGGCCAGCGCCGCCGGCAGCGCCGTAATGATGACGAACGGGTCCAGCCAGGACTGGAAGTTGACCACGATCACCAGGTAGATCAGCAGGATGGCGAAGGCGAGGCCGAAGTAGAGCTGGCTGTACGCGCTGGTCATGGTGGTGACCTGCCCGGCGAGCGCAACCTGGCTGCCCCGCGGCACCGCGGCCTTGGTACTCGCAAGGATGGCATTCACGTCGGCAGCGACCGCCCCCAGGTCGCGGTCCTGCACCGCAGCATAGATGTCGATTGCGGGCTCCACGTTGTAGTGCGTGACCACCGCGTCCGACGTGCCCACCCGCACGGTTGCCAGCGCACCGAGCAGCTCCGTCTTGCCGTGCGCCGTGATCGGAAGGTTGGCGAGTTCGCCGACGGTGTCGATGTCGTATTGCGGCATTTGCACGACGATCGGGTAGGAGACGCCGGTGCGGGGGTCGAGCCAGAAGGTCGGCGCGGTCTGGATGCTGCCGGCGAGCGCCGTCTGCAGGCTGTCCGTCACGTCGCGTTCGGTCAGCCCCGTCATGCCGGCTATCGTCCGGTGCGCGTTCACGTAGAGCGTCGGCTCGTTGAACGCCTGCTGGATGCGGGCATCGGCAATGCCCGGCACGCCGCGGACGCGCTTCAGCACGGCGTCGGCATAGGCGCGGTTCTTCGCCATCTGGCGGCTGGGGCCGGTGATGCGCACGTCGATCGGCGCCGGCAGCCCGAAATTGAGGATCTGCGTGGTGATGTCGGCCGGCAGGAAGGAGAACGTGGTGCCGGGGTACAGCCGCGGCAGCACTTCGCGCAGCCGCCGCACATAGTCGGCCGTCGGGGCATGATCGGCGTCAAGCGTGATCAGGATGTCGGCGTCCTCGACGCCGATGGTGCCCGAGTTGCCGTAGGCGATGTTGATGCCGCTGATCGGCAGGCCGATATTGTCGACGATGCTGGTCAGCTGATTGGGCGGGATGACGTGGCGGACCGTTGTCTCCACCTCGTCGCACAGCCGCGCCGTTTCCTCGATGCGGGTGCCGGTCTGCGCGCGGATGTGCAGCTTGATCTGGCCGGAATCGGTGGTCGGGAAGAAGTTCTGGCCGAGCCAGGGCACAAGCCCGAACGAAACCAGCACGACGGCCAGGAACCCGGCGACGAACAGCCAGGGCCGGGCCAGCGCCATGCCGAGGGTTTCGCGATATCGGCCGCGCACCCGCTCGAACCGATGCTCGAAGCCCTGCTGGAAGCGGCCGAAGATGCTGCGCCGGGGCGGCGGCCCGGCGGGCAGGCCGTGGCCGGCCGGCCCGTGCGCCTGATGCACCTGCGCCGCGAGCAAGTAGTTCGCGAGGGTCGGCACCAGCGTGCGGGAGAGGACGAACGATCCGAACAGCGCGAACACCACCGCTTCCGCCAGCGGCCGGAACAGGTAGCCGGCGACGCCGCCGAGCGTGAACATCGGCACGAACACGATGTAGATGCACAGCAGCGAGACGAAGGCCGGCACCACGATCTGGCGGGCGCCGTCCATGATCGCGGCCTCGATGCCTTTGCCCTGTTCGAGATGGTAATTGATGTTCTCGATGGTGACGGTCGCGTCATCGACCAGGATGCCGACGGCCAGCGCCAACCCGCCCAGGGTCATCACGTTGATGGTCTCACCGAGGACCGACAGAATCGTGATCGATGTCAGCACGGCGAGCGGGATCGACACGGTGATGATCACCGTCGAGCGCCAGCTGCCGAGGAAGATCAGGATCATCAGCCCGGTGAGCGCCGCCGCGATGGCGCCTTCGCGCATCACACCGGTGACGGCGTCGAGCACGAACACCGACTGATCGCCGACCGCATCCAGCCGGATGCCGGGCGGCAGCGTCTGCCGCACATGCGGCAGCAGCTTCTTGATGCCGTTGATGATGTTCAGGGTGGAGGCGGAGCCAACCTTCAGGATGGTCATCAGCACGGCGCGGGTGCCGTTCACGCGGACGATGTTGATCTGCGGCGGGTAGCCGTCATGCACGAAGGCGACATCGCGCATGTAGATGATGGTGCCGTTGATCTTCTGGATCGGAAGATTGTTCAGGTTGGCGATCACGGTCGGGCTGTTGTTCAATTGGACCGTGTATTCGAACTTGCCGACCTTCTCCGTCCCGACCGGCGTGATCTGGTTTTCGTTCGCCAGGGCATTGCCGACGTCCTGCGCCGATAGACCATATTGCTGCAGCGCATGCTCGTCGATATCGACCTGGATCTGCCGGACCTTGCCGCCATAGGGCGAGGGAATGGCCGCGCCGGCGACGCTCGCGAGCTGCGGGCGGATGAAGTTCTGGGCATAGTCGAACAGCGTCTGCTCCGGCAGCGTCTTGCTGGAGACGGCGATCTGCAGGATCGGCACCGATGAGGCGTTGAACCGTAGTACGTAGGGCGGCGTGATGCCGGCCGGCAGCCATTTCAGCACCGTCTGCGCCGAAGCGGTGACCTGGGCGAGGGCCGCGTTGATGTTGACGCCCCTCTGGAAGAAGATCTTGATGACGCCGTAGCCGGTCAGCGATTGCGACTCCATGTGCTCGATGTCGTTCACCTGCGTAGTGACCGAACGTTCGAAGTAATACACGACCCGACCAGACATGTCGTCTGGCGGCAGCCCGTTGTACGTCCAGACGACACTGATAACCGGAATGTTAATATTGGGAAATATATCGATTGGCGTCCGCACGGCCGCCAGCACGCCGAAGATCATGATCAGCAGCGCCAGCACGATGAAGGTGTAGGGGCGCCGCAGGGCGACGCTGACGATCCCGATCATCCGTCGTTCCCGGTTGCGCCGAGCGAACGCCCGCCACAAACCACAAATATGGTGCCGGTGCCAGTCAGTCCGGTCCGGTCGGTGGTGCCCTTCGCGGCTGGCCGCGTCGTGGTGCAGCGCCATACCGGGGCTGGGGCGGAGAGGCACGTATAATCGGGTTTAGTCGGCTCTCCCGGCCCGGCCGCTGCAATTGTCACGATCATGCCACACACGAGTTGCCGACCCGCAACTAGGGTGCGTGGTGCCACGCCTCACGGGGAGGTGAGGCAATGGACGGGCTGGTCGAGGAATTGATGAGCACACGCACACTGTTGAGGGCCGCGCTGCTGGCGGCCACCGCGCTTGCCGGCAGCGGACTGATCCGCCCAGCCGCCGCGCAGTCCGACACGCAAATTCAGACCATCGAAAGCCAGATCAAGGCACTGCAGGCCGAACTGGCGCACATGAAGGCGGATTCCGCGGCGCGCGATCGGGCGCTGAAGGCAGCGCAGGACCAGGCGCAGGCGGCGCAGGCACAGGCGGCCGCCGCGGCCGCGCAGCAGCAGGCGCTGCAGGCGAAGCTGGCGGAGCTTCCGGTCGCGGCGCCTGTCCCGGCCGGCCCGAAGCTGCCACTGGGCACGTTCCGCGTCGGCGGCGTCACCGTGACGCTGGGCGGGTTCACGGCAGGAGAGGGTATCTTCCGCTCGAGGAACGAGGCGGCGGGCATCGACACGAACTTTAACGGCAACATCCCGTTCCGCAACAGCCCGAACTACTACATCCCGGAATACCGTTTCACCGGGCAGCAGAGTCGTTTCGCGTTGCTGGCGCAGGGCAACGTGGATAATTCGCAGAGCCTGACCAGCTACATGGAGACGGACTTCCTGTCCGCCGGGTCGTCGTCGAACAACAACCAGAGCAACAGCTACACGCTCCGGGTGCGGCAGTTCTACGGCGAGTATGACAACTCGGCCTGGGGATTTCACGCGGTCGCCGGCCAGGCCTGGAGCTTGGCCACGCCCTATCGCGTCGGTCTGATCCCCCGGCAGGAGAACGTGCCGCTGACGATCGACGCCCAGTACGTCGTCGGCTTCCAGTGGGAGCGCCAGGCCGAGCTCCGCCTCGTGGAGGATTTCGCGGATCGGAGGCTGTGGGCCGGCATCTCGTTTGAGGAGCCGGCGACCATCTTCTCCGGCTCGGCCGGGCCAAACTGCCTGACCGGAGCGTCCACGTTGACCGCCAACAAGCTCGGGACGCTGGAATACGCGCAATGCGGCGGGCCGAACGTGAACTCGGTCACCGCCTACAGCGACAGCATCGCGCCGGACATTATCGCCAAGATTGCCGCCGATCCCGGCTTCGGCCACTATGAACTCTACAGCATGCTGCGCTTCCTGACCGGCCGCGTGTCCGAGACGGGCAGCGGGCACGAGTACACCACCACCGGGCAGGGCGTCGGCGGCAGCCTGATCGTGCCGGTGGTGCCGCGAATGGTGGACTTCCAGCTCCAAGGCTTGGTCGGCCAGGGTGTCGGCCGCTATGGATCGGCTCAGCTTCCCGACGCAACGTTCGATGCGTCGGGCAAGATCAAAGCCCTGCCGAACTATCAGATCATGGGCGGGTTTGTCGCCCATCCGGAGCCTTCCGTCGATATCTATGCGTACGGCGGCACCGAGCAGACAATGCGGAAGTCCTACGGCGATGGCGCCGGTTACGGCAATCCGACGACAGGCCTCGTCGGCTGCTACTCCGAGCTCGGCTCCTGCTCGGCCAATACGTCCGGTGTGATCGAGGGGACGGTCGGCGCGTGGTGGCGTTTCCTCAAGGGGAACTACGGGACGGCGCAGATGGGCGCGCAGTGGGAATACATCGTGCGTGACGCATTCTCCGGCGCCGGTGCGACGAAGGGCAGCGGCTTGACGCCGACCACCAACGAGAATGCGTTCCTGATTAGTTTCCGCTACTTGCCGTTCCAATAAGACGCTCCGCCTCCGCGGGGCCCGCGTCGGTTCGTACCGGCGCGGGTTGCGCCTGGGCAGGCGGGACAGCCTGCGGCA
Source organism: uncultured Pseudomonadota bacterium (assembly GCA_963786445.1). Lineage (GTDB taxonomy): Bacteria > Pseudomonadota > Alphaproteobacteria > Acetobacterales > Acetobacteraceae > JAFKFJ01. The sequence continues at coordinate 400,299 of CAWAZU010000025.1, forward strand.
AGTCGCCCGTGTCGGTCAGGGCCTGTTCCCGATCGCCGCCGGCCAGGATCACGAAGATTGCGCCGGTGCCCTGCGCCGGTTCGCGCAACTCCAGCCGGAACTGGTGCAGGCGGACGATGGCGTTGACGATGCTGAGGCCAAGCCCGTGTCCCGCCGTGTGCCGGCTCGCCTCGGCGCGATAGAACCGCCGCACCACGGCCGCCCGCTCGTCCGGCGGAATGCCCGGTCCGGTGTCCTCCACGCGCAGCGCCGGCTGGTGACCTTCCATCCCGACCGCGAGCCGGATGTGTCCTTCCGCCGGCGTGAACTTCACGGCGTTGTCCATCAGGTTCGCGATCGCTTCCATCAGCAGCTCGGCGTCCCCGGCCACGACCGGGGACGCGCTGATCTGCAGTTCCAGCGTCAGCCGGTGTTCTTCGCAGACCGGCTGATAGAGTTCGCAGGCTTCGCGCGCGAGCTCGGCGAGGTTGATCTCGGCGAAGCCGCTGCGGCGCCTCCCCGTTTCGATCTCGGCGATGCGCAGCAGCGCGGTGGTGATGCCGATCGTCTGGTCGAGGTCGCCGACCGCCGCGTCCACCACCCGGCGCAGGGCCGCCAGGGTCTCGGCGCCGTCGCGCCCCCGCTCCAGCTTCGCGCGCGCGCGCGCCAGCGGGGTCCGCAGGTCATGCGCGATGTTGTCTCCGACGCCCTTGGCCTCGTGCAGCAGGCGTTCGATGCGGTCGAGCATCCGGTTGACGCTGCTGGCGAGCCGGTCGTGGTCGTCGCTTGTGCCGCGCGTCGGCAGACGCTCATGCAGATCGCCGCGCATGATCCGCTCGATCGTCTCATGCACGTCCTTGACCCGGGCGAGAGCCCGGCGGCTGAGGAGCGCGCCGGTCAGCAGCGAGAGCAAGAAGGCCGGGATCAGCGCGATCTCCAGCGCCCGCAGCACCGGCTCGCGCAGCTCCGACAGCACAACGATGTCGCGCGCGATGACGAGCACTTCGCCGTCGGGCAGGCGGCGAGCGACCGCCCGCACCACGGCGAAGGCGGCCGCCTTCGGCTCGATGCCTGCGGCAGCGACCCGGTGCGCCAGCCCGTCGATCGGCAGGCCGGTCGGGACGTGGTGCAGATTGCCGACCAGCGGCGTGCCGTCGGCCGCGAACACGCCGATGAAGGTGTTGCGAAACAGCCGGCCGGCGATCTGCCGGCTGACCGTGTGGATGATCTCGGCCCGGCTTTCGCCGGCGATGAACTCGGCCTCGTTCTGCAGCAGATGCTCGACCCGTGCGGTCTCGAACACGGCAGTCTGCCAATAGATGAAGCCGAACAGCAGCAGCGTCACCGCGGCGATCGTCGCCGCGAAGGCGGCGGCGAGGCGGAACGGCGTCGAGCGGAAGATTTCAGTCTGGAACACGGAAGATGAAGCCGGCGCCGCGCACGCTCTGGATCAGTGGCGGCTCGCCCGGCGCGTCCAGCTTGCGGCGCAGCCGGCCGATATGAACGTCCACCAGGTTGGTCTGCGGCAGGAAACGGTAGTGCCACACGTCTTCGAGCAGCATGTCACGGGTGACCAGTTGTCCCGGGCGGCGCATCAGGTACTCAAGCAGCTTGAACTCGCGCGGCAGCAGATCGAGCTCGCGCTCGCCGCGACGGACCGTGCGGTCGATCAGGTCCATCTCCAGCGGTCCCACGCGCAGCACCGTCTCGCGCATGTCGATTGGCCGGCGCAGCAGCGCCTCCACCCGTGCCGCCAGTTCCATGAACGCGAACGGCTTGGTCAGGTAGTCGTCGCCGCCCGCCTTCAGTCCGCGGACACGGTCGTCGACCGCGCTCAGCGCGCTCAGCACCAGCACCGGCGTGCGGATGCCGAGCGCGCGCACGCGCTCGATCACGGTCAGCCCGTCGAGGCCGGGCAGCAGCCGATCGACGATCAGCAGGTCGAAATGGCGTGCCTGCACGGCCCGCATGGCAATGGCGCCGTCGCCGATATGTTCCACCACATATCCGCGGCCGATCAGGTCGTCGCGCACCTCGTCGGCAATGCTCTGGTCGTCCTCCACCAGCATGATGTTGGGCTTGCGTCCGGGGGCGGTGCGACCAAGTCCTGCCGCGGCGTCCCGATCCTGATCCACCATCGACATGCGCGGCTCCCGCTCGGCTCAAGCCGGGGGTTAAGCAGTGCAACCCAACTCCTACAATTAAAACAGGTTTCACCGCGGGCCGCCAGCAGCTATCGTCCATGCAGGTCACGGCTGGTGACGTGGAATTTAGTGGTGCCGGCGGACGGCCGGCGGGAACAAGCGGCGATGGCACAGACTGTTGGCGAAGGCGGAGCATGAGCGGGCGCAGTTTCGTGCCCTCGCCCGTTCCCTGCGCATCCTGCCGGTTCTGGGCGCCATTCAACCCCAGCGTCGGAGTATGCCGACGCGGCGCTCCGCGACCCGTCGAAAGCAGCGACACCGTGGCCCATTGGCCCGAGACCTTCGCCGAGGAAGCTTGCGGCGAGGGCATGCTGCGCGCCCCTGAAGCGGCGCTGCAAGTCTGCGCAGAATGTGCCTACTGGGTGCCGAGCACCCGGGACGGCGGGGTGGCGCCGGTCGATTTCAACGATCGGGTGCGCGCGTGGTGGCATCGCGCCGGCCGTTGCGTCCGCCATGCCCCTGGCCCGCTCGCCGCTCCGGGCGCGCGCCTCGTGTGGCCGGCGACCCACGGCAGCAATTCCTGCGGCGAAGGCGCGCCTCTCGCGCCGCCCCCGCCGGTGGGCGAGCAGGCGTAGCGAGCGGGATGGCGCGCTGCCGTTGATCGGCGGCGCGCGAAGTGACAGCCTGCCGCCATGATCGCCATGCCGTCGCGCGCCGGCGCCGCACCCCCGCAGGACCGGATCAGCATCCGCCTCGATCTTGCCTGCGGCGCACGCATCGGGCCCGGCAAGGTGGCGCTGCTGGAGGCGATCGCGCGCACCGGCTCGATCTCCGCCGCCGGCCGGGCGCTGCGCATGTCCTACCGGCGCGCCTGGGAACTGGTCGAAGACCTCAACCGCCACCTCGGCACCGCCGCGGTGACGGCAGCGGCGGGCGGCAGCGGCGGCGGCGGCGCCCGGCTGACCGCCACCGGGGCGGCCATCGTCACCGAATACCGCGCGCTGGAAGCCGAGGCGGCGACGAGTGCGGCGGCCCGGCTCGCGGCCCTGGAGCGGGCGCGCAGCCTCGGTTAGCGGCTGCCGCACTGCGTCCGGCGACCGGCTGCCCCGCCTTGGTCGTGTCAGCCCAGGTCCGCGCCGAGCCCGCTTGCCAGCCTGGCCGCCGCCGGCTAGGCGGGATGCTGCGCCGCCATACGCATCCGGCGCCCGAGGGAGATGCGGTTTCATGAGCTACAGGGTCGCGGTCGTGGGCGCCACCGGGGCAGTCGGGCGCGAGATGCTGAAAACCCTCGCCGAGCGCAATTTCCCGGTCAAGGAAGTGGCGGCCGTCGCCTCCGGCCGGTCGGCCGGCGCGCAGGTCTCCTTTGGCGCAGCTTCGGTGCTGACGGTGCAGAGCCTGGAAAAATTCGATTTCCGCGGCTGGGACATCGGCCTGTTCAGCCCCGGTGCGGCGGTCTCCGCCGTGCATGCGCCGCGGGCGGCCGAGGCCGGGTGCCTGGTCATCGACAACACCAGCCATTTCCGCATGGAGCCGGACGTGCCGCTGGTGGTGCCGGAGGTGAACCCGCAGGCGCTGACCCGCATCCGTCGCGGCATCATCGCCAACCCCAATTGCTCCACCATCCAGATGGTGGTGGCGCTGAAGCCGCTGCACGACCGCTTTACGGTGCGCCGCGTGGTGGTCGCGACCTACCAGTCGGTCTCCGGCGCCGGCAAGGAGGGCATGGACGAATTGTGGGCCGAGTCGCGGGCCGTCTTCGTCAACGACCCGGTCAAGCCGGAGCAGTTCACCAAGCAGATCGCCTTCAACGTCATCCCGCACATCGATCGTTTCATGGACGACGGTGCCACCAAGGAGGAGTGGAAGATGACGGTCGAGACGCGAAAAATCCTCGACCCGGAGATCAAGGTGATTGCCACCTGTGTGCGCGTGCCGGTGTTCATCGGACATGCCGAGGCGGTGCATGTCGAGTTCGCGCAACCGGTGACCGCCGGCGAGGCGCGTGCCGTACTGCGTGGCGCGCCGGGGGTGACGGTGCTGGACGAGCGGGAGGACGGGGGCTACGTGACCCCGCTGGAGGCGCAGGGCGAGGACGCCACCTTCGTCAGCCGCATCCGTCGCGACCCGACGGTGGAGCACGGCCTGGCGTTCTGGTGCGTGTCCGACAATCTGCGCAAGGGCGCCGCGCTGAACGCGGTCCAGATCGCCGAGACGGTGGTGGCGCTGGGGTTGCTCGCACGCCGCGCCGCCTGATCGCCGGCGGCGTGGGACTTCATCGCCGTTGCGCGGCCGAAGCCGGGGTCGATGAGCCGCTGGTTGCGTTGACCCTTCGCATCGGCGCAGCTATGGGACGGCAACGGACCCGCTCTGGGCAGGAAGTTCGGCCGGCATGAAGGACATCCGCGACGGGCTGATGGTGGGCCGGACCAGCGACGGCCGGATGGTACGCCGGCCGCTGTCGCCGCATCTGCAGGTGTACCGCCCGCAGATCACGTCGATCCTGTCGATCCTGCATCGTGCGACCGGGATCGCCTTGTCGGTCGGCACGCTGTTGCTGGTCTGGTGGCTGGTCGCGGCTGCCAGCGGCGATGCCGCCTATGCTGCCGTGTCCGGCTTCCTGCGCTCGCCGGTCGGGCTGCTGGTGCTGTTGGGCTGGACCGCGTCGCTGTGGTATCATTTCTGCAACGGGCTGCGGCATCTGGCGTGGGATGCCGGCTGGGGGTTCGAGTTGCCGCAAGTGCACCGCACCGGGTACGCCGTGGTCATCGCGGCTTGCGTGCTGACGATCCTGACCTGGGTGGTCGGCATGATCTGGATGTGAGGATGCCATGAGCGAGACGGCGAAATCCTCGATGCTGCGTGCATCGCGAGACGCGGCGAAGGTGCAGGTGATGCGCACCCAGCTCGGCCGGGTGCGCGGCCTCGGCGCGGCGCATGGCGGCACGCGGCATTGGTGGGCCGAGCGGCTGACCGCGATCGCGCTGGTGCCGCTGACGCTGTGGTTCGTCGCCTCGCTGCTCCATCTGATCGGCGCGCCGCGCGCGGCCGTGGGCAACTGGATGGCACATCCGATCAACGCCGCCCTGCTGGCGGCGCTGGTGATCGCGACATTCCATCACGCCCAACTTGGCTTGCAGGTGGTCGTGGACGACTACGTCCACCATGACAGAGTGCGCATGGTGCTGCTGCTGCTGATCAAGGGGGCCGCGGCGCTGCTCGGGCTGCTCGCGCTCTACGCAGTGGTCAAGCTGGCTTTCGCGGGGTGACCGGACGCCGATGAACGCGATCATCGAAGCCCTCCAACGGCGCCTACAGCGATCGTGGACCATACCTACGACGTGGTGGTGGTGGGCGCGGGCGGGTCGGGGCTGCGCGCGACGCTGGGCATGGGTGCGGCGGGGCTGAAGACCGCCTGCATCACCAAAGTGTTTCCCACGCGCAGCCACACCGTCGCGGCGCAGGGCGGCATCGCCGCGGCACTCGGCAACATCGACGAGGACGACTGGCGCTGGCACATGTACGACACCGTGAAAGGGTCGGACTGGCTCGGCGACCAGGACGCCATCGAATACATGTGCCGCGAGGCGGTGCCGGCGGTCTATGAGCTGGAGCATTTCGGCGTGCCGTTCAGCCGCACCGAGGACGGCCGCATCTACCAGCGTCCGTTCGGCGGCCACATGAAGGACTACGGCCAGTCGCCGGCGCGGCGCGCCTGCGCTGCCGCGGACCGCACCGGCCACGCCATCCTGCACACGCTCTACCAGCAGAGCCTGAAGCATGAGGTCGAGTTCTTCGTCGAATACTTCGCGCTCGATCTGATCATGGACGAGGAGGGCGCCTGCCGCGGCGTGATTGCGTGGTGCCTGGAGGACGGCACGATCCACCGCTTCCGCGCGCAGACCGTGGTGCTGGCGACCGGCGGCTACGGGCGCGCGTTCCTGTCCTGCACGTCGGCGCACACCTGCACCGGCGACGGCAACGGCATGGTGCTGCGCGCCGGCCTGCCGTGCCAGGACATGGAGTTCGTGCAGTTCCACCCGACCGGCATCTTCCCCGCCGGCTGCCTGATCACCGAAGGCGCGCGCGGCGAAGGCGGCTACCTGACCAACGGCGAGGGCGAGCGGTTCATGGAACGCTACGCGCCCTCGGCAAAGGACCTCGCCAGCCGCGACGTGGTGTCGCGCTCGATGACGCTGGAGATCAATGCCGGACGCGGCTGCGGGCCGAACAAGGACCACATCCTGCTGCACCTCGAGCATCTCGGCGCCGAGCTGCTGCACGAGCGGCTGCCGGGCATTTCCGAGACCGCGCGGGTGTTCGCCGGCGTGGACGTGACGAAGGAGCCGATCCCGGTGCTGCCGACGGTGCACTACAACATGGGCGGCATTCCCACGAACTATCACGGCGAGGTGCTGCGCCCGACGCACGACGATCCGGACGCGGTGGTGCCCGGCCTGATGGCGGTGGGCGAGGCCGCCTGCGTCTCGGTGCATGGCGCCAACCGGCTGGGCTGCAACTCGCTGCTCGATCTGGTCGTGTTCGGCCGCGCCGCCGCGCACCGCGCCGCCGAGACGGTGCAAGCCGGGCGCAAGCCAGCCGCCGCTGCCGGCGAAGGCGGGCGAGGCGTCGCTGGCACGGCTCGATCGCGCGCGCCACGCCAAGGGCGGCACGCCGGTGGCGGCGCTGCGGCGACGAGATGCAGCGGACGATGCAGAGCCACGCCGCCGTGTTCCGCAACACGCAAGAGCTTGACGGAAGGCTTGTCGCGAAGATGCAGGGGCTGTGGCGCGGCTGGCGGACATGTCGGTCGTCCGACCGCAGCCTGATCTGGAACACCGATCTGGTGGAAGCGCTGGAGCTGCACAACCTGATGGCGAACGCCATGACCACGATGGCCGGTGCCGAGGCGCGCAAGGAAAGCCGCGGCGCGCACGCGCAGGACGACTATCCGGAACGCGACGACGAGCACTGGATGAAGCACACGCTGGCGTGGTGCGGCGAGGACGGCGCAGTGCGGCTCGACTACCGCCCGGTGAAGCATGCAGACGCTGACCAACGAGGTTTCAGTGTTCCCGCCGAAGAAGCGCGTCTATTGAGCGCGCGTCGCGGCGGCTGATCGGAAGGCGCATTCATGGCCGAATTCACCCTCCCCGCGAACAGCAAGGTGCGCGCGGGCAAGATGTTTGCCGCACCCGCCGGGGCCAGGCGCGTGCGCGCGTTCCGCGTCTATCGCTGGAACCCCGACGACGGCGAGAACCCGCGCACCGACACCTATGAGATCGATCTCGATGCCTGCGGCCCAATGGTGCTGGACGCACTGATCAAAATCAAGAACGAGGTCGATCCGACGCTGACCTTCCGCCGCTCCTGCCGCGAGGGCATTTGCGGCAGTTGTGCGATGAACATCGACGGCACCAACACGCTCGCCTGCCTCAAGCCGATCGAGGAGGTGAAGGGCACCGTGCGCATCTATCCGCTGCCGCACATGGCGGTGGTGAAGGACCTGGTGCCCGATCTGACGCAGGCTTATGCGCAATTGCGCAGCATCGAGCCGTGGCTGCAGGCCGACACGCCGGCCCCGCCGGACGCCGAGCGGCTGCAAAGCCCCGAGGAACGCAGCGAAACTCGACGGGCTGTGGGAGTGCATCCTGTGCTTCTGCTGCACCACGGCCTGCCCGAGCTACTGGTGGAACGGCGACCGCTATCTCGGGCCGGCGGTGCTGCTGGCGGCGTATCGCTGGATCAGCGACAGCCGCGACGAACGTACCGGCGACCGGCTGGATGCGCTGCAGGACCCGTTCAAGCTCTATCGCTGCCACACGATCATGAACTGCACCCAGACCTGCCCAAAAGGCCTCAATCCGGCAAAGGCGATCGGGGAGATCAAACAGTTGCTGCTGGAACGCGAAGGTTAGCCAAAGCGGCTCGGGCGTCAGGACCATGTTCGCGGGCAACGTCTCGACACAAGAAGGGCGGCGGCAGGCGTGGTTCGACAGCCTGTTCGTCGACCATGCCCTGTTCCGCACGGTCTGGGACAATTTTTCCGCGGTCATCCCGGAGCGGCTCTACCGCTGCAACCATCCGACACCGGCGCGGCTCGCGGCGCTGGCGCGGCGCTACGGGCTGCGCACGGTCGTCAACCTGCGTGGCCATCGAAGCTGCGGCTCCGACGCGCTATCGCGCGACGCGGCACGGCGGCTTGGCCTGGCGCACGTCGACATGGCGTTCGAGAGCCGCGGCGCGCCGCACCGCGACCGCATCCTGCGCTTTCACGGCATCTACACCTCGATGGCGACGCCGGCGCTGCTGCACTGCAAGTCCGGCGCCGACCGCGCCGGCCTCGCCGCCGGCCTCGTGCTGCTGTTCGAAGGCGGCAGCACGCGCGATGCGCTGCGCCAGCTGTCCTGGCGCTTCGGCCATTTCAACCGCTCGCGCACCGGCGTGCTCGACGCGTTCTTCCTGCTCTACGCCGCCACGGGCGAGGGCAACAAACCGTTCCTCGACTGGGTGCGCGAGGACTACGACGAACACGCGCTGCGGGCGAGTTTTCATGCCAACGGCCTGGCGAGTTTCCTCAACGACCGGCTGCTGGCGAGGGAGTAGCGGCGAGCCGGGCGATCGTCACCAGCCGTTCGCTGCGGTCCTCCAGCTCACTCGTCGTCGGCACCGCGTAGCGCGCGAACGGCGCCAAGCCCTCCCGCGGCAGATAGGCGCGGCCCGGATCGGCGATCCACACGTCTGCCCGCTCCGCCATCCGCTGCAGCCACGGCAGGATGTGGCGCGTCATCGGGGCCTCGTAGCACACGTCGCCGCACAGGATGACCTCCCAGCGACAGCGTGTGCCGACCAAGTCCTCCGCCAGCACCACGACATCCGCCCCATTGGCGGTGGCGTTCAGCGTGATGGCGGCGGCCGCGAGCGGGTCGATCTCGGCCGCCTCGACCCCGGCGGCACCGGCCTTGGCCGCGGCGATCGCCGCGATCCCGCTTCCGGCGGCGAAATCCAGCACGCGGCGCCCGGCGACGGCGGCCGGATGGTCCAGGATGTGCCGCGCCAGCGCCTGCCCGCCCGGCCAGGCAAAGGCCCAGAACGGCGGCTCGACGCCGTGTGCCTGCAACCAGCCCTCGCTCGCCTGCCAGATCGGCGTCATCTCGGTAGCGAGCTGCAGCGTGATCTCGGGCACCAGCGCGGCCGCGGTGGCGGCCGTGTGGGTGCGGATGAAGTCCTTGTGGTCGCTCACATCCGGCCGAGCAGGATCGCCAGCGCGACCGCCAGCCCCACTTCCCGGTTGGCGCGGAACTGGTGCAGGCACAGCGCCGGATCGTCGATGTCGAGCCGCCACACCTGCCAGGCCAGCAACAACGCGGGAACGACAAGGGCGGCGTAGAACGCCGCCGACAGGCCGACGGTCCAGCCCGCCAGCGCGAGGGCCGCGATGGTCGCGGTGTCGCAGACGGCGAGGAACGGGCGCGTGTGCCGGCCGAACAGGCGGGCGGTGGACCGCACGCCGATCAGGGCGTCGTCCTCGCGGTCCTGGTGCGCATAGATCGTGTCGAAACCCAGGTCCCACAGGATCGCCGCGCCATAGATCGCCCAGAATCCGGCATCGAACCGCCCGGTCGCGGCGACGTAGCCGAGCGGCGCGCCGAAGCCGAAGGTGAACCCCATGACCAGTTGCGGCCACCACGTCACGCGCTTGGCCAGCGGGTAGAGCCCCACCAGCAGCAGCGACGCCGCCCCCAACACCTGCGCGCGCGGATTGAGTTGCAGCAGGATGACCAGCCCTGCCGCGAGCAGCACCAGCACGAACGCCGCTGCCTGGCGCATGGACAGCATGCCGGCGGCGAGTGGCCGGCCGGCGGTGCGGGTGACGCGCCGGTCGAGGTCGCGGTCCCACATGTCGTTGACCACGCAGCCGGCGGCCCGCATCACCACGCTGCCGACACCGAACAGCGTCACCAGCCGCAGCGTCGGCCCGGCGGCCAGCCCGCCGAGCAGGATCGACCACAGCCCCGGCAGGAACAGCAGCCACGCCCCGATCGGCCGGTCGAGCCGCGCCAGCAGCGCGAACGGCACCCAGCCGCGCGGCAGCCGTGCCACCCAGCCGGAGGCGACGATGTCGGTGTGTGCGGCCATCGCTGCTAATGTCGCCACCGCCATGTCCGGGTCAATCCGCCTCCATGTCGCAGCCCCGTTGACGGAAGGCGTCGAGCTGGAGGCGACGCCTGGGCAGGCGCACTACCTTGCCGCCGTGATGCGCCGCGCCCCCGGCGGGACCGTGCGGGTGTTCAACGGCGCCGACGGCGAATGGGAGGCGCGCATCATTGCCCTGCAGCGCGGCCGCGCCCGGCTCCGGGTCGAGCGCCGGCTCCGGGCGCAGCGAGCGGAGCCGGACCTGTGGCTCGCCTTCGCCGTGCTGAAGCGGGACGCCACCGACCTCACGGTGCAGAAGGCGACCGAGCTGGGCGCCGCCGTGCTGCAACCCGTTCTTACCGCGCGCACCGGCGCCGCGCGGGTCAACACCGAGCGGCTCGCGGCGATCGCGACCGAGGCCGCCGAGCAGTGCGAGCGGCTCACCGTCCCGCGCATAGCCGCTCCGCGGCCGCTGCGGGAGGTGCTGGCAACCTGGCCGTCCGGCCGTCCGCTGTTCGCCGCGGTGGAGCGTGAGGCGGCGCCGAAGCTGCGGCCGTGGCCGGGACCCGCCGGCCTGCTGGTCGGGCCGGAGGGCGGGTTCGCGCCGGCGGAGCTTGACGAACTGCGTCACCACCCCCTTGTGAAGCCGGTCTCGCTCGGGCCGCGCATCCTGCGCGCGGAGACAGCCGCCATCGTGGGTCTGGCGCTGTTGCAGGCGCCGGGCTGCTTGTAAGAGACCGACCGCGCCGCGCCAGAACCATACGGAAACGAAATGTCGAACCCCGGAGAGGCTGACGCCACCCCGATCACGTCGGTCCGCCAACTCGTCGACTACATCGCGGCCGGCTGCAAGCCGAAGGAGCGGTTCGCGATCGGCACCGAGCACGAGAAGTTCGGGTTCCGGCGCATCGACTTCAGCCCGCCGCCCTACGAGCCGCACGGCATCCGCGCGCTGCTTGAGCGCATGGCGACCGACGGGTGGACGCCGATCCGGGACGGCATCAACCCGATCGGGCTGGGGCGGGGCGATGCCTCCGTGTCTCTCGAGCCGGCCGGTCAGCTCGAACTCTCCGGCGGCCCGCTGGCGACCCTGCACGCGACGCGCGACGAACTCGCGGCGCATTTTGCCGCCGTGCGTACGGCTGCCGAACCGCTCGGGCTCGGTTTCGCGCCGCTCGGCTTCCACCCGATCGCGCCGCGCGCGGCGATGCCGTGGATGCCGAAGGGCCGCTACGCGATCATGCGCCGCTACATGCCGCGCGTCGGCAATCTCGGCCTCGACATGATGACGCGCACCTGCACGGTACAGGTCAATCTCGACTACGGCTCCGAAGGCGACATGGCGCGCAAGCTGCGCGTTGCGCTGGCGCTGCAGCCCCTGGCGACGGCGCTGTTCGCCAATTCGCCGTTCACCGAGGGCCGGCCCAACGGCTTCCTTTCGTATCGCGCGCATGTCTGGACCGACACCGACCCCGACCGCACCGGCATGCCGCCCGCCTTCTTCGACGAGGGCTTCGGCTTCGAACGCTATGTCGAATGGTTGCTCGACGTGCCGATGTATTTCGTCGTCCGCAACGGCCGCTACATCGATCTCGCGGGCGTGCCGTTCCGCAGCTTCATGACGGGCGCCTTTGCCGACGGCGAGGCGGGGCGCGCGACCGTGGGCGACTTCGCGGACCACATGACGACGGCGTTCACCGACGTGCGGGTCAAGCGGTTCCTGGAGATGCGCGGCGCCGACGCCGGCACGCCGGCGATGATGCTGGCGCAGTCGGCACTCTGGGTCGGCCTGCTGTATGATGAGGCGGCGCTGCAAGCGGCCGAGTCGCTGGTACGCGAGCATCCGTGGACCGCATACGCGGCGCTGCGGCCACTGGTGCCGCGACAGGGGCTGGCGACGCGCTGGGCCAGCGGAACGCTGCGGGCACTGGCTGCGGCCGTGGTGGCGATCGCACGCGACGGCCTGCGCGCGCGGGGGCGACGTGATGCGGCCGGAAACGACGAGTCGCTCTATCTGGCTCCCCTGGAGGCGATCGTCGCCGGTGCGCCGACGCAGGCGGAACATTGGCTCGCGCTCTATCACGGACGCTGGCGGGAGGACGTCCGGCCGATTTTTTCCGAGGCCGCCATCTGACCATGCGCGCGAACTGCGCAAGCAGCGCTTGCCAACGCGGCGCGCGCGAAGTCTTATTCCGCCATGGCCAAAGGTTCATCTGACCGGACGGCTGTTCATCCGTCGGTTGCCGCCGCCAATTCGGTCGCAGTGCGGCTCCGGCTCATCGGCCAGATGGAAGCCTGGACGCAGACCAGCGAAAGCATCCTGCCCACCGGCCGGAAGACGCGGGCCGTACTGGCGGTGCTGGCCTTGTCGACGCCGCGCCCGGTGCTGCGTACGCGCCTCGCGGAGCTGCTCTGGAGCCGTCGACCGGAGGAGCAAGCCCGCGCCTCATTGCGCCAGGAGATCCACCGGCTGACCGAGACGTTGGGCGCGGCCGGTTCGCAGGCCGTCATGGTCACGCGCGACCACTTGGCGCTGCGGCCGGGCGCCGCGTGGGTTGACGTAGAGGAGGTGTTGCGCGCCACGGCCGCCAAGCCGGCAGCGCTGTCATTGCTGGACGGCGAGCTGCTTGAGGACCTGGACGGCGTCGATGCGGCGTTCGACGCCTGGCTGGCGGGCGAACGCGACCGGCTGCGCGACCGGGCGCGCGCGCTTGCCGAGACGCTGCTGCGCGAGCAGACCGAGCCCGAAGCGACGATCGCCGCAGCGCAGCAGCTGCTCGCAATCGATCGTGCGCATGAAGGGGCGTGGCGTGCCCTGATGCGCTCCTACGTCTCACTCGGCGAGCGTGGCAGGGCAATTCAGGCCTACGAGCGTTGCCGTGCCGCGCTTGCCCATCTGCTTGACGCACGGCCGTCCGAAGAGACGACCCGGTTGATCGCAGAGCTTCGCGCGACCGGGCTGGCGCACCGGACGGAGCCACCGGTCGCCGCAACGGATGACGCGGGCGGCGAAGCGCGTGCCGAGTCGCGCAGCGAGCAACGGGCGGAACAACGGGGCGGCGCACGGGTCGGCGTGATGCCGCTGCAACTCGTCGGCACCACCGAGGCGGAGGCGCATTTCGGCACCGGCCTTGCGGAGGAAATCACCTCGGCACTGGCGCGGTTCCGCTGGATGTCCGTGGTGTCGTCCAGTTCGCTCGCCCGGTTCGCGGTGCAGACGCGCGACGAGAACGCGATCCGGCGGGTTTTCGACGTGGACTTCCTGCTCGATGGCACGGTCCAGCACGTGCAGCGGCGTCTGCGCGTCTCGCTGCGGCTGCTCGATCTGCGGGCTGGCAATCAGGTCGTGTGGTCGCGCCGCTTCGATCGTCTGGCCGATGATCTGCTGACGTTGCAGGACGACATCGCCGCGGAGACGGTGGCGCAGATCGAACCGGAGGCTCTGCTGATCGAGGCGCAGCGCGCTTCCGCGCGCCTGACTGACGAGGCGACGGCCTGCGATCTGCTCCTGCGTGCCGTTGGCATGATCGGGCGGCTGGAGCGGCCGCTGTTCATGCAGGCGGGCGAGTTGCTGCGCGCGGCGACGGAGCGCGAGCCGGATCACGCGGCGGCCCACGCCTGGTATGCGTGGTGGCACGTCATGCTGGTCGGGCAGGACTGGGCAGCGGACCCGCCGGCCAGGATCGCCCACGCCGGCCAACTCGCCGAGCGCGCGATCACCCTGGATCCCCAGGACGCAAAGGCGTTGACCATCGCTGGCCATGTCCGCGCCTATTTGCATCGACGCCTGCGCGAGGCGATTGCCCTGCACGAGCGGGCGCTGGCGCTGAACCCCAACCTAGCGATGGCTTGGGGGCTATCGGGGATTGCGTTCACCTACATGGGCGACCTCGAGGAGGGCGAGCGACGGCTACAGCGCTGCAGAAAACTGTCGCCGCTCGACCCGCACTCGTTCTTGGTCGACACGGGCTTCTGCTTCATCGCGCTGCTGCGCAAGGACCACCCGGCGGCGGTGTCGATCGGGCGGAGCGTTAGCGAGATGAATCCGGCCTTTTCAGGCGCCCGCAAACCCTACCTTGCAGCGCTCGGACATCTCGGTCTGGCCGAAGAGGCGGCGAGGGTGCGGGCACGGCTGCTGGCCATCGAGTCCGGCTTCGCGGTCCATCGGTTCCTGCGCGATTGCCCCTTCGAGGTGGCCGAGCACCGCGAGCACTACGCCGAAGGCCTGCGGCGCGCCGGCGTTGCGGAATAGCCGCCGGTCGCTCCGCGGATGTCGGCCGTGGCCGGGCGGTCATGGGCCGGAGGTGCCTCCGACCGTCAGCGCCGCCAGCTTCAGCGTGGGCTGCCCGACGCCGACCGGCACGCCCTGACCGTTCTTGCCGCATGTGCCGATCCCGGGATCGAGCGCCACGTCGTCGCCCACCATCTCCACGCGCGTGAGCGCGTCCGGGCCGTTGCCGATCAAGGTGGCGCCCTTCACCGGCGCGGTGACCTTGCCGTCCTCGATCAGATAGGCCTCGCTCGCCGAGAACACGAACTTGCCCGAAGTGATGTCCACCTGCCCGCCGCCGAAGTTCACGGCATAGAGGCCGCGGCGGACCGAGCGGATCATGTCCTCCGCCTTGTGCGTGCCGGCGAGCATGACGGTGTTGGTCATCCGCGGCATCGGTGCGTGCGCGAAGGACTGCCGCCTGCCGTTGCCGGTCGGCCGCACCCCCATCAGCCGCGCGTTCAGACGGTCCTGCATGTAGCCGCGCAGGATGCCGTCCTCGATCAGCACGGTGCGGCTGGTCGGCGTGCCTTCGTCGTCCACGGTCAGGCTGCCGCGGCGGTCGGGCAGCGTGCCGTCATCAACCACCGTCACGGCTTCCGACGCGACGCGGCGGCCGAGCAGGCCGGCAAAGGCCGAGGTCTTCTTGCGGTTGAAATCTCCCTCCAGCCCGTGCCCGATCGCCTCGTGCAGCAGGATGCCCGGCCAACCGGCGCCGAGCACCACCGGCATCTCGCCGGCCGGCGCCGGACGACTGTCCAGGTTCAGCGCCGCCTGCCGCAGCGCTTCGTCCACCGCGTGCCGCCACACCTGCGCGCCGGTCACGCGATCATAGCCGAAGCGGCCGCCGGTGCCGTAGCTGCCGGTCTCGCGGCGTCCGTTTGCCTCCATCACCACCGAGACGTTGAGCCGCACCAGCGGGCGCAGGTCGGCCACGCGCCGGCCATCGGCGCGGATGATCTGCACCGCCTGCCACTCACCGCCGAGCGAGGCCATCACCTGCCGAACGCGTCCATCACGTCCGCGGGCATAGGCGTCGATTTCGGCGAGGAGGGCGGTGCGTGCTTCGAACGGCATGATCGCAAGCGGGTTGGCGTCCGAGTAGAGACGCGCGTTGCTTGGCCGCGGCGGCTCGCCGGCGCTGCCGGAATGACCGGCGACGACCGCGCGCACGGTCGCCGCGGCGCGACGCAGGGCGTCCTCGGACAATTCGCCGGCATGGGCGTAGCCGGTGGCCTCGCCCGCGACCGCACGCAGCCCGAAGCCGAGCGTCGTGTCGAAACCGGCGGAGCGGATGCGACCGTCATCGAGGCTCAGGGCCTCGCTCTCGCGATACTCCAGGAACAGCTCGCCGTCGTCGGCGTCGTGCAGTGCCGCGGCGGTCAGGCGGTCCGCGTCTTCGCGCGCGAGCTTGGCGCCGTCCCCTCCGAAGAACAGCCGGTCGGTGACGGCAAGCGGAGAGTCGGCGAAGCCGGGCTGGCCGGGCGCGGTGTTGCTCATGTCGTCGACTCCGGTACGAGTTGGAGGGTGCGCGATGCGGTGGTGCGGCGCGCCGCGTGCAGGCTGGCGACGACCGTGGTCAGCAGCAGCACGGCGCCGGCCTGATGGGCGGTCGCGAGACCCGGCGGCGCGAAATTCAGCAGCGTGGCGACGCCGAGAGCATACTGCGCGCACACGGCCACACCGAGCGCGACGAGGGCGCGTCGGAGCGCCGGCGGCTGCGGCCGGCGCAACCCGATCGCGGCGGTCGCCGCAGCCAGCAGCGCCGTCACGGTGGCAAGGAGGCGATGGTCGAACTGCACGGCGGCAAGATTTTGCGTCAGATTGCGCAGGAGCGGATGCATGTCGGCATAGGTGGCGGGCACCAGGCGGCCGTCCATCAGCGGGAACGTGTTGTAGATCTTTCCTGCGTGAAGCCCGGCGGTGAAGCCGCCGGCAACGATCGTCAACGACAACAGGGCGAGCAGCGCACGCAACAGACGCGACGGCGCGTCCGGCGCAGCGTCGGGAGTCGGGCGCAGCACCGACAGCCCGGTCCAGAGCAGCGCCACGTAGAGGGCCAGCGCGAACGCCAGATGCACCACCAGCCGATACGGCGAGACCGACGTGCTTTCGGGGAAGAACCCGGAGGCAACCATGAACCAGCCGACGGCGCCCTGCAGCCCGCCCAGCACGAACAGCAGGGCGAGGCGCGGGCGCAGGCGCGGCTCGATCGCGCCGCGTGCCCAGAACCAGACCAACGGCACGAAGAACGCCAGGCCGATGAGGCGTCCCCATAGCCGGTGCGTCCATTCCAGCCAGAATATCTGCTTGAAGCCTGCGAGACCGAAGCCGTGATGCAGCAGCGCGTATTGCGGGATGCGCTCGTACAGATGGAACAGCCGCTGCCAGTCGGCCTGGTTGAGCGGCGGCAAGGCGCCGCGGATCGGCGCCCACTCCATGATCGACAGCCCGGAGCCGGTCAGGCGTGTCGCACCGCCGAGCACCACCATGACGAAGACCATAAAGGCGACGACCAGCAACCAGCCGCCCACCAGGCGGCGATTGCGTGCGGCGGCTTCCGTGCCGGCGGGGAATTCGCGAACGTCGAACGGCATCAAACGATCATATAGCGGCGGTGCCGGCAGAAACAGCGTCGCACGGCAGGCGATGCGAGGTGCCTCACGCAGGGGTGCGCCGCCGCATGGCGGGGCTTGCGCAACACCCGGAGGACGCCTAGGAAATCTGCCGCCGACGCGGCATGTGGGCGCGTAGCTCAGTGGGAGAGCACCACCTTGACACGGTGGGGGTCACTGGTTCAATCCCAGTCGCGCCCACCATGCAACGAATTGCAGGCGTTCTGTGTTCCGACGACCAGGGAATGGAGCGGGTGACGGGAATCGAACCCGCACAGCCAGCTTGGAAGGCTGGGACTCTACCATTGAGCTACACCCGCACCGGCACGCCGCCATCGCCTGCCATGGTGGAGGGGGTTTCCGCCGCGAAGGCAAATCGCCCCTTAGAAATCAAGCACTTGCGAAATGGGGCGCCAGCCATCCCGCAAATCAGCCCACGATTTTGCTTAGTATGCCGGCGCACGGCGGCGCACGCAAGGCGCGGTATGCGTCCGGGGCGGGGCAGCGTCGCAGCGGACGGGCGGACCCTCCGATGTCCGAAGCTCGGGCACGGGCATGCTCCGCCCCTCGCGCGCGCAGGCGAACCAAGTGGGGATTCCCCATATTGACCTGTTCCGCTCCGAGCGCGGGGGCGAATGTGCCCCAGGGGCCATATTTTCGTCCCCGCCCCTCGCGCGCGCGGCGCTACCAGACCGAAGCGGTATAATTGCCGGACGCCCCACCCCTCGCGCGCGCGGACGCTACCTGTCGCTAAGCATTACCAGATGCGGACGCCGACGGCCCACCCCTCGCGCGCGCGGCAACCGTTGACCGTTCCCCAGTTGGAATCGACCACCCGCCCTCGCGCACGCAGCGCTACTCTCAGCCGCTCCGCTCGAGCGGCCGCTACTCTAAACATCGTCGGATTTTCCGATGTTGAGGGTTTCCGCGCCCCTCGCGCGCGCGGCGTTGGCCGGAAAATATTGTCCGAGGCCCGGACATTTACCCGTCCGCCGCCTCCCACTCGCCCGCGGACACGGCGGACACGAAAAGGGCCGCCCCTTGCGGAGCGGCCCCAGCGTCAGCCCATCAGTTCGGCCGCCCAAAGCCGTTCCTCGAACTCCGGGGGGCAGTTCGTCCGGGTAGAACTCCATCCGCTCCTTTGACGTGTGGTCGGAAACGGCTCCGGCATGGTCGTCTTTGTCGGAGCACCACAGCCGGTATTTGCGCACGTCGGCTCGGTTGACGTAGTGCTTCCCACGTGTTGGTCCGTAGGCACGAGCTTGGCGGACAACGCCGCAACATTTACGCCCGTTGGCATAGACGAACGGGCAAGGGATCAAGTCCTGGTCCATCATAAGCTCCATCGCGAGTGATAGGGCAACGCCGGGCGCCGAAGCACCCGGCTGATAGACCGCAGTCTGGCCCCACCAAAGGGGCATCGGTCGTATGGTCCCACTGAAGGGACGATGTGGTTCTCGCCACGATCTGACTATTCTGCGTTGGCGGATCGCTGTCAAGCTGTACAGAAGAAAGGGCCGCCCCCGTAGGAGCGGCCCAGGTGGCGCAGCGCCGCCCTAGCAGGCAGGCGCAGGCTGGGGAGCCGGTCGCGGTGCCGGCATGGGCGGCAGCCGTGGCGGCGGTAGCGGCAGATTAGGCCAGTCCAACGGGAACGGCGTCTTTGCCACCATCCGCCACCCGGCCCCGCCCGGTGCGTCGATGGGGCAGCCTGCACGGCGGCACGGGCACAGGCCGCGGAGGTCGCACGGGCCGTTGCTGTTGGCCGGGCGGGTCATGTGCGTGCCTCCGCCAGCCGCCCGGCGTCAGAGCGGCCAAAGACGACTTTCGGCGAGCGCGCGACCGGGCAGCGCCGGGCTAGCAGCACGGTGCGGCCGTCGCGCTGCCGCTCCGTCGTCACGATGCGGCGGGCGGCACGCTCGCGCTCGAAGCCTATCTGGTGCAGGCGAGGGAGTGCCCAGCGCCATTCGTCTGACGCTGCCTTCTCTGCGACGGGCAGCCATGCCGGCCCGATGTCCGTGAGACAGATTTCCGGAAGCGGCGGCTGTTCGATGGTTGCCTGTGCGGCCGGCTCGCGCCGCCGCGCGAGATATTCCTCTTTCCGCTGCTCCCGCAGCAGCCGCCACAAGCGTTGCTGGTCCGCACTGAGGAAGAGGCTGTGCGCGTCCACCACCACCGCCGCAGTGAGCAGCGGGTTGGCGATTTGCAGGATGTCGTAACGCTGCTTGCCGGTGAGCGAACCGCTCCGGCCGGCGGCCAATTCGCGCAGGCTATAGGCTACGTCCCGGATCAGGCGCGGAAGTCCATGTCGGTAGTAAAAACGAGTAGGTCGTTCCAAGTCGCTCAGGGTGGCGGGGGGGATGGGCCAGGGCAGTCCGGGCACACAGGTGACGGGGCTGCGTCCGGTTATCGGATCGCGCATGCGCTTCTCCTATCGCTTCCGGTTGCCGAGGCGCGCGGTTCTGAAACGCGCGCTCCGGGGGTCAGAAACCCGGCGATAGTCGGGCCGATGTGCCTTTAGGGTTTCCCCTTGGACATTCGCACACCGCCCCCGGAGGTATTGCGGATACCGCTTTTCGGGGCGGCCCCGCTATCGCATCGGAGTTTCTGAGGCTCCGCCCAGAACCCTGCGCCGGCCGAACCTGATGCGTCAACAGCGAAGTGATCTGGTCAACTCCGACGGGAGAACGGCGGCGGGGCCGGGGTGCGGCTGCGGAAGGGGTAGAGGCGCCGGGAACCCAGCAAATTTGCCGCCTTAGATCGCGTCCCCGCCGTCCCGCCTATCCCGCCCCTCCGGCATCGACCGCCCCGGCCGGTAGCCGATCATTTCGGCCTCCGGCGCCGGCGCCTTCCTGCCCAGCCCGAGCGCGCGCGTCGTCACCCGAGGATCACGGGCGGCCCGGCACCAGGCGCGCCATGCCCGCGTGCGGGCGCTGCGGGCGCGCTTCATGTCTCGACCTCCGTCACCGCCAGCCCGGCGGGCGCGGGGATGCAGCACCAGCACCGCCAGCCGCGCGGTGCATCGCGTTCCGTCCACCACCAGCGCCCGTAGCACTGGCGGCATCGCGGCCGGTCTGCGGCGGCGCAGCATCGTGCCAGGCCGGCAGGCGCACGGCATCGCTCATTCTGCCCCCGCCTTGCCAGCGGGACGCCGGGGCGGCACGCCGATCGGGAAGGGGATAGGCGCCGGGTAGCCGCCTTGAGGCACGGGCTGATTGCTGGTGTCGGACATTAGCTGTACTCCCACACGCGTATCGTGCCGGCGGCGCCGTCTCCGCCGTTATGCGTGACACCATCCGCCGTGCCGTTCGTTGATCCGCCGCCGCCCGCGCCATAGCCGCTGCCGGCAACGCCGTTGCCGCCCGTGAACGGGCCGCTGCCGGCCACGCCAGCACTCGTGCCGCCGTTGCCGATTGGGGTGTTTCCACCCGCGCCGCTCAATGCGCCGGTGTTCGCGGCGTTGACGACGATCGCCGCGCCGCCGGCCGTCGCCGGAAGCGATAGCAGCACTAGCGAGGCCCCGGTTGTCGTCGGCGCGCTGCCAGCCGTGGCACCGGGGCCGACAACCGCCGCACTGGTCGCCGTGCCTGCGTTTCCGCCGTGGCCGCCGGGAGCGACCAAGGATGCGAATGTGGTTTCGGTTCCTGCACCGCCGCCTGCATCGTCAAGGCCGGTTCCACCTGCGCCAACGCTGTAACTCGCGCCGGAAAAACCCGAAGTCACCCAGCAGAGAAGATAAGCGCCGCCGCCCCCGCCCCCGGCAGCGGCTACTTGGCCTGCGGACACAGTTGGCGTTCCGCCGCCTGCACCCGCTCCGCCGCACATCTCGATCAGGATTTTGTTTGTTCCGGCGGCTGGCGTGAAATCCCCGGAGCTGGTCAATACCTGAATACCGACCAAGACATTAGACGTTAACAGCGGAGGCGACGCGCTGATGACGCGCCAGTTCGTGCCGTCAGAACTTCCAAACCAGAACTGGCCCGGCTGCAACGTCAGCGACGATCCGCTCAGATTGCCGCCGACGAACACGCCGCTCGGCGTGGTGACCGTTACCGTTGCGCCGGTGGCAGCGATGAACCCGATGGTCATGTCGGTCACGGAAGCCGGCGCCGGCAGCGTCTGCGTCGATGTCGCGCTGACGAAGATGCTGTTGCCGTTCGCCGCGTTCGTCCATGTCGTGTTCGTGGATGCGTCCTGCGCCTTGGAAACAAACGTGCCGGCGCCGATATCGCCGACAACTTGCAAACTCCCGGCCGGCGCAATCGAAATCGTCAGGATTTGGTTCGGCTCAAGCGTGATCGAAGAAAGCCCGTCGTAGCGACCGCCGCCGAACGTCGTGCCGGACGCACTGAGAACGGTTGTCCCGTCCGAATATCCCTTGAAGCTGATGAATGGAGAATTCGCGGCCCCGGTGCCGAGCGTACCTGGAATGGTAAACGTCGTGCCGGTCAGGGTCGCGCGCAGCAATTGCCCAAATTCCGCCGACGAAACCGCAAGGCTGCTGACGAGAACGTTCTGCTGATTGCTGTTCGGAATCCCAAGAGCCGCCATCGCCGCAATACTATAGTCCGACGACGCGCCTGGCCCGCTTTGGATCGCCGACGCCTGCGCGCCGCCGGTGACGACATGCATCACGATATCGCCGATCGCCCACGACGCGGCCGACGTGCCTTCCTGCCCGCGCACAACCGTGAACTGGTTTGCCGAATTCGCGGTGGCGTACATGACCTCATGCACAAGCCCCGTCGCGGCGTCCGTCATGAAGATGGCGAACTGCTGGCCCGCGCCCGGAACCGGGAACGTTGAGCCGGACGCGACTTGCAGGGTGGTGGAGCCGGAGCTGACGGCCGATGTCAACGTTGTCGCGGCGTTGTTGGAAAAGACGAACTGGTTGGACATTGTATCTCCATCCTAGTGGATGAAATCTAACGGTCGAGTCCTTTTGGGATTCCCACGGCTCGGGGCGACGTGCGAGTCGGAGGTATGCGCGCCGGTGTCGTCGTCGACGTCTCTCCCACCGACCGCGAGCGGCTTGTCGCCATCGCGGTCGATCGCAACAGCCCGCAGAAGCACGCCTGGCGGGCACGGATCGTGTTGCTGACCGACGAAGGCTGCGGCACGGCGCAGATCATGCGGGAGGCTGGCATGGCCAAGACCGCCGTCTGGCGCTGGCAGGAGCGCTTCATGCAGGAGGGCGTGGACGGGCTGCTGCGCGACAAGACGCGCCCGTCGCGCATCCCGCCGCTCGCCCCGGAGATCGCCGCACGCGTCGTGGCGCTCACGATCGAGCCGCCGCCGGGCGAGACGACGCATTGGACTGCGCCGCGATGGCCAAGGCGGTTGGCATCAGCATCAGCTCGGTGCAGCGCATCTGGCGGGCGCATGGCCTTCAGCCGCATCGGATGCGCCAGTTCAAGCTGTCCAACGACCCGCAGTTCGCCGACAAGCTGCGCGATATCGTCGGCCTCTACGTCGACCCGCCGGCGCACGCCGTGGTGCTCTCGATCGACGAAAAGAGCCAGATCCAGGCGCTCGACCGCACTCAGCCCGGGCTGCCGATGAAGAAGGGCCGCTGCGGCACGATGACGCATGACTACAAGCGGAACGGCACCACCACGCTGTTCGCCGCCTTGAACGTGCCGGCGGGCCGGTGATCGGACGGTGCATGCAGCGTCATCGGCACCAGGAGTTCATCCGCTTCCTCAACGCCATTGAACGCGAGGTCCCTGCGGGAAAGCTGATCCATGCGATCCTCGACAACTACGCCGCCCACAAGCATCCCAAGGTGATCGAGTGGCTCGGCCGCCATCCGCGCTTGACGTTCCATTTCACGCCAACTTCCGCCTCTTGGCTGAACGCCGTCGAGGGCTTCTTCGCCAAACTCACCAAACGCGGCTCAACGTGGCGTGTTCCGCTCGCTCGTATCGCTCCAGGCGGCAATCAACCGATACGTCGCTCAAGCCAACAACGACCCGCGCCCCTTCCGCTGGACCAAGGATCCAGACAAAATCATCGCTGCCGTCCGACGAGGGCACCAAGCGTTAGATTCGCTCCACTAGATGCGCCGTCATCGCGACGGTGCGGTTGTGTCTATGTCGCCTGCCTCAGTCCGGCAGGCCGTCGAAAATCAGCGTCGCACCTCCGGCCGCCGCCGCCTCGGCACGCACGCGGGTCAGGAATGCCGCCTCCGTCTGGCCGGGCGCCGCTGCCAGGACAGATCGGTGCCCGGCACACAGGCATGCGCCGCAGGCTCGCCGGGCAGGCCGCCGCGGATCACAATTTCCACCGCTTTCATGTGCTGCCGCCGAACGCACAATCGAAGATCGAAGCCCATGATACGCCGTTCGGGTCGCGGAAGTTGCCGACATGACGCGCGGCGTTTACATGCCCGGTGCCCTGGAATATCGACTTTGAGACATACTGCGAATTTGCGTCTGGCGCCGTGATGAGGTTGCCAGGGAGAGCGAAGCCGACAACGAAGCTCGGTGGCAACTTCACTATCGCCGACGCGAATGTCGCCTCGCATCACGGTCGTGATCTGCATCGTATAGGCTTGCCTCCACGTCGGCTGTCCGATTAGGTCGGTGAACAGAAGCTGGATCGGCGGCGGCTTCGCCGGTCGTCATACACACGGATTACATTGTCTTGCAGCACAATCGAGACACCGGGATAGCTGCTGCCGAGCGATTGGAACGTCATCGACTGGATTATGTGCCCAAGTTCCTCAAGTGTCCCATAGACGCCAATCTCGTCATGGCTCAGCACGAGGTTAGGAGAGATGTCGATCTGTAGCTTAAAGTGCGGGAATGC